>WRIU01000005.1 GCA_009782565.1 Betaproteobacteria bacterium
CGCAAACCGGCCAGGCCGAGGAGCCAAACTTCTACTCCTCGGAACCCCCCACTGTTCCCGCAGAACACAGGGCGCCGCCGCCCCGAACAAGCACCGAAACCAGCAGACACAACGCCGTCACGCACAGCACGAGCGCCAGCATTGAGCCGAAAGGTTGATCGTGGGTCAAGGCAATCGCGAATGCCAGCGCGTAGGCCAGAAAGGAGAGGATGGGCGCGGCAATGAGGGCGACGCGCCAACTGGGCGAAAACGCGCAGACGAGCCAGGGAGGGATGAAAATCAGCGCGAAGGCGCCCATGACGCCCAGGCTCATCACAGCCAGGGCAAGCACTGCCGCGACCAGCAGGTCGAACCCGATCCGTACCGGCCAGAGGGGGCGCCCCTGCGCGTGAAAGTGTGCCGGATACAGGTGCGCCAGCAGTAAATCAGCGCCCTTACGCCACAGGAAAATTCCCCCAACGACGAGCGCCAGAGCCGCGCCGACCAGCATTTCCACCCCCGCAAAATACAGTTGCCCCTCGAAGAGCGCCGCACCAGGGCGCTCCACCCCTGGCAGATTGGCTGTCAGTAACTGGCAGACGCTCCAGCCGAGGACGAACAGCAAGGGAAAGAGTCCCGTTGTCAGCAGGCGCTTTTCCAATGGATGTTTTGCGATGGCGGCGGCAAGGCTGGCAGCAAGCCCGCCCAAGAGGGGCGGGTATCCGAATACCAACGCACCGAGGGCACCCGCTGCGCCGACTTGCCCGTAAGCAAGCGCCGCCCAGTATTCATGGCGCAAGCGCAGGGTGAGGCCAAGGAGCGGAAGCAAAATTGCCAGCAATGCGCCGGTGAGGGCAGGACGCCAGAAAAGTTCGAGTTGCGGGAGCCATTCAGTCATCGCAGGGTTCCACGTTTACCAGTTGGTCGCAGCAGTCCTGGGTCAATTTTGCGTCATGGCTGACCAGGACGATACCAACGTTTTGCCCCGCCCGTGCGCGCAGGGCGCTCGGCAGGAGGGCAAGCCCGGCCTTGTCCAAGTGATTGCCGGGTTCGTCCAGCAGCAGAAGATCGGCGCTTGCTTGCAGGATCGACCAGAGCGCCAGGAATTGCTTTTGTCCACCGGAGAGTTTATCCAGTCGCCGGTTGAGGCTGGCAGCCAGCCACGGAGGCAACCCGTCCGGGCTGGCACCGGTCAGTGCCAGCAATTCCGCGCCGGTAAGGGGCAGCCCTTCTATCAACGGCGGGTGTTGAGACAGAAAACCGACACGGATTGCAGGATCGCGCCGGAGATGCCCGGAAAAAATCTGTGCGCCGCTTCCGGCCAGTGCCGTCAACAAAGTGCTTTTGCCAGCGCCGTTCGGGCCGGTCAGGGCGAGGATCTCGCCGCGCTTCACGATGAAACTGAGCGGGTGATGCGCCGGACGTTGCCAGCCAGTAGCGAGTTGTCGGGCTTCCAGCAGTTTCATGGCCGCTTCACGGCGCTTTTGAGCCGCACCAGGGTATCGTCGAAAAGGCCGAACAAATCTGTGGCCTGCGGCGTTCCTCCCACAGTGAAGGGCAGTGTGACGAGCGGGATGCCGGTACGCTCGCTCACCCATTTCCCGGCCATTTCGCTTTGATAGGCTGCGCGCAGAATCATGGCAGCAGGCGCGTTTTGCTGGTTCGCCACGATGCGGCTCAGGTGGGCGCTGCCCGGTTCGATGCCGGGTTTGGGTTCCAGTTCCCCGCGATTTTCCATCCCCAACCAGTGCGCGAGGTAGCCGAATGAGCGATGCGCTTGCAGAAAAGCGCAACCCTTGAGACTGGCGCTTTCCGTCTCCCATCGTGTCATTGCATCGCGCCAACGCCCAATGAAACGGTCAAGGTTGTCGCGGTAGGCCGTTGCTCCAGCAGGATCAATCTGCGCCAGACGCTCGGACAATGCCACGGCAACGACCGGGATGTTGCGCGGGTCGAGATGTAAATGCGGGTCGCCCGCCGCGTGGATGTCGCCCATCGCGCGGTCAACGGTCTGTGGCACGTCACGCAGTTGCACCACCGAGGCAGCTTCCAGGTAGCCAGGCTGCCCCGGTTGGACGCGGCGGTTGCCCGATTCCCGCAATAACAAGGGCAGCCAGCCGACCTCCAGGTCGGCTCCGGCGGCCACGACCAGGTCTGCGGTACGGGTGCGCGCAATCAGCGAGGGGCGCGCTTCGATGCGGTGCGGGTCTTGCATGGCGCTGGTAGCGACCATTACATCGACACGCTCGCCGCCGATTTCCCGCGCAAGCGCCCCCCATTCCGGAACGGTCGCCAATACTTTGACGGCCGCCGCCGCAGGCAGGGCGCACAGGAGGAGAAGCAGGGACAGGATACGTTTCATCGTGTTTCTCCTCAGACTCAGAATTTGTGCGCGCCGTGGCTGCCCAGGCTCATGATGTATTGGAGCGTCACCTGGTTGTCGGTCAGCCCCGGCATGGCGCGGTCACGCGACCATTGCAGGCGTAGGCGGGAAAACTCGCTCCAACTGTAATCGACCATCGTCGAAACGCGGTTTGGGCGATAGTGGATGACTTCGATCTTCGCCGGGTTATCTCCGAGGGATTGCCGCCCGCTGCTCAAGCGGTCGTAACGCAGGCCAGCCCGCCAGTTGGGCGTGAATTGATAAACGCCCGCGAGGTAGTAGCCGGATTGCCTCGTGCGCCACAAGTTGCTGTAAAGGCCATCGTCCACATCCAGGTTTCCGTTTTCCGAGCGGCGGAAGTATTCGGCCTGGAACTTGAAATTGCGCCGCGCGGGGTTGCCATCCGGCGCCCACTTGTAGACGAAGTCGGCTATCCATACCCGGCTGCGTCCATTGAATGCGCCCTCTGCATCAATGCCGTATTCCGTCTCGAAATCGCTTTCGCGTGCGCCCGCGCGGGTACGCAGCCACGAGAGCCCCGCCCGCCAACTGTTCGATATGCCGATGTCGCCGCCGAGATGGGCGAACAGCGCATAGCTGTTGGCTCCGTTCAAGTTGCGGTCGTCACCAGGGAAATTCTGCCCTCGCCCAATTTCCGCGCCCAGTTCGACGAAGGTATCGAGCGGCGCAACCCATTTCAGTTGCAAGCCGTCCTGCGAATAGCCGTGATCGCCGAACAGCGCCTTGTACATCAAGGGCTGTTCATAAAAATCCCATTGATGCGCGTGCTGTTCGTTCAGATAACCGATACCCGACCGGAAACGCCCTGCCTTGATTCCGGTTCCATGCCCCAGCGCCGTAGTCTGAAACCAGGCTTCTTCCAGTTCCGCCTCGCCGTCGAGCACAGCTACCGTAGCCTGTCCTCTCCAATATGGGTCGATGTTGGCCGCAAACACAAGTTCGGTGTGATCGAGGGTGAAACCGCGCTTGTCGCTACCGTGTCGGTGTTCGTCGTGAGAATGCCCTTCAGCGCTCACGAAGCCGCCGATATGGCGTTCTTCCACTTTCTTGCGGTTCGTGTACGCCCCTTGAATAATCAGCGAAATTTCCGGATTGAACGAAGACGCGCCGCTTTTCGCGCTCGCCGGGGAAGATACCTGGAGAGTCGACGGTGATTCGGTTTGCGACGATGGGGCGGTTTGATCGGTCGATTCCACTTTGACCGTACCCGCCAATCTTTCTTCCAGCGCCGCGATGCGGCTCTCGTACATTGACTGCATTTGCGCGACCTGCTCGCGTAGCGCAGCCAACTCGGCGGCCAGCCGCGCGTGTTCAGAGGTTTCTTCCGCCTGAACCGAGGCAGCCAGCATGGACATGCAAGCTCCAGCCACAACCAGCTTTCTGATTCGCATGTTTTTCTGCTCCTGAAACGATGGATAGTCGCAACACGCCAAAGTAATGGACGTGCGTCACCAACGAGGATTCGAGGAAACCCTTTCAGGAGATTCCTCGAAACGGGTCAGGAGAAGATGGGTGGCCCCTGCTGCCGGGGCTGGATGAATTGCGCGTCGACGCGGAGGGTCGATGCGTACCGGGGCTGATGGTCAATCGAAGGGACGACGGCAAACGTGCGTTCCTGGCTGGAAATGGCCGACCCCATGCCGTGCATGGCCACGCAGAACTCGCATGCCGTCTCCCCTTGCGCGTTCGACGACAGATCGTGCCCGAAATGATGGACGAGCCAGAGCGCCTGCATCACGAGGAACAGGAACACCAGGGAGAGCCCGATCAGTCTGCGATGCGAAAACATGGTTTGCATGGTTTGATCGGCAGATTTTACTCGGCGTACTGGAAACCGCCCCCGGCAAAGTTCTCGAATCGCGTGTATTCGCCCAGGAAAGTCATCCGCACCATGCCGGTCGGGCCGTTGCGGTGCTTGCCGATGATCAGTTCCGCCGTGCCCTTGTCCTGGGAATCGGGATTGTAGACCTCATCCCGGTAGATGAACATGATGATGTCCGCGTCCTGTTCGATTGCGCCCGATTCGCGCAAGTCCGACATGACCGGGCGTTTGTTGGGGCGCTGCTCCAGGCTGCGGTTGAGCTGCGACAGGGCGAGGATCGGCACATGCAACTCTTTAGCAAGCGCCTTGACCGAACGCGATATTTCCGACAGTTCAGTGGCGCGGTTATCGGTTTCGCGCGTACCGTTCATCAGTTGCAGATAGTCGATCACAATCAGGCCAAGGCGGCCGCACTGACGGGCAAGCCTTCGCGCGCGCGCGCGCAGGTCGATGGGGTTGAGGCCCGGCGTCTCGTCGATGTAGATCGGCGCTTCATAGAGTTTGCCCATTGCCATCGTCAGCCGTTGCCAGTCATCGTCGCTCAAGCGGCCATTGCGGATTTTCTGCATGTCGATCCGCCCTACTGAGGAGATGAAACGTGTTGCCAGTTGGTTTCCAGGCATTTCCATCGAGAAAATCGCAACCGGCAACCGGTTTTCTATCGCAACGTGTTCGGCGATGTTGAGGGCAAAACTGGTTTTTCCCATCGACGGGCGACCCGCGATAATCAGCATGTCGGAAGGCTGCAACCCTGAGGTTTTTGCATCGAGATCGGTGAATCCGGAGGGGATGCCGATGACTTCCGAAGGATTGTCGCGGTCGTAGAGTTCCTGCACACGGTCGACGACCTGCTTGAGAAGGGGCTGGATGAGTTGGAATCCGCTGCCGTGGCGCGCGCCCGCTTCGGCGATTTCAAACACCCGCGCTTCGGCTTCATCGAGCAGTATCTTGGCGTCCTTGCCGGATGGTGCCAGCGCACTCGCCGCGATTTCATCCCCCACCGCAACGAGCTTACGCAGAATCGCGCGCTCATGGACGATTTCCGCGTAACGGCGGATATTGGCCGCCGAGGGGGTGTTGTCGGCAATTTCCGCCAGGTAGGCAAGCCCGCCCGCCTGCTCCGCTTCACCGCTTTTCTCCAGCGATTCAAACACCGTCACCACATCAGCGGGCCTGCCGACATCAATCAGCTTCGTGATGTGCTGGTAGATGCGGCGATGGTCGTCGCGGTAAAAATCTTCCCCGGTGACAAGGTCGGCGATTTTCTCCCAGGCGGCGTTATCGAGCAGCAGGCCGCCGATGAGCGATTGTTCGGCTTCGAGCGAATGCGGCGGCAGTTTGATCGCTGCCATTTGCGGGTCGCGGGGCGGGGCATTGCGCGAAGAAGTCGCCATGATGGTTCCAGAACGGCTGCAAAGAATGAGATTCTAAAAAACAAAGGGCCGCCTTTGGCAGCCCTTTGTGTCGCGCGGTATTGTGGAGCGCGCCTTATTGCTCGCCAAGCACCGAGACGGTGACCGGCACCACGACATCGGCGTGCAGCGCGATTTCGATCTTCGCGTCGCCGACCTGCTTCAAATGACCGTCCGGCATGCGGATCGACGAGCGCTCGATCTCGAAACCCTGCGCCGCCAGTGCATCGGCCACATCGTTATTGCTCACCGAACCGAAGAGGCGTCCATCCATACTTGCCTTGCGGGTGATTTGAACCATCAGCCCATCGAGCTTTGCCCCAAGCGCCTGTGCAGCAGTCAGTTTTTCGGCCTGGGCACGTTCCAGGTCGGCACGGCGAGCCTCAAATTCTGCTTTGTTGGCCGCAGTGGCGCGTTTGGCGAATCCTTGCGGAATCAGGTAATTCCGGGCGTAACCGTCCTTGACCTTGACCACGTCGCCCAGAGAACCGAGCTTGCCTACTTTTTCGAGCAGAATGATTTGCATGTCCGCTCTCCTTATTGATGCAGGTCGGTGTAAGGCAGGAGCGCCAGGAAACGGGCGCGCTTGACGGCTACCGACAACTGGCGCTGATAGCCCGCCTTGGTTCCGGTGATGCGCGCCGGCATGATCTTGGCGTTTTCGGTGATGAAGTCCTTGAGGATGTCGACATCCTTGTAATCGACCTCTTCGATCTTTTCCACCGTGAAGCGGCAGAACTTGCGCCGTTTGAAGAGACCGCGACCAGAGCGGTCTTCCTTTTTCTTGAACTTGTTGGACTTGAAAGCCATTTTCAGATTCCTTCCATGAATTCGATGTTGTTCAGGTGCAGTACCGGAGACCGGCTGCGCGCGCTTTTGGCTGCCATGAACCCCGTCACCGAGACCTTCGCTCCGGGAGCCGTGGCGGACAGCGTTTGCGCCAGTTCGCCAATGGCCTTTGCCGAGAGTTCCAGTTTCACCTCGCGTTCGATACCTGCCTCGATTTGCCGGGACTCATGCACCAGCACACAGGACACGACCGGGATGCCCGCCGGGGTGCGCCGCAAGGCCGAAACCTCCACGATACGCGCCACCAACCGCAGCTCGTTCAGCGCACACCTCAGGCCGGGGACGACTCGATCGCCTCAGGAGAGGCGGTTTCGGTTTCGGTTTCGGTTTCGGTTTCGCCGTCCGCCACAGGCGCATCGGCAAGAGCGCGCGATTTTTCCTCTTTCATCATCGGCGAAGGCACGGTAACGGCCTTTTTCATCTTGATGACGAGGTGGCGCAGCACGGCATCGTTGAACTTGAACGCGTGTTCGAGTTCGCCAAGCGCCTCTCCGTCGCACTCGATGTTCATGAGCACGTAATGAGCCTTGTGCACCTTCTGGATCGGGTAGGCCATTTGCCGCCGCCCCCAGTCTTCGAGCCGGTGCACCTGGCCGCCACGGGCGGTAACGATGCCCTTGTAACGTTCAATCATCGCGGGCACCTGTTCGGATTGATCCGGGTGCACGATGAACACAATTTCATAATGTCGCATCAGGTCTCCTTATGGATGGGTAAAGCCCCCCGGCATGCGAAATCCGGTGGAGCAAGGAAAGTTTTTCATTTTGACAGATTGTCTGCCTGTCTGGCAAGACATAGGTCGCATTTTCAGCATGATCGACCCTGCCCCCTCCTCGATATCAAAATTGGGCGACATGTGAAATAAGACCACCAATGAACAAAAACAGAAGAGTAACGTGACAATCATACGTTTTCCGCTGTCATGCCAAACGATATTCTGAGTTGACGAGCGTATAATCGTATGGAATAAACAATCTCACTAAGAGGGAAACCCATGCGGGGCATCGTTCGCCAGTCCAACGGCATTTATATCGTTGATTCGGGTTACAGCGGCCAGCCAAGGGTTGCCGCTGTTTACTTTGTCGTCGACCATGGGCGCGTAGCGATCATTGATACCGGCAGCAATGCGTCGGTTCCGCACATCCTCTCTGCGCTGGCCTGCCTGGACATCGCGCCCGAAGCCGTCGAATGGGTGATTCCCACCCATCTGCATCTGGACCATGCCGGAGGTGTGGGCAGCCTGATGTGCGCCCTGCCACGCGCCCACGCGGTCATCCATCCGAGCGCCGTAAGCCATCTGGCGCATCCGGCAAGGCTTTGGGAAAAAACCATCAAGGCTTTGGGATCGGAGCAATCCTTCCGACTGTATGGCCGCCTGACACCTGTGGATGAAGGGCGCATCATTCCTTCTCAAGATGGCATGGCATTGCCCCTCGGCGACCGTATACTGAAGCTTCTCGACGCACCCGGCCATGCCCGGCATCACATCGTGGTATGGGACGAGATCGCGAACGCCTTCTTTACTGGCGATGCTTTTGGAATTTCGTACCGCGAATTTGATGTCAGCAAACGCTCGTTCATTTTTCCGTCCTCTTCACCCCCACAGTTCGACCCTGTCTCGATGGCAGAGTCCATCGCCCGCATGCTTGCCTACAATCCGCAGGCAATGTATCTCGCCCACTACGGCAAAGTTATGGGCGTTGAGCGTCTGGCGAACGACCTGTTCCGCATGATTCACGCCCAGATAGCGATTGCACAGGCCGCGCGCGGCAAAGGGCTTGCGCGCCATACCGAAATTCTTTCCGGCCTGGAAGAACTCGTGCGCGAAGAAAGCGCCCGGCAGCAATGGGCGCTCAACGAAGAAATCTCGCTCAACCTGCTGCGGCCCGATCTCTACCTCAATGCCCAGGGACTGGAAATATGGCTGGATCGCCTCCACGAACAACGGGTAGTCAAGAACACCGCAAAAGGAAACGAAGCGGAGATGGAGATACAGGCCGTCGCGGCCTGAAGCAGCCCGCTTGAGGCTGCGACGGCCTCGCGGAACCTTGGACACGCGGTAACATTCAATCTTTGTTCGGGTCGCCCCGTCCAAAAGGCCGAGGACTTCCCGGCGCGTATTCACTCTCACTCGTTTTTCCGCTGTGTCCGATTTTTCTCCCATTCCTTCAGATGTCGATCCCGAACGCCGTTTCGGCGGCCTTGAACGGCTGTATGGCGAAGGGACGCTCGCGCGCCTCGCGGCCGCACGGGTAGCGGTAGTGGGAATCGGCGGTGTGGGCTGTTGGGTGGCCGAGGCGCTGGCGCGCAGCGGCGTGGGTATGCTGAAGCTGATCGACCCTGACAATCTCGCCGAATCCAACATCAACCGGCAGATTCACGCCCTCGACGACACGCTTGGACAGGCCAAGGTCACGGCAATGGCTGCGCGGATACGCAGCATCCACCCGCAATGCCTCATCGAAACGGTGGAAGATTTCCTGACCCCGGAAAATACCGCATCGCTGTTGCGCGGCGGCGGCCTCGTGGTCGATGCCATCGACGATGCGCGCGCCAAAGCCGCCATTGCTGCTCATTGCCGCCAAGCGCGCCTGCCGTTGCTGATGGCAGGCGGCGCAGGCGGCAAAACCGACCCGCGCCGGATACGGGTCGAAGACCTGGCGCGTACCACACAAGACCCGCTGCTTTCCAAAGTCAGGGCGCGCCTACGGCGCGAATACGGCTTTACGCGCGACCCCGGCAAAAAATTCGGGATCGAGGCTGTAACTTCGGACGAGCCCCCGCGACGACCCCCGGCATGTGGCGCCGGACCGCATGGCCTGTCGTGCGCCGGTTACGGTTCCAGCATGGCGATGACAGCCACCATCGGCCTGTTCATCGCGGCACGGGCGATCGAGCGGCTGTTGGATGGGAATAGCACACCGAAGGTATAACGGAAGGAATAACCTTCGATTTTGTGATACCGGGGCAATCAAACGAACGGAGACGAAGAAGATGGTGACGGCGCGGGCGCGGGCGCAGGAGCAGGCGTGGGATCAGAAGCAGGAGCGGGTGCGGGTGCGGGTGCGGGTGCGGGCGGCGTAGTGGGGGACGAACGGGGGCGGCCACCACCTTCCGGCCGCTTGAACCCACGCGGAGGCGGCGCGAAAGGCTCGATCTCATACGGTTTGCCGTGCTTCTCGCAATCGGCAATCACGTTTTCGGCGCGCTCTTTATAGTTGTCAAACCTGCCTTCTGTATCTTCCTCCTCAACCACGCCCTGATTGGGGTCGAGTGGGACGCTACGCGAAAACATCAGGGAACGGGCGTCGTAAAAATCCCGCTCTGCCGCCTTGGGGTCGCCCCCCTTCCAGCGATAGAGCATCTTGCCTTCCCTCCAATAAACGACAACTTCCTTTCTCGCGGAGCCTTTTTTCTTCCCTTGCTGGCTGCGCGGGAACTCATAACCCACGGCACAAAGATAGTTTTTCACCTTAAAACTGTCGTCGTTCCTGCCGATGATCAGGTTTTTGATCTCCAACTCGATCGTTTTAGCGTTAAAAACAGGCTCTCGCTCAAAGTCGAAATGCCCGACGGGATAAGGCTGGTTGAAAATGAGAGAGGAGAAATCTTCCTGCTCTGCCTGTACCGGCTCTGCTTCCGCCGTTTCCGCCGCTTCCGCCACATCCGCTGTTTCCGTGGCTTCTGCCACTTCCACCGCTTCTTTCACGTCCTGCACCGCCTGCTTATCCTGCGCGGCCCAATCTTTCAGCCCCCCGTGCAGCAGGAAAGAAATCACGAACAGCAACGCAAAAATCGAAAGCAGTCTCATCCAATCCTCACCTGACCATCTTCCAGCCGCGCAGCCGACAGGGCGCTGCTCTCATCGGGTCGAGCAGATATTTTACCCGCCTCAACGCAACCCAAGCACATCCTGCATGTCGAAGAGTCCCGGCTTTTGAGCAGCGAGAAAACGGGCGGCTTTGATCGAACCTAGTGCATAAGGCATGCGGCTGCCGGATTTGTGGGTGATCTCGACGCGCTCGCCAATGCCCGCGAAGAGCACCGTGTGGTCGCCCACGATATCGCCGCCCCGGAGAGTTGAAAAGCCGATGGTCTCGGCCTTGCGCTCGCCTGTCATGCCTTCGCGCCCATATATCGCGCACTGGGCAAGATCGCGCCCGAGCGCCTGTGCAACAACCTCGCCCATACGCAACGCGGTACCCGACGGGGCATCCGCCTTGAAACGATGGTGAGCCTCGATGACCTCGACATCGTAGCCTTCGGAGAGAATCCTGGCCGCCACATCGAGGAGGCGGAACACCGCATTGACCCCAACTGCCATGTTGGGCGCAAAAACAATGGGAATGGCACGAGCAGCCTCGGCAATGGCAGCCTTCCCGGCAGCGTCGAACCCAGTGGTTCCGATTACCACGGACTTACCCAATCGGACGGCATGCGCGAGATGTGCAAGCGTACCTTCCGGACGGGTAAAGTCGATCAGGCAATCGGCGGCGGCAATGGCCTCGGCAGCATCGTCGCCAACGATCACCCCGGTGGAGGCACCTACCGATTCTCCCGCGTCACGGTTCATGAGCGCCGAACCTGGACGGTCGAAGGCCGCCGCGAGCGCGACGCCTTCTTCCTGGAGCGCGGCCTCTATCAGCATCCTGCCCATGCGCCCGGACGCACCCGCAACGGCCACTCGAATCGGAAAAGTCATGGAATAAAGCTCTCTTTAGTCTTTCGCTCTGGGCACTTCAATGATTCTGGCGCGAGGCTCCGTCACCTCCTTGCCGTCAGCCGGAGCGGTATCGCCTTCGACGCGATCCAGCTTGTCGTTAGCGAAAAAGACCGAAACCGCGCGCTGTTCCGTTTTGCCTGTCCGGCCAGATTTGAAGCGGTAAACGTAGTCCCAGCGGTCAGAATGAAATACATCTATCACCAGGGGCGAACCGAGCACGAAGCGCACCTGCTCGCGCGTCATGCCGGGCTTGAGTTGCGCCAGCATGGCTTCATCAATGTGATTGCCCTGCCGGACGTCGATGCTATAAGGGGCAAAAAAGGAACAGGCTGTCAGTGCGAAGACAACGACAATGGCCGCAAAAGCTGACGGGAGAGAAAGCACGGAACGCATGATTCAGGGCTGCCAATTTTCAGAAAAGATTGGAAAATATAACATAATGACCATCGCCCGCTTACGCGAGCCACCGGATTCAGATCATGTCAGACAACTCCCGCAGCCTCAAGAACATCGGCCTCAAAGCCACCCATCCCCGGCTCAGAATCCTGGAACTGTTCCAGAACGCCGGGCAGCAACACCTTACCGCTGAAGACGTTTACCGCCAGTTGATCGAGGACGACAAAGACATCGGCCTGGCAACTGTCTATCGCGTACTGACGCAGTTCGAGCAAGCGGGTCTGCTGGAGCGCCATCACTTTGAAACCGGCAAGGCCGTGTTTGAACTCAACAAGGGCGAACACCACGACCATCTGGTCTGCTTGCAATGCGGCCGGGTGGAAGAATTCTTTGACGCTGAAATCGAGCAGCGCCAGCAACGCATCGCCCAGGAGCACGGTTTCGCTATCAAGGATCACGCGCTCTATCTGTACGCGGACTGTCTGCGGGAGGATTGCCCGCACCGTAGCGGCGAAGGCTAACCGGCTTTCCCCGCAAGCATCTCAGCGGCGTGTTTGCGCGTGGTATCGGTGATATTGACCCCACCGAGCATGCGCGCGATTTCTTCGACGCGGGCGTCCTCTTCTAGCGGTGTGACGATGCTCAAGGTCTGGCCGTCGCGGATTTCCTTGGCGATTTGCCATTGCCAGTCGGCGCAGGCGGCCACTTGCGGAAGGTGGGTCACGCAAAGCACTTGACGGTCACGCCCCAGACGGTGCAGCAGTTGGCCAACGATCTCCGCAACGCGGCCACCGATGCCAACATCGACCTCGTCGAAAATCAGCGTGGGCGTGGCCGAATCGCGGCTGGTCATCACCTGGATGGCAAGCCCGATTCGCGACAATTCGCCGCCGGAAGCGACCTTGGCAAGACACCGCAAAACCTGCCCCGGATTGGCGGAAACCTGAAACTCGACGTTTTCCAGCCCGTGCGCGGACGGCTCAAAGGGAATCAGCGCCACTTCAAACTTTCCACCCACCATGGCCAGCGACTGCATGGTTTCGGTGATTTCAAGCGACAAAGTCGCCGCCGCTACGCGGCGCGCTGCCGAAAGTTGCCCGGCAGCGGCATCAAAGGCCGCGCGCGCTTCATTCTCGGCGATGGCAAGCCGCTCCGGGTCGGCACTGGCTTCGAGCGTGTCGAGCCGCGCCCGCCATTCGGCGGCGAGCAACGGCAAATCTTCCGGCGCAGCGCGGTATTTGCGCGCCATGTCCATCACCGCGCCGATGCGACGCTCAATCTCAGCAAGGCGTTCCGGGTCGAGTTCGAGCCGGTCGCGGTAGCGGCGCAGGATATGCAGGGCTTCGTCTGCCTGAATCGCTGCCGCGTCGATCAGTTCCCGCGCTTCCGAGAGCGACGGGTCGATGGCTTCCAGCGCCGACAAACGGCTCACGCAATGGCCGAGGGTGGAACAAACAGCTTGCTCGCCTTCCCCCAGGCTGTCGAGCGCCTCGCCCACGCCGCCCAACAGGTCGGCAGCATGCGCCAGCCGTCCATGCTCGGCGTTGATCTCGCTCCATTCGCCAGAATCGAAAGCCAGCTCTTCCAGTTCTCTGAGTTGCCAGCCGAGCAGTTCGCGCTCGCGGGCAAAAGCCGCCGTATCCCGCTCCGCCGCTTGCCGCAAATTGGACAGGCGTTGCCATTCGCGCCAGCGAGCGGCAACCTCTGAGGCCAGTTCCGCCGCCCCGGCATGGGTATCGAGCAACTGGCGCTGCACCTCGGCTCGCAACAGGGCGTGATGGGCATGCTGGCCGTGAATGTCCGCCAGCCATTGCCCGGCGGCGCGCAGTTGCGCGAGCGTCACCGGTGTGCCGTTCATCCACGCCTTGCCGCGCCCGCCGGTATCGACGGTACGGCGCAAGATCAGCGTACCGTCGCCGGAATCCAGTTCCTGCTCGGCGAGCCAGACCGTGAGTTCGCCATTGGGGGGGAGATCGAATTCAGCGGTGATGTCGGCCTTGTCACAGCCCGCACGCACGACTCCCGCATCGGCGCGCTCGCCCAGCGCGAGGCTGAGGGCATCGAGCAGGATGGATTTGCCCGCGCCCGTCTCGCCGGTGAGCGCCCCGAATCCAGTGCCGAAATCCAGTTCGAGCCGATCAACGATGACGAAATCGCGGATGGAGAGGCGACGCAGCATGGATACAGGCAACGGTCATGGTCGCGGCATGGCCGCGCCCCAGTGGAGTTTTGCGCGCAACATGGCAAAGTAGCCGTAGCCTTCCGGATGGAGCAATAGCACTTCCCGTTCGGAACGCACAATCCGCAACTGGTCGCCCGCGCGCACATCGCAATAAGTCACCCCATCGAAGTGGATACGGGCGTCGTGCGGCGGCATGATTACGATGTCGATGCAGCAACCGTCCGGCAGCGTGATGGGTCGGGCGGTCAGCGCATGCGGGCACAATGGAACCAACGCAATACCGCCCACACCCGGATGCAGGATGGGACCGTTGGCCGCCATCGCGTAGGCCGTCGAGCCAGTCGGCGTAGCGATAATCATGCCGTCCGAGCGCAGGTTATAGACGAACACATCGTCGACCATCAACTCCAGCTCGATCATCCTGCCGAGTTTGCCCCGGTTGACCACGACATCATTGAGCGCCTGGGTGTGAAAAATACGGCTGCCTCCGCGCGTCACCTCGGCATCGAGCATGAAGCGCGATTCGGCGTGAAAGCGCCCGTCGAGGATTTCGCCCAGTTGTTGGCACACGTCAACCCGTGACAGGTCGGTGAGAAAGCCCAATCGACCGAGATTGACCCCGAGCAGCGGCACGGCGCGTTCACTGAGCCGCCGCGCGGCATTGAGCAACGTACCATCGCCGCCGATGACCACCACCAGGTCGGATCTATCGGCAATTTCTTCGTAAGTAGCCGTCACGAAATCATCGGCAACTTTACCGATGCCTTCCGCTGTGCCTTGTTCAATCCAAGGCTCCATTCCGCGTCCACGCAGGAAACGCGCAAGCTCAAGCACGGTTTCTGTGCCATCCGCGCTTTGGTATTTGCCTACCAGGGAAATATTGTGGAATGTATTTGTTGCCATGGTGGTTGATTAAACCACATTTGCCCCTGCGCCGTGCATCTGCGCGACGCCCAACGGGCTGCTAGAATCCGCCAATGTCACAGACTGCCCTGCCTCCGCTCGACGTCCGTTCCCGCGTTTTGCTCAAAACGCTGATCGAACGCTATATCGCCGACGGCCAGCCGATCGGCTCGCGCGCCCTGTCACGTTCATCCGGGCTGGAATTGTCGCCCGCCACAGTGCGAAACGTCATGAGCGACCTGGAGGAAATGGGCTATATCTCCAGCCCGCATACTTCAGCAGGCCGGATACCAACGGCAAGGGGATACCGTTTTTTCGTCGACACCCTGCTTACGGTGTTGCCGATGGAAAGCGTACAGGTGCAGGAATTGAAAGGGCAGCTTCAGCCCGACCAACCACAGCGCCTGATGAATTCAGCCTCCCACCTGCTCTCGAACCTCACCCAGTTCGCCGGGGTGGTTGTCGCGCCGCGCAGGAAAGCGGCGCGCATTCGCCAGATCGAATTCATCGGGCTGTCCGAGAACCGCATCCTGCTCATCATCGTCACCGAGAACGGCGACGTGCAGAACCGCATCCTCTTCACGCGCCGCGCCTATTCGGCCTCCGAACTGGGCGAGGCAGCGAGTTATCTCAACGAACATTACGCCGGACACGCATTCGATGAAATCCGCGCACACCTCCAGGCAGAGTTGCACCGAATCAGGAGCGACATGAGCGAACTGATGGCGGGCGCCATCGAAGCCGGTTCGGAGGCCGCCGAGGAGACTTCGCTCAACTACGTCATCTCGGGCGAAACCAACCTGCTCGATGTCGAAGACCTGTCTTCCAACATGACTCGCCTGCGCGCGCTTTTCCGGCTGTTCGAGCAGCGCACCGGCCTGATGCAACTACTCGACCTGTCCCGGCGCGCCCAGGGTGTGCAGATTTTCATCGGCAATGAATCCGGCCTCTCGCAACTCGACGCTTGCAGCGTCGTGACGGCCCCCTATGAGGTCGATGGGCGAATCGTAGGTTCGGTAGGCGTCATCGGCCCAACCCGCATGGCCTACGACCGGGTGATTCCCATCGTCGACATCACCGCCAGATTGTTGTCGAACGCCCTGTCTTCCAAAGTCTGACCGAATCGCCCCGTCATGTCCCGTTTCCGGCCCGAACCCACCCCCGCCCCGGAGCATGGCTTCCGCAACCGCACGGGCGTGTTGCTGGTCAATCTCGGTACACCGGAAGCGCCAACCGCAAAAGCTTTACGCCCGTGGTTGCGTCAGTTTCTTTCCGACCCAAGAGTCGTCGAATTGCCGTCCCTCGTGTGGCAGCCGATTCTCAACGGCATCATCCTCACCACCCGTCCGGCCAACTCAGCGAAAAAATACGCCAGCATCTGGACGGCAGAAGGCTCACCGCTCAAGGTTCACACCGAACGCCTGGCGACCCTGCTTGATGATTCGCTCAATCGCGGGAACGAGGAAAGCGACGATCACGACAGTATCGTTGTGGCCTGGGCCATGCGCTATGGCTCGCCCTCCATCGTCGATACGCTCACCGGTCTACGCGCGCGCGGCGTCTGCCGCATCCTGGTCGTGCCGCTCTACCCGCAATTTGCCGGGAGCACGACGGCCAGCGCGCTGGATGAAGTCGCGCGCGCCATGCTCGCCTGGCGCAACCTGCCCGAATTGCGCTTTGTACGCAGTTTCCCAGACGATCCCGGCTACATCGCCGCGCTGGCGGCAAGTGTGCGCGAGCACTGGGCACACCACGGCCAGGGAGATTGCCTGGTGGCCAGTTTTCATGGGCAACCGGCGCGCACCGACGCGCTGGGCGACCCCTACCGTGCCGAATGCCTCACCACAGCTCGTCTACTTGGGGAGGCGCTGGACTTGCCACCAGAAAAATTGCGTGTAACGTTTCAGTCCCGCTTTGGCCCAGGCAAGTGGCTGGAACCCTATACCCTGCCGACGCTCGAATCGCTCGCCGCCTCGGGCGTGAAGCGAGCCGACGTGATCTGCCCCGGCTTCGCTGCCGACTGCCTCGAAACACTAGAAGAAATCGCCATGCTGTGCCGCGACGCCTTCCTCGCCCGTGGCGGTGAGGCATTCCACGCCATTCCCTGCCTGAACGCCCGCCCGGAATGGGTCGCCGCGCTCGATGGGATCGTCCGGCGGCATCTGGCGGGCTGGGGCGGTTCGGATTACAACACTAGACAAATTGCTGTGATCTGTTCCAAACTCCGTCCATGACGCAACAAAAAACCCGAAAAACTCCGCCGCCTACGCCGCGCCGCATCCTGGCGCTGCATGGGCCAAACCTTAACCTGCTCGGTACACGAGAGCCTGAAGTGTATGGCCATGCGACGCTGGCCGACATTCACATCGCGATGGAGTCCAGAGCCCGCGCAGACGGCGTACAGCTTGAGTCCTTTCAGAGCAATCACGAAGGTCAGTTGATCGACCGCGTCCAGGCAGCGCTGTCTGAAGGCATCGACTTCATCATCATCAACCCTGCAGCCTACACCCACACCAGCATCGCCTTGCGCGACGCCCTGGCCGCTGTGCGAATTCCGTTCGTGGAAGTGCATCTATCAAACATCCACACCCGCGAATCTTTTCGTCGCCGCTCGTATTTTTCCGACTCTGCCGTGGGTGTGATCTGCGGCCTGGGCGTCCAGGGTTATCTGGCCGCTGTGGATTTTGCCGTTAGCCAACTGCGCGAACAGGCTGGTTAAAGCCGCGCCGCGCAAACGCTTCCGCCCGGCACACCTCATCCCATTCTTCCAACTGGGTTCTTTTCTTAGAGAGAACGACATGGATTTGCGAAAGCTCAAGAAACTCATCGACCTCACACAAGAGTCCGGCATCTCCGAACTTGAAATCACCGAAGGCGAAGAAAAAGTACGCATCGTCAACAAATACCCGGCAAGCGCGTCGGTCGGTGTGCCCGTGCACACCTTCGTTCCCGCACAGCCAGTCGCCGGCAGCGCGCCGGTGCTTGACCGCGAAACAGAGGATGCGTCCCCCGCACTGCCCCCCGGCCACGTCCTGAAATCTCCGATGGTCGGCACGTTCTACCGCGCCACCGCGCCGGGAGCCGATCCATTGACCGAGGTCGGGCAAAGCGTCAAGATCGGCGACCGCCTGTGCATCATCGAGGCGATGAAGCTGATGAACGAAATCGAAGCCGACGCCGACGGAGTCATCAAGGCCATACTGGTTGAAAACGGCCAACCGGTCGAATTCGGGCAACCTCTGTTCGTCATCGGTTGAAACGGCATGTTTGAAAAGATCCTCATCGCCAACCGGGGCGAAATCGCGCTACGAGTCCTGCGCGCCTGCCGCGAGTTGGGCATCAAGACTGTCGCTGTGCATTCCGAGGCCGACACCGAGGCCAAGTACGTCAAGCTCGCCGACGAGTCGGTCTGCATCGGCTCCGCGCCTTCCTCGCTCAGTTACCTGAACGTCCCCGCCATTATCTCTGCGGCGGAAGTCACCGACGCCGAGGCCATCCACCCCGGATACGGTTTTCTCTCCGAGAACGCCGACTTTGCCGAACGGGTGGAGCAATCCGGTTTTGTGTTCATCGGGCCGCGCCCGGAAACGATCCGGCTCATGGGCGACAAGGTTTCCGCCAAAGCCACGATGAAAGCAGCGGGCGTACCCTGTGTGCCCGGCTCGGAGGGTGCGCTACCGGAAGACAATTCCCGTGAAATCATCAGGATCGCCCGTTCCATCGGCTACCCCATCATCGTCAAGGCGGCGGGCGGCGGCGGCGGACGCGGCATGCGGGTGGTGCATACCGAAGCGGCGCTCCTGAACGCCGTAGCGACGACCCGCGCCGAAGCGCAGGCCGCTTTCGGCAATCCTGCGCTGTACATGGAGAAATTTCTCGAAAACCCGCGTCACATCGAAATCCAGGTCATGGCCGACCAGCACGGGCACGCAATCTATCTCGGCGAGCGCGATTGCTCGATGCAGCGCCGCCACCAAAAAGTGATCGAAGAGGCTCCAGCCCCGAAAATCGACCGCAAACAAATTGCCTCCATTGGCGAGCGTTGCGCCAAGGCATGCCGCAAGATCGGCTATCGCGGCGCGGGCACTTTCGAGTTCCTGCACGAAGACGGAGAGTTTTACTTCATCGAGATGAACACGCGGGTACAGGTCGAGCACCCCGTCACAGAATTGGTCACCGGCATCGATATCGTCCAGACCCAGATCAGGGTCGCTGCGGGCGAAAAACTGCGTTTCACTCAGCGGGACATCGTATCGCGCGGTCATGCTATCGAGTGCCGGATCAACGCAGAAGACCCGTTCAAGTTCACCCCCTCGCCGGGACAGATCACAAACTGGCATGCTCCGGGCGGCCCCGGTGTGCGGGTGGATTCACACGCTTACACCGGCTACAGGGTGCCTTCGCATTACGATTCGATGATCGGCAAACTCATCATCTACGGCGATACGCGCGAGCAAGCTATCCGCCGTATGCGAATCGCGCTCTCGGAAATGGATGTAGCCGGAATCAAGACCAACATCCCGCTGCATCAGGAATTGATGTTCGACACCCATTTCATCGAAGGCGGCGTCAGCATCCATTACCTCGAAGAGCGCCTCGACGAGATGGCCGGACTCAAGGGCGGCAAGCAGCCCTGAACGCGGAACGCGGGAAACGATAGGCATGCCGGCCTGGCTTTCCGTATCTGTCGAAACCGAAGCCGACCGTGCTGAGGCACTCTCGGAGGCGTTGATGGAATCGGGTGCGCTCTCGGTTTCCATCGAGGACGCCGACGTGGGCACGGCAAAAGAAACGCCGCAGTTCGGCGAACCCGGCCAAGCAGTCGCCAAGCTTTGGGCGCATTGCCGGGTCATCGCGCTATTCGACCCCATCGACCGCCCTGCCCTGGTCGCGCGCATCACGGATGCCGCAGCAGCAGCAGGAATGGCTGCCGCACCATCTTTCGCCATCGAAGAAGTCGCCGAACGGGACTGGGTACGCGCCGTGCAAGGCCAGTTCGACCCCATCCGCGTCACGAATCGCCTCTGGATCGTGCCCTCCTGGCACGAAGCACCCGAACCAGAGGCGATCAACATCAGGCTCGACCCCGGCATGGCCTTCGGAACCGGCTCGCACCCCACGACCCGGCTCTGCCTGGAATGGCTGTGCGAAACCGTCCAGCCCGGCATGTCCGTGCTCGATTTCGGTTGCGGTTCAGGCATCCTCGCCATTGCTGCCGCACGCCTCGGCGCGACCCAATCGCTCGCAATCGACATCGACGAGCGCGCGGTAGAAGCAGCGCGGGAAAACGCAGAGCGCAATGGCGTAACCGGCATCATGCACGTACAGCATTCCAGTGAACCACTCGAAGCAAGGTTCGACCTCGTCGTTGCCAACATCCTCACCAATCCGCTCTGTGTGCTGGCCCCCGCCATCGCGGCGCGGGTCGCCCCCGGCGGGCGGGTGGCGCTATCCGGGGTACTCGAACAGCAAGCCGCACAAGTCATTGATGCCTGGGCAGCCTGGATTCCCCTCGAAATCGGCGACGTGTGCGAAGAATGGGTTCGCCTGGAGGGTTGCCGCCCACTACCCTAAAAAATTCTCGATGCCCAGACCACAAAAGATCTCTCATAAAAATGTATGTACGTGCACCGGACGGATGATGATTTATCATTCGATGATTTGTAACGCCATAGTTCGTTCCTGATGCTCACTCGCTGCCCGGGTTGCCAAACCGTCTTCCGGCTCACGTCGGAACAACTGCTCGCTCGTCAGGGCAGGGTGCGCTGCGGCAGTTGCCTGCACCCTTTCAACGCGCTCGACCACCTGGCCGAGTCCGACCCCAAGGCTGGACAGCAATCCAACCTCCCCCAGAAACAGCAGCCAACTAAAACTTCAGCAAAATCCCCCGCCGCACCCAAGCCTGCCGCAACGGCATCTTCCCCGAGTGCCGCCACCGTCATACCCAGCACGAAACCGGACTCGCCTCTCGTCCAACCAGCCTCCGCACCCGGCATCTCACCGAAAACCAAGCCGGTTCTTGCACCAGTTATCAAGAAAACTTCGCAACGCTCATTGAGCGAACTCGATTTTTCGTCTTCGATCGACAAACAATCCAAACTTCCAAAACCGGTTCAGCAGTGGACTTCTTCACAAAATTTCCCGCTGCTGGATCAAAGTTCCATTGATACGGTCGTGCCGTCTGCATTTGTCCAGACTCCGGCCATCCCTCCCTCCATAACCGCGCCACCGCCCCCGGCGGCGCCACCTCCGAAAGCGTCAACGCCCACCCCGGCGAGACCTCCCGCCCCCTTGCCGGAAGTGCCTCCGCCTACCCCGGCAAAATCTCCCACACCTGTACCGGAAGCGCCCCCGTCAGCCTTGGCGGAATCTCCCGTGCTCCTACCGGAAGAAGCTCCAACACCCGCCCCAGCGGAATCTTCCGCGCCTACACCGGAAGAACCCCCACCAGCCCCGGCAGAACCTCCCGCGCCTTTGTCCGAGGCTCCTCCACCACCCGAGGAATCGCCTTCGTCTTTTTCCGGGATGCCGCCGCTCACCGAAACGTCGTTCCTGCCGCAGGGAGGCCCTCTGCCCCAGGTCACGCGAAGCCGGGAAAGCCAGGAGAGAAAACGGGAAAAACCCAGGGGAAAATCACACAAAAAACCACAAAAACGAGAAAAACCTGCCAAGCGAAGCCGACTGGCCTCCACTTTTGCCACGCTTGCCAATCTTGGCAAAGCCTTGGAAGAACGTACCAGGTGGGGCAGACGGCGTGAACGCGACCCGGCTACGCAGGCGAAGAACGAAACCGTCGATAACGAGGTATTGAGCGAAATTTTTTCAAAGTTCGGACTCGAAACCAAGATCGACAAGATCGAAGCTGAATTCGACGCCGAAGCCAAGGCTACTCGCGCGGCAGCCCGCAACAAGATTTCTGCCCCTATCGCGAGCCCTGCCACGAAAAGCAGCGCCCCGGAAAAACAGCCCCCGTCCCACTTTGATGTTTACGGGAAAACGGTTGACCGTTATCACAAGCTCTGGATGTCTGCCATCTGCGTACTGGGAATCATTCTTGTCGTCCAATCGGCTTTCCTGGCTCGCAACCGTATCGCCCGCGCATTTCCCAGTACGCGCCCCGCATTGGTTTCGCTATGCGAGACTCTCGGCTGTGCCATGCCCCTGCCGCGTGACGCTTCGCAGATAAAGGTCACATATGGCCTCAATCTACGCAGTGAGCATCGTTATGTGTTCTATGCCACCGTGACGAACAACGCTAATTTTGCACAGGACTGGCCGAACCTCGGATTGACCCTGCATAATTCCATCGAACAGCCGCTCTCCAGCCGCATCTTTACGCCCGCTGAATGGGTTCCGCCCGGGAGCCTCACCCAGAATACCGGCATCGCTCCAAAAAGCAGCGTGACCACGCAATTGGAGCTGGAAATCGCGGGAGCCTCTCCGAGCAGGTTCAAACTGGAACACTTCTACCATTGAGGCTCGTCACCCAGACCAGGGGTTTTCACCAAAAGCAGCTTGAAATGCGGTTTCGATCTCTGCCCGTCCAGGTCGGTGATTCTGTCCACCGCGATGGCTGATCTTGAGGGCGCCCATCACCGAGGCGAGCCGTCCACAGGACAGCCACCCCCATCCCTGTTCGATGCCGTAGAGCAAACCGGCACGGTAAGCGTCGCCGCAACCGGTAGGATCGACCAAGGCAGATGGGGGCACAGCAGGCACTTCGATGCGATCACCGTCGGCATAGATGCGGGAACCTTCGCTGCCGAGCGTCACCACGAGGGCCTCGACCATGGCCGCAAGCGACTCCACGCTCTGCCCGGTCTTCTCGCATACAAGCCGCACCTCGTAGTCATTGACCGCGCAGTAACGGGCAAGCTTCAGGCAGTGCAGAAGTTCATCGCCGGAAAGTATCGGCAACGCCTGACCAGGATCGAACACGAAAGGCACGCCAATTTCAGCCAGCCCTTCAACATGCCGCAGCATGCCATCGCGCCCGTCCGGCGCGACGATGGCAAGCCGCGCCCGCCCACCTCTGGCCGCGCGTACATCGTTCTGATGCGAAAACAGCATCGCCCCCGGATGAAACGCAGTAATCTGGTTGTCATCCGCGTCTGTGGTAATGAACGCTTGCGCGGTAAATGTCTCTGGCACATGACGCACACATTCCCGGCTCAAACCGAATTCATCGAGCCTCTGAAGGTAGCCCCCGGCATCATCACCCACCGTAGCCACAATCAGCGGATCGGCTCCGAGCAGGCGCAGATTGTAGGCGATATTGCCCGCGCATCCGCCGAAATCGCGTCGTAATTCCGGTACAAGGAAAGAAACATTCAGAATATGAATCTGCTCAGGCAAAATATGGTTTCTGAAACGATCCTTGAAAACCATAATATTGTCGTAAGCCATCGAACCACAAACAAGAATGGACATACAAGTTCCCCCGCCATCAAGCGAAACGCGGCTTATTGTAAGGAATGTAGCCGCACCCTGCATGTAAACGGCGCTGCCTACCTCCCTACAAACCCCTCCGTCAGTTCAAATCGAAACTTTCACGGGTAAGTACATGCGATTTCTGATTTTTCTCCGTGATGCTCCAATCAGGATCAAAATTCTGCTTGCCAGTACGGCCGTTCAGATCATACTGCTTGTACTACTGGTTGCGAACAGCATACGGCTGATGGACAACGCAACTCACGCCAATCTGGAAGACTTGATCGACCAGAACGCGAAATTATTGAATGCGATGGCCGTCCCCTATATCGACCAGTCCGATTTCGGCCCCTTAGAGGATACTCTGGGCGAGTTTCTCAGCAGTGCCGAAGACGACGGGGTGACTTACGTCCGTTTCGGTGACAGTGAAGGCAATATTTTGTTGAGTGCGGGCATGCCGAAAATGACGACGCTCCCTCCTCCCGATATCAGCGCCGATAGCAAGGAATTCAGCAAGCTGTTTGGACGCCCGATGATCCATGTGCGCCTTCCATTGCTGCTTTCCCGCAATAAAGTCGGGTTTTTTCAGTTCGGAATCTCCAACGCAAAACTGTTCGCGGCTCAACGAGCCATCCTGGCGCAAAGTACGCTCATCGCCACGATCGAAATCCTTGTGACGTTTATTTTTCTTTCGATCGTCGCATACATATTGACAAAGCGTCTCACTCGCATGGTAGCCGTCAGCCAAGCTCTGGCAGAGGGCCGGCTCGACCATCGGCTGTACGATGAAGGCAATGACGAACTCGCCCGTCTCGCCCGTCATTTCAATGTTATGGCTTCCGCTCTTCAGCAACAAATCAACGACTTGCAACACACGACGGAACGCCTGAAGGCAAGCGAAGAACGTTATTCACTTGCGGTTCGCGGAGCAAACGACGGTCTATGGGACTGGGACATCATCGACGGCAGAGTTTATTACTCGCCCCGTTTCTATGAAATATCCGGATATCCTGTCGACGTTTCTGTCTCCGACACTTCGCAACAGGAAGCACCAGCGACATTTTTCGCCACGCGCCAGCATCCGGACGAAACCGCCACCTTCCGTACCCGAATGATCGAGCACCTGAAAGGCATCACCCCACAGTTCATGCTCGAACACCGCGTCCGCCACGAAGACGGCAGCTACCGCTGGGTCATGACCCGTGGCGTGGCGCAGCGCGACGCACAGGGACGCGCCCTGCGGATGGCAGGCTCGATCAGCGACATCCACCTGAGAAAGCGCGCGGAGCAGCAACTGCAACACGATGCCATGCACGACGGCCTGACCGGCCTACCCAATCATGCACTGTTTATGGAGCACCTGAAGCAGGCATTAGCGCAACAGACATCGAAAGAAAATCTCCGTTTTGCGGTTCTGGCGCTCAACCTCGAACGCTTCCACCTCGTCAACGACAGCTACAGCCACGCGGCGGGCGATCACCTGCTGCGCCAGGTTGCCGATCATCTCGGCAGGTCGCTGCATAGCGGCGACATCCTGGCACGCCTGAGCGCCGACCATTTCGCCATCCTGCTCCATGGCCTGTCTTCCAACAGCGAGGCGCTGGAAATTGCCAGGCGGCTGCTCGAACTGCCCGCCTTCACCATCCTGGGCACCCAACAGATATTGCATATCCAATGCCGGATCGGCGTAGCAATGTCTGATGACGGCGGCGATGCCGAAACCCTGCTTCGCAATGCCGATAACGCGCTGCAATCCGCCCGCAATGACACCTCTTCGCCGGTGCAGCTCTTCCAGGCCTCGATGCACGACATTGTCCTGAACAGGCTCACGCTCGAAACCGATTTGCGGAATGCCCTGGCGGAAAAAACGTTGAGCGTTGCCTACCAGCCCATCATCCGCCTTTTCGATTCCGGCATCGCCAGCTTCGAGGCGCTCGCGCGCTGGCAGCACCCCGAACAGGGCTACATCCCCCCGAACGTCTTCATCCCGCTGGCCGAATCCCTCAACCTGGTGCACGAACTCGGCATGCTCGTACTCAATCGCGCCTGCCTCGACATCAAGGAATGGATGCGCCAAGCCGGAGCCGACCGCGTGCGGCCCGTCAGCGTCAACCTTTCGGCACACCAGCTCTCGCGCCCCGACCTCGCTTCCGAGCTGCTCGACACCATTACCAGCCACAAGCTGCCCCCCGAACTGCTGCGCTTCGAGGTCACGGAAAGCCTGTTTACCCGCTCCGGCGGCCCGGCTACCGAAACCCTGAAAAAACTGCGCGAAACAAGGATCGCGGTGTTGATCGACGATTTCGGAACCGGCTATTCGGCGCTCAGTTACCTGCATGCCCTGCCCTGCGACATCCTCAAGCTGGATGGTTCTTTTGTTGGCAGCATCGCTGCTGACCCGCGCTTGCGCGCCATCGTCCGCCACAGCATCGACCTGGCTCACGACCTGGACATGACTGTCGTCGCGGAAAGAATCGAAAGCAACGTCCAATCAAACTTGCTGCATTCCATCGGCTGCGATTTCGGACAGGGCTTCCTGTTCTCGAAGCCCGTACCTGCCGACGAAATCTGCCAAATGCTGATTGCAAGTCACAACCATTAACGGACATGCGCCGAGCATAATCTCTGTAACCACCCCAGCGCTTCGCGCCGCCCATCCTTAAGGAACCCCTGCACAACCCATTTTGGTGGATTGCTTCGTCACTTCGCTCCTCGCAATGACGGGTAAAAATGGGTGTCATTGCGAGCAAAGCGAAGCAATCCAAGGTTTTCAGGGTTTCCTTAAGAAATGGAGGAGTTGCAAACTCATCGCTGGTAGGCTCTATTCATTACATTATATTGAGAGCACTGTGATTTTTGTCCTGACTATTTATTCTCGCCTCCGATTTCAGTTTTCTGTTTCATATAGAATCAAGAGCGTTTTCTGATTTTTCCGCTGTAACGTAATTGTTTACCGCCAAAGGCAACGGAAAAACATTTGCATGAATTATAGATATAATCTTATGGGAAGCCGTAGCATATTACGTGCCGCGTTTTTCACCGTAGCTTTATTCTTCTTTTCCAGTCCAGTCGCTTCCGGTCCCGATCAGACCGGTGTGAACACGCAGGAAGCGATTCAGATTGTCACCTCTGCCAACAGCCGTTCCGCGCTCCCCATGAGCCAGGAAGAAGCAACTCAGTTATTCCTCGGTTACCGCAACAGGCTGAATGACGGCACACTGGTTACGCTCATCGACCTCCCTGTTGGCTCGACGCGCAACCATTTCTATCAACGGCTCACCAATAAAAATCCCGTACAGGTGCGCGCCACATGGTCTCGGCTGGTTTTCAGCGGCCGGGTTCGGCCTCCGATCGAAGCTGGCAGTGCGAAGGAAGCCCTGGAATGGTTAGCCAATATGCCTAATGCAATCGGCTATCTGCCTGCCAGCATCCAGGATCAGCGATTGAAAGTCCTGCTCGTCGTACCGAATGACTGAACCACGCTACACCACAATCCACAATGACATCCAGGTCCCTCACAGCACATGAATAACTTCACCTTCAACGCATTTATCTTCATGTGGGTGCTGCTGGCAACCTCCAGTCCATCGTATGCACAGGCACCCTCATCCGAAAATGACAATCGCGAAACTGCAAGCGCAGACTCGGCTCCGGCAGACACTGTAAATGATGAAGCAAGTCCGGTACGTTTTCAGTTCTCCGGATTCGGTACAGTTGGCATGATCTACACCGACGCAAAGGATTTGCACTTCATTCGCCCCAGCCTCAGTCACCCCTGCGACCAAAATCCTGATTTTTCCCCCGATACCATCATTGGAGTACAAGGTAATCTGTCTCTCGGCCAACGCACCTCGGTTGTCGTCCAAGCCATCAGCCGAAAAAACACGCACAACAATTATGAACCACACGCCACCCTCGCCTTCGCAAACTATGCCATTGCGCCGTTTTTGACTGTGCGTGCCGGACGTATGAAAATGCCATTTTTCATGCTCTCGGAAACAAGCTACATCAACTACGCCAACCCATGGATACGCCCACCTACGGAAATCTACAGCCTGGTTCCGTTCAACGACCTCGATGGTGTCGATTTACTGCTTAGCGACAATTTCGGAAAATGGAATGTTGAGCTGCATTCTTATTACGGCAGCAGTTCCGCACACGTCTATCGGAGCGGCAAAGGCCACCTGAACGGCAGCGGGTTGAACATTACGGCCACGAACGGTAGTCTGACCCTGTTTGCCGCCCACGGCGAAGCGCGTATGAGCATGAAATGGAACGACAAATATTTTCAGGATCTTTCGAGCGCGCTTGCCTCCCCCTTCGTACCCAATGGAGACAGGATTCTCCAGGATTTGTCCGGAGACAAAGGCCGCGCCAGGGTCAGTTCTGTCGCCATGCAGTGGGACGATACCCGCTGGCTGCTGATCGCGGAATACAGTCAGTTGAAGACCACGCGCTACACCCCCAACGCGCAAGCCTGGGAAATCACTGCTGCCCGGCGCTTCGGCAATTTCACGCCTTATCTTGCTTATGCAGACTTTGCCAAGCATCGCAAAAACGGCACCATTACCTCTGAAAAAACCGGTATCCCCGACCTCGACGCGGCCGTGCAAGCCTTTACCGCGTCACGCAATTTAGGCCAGAGCAGAACCACTGTCGGCCTACGCTGGGATTTTTACCGTAACACCGCGCTAAAGCTGGAATACAGCCATATCCGCATCAAAGATAACAGTTGGGGAAGTTTTTTACCCACCGACCCGACGAATATCCGCATGGAAAACCGTCATGTCAACACGATAGGTGCCAGTGTCGACGTTACGTTCTGAGTGCGAATTGAGCTTCAGAGTGCCTTCGGTTTAAGTCTGGATTGCTTTATCGCTACGCTCCTCGCAATGATGGAGCGAAAAAGCCAATTATCGTCATTGCGAGCGGTGCGAAGCAATCCAATTCTTGTACACTCTCGCGGGCAAAATGAGCTTTTTTTCCGTTTATCCAAAAAACGCTTTTCGTTCCTGCGCTTCCTTGGCTCTTCCGTTTCGGTTTCCTTCATGCTGACCCACCCCCAATTCGATCCCGTCGCTTTTTCCATCGGCCCGCTCAGTGTCCGCTGGTATGGACTGACTTATCTTTTTGCCTTTGTCTGTTTCATCATTCTGGGCCGCCTGCGCGCACGCCGCAGACCGGAATTGGGCTGGAACGCACAGTCTATCGACGATGTGCTTTTCTACGGCATATTCGGCGTCATCATCGGCGCGCGCTTGGGAGAAGTCCTGTTTTTCCAGCCTGCCTATTATTTTTCGCATCCCACTGAGATTTTCGCGGTATGGAACGGAGGCATGAGCTTTCACGGCGGCTTCCTCGGCGTACTGGCTGCGATGTGGTTCTATGGCCGCCGACATGGCCGTGGTTTCTGGGAAATCACCGACTTCATCGCACCGATGGTTCCCGTCGGGCTGGCCGCTGGCCGTATCGGCAATTTCATCAATGGTGAATTGTGGGGACGCCCCATGAGCGAGGCACTGCCCTGGGCAATGCGCTATCCGTGGGTCGACGAACTGCCGCGCCACCCCTCGCAGCTTTACCAGGCCGCCGGGGAAGGGCTGTTGCTGTTCATTTTGCTGTGGTGGTTTGCTTCCCGCCTCCGCCCTCCACGGGCGGTATCCGGTTTTTTTCTCATCGGCTACGGTACGCTGCGCTTCATTGCCGAGTTTTTCCGCAATCCCGATCCAGGCATTTTCAGCGAACTCGGCTTGGGATGGACCACCGCTCAATGGCTGTGTCTGCCGATGATTGCCATTGGTATATATTTGATCGTCCGTGCGTTATTCGTCAATCCTAGACGACAATAAGTCTCACTATGGCAGCATGGGCAATCGGAATTCCGTGATTCCGGTTCAAACGATCAAACCATGCACAACACCCAGCACTCTCTCCCCGATATCCCAATGAGGCAATTCAAGCGCCTGTCGGATGGCTGCAGGGCATTGGCCGAAGGCAAACTCGACTATCGACTCCCAGACGAGGGGAGGGACGAACTCGCCCAGAACTTCAATTCGATGGCCAACGCGATTCAACGACGCATCGACGAACTACAACACTCCACGGAAAGGCTCAAACGTAGCGAAGAACGCTACGCACTGTCCATTCACGGCGCAAACGACGGCTTTTGGGACTGGGAAGTTCCTGATGACCGGGGGCATTTCTCACCCCGTTTCTGTGAAATGCTCGGCTACCCCGTCGACGCCTCGGTCTCCGACACTTCGCCGCTGGAAGCACCAACCACGTTTTTCACCACGCGCCTGCATCCGGACGAAACCACCACCTTCCGTACCCGAATGATCGAGCACCTGAAAGGCATCACCCCACAGTTCATGCTCGAACACCGCGTCCGACACGAAGACGGCGGCTACCGCTGGATCATGACCCGCGGCGTGGCGCAACGCAACACACAGGGCCGCGCCCTGCGGATGGCGGGCTCGATCAGCGACATCCACCTGAGAAAGCGCGTCGAACAGCAACTGCATCACGATGCCATGCACGACATCGTCACCGGCCTACCCAACCAACCGCTGTTCATCGAACACCTGCAACACGCGCTGGCACAGCGGGAGCGCGATTTGCATTTCCGTTTTGCGGTGCTGGCGCTCAACCTCGAACGCTTCCACCTCGTCAACGACAGCTACAGCCACGCGGCGGGCGATCACCTGCTGCACCAGGTTGCCGAACATCTCGGCAGGTCGCTGCGCGGCGGCGACATCCTGGCACGCCTGAGCGCCGACCATTTCGCCATCCTGCTCCATGATCTATCTTCCAACAGCGAGGCGCTGGAAATTGCCAGGCGGCTGCTCGAACTGCCCGCCTTCACCGTCCTGGGCTCCCGACAGATATTGCATATCCAATGCCGGATCGGCGTGGCAATGTCTGATGACGGCGGCAATGCCGAAACCCTGCTTCGCAATGCCGATAACGCGCTGCAATCCGCCCGCAATGACACCTCTTCGCCGGTGCAGATCTTCCAGTCCTCGATGCACGACATTGTCCTGAACAGGCTCACGCTCGAAACCGATTTGCGGAATGCCCTGGCGGAAAAAACGTTGAGCGTTGCCTACCAGCCCATCATCCGCCTTTTCGATTCCGGCATCGCCAGCTTCGAGGCGCTCGCGCGCTGGCAGCACCCCGAACAGGGCTACATCCCCCCGAACGTCTTCATCCCGCTGGCCGAATCCCTCAACCTGGTGCACGAACTCGGCATGCTCGTACTCAATCGCGCCTGCCTCGACATCAAGGAATGGATACGCCAAGCCGGAGCCGACCGCGTGCGGCCCGTCAGCGTCAACCTTTCGGCACACCAGCTCTCGCGCCCCGACCTCGCTTCCGAGTTGCTCGACACCATTACCAGCCACGGGCTGCCCCCCGAACTGCTGCGCTTCGAGGTCACGGAAAGCCTTTTTACCCGCTCCGGCGGCCCGGCTACCGAAACCCTGCAAAAATTGCGCGAAACAAGGATTGCGGTGTTGATCGACGATTTCGGAACCGGCTATTCGGCGCTCAGTTACCTGCATGCCCTGCCCTGCGACATCCTCAAGCTGGACGGCTCTTTCGTAAACAGCATCACCGCTGACTCGCGCCTGCGCGCCATCGTCCGCCACAGCATCGACCTGGCGCACGACCTGGACATGGCTGTCGTCGCGGAAGGGATCGAAAGCACAGTTCAATCAAACTTGCTGCGTTCCATCGGCTGCGATTTCGGGCAGGGATATCTGTTCTCGAAGCCCGTACCTGCCGACGAAATCTGCCAAATGCTACTCGCTCAGAACAAGGCCAGGAAAACCGGAGCAGGCTGAAGGAAACCTCTCCTCACTTTGGCAAGTGCGGCAGCTTCATCCGCTTCGGTTCCGTCTGCCTACAGCAGAACGGCACAAATTGCCCACCCCGTCGCAGCCTTCGTTGATACAAAACGCTACTCGTCAAATACAGAACGGTACTCGCCAAACCGGGATATCCTCTATGCTTGCGCCAAATCTTCCACGTACCGCTTGCACACACCATGAATACCACCATCTCCCGTTCCGGAAAAACACCCACCCGCCGCTGGCCGCGCCGGGCGTTGATCACTCTGGTCATTCCCGTGCTGGCAATCGTCGGCTGGCAGGCTCAATCACGTCTGAAAAATGACGGCCCGGTCGGCAATTATCTCTTCACGACCGTCCAGCGCGCCGACATCGAGGATGTCGTCACCGCCACCGGCACACTGCAACCGCGCGAATACGTCGACGTCGGCGCGCAGGTTTCCGGGCAACTCCAGAAAATCCACGTCAAGGTCGGCAGCCAAGTGCAAGAGGGCGACCTGTTGGCCGAAATCGATTCGACCGTCTATCTCTCCCGAGTGGATGCCTCGCGCGCTCAATTGCGTAACCAGCGCGCGCAGTTGAAGGAACGCGAAGCGCAACTCGACCTCGCGCAAATCCAGTTTCGCCGCCAGACGGCGCTGATGGCCGAAGACGCCACGGCGGAAGAAAGCCTGCAAACGGCGGAAGCCGCATTGAAATCCGCCAAAGCCTCACTGGAATCCCTGCGCGCCCAAATCGAGCAAACCGAATCCTCCTTACGCGGGGACGAAGCAAACCTGCAATACGCGCGTGTGCTCTCGCCGATGGCGGGCACGGTCGTTTCGATCAGCGCGCGGCAGGGACAAACGCTGAATACCAATCAACAGGCTCCGATCATCCTCCGGATAGCCGACCTGAGCGTGATGACCGTGCGAACACAAGTCTCGGAAGCCGACGTGGGAAGGCTTCGTCCCGGCATGCAGACGTATTTCACGACACTCGGCGGACAGAACAAACGCTGGTACGGCACACTCGATCAGATTGAGCCGACGCCGACCACCACCAACAATGTCGTGCTCTACAACGCGCTGTTCGACGTCCCCAACCCCAACGAGCGCCTGATGACCGATATGACAGCGCAAGTATTTTTCGTCATCGCTGAAGCGAAGGACGCGCTCCAGATACCGATGGGTGCCATGCAGCAAAACCGGGCATCGAGAACAGGCAATCGCGGCAACGAGCGCAGTGCGGACGCACGTCCCTCCCAACGCCCCTCTGGTAGCAGTAGCGATGACGCGCCGCGTACGCGGCAAGCCACCGTCAAGGTGCTCGAAGCCAATGGGAAAGTTGCCGAGCGAGCCATTGAAATCGGTGTTACCAACCGCATCGCCGCGCAGGTCGTCAGCGGCCTTACCGAAGGCGACAAAGTCGTTTCCGGCTTCACAAACTCAGAGGCTCAACAAGGCAATGGCGGCGGCAACGTCCCCCGCCGGATGATGGGCGGGCCGCGGCTATGAACACGCCCGCAAGAGAAACAGGCGCGTTCCCGCTGATCGAACTGTCCGGCATCACGCGCAGTTTCGGCGACGGCGAACTCCGCACTCAGGTGTTGCACGGCATTGACCTAGCCATCTATCCCGGTGAATTCGTCGCCATCGTCGGCGCGTCAGGCTCAGGCAAATCGACGCTGATGAACATCCTCGGCTGCCTCGACCGCCCCACTTCCGGCATCTACCGTTTCATGGGGCGGGATGTGGCCGGTTTCGACCGGGACGAACTGGCTCGGATGCGCCGGGAAACCTTTGGTTTCGTCTTCCAGAGTTACAACCTCCTGCGCGGCTCCAGTGCCCGCGAAAACGTGGAAGTCCCGGCTGTCTACTCCGGCATGCCGCCCACCGAGCGCCATACCCGCGCGGAAAAACTCCTCGCCTCCCTCGGCCTCAGCGAGCGTATTACCTATCGGCCCGGCCAGCTTTCCGGCGGGCAACAACAACGGGTCTCGATTGCCCGCGCGCTGATGAACGGCGGCAGAGTCATCCTGGCCGACGAGCCTACCGGCGCGCTGGACAGCAAGAGCGGCGAAGAAGTGATGAAACTGCTCACACAGCTTTCCGCCGAAGGCCACACCATCATCCTGATTACCCATTCGCATGAAGTGGCCGCAATGGCGAACCGCGTCATCGAAATCCGCGATGGCCTCATCATTGCCGACCCCGGCCCATCCCGCCCACAGGGTCCGGAACCCGATTTTTCCCCACACATCGACCGCAGTTCCCCGATGACCGATGTCACCGAAGCTACCCGCACGGCCTTACGGGCGCTACGTGCGAACGTCTTCCGTTCCGCACTCACGCTGCTGGGCATCGTCATCGGCGTGGCCTCGGTCATCGCCATGCTCGCCATCGGCGACGGTGCAAAACAGAAAGTCGTCGACCAGATCAGCGCGATGGGCACGAACCTGCTCATGGTTCGCCCCGGCGCGCCCAACCAACGCGGGCGAGACACTACCGCCACACTGGTCGTTGAAGACGTAAAAGCCATCAGCGGGCTGGACAACGTGCTGGCCGCCGTGCCGGAACAAAGTACCTCCGTCACCCTGCGCGTCGGCAACACCGACCACCGCACCAGCACCAACGCCACCTCCTGGAACTACATCATTGCCCGCAACTGGGACGTCGCAAATGGAACCTTCTTCAGCGAACAGGATGAAGCCCGATACGCGACTGTCGCCGTCCTCGGGCAAACCGTGGCAAACGCCTTGTTCCCAGGCACCGACCCGGTAGGGCAATTCGTGCTGGTCAACAACATCCCCTTTCAGGTTGTCGGCGTGATGACGGCCAAGGGCGCAACAGGTTGGGGACAGGATCAGGATGACGTAGTGCTCATCCCCTACACCACGGGCAGCATGCGAGTCTCCGGCCAACGTTTCCTGAGGAGCGCCACCGTCGCGGTAGATGATGTCACCCGCATCGACGAAACCCAGGCCGCCGTCCATGCGCTCCTGATTGCGCGGCACGGGCTGGAAGATTTCCAGATCAGCAACATGGCCTCGATCATCGACACCGTATCGGAAACCCAGAACACGCTCACCATACTGCTTGGCGCGGTAGCGGCCATTTCCCTGCTGGTCGGGGGCATCGGCGTCATGAACATCATGCTGGTCTCCGTCACCGAGCGCACGCGCGAAATCGGTATCCGCATGGCGACCGGCGCGCGGATGCGGAACATCCTTCAGCAATTTCTCATCGAGGCGCTGGTCGTCTCTGCACTTGGCGGCCTGATCGGCGTCGTGCTGGGACTTTCCGCCGCTGCGCTCATCAAATATTTCGGCACACCCATCCAATATTCCCCCTTGCCGGTCATGCTTGCCTTTGGCTGCGCTTTTGCGACCGGACTGATGTTTGGTTATCTGCCCGCGCGCAAAGCCGCCCGTCTCGACCCGGTCGTAGCGTTGGCATCGGAGTAAAAACAAAATGAAAACCCCTGCCCTCATCTGTACCGCTCTCCTCGTAAGCGCCTGTTCCTTCACGGAACCCCTCACGCGCCCGGACATCGCCGTATCGGAACAATGGCTGGAAGCCACGCCCGCCACCAATGCGGCAATGCCCTCCGCCGACTGGTGGCGCGGCTTCGGCTCCTCCAGGCTCGACGCTCTGATTGCCGAAGCGTTTGAAGGCAACCCCGACCTGCGCGCCCAGGGCGAACGGGTCATCCAGGCGGAACTTGCCCTGCGCGTAGCAAATTCTTCGCTTTTCCCAAGCCTGAACCTCTCCAACAGTGGCAGCAGTTGGAGCCGCAACAATCCCGGCTCAAACAGCAGTGCCTCCACGACGACGAGAAAAAGCACCTCGCTCAACCTTGCCGCCAGTTACGAAGTCGACCTATGGGGCCGGGTCTCCAACTCCATCGCCAGCGGCGAAGCGAGCCTGACGGCCAGTCGTTACGACTATGACGGCGCGCGCCTGTCGCTTGCCGCAAGCGTGGCAACGGCCTGGTTCCAATACCTGGCCAGTATGGAACGGCTGGAAATCGCGCGGGAAAATCTCGCTATCGCAGAGCGCGTATTCAAGGTCGTCGAAGCCCGTTACCGCAACGGCGCGGTCTCCGCGCTCGACCTCTCCAGCCAGACGACCACCGTTCTCAGCCAACGCGCCCAGATCGACCCGCTGGAAGTCCAAGTACGCCAAACCCGCATGGCGCTCGACATCCTGTGCGGGCGCGCCCCGGCGCAGGCTGAGGACGAGGGGCCGGACAAACTTGCCAAGCTCGCGATCCCCACCATCGACGCCGGACTGCCTTCCGAACTGCTACTGCGCCGCCCGGACATTGCCGCTGTCGAAGCGAGGCTGGCAGCGGCGGCGGCAGACGTTGGCGTGGCGCGCGCCGAACTTTTCCCGCGCATCACCCTCTCCGGCGGGAGCGGTTTGGCAACCGACGCGCTGTTTTCCCTCGCGCATCCGAGTTCCGTCATCAGCCTCTCCGTATCAATCCTGCAATCGATTTTCGACGGCGGGCGATTGCGCGCCCAGGTCGAGACGGCCCGTTCGCGCGAACGCGAACTGCTGGAGGGCTACCGCAAGACCATCCTTTCCGCGTTGCAGGAAGTCGAACTCTCCCTCTCCAACGCCGCCCGCGACGCCCGGCAGGAAGAGGCGCAGACACAAATTCTCGCCGAGGCCGAACGTGGGCTGCGCCTCGCGGAATTGCGCTACAGCACGGGCGCGGACGGCTTGCTGTCCGTGCTCGATGCACAGCGCACACGCTTCTCCGTCCAGGATCAACTCGCCCAACTGCGGCTTGCGCGGCTCACCGGCACGGTAAATCTTTACAAGGCGCTTGGTGGGGGGTGGGAACATTCCGCCGAGGAAAAATAATAATAGGCGGAGCATAATAGGCGCAACTCTCAGGGTCGCGCCGTAGGCTCTTCAATCCTAAATCGGCAAAGGCCACCGACAAGGCATGTTGTCGGGCCCGCCGTACTCATTCGGCACGCACGTCCGGGCAAGTAAGCCCCGGAGGAGACTCCGGGTTGGGGGAAACCGGGAGAACCCAAACACGGGGGATGCTCACCCCGTCAGTCCTGGGCTCAGTTGCTATCACTGATCCGGGTCATGCGAATCCGCCCCGGAACCCTTTTTTTTGCGTGGTCTTTTCCTTTGTTTTCGCCAGGAATCAACCAGTACCGCCAACACATTCATTGCAGTAGAACGCTCATCGGGCGAAAGCGATCTCAGCATCATCAAGTATTGTTCCCCCTCATTCGACATGTCGCAGGGTTCGACGCTTTCGCTTGCATACCTGGAAAGACGGTCTATTTCACGCTGAATAGAGGGGCTGAAGTCTGAAACCCTGCACCTGAGATGCTCCGCGAACTTGACAGCAGTTTTAACGTTGAGCGGGATTCTCCCCGTCAGGTACTGGTTGACTGCGCCCTGAGCGGAGAAGCCGAATTCATCGGCAAGCATCTCCTGAGAAAGCCTTAACACGTCCTTGCGTTCGTCATATATCCCCTTGAGCCTTTCAGCGTCTTGTTTTTGTTCGAGCGTAAGTGGTTTCGCGGGCATTGCAGAAGGGTATTCATGTTGTCAGAGACAGCAAAATAGTGTGTCTATTGACTTTTAATAGCAGGGGTATTAGCTTCATGTAATAGACACAAATAGCATCTTTGCTATCCGCAAGAGTCTTTGGCTGATGCAAAGCAAGTCCGGGTGGTAGCACTTTGATGCAGCAAGGACGGCGAAACGACACCTCTCCCGGCGCAGCGTTTCGGTGACGGAACTGGTCGTTTGAGTCGAGGCGCTCGCATCCAAGACTTAAAGCCTTTCATGGATAAAGAACTATGGACTTCAGTAGATTTGCCCCTAAAAACAGCATCGACACCACGGATCTGCGGGAGAGGCTCGGTGCGGCGTTGCCGGATATACCGTTTCCGGCGCTGGAGACCATGCTGGCCGATTTTGCGAGCGCCTTCACGCAGAATAACCGCCTCCTCAACCTGCAAATTGGCGACGGACAAACCTACAACAACCGGCTCCTGCCCCAGTCCGCCGAAGGCAACGAGGCGCTCTCCGAGTCCTATCGTTATGAGCTGATTTGCCTCTCCCCGGATGCCTTTATCCCGCTGGATGGCCTGCTCGGGCTGGATGTGCAGATCGACATCCTCTCCGCAGGCAGGGGGCTCTTCGAGCCGGAGAGCGAGCAAATCACCCGTTGCGGCCTGATTACTGAGGCAGAGGCGCTGCCTTCGGACGGAGGCTTTGCGAAGTACAAACTCATCATCGAGTCCCCGCTCGCGCTATTGCGCCACCGGCGCACCAGCCGCGTGTTTCAGGAAAAAAATGTCCCGGACATCGTCAAAGCCATCCTTGATGAGCATATGGCCGCCAACCCGGCCATCGGCCGCACCCTCCAGGTGAAATTCAGCCTCTCGAACCTGATAAGACAATACCCGGAGCGTTCCTACTGTCTGCAATACCGGGAAACGGATCTGGACTTTATCGAGCGGCTGCTGTTTGAAGAAGGCATCTGCTACCACTGGGAACATGAGACCGGAGATGTGGCAACCTGCCGGTTTGTCGCCTTTGATGACCCCTGGGGGCTGGAGCAGGCAGACCAGGGATCGGTGCGCTTTCACCGGGCTTCGGCCACCGAATCGGAAGACAGCCTCACCGAGTGGACGCAAGCGCGCCGGATCGGCCCCTCAAGCGCGGTTCTCACGAGCTACGAGTACAAGGGCGTCCGGACGACGGAGACCGGCGAGGAGAGCCGCGCCCATGTGGATCAATGGGGGGAGAGAGGCGAAGGCATCCAGGCCGAAGCGGGCCTGGAAGATTTCGACGCCCAGACGCTTTACTACGGATCGGGCTTCTACGAAGAACAGCAACGCTATACCGAACTGCGGCAAGCCGTGCATGACCGCAAGAAAGGCGGTTACTCGGCCCAGGGCAATATGCGGGGCCTCCTGGCCGGGCAATGGTTCGAGTTGAAGAATCACCCCGCTTTCAAGAAGCTTTCCAAAGAAGAGTGCGAGTTCGTTGCCTGCAAACTCAAATTTACGGCCAACAACAACCTGCCGAAAAACCTGTCGAAATATCTAACTTCTCCTGTCCCAAAAGCAGCAGAAGGCGAACTCCCCAAACCCTACTGGGTGGAAATCAGCGCGAGAAAACGCGGACTGCCGCTTTACCCTGCCTACGCGCACACCCGTCACGCCAAGCCCACTGCGCGCGGCATCCAGACGGCCACCGTCACCGGCCCTGAAAAGGAAGAAGTCTTCACCGACGAAATGGGCCGCGTCAAAATCCAGTTCCACTGGCAGCGTCCCAAGGAACACCCGGAATTTGGCGCGGACTTTGACGAAAATTCTTCCTGCTGGGTGCGCGTAGGCTACCCTTCGGCGGGACATGCTTGGGGCAGCCAATACATTCCCCGCATCGGTCAGGAAGTGATCGTCGACTTCATCGAGGGGGACATTGATCGGCCCATCATCACCGGAGCCGTCCACAACGGCAGGCAGTTGAACCCCCGGTTCTCCGAGGCGTGGGGGTTGCCCGGCAACCGGACGCTCTCGGGCATCAAGAGCAAAGAACATCACGGGCAACAGTATGGAGAACTGCTCTTTGATGACACCACCGAACAGGTGCGCACCAAACTCTCCAGTGAACACGGCAAGACCCAACTCAATCAGGGTTTCCTCACCCATCCGCGTAGCGATGGCCAAGCCGATCCGAGGGGAGAAGGTTTTGAATTGCGTTCCGACCGCTCAGGGGCAATCCGCGCTGCCGAAGGGGTGTTGCTCTCCGCCTACGCGCAGCGAAACGCCGACGGCAGGCAGCTTGACCGGGATGAAACCATCGCCTTGCTGGAGCTGGCGCTTTCCGTTGCCAAAGACCTGAGCAAAACCTCCACGACGCACAACGCGGAAAGTACCGACACCGTGGAGCAGGAGCGGTTGCTACGGGACGTAAAACAGTGGGAAGACGGCAGCAACACGGCCAAAGACAACCCGGTGAAATCGAATAAGGCGATTCTGGCCGTCACGGCCCCGGATGGGGTGGCGTTGGCGACCGACGCGAATGTGACGATTGCAGCCAACAGCAACGTCGACCAGATCGCGGCCCAGGACATCAACCAGACAGCGGGGAGAAATTTTAGAGTCCGCGTAGGCGAGGCGCTATCATTATTCGTGCAAAGAATGGGCATGAAGCTCATCGCCGCCGCAGGAAAGATTCAGGTGCAGGCGCAAAGCGACGAAATCGAGATCGGCGCGGCCAAGAAGATGTACCTCTATTCGCTGGAAGAAATCCTGATGGAAGCGCCGAAGGTGACGATCCGGGGGCAGAACGGCGAGGTGGTGTACGAAAACGGCATCGTCTCGCGCACCACGGCCTCGAACGTCCAGCACGCGGGTAATCACGCCCTGGAGGGGCCAGCCAGCGCCACCGCAAGCCTGCCGGGGATGCCTGCGAGTACGACAGAGACCGATGAAAAGTTCATCATGGTCACCCAATCCGGCGATCCGGTATCGGACGTGCTGCATGAAATCAAAAACGAGCAAGGCGGGATAGAAAGCGCAGGCGGTACGGACGGCACGGGTAGCACGTCCATGAAGAGCGACAAAATCATCAAACGGCTCAAGATGTTCCTGAAGTGATACGGAGCGCGATATGTCAGAACAACAAACCGTTGCAAAACACCGGGTGAAGCTGCACTTCGACAAGGACGGCAACCCCTACTTTCCTTCTGTGACCAGTCCGAAGAGCTTCAAGGTTCACGCCTTTGGCATCAAACCGCCAAGGGACGTGATTCCTGTGGTCTTTGTCCCCGGCGTCATGGGGACAAACCTGTGCTTGATCGGAAGGGACAAGGACGGAAATCCGACTGGGGAACCGGGAGAAGCTGCATGGACACCGCCGAATAGTGCCTTGGAAGGGCTCAGTGCGGCCAACAAAGGTGCCAAAGAACGCCCCGCCGAGCGCCAGAGGCTCCGCGACCCTAACAACACGATGGTCGACCCGCGCGGTCCATGTTCGGTTCCGGACAGCGTGTTCTGGCTCACCAGCGAAGAAGCCCGGAATCGCCGTTGGCACGAACCGCATACCGGCAGCTACCTCAATTTTCTGTGCAAGCTGGAAATTGCCCTGAATGACCGCTGGATACGGCCCGGTTATTTAAGGAAAGAAGGCAATTTTGAGCTGGAAGAAATCGGGCTACTGAAGTACCTCGATGGCGGCCCGTCCGAAAACGACCCGTCCCATGAACAGACCCGGAAAATCGCTGGCATCTATGCCAGGACAGACTATGCCGGGGGAGCAAAAAAAGCGATGAAGGCTTGGGGCGCGCAGCCTCCTGCCTTGACGGAAGATGAAATCAAGCGGCTGGAGCAGTACTACTATCCGGTTTGGGCCTATGGCTACAACTGGCTGCGCTGTAACGGAGAAGCCGCAGACGGGCTGGTGAAATACATCAAGGAGAAGGTACTCGCGCGCTACGAGGGTGGCAAGGATAAGGATGGCAAGGAGAAGTATTTCAGGCACCAGGGCAAGGTCATCATCGTGACGCACTCGATGGGGGGGTTGGTTGCGCGGCGCGCGGCGCAGGAGATTCCGGACACGATTTTAGGGGTCGTGCATGGCGCGCAACCCGTTGTGGGGGCGGCGGCGGTATACCGGCGCGTCAAATCGGGACAGGATCAAGACGGCTCCATTGTAGAAAGTAAAGTGGCTGATGTCATAGGCAGGACTTCGGAGCGCATGACGCCGCAATTGGCCTGTTCGCCGGGGCCGCTGGAACTAGCTCCGACAAGGGATTACCCGCCCGGATGGCTCAAGACAACGCTCCACGTTGGAAATAGCTACCACAACGCCGTCCCACATTCTGTTCCTGCGTTGCCGGTCAAAGACCCCTATACGGAAATCTACAGCAAAACCACGGATGACTGCTGGTGGGGGATGATCGACCCTGCCTTTATCGACCCGGCGGAAATCATTCGGAAGCGCGGGGATAATCCGGTAGGTGAGTATAAAAATGCCGTGGATATAGCCAAGACTTTTCACGACAAGCTCGGACTCTACGCACACCGGGAGACTTATGGTTTTTACGGCGTTGATAACGACAAATACCGCGCCTACGGGCATGTCGAATGGAGCAATTTGGCGGACGATTCTCACGGTATGCTCTATCGGCCAGACCCGAAAATAGGGATTCCCAAAGACTTGATGGAGCGTAAAGTAAAGAAAACCGGTTACCCGGTCGACGTCTACAGCGTCAACACTCGCTACGTTTACGTTAGTCTGCCTAGCGACACAAAGGATGATCTACTTGCGCCCAAGAACCTGAAGCCGGGCGAAGTCTACGAAAAGCAGGTTTGCTTCTATCTGTTATCTGGCCGGAACCAGGCGGGCGACGGCACGGTGCCAGCGGACTCCGGCAAGATGCTGAAGCATCTGCAACCTGCGCCAAAGATGGTGTTTGCCATGTCGGGTTTCGATCATCAAGGGGCTTACAACGATCCCTATACCTATCAGGCCACCGTCTATTTCATCACCCGAATCATACAGAAAGCCTCGCCGCCCGTTTCAGGGTAAGAACGATGAATACACCGAAGCGCCATCACCTTATTTTATTGGCGACGATTGTCTTCGCGCTGCTATTGGCCGCTTTTTACATGTTCATCCAGCGCAGTTCGGAACCGCCCCTTTCCGCTTTGGAGCTTAAAATGTTCGAGAAAACGAAAACGTACTGCTTTGGCCGTTATGTGGTCGATGTGCCAGTGGAAGCGGAGCTATATTCTACTTGGCATAGTTACTCTGTTGGCAATATTGATCCCGGATTCGGCGTACCGGAATACCGAGAAATGATTAACACGACACTAAAAAAATTGAAAAATAAAGAAGATCGTTATGAATACGTTAGAAGCGAATATCCTGAAGATAGTGATAAACAAATCATTATAAGCAGAGTCGACTTGTTTGGAGAAATGTCTTATAGGGTGGACGCTTTCACATTAAACCCAAGAGGTATACCGGGGGCTGGTTATTTTTTTCATTCCTCTAACAAATCAGTAGACGAGAATAAACTTGAAGAAATCATTGAAAGACACCGCAACATCTTGAACAACATCCGCCACCGCGAAATCTCTGAAATTCCAACAGAACCGGGGTTCTGTTTTGGGGGCACGTTTGTCGCCAATGACGGGAAGGTTTCGCAGCTTGAAATCTCCGAAATGACCTTTCACATGAAGGACTACCCGGATATCGTCATCAAGATTGCCAGCGAGACCCTTCACGCGCCATTCAAGCGTCTGCTGGAAAGGGATAAAGCCGCCTTGGATAAACTGTCCCCCCTAGCCAGGTTGAAGCTCAATGTCATCAGGGAAGGAAAGCGTGAAATCAACGATATCCCTGGGGAAGAATCCCTGTTTTCCTTCCCCTCGGACGACCAGACCGGGACAGTCCATGATTTTACGTGGGAATCGTATGCGGAGCTTGACGAGAACTTCAAGCCGCTGCTGCAACTCTCCATCGTTTCAGGCTACGATGCTCACGGAAGGAGGGGCGCTACTGCATCATCGCTTGGCACCAAGCAAATCCAACGGCTCTACGAGTCCATCGTCAAGACGATCCGCCTGCGGCCTGTGACGGAGAATCCATCGGACGGAAAGGTGCAGCCGGAACCTTCACCCCCCGCCCCGAAGCCCGAAGCCCAAGCCCCGGAAGCGTCCCCGTTGCGGTTGGCAACGGGCGAGCCGTGTACGCGGTCGGGCTTGTGGCGGTGCGTGGAAGACGGCAGGGTGGTGGCTTATCACGAAGGGCGACCCATGCCTACGGCAGCCTTCTACAAACCGGCCACGGGTTTGCTCAACCGTATCAAAGGCGTCAGGCGCGTGTTCTCTCATACAGGGCCGGGGCATTGGGAATGGGTGGGGGAAGATAAGCCGGGGACGGACGGAAGGAAAGGATGACGGTTTCCGGATGAGAGTAGACGTACTGAACCGGAGGTGAGGTCATGAGCGGCTGGTTTTTTCTTCAATGAAACCTGTACGAGGAAACAGAAAAATCATATTATGAAAAAAAGATATTGGATGCTCTTGAGTCTTTTGACAATACCGATGTTTGTTGGGTTGTCACTGTCTTCCGCGTGTAATATTAACTGGCTTTCTACCTCCAACAATACCCCGGCTTATTGTGCACCGGGACTGTTGATTATGTATGTTGCAATTTCCCCTTTTGCTGCATACGAGAGTGCAAAAGAGGAACGCGAACGTAAAGAAGAAACAACGAAATTGCGTGAAGGTGTTGAAGCTGGCGATCTGGAGAGCAGTAAAAAGTGCGTTGCTGGTACATGTGGTTTCTATGATGCGTTTGACTCCCAATGTCAGGCGGCTGAGAACGTTATTAATGCCTATCAGAAGGAATCAGAATTGGATTTGGACAAACAAGTTTTATTAATTTCTGCCCATAAATTGATGGCTCAGAAATATAAAATAAATAATTCTCCTGATGAACGGAGAATACATCTCATGTCAATTGTCCAGCTTGCTCACTCACAGGAACTATGGGATTATTTATGTAATGCAAATTTTGAATCTCGACGCATTATTCAGGAAAAGTTAAATGAGACAGTGGTCGATCTTCTCGTACTTGACCAAGGTATCAGGGTCGCAGATGATCCTTATCAGGCATTTGTTTGCGATTTTACTCCTTACCAGAAAGTCGTCGACCTGACGAATGTTGGTAACTCTGGAGACCCAAAGTCTCCATGCGAAGATGCGGCACTTGGTTGGGGAAGGCAAGCGAGGAATAAACTGAAGGAGAGCATCGAAAATGGGGATTTGGCAGCAGCAGAAAGCTGCCTTCTTGAATGCGAAAAGATTGTGGAAAACATTACAGAATATGGAAAACCTGCCTGGATGTTGGATGGAGATGTAAAAAAACTGCGCCGCCTTTCTGCCGACCGCATCATCAGCGCCTATGAAAACAAGCCGGATTTGGATAGCCATCAGCAGAAAGTGCTTGGGGAATCACGCACACTGAGTTTGAAAAAATATGACTGAACAAACCACGAAAAAAGCGGGCATGAAGCGCATTGCTTTCGTTTTCTTGCTCTTTGTTCTCCTCACCGTATTGTGGTGGGCAGCCCTGTGGCTGGCGTTGCCCGTCGAATGGCTGCAAAGCGAGCCGCCCGCATTCGTGCTCTTGCATATCGCTCCGCCGGTGTTGGCTTTAGCGGCAGGATGGGCGGGCAAGTGGGCATGGGGCTGGCGCAAGACGCGCGCCAACAGGCTCGCCGATGAGCGGAAGGCTGCCGGGAAGCGAGCGACGCAGGACGCCGCATATGCTTCGCACTTGGTGGAGTTGGCGCGATTACGCGCCCATCTCGAATGCCGGGGCGTGTGGCAGGAACTCCCCTTGGAGGTTGCGCGGGGAATCGGAGGCGAGTCCGTCCTTCTCTCCTTGCTGCAACGGGTATTTTCCAGGGCATTGTCGCAATGTGAGGCGCTGGCGTGGCTGCCGGTCTATGTCTTGTCCGGGCGCGGTGCCGAAGAAAGCGTGGCGCAACTGATCCAGCAGGCCATGCTACATGCCGTGACGATGACTGGCGTCGAGAATCCGCCTCCCCAACCCGAGTGTATCCCTCTGCCGGGTTCCGGGAATCTGGCTGATCGTCTCATTGCCCTCTTCGACAACAACCCCGCGTTGCCAGCGGCCATCCTGGTGGGGATAGATTCGCCATTGGGTGAAGCACAGCAAGTGGAAGATTCTGATTCCAGCCCCGAATGCAGGCCGGAGCATACCGTGGTGGCTGCACTGTTGAGCCGTCCGGGACTCGCTGCGCCGGATGCAGCACAAATTGCCCGCATTGAGGCCATCAGGAATCAAGCCAATAATCCGATGACGCCTCACTGGGAACGGGAACAGGCGCGCGGGGAGAATCCAGATCAGGCAACTCTCAATTGGGGCAACATGCCTTTGCCGATGCAACTGGCCTTTTTGAAAAACCTCCCGCCGGTCGCCGCGCTGCACAGGACGAACACAATCCAAAACCCTGCCCCCAAAAACAGCGTATTGACGCGGCAATTCCAGGATGCCATCCAGAAGGCATTGATTCACGCCGGGTTGCGGGAACTGCCATTCAAGAGCGAAGAACCGCAGGACGAACAGACAAAGCCCACAGAAAAGCCGAAACCAGAAGAACCCAAGCCGCTGGAATTGGGCTGGCTGGTGCATAACGCCGATCCAGGCTGCATCGGTGCCCTTGCCTCCAGCCTGGGAGATTTCGGTTGCGAGCTTGACCTGTTCGCTGAGTCCAGCAACCTTGAGAAAGAAGTCGGAGATGCGGGCGCAACGCGCAGCGTGTTGATGCTGGCCGAGGCGCTGACCCGCGCGGCGCAACTGCAACAGCCGGTGCTGGTGGCCGAATTTGAAGGAACCCGGCGCGTTGCCATCGGCATGACCTGTCCCGTCACACAAAAAGCATCGACAGGCACGAAAACACCTGACCTGTCACTTGAAGCAGCGGCCTGAACAACGAATAGGAAACCCACACCATGCCCAAAATCATTGTGCTAGGCGATAAAACTTCCCACGGCGGTGAAGTGGTTTCGGCCTGGGGACAGGACGGCCCCGTGCCTTCAACGATCGACGGCATTCCCGTGGCCTGCATCGGAGATAGGGTGACATGCCCAAAAAAAGGCCACAGTGGCGTGGTCATCGTCCAGGGGGCCGAAGGCCCGCCCGACATGCTGGGCGGCAGGCCCGTTGCGCGCGAAGGTGACAAGTGTAGTTGCGGAGCGGTGCTGGTCTCAAAAGGGCAGTCCCGCTCTACGCATGGGGACTGACCGGCTGAACTGCTGGCCGACCCGATCAGTTGTCACAAAAAACGACCTTTCCAAAAATGGCAAAAGTTCAAAGGGCTTGCTGGAGCAAGGGAAAGGAATAAAGGGAATGATAATGGAATGGCACAGTAAAGGATAACGGTCTGGCCTGACGGCCTTCCTATCTGAAAAGGTTCCCCCAAAAGGCAAAAGGCCCTCGTCGACTGCCGCAGGCTTTCTGTTCTACCCTTTTCATGCTGGCGCAGCTTTCCGCCTTTATTTGCCACTGTTGCAGCATACAAACCGAAAGAACATCTCACGGCAAAGCTACACGCTATGCCAATGTATTTTGTTACAATTTGTTACAAAATAATTTATCCAGAATAGATTTTTTTGCGCCTCACATAAGTAAGTCCATTGCGAACCAAAACCAGTGAATTTTTTATAATTGTAGATACGTTGCCGGAACTCCCCGGACGTCAGTGAACGTCCCCGGAAAGATAATATGGAGCGTGAAACACGCTCCATATTGTACCCTTATGACATTTTTGATTTTCTCTTGTGTAACCAAAATAGATAACCGTTTTCTGATGTATTCCATTGTGTGTTTCGTTGAACAACAATGCTCTCAAGCCCCGGCTTTCATGAGGGCATCAGCTTTTTCAACACACTCCAATGGAGAAACCCCATGCAAACCCAACACCCCCAACCCTCAACCCCCGTTCTCCCTGAACTCCTTACTCCCACACAGGCGGCGCAGGTGCTCAACGTAACTGAAGGCACGCTGGCCATCTGGCGCTGCGAAAAGCGGTATCACCTGCCTTTCGTCAAGGTTGGTCGCAAAGTCTTCTACCGCAAATCCGACCTGATTGACTGGCTGGATAGCCGCGTGCGCCAACTCGAACACGCCCTGTAACGCATCCCTCTGGGTTTCTCTGGGTCGGCACCCTGCTGATTCCAGTGGGGTGCCTTTTGTTTGTGAGGGATGTGATGACAGAAGCGATTGAACAATTCAAGGCCGCAATGCGTTTGCGCCAGATCGAGGTGCCGGATTGCATCATCGGGGATGGAAAAATCCATCGGTGTGACGCCATAGATAAACCCGGCAGGAGAGATGCATCTTACCTGCTCCACCTGGACGGGTTTGCGGCAGGCGGATTCTGTAATTTCCGCGACGGGATCGGCTGGGAAGACTGGCACGAGGGGAGGAAGGAACGCCCTATGACGGAGGCTGAGAGGCGGGCGTTCCGCAGCATCCGCGAAGCCCAGCAGCGCGCCTGGGATGCGGAATTCCAGAAGCGCCATGAAGCGGCGTGCGCCAAAGCGTTGGTGATTCTTGCCAAGGCCAAAACCGTTACCTCTCACCCCTACCTGGAAAAGAAACAGGTACGGGCATACGAGGGCCTCAAGCTGCACCATGACGGGCGCTTGATTGTCCCATTGCAGGACGGACGAGGCCATATCACCTCGTTGCAGTTCATCGACGACGACGGGCAAAAACGTTACCTGGCGGGTGGGCGGGTACAGGGCAGTTTTTACCTGTTCGGCGCACCGGGAGGAACTCTCTGCATCGCCGAAGGCTACGCGACGGCAGCCAGCATCCATGAGGCAACCGGATACATGGTCGCGGCGGCGTTCGATTGCGGCAACCTGAAGCCGGTCGCTGAAATTCTGGCGGGGAAATACCCTGAAGCGCGGCCCATCATCTGTGCGGACGATGACTATCGCACCGAGGGCAATCCGGGAATCGCCCTGGCACACAAAGCCATGCTTGCTGTGGGTGGGTTACTGGCTGTGCCCGATTTCGGCACAGACCGCCAAGAGGGCGCGACCGATTTTAACGACCTCATGCGCTCGCAAGGCCCTGAAGCCGTGAGGCGCTGTATCGAAGCTGCGGTGACCGATCCAGTCCCGCCCTTGGAAAACAAGCCTGTCTCTGGTGCAGGCAATCCTGAGACATGCAGCTACGGCGGCGGCGAGTTTGAAATTTCCCCCTCCGGCGTGCGCTACATCGGCACGGACAAGGACGGGGGGCAGTTGCCCGCCCTGTGGGTTTGCTCCAGGCTCGAAGTGCTGGCCATGACCCGCGACGCAAAAAGCGGCGAATGGGGGCGGTTGCTGCAATGGCAGGACAAGGACGGCATCACCCATCAATGGGCGATGCCGATGGAACTGCTCCAATGTGATGGCGCGGATGTGCGCCGCGAACTGGCGCGCCTTGGGCTATCCATTTCCCCCGGCAGGAAAGCCCGTGAGTTGCTTGCCTCCTACCTGCAAGTCTGGCCAGTCGAGTCCCGCGCCCGGTGCGTCGAGCGGCTTGGCTGGCATGGAGCAGTTTACGTCGTCCCGTCAAAATCTTTTGGCGAGCAGGATGAAACCGTCGTGTTCCAGAACGGCCACGCCCTGGAACCGGCTTTTTGCGTATCAGGCACGGCAGAAGATTGGCGCGACAACGTTGGGCGGCTTGCGGCAGGCAATTCCCGGATGCTGTTCGGGCTGTCCCTGGCCTTTGCGGGGCAACTCGTTGAAATCGCGGGCGAGGATTCGGGCGGCTTTCATCTGCGCGGTGCTTCCTCGATAGGAAAGAGCATCATCCTCAAGTCTGCGGCATCCGTTTGGGGCAGCCCGGTCATGTACCTCCGGTCGTGGCGAACGACCGTCAACGGGCTGGAGTCCCTGGCGGCGCTGCATAACGACGGTTTACTTATCCTCGATGAGATTTCCCAGGTCGATCCCAAAGAAATCGGCGAGTCCGCTTATCTATTGGCGAATGGGCAAGGAAAAACGAGGGCCTCGCGGGCAGGGGCAGGACGCCAGTCAATGCGCTGGCGGCTGCTCTTTCTGTCCGCAGGCGAAGAGTCGCTCTCGGGCTTGATGCAGCGTGCCGGGCGCAGGGTGACGGCTGGGCAGGAAATACGCCTTGCCGACCTGGACGCGGACGCAGGCGCGGGCATGGGCGCGTTTGAAGTGCTGCACGGCCAGAACAGCCCTGAAGCGTTTGCCCTGGCAGTGAAAGATGCGGCAAACCGCTACTACGGCGCGGTGGGCGTCAAATGGCTGCACCATATCGTGTCCGACCGGGCCAAGCTGGCGGGCACGATTGCCGATGGCATCCGCAGTTTCGTGGAAAAAACCATCCCTGTCGATGCCGCCGGGCAGGTACAGCGTGTGGCGAGGCGCTTTGGGCTGGTAGCCGTGGCCGGGGAGTTGGCGAGCCTCTACGGGCTGACGGGCTGGCAGAGCGGGGAAGCGGTCCGTGCCGTGCGCAAATGCTTTGCCGCGTGGCTGGAAGGGTTCGGGGGAACGGGCAACCACGAGGAGCGCGCGATGCTCTCACAGGTGCGCGCATTCTTCGAGGCGCATGGGTCAAGCCGCTTCGAGTCGATGAACACAACGGCAGACCAGCGCATTCCCAACCGCGTCGGCTTTTACCGAGATGGCCTGGACGGGACGCGGGAATTTCTGGTACTGCCAGAAGCCTTCAGGCTTTACGTGTGCGAGGGGTTCGATGCCAGGGCAGTCGCGGCAACCCTTGCAAAAGTGGGGTGGCTGAAATGCGAGGGCAACCGAAAGAACCGGACGGAACGCCTCCCAGGCATGGGGCCGAAGCGCTGCTATGTGCTGACCGGGAAGATGTGGGAGGACGGGGAAGAGGGCCAAACCTTGGCGGCGGGCTATCCGTAACCGCTGTACCAAAGGCAAAAATCATAGGTTACGCGCAAACCCGCATGGTTGCTGGTTGTAACCGATGTAACCGTTGTTTCCACGTTTTTTTAGAGGGGTGCGCTTGCAGCCGCAGTCAGTGGTTTTGAGACGGAAAAAGTGGGGAAAACGTGGTTAAAGAGCATTGCTTTTGGGTAGGGGAAGGACACTATTTCTGATAGCCCGGTGATAGCCCAAAAGAAAAAATCAAAGGGTTGCATTACTGCAACCCCTTGATTTATTTGGTTGCGGGGGAAGGATTTGAACCTTCGACCTTCGGGTTATGAGCCCGACGAGCTACCGGACTGCTCCACCCCGCGTTGGAGAGGGCGCACTATATAAAATTTGCCATCCAATAGCAAGCAGTTTCAGTGCCATTGAGTAGTTGACTAAATTACACGGAAATTGATAGAGTTGATTTGTTGAACGTTTCACTCGGGTATTGTCTGAAGTGAATGTATCGACGACGACAACCAAAATGAGTGAAGTGGAGGAGACATGAGATTGACAACCAAGGGGCGTTTCGCGGTGACGGCAATGATTGATCTGGCTTCGCGCCAGGAAAGCGGGCCGGTGACGTTGAATGCTATTTCGGAGCGCCAGCATATTTCCCTTTCCTATCTCGAACAGCTTTTTGGCCGCCTGCGCCGTTGCAGCCTCGTGAAGAGCGTACGCGGGCCGGGCGGCGGTTATCGGCTGGCGCGGGGTATGGACGAGATTACGGTGACGGATATTGTGCTCGCGGTCGATGAACCGCTCGACGCGACCCGTTGCGGCGGACGGGCAAACTGCAATAATGCCGCGCAGTGCATGACGCACGACCTTTGGAGCAACCTGAACAGGCGAATGTTCGACTACCTGGATTCGGTAACGCTCGGTTCGCTGGTCGGGCGGCCAATTTATGTTGGTTCCTGTGTGTCCGGAGAAGGGCAGATGATGCCGCCGCAAACGGGACAGGCTCAGATGCAGGCGCGGGCGATTTGAGGAAAAAATGCTGAAACTCCCTATTTACCTTGATTACTCGGCAACGACGCCGGTTGACCCAAAAGTGACGCAGGTGATGATTCCCTGGCTTACCGAGCGTTTCGGTAATCCTGCCAGTCGTTCCCATGCGTTCGGCTGGGAGGCGGAAGAGGCGGTGGAAAAGGCGCGCGGGGAAGTCGCGGCGCTGGTTGGCGCGGACTCGCGCGAAATTATCTGGACTTCCGGGGCAACGGAGTCGGACAACCTCGCCATCAAGGGGGCAGCGCATTTTTATAAAGAAAAAGGCCGCCACATCATCACCCTCAAGACCGAACACAAGGCGGTGCTCGATACCGTGCGCGAACTCGAACGCGAAGGATTTGAAGCCACTTATCTCGGTGTGCGGGAAAATGGCTTGATCGACCTCGATGCTTTTTGCGCCGCCCTGCGCCCGGATACCAGTGTCGTTTCGGTCATGCTGGTCAACAACGAGATCGGCGTGATCCAGCCTATCGGGGAAATCGGGGCGATTTGCCGTGAGAAGGGCATCGTGTTCCATGTCGATGCGGCGCAGGCGACAGGCAAGGTCGATATCGACCTCGCAAAGCTGCCCGTCGATCTGATGAGTTTTTCCGCCCACAAGACTTACGGCCCCAAAGGCATCGGCGCGCTCTACGTGCGGCGCAAACCCCGCGCGCGGCTGGAAGCCCAAATGCACGGCGGCGGCCATGAGCGCGGATTACGCTCGGGAACCTTGCCGACGCACCAGATCGTCGGTATGGGAGAGGCTTTTCGTCTGGCGCGCGAAAACATGGATTCCGAACTGCCGCGAGTCTGCGCGCTACGCGACCGGTTGCTTGCCGGCCTTTCCGGCATCGAAGCCACCTACGTCAACGGCGATATGGCGCTGGAACACCGTGTGCCGCATAACCTCAATGTTTCTTTTGCCTACGTCGAAGGTGAATCCCTGATGATGTCGATCAAGGATATTGCGGTCTCTTCCGGCTCGGCGTGTACTTCTGCGAGCCTGGAGCCGTCCTACGTCCTGCGCGCGCTGGGGCGCGACGACGAACTGGCGCATAGTTCCATCCGTTTTACCCTTGGGCGCTTCACTACTGCCGAAGAAATCGACTACTCCATTGAAGTGCTCAGGCGTGGAGTTGGTAAACTGCGCGATCTTTCACCGCTCTGGGAAATGGCCCAGGCGGGCGTCGATCTCGATACGGTAGAGTGGGCGGCCCACTAAGCGGAAAACGCAGGGAACAGGAGAAAAACAGACATGACCTACAGCAACAAGGTTCTGGATCATTACGAGAACCCCCGCAATGCCGGATCGTTCGCGCAGGACGAGGAGGGCGTGGCTACCGGCATGGTGGGCGCTCCGGCTTGCGGCGACGTCATGAAACTCCAGATCAAGGTCGGCAAGGATGGCATCATCGAAGATGCCCGCTTCAAGACCTACGGCTGTGGTTCGGCGATTGCCTCATCTTCGCTCGTGACCGAGTGGGTCAAAGGCAAGACGCTCGATGAGGCATTGACGATCAAGAACGCCCAGATTGCTGAAGAACTGGCTTTGCCGCCTGTCAAAATTCACTGCTCAGTGCTGGCCGAGGATGCCATCCGCGCAGCAGTTGCCGATTACAAGAAAAAACACGGAGAAAACAAATGAGCGTCACCCTGACGGAGCGCGCTGCCCAACACATCGCCCATTTCATCGATAAACGCGGCAAAGGGTTCGGCGTCCGCCTGGGCATCAAAACCTCCGGCTGTTCCGGCATGGCTTACAAGCTCGAATTCGTCGATCAGGCGCTCGATGAAGACCTCGTTTTCGACAGCCACGGCGTCAAGGTCGTGATCGACCAGAAAAGCCTCGTCTACCTAGACGGAACCGAACTCGATTACGTGCGCGAAGGTCTGAACGAAGGCTTCAAGTTCAATAATCCCAACGCCAAAAACCAATGCGGTTGTGGCGAGAGCTTCAACGTGTAGGGGGCACCGCCTTCGGCGCCCCGTTGTTGAATTTGCCCCATTGATGAATTTATCAGTATGCTTTCCACGGGACGCCGAGGACGGCATCCCCTACATTGCCCATGAGTGTTGATCTCTCTCTCGACTTCTTTTCCCTGTTTGGTTTGCCGTACCGCTTCAATCTCGATGAAACGGCGCTTGACCGTGCCTGGCATGCACTGCAAACCGAAGTCCACCCGGATCGCACGGCTCATCTGCCCAACAGCCGTGGCGCGATGGCTGGCGCGCTACGGGTCAACGAAGCCTACGCCGCGCTTAAAAAACCCGTCACGCGCGCCCAATATCTGCTCGAACTGACTGGGATGAGCCTGGATGCCATCAACGGGAATACGGTGGCTCCAGAATACTTGATGGAGCAACTGGAATGGCGCGAGGCGGTGGAAGAGGCGCGCAGGGTCAATGATGTCGATGCGCTGGAACAACTGGCGCTGCGCCTGCAAATCCGGACGGACGGGGTTATCGCGCAACTGGCCGAGGAACTTGACGGACAACGCGACCTCGAAGCTGCTGCCGATACCGTGCGGCGATTGATGTTCCTCGATAAGCTCCGTCTTGGGATCGACGACGCCCTGGCGGCGCTCGATAACTGATTGGAGGCGAAAGGAGATCAATGGCCCTGTTGCAGATTGCCGAGCCTGGTCAGTCCGCTGCGCCGCACAAGCACCGGTTGGCGGTGGGTATCGACCTCGGTACGACCAACTCGCTGGTTGCCACGGTCAGAAACGGCATCGCCGTTTGCCTGACCGACGGACAGGGCCGCTCGCGCATGCCCTCTGTCGTCCATTACCGGGAAGACGGTGGCATCGAACTTGGGTTCAATGCCATGAGTACGCACGTCTCCGACCCCCGCAATACCATCGTTTCCGTCAAGCGGTTCATGGGGCGCGGCCTTGCCGATGTGACCCACATCGAAGCCATGCCCTATGTATTTGAGGAAACCCCCGGCATGTTGCGGCTACGCACGGTGCAGGGCAGCAAGAGTCCCGTGGAAATTTCCGCCGAGCTTCTGCGCGCCCTGCGGGAACGGGCCGAAGCGAGTTTAGGCGGTGAACTTACCGGGGCTGTCGTTACCGTTCCCGCGTATTTCGACGATGCCCAACGCCAAGCCACGCGGGACGCGGCGCGTCTGGCCGGGCTTCACGTCCTGCGCCTGCTCAACGAACCCACGGCGGCGGCGGTTGCCTATGGGCTGGACAATGCTTCCGAAGGCGTCTACGCGGTGTTCGACCTGGGAGGTGGAACGTTCGACCTTTCCATCCTCAAACTCACGCGCGGCGTGTTTGAAGTGCTCGCTACCAACGGCGACACGGCGCTGGGCGGCGACGACTTCGATCATCGCCTGTACTGCTGGGCGCTCGACCACGCCCGTATCGCCCCGCCTTCCGCCGAGGATGCCCGCCGTTTGCAAATGGCCGCGCGCGCGGTCAAGGAACTGCTCACCGTCAGCGAAGAAGCCCCGTTCCGCCTCCGGCTCGGTTCCGGGGAGGAAGTCGACCTCACCGTGACCCGCGCAGACTTCTTCGGGATGACCCGCCCGCTCGTCCAGAAAACCCTCGTCCCGGTCAAACGCGCGTTACGCGATGCCGGGCTTCTCCCCGGCGACATCAAGGGCGTCGTCATGGTGGGCGGGGCGACGCGCATGCCGCATGTTCAGCGCGCTGTGGCCGAATTCTTCGGGCAGGAACCGTTGACCAATCTCGACCCCGACAAGGTCGTTGCCCTTGGCGCGTCCATGCAGGCCAACGCGCTTGTGGGCAATCGCCGGGAAGACGATCACTGGCTCCTGCTCGATGTCATCCCGCTCTCCCTCGGGCTGGAAACGATGGGCGGGCTGTCCGAGAAAATCATTCCGCGCAACGCCACCCTGCCTGTGGCGAGGGCGCAGGAATTCACCACCTTCAAGGACGGCCAGACGGCCATGTCCTTCCACGTCGTGCAGGGAGAACGGGAACTCGTTGCCGATTGCCGTTCGCTCGCCCGGTTCGAGTTGCGCGGCATTCCCCCGATGGCGGCGGGCGCGGCGCGTGTCCGCGTTACTTTTCAGGTTGATGCCGACGGCCTGTTGTCCGTTTCCGCTTGTGAAACCAGTACCGGCGTGGAAGCAAGCATTCACGTCAAACCTTCCTACGGCCTCACTGACGACGAAATTGCCGGTATGTTGCGTTCCGGGTTGGAGCATGCCAGCGACGATCTGGCCGCGCGTGCCCTGCGTGAACAGCAGGTTGAAGCCGAACGCCTCCTCGAAGCCTGTGCCCAGGCGCTTGCAACCGATGGCGAACTGCTCGGCGAGGCGGAGCGCGCGCCGATTGACGCCCTCATTGCGCGTCTGCGCCAACTCGCCGCCAGGGACGATGCTGCTGCCCTGTCAGCAGGCATTGCCGCACTGACCCGCGCGACCGAAGAGTTTGCCGCCCGCCGCATGAACCGCACGCTGCGCGCCGCTCTGACCGGCCACAACATTGACGAACTCTGACCCTGAACGATACGCACCATGACCCGGATCATCGTCCTGCCCCATGCCGAATATTGTCCGCAAGGCGCGGTCATCGAAGCCGAAGCGGGCAATACCCTCTGTGACGCGCTGCTTGCCGGGGGGATCGAAATCGAACACGCCTGCGAACAATCCTGTGCCTGCACCACCTGCCACGTCATCGTACGCGAAGGTTTTGATGCGCTGGAAGGAGCGGCGGATGACGAAGAAGACCTGCTCGACCGCGCCTGGGGGCTGACTCCGCGCTCAAGGCTTTCCTGTCAGGTCATCGTCGGCGCGGTTCCGCTGACGGTGGAAATACCGCGCTACACAATCAACCTCGCCCGCGAGGAGAAGCACGGATGAAACTGAAATGGACGAATGTTCACGAAATTGCCACGCAGCTCCTTGAAACCTATCCGGAAACCGACCCCACGCGAGTCAATTTCGTCGACCTCATGAACTGGGTCAAGGCGCTGCCCGAATTCGACGACGACCCCGCGCGTTGTGGTGAACGTATCCTTGAGGCTATTCAGCAGGCGTGGATCGAGGAGATGGATTGATAAGTCCTGCCTCCCCCCCCTCCCGCCCCTTCGGGGCACCCTCTCCCGCAAGGGGAGAGGGATAAAGGTGTGCCGCATTCACATGGGTCTGTACAGGACTAAACAAAAACCGCTCTAAAGTTTCAACTTAAGCCAGAAAACAAAAATGGGGACTTACGTCCCCATTTTTGTTTCCCTCAAGCGGGAGAAAAAACTTCAACTCACTTCTGACGGCGGCGGCGCTTCGCGGCTACGCCCACAATGCCAAGCCCCGCCAGCAGCATGGCCCAGGTTTCGGGTTCGGGGATGGAGGGGGTGACACCGGGATTGGGGCAATTCGCTCCGCAGGAAAAAGCCGAAAGCGATCCAATGAAAATACCACTATCATAAATCGCGTCGCCGACATCAGCGATAGCAATAGTCAGCGTATGAACGGTGACGTTCGGATCAAGCAATGCAACGAGCGAATACGCATGAGTTTTGCCGTTATATCCAAGGTCAAAACCATTTGTATAATCGCCTTCCGTAGCTATGACAGGCGAACCATCAGAAAACGCAGCGTAGTTCACCCCGTCAACGAAAAATCCAAAAACGTCCCTATACTGCGAACCTGGGTATACGTAAAGAGGATACTCATTCGAACCCAGGACAAAACTCGTCGAGATTGCACTCATGGAGTCATCATTGACTGTGAACTGGAAGGTCAACACATTCTGGTCGTAAGTCAGAGAAGTTGGAACACCAGCAATCAATGCCAACTGGGCATTCGAACCGGTACCTGTCTCAACATGAGACCAGTCACGATAAAGAGCATCTCCGGTAGTCATAAGAATACCGTCCGGAACCTGCCCGAGTCCGGTATAGATGCCGGCTTGTGTAGTAGTGCCGATGTACTGCACACTTCCTTCAATGATGGCGATGCCGCTATCAGAGCCGACAAACGCTTCAGCGAGCGTCTCCGGTGTCGCAGCGGTGACGGTTACTGCAGATGCCGAAGGCATCGCCAGTATAAAGACTGGCCCAAGAATCAGCGATGAAACCACTCTTGGCATGATTTTCTTCATAGATCCCTCACGTTGTTAGTTGACACAGGCAAAAAATCTTGTGCAGTTTATCACTGCAAAACTAAAAATCAACCGTACTATGTAAAAACATTAACGACAATACAATATGTAAAATGCTTTTAGCAAAAAGGCATTAGCGAATAAATCAAACTAAAACATGTTGACATACATTTCATAAAATTATATATTGTAATAATATATATTATATAAACATCTTCATGCCCAAAATCCGACTGACCCCGTTACAAATGAAAGCCCAGGCAAAAAAGGCCGTGTCGCTGTTAAAGTTGCTCGGCAATGAAGATCGTCTGCTTTTGCTTTGCCAGCTTGCCCAAGAGGAATGCAGCGTTGGGCAACTGGAAGAAATGCTGGAAATTCGCCAACCCACCTTGTCGCAACAATTAGGGGTATTGCGCCTTGCCGGGTTGGCCGCGACGCGCAGGGAAGGCAAACAGGTTTATTACCGCATGGCGGACGAAGCGGCCATTGCCGTAATCGACACGCTTTACGCGCTATATTGCAACGAACAGGATGGGCAACCATGACTATTGATTGGGTTCATTTCACCTTTTGGCAATCGCTGTTGGGAGGCATGCTGATTGGTTTGGCGGCAAGCTTGCTGATTCTGCTGAATGGGCAGGTCGCGGGCATCAGCGGCATCGTCGGTAAGCTGTTCAATATCAGGCAGGGGGCGTGGCGTTGGGCGTTTGTCGTGGGGCTGTTGCTGTCGCCTTATCTGTTCCGCCTCTTCTCTGCGTTGCCCGCTGTGCAGTTTGATCTGAGTTGGCCGGTTTATCTGGTTGCCGGGTTTATGGTCGGGTTGGGCAGCCGATTGGGGTCTGGGTGCACTAGCGGGCATGGCGTCTGCGGCCTGTCGCGTTTATCGAAGCGTTCGTTGGTGGCGACACTGGTTTTTATGGGAACGGGGTTTATTACGGTATACGTTGCCCGTCATTTGATCGGAGGGTGAGATGCCACTTTTTACCGCAGCCCTGGCAGGCGTGATTTTCGGATTCGGTTTGCTTCTTTCCGGAATGGCAAACCCTGAAAAAGTACAGGGGTTCCTGGATTTGGCCGGACATTGGGACCCTTCTTTGGCAATGGTCATGGCCGGGGCCATCGCCGTTGGATTCTTTGGGTTTGCCATTGCCAAACGCCGGACACATTCACTATTGGAACAGCCAATGCAGTTGCCCACAGCAACCGTGATCGACCGCAAGCTGCTTATCGGCAGCGCGCTGTTCGGCATTGGTTGGGGACTGGCTGGCGTCTGCCCCGGTCCGGCACTGGTCACACTGGCAATGGGAATTCCGCAGGCAATCGTTTTTGTTGTTGCGATGCTGGTCGGCATGCAGTTACATCATTTCACGCAGAAATCATCATAGGAGACAAGATCATGACTAAGAAACTGGTAATCGTAGGCGGCGTCGCTGGTGGCGCATCGGCTGCGGCACGGGCAAGGCGCTTAAGCGAAACCGCAGAAATCGTCATGCTGGAACGCGGCCCTTTTGTGTCTTTTGCCAACTGCGGCCTGCCTTATCACATTAGCGGCGAAATTGAGAGCCGTAACGCACTGCTGCTGCATACGCCGGAGTCCCTGCGCGCCCGTTTCAATATCGACTCGCGTACACAGCATGAGGTCATATCAATCGACCGAGCGGCGAAAACCGTGACGGTGCGGGACCTTTGCGCTGAACGGGAGTACGTCGAGCATTACGATACGTTGCTCCTCGCTCCCGGCGCTGCGCCGATACGCCCGCCGCTTCCGGGTATCGACGATCCGCGCGTGCTGACACTACGCAATATCCCCGACATGGATCAGATAATGGCGGCACTTGACGCCCAGGTACGCCGGGTGTGTGTCGTCGGCGCAGGTTTCATCGGCCTGGAAATGATCGAGGCATTGCGGCACAGGGGTCTGGAAGTCACGTTGATCGAACGCGACCCGCAGATAATGGCACCGCTGGACGCGGAAATGACCGCTCCCTTGCTTGAGGCGCTGCAAAGGCAGCAGGTGAAATTGCACATTGGGGACGGTCTGGCGGCTATTGAGCCGAATCCGCAGTTGCAGTTGACGCTCTCTTCCGGCACTCGGGTCGAAACCGACCTGGTGGTGCTGGCGATAGGGGTCCGCCCGGAAAACAAACTGGCCCTGGACGCCGGGCTGACATTGGGTGTCGGCGGCTCGATTGCCGTGAACGCGCGGCAACAGACTTCTGATCCGGACATTTACGCGGTCGGCGACGCGGTGCAGGTCAGGCATGTCGTCAACGGCCATCCCGTTATCCTGCCTTTGGCCGGTCCGGCCAATCGGCAAGGGCGGATCGCAGCCGATGTCATCTTCGGCAAACAGGCGTCGTACCGGGGTTCACAGGGGACGGCCATCTGCAAACTGTTCGAGATGACGGCAGGCGCGACAGGTTTGAACGAGAAAGCGCTCAAAGCGGCAGACATGCCGTATCGCAAAATTTTTATTCATGTCAACGACCATGCCGGTTATTACCCCGGCGCAAAACAGGTGAGCCTCAAACTGCTGTTTTCGGAAGAGACAGGGCGCGTTCTTGGCGCGCAGGCTGTTGGCGAGAGCGGCGTGGATAAGCGGCTCGATGTGCTGGCAACCGCTATTCAGGCGCAAATGACCGTCGATGATTTGGCCGAAATGGAACTGAGTTACGCGCCGCCCTATGGGGTCGCCAAAGACCCGGTCAACATCGCCGGGATGGCGGCTCAAAATCTTATCGCCGGACTTTCTTCGCTCATCGACCCGGAAGAACTGGATGCCGCAATATCGGCTGGCGCGGCCTTGATCGACCTTCGCCAACCCGATGAATTGCGCCAGGGCCAGATTCCAGGAGCAGAGAATTTGCCGCTGCCGCAACTGCGCGCGCAAACACAGTTGCCAAAAGACGCGCCAGTGATCGTGTATTGCCAGGTTGGATTGCGCGGCTATGTCGGGCAGCGCCAGTTACAGCAGCGGGGATACTCAGTACGCAATCTGAACGGCGGGTTCCGTACCTGGAAAATGGCGCAAACCGCCAAGAGCTTCTCCGGCAAAGGCAACTCGGAGGGCTGACGATACCTGTACAGACTATTCGATTACCTCACCATGTTCATGTATGCTCGCCGCGATGAACGCTTCCGACGATGCCCGCTTCGAGCTGCATGATGAAGGAAGCGTCCCCAAGCTGTGTGTCAGCGGCGCGTGGACGCTTTCTCATTATCTGGCGCTCGCGCCACGGATTGCCAGCCTGCGCGGACGAATCAGGCCGGGAGTGAAAATCGACTTCTCCGCCCTCACGGCGCTGGATACCGCTGGCGCGCGACTGTTGTGCGAACTCGTCGGGACGGAAGGGCTGAAAGGCGCACTCATTGACGCCGCACTCACGCCGGAGCGGCGCGTGTTGCTGGAAACGGTGGCCTCCACGCCCGCCGTGCCCATCAGGCCGCCTGCCAGGGGATACCATTTCGGCGACCTGCTCGCGCGTATCGGCAAAGCAGCGTCCGCATTCTGGAATCACACGGTGGGTCTGCTCGGCTTCATCGGGCTTACGCTCGAAAAACTGACACGCACGGCCTGGCGGCCTCGGCGCTGGCGCGTGGCAGCCACCATCGCCCAGTTGGAACGAATCGGCTTCGATGCTGTGCCCATTGTGGCCTTGCTGACCTTCCTCATCGGCGCGGTGGTCGCCTTTCTCGGCGCAACGGTGCTGACGGAGTTCGGAGCAACGATCTACACAGTCAGTCTGGTCTCGTATTCTTTCCTGCGGGAATTCGGAGTGTTTCTCGCGGCCATTCTGGTTGCCGGGCGAACGTCGAGCGCCTTCGCGGCTCAGATTGGCTCGATGCGCGCCAATGAGGAAATCGACGCGATTCGCGTGCTCGGTCTCGACCCGGTGGAATGGCTGGTACTTCCAAGGGTACTGGCAATGATGCTGGCTCTGCCGATTCTCGCGTTCATCGCGATGATCTGCGGCATCGCGGGTGGCATGGTCGTTTGCGCGTTGCACCTAAATATCTCGCCGGGAATGTTTCTTTCGCTGTTCTCCAATGATATTGAGATGCGGCATTTCCTTGTCGGTATCGGGAAAGCACCGATATTCGCTTTCCTGATCGCCTCCATCGGATGCCTGGAAGGCTTCCGGGTGAGTGGCAGCGCGCAGTCGGTTGGCGAACACACGACTTCGGCGGTAGTGCAGTCGATCTTCACGGTCATCGTAGTCGACGCCATCGCAGCCCTATTCTGCATGGAGATGGGCTGGTGAGCGCGGCGTGGGCAGACGGACATTCCGGGATCGTCGCGCAGGCGCGCGGGGTGCGTAATTGCTTCGGCGCGCAGACGGTACATGAAGGGCTCGATCTGGACGTGCTGCGCGGCGAAGTGCTCGCCGTGGTCGGTGGCTCTGGCACGGGCAAGTCGGTGCTGCTACGTACGCTCGTCGGCCTGAACCGCCCCGCCGCCGGTTCGGTGCGCTTGTTCGGGCAGGATGTGTACGCGCCTGAAACGCAGGGCAACACCGGACTGGCGCGGCGCGTCGGGGTACTGTTCCAGCAGGGGGCGCTTTTCTCTTCGCTTACGGTGCTGGAAAACGTCGCCCTGCCCCTGATCGAACATGCCCGTCTGCCTGTCGCCGAGGCTATACGGCTGGCCGCACTCAAGATCGCGCTGGCGGGCCTGCCAGCCGACGCGGGCGGCAAATTGCCCCTAAAGCTTTCGGGCGGCATGATAAAACGCGCAGCGCTCGCCCGCGCCCTGGCGCTCGACCCGGATATTCTTTTTCTCGATGAACCCACCGCCGGACTGGACCCCGTCGGCGCGGCGGCATTCGATCAGTTGATCCTGACCCTGCGCGGCGCTCTGGGACTGACCGTTTTCCTGGTCACGCATGATCTGGATACACTCTATGCCATTGCCGACCGGGTCGCGGTGCTGGCGAACAGGCGCGTACTGGCCAATGACCGGCTGGAGGCAGTCGCCGCCATCGACGATGCATGGATACAGGATTATTTCCACGGCCCGCGTGGCCGCGCCGCGCAAGCGGCGCATTAGCGCAGGCCATAAAAAAGAGAGGGCTTCAAGCATGGAAACCCGCGCGCATCACCTGTTGATCGGCCTTTTTACCGTTTTCATGACAGGGGCGGTGCTCATCTTCGCCCTGTGGATGGGCACAGGTTTCAATAAAGGCCATCACGAAACCTACGATGTGCTGTTCGACGAAGCCGTCTCAGGGCTCTCGAAAGGCAGCACGGTGGAATTCAAGGGCATCCGGATCGGCACGGTTGACGATTTGCGGCTCGACCCCGCCAACCCACGCCAGGTACGCGCCCGTGTCCGCGTCGATGCCAGCGCGCCAATTTATGCCGATACCCGCGCGCGGCTGCATACGACGAGCATTACCGGCTTATCGACAATCCGCCTCACCGAAGGCAGTGGAGAGCCCTTGAAGCCACGCTCCGGCGAAATTCCGGTCATCCCCACGGAAGCCTCTTCATTGGGTAAACTGCTCGATAGCAGTGAAGACGTCGTTTCCAACGCCAATGATGTCTTGGTGCACATGCAGGCGTTGCTCTCCGAACGCAATCTCACCCACATCGAGCGCATACTGAACAATCTCGAACTTGCCACAGGTACGCTCGCCAATGGCCGCGAGGATTTGCGCCAGACATTGACCCAGCTTTCCCACACCAGCGCACAAGCCAACACGGTACTCACTGAAGCCTCGCAATTGATGCAAAACGCCAACCGTCTGCTCGATGGGCCGGGAAAAAGCGCGTTCAACAGCGCGCAACGCTCGATGACGGCACTCGAACGTACCACACAGACCCTCGATAAATTGTTCGCCGACAACCGTACCCCGCTCGACTCGGGTTTCAAATCCATTTCCGAGCTCGGCCCTGCCGTCACCGAACTGCGCGCCACCCTCACGTCCCTACGCATGGTCGTCCGTCGCCTCGAAGAGCGCCCCGCCGACTACCTCCTTGGGCGGGAGCCCGCACGGGAGTTCAAACCATGATTTTCTACCGCGTTTGCCGCGCCACTCTCCGCATCTTTCGTATCTTTCGCCTTTACGCGCTCTGCGCCCTGCCGCTTGCGGCCTGTACGATCCTGCCCGCACCAGAACCCGTAGACATCTACCTGCTACCTGCCTCGGCCAGTAACCCAACGCGCGCCGACAGAGCCTTGCGTTCCTGGTCGCTACGCATCACCCGGCCGGACTCGAGCGGGCAATTGCTCAGTCAGCGTATACTTGTCATCCCGGAACCGAACCGGGTAAGCGTCTACAAAGGCGCAAACTGGCATGAGCCTGCCGCACTCCTGATGCGCGGCCGCCTGTTCGATGCCTTCAGGACGGATGGGCGCGTAAACGCCCTGTCCATTGAAGAAATGCGAACTTTTGCCGACTATGAAATCAGCAGCGAACTCGGCGCTTTTCACAGTGAATACCGACAGGGCGACGACTCCCCGGAAGCCGTGATCAAGCTCGATACCCGCCTGATTGACACCGCCAGCCGCCGCATCGTCGCCAGCCGCGCGTTTGAAGCGCGGGAAGCTGCCGCAGACGGTACGATCCCCGCCGTGGTCGCCGCCTTTGGCCGGGCAGCCGACAGGCTCTCCTCCGAACTAGTGACCTGGGCCATTGCCGGAGCCGACGCGGCGCATCAACTGGAAACGGCAGCCGAACCCCTGCCGGTCAGGGAAGGAGCCCCTGAAGCCCCGGCTCCTTAATCCTTCTTCTTTTCTTCTTACTTGTGCCGGATGAAAAACTCGTATGTGCTATCCGGCATCTCCGTTTGCTGTAGCAACTCGTGCCCGGTCTGACGGGTAAAGGCTTCAAAGTCCTTGACCGAAGAGGGATCGGTAGCGAGTACGCGCACGATCCGCCCGCCGGATACCTCAGAGAGCGCCTTTTTGAGCCTCAGAACCGGCAGTGGGCAATTCAGCCCGCGCGCATCGACTTCCTTATCAAACTCCATTCTCTTCTCCGTCATCAGCGTCCACCTCTTCGTTGTTCCGACCGCCTTTCCTCATCCGCGCGGGCGCGGATTTCACGCAGGCGGGCATCGGCTGCGGACAACTCGTAAAAATCCCCGTCCCCGGCGCGGCGAGCCAGTTCCAGTTGCTCGACTGCGGCACGGTAGGTTCCGTGTAAAACATAAACCTCGGCCTGGGCGCGATGTTGCGCCGTGCGCTTGCCCAAGGCCGCATTGGCGCGCGCGAGCAGCCCCCACAGGCGGATGTCGCTGCTGCGGCTGGCGAGCGCGCGGCGCATCCCCCGTTCCGCGTCTTGTGCCCGCCCGCCCGCAATTTGCGCGTTGGCCAACGCATAGACCACGCTCATGCTTTCCGGGAAAGCCTTGTTGGCGGCGGTCAGCGTATTGATCGCCGCGTCGGTATTACGGCGGGCTATCGCCACTTCGCCGGAGAGGATGGCAATGAAAGGCGAAGGCTTGGCGCGGCGGCGCAATTCATCGAGCGTGCGCGCGGCGGCCTCCAGATGCCCAAGCTGAAATTGCGCGAGCGCCAGCCCGTAACGCAACGCCGCATCGTCCGGGCTGCCCGCGACCAACCCCTCGAACGTCCGTACCGCCTCGGGAGCCTGCAGCGATTGCACACGCAGCCGGGCGCGCACAAAATTGAAATCCGGCGAATCAAGCACCTGGCGATAACGCATGCTCATGACCCGGTTTTCCATGTCGGCGATACGCTCGGTCGTCAGCGGGTGCGTACGCAGATAAGCCGGAGCATTGTTTTCATACAGACGGAAAGAACTTTGCAGACGCTCGAAAAAACCCGCCATCCCGCGCACATCGAACCCTGCCGCCTCCAGTGTTTGCAAACCGAGCCGGTCGGCCTCACGTTCAAAATCGCGAGAATAGGCTAATTGTGCCTGACTCGTCCCGGCAGCCCCGGCAACCACTGCCGCCTCGCCTACCCGTGAATTGCCGACCGCAATCGCTGCCAGCAGAGAAGCCAGCACCACCATCGCCATCTGTTTCTGCTTGCCGACGATCTGCGCGATATGCCGTTGCGTGACATGCCCGATCTCATGCCCAAGCACCCCGGCCAGTTCCGATTCCGATTGCGCCGCGAGGATCAGCCCGGTGTGTACGCCGATATAGCCCCCCGGCAAGGCAAAGGCGTTGAGCATGGCATCCTTGACCACGAAAAACTCAAACGCGCGGCCAGAATCCGGACTTGCCGCCACCAGCCGCCGCCCCAGGCGGTTGATGTATTCCTCGACCTCGGGGTCGTCGAGCCAGACGGGATCCTTGCGCGCCTCACGTATGATCTCTTCGCCCAGTCTCCGTTCCTGCGCTAACGAGAGGTCTTCGACGCCCACCACGTCGCCCAGGTCAGGCAGATTGGAGGCAGGCGCATCGAACGCGAAACCATAAAGAAAGGCGAAAACGAAAGTGAAAAAGTAGCGCATGATTCGGTGAATCATACCGCCTCATGCTTGCCATGAGGCATCGCATGAAAGATAAATGGAGGAAAACCAAAAATGAACAAACTGCGCGGCGTCAATCTCGGAAACTGGTTACTGCTCGAAAAGTGGATGAAACCAAGCCTTTTCGCGGGGCTGGAAGCCACCGACGAGACGACCTGGTGCGCCGAACTTGGCAGCGCCGCGAGCGGGAAATTGCGCGCGCACTGGGAGAACTTCATTACCTATGAAGATTTCGCCTGGATCGCCGAACATGGGCTGAACGCGGTGCGAATCCCCGTCGGGCACTGGATTTTCGGCCCCGATTACCCATACCACCCCAAGTATGGAGCCAACCCCCATCCTTTCGTCACCGGAGGGATTGATGTGCTCGACCGCGCCTTGGACTGGGCGGCAAGGCTCGGGCTCAAGGTGATGATCGACCTGCACGCCGCGCCCGGCTGCCAGAACGGGTTCGATAACGGCGGCATCAAAGACGTGGTGGAATGGCACACGAAGGAAGAATACCTGGAACACTCGCTCGCGGTGCTCGAACGTCTGGCGGAACGTTATCGCGCACATCCGGCGCTTTTTGCCATCGAGGTACTGAACGAACCGCGATGGGACGTGCCCACCGATTACCTGAAACGGTATTACCTCGCCGCCTATGAGCGTATCCGCAAACATTGCCTGCCTGAGCGCGTAGCGGTGGTCTTTCACGACGGCTTCCGCTCTTACCGCGAATTCCTCGGTTTCATGCAGCCGCCCGTCTGGCAGAACGTAATTTTCGACTACCATCGCTACCAGTGTTTCGAGCGCCGCGACATCGACTCCGACATCTTCGAGCACATCCACAAGGCCAGCGGGGAGTGGCGCGACGAGGCGGATTCGATCAACGCAGCCCTCGGCTTGCCGGCGATTTGCGGCGAATGGAGCCTGGGGCTCGACCTCAAGGTCGTCTCCTTATGGGCCGAAGGGCCGTACAACCATGCGCTCGAACGCATGGACGCTTTCCAGCAGGATATCGCCAACCGGGGTTACGCGGCGGCGCAACTACTGGCCTTTGAAAAACTCCTCGGCTGGTTTTTCTGGAGTTACAAGACCGAAACCACCCCGGCCTGGTGCTTCCGGGATTCGGTCGAACGCGGCTGGCTGCCAGCAAAGTTCGGCAACGAATGAGCAAGTCAAATGATACGCCATACGTATTAATAAATACTGTTGACATATCCTTAAAAGATATTTATTTTACGTACTCCTTCAACCATCAAGGAGTGCCGTCATGCGTCGTTTCCTGCGTTCCCTGCTTCTGTCACTGGCTCTGTCTCCATTGGCCACAATGGCGCTGGAGCCGGTCAACATCAACACTGCCGACGCGGCAGCCCTGCAACAGATCAACGGCATCGGCCCTTCCAAGGCCAATGCCATCATCGAGTACCGCAAGGCAAACGGGCCGTTTGCCACCGCCGATGATCTGGTCAAGGTTCCGGGGATTGGAGAAAAATCATTGCTAGCCCTGAAACCGCAAATAACGGTAGGAACGGCAACTGCCGCTCCGGCAACTGCGGCCAAGGGCGGGGGCGCCAGGGCTAAAAAGTAAGGTTTTAGAGCGTTTTCTGTTCAAGCGTGTACAAACACACACCCCTCTTCACTTCCGGGAGAGGGGCGTGTTTAGGGAAACCCTGAACAACCTTAGATTGCTTCGCTTCGCTCGCGATGACACCCATTTTTACCCGTCATTGCGAGGAGCGAAGTGACGAAGCAATCCATCAAAAGGGGCTATGCAGGGGTTCCTTATGTAATTTATTGCCTGCTTTTTCTTCTATAATAGGAGGCAGACGAGGTATGTCCCATGACTGAAATCGAGATGGACAGATTCCGGGCTGAAATCCAAAAGCTGTTCGACGATGCGGCACGGTCGAGGGCGGAAGCTGCCAAATTTCAGGCTGAAGCCACCAAGATAATGACCGAACAGAAGTGGTATCCCATTGCCATAGGCGCGGGGTTGTTCGGCGCAATCGCTGCTTTCGTCAAACTGTTCCTTTGAACTCTGTACGAGCGCCCACCACGCTTGTACAGGTTTTCGTACGTTTTGACCGACAGAACCGCTACCAGCGCGTCACCAACTCGGCTCCAACTCGTTGCCATCGAGGGCGGCTTCTGGTTTTTCCAACCGCTGCACGGTCTTGGCCAACTCGCGGGCGATTTTTTCCAGCAAATCCGGACGCTTCTGTGCAAGCGCGTTGGCCCAACGGGCAAATTCTGCGTTGATGCCGGATTGTGTGCGTACGCCACAGAGGTCGATTCCAATCGTCAGCATCTTGTCGGTTTCAGCATTTGTAAATCTGACACGATTATTCAAGCGCAACATATATTGATCCTTAAAGTAACTCACATGCTTGAACGCAATCCCCGTCACTCGTTACGGCCTAAAGCGAGACAAGCTAACCCAAGTATAACGTCAAGACGTTTGAGTTACTATACGTAACCTCCGCACCACGAACACGCCACACCTTATCTCAGCCCAAAAACACGATAAAAGCTCACCCCGCGATAGCAGGGCCGCTCGGCCAGCCAGGCATCCACGCGCTGTTTGAAAGCTCCGGCATCGGGAAGTTGCGCGTCCGGCGAAAAATACGCCTCAATTTCAACCTGCCCATCGAGATAATGGAGTTGGAGCCGCTGGAGCGGCAGATGTTCCCCAATGAGTACGGCGAGATCGGCAAGCACGGCGGCTCGATCCGGAAGACGTTTGGCGCTTTCGGCAAAAAGCAGTTCTGTGTCGTCGTTTTCGGCATCGACGTGGACGAGCACTTCGCCGATTTCGGAGTGCGTCCGGCGCACAGCCAGCAATACGCTCTCCGATATGTAATGGCCTTCCGAAACCGTAATCCGGGGATCGACCTGGACGTGCGCGTCGCACAGCACACGGTGCGCCATGCGGCGGGTACGTAATTCGTGCAGCCCCGCGACACCCGGCGTATCGCTGATGGTCTGGCGCAGACGGATGAGTTCTTCATTGGGCAGGCCGGTGTCGATCAACTCGCGCACCGCATGCCAGCTTTGCAGGATGCCTATGCGAAGGATGATGAAACCGACCACGGCAGCGGCCAGCGGCTCCAAAAACGGATAACCGGCCAGGCTGCCGCCGATGCCGATGGCCACCACCAGCGTTGAAGCGGCATCGGAACGGGCATGCCAGGCATTGGCTTCGAGCATGGGCGATTTCAAGCGGCGCCCGCCTGCAAGCGTATAACGGAACAGAATTTCCTTCCCCACCAGCGCGACGAGCGCCATCACGAGCGCCACCGGGTGCAGGGGTGGTTGGCTGCCCATCGTTTGCAGCCGCATACCGGATGCCCATAAGAACCCGATGCCCACCGCCACAAGCGAGATACCGAGAACCAGCGTCGCAACCGTCTCGATACGCCCATGGCCATAGGGATGATCGAGATCGGCAGGGTTCGCGCCCTGCCGTCCGGCAGCCAGCACCATGAAATCCGCTGCCAAGTCTGAGAGCGTGTGCATAGCGTCGGCCACCAGGCTGAAAGCATTGGCAAACAGGCCGACGACAATCTGCCCGATCGTCAGGACGGAATTGATGAGGACGCCCACCAGCGTGACATTCCGGATGGAACGCGCGCGTTCGGCACTGGCATTTCCTGGTTTGGATGAAGATGAAGGCGGGGACATGGAACAAGTATCAAGCGATATACTCAAATATTGTTGATTTTATAACACTATTGGCGGCTGGCATTATTCCGGCCTTGCCTGGGAACAGAAATGAGCTACACAAGCAACAGCACCGCAAACCCGGTTCAAGAGTTCAAATCTTTCGCCTCGCTCTCCGACGAACAGGCCGGGGCACGCATCATCGAGGCGCGCGCGCGCCTCGGCCAGCGCGTCGTGCTTCTCGCCCACCATTACCAGCGCGAGAGCGTTTACCGCTACGCCGACCTCACCGGCGACTCGCTCAAGCTCGCACGTCTGGCAGCGCGCACGGACGCGGAATTCATCCTTTTCTGCGGCGTGCATTTCATGGCCGAAGTGGCCGACATCCTGTCGCGCCCGGAGCAGACCGTCATCCTGCCCGACCTCGCCGCAGGCTGCTCGATGGCCGACATGGCCGATCTGGAAAAAGTAGAACGCTGCTGGGGCGAACTCACCAACGCGCTCGGCACAATAGAGGCGCGAATCACGCCTGTCACTTACATCAACTCCGCCGCCGACCTCAAAGCCTTTTGCGGCGAGCGCGGCGGCATCGTCTGTACCTCCACCAACGCCCCCGCGATCATCGACTGGGCGCTGTCGCGGCGCGAAAAAGTCCTGTTTTTCCCCGATCAGCACCTCGGGCGCTGGACGGGCTACAAGAAAGGCATTCCGCTCGACCAGATGGCGGTTTGGGACCCCAATCTCGAAAATGGCGGCCTGACGGCAAAAGAGATCGAACACGCCCGCATCCTGCTCTGGAAAGGGCATTGTTCCGTACACCAGATGTTCCAGGTCGAGCACATCCGGCAATGGCGCGTGCAATATCCGGACGGTTTCGTGATTTCGCACCCCGAATGCAATCTCGACGTGTGCCGGGAATCCGATCACGTCGGCTCCACCGAATTCATCCTTGAAACCGTCACCGCCGCCCCGCCCGATACGCGCTGGCTGGTCGGAACCGAATTGAACCTGGTCAGCCGCCTCGCGGAGCAACTGAAAGCCCAAGGCAAAATCATCAAATTCATGGCCCCCACCATGTGCATGTGCTCAACCATGCAGCGCATCGACCCTCAACACCTGGCTTGGGCACTGGAAAACCTCGCCAACGGCAACATCGTCAACCCCATCCGGGTTCCCGCGCGCGAAGCCGAACAGGCGCGGACGGCACTCACCCGCATGCTGGAGACGTTCTGACCGAAACAAGCCATGCGTGTGAAGGCAATCTCCGCTCGCCTCCGAACCAAAGCCAGCGGCAAATGGCTCCGGGGCAACACGATCACCCTGCTGGAAAATGGCGAGGCTTTTTTCCCCGCCCTGCTGGACGCCATCGACGCAGCACAACAGGAAATTCTGCTCCAGACCTACATCTTCGCCACTGACGCTACGGGGCTGCGCGTAACCGATGCCCTGGCGCGGGCTGCTGCGCGCGGCGTGTCGGTACGGGTGCTCGTCGACGGCTTTGGCGGGCTTGATTTCGTGCGCGAGCTGATGAATGAACTCAGCAACGCCGGGGTAGAGACGCTGATCTTCCGGCGTGAACTGCGCCCATTCTCCTTGCACCGCCAGCGCCTGCGGCGGCTCCATCGCAAAGTGACGGTAATCGACGGGCGCATCGCGTTCGTTGGCGGCATCAACATCATCGACGACTTCGACGCTGAAGCCCCCGAACATCCGCGCTACGACTACGCGGTGCGCGTCGAAGGCACGCTGCTCGAACCCATCCTGATCTCTTCCCAGCGCCTGAGGCGGCAAGTTGCCTGGACAAGCCTGCGCCATCGCATTCGCGGACAGCGTAGCGCGGGTGTACAACCCACGGCGGTAGGCGACATGCGCGCCGCCTTCCTGATTCGGGACAACCTGCGCCACCGCTCCGACATCGAAAACGCCTATCTCGACGCTATTGCCCACGCCCACGAAGAAATCGTGCTGGCCAACGCCTATTTCTTTCCAGGCCGCCGCTTTCGCCACGCCCTGCTCGCGGCGGCGACACGCGGAGTAAAAATCACCCTGCTGCTCCAGGGTGTCGCCGATCACCCGATGATGCAATACGCCACGCGCGCGCTCTATCCGGTTTTCCTGGAAAACGGCATCCGCCTGTTTGAATACCAGCGTAGCGTCCTGCACGCCAAGGTTGCGGTCATCGACCACCACTGGGCAACGGTAGGATCGAGCAACATCGACCCTTTCAGCCTGATGCTGGCGCGCGAAGCCAACGTAGCCGTCATCGACCGCACATTCGCCGCCACGCTGGAAGCAAGCCTCGCCGCCGCGATACGCGACGGCGCAGTGGAACTGCGCCGCGAAGATTGGGCACGTCAGCCGATATTCCGCCGCCTGTTGTGCTGGCTGGCTTACCACACGGTACGTCTGGCTGCGGGCATAGCGGGAATCAAGAGCGACTGAACGCCTAACCTGAGTCTTTACCGCTGGATGAATGCGGCTATCTGGAACCGCACGGCAGCGGGCGCGGCGCGTGGTATGGGTTGAAGCAGTCGTCCCTGAGCAATACGCAACACGCTGATAGGCTATTATTCAAGGTCAACTGTTTACAGGATAAAATGCTGTTTCAATCCAGATTTTTTAACGTCTCGTTCCCGGCTGAAGCATGCCGGGGTATGGAGAAAACCAATGCCTCTCGTATCCATGCGCCAATTGCTCGATCACGCCGCCGAAAACGGCTACGGTCTGCCCGCCTTCAACGTCAACAATCTGGAACAGGTTCAGGCCATCATGGAGGCCGCCGCCCAAACGGACAGCCCGGTCATCATGCAGGCGTCTGCCGGAGCGCGAAAATACGCCGGGGAGGCTTTCCTGCGCCACCTCATTGACGCGGCAGTGGAAGCCTGGTCCCACATCCCGGTGGTGATGCACCAGGATCACGGGCAAAGCCCGGCAGTGTGCATGGGGGCGATCCGCTCCGGCTTTTCCAGCGTGATGATGGATGGGTCGCTCCTCGAAGACGGCAAGACCCCCTCTTCCTATGAATACAACATCGCTGTGAGTCGCGAAGTGGTGAAGTTCTCGCACGCCATCGGTGTGACCGTGGAAGCCGAGCTTGGCTGCCTCGGTTCGCTCGAAACCGGCGAGGCAGGCGAGGAGGACGGCATCGGGGCGGAAGGTCGGCTCGACAAGTCAATGCTGCTCACCGATCCCGACCAGGCGGCGGATTTTGTGCGGCAAACCGATTGCGACGCGCTCGCCATTGCCATCGGCACGAGCCACGGCGCGTACAAATTCACACGTAAGCCCACCGGCGACATTCTCGCCATCGACCGCGTGAAAGCCATTCACGCCCGGCTGCCCAACACCCACCTGGTGATGCACGGCTCCAGTTCGGTTCCGCAGGAATTGCTGGCGATCATCCGGCAGTACGGCGGCGACATGAAAGAAACCTACGGCGTACCGGTCGAAGAAATTCAGGTTGCAATCAAGCATGGCGTCCGCAAGGTCAATATCGACACCGACATCCGGCTGGCCATGACCGGAGCCATCCGGAAGTTCATGTTCGAGAACCCCACCAAATTCGACCCACGCGAGTACAACAAACCCGCGCGCGAAGCCGCCAAGGCGGTTTGCCTTTCCCGGTTCGAGGCTTTCGGCTGCGCCGGATACGCTTCCCGCATCAAGGCCGTTTCGCTTGAAAAAATGGCTTTGCGCTACAGGGCTGGCGAATTGACCCAGATCGTTCGCTAACCCATGCGGTTCTTGTGCCCTGCACGGATTTTCTTGCGCCGGGCAAGCATTTGGAGTCTCATGCAATGTCCAAGGCCAACCTGAAACTGCATGTCACTTTTGAGTTTGAAATCGCCGCGCCCGAGGCGCTGCTGGCGCACGAGCACGTCACCTTGTGCCAGAAACTCAATGACATACTCGGTCCGCTCGTGCTTCAAGGAATGCCAAAGGTCACGGCAACCCAGCTTGCCAAAGCCGGAGCCAGCCTCATCGGGCATCACTGCCATCTCGACGCCCACAACCTCTCGCTGCCGACAATCGACCGCGCGGCCATCATCGCCGCCGCGCCCCACCTGACGGACAAGGAACTCAACGACCTGGCCCGCCAACTCGCCGGCAAAACGCCGGAAGACCCCGCAGAGTTGCAGCGCCTCTTGCGACGGCGCGCGCTGGCCCTGGTCAATGAATACCGTCTCGTGCCCTGCCAGGTCGAAGGCAAGCTGAAATCGGGCGGCACATTTACGGACATCACGGTCGACGCCTCGCTCAACCTCACCAACGGCAGCGTCATGGTCGATGAGCCACATCGCCAGAGCCACTTGCAGCAAGGGGTCGGCGTCATCACGATGGTGGCGGCAAACGGAACCGTGCGGATTATCGGCAACTGCGAAGGGCACACGTTATCCGGCCCGGTCATCAACGTATCGATTGCCGACATCGCCAAATCGCGTGACGCATTGATACAACTCTGGCGGGCTTGAAATTGAGCTTTCCCCCGATGGACGTTTTCCGCGCCCGCCGCGCCCGCCTGCTTGCCGACATGATGGCGCAGGGCGGCGGCGTAGCGATCATCCCCACCGCTCCCGAGCGCGAACGCAACCGGGGCACTTTCTTTCCCTACCGCGCCGACAGCCATTTTCTCTACCTCTGCGGTTTCCGCGAACCGGAAGCCGTGCTCGTCCTCATCGCGGACGATTCGCCGCGCCAGTTCCTTTTCTGTCGGGCAAAAAACGAAGAACAGGAAATCTGGACAGGCCATCGGTACGGGCCGGAAGCTGCCGCCGAGCGTTTCGGCTTCGACTCGGCCTGGCCTATCGTTGAACTTGACCGCAAACTGCCCGAACTGCTCATCAATCAGCCCGCACTCTGGACGAACCTGACCGTTGAGCCGGAATGGGACCGGCGCATCCTTGCCGCGCTCAAAGCCGCGCGTGCCACGGTTCGCTCCGGCGACACCGCGCCGAAAACCGTCCATGAAATTTCCGCGCTGCTCGACGAAATGCGCCTCATCAAGGACGAAGCCGAAATTGCGCTCATGCGCCGCGCAGGGGAAATTTCCGCGAGAGCGCACTACCGCGCGATGCGCGCCACGCAGCCGGGGCGTTTTGAATACGAGATCGAAGCCGAGCTGCTCTACGCTTTCCGCGCCGCTGGCAGCCCGTTTCCCGCCTACCCGCCCATCGTCGCCAGCGGCCCGAACGCCTGTGTGCTGCATTACACCGATAACGACCGCCGCATGGCAGACGGCGAATTGCTGCTGATCGACGCCGGTTGCGAGTTGGACGGCTACGCTTCCGACATCACACGCACCTTCCCAGTCAATGGCCGTTTCAGCGGCGCACAACGTGACCTTTACCAACTCGTGCTGGCCGCCAACCATGCCGCGCGCGCCGAAGTGCGCCCGGAAAACACCTGGAACGCGCCGCACGAAGCCGCCGTAGCCGTACTCACGCAGGGTTTCATCGACTTGGGGCTACTCAGGGGAAGTGCACAAGAATTGATAGAAACGGAAGCCTATCGCCGTTTCTACATGCACCGCACCGGCCACTGGCTCGGGCTGGATGTGCACGACGCGGGGCAATACAAAACCAAGGGTCAATGGCGTCCGTTCGTACCGGGCATGACGCTCACCATCGAACCCGGCTGCTACATCCGCCCGGCGGACGACGTACCGGAAGCCTTCTGGAACATCGGCATCCGCATCGAGGACAACGCCCTGGTAACTCCCGATGGCTGCGAAATACTGACCGAAGGTGTACCGCGCGAGATTGAAGGGATTGAGGGGTTGATGCGGGAATAAGAGTAGCAGCGTAGTAGCGTAGGGTGGATAAGGCCGTAGGCCACAATCCGCCGATCAACGGTTCCAATGCGAAGCATTGCAAATTGATAGCCAGTGACGCTACGTGTCAAAAGGGAAACGGCGGATTGCGCCGCTTTGCGGCTTATCCGCCCTACGAGTCTGAGTTTCGCTCGCTAGATAGGGAAAAGCAGTGACAACGTTGATTCAGTAGTCAACGTCTTTCGCCTACCGTTTTCACGCAAACGTACACACCGCCTCGAATGGCAATCTGGGGCCGCGCGGATAGAGTTTTTCCGGCACGCCATGCCCTAAATTGCAGAGCAGGCGGGCGCTGTAGCGTCCGTCCGGAAAAAAGGCGGCATTGACAGCCGCCGCATCAAAGCCGGTCATTGGACCACAATCCAACCCAAGCGCCCGCGCAGCAAGAATCAGGTAAGCACTCTGCATATCCGTGTTCTGGCTCGCCGTGTGTTCCGCCATCGCCGGATTGCCCGCGAACATGGGTTGCGCGTCATAGGCCGGGAACTGCTCTGTAATGTATTCATAAAACCGGCTGTCCTGTGCAACGATGACCGTCACCGGCGCAAGCATGGTTTTTTCTACATTGCCGGGCATAAGGCAGGGCCTCAGTTTTTCCTTGCCCGCCGTGCTTTGCACGAAAAGCAGCCGCGCTGCTTGGCAGTTCATGCCTGTCGGCGCCCACTTCCATAGATCGTAAAGCTGGCGCAAGATGGCTTCCGGGAGGCTCTCGGTTTGAAAAGCATTATGTGTACGCGCAGCAGTGAAAAGTTGCGCGAGACTTTCCGGCGTGACGAATGACATGATTTTCTCCAAAAAATGACAGAGGAAAAACGGGTCTGCGAAGGTTAATGCAAAAAATAGGATTTTAAAAGTGAAGTGAAGCGCCACTATCGTGACAAGATACTCTGCCGCATCAAATTGAAACGCTTAAGCGGCCATGAGAAAAAAGAACTTGCCGCACTGCCGGAAGTACAGCAAAATGCCGTACACAGTGCCTTATCTAGAGAAGCGCCATCATGACTTCCAACCTCGCTCGTTTTGACCTCAAGCTCAATCAGGAAGACAAAAACATTTTTGCACAGGCCGCCGCCCTGATGGGGACGACCATGGCGGGTTTCGTGCGTACCGCCGCAAAAGAAAAGGCGCGCGAACTGCTGGAGCGCGAATCGCGCATCACGCTAACGCCCGAGAACTTCAAAGCGTTTGTTGAATCGCTGGATGCCGCCTTCACCCCCAATCCGGCACTCAAAGCCGCGCTGGAATTGGCTCGGCGGGACGTTCGGCGTGTTTGATGAATTGCCACTCGACTCATCTGTCCACAACCGCATGGAGTTCGATTGCGGTGTCCCGGCGCTTAACGACTACTTACAACGTTATGCCGATCAGCATCGCAAGCGTGGCATTAGTTCGGTGTATGTACTGGTCGAACACTGTGCACCGGAACGAATCCTGGGCTACTACACCCTCAGCGCCGCCGAAGTCGATTCCTCGCTGCTGGCCGACCGGAAAAAATTCCCCCACTATCCAGTGCCCTGCTTCCGCTTGGGACGCCTCGCCTGTCGCGCCGATGAACAGGGGCGCGGCCTTGGTAAAAGACTGCTCGCCTGTGCCGTAGACCGCTGCCTGATTGCTCGTGCCCATGTCGCCGCATATGCTTTGACTGTGGATGCCAAGAGCGATGAGGCCAAAGCCTTTTATACGCATTTTGGGTTTACACAACTTTTTGGCCGACCGATGACGATGTTTTTGCCATTGGCTGCGATGCCTCGGCCTGACCGAATACATCCGCGTTGAACAAGCACAGGATGAAATGAAGTTTCCATTCTGGATTGCTTCATATTGAAGCCTCCCAGGGATTGATGATGTTGACGCCGGTTTCAGTAAAGTCGGCAACGTTGCGCGTCACAACGATCATTCCATGCACAAGCGCAGTGGCAGCAATGAAGCTGTCCCGCAGGGATTGCGGGTCGGGAACATGCAGCTTTGTGCTTTGCCTCGCCACGGCGGTATCTACCGGCAAGACACGGCCAGTGAATGCCGACATTACGTGGCTCTCCAGCCATGCACGAAGCATTGCGCCCTTCGCAGGGTCTTTCCGCTCGGCCAATAGCACACCAATTTCCAGTTCCTGTACCGTAATCGCGGAAATAAAAAGGTCGGCAGCATCCACGCTGTCGGCCCACTGTGCTACGTATTTGTCGGCCTTTCCACTCCGCACCTTGCGTAGTTCAGAAACGACGTTGGTATCAAGGATGAACATCAGGACAAGTCCGCCGGACGAGCAAGGCTACGCAAGGGTGGAATCTCCAGCTCAATATCTTCGACGCCGGGCATCGCCAATAAATCGGCAATCTTTCGATGAGAACCTGTAAGGCGCTGATACTCCTCGATGCTCAACAGCACATGAGCCAGTTTGCCACGATCCGTAATGAATACCGGGCCGCTTTTTGCAGCTTTCTTGGCTCTGGTCACATCCTGATTGAGTTCCCGGCTGGACAGCGTTGTGATAGTCATGCCAATGCTCCGATGCAGTCGACTAATGTAGTTATGTTACTACATACATCAAGTAGACGCAATCTGACTCTATGCTGACTGCCGCATCAACCTGGCCTTTTCCCGATCCCAATCGCGCTTTTTCTCGTCTTCGCGTTTGTCGTAGAGCTTCTTGCCTTTTGCCAGGCCGATTTCGGCTTTCACACGCCCCTTGCACCAATGCAGGTCGAGCGGAACCAGCGTGAAACCGGCGCGTTCGACTTTGCCGATCAGGCGGGCAATTTCCTTGCCGTGGAGCAACAGCTTGCGGGTGCGGGTCGGGTCGGTTTTGATGTGGGTGGAGGCGCTGGACATCGGGGTGATGTGCATGCCGAGGATGAACAGTTCCTCGCCTCGCACGATGACATAGGCTTCCTTGATGTTGGCGCGCCCGCCGCGAATGGCCTTCACTTCCCAGCCTTCGAGCACGACTCCGGCCTCGTACCTTTCTTCGATGAAGAAATCGTGATGGGCCTTGCGGTTCTGGATGATGCTCATGAGAAGTCAGGCTCCGCGCCTCTTGTGCGGCGCATGAGCGAAAAGCCGGGGGCTTTGCGTTAGAATCGCGCATCTTATCAGCTTGACCGCCTCAGCAATGGCCGACGTTCAAAAGAAAGTTCTAATCGAGTTTACGCCCGCGCAAATGTTCGCCTTGGTCGATAACTGCGAGGACTATCCTCAATTCCTGCCATGGTGCAGCGCCGCCCAGGTCATTACCCGCTCTGATGAGATCACCGCCGCTACGCTGCACGTCAACTATCACGGCATCAAGACCCATTTCAGCACCGAGAACGCCAAGCGTTATCCCCACGAAATGCAGATACGCCTCACCGACGGCCCGTTTACCCGTCTCGACGGTCGCTGGCGCTTCACGCCTCTGGGGGAAACCGCCTGTAAGGTGGAATTTGATCTGCATTATTCATTTTCAAATCGCCTTCTCGAAAAAGTCCTTGGCCCTGTGTTCAACCATATTGCCAATACTCTCGTCGAAGCGTTCGTCAAACGCGCCGGTCAAGTTCATGGAGTGTCGCGCTCATGAGCGATGAATTCATCGAAATCGAGGTCGTCTACGCCCTGGCGCATCAACAGGATGTCGTCATGGTGAAAATGCCGGAAGGGGCTACCGCGCGCGAGGCGGTGGAAGCCTCCGGCCTGTTGCTTAAATACCCGGAAATCGATCTGGGCGGACACAATAAGCTCGGCGTCTACAATAAGCCCGCCCGTCCCGATACCGTGCTGCGCGAGCGTGACCGGGTGGAAATCTACCGCCCGTTGATCGCCGACCCAAAAGCTGTGCGCCAGAAGCGCGCTGAGGAAGGCAAGGTGATGAAACGGGGCGGCGGGGCAGCGCAGGACGCTTGAGTGGCGATCAATCCTTACCGCAAAACGTCTCTATCAGCCCCTTGGCGCGCTCAATTTCAACAGCCCGTTCCTTGTCATCCAGAATACTGCGGCCACCACTCTCGGTCGGCAGGGCAATGCGTTGCCCACTGTTCAGCGTGGCGTACTGAGCGCGGGCGCGTTGGCACTCCTGCTCTCGCTGCGCTTTGAGCGCCGCGTCCTTTTCCGCCTTCTCTCTGGCTTCAGCAGCAGCGGCGCGGCGCTTGCGGAATTCCTCGTCGCGCTGTCCAGCCTGGTTCTTTTCCTGGGCGGGGGCGGCAACGGCATTTTTCGGTTCAGTGCCGCCCTCCCCGTTTTCTGCCGTTTCGGTTTCAGCTTCTGTTTCATCCTGCTCCGGTTTAGTCACCGTTGAGGATGGCTGTACCCGTTTGGGCGTCTGTGCCTGAACGCCCGGCTGGTTCGGAGGAGGCATGTCCGAAAAATGCGTTTTGCCGTCCTTGTCCTTCCATTGGTATATCTGGGCGCTTGCGGAGAGAGCGACAGCCAGACCCAAAACGATCGCGACGAACGGGCGTTTCACCTTCGCTTCTCCTGTGCAGTGTGACTTACAAGCTCAGGCAGAGCTTTGTATAATGCGTGTTTTGCCGAAAGGAAATAAGTCATGCGTGTGATCCAGAAGGCGCTGACATTCGATGATGTCCTTCTCGTCCCCGCTCATTCGGCAGTGCTGCCGCGCGATGTCGGGTTGAGCACACGGGTAAGCCGCAATATCTGCCTCAACATTCCCTTGGTAGCCGCAGCAATGGATACCGTCACCGAATCGCGGCTTGCCATTGCGCTCGCGCAGGAAGGCGGCGTCGGTATCGTGCACAAGAATCTCTCTCCGACGGAACAGGCTGCGGAGGTGCACAAGGTCAAGCGTCACGAGTCAGGCGTGCTCAAAGACCCCATAACCATCCCGCCCACCATGACCGTAGGCGAAGTGATCGCGCTCCAGCGCCAGCATCGCTTCTCCGGCGTACCCGTCGTCGAAAATGGCAAGGTGGTCGGCATCGTCACCAACCGCGACACCCGCTTCGAGACCCAACTCGACCAGTCCGTGCGCGAGATCATGACTCCGCAGGAACGCCTGGTCACTGTGCGCGAAGGCGCAAGCCTGGACGAAGCCCGCGAACTGCTGCGCCTGCACCGTCTCGAACGTGTGCTTGTGCTCAATGATGCGGGCGGGTTGTCCGGCCTCATCACGGTCAAGGACATGATGAAGGCCACCGAACACCCATTTGCCGCCAAAGACGAACAGGGGCGGCTGCGGGTTGGCGCGGCGCTTGGCGTCGGCGCAGGAACAGAAGAGCGCGCCGAACGTCTGGCCGAAGCCGGGGTCGATATGTTTGTCGTCGATACCGCCCACGGACATTCGCAGGGTGTGCTCGACCGCGTGACCTGGGTCAAGAAGAATTTTCCAAACATCGACGTGGTCGGCGGAAACATCGCGACCGGCGAAGCCGCGCGGGCGCTCGCCGATGCCGGAGCCGATGGGGTCAAGGTCGGCATCGGGCCGGGTTCCATCTGCACCACCCGCATCGTTGCGGGGGTTGGCGTGCCGCAAATCACCGCCATCGACCTCGTCGCCAACGCGCTGGGAGGGTCTGGTGTGCCGCTCATCGCCGATGGCGGCGCCCGCTTCTCTGGCGACATCGCCAAGGCCATTGCTGCCGGGGCCGATAGCGTGATGCTCGGCGGCCTTTTCGCGGGAACCGAAGAAGCGCCCGGTGAAACGGTGCTTTTTCAAGGCCGTTCGTACAAGTCCTACCGTGGAATGGGCTCAATCGGCGCGATGGCAAAAGGCGCGGCGGATCGTTACTTTCAGGACATTTCTTCCAATATCGACAAACTCGTGCCCGAAGGCATCGAAGGCCGCGTACCCTACAAAGGACCGGTCGCGGCGGTCATCCATCAGTTGATGGGCGGATTGCGCGCCTCGATGGGCTATCTCGGCTGCGCCGACATCGCCGCCATGCACGCGCAAGCCCAATTCGTCCAGATCAGTTCCGCCGGGATGCGCGAGTCGCACGTCCACGATGTCCAAATCACCAAGGAAGCACCCAATTATCAGGTCGGTTGAGATTGATGCGTAGGGGCGGATGGCAATCCGCCCGCGATTCAGCGGGGCGATTGCCATCGCTCCCTACACGCCTTATAGCCCCTCCTCTTTTCCATTGACTACCCACGCACATGACCCACCAGAAAATCCTCATCCTTGATTTCGGCTCCCAGGTCACACAACTCATTGCCCGCCGTGTGCGCGAAGCCAACGTCTATAGCGAAATTCATCCCAATGACGTGAGCGACGAGTTCATCCGCGCGTTCGCGCCCCAAGGCATCATCCTCTCCGGCAGCCACGCCAGCACCTACGAAGATCACCAGTTGCGCGCGCCGCAAGCCGTGTGGGAACTGGGCGTCCCAGTACTGGGCATCTGCTACGGCATGCAGACGATGGCCGTACAACTCGGCGGCGAAGTCAGTTGGTCCGACACACGCGAATTCGGCTATGCCGAAGTACGCGCGCACGGTCACGGCCCGCTGTTTGGCAGTGCCGCCGATTTCGTCGATACCGAAGGCCACGGTATGTACAAAGTGTGGATGAGCCACGGTGACAAGGTTGTGAGACTGCCTCCCGGCTTCGCCCTCATGGCGTCCACCGAAAGCTGCCCCATTGCCGGGATGTTCGATGCCGCGCGGCGCTATTTCGCCATCCAGTTCCATCCGGAAGTCACCCATACCATCCAGGGCGCGGCCATGCTCACCCGCTTTGCGCGGGACATCTGCGGCTGCACGGGCGACTGGACGATGGGCGACTACATCGCTGAGGCCATCGAGCACATCCGCGAACAGACCGGGGAAGAGGAAGTCATCCTTGGGTTGTCCGGCGGGGTCGATTCCTCCGTTGCCGCCGCACTCATCCATCGCGCCATCGGGGACCGGCTGACCTGCGTCTTCGTCGACCACGGCCTGCTGCGCCAGAACGAAGCCCAGATGGTCATGGACATGTTTGCCAAGCGCCTGCACGCCAGGGTCGTGCATATCGACGCATCAGAGCAATTCCTCTCAAAACTCGCCGCTGTCACCGACCCCGAAAGAAAGCGCAAGATCATCGGCCACGAATTCATCGAAGTCTTCCAGGCCGAAGCCCGGAAGCTCACCAACGCCCGCTGGCTCGCGCAAGGCACGATCTATCCCGACATCGTCGAATCCGGCGGCACGAAAACGCGCAAAGCCGCCACCATCAAAAGCCACCACAACGTCGGCGGCCTGCCAGAAACCCTCGGCCTCAAACTGCTCGAACCCTTGCGCGAACTCTTCAAGGACGAAGTGCGCGAGCTCGGCGTTGCCCTCGGCCTGCCGCACGAAGTGGTGTACCGCCACCCCTTCCCCGGCCCCGGCCTGGGTGTGCGTATTCTGGGCGAAGTCAAAAAGGAATACGCGGACCTGCTGCGCGCCGCCGACGCCATTTTCATCGACGAACTGCGTTCCACCATCGAACCGAACAGCGGCAAAAACTGGTATGACCTCGTCAGTCAGGCGTTTGCCGTCTTCCTGCCCGTCAAGAGCGTGGGCGTGATGGGCGACAGCCGCACCTATGAATACGCCGTGGCGCTCCGCGCCGTGCAGACCACCGATTTCATGACAGCGGACTGGACGGAACTTCCCTGGGCGCTCCTGAAACGGGTATCGAACCGCATCATCAACGAAGTGCAAGGCATCAACCGCGTCACTTACGACGTATCGAGCAAACCGCCCGCGACGATTGAGTGGGAGTGATGCTGCTTTCCTAAGTTTTCTGCAAACGCTTCGCCGAAACCGGCACACGTTCAGCGATCTAAACTGATCCGCCCTGCTTCGAACATGCCCAAGGGTTCCCCGTCTACATACCAGACCCGGCGGCCAGAACCCTGCCACCCCCCTCCGGGCAATTCCCGCCAAACCGTTTCTGTACCCGTCAGGAGGGCGTCCGTACATTCTTCCTGGGATGGAAGAATGTATCTCGCGGGCATATAGGCGATACTGGCGACGGGATGCCCGACCAGTTTCAGGTCGACAAGAGCCCAGACCAGTTCCATGACGCGCTTCGGAGCCGGAATGTACAAGCTTTCCACCTTGTCGAACGGAACCCAGTAGTAAGTGCCGCCCAGGATGACCTCGATGACCGGACCCAGGCGTTCGTCGCCATCGGCAATCCATTCGAACGGGGAAGGTTCGGATTCACCATGACGCCCCTTGCTCGGTGGCGCTTCGGACAAGGCTTCCTGGCGCATGGCCGTTGCTTTTTCACCGCTCTCGCGCAAGGCACCAATCAGCTTTTCCAGCCAAGCGGGTGCCGCCTCCAGCAAGTCCGGCAGGATCTTTCCATCGAAGACGGCTTCCCGCGTCTGTTCGGCACGCACGAGCATTCTGACCAATTGCGCCTCAGGTTCCAATTCGGCATCAAACTGGCAGGCAAGCTGCAATTGCTGCAACGCCTTGGAGTACTCTCCCTGCACGAGCCTCAACCGTGCCAGCGCCAGCCGGTGAGAGGCTGCGAGCGGCTCGGTGCGGATCGCGGCATTGATGTTTTCCATTTCGCGGACCAGGCCGCAGTTGATCAGAGATGTCATGATTTTTCCCGTTTATCCTCAACTCGTTTGCTTTTTCCGACCGTGCGTTCGATGCTGCCTGGTTCGAGCAGTTTGACGACCGGGGTAATGAGCAGCGCCTGCCTGAGCCGATCGACGACGTGATTCCTGAAATGATCCATTCGCTCGAACGAATCGCTGAACGCGTCAGGGCGCAATTCCACCATGACCGTCATGCGATCCATACCGGCTTCATTGTCCAGCACGATCCGGTAATGCGGAGCCAACCCTTGGATACCAGCGAGCACATCTTCCACCTGGCTCGGGAAGATGTTCGTGCCCCGCACGATCAGCATGTCGTCGGTGCGGGCACGCACCTTGGCCATCCGGGCATGCGTGCGCCCACAGGCGCACGGTTCGGTGGTAACGCGCGTCAAGTCGCGCGTCCGGTAGCGCAGCATCGGGAACGCTTCCTTGTCCAGCAGGGTCAGCACCAGTTCACCCTCGCGGCCTTCCGGCAACGGTTCATTTGTGACAGGGTTAATGATTTCCCAAAGAAAATGATCTTCGGCGATGTGCTGATGGTCGCGTGAAGACAGGCATTCCGCCGACACGCCGGGGCCATTGACTTCGGTCAGGCCGTAGTTGTCCGTGCAGGTAATGTGCATCCGGCGCTCGATTTCGCGCTTCATCCCGGGCGTGCAGGGCTCGCCCCCGAAAAGCCCGACCCGCAAGCTGGACGAGGCCCAATCGAAACCGAGGCTCTCCCCAACCTCACACATGTGCAGCGCGTAGGAAGGGGTCGCAATCAGTACCGTGGTTTTGAAGTCCTCGATCATCATCAGATGCCGTTCCGTATTGCCGGAACCAGCGGGAACGATCATGCAGCCCAGTTTTTCGCAGCCATAGTGCAGTCCTAGCCCGCCGGTAAACATGCCGTAACCGAACGCCATCTGCACGCGGTCGGCGCGCGTGACCCCAGCCATCGCCGCCAGACGTGCGACGCAATCGCTCCAGACGTCGAGGTCGCTCCGGCTATAGCCAATCACGATAGGCTTGCCGGTCGTCCCCGAGGAAGAGTGCAAACGCACCACGTCGTCGAGCGGGATGGCGCATAGCCCAAAAGGATAGGTGTCGCGCAGAACCTGTTTGTCGGTAAAAGGCAAGCGCCTCACATCCTCCAGGCTGCGGATGTCTTCCGGCCTCACCCCGAGTTCCTGGAAACGCTCCCTGTACCAGGGAACCCGCTCAAACACCCAGGCAAGCTGGCGCTGCAACTTCTCAAGCTGAATCCGGCGGATGGCATCGCGCGGCGCAGTTTCGATTTCAGGGTCGAAACAATTCCCTTGAAAACTATTTATCATGTCAATTTCATTAACGGCCTTGATGCGGCGCGTTACATTTCATATGGTTTCGATATTTCGTCCTGCGAGACGAGTTCGACCGGCTGATGCTGCAAGGCCGCTTCCGCAGAAGCCGTGTCATCCACATGAATCGCAATGATGGTGGAAATCAGGGAATAGCTGTAGAGCACATTGATGCCCGCTTCCGCAATAACCCCCATGACACGCGCCAGTTCCCCCGGCTTGTCGGGCAGGCGGATGCACAACACCTGCGCCTGAGTGGCGGCACAGCCCCGTGTGAGCAGCACGTCGAGCGCAATATCGGGCTTATCCAGAATAAAACGCGCAATCCCGTAATCGCCCGTGTCGGACGCCGAATAACCGCGCACATTGATTCCCGTGACCTCGAAAGCATCAAGGATGTTTTTCAAATGCCCCGGCTGATTTTCAAGGAAAACGCTGATTTGCGAAACTGCCATAATGATACTGTTCTCCCGCCATAATCGCGTAACGCACGATTTTCTTCAAAAAACAAGTTAATGATAATACTTTAAAATCACCCCATGTACTTGTTTTATTATATTTAAGTCAATACTTAATTATCAACAATGCGATTGAATAGAATATATCTTTTGTGATAGTTTTTTATTTTCCGATTCTGATGGATATAAACTTGTATCAAGCTTCGATCCTTGTACTCATGGCAGGGAAAATCGAAAAAACATTGTTGCATATATCACGGGAATGATGTGATGTTTTACCTTGGCATATTTCAGCACGCCGGGCTAGTATTGGGCGTAACTTCATCAAGCGTAGCCTTTCCGTGACAATGAAATAATCCTTGGTTTACGCCGCAACCCCTATGCCTACCGACCCTGTCCCTCCCTCTCCCGACACCTGGCGCATCCGCTTGGTTGGATGGCGGCCTTATGTCCTGTTGGTGCTGCTGGTCATGGCGAGCCTTGGCTCCACCCTGTTCGCCGCCTCTATCCCCCCGCCCAGCGGTATGACATGGTTTCTCATTGCCATCCTGGCGATCGGGGAAATTGCGGTCATCGGATTCGCCATCGCCTTGGGCGTAAGGAAAATGTACCGGGAAATGCGCCAGGAGCTCAGAAACCATGCCAACGCGACAGCCGCGCTCCAGCAGGCCGATACGTTCCGCCAGGCGATCGAGGCTTCGACCACCGGCGGGTTGCGCGCCCGCACCAACGAGGGACGCATCACCTATGTAAGTCCGGCTTTTTGCCGCATGACCGGCTTCAGCAGCGAAGAAGTCGTCGGCACATGCTTTCCTGCCATCCCATACTGGAATCCTTTGCAATCCGAGAGCAACCTGGAACAGTTCAACCGGGCCATGAACGGGGAAAATCCGAGCAACGGCCTGGAAGTCTCCATGCAGCGCAAGAACGGCGAAACGTTTGACGCACTCGTCATCGAAAGCCCGTTCATTGACGCTACCGGCCAACATGTCGGCTGGTTGGGCGCAGTCATCGACATTACCGAGCAAAAACGCCTCCGCGAACAAAATCAACGGCAATACGAGCGTCTACATGCCACATCCCGGCTCATCACGCTGGGGGAAATGGCTTCGACGATGGCGCACGAACTCAACCAGCCCCTGACTGCGATTTCCAGTTACGTCACCGGCTGCCTGAACCAACTCGATTCAAACCAGGTCGACATCCAGGAACTAAGGGATGTGCAACACAAGATCGCCCGGCAGGCACGGCGAGCAGCGGGCATCATCGGGCGAGTTCATTCCTTCGTTCGCCGCGCCGAACCCGCTTTCGTGCCCGGGGACATCAATTTCATCGTGCGCGAAGCCGTTACCCTGATTGAAACCAGCGCCGCCAAGCATGAATCGCGCATTGTTTGCGAACTCCAGAGGAACCTGCCGCCCGTCAGCGTCGACCCCCAGATGATCGAGCAGGTCATCATCAATCTGTTGCGAAATGCTATCGACGCCATGGCCGACACCCCTCTGGAAAATCGGCGGATCAACATTTCCACTTACTTGACCGACAACGGTGTTTCCCTATCCATTGCCGACCAAGGATGCGGCATTCCCCCGGAAATCGCCTCTCATTTGTTTGATTCCTTTTTCACTACAAAAAACAAAGGCATGGGCATGGGGCTGAATATCTGCCGCACGATCATCGAACTGCACCACGGACAGCTTATGTTTGAACCCAACCCGTCCGGGGGAACCGTTTTCACTCTTACCCTGCGCTCAATTCCGTTTCATCCGGAGTGAAAGATGACCATAATGACCACAACCAACCGGGCTTATGTCATTGACGACGACGAAGCCATATGTGATGCCCTCGCATGGCAGCTACGCACACGCAAAATTGAGTGTACGACCTGGTCGAGTGCGGAAGATTTCCTGGCCGCCTGGCAGCCCGATTGGTCCGGCTGCATCGTGCTGGACATCCGGCTCAATGGAATATGCGGGCTCGACTGTTTCGATACGCTGATCGAAAACCATTGCCAGTTGCCGGTTATCTTCATTACCGGGCATGGAGACATTCAAATGGCGGTCGAAGCCCTGAAAAAAGGCGCGTTTGACTTCGTGGAAAAACCGTTCAACCACAACAATCTCGTTGACCGCGTGTTGGCCGCTTTTGAACTCAACGATCAACGGCGGCGCATCGGAGCCGACCGCGAGGCCATCGAAGAGCGGCTTTCTTCCCTCACCCCGCGCGAGCGCGAAGTCATGGACCTTATCTTGAAAGGTCACTACAACAAAGTTATCGCTAACGAGTTGGTGATTTCGATGCGTACCGTCGAAGCGCACCGCTCCCACATTTTCGACAAAATGAAAGTGCACTCAGCGGTGGAATTGGCGCAATTACTAGCGGTATTGAAGGAGTCCCCTACGCCGTAAGCGGAGGGAGAAAAAGTATCCGTACGTCTCTTGCTCGAAAAGTGGGAGAGGGAAAACAACCCTCCCCTTGACGGTATTGCGCGAAGCTGTTGATCAGGCGCTCACTCTTTATTGCAGCCCATGGTACTTGCAAAACGCCGCAGCGGCCTCTTCGCCCATATACTTGATGCGGGTACGTGAGTCGGTATTGCGTAATTCAATCGCAATCAAACCATCCATCACAGAACTAAATTCCTTATCCATGTTAAAGGCAAGCAAGCGTCCGCCGAGTTTCAAATACTGCCGTAACAAAATCGGAATACCCTTTTTGTCATCTTCAATATCCTGCACGATTGCCGATACATTATCCACATCACTGATATAAGGATTAAAGGTATCTAGACTCCATTCCGCCTTGACTTTGTGTTTCGGTGGGTTTCGTGGTTTAACCAAGTGCGCTAGATCATTTGCGAAATTGGAAAGCGAAAGCGACCGTAAAATTAAATGACGCGAATGGTCGCAATATTCATTTGAAATACTAACACATCCAAAGAGTGTCGTGTAATGCGGATGGCGAGAGATAAATACCCCTATCCCTTTCCACAGTAACAGCAATGAGGAGAAAGAACGTTGATATTCGGGACGTACGAACGAACGCCCCATTTCCACGCACGGTTGCAACTGGTCAATAAACCGATGATCAAACTTAAATAACGTATGCGTATACAACCCTTCAACACCAAATTTCTTGACAATTTGATCCGCCAAACCCAACCGATACGCTCCTACAATCTCTTTTTTCTCCCTATTCCATGTAAATAGATGATGATAGTGCTGGTCAAACATATCCAAGTCGGTAGAACGTCCAGTCCCCTCGCCAACACCACGAAATGTGTATTCACGTAAGCGCCCTATTTCATTAAGCACATTGAAAGGTAATGCCGCAGGATCTATGAAGAAGACATCCATTTCACCGGTTGAAAGCAGTTTTGCGCTTTCAGGCAATTCAGCAATTTCAGCCGCAATAACATCTGGATCGATAGGCTCGATCAGCGGTTCCAGATGAAGAACAGGCTTTTCATGACATAAGAACGGAGCAGGAGATGAAGATAATTTGGTTTTCTTGTTTTTACTATTTGAATCTCCACGCCCTTCCAAAGCATACGTACGAAGACGAAGATAGTTAATAAGTTCCTCATCTGATTTATATTTTTTCAGTTCATTCCACGATAACGGTGCTCCCACATGCAAATTTAAAGCCCTGTTGCGCCTTTTCTCCAACATACGCGGCAACATCGCAGTACGAAGTATGGGATGAATCAATCCCATCATCTGAAATAGAAAACCATTATGCCCATCGAAATAAACAGGCAATACTGTCGCTTTCGTTTTCCGAATCATTCCCGCTACGGTAGGACTCCATGCGGGATCATGTATTCTCTTAGTCTTCAAATCAATGCTGGAAACTTCACCAGACGGGAAAACCCCCAGCACACCCTTATCTTCCTCCAGCCATTTCATACATTGCCGTAGCGGACGAATGTTTTTTTTTGCGGATTTTACACTCCCGAAAGGATCCACAAGAACAAACACGTCCTTCATTTCAGGAATACGGCCTAATATATAATTCGCCATGATCTTAACATCAGGGCGAATCGTCAGCAAAAAAGCGCCTAATGCGATTCCTTCTATGCCTCCGAAAGGATGGTTCGCCACGACCACGAGAGGCCCTTCTTTGGGAATTTTCGAAACTTCACTCTCTGAAACTTTACAGGCTACTCCCATACCATCTAAAACAGATTGGCAAAAATTTTCATCGCGCTGATAAGCTTTTCCGCACCAATAAATGTCTTCCAGCTTATTCAGGGAAAATGCTCTTTCTACAAACCAACATGTCAATGGGTTACGTAAAAAAAACGGCATTTCCGAAGGATTCAGTTTGAAAATCCGTTTTTCCCTGGGAATTTTTTTCATACTTTTCATACACTTATCCTTTAAAAATCAACAAACTTGACAAGAATCTACCACATTCTCCAAACAGTAGCTACAAAGGGGCTCTATACATGATCGAATTGCAGCTCGTGCTTTGAATTCAGCAAAGCTGTACGCTATTGCCGAATTTCACTATCGAGTTCATTCCAACCGCTAATATCAATCTTGCCCTCTTTCGGCGGGGTTGCCCTGAACGGGTTGATGTCCAGCCCGCCGCGCCGCGTGTAACGCGCCCAAACCGCCAAGGCACTCGGCTCGCAACGTTCCAGAATGTCGCAAAACACACGCTCGACGCATTGTTCATGGAATTCGCTGTGCTGGCGAAAGGACACGATATAGCGCAGCAGTCCGGCGCGGTCGATCGCCGGCCCGGTGTAGCGCACAACCAGCATGCCCCAATCGGGTTGCCCCGTAACCGGGCAACTGGATCTCAGAAGATGTGAATAAAGCATCTCCGTCACCGGCTTGCCACCCGCGCGTAGGGCATCCGGGCAAAGCTGGTAGGCATTGATCCCAATGTCCAGGCTATCGAGGCAAAAGCCTTCGGGATCGGCAAAACGGCGTTCCGGACGCATGCTCAGGGGCAGGATGTCCACCGCCACTGCTTCCCCGGCGACCGCCGATAAATCTTTTTCGATGATTGCGCGCACGGCCTCAAAACTGGGCATGCGTTCCTGGTTGAAGGCATTGAGGTAGAGCTTGAGCGATTTGGATTCGATCAGGTTTGGGCTGGAAGCTGGCACACGGAAACGCGCCAGCGCCACAACCGGCTTACCGCGCGGGCCGAGCCAGGACAGTTCGTAGGCATTCCAGAGGTCTTCGCCGATAAAAGGCAGGGCATTGCCGCGAAGGCCGATTTCGCCGCGTTTGCCCTGGCGGGCGATGGGGAACAGCAGTTCGGGCGCGTAGGTATCCCGATAGGTGCTCTGTTGACCTAGCGGGAAGTGCGTTGTGTCAGAAGGAATTGGAGTGTTCATTGATTTACTGGCAAGCATTCGCAATCGCCACGAAATCGGCTACCGACAGCCGCTCACCGCGCAAATTTGGATCGAAGCCGAGCGTTTCGAGAGCGGAGCCATCGAAAAAATCCCGCAAGGCATTTTTCAAGGTTTTGCGGCGTTGCGCGAAGGCAGCAGCAACGATGCAGGCAAACCGTGTTTCGTCATGCGCTTTGTACGTCCCGGCGGGTAACGGAGTCATGCACACGATGCTCGATGTCACCTTGGGCGCAGGGCGAAACGCGCCGGGGGGCACATCGAACAGCCGCTTCATGTGGAAACGGTATTGCAGCATGACCGACAAGCGCCCGTATTCTGCCGTGCCAGGAGTTGCCACCATACGCATCACGACTTCTTTTTGCAGCATGAAATGGCCGTCGCGAAGCCTGGGTGCAAAACCAGCAAGGTGAAAAAGCAGAGGGGTCGAGATGTTGTAGGGCAAATTGCCCACCACGCGCAGCGAGGAGGTTTCTTCCGCGCACAATGCGCCAAAATCGAATTCCAGCGCATCGCCCTCGTGAATCGTCAAGCATTCGGGGGTGAAACGTTCCCGCAAGCGGGCAATGAGATCACGGTCGATTTCGATCACATGCAAATGCCCAAGGCGCTCAATCAGGGGCTGGGTCAACGCGCCGAGGCCGGGGCCGATCTCGACCATGTTCTCACCCTGGCGGGGGGCAATGGCCTCGACAATGCGGCCAACGATGCCAGAAGCGGTGAGGAAATTCTGCCCGAAGCGGCGGCGGGCAACATGCGTGCCCGTGCGCGCGGAAAAGTTCATGCCTGCCGCCGCTTGGCCTTCACCATGTCGATGGCCAGTTCAACCGCCGCGAACAGGCTGCCGGGATCGGCTTTCCCGGAACCGGCCAGATCGAACGCAGTGCCGTGGTCGACCGAGGTGCGGATGATGGGCAGGCCCAGCGTAACGTTGACCCCGCTGCCGAAGCTGGCGTGTTTGAGCACCGGCAAACCCTGATCGTGGTACATCGCCAGCACCGCGTCGGCTTCCCGTAGGCTGTGCGGCGTAAACAGAGTATCGGCAGGCAAGGGACCTGCGAGGTTCATGCCCTTTGCGCGCAGGCGCTCAAGCACCGGGATGATGATGTCGATCTCTTCACGCCCGATATGCCCACCCTCCCCCGCATGCGGGTTGAACCCGGCCACCAGGATGCGCGGCTTGGGCAAACCGAAACTAGCAACGAGATCATGATGGAGGATTTCGAGCGTGCGTGTCAGCCGATCTTTAGTCAGTGCCTTCGGGACATCGGCCAGGGGCAAATGCGTAGTTGCCAGCGCTACGCGCATGCCGCCGCCGACCAGCATCATCACGACCTGCTGTGACTGTGTTTTGGCGGCAAGGTATTCAGTGTGGCCGGAAAAAGGCACTCCGGCATCGCAAATCACGCCCTTGTGCACCGGTGCCGTCACCATGCCATCGAACACACTCCGTGCACAGCCTTCCAGCGCGCGGTCGAGGATAGCCAACACGTAAGCAGCGTTTTTCGGGCTGGGCTTGCCGGAAAGCGCCGGACAGGCAAGCGGACAATGAAGCACATCGAACACTCCGGCTTCGGGTTTCATGCCCGGTTGCCAGGGGCGCACCACCAAGGCGCGGCCCGCACGCTCCAGCCGCTCCTCGATCAACTCAACATCGCCGACCACCACCAGATGCGCCGGCCATTTGCGTTCGGGCAGCCGCGCGCACAGTTCAGGCCCAATCCCGGAAGGCTCGCCACTCGTGACTGCCAGCACGGGTGGTTTGACGGCGTCATTCATTCGCGTCTTCCAGTTTGTACTCGACGTAGGCTTCGTCGCGTAACTGACGCAACCAGTCTTCATAGGCTTCTTCAGCCTTGCGTTGCCGAAGGATGTTGCGCGCGATGTTGCGCTGGTACTCCTCGCCCATGTCCTGCTTCCTGCGTCCGAGCACCTGGATGAGATGCCAGCCGAAAGGTGAACGTACTGGTTCACTGACCTGGTTCGGCGCAAGCGCGTTCATGGCTTTTTCAAATTCAGGCACGGTATCGCCCGGATTCACCCAACCAATGTCGCCTCCACGCGCCGCGGAAAGGTCAGACGAACTGGCCTTGGCCAACTCGGCAAAATCGGCACCATTGACAATGCGCTCGCGCAGGGTGTTGAGCCTCGACTGGGCTTCGGCATCGGAAAGGAGTTCGGAAATCTTGAACAGGATATGCCGGGCATGGGTTTGTTCGACCATCTGCGCGGCAGGATTGTTTTGTTCCCGCTTGCCCAGAAGTTTGATGATGTGCAGCCCCGCGGCGCTTTGCAGTGGTGGCGAGGTCTCTCCGGGTTTAAGCTTTTCAATGACTTCAGCATAAAAACCGGGTAAGCGCTCGCGGCCAAGCCAGCCGAGTTCCCCTCCCTGAACATTGTCTGGCGCATCTGAACTGTCCGTCGCGATCTTGGCAAAATTTTCACCGGCACTCAGGCGCGACAGTACCTTTTCCGCGCGCGCCTTGAAGGTTTGCATTTTTTTCTCATCCGGATTTTCCGGAAAGCGCAACAGAATGTGTGCCACACGGTATTCCGTGCCCAAAAGGGCTTCGGGATGGTTCCTGATGAAATTGGCGACTTCGGCATCGCTGATGGCTACCTTGTTGTCTACCTCGATTTCCCGCAAACGGTTGATCATCATTTCGGCGCGTATTTCCTCGCGGTATCTGTCCCATGAAAGCCCGTCGCGCGTAATGGCGGTACGCATCTGGTCGAGGGTAAGGCGGTTGTTCTCGGCGATGAGCTTGATCGCGCGTTCGAGCATGCCATCGTCGATCTTGATTGAGGCATTGCGTGCCTGTTGCAGTTGTACGCGCTCCATGACGAGTTGTTCGAGGATTTGCCGCTCAAGCGCCTCCGTGGGCGGCATTTGCCCCTCCATCCCCTGTTTCTTCAGGTTCTGGCGGACGCGGATCACGCGGTCGCGCAGTTGCGACGAAGTGACGGCCTCGGAGTTGACGACGGCGACGATGCGGTCGACTTCGGTAATGGCTGCCTGCGCCAGCGTGGAGCAGGCAAAAACGGCGCTGAAAAACGCTTTGAGGAGGAATCGGTTCATATCCATCCGGAAAGAGTGTTGAATTTTGAAATACCGTACCTCATCTGCCCATCAAGTTTTTGATATTCAAAAACCGCCGCTTGGTTCGTTGATCCTGCCATAGCCGGGTACGCTGCGTTTGATAAGGCTGACCACATTTCCGCCTGGGCCGATGCTGGTGAAGTCGTTGAATTCAAGTTGCAGAAAGTAGGCATTGTTGGACTCATTTGCGTGAGTCGTATAGCGGTGGGCTCCCATTCGCAAAACCCAGCAGCCCCCATTGTATTCGAGCCCGGCAATAGTTTCCGTCATCTTGCTGTCTTTCAGCGAATAAACCAGGCGGGTAACACCGTACCACCTGCCCCACAAGGGCCACTGCCCGGAAACGTCTACATCACGCAGAATGTCACGCGCGTAACGATAGCCTAAGTTGAAGGCACGGGTATGGCCAGGATTGTAACGTACATTCGCGGTATAGCGTTCGGTTTGGCTATCGCGTGGATTGTATTGCCACAGGGAATCGAACGAGGCATACCTGCCCATCCGTACGCTGAACCCGGCAAGCACGTCGGCGCTTTTGCTGATACGCGGCGTCTCGACGTCCTGCGGGTCACCTCGGTAATTGAGGGTGACCCGCTGATCCTGAAAGTAATAACGCTGCCCCAGTATCACCCGCAGGCTTTCGACGCCTGTGACAGGATTGATCAGGCGCGAAGTGACGGCAGCGGTCAGTTGATTGGCGTCGGCGATGCGGTCGCCGCCGGTATAAAGGTTCTCGCTGAAAATCTGCGCGAAACCGAAGTCAAAGCGGCTGGTATCGAACAGCGGGATATCGTCCTGCCGACGATATGCGGTATTGAGGTAATAAACCCTCGGTTCGAGGGTCTGGACGTAATCGCGCCCGAACAGACTGGTATCGCGCTCGAAAGTCAGCCCGGAATCAATCGAGAAAATTGGCACGGAACGGGTAATCGAATCGCGCATCCCCGGCAGGGACTGTTCCCGGTCGATGTTGTAGCGGGCGTAATGCAGGCCCACCTTTGGGGTGAAGTAGAAACCAGGCCATTGCAGGGGTAGCGATACTTGTGGGTAGGCGATGAGGCGCGACGCGTTGACGCGGTTGTCATCCGGATGATTAAACCGCACGATTTCGCTCTTCCAAGCGAAATCGAGTCCGGAAGTTCCGAACCCGCTGAATTCGCCGGGACGGTTCGCATTGAGCACGATTTGCGGCAAGCGGCGGTACGGTGTGACGACCGGATTGGCGGGATCGGGAGAAAGCGTCTGGTAGCTCTGAGCCAGCGCCGAAAGATTCCACCAGCCGCCCCCAACATACATCAGCCGCCCTTCGCGCAGCAGGTTGACCCTGGAGGACATGGAAAGCCGCGTGCTCAAATCCTCGAAATACCGGTCGTCCGACACTGCGTTGAGGTCGATCGAGCCATACAGCGTAGGGGTCAGCCACTGGCGATGCTGCAAGGAACCGAGCGAACGCGCCTCGCCGGTAACGTTGTCGCGCGTTATGTATTCGGCTCTGGCCATCCCTTTATAGGTCGCGCCCATGTAGCGCGCCTCAACTCCAAGCTGCATCCCGCGCCGGCTCATGTAGCGCGGGGTCAGCGTGAGATCGTAATTGGGCGCGATGTTCCAGTAATAAGGAAGGGTGAAGCCGAACCCTGTCTTGGTCGATGATTCCATTACAGGCGGCAGGATTCCAGAGTGGCGCTGTCCGGCCAGCGGAAATTCCGCCCAGGGCAACCAGAAGAAAGGGACGTCCTTGAATACGAGCACACCGTCGCGGGCAGTGCCGATTTCACGGTCGTAATCGAGTTCAAGCTTTCCCGCCTTGATGTACCAGTCAGGCTTGGGGCCTGAACAGGTCGTCCACGTCGCGTTCGTTGCACGGTACTGATTCTCGCCTTCGATGCGTAGCGAATCTGCGTGGCCTCCCCCCAATACCGTCCTTGGCGGCGCGCCCTCTTCGCGCGACGGACGGGTGCGGGTCATCGAGTATTTCGGCTCGACGAATTCGCCGGTTCGCGCCCCAATAATCAGTGAGGCCGAAGGTCCCGACATTTCAGAGCTACCGTCGCCCTGCCTCAGGCAGACATTGCCCTCTGCCAGGACTTCGTCGGTAACCTCACTGTAAGTCAGGCGGTCAGCGGTTAATGTGAGCGCATCGCGCTGCAACTCGACTTCGCCTTCGGCCACTACGTCGATTGTGTGCGTACCGTAGACACGCAATGCCGAAATACGGGTCTCACCGCCTGTTTGCGGTTCCGATCCGTCCGGTTTCGGCGGCTTGAATCCGGGACCGGCTGCGGGAGCCGCCAACAGCATCTGCCGCAACGACTCGATACGATCTGCTTTCGTAGCAGCGTCGTCCGTTCCAGGAGCGTTTCCCGTTTCCCCGTGTTTGTCGGAAACATCGGCCGCTACGCTCCCATCCCCGCCCTCCTGGCGATCGGCCGCCTGAGGAGGATCTCCAAAAGGTTCAGGAAATATGTCCGGAGCAACATCTTGCGCCGGGCCCGCCAGCAACGCACCCGACATACACCACGACAACAGTGGAATAAGCCAGACATGTGTCTTCAGGCCCCAAATTTGCAAAATAATCCTCGTCAAAACAAAAATCCGGAGCCGTAAGCGGCTGCCTGATAGAATCGTTAAATTCTACACGAACAACCATCCCGGAGTACCCGTTTTGCCCCGAATCGATCAACTCAGACAATGGTTGGAGCAAACGCTGCCAGACGTCCGCTACAACCTCGCTTCCGCTTCGGCGGACGCCAGTTTTCGCCGATACTTCCGGATCACCTTTCCCGACGGCAATCCTTCCCCTCTCGCAAAAGGGCGCGCCAGCCTGATTGTCATGGATGCCCCACCAGAGCAGGAAGATTGCCGCCCGTGGGTTGCTATCGCTCGGCTGTTCGGCGCGGCGGGCGTCCATGTACCCGAAATACTGGCAGAAAATCTGGAACAGGGTTTTTTGCTCATGTCCGACCTTGGCAGCGACACCTACCTTAGCCGGTTGAACACGCCCGATTGCACACCACTGATCAGCGCGCGCCTGTACGCCGACGCCATCGGCGCGTTGATCGCCATCCAGGCCGCAAGCCGGCCAGGCGTACTGCCGGAGTATTCCGACGAGTTGCTGCGACTCGAACTGATGCGGTTCCCGGACTGGTACATCGCCCGCCACAAAGGCATCACGCTTAACGATGACGACAAAAACGCGCTGATGGAGGTTTTCAACCGAATCATCGCGGTCAATCTCGCCGAACCCAAGGTATTCGTCCACCGCGACTACCATTCGCGCAACCTGATGGTCATCCCGGAGGGCGAAGGCGCAAATCCCGGCATCATCGACTTTCAGGACGCGGTCTATGGACCGCTCACCTACGATCTGGTTTCACTTTTCAAAGATGCCTATATCGAGTGGGAAGAAGAATTCACGCTCGACCTGCTCGCGCGTTACTGGGAAATGGCGCGTAAGTCCGGACTGCCCGTGCGGGACGATTTCGCCGATTTTTACCGTGATTACGAATGGATGGGCGTACAGCGCCACATCAAGGTGGTCGGCATCTTTGCCCGCCTCTGCCACCGCGACGGTAAAGAGGGCTATCTTTCCAGTCTGCCCCTGCTGATGCGCTACCTGCGTAAGGTATGCACGCGCTACCGCGACCTCCACCCCCTGCTCAAGCTGCTCGACAAGCTCGACCCCGTCCCGACCGAACATTTTTTTGCTTTCTGACCACGAAATAAATTCCAATCATGCTCGAATCTCTCGGCATACCCAGTATCTGGATGGGGCTCAGCCTCGCGTTGGCCCTTTTTTTCGTCCTCGCGTTTGAATTCATCAACGGGTTTCACGACACGGCCAACGCCGTCGCCACGGTAATCTATACCCGAGCCATGTCGCCCTACCGCGCCGTGATACTTTCGGGCATTTTCAACTTTTTGGGCGTACTGCTCGGCGGCGTGGGCGTTGCCTACGCCATCGTGCACCTGCTGCCCGTTGAACTTCTCCTCAACGTCAACTCCGGGCGTGGGCTGGTGATGGTGTTCTCGCTCCTGGCCGCTGCCATCGCCTGGAACCTCGGCACCTGGTATTTCGGTATCCCCGCTTCCAGTTCCCACACGCTCATCGGTTCCATCCTGGGCGTGGGCATGACCAATGCCCTGCTCAACGATCTTTCCGTCGCGGATGGCATCAACTGGCAAAAGGCCATCGACATCGTGATGTCGCTGATCTTTTCGCCGCTGGCGGGATTCTTCGTCGGCGGGCTCATCCTGCTGTGCCTCAAACGCTGGCGTCCGGGCACAAGAATGCACTCTGCCCCGGAAACCCGCACTGATGGCGGCAAAATCAGGAAACCTCCGTTCTGGAACCGCCTCGTGCTCGTGCTCTCCGCCATGGCGGTCAGTTTCGTGCACGGCTCCAACGACGGCCAAAAAGGCATCGGCCTCATCATGCTGGTGCTGATTGGTTTCGTGCCCGCACAATATGTCGTCAACATGAATGCCAGCCCGTACCAGATCGAACGCACACGCGACGCCGCCATGCACATGCAGCGGTTTTACCAGCGCCATCAGGATCGTTTAAGCGAAACGCCCAAGGCCAAGCCTCCCATCCTTCGGGAAACCTCTTCCTCCACACCGCAGCGTTATCGTTGCGAAATCACGAACACCAAGGAAACCGTCCAGAGCCTGCTGAAAAACCTGAACGGCGTCACAAACCTCAGCGAACTGGACGACATCCAGCGTGTGCAAGTTCGGCGCGAATTGCTGTGCCTCGACGACATGGCCCGCCAGGTCAGCAAACTCACCGGGATCGAAACCGCAGAAAAAGCCGACCTCAACCGCTTGCGAAAAGACCTCACCGCCGCCACAGAATACGCCCCAATCTGGGTCATCTTCGCCATCGCGCTGGCGCTCGGGCTTGGCACCGTCGTGGGCTGGAAGCGCGTAGTCGTCACCGTAGGCGAACGCATTGGCAAGCAGGGCATGACCTACGCGCAAGGCATGAGCGCCCAGATCACCGCCGCTTTGGCCATCGGAGTCGCCAACCTCTACAGCCTGCCGGTTTCAACCACGCATGTCCTTTCCTCCGGCATCGCGGGCACGATGGTCGCCAACCGCAGCGGCGTACAGAGCGGAACCATTCGCACCATCCTCATTGCCTGGGTACTGACCTTCCCCATGTCGATGTTGCTGTCGGCCATCTTCTTCTGGCTGGCGGCACAGGTGACATGACGATGAAAGCGATGATTCTTGCCGCAGGCCGGGGCGAGCGCATGCGCCCACTCACCGACCATTGCCCCAAGCCGCTGCTCGCCGTAGGCGGAAAACCGCTGATCGTCCGGCACATCGAACGCCTGGTTGCTGCCGGGATTACCGATCTCGTCATCAACCACGCCCACCTCGGCCACATGCTCGAAGCGGCGCTCGGCGATGGGAATGCCTTCGGCGCGCGTATCCGCTGGTCGCCCGAACCGCCGGGCGCACTGGAAACTGCGGGTGGCATCCGCCAAGCCATGCAGTTCCTTGGGGAAAATCCTTTTCTCGTCGTCAACGGCGATATTTTTTGCGAAGCGGATTTCATGCCGCTAACCCGGATTGCCAAGTGCCTTTCCCCGGACGGGAACCTCGCCCACCTTTTTTTGATCGACAATCCCAGCCACAATCCTCAAGGCGACTTTGCGCTCAACGATGGGCGAGTATGCACAGACGGGGAGCCACGCCTGACCTTTTCCGGCATCGCCGCCTATCCCCCCGCCCTTTTTGCCTCGCTCGAAGCAGGCAAACCCGCCCGCCTCGCCCCGTTGCTGCGCGCCGCGATGAATGAGAACCGCATCAGTGGCGAGCACTACCGTGGCCGATGGGTCGATGTCGGTACCCCTGAACGCCTCGCGCAACTGGACGCCGACCTGCGCGGCCACGCCTGACCGGAACCCTTCGTACTTCGGGGAAATCACTCTTCCGGAGGGCTGAAACCCGGCGGATACAGCTCCAGATGGCGGTTGTAGAACCCACCTGCCTGTTCCTTGTGGCGGCTGATGTTGAGCAAGGCGGCATTGGGCAATTCCCGGTGCAGAAGCTCGAAGGTCGCCACTTCATCCCTGGCGTCGAAAGCATCGGTCGCTTCCCCGATGAACACCCATTGCGGCTGTTGCAGGAAAAGCCGCGCGATGCCGAGCCGCTGTTGCGCGCGCAAGGGCAAAACCCGCGCCCAGTCCTCAGTATCGTCGAGCCGGGATTGCAGCCAGCCGATGCCGACGCATTCCAGCGCCCAATGCAGGGCACTCTCCTTGTACTGCGCGCCAAGGAACGGATAAGCCAGCACCTCGCGCAAGGAGCCAACATGCAGGTAGGGGCGCTGGGCTGCAAAGACGATATCGTGCCCAGCCGGCAGGAATATTTCGCCATGCCCCCACGGCCATAACCCGGCAACCGCCTTGAACAGCGCCACCGTCACAGCCGGGTCTCCCGTCACCAGGATGCGCTCTCCGTGGCGCACAACGAGATCGAAATCCACCAGCAAGGGCTGGCCGTCCGCATTGTCGAGGCAAAGACGGCGTATTTCCAGCTCCGTCCTGTGTCCACGGTGCAACTCGATACGGCTTACGCCATGCCCATTTTCACGGTCTTCGCGTTTGAGCCGTTCCATGCCTTCCCGGAAAGTGATGATGCGGTCGATCGAAGCGCGGCAACGCGCAATCTCGCCGAGGTTGTCGATTGGCCACGACAGGGCGGAAGTCAGGCGCTGAAAGGCTTGCGCCGCCTGCATCAAGAGCCCCAGGGTCATCATGCCGGCAACGTATTGCGGCGCGGCAATCAGGATCGGAAAAACGGGCAGCAGCGTTCCGTAGCCAGTAGAAAAAGAAACGATGCCCAGGTAAGCCAAGGTCTGACGGTTCCAGCCCATGCCGACATCGGCAAAGAGATGTCCGGCATGGCGGCGCTCGCTCGGCCCCCCGTGCATGAGCGCAATCGCCTCGGAATGCTCGCGCACCCGCGCAAGGCCGAAGCGCAGATTGGCCTCTACGGTTTGCAGGCGGTTGGTGGCGCGAATCAGCGGACGCCCGAGCATGAGGCCAAGCACAGAACCCACGCCGGCATACAGAAAAGCCATCAACACCATGTAACCGGGGATGAAAATGGAAGTCCCCGGCAGCACCGCGCTACCCGAAACACTGAGCAGAATATCCACGAAACTGCCCAGGATCAGCACGGAAAACAGCAATGAATGCGCCAGCGCAATAGCGGTTTCGGTCGCAATTTTTACATCTTCGGCAATGCGCCCGTCCGGATTGTCGTGCTCCCCGCCAATGAACTGGAGCCGGTAATGGCGGGAATGCGCCAACCACTGATCGAGCAACAGCCCGGTGAGCCAGCGCCGCCAATCGAGTTGCAGCCAACGCTTGACCGTCAGGTGCAGCGCCGTCACCGCCATCGTGAAGATGAAAATCAGCGCAAAAACCAATACCAGCCTGAGCAATTCGGCATGCTGCCGGTTTTCGAGCGCATCGAACAGATCGCGATGCCAATAACTGATCCAGATTGCGAAACCGACCTGAGCGACAGTCAGCGCCAGCAGCAACAAGGAGACGCCACGCACTGCCCATTTATTCCCATCATTGTTCCAGTAGTCGACAGCCAGGCGCAGAAAGCGGCGACCCGAGCGCAGGTTGGGCCGGGGCGTCGCTTTGTCCCTAACTTTCACCGCGCGCCAGCCTCGTAGCAATTTGTGCCGCGCCCTTGAGCCCCAGCAATTCGTCGCGCACCGCGTAGAGCGGAATGCGCGCCAACACTGCGCCCATCGACGGATGGTCGCGGAACACCTCGATGAGTTCCGGTGCGCGCAGGAACGGCAAAATTCGCGGGACAACGCCACCCGTCAGGTAAACCCCGCCACGCGCCAGCACGGTAAGGCCCAGATTAGCGGCAGCGGCAACCAGAAGCCGGGCAAAAAACCGCAAGGTCTCAATAGCAATGCCCTCACCTGCCAGCGCGGCGGCTCCAATGCCCGCCGCATCCTTGGCAAGCGGCACTCCGGTCGGCGCGACAAAACGGTAAAGGCGCTCAATTCCACGCCCGGAGAGCAGCGTCTCGATACTCACGCGCCCATGCTCGGCCAACAGCACCTCGAACAAGGCTAGTTCACGGGCATCGCGCGGCGCGAAATCCGCCAACCCGCCCTGGCTCGGAAAAACAAGAGGATGACACAGCGCGCCGGACAACACAGCCATGCCAAGCCCGGTTCCAGAGCCAATCAGCGCACGCACGCCTTCTTCATCGGGCTCTCCAGGATGAAGGACAAAAATCCCGTCTTCGTCGAGACAGGCAAGGCCATGTGCCTGCGCGGCAAAGTCGTTGATAAGAAGCACCCGTGAAAAATCGAACCGCTCGCGCAGGCATTCGCCATCCGCCTCCCAAGGCAGATTGGTCATGCGTATGCGTTGCCCCTCAAGCGCCCCGGCTACGGCAAGACAGGCCACATTCGGCCTTTCCTCATCTTCCCTCACGCCCAGAAACGCTTCGATGAGCGCCTCGACATCGGCATAATCCGCGCACAGCATTTCCTGGTGGCGCAAAACATGCCAGCCATCCGCGCACGCGCGGCCAAGAAGCAGCCGCGCGCGCGTACCACCGATGTCTGCCGCCAGAAAGAGAGGCTCTTCCATGCCATTCATGACTCCGAATGTAACAGCAATAGTCATGACGGGCAGAGAAATAAATTCCGAGTCGTCCCATGTCCCCGGCTTCAATCAGTAAGGAATGACAGTTTTATCCATCTCCCAACAAGCGGGAGAGGGGTCAATGCAGCCCGGACAAGTCCCTCTCCCCTTGCGGGAGAGGGGTTTGGGGAGAGGGTGACCCTCTGATTTTCCGAACTGTCTCCGTCAAAACCAATAGACGCCTTCGAGCCGCCCACGCTCCTCAAAGCTGAAGCCGTTCCAGCAATTCCCGCTCGACCTTGATGGCGCGCGATTCCTGTGCCAGACCGCCGCCACTGAGAAGAAAGTTGTCTTCCGCGCGCTCGCCGAGCGTGGAGATCTTGGCGGTTTCGACGCTGATACCGTGCGCGGCCAGCACTTCGGCAATGTCGAACAGCAGACCGGGGCGATCCGTGGCGGTGATCGACAGGATGTGGTAGCGGCCCGCTTCGTCGGCACTCAGGCTGACGTGAGGAGTGATCGGAAAGTGCCGAACCTGGCTTGAGAGGTAAACCGGGGACGGGCGCGCGATTTTTTCCGGGTTTTGCAGGGCTGGCGTCAGTTCGTGTTCGATCAGGGAGAGGATGTCGCGGCAGTGCTCGTCGCTGTCATCGTTGAGATTTTGCAGGGTGAAGCTGTCGAGCGCGTGGCCGTGGCGGGTGGTATATACCCTGGCATCCAGAATGGAGAGTCCCATGCGGCAAAAAAACCCGGTCAGTCGCATGAACAGCTTTTCTTGATCGGGCATGTACACCATGACTTGAACGTTGTCGTCCAGGTTCCGCGCCCTGACCACAGGATCGCCGGATTCGACCTGAGAGTGAAGCATTTGTGCATGCCAGGCGATTTCGTCGGCCGAGTAACGCATGAAATAGACGGTGTCGAGCTGTGACCACAGGGCATCTTCAGCGCCGGAGCGCAGGCCGTGGGAGCGCAGGAGCCGGCGGGCTTCGTCGACCCGCTTGTCCTGAAGCAGCGCCTGTTGCGGCGTGGCTCCGCGCAGCAAGCGCTGCGTGGCGAAGAAGAGATCCTGGAGCAATCTGTTTTTCCAACTGTTCCAGACCTTGGGGCCAGTTCCACGGATGTCGGCGTGGGTGAGAAGATAGAGCGCTGTGAGCCGCCGTTCATTGCCAACGGCGGCAGCGAATTTCTGAAGGGTTTGCGGATCGGAAGTGTCTTCTTTTTGCGCGGTGTGCGACATCATGAGGTGGTAACGCACCAACCAGACGATGAGTTCGGTGTCTTCAGCCTCCAGCCCGTGGTGTTCGCAGAATTCACGCGCTTCTTCCATGCCCAGGATGGAGTGGTCGCCGCCGCGTCCCTTGGCGATGTCGTGGAAGAGTACGGCGATGTAGAGCAGCCAGTGACGCTCGAACCCGAGCATCAGGCCGGTCATGACCGGGTGTTCATGGGCGTATTTGCCCATCGAGAAACGGCGCATGTTTCGCAGCACCAGAAGCGTGTGCTGATCCACGGTATAAGCGTGGAACAAGTCGTGCTGCATCTGGCACAGAATCTTTCGCCAGGGCGGCAGGTAGCGCGACAGGATGCCGCATTGGTTCATCAGGTGGAGCGCATGCAGGACTTTGTGCTTTTGCCGGAATATTTTGAGAAAGTTCGCGCGGTTTTCAGGGCTGGCGCGAAATGCGGCATTGACGCGGGTGCGGTTGATCCAGAGTGCGCGCAAGGCGCGTGCGGTCATGCCCTTGAGTTCGGATCGTTGTTGCAGCAGCAGAAAGCATTCGAGCAGGGCGCCGGGGTGCTGCTCGAAAACCGTTTCGTCGCGGATGTCGAGCATTTCACGCACTGCCTGAAAACGCTCGTTGATGACGATGGCCGGAAATTCGCTCCTTAAAAGGATTTCATCGCCGTAGTTCTGGAGCAGGACGCCGTTGATCTGGGTGAGTTTCTTGGCCGTCAGGTAGTAGCGCTGCATCATGATTTCCGAAGCGCGCCTGGTGCTTGTGGCCTTGATGCCCATTACGCTGGCAAGGCGTTCCTGATAGTCGAACAGTAGGCGGTCTTCGGCGCGTCCCGCCAAGTAGTGCAGGCGGGTGCGTATATGCCGCAGGAAGCGTTCCGCGCTGCGTAGGTCGCCCGCTTCGTTGCCGGTAATCAGGCGCTGGCGAACCAGTTCCCGCCAGTTGCGGCCCAGTCCGGCTGCGCGGGCGATCCAGCCAAGTAATTGCAGGTCGCGCAAGCCGCCGGGGCTTTCCTTGCAGTTGGGTTCCAGCGCGTAAGGGGTGTCGTTGTAGCGCGCGTAGCGTTGGTCGCGCTCAAACAGTTTGGCGCGGAAGAACTCGTTTACGTCGATCTGCGCCTGGTAGCGCATCTGGAACTGCTGGAACAGCGCCTCGTCACCCGTGAGCAGGCGGGATTCGAGCAGGTTGGTCTGTACTGTGATGTCGGCCTTTGCCGCTTCCAGGCATTCGTCGATGGTGCGTACGCTGTGGCCGATGGCGAGCCCTACGTCCCACAGTGCGCTGACCAGTACCGAGAGTCTGGATTCCAGGTTGTCATTGGATGGTTCAGATAGGAGAACCAGCAGGTCGACATCGGAGCAGGGAAACAATTCGCCGCGCCCGTAACCTCCTACCGCCACCAGCGCCACATTCGCGGGCATGCGGCAGGTTTTCCAGAGCTTTGCGATGACCGCGTCGACCAGTACCGCGTGTCCGTGTAATAACCGCGTAATCAGGGGCTTGGCTTCGTAGGCGGCGCGTAGCGCGGCGCGTCCGGCCTCGATGCGCTTGCGTCCAGCGGCAATCGCCCGCTCCAATCCGGGAATCGGGCCATCAGTCGTTAAGGCTTTCAATGATCCAACTCATGACTGGGGTGCAGGGGGCAACGCGGCAATCGTGCTGGCAGTGGCCGTGGCAAGCGTTCCCGTCACCAGTTTGGGCGGTAGCGGGCAAGCGGCGGACAATGACAGGACTTCCACGCCGTCTTCGGTGACGAGCACCGTGTGTTCCCATTGCGCCGACAAGCTGCGGTCGCGGGTGACGATCGTCCAGCCGTCGGACAATTCCGAGATGGCAGCCTTGCCGGCATTGATCATTGGCTCGATGGTAAAAATAAGCCCTGGCTGGAACTCGATGCCCGTGCCCGGTTGGCCGTAGTGCAGCACTTGCGGCGCTTCGTGGAACTTGCGCCCGATGCCGTGCCCGCAGAATTCGCGCACCACCGAGAAACCGTTGCCTTCGGCATGCCGTTGGATGGCATGGCCGACATCGCCCAGGTGCGCGCCGGGCCGCACGGCGGAAATGCCGAGCCACATACTCTCGTAAGTCACTTGGCACAGGCGTTTGGCAAGGATGGAAGCGTCGCCGATGATGAACATCCGGCTGGTGTCGCCATAAAAACCCGCCTGGGAAATGACGGTAACATCAACATTGAGGATGTCGCCTTTCTTCAGCGCTTTTTCCCTTGGAATACCGTGACAGACTTGATGATTGAGCGAAGTGCAGATCGAGGCGGGATATGGGGAGTAGCCCGGCGGTGTGTAGTTGAGCGTGGCAGAGACCGTATGCTGTACTCGTTCCATGTATTCGCGGCACAAACGATCCAGTTCAGCGGTCGTAGTGCCGGGCTGAACAAAGGGTTCGATATAGTCGAGCACTTCCGCCGCCAGACGGCAGACGATACGCATTTCCTTTATTTCTTCCGGTGTCTTGGGGAGGGGCTTGCTCATGTCGTAGCGGGCAGTGCAACAGAGATAGGATGAAAGGCGAAAAGCATGAGGCTAACGCATACGGCGTGAGCGAGCAAATCCTTATGCTACGCGGTAGAGCCTTGGTTTGAAATTTATTGATGTTTGCAGACGATGCAGGAAAAACGTAAGACCGTCCAGTGAAAATTTCTAACTGAACCACCCCCAGATTTTCAGGCAGTGCCTCATTTTGAATATTTGAGACGATTTTCTGTAGGGGGCGATGGTAATCGCCCCGTCGAACCGTTGGCGGATCGCGGAAATTTACGATGGCGGGCGGATTGCCATCCGCCCCTACAACGCATGAAATTCAAACTGAGACACGACCGATTTTCAGGAGATCGTCACATGGGTCTCATGACAGGTTAGAATTGTATAGGCTTTCTTCTTGTTTTATGTCTTATAGAAGATATATTATATGAGGCCTGTTCGTCCAAATACAAAGATAACAACTACAACCCAGCACTCGCCAAAAGGAAACAACCGTGCTTGAAACTTACCGTGCCCACGTTGCCGAGCGTGCCGCGCTTGGCATTCCGCCGCTGCCGTTATCGAAGCAGCAAACTGTCGATCTCATCGCGCAGCTTCAGAACCCTCCCGCCGGTGAGGAAGAGTTTCTGGTGAACCTGCTCACGCACCGGGTGCCTGCCGGAGTGGATGATGCCGCCAAGGTGAAAGCCGAGTTTCTCGCCCGCGTCGCGCACGGCGATGAAACCTGTGCGTTGGTGTCCAAGGAGCGAGCCACGGAATTGCTCGGAACCATGTTGGGCGGTTTCAATGTCAAGCCCTTGATCGAATTGCTGTCCGATGCCGGGGTGGGAGGCGTTGCCGCCGGAGCGCTGAAGAAGACCTTGCTGGTTTTCGACTATTTCAATGACGTCGTTGAACTCGCCAACAGCGGCAACGCGAACGCGAAGGCGGTGCTGCAATCCTGGGCGGCCGGTGAATGGTTCACCTCGCGCCCTGAAGTACCCGCGACGCAAAAGCTCACTGTGTTCAAGGTAACGGGCGAGACCAATACCGATGACCTTTCTCCCGCACCGGATGCTTGGTCGCGGCCCGATATTCCGCTCCACGCGCTCGCCATGCTCAAGAATGCGCGTCCTGGGATCGAGCCTGAGAAACCCGGCGAGCGCGGCCCCGTGAAATTTCTCGAAGAACTGCGCGCGAGGGGGAATCTCGTCGCCTACGTAGGCGACGTGGTAGGAACCGGCTCTTCGCGTAAGTCGGCGACTAATTCCGTGCTCTGGTTTACCGGCGAAGACATTCCTTTTGTGCCCAATAAACGTTTCGGCGGGGTGTGCCTGGGCAGCAAGATAGCCCCGATTTTCTTCAATACGATGGAAGATGCCGGTGCGCTGCCCATTGAAATCGACGTCAGCAAGATGGGGATGGGCGACGAGATCGAGCTTGTCGTCGACCGCGCGAACGCTAAAGTGACGGCGAGGAAAGATGGTGAAATCATTGCCACGGCCAAACTCAAGACTCCTGTGATTCTCGATGAAGTGCGCGCAGGGGGGCGTATTCCCCTCATCATCGGGCGCGCGCTGACCGCGCGGGCGCGCGAAACGCTAGGTTTGACGCCTTCCACGCTTTTCCGTTTGCCGCAAGCGCCTACGGAGAGCGTCAAGGGATTTTCGCTCGCGCAGAAAATCGTTGGCCGCGCCTGTGGTCTGCCGGAAGGCAAGGGTATCCGTCCGGGAGCCTACTGCGAACCGAAGATGACCACTGTCGGCTCGCAGGACACCACCGGCCCGATGACGCGCGATGAGTTGAAAGACCTCGCCTGCCTCGGCTTCTCCGCCGACATGGTGATGCAGTCTTTCTGCCATACCGCCGCGTACCCGAAGCCCGTCGACATCAAGACGCACCGCGACCTGCCTGACTTCATCAGCGCGCGTGGCGGCGTGGCGTTGCGCCCCGGCGACGGCGTGATCCACTCCTGGCTCAACCGTCTGTTGTTGCCGGATACCGTCGGTACCGGCGGCGATTCGCACACGCGCTTCCCTATCGGTATCTCGTTCCCGGCGGGTTCCGGCCTCGTTGCCTTTGCCGCCGCCACCGGCGTGATGCCGCTCGACATGCCCGAATCCGTGCTGGTCAGGTTCAAAGGCCAGATGCGTCCCGGCATTACCCTGCGCGATCTCGTCAATGCTATCCCGCTCTACGCAATCGGGCAGGGTTTGTTGACGGTCAAGAAGGAGGGCAAGAAAAACGTCTTCTCTGGGCGCATTCTCGAAATCGAAGGCTTGCCCGACCTCAAGGTCGAACAGGCGTTTGAACTGACCGATGCCTCTGCCGAGCGTTCCGCTGCCGGTTGCACGGTGCGGCTTAACAAAGCGCCCGTCGTCGAGTACATGAACTCGAACATCGCGCTGATGAAGTGGATGATTGCCAACGGCTACCAGGACGCGCGCGCGCTGGAGCGCCGTATCCGCGCAATGGAAGACTGGGTTGCCGAGGGAGAACTGATTCAGCCCGATGACAATGCCGAATACGCAGCAGTCATCGAAATCGACCTCGCCGACATTACAGAGCCCATCGTGGCCTGCCCCAACGATCCGGACGACGTCAAACTGCTCTCCGAAGTTGCGGGCGACAAGATCGACGAAGTATTCATCGGTTCCTGCATGACCAACATCGGCCACTTCCGCGCTGCCGGCAAGGTGCTCGACGGCAAGACCGACCTGCCCGCGCGGCTCTGGATCGCTCCGCCCACCCGGATGGACGCCATGATTCTCAATGAGGAAGGCTATTACGGCATACTGGGCCGTGCCGGGGCACGGATGGAAATGCCCGGATGCAGCCTGTGCATGGGTAATCAGGCGCAAATCAGGAAGGGCAGCACTGCAATGTCGACCTCCACCCGCAATTTCCCCAACCGCCTTGGGCTGGATACGCGCGTCTACCTCGGTTCCGCCGAACTCGCCGCCGTCTGCGCGCTCCTGGGTCGGATTCCGACTTCGGTGGAGTATCTGGAGCAGGTTTCTGTGGTCAACGAGAAAGCGGCGGATATTTACCGCTACATGTGTTTCGACAGGATTGACGTGTTTTCCAGTGCGATGTGACATTCCAGACTCCGGTCGACCATTTGGCGTCGACCGGGGTTCATGAAGGCGAAGCGAGGGGTTGCGGTTGATATTTATGCCGCAACCCCTTTTATTTTGACCGTGGACGACCTTCCGTAAATAAACAAAATCGTGAAATTTTCAGCATTAGAGTTTGTTTATTATTTCACATTCGTCCGTATTTTTTTAACTCTCAAAGAGTAATGTCTCGTACTATATAAGTATCGATGACACAAATTATATTTGTTGTTAATTGCATAACTAAATTGCTGATATCAGTGCGTGAAGTAATTCTATTTTGCAGAATTACAAAATGTTGTTGTATCAGTACGTTGTGGTGTCATTGTACAGGTGCGGATTCAACAACAACAAAAGCCCATGGCGATAGCCGTGTAGCTAGAGGGAGAATAATCCAACCTCACATTTGGGAGAAAACAAAAATGCTTCATGCCCCATCCGATTCATATGTTGAAGAATCAGGTCGCAACGATCCTTCTTCTTCAGCCACTGATTCACTTACCCCTCAGCCTGGCTATCTTGTGCGCTCCAATTTACCCGGCCTGAGTTTGGAGATTGAGAATCCGGATACGGAACTCCCGGTGGTGAGTTTCGACTTCGAGGTGAATTAAACCCTGCCGGGAAGTTGTCCTGTTGCACGTACAGGTAAAAAAAAGCCAAGCCCAAATACGGGCTTGGCTTTTTTCGTTGTTTTGAAAAGCCTGTCAGGCTTTCTTCACCCACCCCATTGGTTTGCCAAGAGGCAGAACTGGGCGGCCAAAGAAGGCATTCAGGAAGAATGCGCCAGCAGCGTAGAAGCCAAGCAGGGAAATCATAAGCTCTGAGCATCCGGCTACGAGGCCGAGAAACTCCGGCTCGACGCCGAGCAGGGACAGCCCAAGCGAACCGAGGAGCACGAGGATCAGCACCATGATCGCGCCGAAAACCTTATTTGCCTCGAAAGCGGCTATGGTAATGAAAACACAGAAAAAGAAGTAACCGAAGCAGGCAAATCCGAATTGCGGCTTCATATTGACGGCTGCTTCTTTGGCGGCTTCGCCGAAAAGACCCCCTGCAAAGGCCCATATCATTGCTACGGCCATCCAGAAAAGGCCAAACGCACCTAATACGACTGCGCCGAAATAACTGTTACGCTTAAAGTCAATGGCAGCGGCCCATAATTGGGCAAAGGAGCCAAGACAAAGCGCCCACGGTATCAGATATGCGGAACCTGATGTCCAACCCAATTTCTGGGATGCCGCGACAAACGTGACCATGGAAAGGCCGAATACACCCAATGCGGTCGGGTCTGCCGAGACGATTTTGGTTTCTTGAACTTGAGACACGTTGACTCCTCCATTATGCTCTTGGAATAAAACCCCTGTCGGCTAAACCGTCACATGCAGGAACTCCATGTCAAAGATGAACCGACTGAGGATTTGAGCCTAACACGGGCAACAAGTTTTGTGAACGGAGCAAATTTATGTGATTATCCAGCCGCTCAAAACGTTTCGTCCCCTGGAAGAAAGCGCTTTCGGCGCACGGTGTTACCGGACTTGCATTAAACTTTAACTCTTTGCTTTCGATACCTGTTTTTCCATCCGAGCCGTGAATGTCCTGGTAAACGATTCCGTGCCGCTTGCCGTGCGCGGGCTCTTGCTGGCCTTGGTGGTGTGCCTGCACGCTGTCGGCGCGGCGGCATTCTCGCGCCTGTCCGAACCTTTGCGGCACAGTAAAGAGCCCATGGTCTTGCAGGCAAGCTGGATCGAGGGTGCACCTTCCGCTTCCCCGTTACCTGACATACAGCCTACAGAGCCGCTTCCCGCCGCGCGTCCGGTCTCGCCTCGGAAGCGTTCGGCGCAAGTGCCGGAACATCGGACGCGCTCAAGGGCTCTGGCATCATCGCATCCACAGGTGGCGGCGGTACAATCCACGTCTGCCCCGGTAGTTGTGGAAACTGCTCCCGCCGTTCCGGATGACTCAGGTCATTCGGATGATCCAGTACCGAGTCCACGCATCGATATTTCCTCCGCTATGACGGCAACGATAGCGGGTGGGTCGGTTGGTGGAGAGGGGGAAAATAGGGACGGGGAAGGAAGCCGGGATAGGGATTATATCGGCCCCGACTTCAACGTGAGTTATCTTTCCAATCCGAAGCCGGAATACCCGTCCCGGTCGCGCCGTCTGCGCGAACAGGGCTTGGTGAAACTGCGCGTCCATGTCACGGCGGAAGGGTATGCGGACGAGGTGACGCTGCACACGAGCAGCGGCTTTGACCTGCTGGACAAATCGGCGCTCGACACCGTGCGGCGCTGGCGGTTCCGTCCGGCGCAGCGAGCCGGTACGCCTGTTGAGGGCAGAGTGATCGTGCCGCTTCGGTTTGAATTGCAAGATTGATGATGGAAAGCGATATGTCTGAATCTTCCTGGGATTTTGCCCATTTCTTGACGCAGACGGATACCGTCGGCCTTTGCGTTTTGGCGGTTCTAACGGTGATGTCGCTCCTATCGTGGTATCTGATCGCATCCAGGTTATGGCGTTACATAGCGATTCGCGCGCGAAGCCGGTCGTTCATTGGGGGCTTTCGGCGGCGGGTACGCCAGCCCGTTGACGCGGAACGCTTGTGGATTGCCACGGGTGGGAACAACCCTTTCGCCCGTCTCCTGGGCGAAGGGCTCCGGGCTTGCAAGTCCCTACGGGAAGCGGGAAGGGACAGTGCCCGGAAAACGGACGGGGCGGGTTTCGAGATTGCTTCGCCCGACGATTACGTTAGCGCCGCGCTGGCGCACGGTATTGCCGGGGAAATACGCCGGTTGGAAAGCGGCATGACGCCGTTGGCCTCTATTGCCTCGACGGCTCCGTTCGTGGGGCTGTTTGGTACGGTTTGGGGCATTTTCCATGCCTTGCAGGGCATTGCGCTCTCGGCGCAGGTGAGCCTCGATAAAGTGGCGGGGCCGGTTGGCGAGGCGCTCATCATGACCGCCTACGGCCTGTTCGTCTCCATTCCCGCTTTGTTGGCCTATAACGCTTTTACTCGCCTGAACCGCAATTTGACCGGGGAACTGGAACGTTTCGCACACACGGTATTTGGCCTGTTGGGACTGGGATTGTCCACAGGCGGCACGGCCTCGGATGAGCCGCAGGTCGTCGAGCTTTCCACCGTGACAGCGCGGGTAGACGCAACCAAAGCGAAAGCGGAAGGGGTGCACTGAAACATGGCTTTCCATCCCCGAACCGGGTACGACGCGCTACGAGCGGAAATCAACATGATCCCGCTCATCGACGTGATGCTGGTGCTGCTTGTCATCTTCATTATCGCCGCGCCGCTTCTGACCCATGCCGTCAAGATCGACCTGCCCATGGCCGACAGCGCCGTGGTAGACATGAAGCCAGAAACCATCCAGCTTGGCATCAAGGCCGATGGGCAGTTTTTTTGGGACGGCGAACCCGTCGAAGAGGCGGGGCTGGAACCCTTGATGCGGGAAGCGGGCAACCGCGCACAGCCCCCGGAACTCCATCTCCAGGTCGACGCGGCTACGCCTTACGAACTTGTAGCGCGCGCAATAGCGCGGGCATCCCGCGCAGGTCTGGAAAAAATCGGCTTCGTCAGCAAGCCGGAAGAATGAAGCCTGCCGTTTTGCCAAATGGGTGTAGTATTGGTTCAAAAGTATCTGTCATCGTTCTGATTTGACTGTAAGGAGCAGAAACATGACTCTCAATGAATTAATCGAAACTATCTTCCGCAGCATTCACGAAACAAATGAAGAGCATAAACGTTGGACTGATGCCTGGGTAACGCACTACGGTGTCGAACAGTATATTGTGGGTAATATTGCCAGATCAATCATGAAATTGAAAGATAGACCGACTTATGCAGTGCTTGAAACACCATTTTCTGAAATATATCTCTACAATGGAGGCAGACCTCCGGGACGCCCAGGAAAAGCAAACAAAGACTCAAATCGTCTCGATTTAGCTTTATATTCTGATGAAGAAAAGATTAGCTACGCCATAGAGTTTAAACGCTTCTGTAATAAAAACTGTTTCAAAGATTTTGATAGGCTGTGTAAGCTCATTATAGACTTAGAAAAAAATGGAACATTGATAACTGGTATATCTGCTTCGATTGTAACTTCGAAAGCAAAAGCAGACAACATCCCAGAATTATTCAATGAAAAAGAAAATCTATTCTCTGAATATCTAAAAACAATATGGAAAAATAAAGGGATAAAGTATACCTTCCATCGATCAAAAAAAATTATAACCGACAAAGAAGGCCAGATTTTCTCTGCTCTTTGTGTAGCAATACGTAGCAAGCATCTGAATTAAATATAATTCAACTCCGGCGCAACCCCCTGCAAAACCCGTGAAACACGCCCCAAATCCCAATTTTCAAGCGCCCACGCCCACACTTCCCTGACGGAAGCGCCATTCAGCCCATTGGGCGGATGTTGCCCAAGAAAATCCAGCGCGGCAGCCAGCGCATGTGAGGGAGAGCCTTCATCGACCGCCCGCGCCAAGGTCTGCTTGGAGAGTTTTTCACCGGCGGCGTTCGTTGCCACCGGCAGATGCGCGTAAGCCGGGACGGGCAGGCCGAGCAAGGTTTGAAGATGTATCTGGCGCGCAGTTGAGCCGAGAAGGTCTGCCCCGCGCACCACATGGGTCACGCCTTGCTCGGCATCGTCGACGACCACGGCAAGCTGGTAAGCGAAAACCCCATCGGCACGAAACACCACGTAATCCCCCACATCACGCGCAAGCTCTTCTTCCTGGCAGCCCTGAATGACATCCTCGAACCGGATCAATCCCTCTGCCTTGACCCGCCACGCGCGCGGCTCCGCGCCTGTCGGCAAACCGTTCCGGCAAGTGCCGGGATAACGCAGGGAACCGTCACGAGCCAGCGCGGAGTCCGGCACTTCCGCCAGTTCGCGCCGGGAACAGGCGCAGGGAAAAACATGCCCGCCCGCCTTGAGCCGTTCCAGCGCGGTGGCGTAAATCCCGGCACGGCGGCTCTGCCATAAAACTTCTCCGTCCCATTCAAAACCGAAACGCTCCAAGGTAGCAAGCATTGCCTCGGCCATGCCGGGCACGGCGCGCGGGGTGTCGACATCCTCGACGCGCACGAGCCAGCGCCCACCTTGGCAACGGGCTTCAAGCGCGCTGCCCAGCGCGGCGACGAGCGAGCCGAAATGCAGCGGGCCGCTTGGCGTCGGGGCAAAGCGGCCCACGTAAGGGGAATTGTTTGGCGAGGCTGAACGCCCTCTCAACGCGCCGGAGCCAGCAGGGCGCGCATCTTCTGCATGGCGCGCGCCTCGATTTGGCGAATGCGCTCGGCAGAAACGCCATATTCGGAAGCGAGTTCGTGCAGGGTAGCAGTGTCGCCTTCAGCGAGCCAGCGCCGTTCCACGATGGCACGGCTACGCACATCAAGACTGCCGAGCGCCTGCCGCAAGCCTTCGTCCTGAAGGCGGGCATACTGAGCCTCTTCGATCACGGCAGAAGGTTCGGCATTCGGATCGGGCAAATAGGCAATGGGCGCGAAATGCCCGTCCTCATCGTCATTGCCGCCTTCCAACGGAACCTCGCGCCCACAGAGCCGGGTTTCCATCTCGGCGACCTCTTCGGGCTTGACGCCGAGACGGGCGGCAATCGAGTGCACTTCCTCACGGTTCAGGGTGGAGGTGTCCCGCTTCATGCTACGCAGGTTAAAAAACAGCTTGCGTTGCGCCTTGGTAGTGGCAATTTTCACCAACCGCCAGTTTCGCACGATGAATTCATGAATCTCTGCCTTGATCCAGTGAATGGCAAACGACACCAACCGCACGCCGCGCGTGGGATCGAACCGCTTGACCGCCTTCATCAAGCCGATGTTGCCCTCCTGGATCAGGTCGGCATGCGGCAGCCCGTAGCCGAGATAACCGCGCGCGATGGACACCACCAATCGCAGGTGCGACACGATCAACTGCCGAGCCGCGTCGAGGTCGCCATGCTCCTTCAGGCGCGTGGCTAAGTCCACTTCTTCCTGCTCGGTAAGCATGGGCAGACGATTGACCGAGCCAATGTACTGGTCAATGCTGCCAACGGCGTATGGAACGGGAAACGACAAGGCTTGATTCATGGGTACTCAACCTCCTCAAGCCCGCATTTTAGCACTCTATGTCAGAGAGTGCTAATACAGATTATTCACGGACTGCGCGCAGGCTCGGAGGCAAGCCAGGCCGCCCTACCGGACGGCTTTGGTAGAATAATTGTTTTGCAGAAAAAATTTCAGGCCATGCCCCGCAAGATTCTCGTTACCAACGCCCTGCCTTACGCCAACGGCGACATCCATCTCGGCCACCTCGTCGGCTACATCCAAGCCGACATCTGGGTACGTTTCCAGCGCATGCGCGGCCACACTGTGCATTACGTCTGCGCCGACGACACACATGGCGCCCCCATCATGCTGCGGGCGGAAAAAGAAGGTATCAGCCCCGAGGCCCTGATCGCCCGCGCGCATGGCGAACACCTGCGCGACTTCACCGATTTCGGCATTGCCTTCGACAACTACCACTCCACGCACAGCCCGGAAAACCGCGCCTACGCCGAAGATATCTACGCCCACCTCAAGGCTGCGGATTTGATCGAAGCCCGCGCCATCGAACAGTTCTACGACCCGGTCAGGGAAATGTTCCTGCCCGACCGCTTCATCAAGGGCGAATGCCCAAAATGCGGCGCGCAAGACCAATACGGCGACAACTGCGAAGTCTGCGGCGCGGCCTACGCCCCCACCGAATTGAAAAACCCTCGATCCGCCGTTTCTGGAACCACGCCCGTATTGCGCGCCTCGGAACACTACTTTTTCCGGCTCTCCGACCCACGCGCCGTCGCTTTCCTGCGTGAATGGACGACGGGCGAGGCGCGCCCCGGCGTGCGCCGGCTCCAGCAGGAAGCCGCCAACAAGATGCGTGAATGGCTCGGTTCCGACGGCGACAATAAACTCACTGACTGGGACATTTCGCGCGACGCGCCCTACTTCGGCTTTGAAATCCCGGACGCCCCAGGCAAATACTTTTACGTCTGGCTCGACGCCCCTATCGGCTACCTGGCAAGCTTCAAAAATCTCGCCGACAAAACCGATGGCATCGTTGCCGAAGACTACATCGACGCCCAAAAAGCTGCCGCCCTCGGCACCGAAATGGTGCACTTCATCGGCAAGGACATCCTCTACTTCCACGCCCTTTTCTGGCCCGCGATGCTGGAATTCGCGGGCTACCGCACCCCGAACCAGCTTTGCGTCAATGGCTTTCTCACCGTCGACGGCACGAAGATGAGCAAGAGCCGAGGGACCTTCATCACCGCGCGTTCCTGGCTCGATCAGAAGCTCGATCCTGAAGCCCTGCGCTATTACTTCGCGAGCAAATCCAACGGCAGCATGGAAGACGTCGACTTGAACCTCGACGACATGATTGCCCGCGTCAATGCCGATCTCGTCGGCAAGTTCGTCAACCTTGCCAGCCGCTCGGCCGGTTTCATCAACAAGCGTTTCGGCGGCAGCCTGGGAGCCATCGACCTTGAAGCCGCGCAACCCTTTGCCGACGCCTGGAACGAAAACACCCTCGCCGATGCTTATGAAGCCCGCGACTTCAGCCGGGCGCTACGCGAAGTCATGCGGCTCGCCGACCTCGCTAACCAGTACGTCAACGACAAAAAACCCTGGGAACTCGCCAAACAGGAGGGAATGGAAGCAATGCTGCACATCGTATGCAGCACCGCCCTCACCCTATTCCGCGATCTCACACGCTATCTCAAACCCGTGCTGCCCTCACTTGCCGGAGAAGCCGAACGCTTCCTCGCCATCCCCCCGCTCGACTGGCAAGGCCAATGGCAACCCCTGCCCGCCGGACACCGCATCAATCCCTACAATCATTTGATGGCCCGCATCGAGCGCACCCGCATCGACTCTCTCATCGAGGCCAATCGCGACACGCTCGCCAAAGGATAAACCCAGGCTCAGAAGATCGGCGGTATCAATTCAAACAAGACTCCGAGCGGCTGCGGCCTGCCGTTGAGGTTCAGTTCGCCATTGCGAAGGTGCGCGTCCACGCTTAAGGTGTCGCCCTTTTCCACGAAAACGCCGTCATTGAGCATCGTGGCCATCTGTTTGCTGACCTGTTCTTTTGTTTCCTTTTCGACGTTGACTTCGTTCTCTTCGCCCCCTTCGAGCGTATCGGTTATTTCCTCGGACGCTTGCGAACTCATGTGGCGGATCACCAGCGCGCGTGGCAGCGTCATTTGCAAATCGACAGACAGGCTGACTATTGGCGCTAGTGGGGTATTGAAGTTGAGATTATTGCCATCGCCCCCGTACAAATCGGCGGACAGGTTGGCCGCTGGTGCTGGTGCCGGCGGGGCATTCGGATTGAGATTGCCGTCGCCCTCGTAAGCAATGCGGAAACTTCCAGCGACCATGCCTTCCGGCCAGCGCGCGCGTACCTCCTCGATGGCAAAAGCTGGCTTATGCTGCAACAACAGCATCACGGTTTGCTCCTGACTTTCCTCATCGTCCGGCGTGTCTTGCAAGAGGGCATCAACCGCCTTGACATCGAGGTTTTTCAACAAAAACGCCAGCTTGAGATTATCGACGATCTCTTTCTTTTCCCCTTCCACGACAAACTTGTCGGTATCGAGTTTCACCGTCCACGTACCCAATGCCCCATCTTTCACAGATGCGTTGGCCGTGACACGAAGGTTTTTGATTTCAACGCTACGAATCGCACCGTTATCGCTTTTTCCCAGAAAATGAAACCTGTCCAGCATGACGCTTGCCGTACCGGTGTAAACACGCTTGAGCCCTTCGACGAGAGTTGCGTCGCTTTTGAACGTAATATTCTTAATGGTTGTTTCAGATTTTGGCGAAACGAAATGTAAATTCAGCCCTCCCGTCCAACCGATCACGGCATCCAACACGGGAAGCGGATCGTCGGCGAAAAATTCATTGAGGTACTCGGCATTGTCTTCCGTCAGTTGCGCCTCGGAGTGAATGTGCGCGGCTGCAGTCAGAACCGGCAAGGGCCCGTGCCGGATGCTGTGAATGACGGACACTGTAACCGGCACTGTGGTCGCAGCGCCTTCCTCCCCGGAAGCCATCTGGAAGACCCAGTCGGTACGCGCCGAAGCACTGAAGATGCCGCGCTGATAATCGACCACGCTCACCGTAGCGCCATAGTTGGACGCCCATTCCACGTTCTCTCGGAAGCTTTGTTCGATTCTGATTCCGTTCCAATAACTGCCGCCGATCAGTATCACTGCCGTCGCGACAAGCGCGCCGATAGTTTTTTCTTTTCTTCCAACGTTCATGAGTTTCCCCGCTTCAACACCCGATCTGTAGTTTTTGGATTCTGACACACTGTGGGCATGGAAAGAATCAGGACGAGGAAGACTTTGACAGCCATGATTTGCTATCGAGGTAATCCCTGAACCCTTCGCCAATTTCCGGATGCCGCAAACCCAACTCAATGGTGGCCTTGAGATAGCCGAGCTTGGAGCCGCAATCGTAGCGCGCGCCGTCGAACAGGTAGGCCAGAACAGCTTCTTCTTTGAGCAGCGCGGCAATGGCGTCGGTGAGTTGCAATTCGCCACCCGCGCCGGGTTTGAGGGCGCGCAGGTGCTCGAAGACGCGCGCGGTCAGGATGTAGCGCCCGACGACGGCCTGTGTGCTTGGAGCCTTTTCGGGGGAGGGTTTTTCGACAATGCCAGTGATGCGCTGGATTTTCCCTTCCTGCCGTTCGGTGCTGACGATGCCGTACTGGCGGGTGTCTTCGCGTGGAACGTTCATGGTGCCCAACACCGAACAGCGGTGGTAGCCGTAAACTTCGGCCATCTGTTTTGTGACTGACGAATTGCCGTCGTTGTCGAGCAGGTCATCGGCCAGCAGCACGGCAAACGCTTCGTCCGCGCTCACCACGCGGCTCGCGCAAAGGACAGCATGCCCCAGCCCAAGGGCTTCGGACTGGCGGATGTAGATGCAGTTCACGCCCTTCGGTACGGTGCGGCGGACGATTTCGAGCAATTCCTGTTTGCCGCGCGTTTCCAGTTCGGTTTCGAGTTCGTAGGCTTTGTCGAAGTGGTCTTCGATGGAACGCTTGGTGCGGCCCGTGATGAAGATCATATCGGTCATGCCCGCTTCCACGGCTTCTTCCACCGCGTACTGGATGAGGGGCTTGTCGACGATAGGCATCATCTCCTTGGGGCTGGCCTTGGTGGCCGGAAGGAACCGGGTCCCCAACCCGGCTACCGGAAAGACGGCTTTCGTTATCTTGTTTGGTTTGCTCACGAACTCTCTCCTCGCAACAGTTGACGCAGCCCCGCTTCGTCAAGGATGGCAATACCCAGTTCCCGCGCGCGGCCGAGCTTGGAACCGGCTTCCTCTCCCGCGACGACATAGCTGGTTTTTTTCGAGACGGAGCCGCTCACCTTTGCGCCTGCGGCTTCGATCAATTCCCTGGCTTCTTCACGTTTCAGACCGGGCAGGGTTCCGGTCAGAACGAACAGCTTGCCGACAAGCGGCCCCACAGACGCGCCGATTGCGCCCTCATGTTCTTCCCAATGTATGCCCGCGTCGATAAGCCGTTCGATTTCTTCGCGATTATGCGTTTCGGCAAAAAAATCCACAATGGATTCAGCGATGATCGGCCCAACGTCCGGGATGTTTTCGAGCGCGGCAGCATCGGCATCTTGCAGGGCGGCAAGATTGCCGAAATGGCGTGCCAGGTCTTTGGCCGTGGATTCACCGACGTTGCGAATGCCTAACGCGAAGATGAAACGGGCAAGGCTCGTTTGCCGGCTTTTTCCAATTGCGCCCATGAGGTTTTCGGCGGACTTCTCACCCATGCGATCCAGGGACGCGAGCATGAGTACGGTAAGCGCATAGAGATCGGCAGGCGTTTTGACGTGACCGCCCGCGATGAGTTGGTCGACAAGTTTGTCGCCCAGCCCTTCGATGTCCATCGCGCGGCGGCTGGCGAAGTGCAGTAGCGCGCCACGCGCCTGCGCCGGACATACCAGCCCGCCGGAACAGCGCACGATGGCTCCGCCTTCCTCGCGCACGACATGCGAGCCGCACTGCGGGCAGACATCGGGAAGCTCAAACGGAGGATGAAGCGGTACACGGGCGAAGAGGTCGCCTTCTTCTTTCATGGGGCGCGCATCCGGCACGGTGGTCACGATTTCGGGAATCACGTCGCCCGCGCGGCGCACGATGACGGTGTCTCCCACGCGCACATCCTTGCGGCGAACTTCTTCTTCGTTGTGCAGGGTGGCGTTGGAGACGGTAACGCCGCCGACAAAGACGGGTTGCAATTTGGCGACCGGGGTAAGCGCACCGGTACGCCCAACCTGCACGTCGATGGCGAGGACGACCGTGCGCGCCTCTTCGGCCGGGTATTTGTGCGCGACGGCCCAGCGCGGCTCGCGCGAGCGAAGGCCGAGTTGGTTTTGCAGGGCCAGGCTGTTGACCTTGTAGACGACACCGTCGATATCGAAGGGAATCCGCGAGCGTTCTTCGCCCATGCGGTCGTGAAAATCGGCCAGTTCCCGCCAGCCCCGCGCGACGGCGTGATGGGTACAGACCGGCAGGCCGAAGGCCGCAAGTGCGTCGAGCAATTCCTTATGCGTAGCGGGCGGGTTCCAGCCATCGACCGCGCCGATGCCGTAAGCGAAAAATTTGAGCGGGCGGCTCGCGGCAACCTTCGGGTCGAGTTGGCGGAGGCTGCCCGCCGCACCGTTACGAGGATTGACAAGCGGTTTTTCGCCCCGTGCCCGCGCCTTTTCGTTGTAGCGAGCCAGGTCATCGCGGCAAATAAAGACTTCACCGCGCACTTCCAGCAGCGGCGGAACTTCCCCCGAAAGGCGCAGGGGAATGTCACGAATAGTTTTCAGGTTCTGCGTGATATCTTCGCCGGTCACGCCGTCGCCACGGGTCGCGCCCCGTGTGAAGATGCCGTGCTCAAAGCGCAGGCTGACGGCCAGGCCGTCGAATTTCAGTTCCGCCACGTATTCCACTTCTGCGGAAACATTCAGATCAGCCCATTCCAGTTCACGGCGCACCCGCGAGTCGAAATGTTCGGCCCCGCTCGCGCCAGTATCGGTTTCGGTCTGGATGGAAAGCATGGGCACGGCATGCGTGACCGGGGCAAACTGCGCGAGCGGCTTGCCGCCGACCCGCTGCGTGGGAGAATCGGGCGTGACCAGTTCCGGGTACGCGGCTTCCAATTCCCGCAGTTCGCGGAACAGGGCGTCGAAAGCCGAGTCGGGAATAGTCGGCGCGTCCAGTTCGTAGTAGGCGCGATTGTGAGTTTCGATCTCACGGCGCAGCCAGCGCACACGATCCAGCGTCCCGGCGCGGATACTCATGCGCTGAACAATCGGCGCGCCAATGAACCGCCCGGCGGGATGCCTTCTTCGCTCATGCGCGTCTGGTAGTGGCGGATACGGGCGCGAATCGCGTCCACGGATTCCGTGCCGAAAGGCCGCCCATTGTCATCGACCACGTCGGCTTCGAGTTTTTTGGCGAGATGGGTCGCGAAGCGCATCATCTCTTCAAATTCGCTGGCGGCGTCGATCACGCGCGGCAGGTCGAGAATCAGGCTCAAACGCCGCGTCCGCATCCCCGCCATCGTGCTCCGCTCGAAAAGCGCTGCTTCGCCGTTGTTCAAAACATACAAAGTACGGCTATCTGTAGCGCGGGCGTGGAAGGAACCGTCTCCCTCCAGCCGCAAGCCTTCGGCTTCGGCAAGCGCGAAGATATGGCTTCCCATCATCGGCTGCATGGCAACCAGGTTAATAGCGATCTGCACATCGACTTCGGCGCAGAATCGGTCGAGCGCCTTGGCATTTCCCAGGATTTCGGCACGCGAAGGGATGCCCGCCGGAACTGAACGAAACTGGTCGGCAAGGCGCTGTACGCCACGGGTGTAGTGCAGGAAGTCCCCTTCGCTGACCATTCCCCTCCGGTCGACCAGTTGCAGCGCGGCCAGGAACCAGTGATGCGAACCAACGGCATTTCCGTTGATTCTGCGCCACTGGTTCTCACGGTCATCGAACGCATACCAGCGCAGGGGCCGCGTGATGGCGTCGAACACCTCGGCTTGCGCCGCCCAAAAACGCGGCACTTCGATAGGCTCCACGGCCTCGATGCGGATACAGCAATCAATGCGGGGATCGAGCCTGTCAGGCAGGGGCGGACGCACCCGCTGCCTGGGAGGCTGCTGATAAGTTTGTTGGTTGCGCTTGCCGTCCGGCAGCGTGGCCGCCTGTTCATCGGCATCGGCCTCGTCGTGGCTTCTTTCCGTACCCTCCTCATATTTTCCGCCCGCCGGCTCGTCCGGCATGGAGGGGGCGTCGCTGTCGTCTCCCCGTTCGAGCAAGGGGTCACGCAAATTACCCGGAAACGCGCGGTCGGCACGATGCCGATGCCGCCTTTCCTGCCATTTGTTGAAAGCGACGACGCTCACGACGACGGCAGCGATGACTCCGATCAATACGATTTGCAGCGTATCCATACTTACCGCGTCCTTTCCATTGTTGATCTGTTATTTCATCACGCCGCCACCGGTTCGGCCATTCGCATCGCGGCTTCGATATCGACTTCTACCACTCTCGATACGCCCTGTTCCTGCATAGTGACCCCAACGAGTTGCGGCGCAGCTTCCATCGTAATCTTATTGTGGCTGATGAAAATAAATTGCGTCTGCAACGACATGTGCTTCACCATTTCGGCATAGCGCACGGTATTGGCGTCATCCAGCGGCGCGTCAACCTCATCGAGCATACAGAACGGAGCCGGGTTGAGCTGGAACATGGCGAATACCAGCGCAATCGCAGTCAAAGCCTTTTCGCCGCCGGATAGCAACTGGATGGTAGCGTTCTTCTTGCCGGGGGGCTGCGCCACGATCTGAATGCCCGCGTCGAGAATTTCCTCACCAGTCAGCACCAGCGCCGCCCGCCCACCTCCAAAGAGTTGCGGAAACAACCTGCCGAAATGCTCATTGACCGTATTGTATGTCGTTTGCAGCATTTCGCGCGTTTCCCTGTCGATGCGGCGAATGGCGTCTTCCAGCGTCTCGATGGCCGTGAACAAGTCGTCGTTCTGGGCATCCAGGTAAGACTTGCGCTCGGCAGCGGTACGCAGTTCTTCAACTGCGGCAAGGTTGACCGCGCCCAGGGCGGCGATTTCCCGTCCGAGCCGCGACACTTCGCGCTGCAAGGCATTTTCACTTGGCGCATTGACCAGCAGCGGGGCCAGCGCGTTTTCATCGGCTCCCGCCTCTGCCAGCCTCTCGTCAAATTGCGCGGCGGCCAATTCCGCCGCCTGCGCTTCCAGCCTCAGATCGGCCACGCGCGCACGCAGGGGAGCCGCTTCGTGTTCGATGCGTAGGCGCAGTTCTTCAAGCTCGCGCAGGGCGGCTACTGCCTGTTCGAGCGCGTCGCGGCAGGAGGCCAGAGCGGCTTCGCGGCCACCACGCGCATCGAGCGCCATTTGCAGGGACTCCCTGCAACGGCTGTCGTCGGTGGCTTCGATTTCCGCTTCACGGGCCGTCCGTTCGCTGACGATCTTTTCGAGTTGTTCGCCCGCCAGTTGCAGGTTGCGGATGTTGTCTTCGAGTTTGCCCGCGCATTCACGCTCCGAAAAACGGGCTTCCTGGAGTTCGCGCTCGAGCGACTGTTCCAGCGCGCGTAAGTCGCGTAAGGCGCTGTCACGCTCGCGCAGGGCGTCGATAGCAGCATCGAGCCGGACGCGTTCGAGTTCGGCCAGTTCTGTCGCGCGGGCATGTTCGAGTTCGGCCTGTGCATTGCGTTCGCGCTCGCCTTCTTCCTGTCGCAGCAATTCGGAAAGGTCGCTTGCGAGCCGCGCGCGTTGCTCTTCCACACGATTTGCCGCCTGGACGAGCTTGAGGACTTCGACTTCCCCCGCGTGACGTTCCCCTTGCGCGGCCTGAGCCTCGCTTCGGAAGGCGTCGATCCGGGATTGCGCGTCGGCGCACTTGCTTTGCGCGCCATGCAGCGTCTGCTGCGCGTAGCGCAGTTCGTCTTCGAGTGCCCGCAGGCGCTCGGCGAGCGCGTCGATTTCGCGTTGCCGTTCGATCAGCCCGTGCGCGCGGCTATCCGGGACGAAGTGTGCCAGCATGCCGCGGCTCAACACCTGCCCGCGCGGGCTGACCAGGCACACGCCGGGAGGCAGCGCAGCGCGGCGGGGAAGCCAGTCGTCGAGCCGTTCGACCGCGAACCAGCCGCGCAGCCAGTCGGCAAGCAGGGCATCCCGCATGGCATCGCCCGTAATCACCAGATCACTCAAGGCAACGACGCCAGGCAGCGCGGGTAGTTCATCCCCCGGCACGATGTCCGTGAAGCCAAGCGCCAGCGCGTCCGGCGGCGGGTCGGCGAGGAGGTCGGCAGCCAGCAAGCCGCCCCCCTCCGTCAGTCGTGCCGCCAAGCGTTCGCGCAATACGGCCTCGATCGCGGTCTCCCAACCCGCTTCAACTTTCAATGAGCGCCACAGCGGCGGCAAATCGCCGTGGCCGTGGCCGACGAGCCAACCGTCGAGTTCGCCCTGCGCGGCCACCTGGGATTGAAGTTGCACCAGCGCGTTGCGCCGCGCGCGCGATTCGGTGAGGCGGCGCTGTACCATGTTTTCGGCTTCTATCGCCTCCCGGAGCGCCTCTTGAAGCGCGGGCCAGCGCGCCTGCGCCTCGGCCAATTCCTGTTGCAGAACCTCGCAACGCTCGCGCAAGGTATCGAGCCATGCCTGACGCTCGGCGAGTTGCGCCGGATCGGGGCCTTCAATCGCTCCGCGCTCATTGTCGAGCTTCACGCGGCGCAGGGAAAGCGCATCGAGCGCGCGCCCAGCGTTGGCGCGGTTAGCTTCTTCCACCCGCAATTGCTGTTCGACTGCCGCCAGTTCGCGCCGCACCGATGTCACGGTCGCATCGGCAGCGCGCCAGGCGGATTCGAGTTCCGGCTGGCGGTCTGCAATTTCCTGGTGGCGAGCTTCTGCCTGTTCGGCGCGCAAAGCAGCATTCTCGGCCAGAGCTTCCCAACGCGCGCGCTCGGCCTCCAGCGCCTCGCGCCTGACGTGCCAATGCTCATGCTCGGTGCCGAGTTGCCCGAGGCGGGTTTCGAGCCTTTGCCGGGTCTCGCCCAAGTGCTGCAACTCGGTTTCTAACCTGGAGACTTCCGCGCTGGCGGTAAAAAAATCGCTCTGCGCGAGATGAACGGACTCGGACGCGGCCAGATGTCCGGCTCTCGCCTCTTCAAGCGCGTTTTCCAGTTCCTGTAGACGAGCATTGTCGGCGTCGATGCGAGCCGTGCTGTCGCGCAGTTCTCCCGCTACGCGGTCAAGTCCGGCGCGCGCCTCGTTGCGTTTGATGAGCCAGAGCAGTTGCTGGCGCTCGTGCAGGGCGGCATCGAACGCTTGGTAACGTTCGGCGGTAGCGGCCTGGTCTTCGAGATGACCGATACGTTCGCCCAGTTCGAGGCGGATGTCGTCGAGGCGGGCGAGATTGTCGCGCGCGTCAGAGAGCCGTCCCTCGGTTTCGCGCCGCCGCTCCCGGTAGCGGGTAACCCCGGCAGCCTCTTCGAGAAAGCCCCGTATTTCTTCCGGGCGCGCCTCGATGATGCGCGAGATCATGCCCTGCTCGATGATCGCGTAGGCGCGAGGCCCCAGGCCCGTACCGAGGAAAAGATCGATCACGTCCCGGCGGCGCACATGGAGGCCGTTGATGTAATAGGTGGACTCGCCCGTGCGTTCCAGGACACGGCGCACGGCAATCTCGGCGTAGCGCGACCATTGTCCCCCTGCGCGGCCAGCCGCGTTGTCGAACACCAGTTCCACGCTGGCGCGCGACACAGGTTTGCGGGTCGTGGAACCGTTGAAAATGACGTCCTGCATGGATTCGCCACGCAACGCCGAGGCGCGGGTCTCCCCCAAAACCCATCGCACCGCGTCGATGATGTTCGATTTGCCGCAGCCGTTCGGGCCAACCACGCCGACCAGATTCCCCGGAATGAGCACCGTGGTCGGATCGACAAAAGTCTTGAAACCGGCGAGTTTGAGCTTGGACAGGCGCAAGGTTGGACGAAGCAGGCGATGAAACAGTGGCTAAACGGCAAAGGCGGGAGCCGCCTTCAAAGTGATGGATGATACCATCCCCACCCGCAAGATCATGGCCGCCCGGACAATTACGGCCCAAAACCGTAATCGCCATTCTTTATAACATTTACCGTAAGGGATATGCCATTATCAATGAATTTATCATATCCTTTTTTAATATTTTGCCAAAAATCGAGCACCTCTGGCTGCCTACGATAAATGGCTTCATATTTCTCCATGTTTTCCTGCGTCATCCGGAATGGAAAAATATAGACGGGAATCGTTTTTTGACCACTGTTGCGAGCATAGACTGCATAAAGGTAGATTTCTTCGATCACGGCATCGGTCATAGGCAGGCAGCCGACCGTTACGCAGGAACCGTGTATGAAAATATCACCCCCCAAGTCGGCAGCATGTGTTTTTAGCCTGTCTGCGGAATTGGGATAGTCAATACCAAGCGAAAGATGAAAGTTGCTCGCTGGATTGAAGCGGTCAATTCGGTAAAAACCTTCCGGAACTTGTCTGTCCCCTCTCCGCCTCTTGGGGCCGAGCTTTCCGGAAGCGGCGCAAATGGGATAGGAGGCCAGTTTCCCGTAACTCGCCTTATCCGGACCCTTCGCGTAGATATCCAGAACAGCCTCGGATTTGTAAGCAACGATGAGAATATTGAGGCTGGTGTTTTTCAGCCCATGCGCGGCAAGTCTGTGGTCAAGGCTATTCGCCCGGCGCAGGAGCGCCCCCCTTACACGCGCATACTGCTTTTGCTGTGTCAGAAAATCGATATCCGCTTCGCGTTCGGCATGAGCCGATGTCGGTGTTATCGCCAGGATGGCGGCCAGCGCCCAGACTCCAAAAAGGTGGACAACTCGCATCAAGGCTGTGATTTGTATCATTTTTCCAACGATTCTGCCTTGTGGCTGTCACGCATATTTTTCTTCCGCCATACTAGATTTAGTATACACCGTAATGTAGGGTTTTTATAATTTGGCGAAAATGACATAGTGGTTATCCACAAGTCTCTTTTACATGGTTTTATTGAATGTTAGTATCGAGACGTCAATGCAGTGTTGTTTTTTTGGTACTTAAACAGTCTATGCGCGCAACGCATTGATATATAATTTAATTTGTTTCTTGCTTAATCGGAAGGAATTATGTGTAAACATGCGGTATTGGTCGCGGATAGCCTTCAAAGATATTGCGGATAACCGCATGTCGTTAATTATTCCCATTGTATTGTATGCGGCAATTGTACTATACTTCGAATCACTCGGACATCCACACGGAAACCGACAGGCCGCAATCTCAACCAACGAGAGCTTTTCCCCCGTAACCCTGTAAAGGACGATGACATGAAAGCCACAGAACAGCCCATTGACGTGCGTGAAATCCGCCGCAAACTTGGTCTCAACCAGTCTCAGTTCTGGTCGAAGATCGGCGTCACCCAGAGCGGTGGTTCGCGCTATGAAAGCGGGCGCAACATTCCCCGCCCAGTCCAAGCCCTTCTGCGCCTGGTGCATATCGAGCAAATCGACATCACCAAGGTCAGGAAAGAGGACTTTGACGTCGCGGAGTACCTTAAGACCACCAACCCCGAAATGTACAAAACCCTGAAGAAAGAGGCTCGCGCTTCAAATTCAAAAAAGAAAAAAGCCGCTTAAAGACCAGAATGAACGGGGTAACAAGCAAGGCCAGATACGGCAACCCTGGCTTCCCGTTCTTTCCTCTCCTCTCGTTTCTTCAGGCTCCAATCAAGGGCTGACGTGAACCGTCAGCCCTTTTTCTTTGACCCTCATCGCAATCCTGTCTAATTCTTCCGCCGACAAGGGGCTGATACGCGCAGCAGCGGGCTGTAGCGAGGGTCGGGCTACGCCGTAAAGCAATACGCCCCGGATTGCCGCGCCTACGCCCGTCAGCACATCGAGCCAAGCGTCGAGTTCAGCATCATCCGGCGGCAGGCCATTCCAACGGAAAACGCAGGTTTGCACCCAGGTCGGGCACAGAGCCGCACACACCTTCAGATTACGAGCAATCATTCTGGGAGCCAACCTGACGCCATTGATCCGCTCGATAGCGTCCGCCCTGCCCGCATCAACCTTGAACCAGGTTTCACCGCCCGCTTGAGCAAGCCGGCGGAGACCTTCCCGCACCCGTGCCTGGCCGAGCAAGCTGCCATTGGTAATCAAACGCAAGGCGGCTGTCGTATCAAGGCCGAGTTCGGCGCGCAACCGAATTGCCAACGCCACAGCCTCCGCAAACTCCACCGCGCTGGTCGGCTCGCCGTTACCCGAAAAGGCGATGTCCCGCAAAACCCGCGACCCTTCTGGCGCGTTGTGGGGCAGCCAGTTACCCCGGCACAAGGCGGTGAGAAAAGCGCGCAACTCGGATTCAAGCCTTGCGAGGTCGATTTTCGGCGCCTTGCCTCGTATCAGTCCAGGCACCTGGCAATAAACGCATTGCCAATTACAAGCATTGTTCGGATTGAGGTTGATGCCCACCGACACCCCGCCTGCCCGCCGGGAAAGCACTGGATAAACATATGTAACCCCGTCTAAAGCGCGACTATGGTCGGAGATAGTTAGCATTTTCTACCCTATCATTTCCAAACCGCCCGTCACGTCCGCTTACAGCGTTTCCAACCGTAGCCGCGTTACCTTCCCCTGCACCGAATCGAGCGCCTCGATGCGCGCGATGGCAGCAATGGCGTTTTTCTCCACGGTCTGATGGGTCAGCATGATAATGTCAGTCTGCGATTCGCCTTCGCCCGCTTCCCGCTGAATCATCGCATCGATGGAAATATCGCTGTCGGCGAGGATACGGGTGATGTCGGCGAGCACGCCGGACTTATCCAGCACACGCATGCGTAGGTAATAGGAAGTTACCGTCTCCTCAATGGGCAGCACCGGCACGTCCAGCACCTGATCCGGCTGGAAGGCGAGATGCGGTACACGATGTTCGGGGTCGGCGGTATGCAGCCGCGTGATGTCGACGAGGTCGGCAATCACCGCGCTGGCGGTCGGCTCCGCCCCCGCGCCCTTGCCGTAATAGAGCGTCGCCCCCACGGCGTCGGCTTGCACCAGCACCGCGTTCATTGCCCCCTCGACGTTGGCCAGCAACCTGCTGGCGGGCACGAGCGCCGGGTGCACGCGCAATTCGATTCCCTCCGGGCGCTTGCGCGCAATGCCGAGCAGCTTGATCCGGTATCCCAGTTGCCCGGCGTAAGCAATGTCGACCGATTCGAGCCGGGAAATGCCCTCGATGTGCGCCTTGTCGAACTGCATCGGGATGCCGAAAGCGATGGCGCTCATGATCGTCGCCTTGTGCGCGGCGTCCACCCCCTCGATATCGAACGTGGGATCGGTCTCGGCATACCCCAGGCGCTGTGCTTGCCTCAACACCTCGTCGAAAGGCAGCCCTTTGTCCCGCATTTCAGACAGGATGAAATTGGTCGTACCGTTGATGATGCCCGCCACCCACTCGATGCGATTGGCGGACAAACCCTCGCGTAACGCCTTGATGATGGGAATCCCCCCGGCTACCGCCGCTTCAAAGGCCACCATCACGTCGTGACGGTGCGCGGCGGCGAAAATCTCGTTGCCATGTACGGCCAGGAGCGCCTTGTTGGCAGTAACGAGATGCTTGCCACTCTCGATGGCCGACAGCGCCAGGTCTTTCGCCATGCCAACTCCGCCGATCAACTCGACCACGATGTCGATTTCCAGGTCGCGCGTCACACTGAAAGCATCGTCGGTGAGTTTCACGGTCCCACCAGTAAGGCGTCGCGCGCGTTCGGTGTCTCTGTCCGCAACGGCAGTAATGCGAATCTCGCGCCCCGCCCGGCGGGCGATTTCGTCCGCGTTGCGTTCGAGAACGGCAAACACGCCGCCTCCGACAGTGCCGATGCCCAGCAGCCCTACATTGATCGGTTTCATACGGTCATTCCGTTGTTATACGTATATCATAAATTGATCAGGGAGGCTCCGATTCATTCCCGCGCCTCCCTCTCCAACCCTTCAAAGGCGCCCTCTCCCGCTTGCCGGGAGAGGTGTAAGTGCGCCGCGCCGTTATTGCGCCCGGTTTGCGTGCTCGTTCACCAGCCGCGCTTGCACGTCGCCTGTGACCGGCTCGTAGCCGCCAGCCGTGGTGGCAAATTCGCTTTCCCCGGCACAAAGTGACTTCAGCCGCGCTTCAAAGCCATCCATGTCGGCCATCGGTACGGAGGCGGTGATCAGCGTCCAGCCGCTCGCGGGACTGTCGGTTCCGGTGACGCGGCCGCGCCGCCCGGAGAGTTCTGCGCTGACGTTGCCGAAGTAGTTGTCCGACACCCGAACCTGGACTTCGATGATGGGTTCGAGTATCTGGGGCCGCGCGGCCAGCACGGCGTCGATCAGGGCGTGGCGTCCGGCGGTGACGAAGGAAATTTCGTTGGAGTCGACGGGGTGATGTTTGCCGTCGGTGATGACCACGCGGATGTCGTGAATGGGATAACCGGCCAGCGCGCCTTCGGTGACAGCTTGGCGCACGCCTTTTTCGACCGCTGGCATGAATTGCGCGGGGATAGTCCCACCCTTGACCTCGTCGCCAAACTGGAGGCCCTCGCCACGCGGAAGCGGCTCGACGCGCAAAGCGACTTCGCCAAACTGACCCGCTCCCCCGCTTTGCTTTTTGTGGCGGTAGCGCGCTTCGGCGGTCGCTGTGATGGTTTCGCGGTAGGCAATGGCGGGCGGCGCAGTGTCGAGTTCGAGGTTCCAACGCGAAGAGAGTTCGTTGAGGACGATTTTCAGATGTTGCTCGCCGAGGCCGCGCACGACGGTGTGGCGGCTGCGCGTGTCGTAGCCGATTTCCAGGCAGGGGTCCTCATCGGCTATGCGGGAGAGGGCTTCGCCAAGGCGCTGTTCGTCGGCGGTCTTGCGGGTGATGAGCGCCAGGCCATAGACGGGTTGCGGATAAGCGGGCGGAACCAGATGAAAATAGTCTTCGTCGTGGGAGTCGTGCAGGACGGCGTCGTGATGCAGTTCGTCGATCCGGGAGACGGCGCAGAGATCCCCCGGTACGGCAAGTTTGGTCTCCAGGGTGTTTTGCCCTTGCAGACGCAGGAGGTGAGCCACTTTGAAGGGTTTGCGCCCGTCGCCGACGAAAAGCGAATCGCCCGGCGAGACCGTGCCCTGATGAACACGGAAGAGGGCGATCTTGCCACGGTAGGGGTCGTTGCTGATCTGGAAAACATGGGCGACCGTATGGCGATCTGGGTCGGGCGCGACTTTTACCATTTCCGAGCCTTTGAGGAATGGCGCGGGGTTGGCTTCGGTGGGGTCGGGCATGAGTTTGCCGAGGATGTCGAGCAGTTCACGCACGCCCGCGCCGGTCTGGGCAGAAACGAAGCAGACGGGAATCAGGTGGCCTTCGCGCAGGGCGGCTTCAAATGGGGCATGGAGTTGGTCGGGGTCAAGCGCTTCGCCCTGTTCGAGATAGCGTGCCATGAGGTCTTCGTCGAGTTCGATGACCTGGTCGACAATGGCGTCGTGCGCGGCATTCACGCTGGAGAAAGCGGTGCTGGCGTCGGCCTTGGGAGCGAAAAAGCAGTCGATTACGGCGCTGCCGTCCGGCGAGGGAAGGTTGAGCGGCAGGCATTCGCGGCCAAAGGCGGAAGTGATGGCGTCCATCAGGGCATCGAAGTTGCTGCCCGCGTCGATCTTGTTGACGATGATCATGCGGCATTTGCCCTGTGCCGCCGCCATCATCCGGCGCACGCTGCTTTCGACCCCGGCGGCGGCGTTGATGACGATAGCCGCAGTTTCGACCGCTGACAGTGCGGACAGCGCCCGTCCAGCCAGATCGGACAGTCCCGGCGTGTCGAGCAGGTTGATCCAGTGCTCCGCCCATTCCAGGTGCGACAGCGAGGACGTAAACGACTGGCCGGCAGGTGTGTCGTTGCTGCCATCGTTGATCCCGGCAGTAGCAAGCAGAGCCCGAATCAGGGTAGTTTTGCCACTGCCGGTTTGCCCAAGGAGGCACAGGTTGCGGATGTCGTGGACTGAGCTGGGTGTCATGACTCTTTCTCCCTCAAAATATTGTGGATGGTAAGGCTTTCGATGAGGCGGATGATCGGACTGGATACGAAATGAAGGAAGTTTCTGCTATCCGAGCGATTATGGCAATTACACTATGACCTTTTGTGCGGTTGCGGTGAGCGGTTTCATGAACAGAAAAACGAAAAGAAAACTCCCAATGACGATTCATCGCGCGGATTATCGCCCATTGGCCTGGACGGTTGAGCGCGTTGATCTGCATTTTCGTCTCGACCCGGCGGCGACCGTCGTCACCAACCGTATGGTGTGCACGCGCAATCCGGGAGCGAAGGATGGCTCTTTGCGTTTGTGGGGGGAAGAACTCGAACGCCTTTCGACGCGGGTTGATGGGCAACTGGCGAGTCCGCGCGAGGTAGATGGCGGCGTACTGGAATTCGATCTCGATCCGTCCCCGGACAATGCCAGGGTAACGGTAGAGGTCGTCACACGGATCAGGCCAAACGCCAATACTGCCCTTTCCGGGCTGTATCTCTCCAACGGCGGATTTTTTACCCAATGCGAGGCCGAGGGTTTCCGCCGCATCACCTTTTTCCCGGATCGCCCCGATGTGATGGCGCGCTATACCGTGACCATCGAGGCCGAGCGCGAACGTTGCCCGGTGCTGCTGTCCAACGGCAATCTGATCGAGGCGGGCGACCTGCCCGATGGATGGCATTTCGCGCGATGGGAAGACCCGTTCCCGAAGCCGTCCTATCTTTTCGCGCTGGTGGCGGCAAAGCTGGCTGCGCTGGAGTGCATCGAAAATACCGCTTCCGGACGGCAAGTGACGCTCCAGGTCTGGGTGGAAGAGAACGATCTCGGCTGCGCCGGACATGCGATGGAATCACTCATCAATGCCATGCGTTGGGACGAAGAACGCTTTGGGCTGGAACTCGATCTCGACCGTTTCATGATCGTTGCCGTGTCCGACTTCAACATGGGGGCGATGGAGAACAAGGGGCTGAACGTTTTCAATACGAAATATGTGCTCGCCCGATCCGGGACGGCATCCGACGCCGATTACGCGGGCGTGGAAAGCGTGGTGGCGCACGAATACTTCCACAACTGGACGGGCAACCGCGTGACCTGCCGCGACTGGTTCCAGTTGACCCTCAAGGAAGGCCTCACAGTCTTCCGCGACCAGGAATTTTCCGCCGACATGCTTGCCCGCGCAGCAGGAAAAGAGGGCGCGGCTTCAGCCAGGGCCGTCAAGCGCATTGATGATGTCAAAAAGCTGCGCGTGGCGCAGTTCCCGGAAGACAACGGCCCGATGGCGCACCCGATCCGTCCGGACAGTTACCGGGAAATCGACAATTTTTATACCGCCACGGTGTATGAGAAAGGGGCCGAAGTCGTCCGCATGCTCAATACCCTGCTTGGGGCGGAAGGTTTCCGCGCAGGGATGAATCTTTACTTCCGCCGCCACGATGGGCAAGCCGTGACCTGCGATGATTTCGTCGCCGCCATGAGCGATGCCAATGAAACCGATCTGGCCGCTTTCATGCGCTGGTATGCCCAGGCCGGTACGCCCCGGCTGAAAGTGCGGGGGCAATGGGAGGCCGACAATGCCAGCTATGCGCTGACGCTCTCGCAGCGCGTCCCGTCCACGACGAAGCCTCCAACAGAATCGCTGCCGCTGGTCATCCCGGTGGCGGTGGGCCTGATTGCCCCCGATGGCCGCGATTTGCCGCTACGCCTCGAAGAAGAGGACGGGCAGAACGCCGAGGAAGCGGTATTCACCAAGGTGTTGACGCTCGATCAGGCCGAAAAAACCTTCCGCTTCACCGGGATTGAAGTCGAACCCGTGCCCTCGGTTTTGCGTGGTTTTTCTGCCCCGGTCATTCTCGAACAGGAAGAAGACGAAGCTCGGCTGGCCTTTCTCATGGCGAATGACTCCGATCCCTTCAACCGCTGGGATGCCGTGCAACGCTACAGCGAACGGGTGATTCTCGCGCGAGCCGCCGATCCTCATCGGGAAACGCCGACAGCCTGGATCGACGCTTTCCGCGTCCTGCTCATCGATGAACGGCTCGACCCTGCTTTCCGCGCCGAGGCGCTTGCCCTGCCGTCGGAGAACTATCTGCTCGAACGCATGAACCCCGCCGACCCGGTTGCCCTGCGCGCGGCGCTCATTGGCCTGACGCGCGAACTCGGTTCCGTACTGGCCGAAAATTGTTATGGGCTGACCCATATCCTGCGGGTGACGGGTCCTTATCGTTATCACCCACTGGACACCGGGCGGCGCGCATTGGTCAACTTGGCGCTGCGTTACCTCGTTGCCGGAGGGGATGCCCGTGGCGTACCGCTTGCCCTGGCTCGTTTCGCGACTGCCGACAACATGACAGAGTACATGGGCGCGCTTGGCGCGCTGATGACGAGCACGGAAGAAGCGGTACGGAATGCCGTGCTCGACACCTTCCGCAAACGGTTCGATGGTCAAACCTTGCCGCTCGACAAGTGGTTTGCCATTCAGGCCGGAGCCTGGCGCTGGGGCGAACGCGCCAGGCCGACGCTAGGCAGGGTGCGCGCGCTGATGCAGGACTCCGCCTTCAATTTGTCGAACCCAAACAAAGTTTATGCCCTGCTGGGTACTTTCTTCCGTGGCAATCCCGGCGAATTTCATGCCGGGGACGGTAGCGGCCATGCTTTCTGGGCTGACCAGATTTGCGCGCTGGATGCCCGCAATCCACAAATTGCGGCACGGATGGCGCGCGCGCTGGAAAACTGGCGGCGTTACCCCTCAGGCTTGCAGGCAAGCATCCGCGCGCAGCTTGAACGGGTGAAAGCGCAGCCGGGGCTTTCCAACGGAGTGGCGGAAGTGATCGACAAGGCGCTGGGTTGAGAAAACCGGATTTCCACTGAACTGCCGCTGCCCCTCATGTTCTCCGTTACTTTTTCCAACCGTTTTGAAAACCTGCTGGATGCCTTGCTGGCGCGGCGGGGGGACTCTTCCCCCAAAAGGGAGGCAGGGCCGTTTGCGCGTTGGCAAGTGATTGTTCCGGGGAGCGCTATCAGGCGGCGCGTCGAGTTGGCGATGGCGGATCGCTTCGGGATCAGCGCAGGAGTCGATTTCGATTATCTGGCGCAGTGGTTATGGCGACAGGTTGGCCGCGTGGTGGAGGTTCCGGAGGTTTCGCCCTATGCTCCAGATGCGTTCGTCTGGCAGATTTTCGCCGCGCTGGAAGGGGATTGGCTGGACAAACACGCGCGGCTCAAGCGTTATCTGGAAGGGGCGGACGCGCGGCAACGTTTCGAGTTGGCCGGACGGTTGGCGCGTCTGTTCGATCATTACTTGTGTTATCGCCCAAAGTGGCTCGAAAGATGGGCTGTTCCGATGCCCGAATTCGTGTCACAGGAAGAAACCCAGAAGACTCTTCGCGCGGACGAAGCCTGGCAGATTGAGCTGTGGCGGCGCATCGTCCTTCATGACGAATCCCAGGCGTTCCAGTTGCCGTTCATGCGTTTTCTGCGCTGTGTGGCAAAGATGGAGGATGCCGCGCTCGCAAGGGCCGGTTTGCCTGCCGCTATCGATGTGTTTTGCCTACCGAGCTTGCCGCCGCTTTATCTGGAGATGTTGCGCGCACTCGCGCGGATGATGGATGTGCGCTTATATGTGCTCAATCCCTGCCGCGAATACTGGTTCGAGATCGTCGACGCGCGCAGCCTGTCGCGGTTGGAGCGCAATCAACACGCTCTTTTTCATGAGACGGGCAACAAGTTGCTGGCAGCTTGGGGCAAGCAGGCGCAAGCACAGATTGCATCCCTGTTTGAAGGCGAAAATCCCGTGCTGGAAAACGCGGAATGGTCGCCGCATGCGGGTTCTCATTTGCTGGCGCGCTTGCAAAACGCTTTTCTCGATCTGCGGGAACTCGACGCGGGCAGTATCCGTCTGGATGAACACGACCGCAGTATCGAACTGCATCTGTGCCACTCGCGTATCCGCGAGCTGGAAGTGCTGCATGACCGCCTGTTGGGGCTGTTCAAGGAACGGGAAGGTTTGCGCCCGGATGAAATCGTCGTCCTCATGCCCGATCTCGCCGCTTGCGCGCCGTTGATCGAGGCGGTATTCGGCACAGCGCCGCGAAAGCGGTTTATCCCGTGGCGCATCACAGGGCAGGGGCGAACGGAGGAAAACCCGGTTGCGCGGGCGCTCGATGATCTGCTGAGCTTGGCGGCGGGCAACGCGCCCGCAAGCCGGGTGTTCGACCTGCTGCGGCAACCGCTGGTGGCGGCGCATTTCGGGCTGGCTGAATCCGCGCTGGAGCAGGTGCGCGACTGGATGCACGAGGCGGGCATCCGTTGGGGGCTGGATTCGGAACAGGCACGCGCCGCAGGCGCGGGCGGCGGGCATACCGTGGAGGCGGGGCTTGCCCGGCTGTTTTTATCCTGGGCGGCAGGCGATGTGGCTTCTCGCGCGCTTTTCGCCGGGCAGACAGGCATCCCTCACGCGCCGCAAGGCAGCGCCGGTCTGGCGTTGGGCGCATTCTGGCATTACGCCCGCACTCTGAATCGTTTGCGCGTCGAATTGTTGCAAGCGCACGATGCCGAGGGCTGGCGAGCCGTGCTGTTGGCCTCGCTCACGGCCTTGATGGGAGAGGCTCCGGAACACGCCGAGGAGATGCGCGCCGTGCGTGGGGCGGTCAACGCGCTGGCCGACGATATGGCCGCTGCCGGTCTCGATGGGCAGGAGGCTGGTGCTGCGTTGCCGCTCGATGTCATTCACATGGCACTGGCCGAACGGCTCGATGAAACTCTGCACGGCAGCGTACCGGGAGGCGCGGTCACATTCAGCGCCCTGTCTGCCCTGCGCGGTCTGCCGTACCGTGTGGTGTGCGTCATCGGGCTGGACAACGACGCGTTCCCCACCCGTGATCGCGCCGAAGAGTTCGATCTCATGGCAGCTTTTCCGCAGAAGGGCGACCGCCAGCGGCGGGACGACGAGCGCAATCTTTTTCTCGATGTCGTGCTGTCCGCGCGCGACGTGCTGCATTTGTCCTGTGTCGGGCGTAACGCACGGGACAACGCAGCATTGCTGCCTTCGGTGCTGGTCGAAGAACTGCTCGATGTGCTTGCCACTGCCTGCGCCGAAAACCCGGAAAGATCGGATTCGATTGCCCAGGCTCGCGTCCGGCTGATCGTGGAGCACCCCCTGCAATCCTTTTCGCCTGACTATTTCGTGACGGAAGGCAAAAGAGACGAGCGCCTTGAGAGTTTCAACGGCGAATTCGCCCGTGCGCTCGATGAGCGTTTTCGCCAGCAACAAACACAGGCGAGCAGGGAAAAGATGCGTGTGGAGGCGCGTTTTGTCGAGGAAGATGAAGACGATGTTGAAGAAGAGGGCGGCAGGCCGTTTTTTACCTCTCCGCTTCCGCTGCCGGGCGAAGAATGGCGTTGCGTCGATCTCGCCCAACTCAAGCGTTTTTTCAGCAACCCATGCCGTTACCTGCTGCGCGAGCGTTTAGGACTCGATCTTCCGGAAAGCGAAGAAGAGCTCGCCGATGTCGAGCCGTTTGTTCCGGACTGGCAGGCGTGCCGCGCGCTCGTGGTGCGTTTGCTACCCGTCCTGCTGGAAGCGGGGGGGGAAGGGGGCGCTTCGATCACCGACGAGGCGCTGTTTTCCCTTGCACGCGCAGGAGGGGAATACCCTGCCGGGAGTTTGGGGGAAGGGGCCTTGCGCCGTGAACTGGTTTCCCTGCGCGGTTTTACCAGCCGGGTGAACGCGGCGCTCGCCGAGCCACACTGCCCGGTGCATACCGTGAAGCTCCCATTCACGCTTGCGCCCCATCCCGAACACGAAACCGAAATCGAAACCTGGGAACTACGCGCCGCGTTCGGCGTGTTGCGTGTGGATGGGCACCTTACCTGGCGCTACGATGACACCCGCGCGAACGATGCGCTCGCGGCCTGGCTCGACCATTTAACGCTCTGTGCCGCCCCCCCGCCGGGGGTGGAATGCCGGACTCGCGTCATATCGCGCGATGGCGAATTCGTGTTGCGCCCCTTGCCCGCAACTGATGCGCGCGCGCATCTCGAAAAATTGCTGGTGCTCTACCGTGCGGGACTGCGGGAACCGCTACGCTTTTTCCCGAAATCGGCCTGGGAATACGCTTGTGTCCTTGCCCGCGAGGGCAACGAAGACAAGGCCCGCAAAGAGGCGTCCAAGAAATGGAATGATGGCCATTTCCCCGAAAAGAACCAGGCCGCCTACCGGCTGGCTCTGCGCGGCATGCGCGAGGATGAAATTCTCGATGACGTGTTTTGGGAAAACGCCAAAACCGTGTTCGGTACTTATGGAAACCCTGAACAAGCTTGGATTGAGGCGTAGGGGGCGATGGCATCAGTGAATTTGGCAACATAACCCGAAACGGCTCGGACTCATCCCCCCTCAAACGCCCCACGAATCCATTGTGGCTCATCAAGGCCGTTGTCGAACAGAACGGCGTCGAAACGGCAAGGCCGTTCCTGATACGCGCGTCCAGCCCGGAGAAGCCACCATTTCGCGGCGAAGATGATGCGCTGCCGCTTTGCGGCGGTGATACTTTCTGCCGCGCTGCCGAAGCGGGGATTCGTGCGTAAGCGCACTTCGACGAAAACCAGGGTATCGCCTTCCCGGCAGACCAGATCGAGTTCTCCGCGCCGACAGCGCACGTTGCGGGCGAGAATTTTGAGCCCATGACCGGCAAGCCACACGGCAGCGCGTTCTTCAGCCAGTTGCCCGCGAGCTTGCGCCGGAGAAGCGGGCACGTTCACTTTTTCGGCTTTGTCGGGAAAAAGTGCGCCCGCTCAAGCGGACGCGGCGACGGACTTTTTCGGCTTCATTTCCTTTTCTTCAATTCCAGGCTGCTTCGTAGCGGTAAAGTACTCAAGGAACTTGGATGCCTTGACATATTCCTTTCGCACTTTCGCTTCGTCCCCAAGTGAGCGCATGCCCTCGTAGATTGTGTGCGCTTCTTCCAGATGCCCTGCCTTGCAGTGACAGACGATCATGTTGACGGACGCCTTGGCGCGCAGCACCCGTATCTTCTCTGAATCCCCGTAAACCGCCAGGTTTCCAAATAATTCCCGCGCCTCGGCGAAATCCCCCGCCCTGGAATAACCGTTGATCAGGCTGATCAGCGCCAGAGCTCTTGGAAGCAGGAATTCTTCCGTTTCCTCAAAGGCCAGCGCGCCTTCAAACATCACCCTTGCCCGAACAAGTTCTTTTGCCTTGCACAAGCCTTCGACCAGATAGACAGAGGCTGCGGCACGGCAGCGCTGAACCTCTTTCGATCCTCCCAAGGTGTTCATGGTCAGGAATACCGGAGAAGCCTCATCGAACATTCCTGCTCCACAATAGATACGGATCAGGTTCGTCGACACTTCGGCGCGTTCACGGCAGAACATGCCCGCGTTCCCGACGCCGTTCATGTGGTCGTAAATCTTGCGCGCAGCATCGAGTTGCCCCTTGCCAAACCAAGTCACCAGATTTACGGCGGTCTGCATGTAGAGCGGAGTGTCTACATCGGCTAGGTGGCAATTCAGGAAATGTGTCTCGATCCAAGCTGGATCGGACGAAAAATCCTGCCCGCAACACTCGAAAAAATACGCCACTTCAGGAGAACAGGTTTCCCATGCCTTGACGATCAGGGTACGCATCTCATCGTCACCGATGCGTACATCTTCCGGGACGCCGTCCTGCCCCATATCACCCAGAATAAAGCATTCCCCAAGCAGTTCCGGTTCAACGGGCCAGGGGTAGAAAATGCCCTCCTCGCCACTCGCCGCATGCCCCAGGCCGGAATCCCACAAGGCGTCATCCTTGTCCAGGTCGCAAGCGCCGAGCCTGCCGCCTGTCAGGGTAGAAAGCGCCAGGATTCTCATGGCCTGCATGGCACCCTCTTCCCCGGCGAGCCGCAATACACGCTCATATCCGCCTTGAAGGGCCAGTTTCAGCACGTCGCGCCGGGTAAACGCGGACTCCGCACCTCCATCCGTCGTCATCGCTGCAGCCAGCAGCATGGCGAACAGCGGCCTGCGCTCGCTATCCACGGAACACAGTTTTTCCAGGAAAGCGTCGGAAGCGGCACAGGGCGCAGCCGCGTCATCCTGTCCAATGTGTTTCCATATGTCCTGCGCGATCCCGAACAGCCCTTCTGGAGTCATGGGCGGCAGCGGCGTAGATTCTTCCCTGAAACGCAGGGCAGGGTTTACCACATCCATATACCAATTCCGGCTGACCTGCCGGTGCTCTCGCTCCAGCAACAGCAAGCGCACACGGAACGGCCCGAAGCAGCCCTGTTCCGCTTTGGCGGCAAGCAGTTTGATGATTTCGCCAACATTGAAACGATGTCTGGCATCCTCACCATCCGCCCATCCCGTGCAGAGGCGGGAGCCATCGTTGTAATGTCTGGTTGCCCGGTCGAATACCAGAAGGGTGTTTTGTTTTGGCTCCCAATCTTTCCAGGTCGAAAAAGGCGTCCCCGCAAGATTCAGGAATCCAGTTTTCCAGGCCGAAAAATCTTTGTCGATGACCGGCTCTGCCCCCGCCGACCCGGCGGCCTCGTCCGCGAAACGGAAATCTGCCTGTCCCGTCTCCAGTGCCCTGCAAAATTCAAGCGCCGCGCGGCTTTTGCCTGCCCCCGCCGACCCGGTAATCAGCCAACACGACAAAGCCTGCGGAGCACGATAGAACGTTTCAAAATCGCGCCACAGCGACTTGTCCATGACGTAGCGCGTCGCCCTTCCGGAGAAATGAAAATCATGGAATAACCCAGGCTGTTTGTTGTCATTGAAAAAATCCAATAAGGCTGGCTCAGGCGTCTGCCCACCCGATATTTCACGCGAACGTGCAGCGGCCTTCGACCCAAAGAGCCTTCCTGCCACATCACTGAGCCATCCGAAAGCATTGCCTAAAGCGATTCCCATTTTCATCCCCCAGTATTGCACATAAAGTAAATACTAAATATAGGCCATCCTTTCCTGAGTCGCGCTGCCATGAACGGCAAGGGTTGAACGGCACACATCCAAGCGCAGGATAGTCCGAGTCTAGTTCATAAAGTCATGGTTATCACGCTCCATCCAAGCCCGGCGAGTCCGGCAGACGAGCTACAAGCCTTCGTCCCGATTTGCTCCAAGCGTTCATGCCTGAGACAATAATTATAGCTTTCTTCATGTGACAGACCATGACCGATCACAATGCCACCGCTACCGCCTCCCAGGACGAGAACCACATCATCATTGAGCGCCGCGAAAAACTCGCCCAATGGCGTACTGCCGGGCGGACGTTTCCGAACGATTTCGTGCGCGAAAACACCGCCGGAAAACTCGACGAACTGTACGCGAACAAAGACCCTGAAGTACTGGAAGCAACCCCTGTCGAAGTCAAGGTTGCCGGACGGATCATGCTCAAGCGCCTCATGGGCAAGGCAAGCTTTGTCACCATCCAGGACTTGTCCGGCAAACTCCAGCTTTATGTAGGGCGCGATATGGTCGGCATTGAGGTCTATGCCGACTTCAAGCGCTGGGACATCGGCGACATCGTCGGCTGTGTTGGTACGCTGTTCAAGACCAAAACGGGCGAGTTGACCGTCAGGGCCGAAACCTTGCGCCTGCTCACCAAGAGCCTGCGCCCCCTGCCCGACAAGTTCCACGGCTTCACCGATACCGAATCCCGATACCGGCAACGTTATATCGACCTCATCATGAGCGAGGAGTCGCGCTTCACTTTCGTTGCCCGCAGCCGGTTGGTGCAGTCGATCCGCAACTACATGTGCGGCCACGGCTTCCTCGAAGTCGAAACGCCCATGATGCACCCGATTCCGGGCGGGGCTGCGGCCAAGCCCTTCGTGACCCATCACAACGCCCTCGACATGGCGCTCTACCTGCGAGTCGCGCCCGAGCTGTACCTCAAGCGGCTGGTTGTAGGCGGGTTCGAGAAAGTTTTCGAGATCAACCGCAATTTCAGGAACGAGGGCCTGTCGCCACGGCACAACCCCGAGTTCACCATGATGGAGTTCTACGAAGCCTACGCGAACTACCGGACGTTGATGGATTTTACGGAGGGGCTGATCCGGCTGGCCGCGCGTGAGGCGCTCGGCACTGAAACCTTTGTTTACCAAGGGCGCGCGCTCGACTTTTCCAAACCATTCGCCCGACTCACCATCACCGGCGCAATTCGCAAATACCATCCCGGTTTCACCGAAACGCAGCTTGCCGACCCCGCCTGGCTCGCGCAAAAAATCCGGGATTTCGGCGAAAAGGTCAAACCCGGCGGCCTGGGCAGCCTGCAACTACAGCTTTTTGAAGCCTCGGCGGAAGCCGAACTGTGGGACCCCACCTTCATCATCGACTACCCGGTTGAAGTCTCGCCGCTGGCTCGTGCCTCTGACGACAACCCCGACATCACCGAACGCTTTGAGCTTTTCATCGCGGGCCGCGAAATTGCCAACGGCTTCTCCGAACTCAACGACCCCGAAGACCAGGCCGCCCGCTTCCGCGCCCAGGCGGCAGCCAAGGACGCGGGCGACGAAGAGGCCATGTACTTTGACGCCGACTACATCCGCGCGCTTGAAATCGGCCTCCCCCCCACCGGCGGCTGCGGCATCGGCATCGACCGTCTGGCAATGCTGCTCACCGACAGCCCCGCAATCCGCGACGTCATCCTGTTTCCGCAGATGCGAAGCGAATAACCCTGCTGAGAAACCGGGATCATTCAAAACAAAAAGGAGACCACATGGAAACCATCGCCACACCGGAAGTTCCCGTTATGCGGCCAGACGAGATTGCGGCGCTCGAACGTCTACTTGCCGTCGCCAGCGCAAACAATTCCGACGGAAGCATGTCCCAGGGCAGCACCCACCAAAGCATGATCGTCGCGGACTTCCTGCTGTCCTGGTGGGATTCCGTAAACTGCGGCCATTTCGACATCACCAACCTTTGGGCGATTGATTCCGTCATCGTGGCCGACATGCAGATCGTCTTCGGCATGATTGCCCGCGTCCGCGTATTTCCCGATGTGTTGGGCTACGAAGAGCAGTTCAAGGCGGTTCTGGATAACTGGCGGACGCAATCGGAAAACCAGGTTACGGAACAGGCATGACCCGTCCCGATCCGGGTGATGGATCGGCGAAAGGCCAGCATTCAGCCCGGCACATGCTGGGCGACCCACTCCTTCATCACGTCGTTTACGCGCGTCTGCCAGCCGCGCCCGGTTGATTTCAGTGCCGCGAGCACTTCCGGCTCAAAGCGGATGGCGGTTTGTACCTTGACGGGTTTTTTGCCCGGCCCGCGCACTCGGCGCAGCTTGGCTTGTAAACTTTCCGACAGGCCGGAAAAGGGGACGGAACGCCTAAAATCATCTTCCGTCCATTCCGGGTTTTCTGCGTCGATCAAGTCAGGGATTGCTTTCTTGCTCATAACGTTTGACCTCGCGTGAATTCGCCTTGCGGAAACTGATAACACGAATGCCGTCATCGGTTTCGACAAACACGAGACAGTAAAGCCTTTCTCCAAAATATCCGAAAGCACGGATGCGCTTCTCGCCGTAGTCCTTCCGGTCATCCAGAAAATAGACTGCCGTTGTGAAATCAAAATCCGCTGCCCGCTCGAAAGAAAGCCCGCGTTCGCGGATGTTCTCAGCGTTCTTGGCAGGATCGAAAGTGATTTCCATGAGCAAATTGTAGAACCAATCAGATACTTTCTCAACCTTCTGTTCATTCAGCCCGGCGCATACTTATCCCTCTCCCGCTTGCGGGAGAGGGATAAGCGATCAAGCAACTTGAGTTGCCGGTTGCTTCCCGACCCTCACACGTCGATATTCTGCGCCCGTAGCGCGTTCGTTTCGATGAATGCCCGGCGCGGTTCGACTTCGTCCCCCATCAAGGTAGTGAAGATTTCGTCGGCGGCGATGGCATCGTCGATCTGAACGCGCAACAGCCGCCGCACGGCAGGGTCCATCGTGGTTTCCCAGAGCTGTTCGGGGTTCATTTCTCCCAAACCTTTGTATCGCTGCTTGGTGATGCCGCGTTCGACTTCGGCAAGCAGCCAGTCGATGGCATCGGCAAAGCGGGCGATGGGCTGCCGTTTGTCGCCACGACGGATCTCGGCCCCAAATCCGATGAGGCCGGAGATGGATTGGGCGGCGGTGCGAATGCTGCGGTAGTCGCCGGAGGCCAGGAAGTCGTCCTCGATCCAGCCGAATTTGAGGTTGCCATGATGCAGACGCTCGATGACGAGCCGCCAGGCTTCGGATTCGTCGTGGAATTCGGGGTAAACACGCGGGCCGTCGGGCAGCCAGGCTTGCAGGGCTTCGGCACTGGCGCGGGCGGCGGCCTCATCGCGCAGGTCAATGGCGAGATCGTGCGCGAGGATGACGTGCAGCACTTCGGGGTCGATGAAGCTGGCCTGGCGCTTGATGACGGCTTCGGCCAGCAGGTAGCTGCGCGCCAGCCCGCCCAAGGATTCTTCGGCAATGGGCGCGGCGTTTTCGCACGGGATGAGGCTGGCACCCTCCAGGGCGAGCTTGAGCAGATGGTTGTTTAGCTCGTGGTTGTCTTTGATGTAAATCTCGGTTTTACCGTGTTTGAGTTTGTAGAGCGGCGGCTGCGCGATGTAGATGTGGCCGCGCTCGATCAATTCGGGCATCTGCCGGTAGAAGAAGGTCAATAGCAGGGTGCGGATGTGCGCGCCGTCGACGTCGGCATCGGTCATGAGAATGACGCGGTGGTAGCGGAGTTTTTCGGGTTTGTAGTCTTCCTTGCCGATGCCGGTTCCGAGCGCGGTAATCAGGGTGACGATGGCTTCCGATCCGATGAGTTTCTCGAAACGGGCTTTTTCGACGTTTAGCACTTTGCCGCGCAGAGGCAGGATGGCCTGAAATTTGCGGTCGCGCCCCTGTTTGGCGGAACCCCCGGCAGAGTCGCCCTCGACGATGTAGACCTCGCACAGCGCCGGGTCTTTTTCCTGGCAATCGGCCAGTTTACCGGGCAGCCCCGCGCCGTCGAGCACGCCTTTGCGGCGCGTCATTTCACGCGCTTTGCGCGCGGCTTCGCGGGCGCGGGCGGCTTCAACGATCTTGCCGCAGATCGTCCGGGCGTCGATGGGGTTTTCGAGCAGGAAATCAGCCAACCGCGCGGCCACGACTTCTTCCACGGCAGGACGGGCTTCGCTGGAAACCAGTTTCATCTTGGTCTGGCTGGCAAACTTGGGGTCGGGCATCTTGACCGAGAGGACACAGGCCAAGCCTTCGCGCATGTCGTCGCCGGTGATGTCGACCTTGGCTTTCTTGGCGATTTCGTTTTCTTCGATGTATTTGTTGATGACCCGCGTCATGGCCGCCCGCAGGCCGGTGAGGTGCGTTCCGCCGTCGGTCTGCGGGATGTTGTTGGTGTAGCAGAGGACTTGTTCCTGATAGCTGTCGTTCCACTGCATGGCAACTTCGACATCGAGCATGGCCTCTTCCCCGCTACCCCCGGCGGGGATGCGGCTGGAGCCGGTGGCGTGGAATACGCCGGGATGGAGCACGGTTTTGGTGCGGTTGATGTATTCGACGAAGCCACGGACGCCGCCCGCGAAGGCAAAATTTTCTTCCTTGCCGGTGTGCTGGTCGACGAGGCGGATTTTGACGCCGTTATTGAGGAAGGAAAGTTCGCGCAGGCGTTTTGCGAGGATGTCGTAGTGGTACTCGATGTTGCCGAAGATTTCCTCGTCGGCGAGGTAATGCACACGGGTTCCGCGTCTGGTGGTTTCTCCGGTGATCTTCATCGGGGAGGTGTCGATGCCGTCGATGGCCTCGATCACACGATCCTGCGGGATGCCGCGATGGAATTCCATGAAGTGCCGTTTCCCGTCGCGGGCAATGGTCAGTTGCAGCCATTTGGAAAGGGCATTGACGCAGGACACCCCCACGCCATGCAGCCCGCCGGAAACCTTGTAGCTGTTCTGGTTGAATTTGCCGCCCGCATGCAGCACGCACATGACGATTTCCGCCGCGCTGCGCTTGGGGTCGTGCTTGTCGTCCATTTTGACGCCGACCGGGATGCCGCGCCCGTTGTCGGTCACGGAAACGGAGTTGTCGCTGTGGAGGGTGACGACGATGTCGTCGCAATACCCGGCGAGCGCCTCGTCGATGGCGTTGTCCACGACTTCAAACACCATGTGGTGCAGACCCGTGCCGTCGGAGGTGTCGCCGATGTACATGCCGGGACGTTTCCTGACCGCTTCCAGCCCTTCGAGTTGCTGGATGCTGGATTCATCGTAATCGTTACCGGGGATGTTGGCGTTTTGTTCGGTCATAGGGTTCTCGGCGAAAAACAACGGGGAATGAGGACGTAGGGGACGATGGCAATCGTCCCGCTAAATTGCGGGCATCCCGCCAAATCGCAGGCATCCCGCCAAATGGGGGCGGATTGTGCAAAACATCGGGCGGATTGCCATCCGCCCCTACAAAAATCTGTCTCAAATATGGGCGCGTGAAGGGTTCAGATTCGCATCGGCATCACGACGTACTTGAAATGCTCGTTGCCGGGTAAGGTGATGAGGGCGCTCGAATTGCCGTCATGGAAGCGCCATTCAACCGTCTCGGAGGAGACGTTGTTGAGCACATCGAGCAGATAACCAACGTTGAAACCGATGTCCAGGCGTTCGCCATTGAAGTCGATTTCGATTTCTTCCCTGGCTTCTTCCTGTTCGGTGTTGGAACTGATGATGGAGAGCATATTGTTGTCCAGCACCAGGCGCACACCGTGGAATTTTTCGTTGGAAAGAATCGCGGCCCGTTGCAGCGCGGCCAGGAAGGGGATGCGCGTCAGGGTAATGCAGCCGGGATGGTTGCGCGGGATGACGCGCTCGTAGTCCGGGAATTTGCCGTCGATGAGCTTGGTGACGAACTCGATGGAACCGAAGCGGAACACGGCCTGATTGCCGGAGAGGACGATGTCGACCGGGTCATCGGTGTCACCGATCTGACGCGCAAGTTCAAGCGCCGTCTTGCGCGGCAGGATGACTTCGCAACGGCTCGGGACGGTCATTTCGAGTTCGCTGTCCGCGTAAGCCAGACGGTGGCCGTCGGTGGCGACCAGGATCAGGCTCTTGCCGTCGGCGATCAGCAGCAAACCGTTGAGGTAGTAGCGGATGTCCTGCTGCGCCATTGCGTAGGCAACCAGCGCGAGTTGCTGTTTGAGGGTTCTTTGCGGCACGGAGAAGCGCACCGCGTCACCGTCGGGCGGGGTAATCAGGGGGTAGTCCCCGGCGGGGAGGGTTTGCAGGTGGAAGCGGCTGCGGCCGGCCTTGATGTTCAGGCGGCGCTCTTCGAGGGTGAGGCTGATTTCGGTATCGGGCAGGGCGCGCAGGATGTCCTGGAATTTGCGCGCGCTCACGGTGATGGCGGCATCTTCCCCTTCCAGCACGTTTGTGGTGACAGTGCGAATCTGGATTTCGATGTCGGTGGCGGTGAAGGTAAGGCGCTCGCCCGTTTTTTCGATCAGCACATTCGAGAGGATGGGCAGGGTGTGGCGCTTCTCGACAACGCCGGACACCGCTTGCAGCGGCGCGAGCAAGGCATCACGGGTGGTTTTGAGCAGGAGCATGGTCGATCCGGTTGATATGAGTATGAGAAGTGAAAAGGAAACCTGTGCGGCTCAACCTCGCAGAACCTGGGTGAGCACATGGAGATCATGATTGAGTTGCTGGTCGCGCTGGCGCAAGTCAGACACCGTGCGGCAGGCGTGCAAAACCGTAGTGTGGTCGCGCCCGCCGAACGCCTCGCCAATAGCCGGCAGGGACATGGCGGTCAGTTCCTTGGCCAGCGACATCGCTACCTGGCGCGGGCGGGCGATGACGCGGGTACGCTTTCTGGAGTGCATGTCGCTGATCTTGATCTTGTAATAGTCGGCCACGGTTTTCTGGATGTGGTCGATAGACAACTGGCGGTTGTGGGCATTGAGCAAATCTTTGAGCGCCTCGCGGGCAAGGTCGAGCGAGATGTCGCGTTCGTGAAAACGCGCGTAGGCCACGACCCTGTTGAGCGCGCCTTCGAGTTCGCGCACGTTCGAGCGCAGGTTCTTGGCGACCAGGAAAGCCACGTCGCCGTCGAGTTGAACCTGTAGCGCCTCGGCCTTCTTTTGCAGGATGGCGACGCGCATTTCCAACTCGGGCGCTTCGATTTGCAGCGTCAGGCCCCAGTCGAAACGCGAAACGAGACGGTCTTCGAGCCCCTGGATATCCTTGGGGTAGGTGTCGCAGGTGATGACGATCTGTTTCTTTGCCTCAGTCAGCGCGTTGAAAGCGTGGAAAAACTCTTCTTTCGTCCGATCCTTGGTGCGGAAGAACTGGATGTCGTCGATGATGAGCAGGTCGAGCGAGCGGTAATAGCGTTTGAGGGCATCGAAGCTCTTTTGCTGGTAGGCACGCACGACGTCGGAGCCGAAATCCTCGGAATGCACGTAACGCACCACCGCGCGCGGATTTTGCTGGAACACGGCGTTGCCGATGGCGTGTACGAGGTGGGTCTTGCCCAAGCCGACTCCGCCGTAAATAAAGAACGGGTTGTAAGACGTGCCGGGATTCTGGGCAATCTGCATCGCGGCAGCATGCGCCAGGGCGTTGGCGCGGCCAGTGACGAGCGTCTCGAAAGTGAAATCGGGGTTGAGGCGGGTTTTTTCGTAGGCGAACTCGGTGCTCGTTGCGCCCGGTGTCGTCCTGGCGGGTTCTTCGGGCATACGGGCGGATAGCCGGGACGCCGCCGCCGTATCGTCGCCGTTCGCGGTGGGGAGCGGCGTAACGACGGGAACAGCCTGGGGCGTGGGAACAGCCGATATGGGAACCAGTTGCAGGTCGAGCCGCAGGGGCATACCGTAGAATTCTTCGCCCAGCTCGCCGATACGGCGCAGGTAGCGGTCACGCACCCATTGCAGGACGAAACGGTTGGGAGCCTTCAGCGTCAGGCAGGGGGCACCGCCATCATCGCCATACTCGATGGGCAACGGTTTGATCCAGGTGTTGAACTGCTGCGCGGGCAGTTCCTGTTCAAGGCACGCCAGACAGTAAGGCCAGAATTCCTGCTGCAGGGAAGGGACGGTTTGCGTTTGGGGCACGGCGTTCAAAGAGACATCAAACACGCCACTCCGGAACACCGAGCGGCAGCCATAACGGCCTTGAGGCCAGATTCGGGGGCGGCCAAAGCATTGAGAGGCTCCGACCGGACAGGTGAGAAATTTTACTCGCTTTACCCGTTCTCCGCCAACTTATCCACAGACGAGTTTCGGAGGGGAATGGTTCCCCCTCAGCTTGGGCTCATCTGAGATAATCCGACAAATTTTACCGGACGACCCTCGTGACCCAGACGACTTCCTCTCCCTCCTTGCTGCGCGTCATCTTCAATCGCCGCATGCTGATCTGCGTCTTTACCGGGTTTGCTTCCGGCATGCCGCTATATCTGCTCTTCAACCTTTTGCCCGCCTGGCTCAAGACGGAAGGGTTGAGCCTGAAGGCCATTGGCGCTTTCGCGTTGATCCAGTTTCCCTACACCTGGAAGTTTCTCTGGTCTCCCCTGCTCGACCGATACGCGCTGCCGTGGCTAGGCCGTCGCCGGGGCTGGATGGCGCTGTTCCAGATCGCCCTGTTGGGCATCATCGCCTGGCTTGGACAGTTATCGCCCAAGGAAGATTTGCATCTCATCGTAATGCTCACGGCGATGCTGGCTTTTTTCTCGGCTTCGCTCGACATCGTGCTCGATGCCTTCCGCCGCAACCTGCTTGCGGACGTAGAGCAGGAAATGGGCAACACGCTACATGTGAACGCATACAAGATCGCCAGCCTGATACCGGGGTCGCTGTCCCTGGTTCTTTCAGACCGTCTGCCGTGGGCACAGGTATTTTTCATCACGGCCCTGTTCATGCTGCCCGGACTCATCATGACCCTGCTGGTCAGTGAGCCGCATGTTGAAGCCAAGCCCCCCAGAACCTTGCGCGCGGCCATTGTCGAGCCTTTCCAGGAATTCTTCCATCGTCACGGCGTCCAGTTCGCCCTCTTTACCCTTTCTTTCATCCTGCTCTACAAACTGGGCGATTCCCTGTGCACCGCGCTGGCAACCCCTTTCTACATGGAGATGGGTTTCACGAAAACAGAAATCGGCCTCGTTGCCAAAAACGCTGGCCTGTGGCCGAGCGTGATCGGCGGCGTGGTTGGCGGCATATTGATGACCCGTATCGGCATCAACCGCGCGCTTTGGGTTTTCGGGGCATTACAGGCCGTTGCCATTCTGGGCTTTGCCTGGCTGGCATACTTGGGACCGGCTCCCGCTACGGCAGAGCGCCTGTGGACTCTCGCTGGCGTAATCGGCTTCGAGGCAATCTCCATCGGCCTGGGTACAGCGGCCTCCGTCTCTTTCATCGCCCGCTCCACGCATCCCGCTTACGTCGCCACGCAGTTCGCGCTGTTGACGAGCCTGACCGCCGTCCCGCGCACCTTCATCAATGCCAGCGCCGGATGGCTGGTGGAAGGCATGGGCGGATGGCTGGGTTTTTTCTGGCTCTGCTTCGTCCTCGCCATTCCGGGCATGCTGCTGCTCTTCAAGGTCGCGCCCTGGAACGGCTCGCCGTCCTCTGCATCAACCGAATCACATCAGTAAGACGCCATGAAAACATCCGGTATCCATGTGCATTCAGCGCGTGGATTACAGGCCGTCAAATTTCCACGATGAACCGTGTATTAAGAGGGCGTGAGAAAAATCAGCCGTACCGCGCCCTACACCACGACATCCACCTTCTGCACCGTTCCCACGCCGCCTTTTTCCATCAGGAAAACGCTGGTGTCGGTGATCTGCCCGAGCTGTTTGTTATTGGCGTCCTTGATGGAAAACGGCGTACTCACATAGGTAAGGGCAATCGCGCCCACTCCAGCGTCTTTCAGGCTCGTCAGCGTGTTGCCGCCGTTCCATATGTAAAGGGAGCTATATGCGCTGTCGTTTTCGTCGATCCAGCCATTGCCGTCATCGTCGAGCGCCGCCAGTTCGGCGAAGCCGTTGCCGCTCACGGCCCCGAATAGTTCGCGCCCATCGTTGACCTTGCCGTCGCCGTTACGGTCGAATACGAGGAAACCGCTGCCGGGCTGGAGTGCCCGCATGTTGATTTCCTGTCCGTTACCATGGAGATCAAACTTGAACGTCATATTGGAAAGTTCCGCCGCAGTGCCGGCGAAATTGAGCACCAGCGGGTCTTCTCTCTTTCCTGGGCCGAATTCGACGTATTCCTCGGCGTGGAAGGCACGGAACATGTTGAGTTCCAACTGGAAGCTGATTTCTTGCCCGTCGGCGGTACGCACCATGCCTTGCGCCGAAAAGCTGCACATTTCGGTTTCGGTGTAGGAACTGTGCCGCGCAAAGAGTACGCCCCTGGGGTCTTCACCGTTAGCAGCAGATTGAGGGTCGCCCAGTTCGGCGTTGCAGACATTGACTTTCCTGCCGGTGAGCATTTCGATGGCCATTCGCAGGAGGGTCAGCTTGGGGTCGTTGTCCGCCTGACGGTTAGGGTTGTTTGTACGGCGCACGCCTTCTGCTTGCAGGTTTTGGCGTCCTGCATCCGAGACTTGCACGGGCAAAGCGGGGTTCTCCCTGTTGGGCGTAAGGGAACCCGCTGCCGTGGGGTTGAGGCCAAGTCTTGAAGCCGGGTTCCTGGGCATAAAGAATTCCTGGGTACGGCTTTCCTTGGTGGCGAGGTGAGAGGTAGAAAATGCGAGTTGGGACTGAGTGATCTTCATTGTAGTGTTTCCGGTACATGGTTCTTCTGTCGTCACTACGGCACACGGGCAGATTTCTTGAGAGTGTGGAATCATTCAGCCCCTTTTTCCTTTACCCATTTTGGACAGAGTATGACCGCCGCTATCCTGATTGCCGCCGCCCGCGAGTTGTCCACCACGCTCGGAAAAATGCGCTTCGCCCCGCCGGTGACGCATGTCTACAACCCGCTCGATTACGCCTGGAGCGTTCATGAACGTTACCTGCGCCGTTACGGGGATGGCCGCAAACGGGTCGTCTTTCTGGGCATGAATCCGGGGCCTTTCGGCATGGCGCAAACCGGCGTGCCTTTCGGCGAAGTGGCCGCCGTGCGTGACTGGCTACAACTCGAAGGGCTGGTCGCCCCGCCGGAGCAGACCAATCCCAAACGTCCCGTCGAAGGCTTTGCCTGCGCGCGCTCGGAAGTGAGCGGGCGGCGCTTGTGGGGCTTGTTCCAGGAGCGGTTCGGTTCGGCGGATGCGTTCTTCGCGGAGCATTTCGTTGCCAATTACTGCCCGCTCGCCTTCTTCGACGAAGGGCGCAACCTCACGCCTGACAAGCTCCCGGCAGCGGAACAAGAACCACTGCTGGCGGCTTGCGACGCGCATTTACGCGCGCTGGTAGCGGCGCTTGCGCCGGAATGGGTGATCGGCGTCGGCGGATGGGCCGAAGCGCGGGCGCTTGGGGCGCTGGATGGCGTCAGAATCGGGCGCATCCTGCATCCAAGCCCGGCCAGTCCGGCGGCCAACCGTGGCTGGTCACAGGTGGCGAGCCGACAACTAACTGAACTGGGCGTGTGGGTAGACGGCTGATAGATAGCTCGATAAGGAACGCTCGGCAACCACTCGCCGCAGGTTTTGGCAGCAGTGTCTCAGTTTGAATTTCATGCGTTGTAGGGGCGGCATCCTGCCGCCCGATGGACTACCCGACCCGTTCAAACGGTGTTCATTACGGCATGCCTTGCGGGCGGCAAAATGCCGCCCTTACGAATCAAATTTCAAACTGAGACACGACCGTTTTAGCGTTTTTGTTGCCAAAAGGCTCTCGTCTGTGGATAATGTTATGTTCCCATTTTTCAACAGGGCGGTCACAATCGCCGTCCGAGCCAGGATTCAACATGAAAGCGGACATTCATCCCCAGTACAAAGACGTTGCCATCACCTGCTCCTGCGGCAATACGTTCGTGACCCGTTCGACCCTCAGCAAGCCCGAACTGCACGTCGAAGTGTGTTCCACCTGCCACCCGTTCTATACCGGCAAACAGAAGATCGTCGACACTGCGGGTCGCGTCGAACGCTTCCGGCAGAAATACGGCAATCTCACGCGTCCAGGCAAATAAACCAAACCCGCCCACGGGCAGGGGCTGCATCCTGCCGCCCGCAATGGCTTGTTTGCATTACAGCATGCCGCAGAAATGATGTGCTTGCACCGAAAACGGGCGGCAAAATGCCGCCCGTTTTCTCTGGGCTCCTCTCCCGCAAGTGGGAGAAAAAATGTATTGATGCGCTCGCGCGATTGCGACTTACCCAGAAACACCCGTATACTTATGACGGTTTGGGAAGTGGGTATGTGCAAAATTACGCAGTTTGTTGCACAGGTGCAACAAGAAACACCATAGCACGATGGTTTACGCCTTTAGGGCTTGCACAAACCGTTGCTGGCTTTGCACAATTCTGCCAACTTCTCGCCTGAGAGGTCCCTGTTGGGCTCTTGCCGCCGGTGGGAGCGCCGATTCAACTTGAGGAGAACTACATGCAAAAGAAACTAATCGCGCTGGCCGTTGCCGGCTTGTTGTCCGCTCCGGCTTTCGCGCAATCGAACGTGACCCTGTATGGCACGATCGACTACGGCTTTACGTCATTGGGTAGCAACGATGCTGAAGGCGTCAAGAGCCGTCAAGGTATCGACTCCGGCATCTCCAAGGCCAACCGCATTGGCTTCAAAGGGGCGGAAGACCTGGGTAACGGCCTGAAGGCTGTGTTCGTGCTGGAAACCGGCCTGAATGGTGACCAAAGCTCATTGTTCAACGACGGTAAAGCCCGCCAGAGCTACGCTGGCTTGGCCGGCGGCTTCGGTACGGTCGCCTTTGGTCGTCAGTACACCCCGCAGCACCTCTTCACCAGCGCCGTCGACCCCTTCGGCAAGAACGGTTTCGGTAGCGCCGGCAACGTGCTGGTGCAGGATCGGCGTCTGGACAACTTGGCAGCCTATATTTCCCCGAGCTTTGGCGGTTTCAGCTTCATTTTTGGCTACACCTTCAACGGCATAGGCCAGGAAAATCTTGAAAACGATGGTGACGCCCGTGTCTGGGCATTTGCGCCGAGCTTTACGTGGAACAATCTGTTCGTGGGCGCCAACTACCACACCGCTAACGTGAAGGCTGCTCATGGCCCCAATACGAGCGCCTTCAATGCCCTCGACCTGTATGCGTCATACGACTTTGGCTTTGTCAAGGTAGGGAGTACGATTGGTCGTCGCACGACCAAGCAGGCTGTGAACCCATGGATCTCAAACAAAGACACCAAGCTCACTCAGTTCATGATCGGTGCGACCTTCAGGATTACTCCCAACGACTCGATCCTGACTTCCTACAGCCGCGCCAGGGAAAATGACTTCGACAATTCTGGTAATAGACCCAGGATTGGTCAGTGGGCCATTGGCTACGAGCATGCCCTCTCCAAGCGTACCGTTCTGTACTCGCAGTTTGCGGTTCAGAGTCATAACGCTGACTACAAAGAGTATGGTTTTACTGGCACTTTCTTCACCGACGGCCCGGTGGGCAGCGTTACTTCCTCCAATGGGCCTAATGTAGGTAGCGCCCCCAGTTTCGTTAACCAAGAGTTGCAAACTGGCAATCAGTATCGCCGCGGTTTCGTCGTTGGCTTCCGCCACGACTTCTAATCGCAGATTTTCCAGCGATTCAGTCTGAAAAAGGGCGCTTCGGCGCCCTTTTTTTATGGGAATTCGTAATTAACGACTGCTCACACTTCCAATGGGTCGACGTCTATTTGCCAGCGCATTTCGCGCGGCGCATGCAGGGCGCGGATGCGCTCCAGCCAGCGGGTGAGGAAGGCTTGTAGCGCGGCCCGATGGTCGGACTCGATCAGTAATTGGGCGCGCTCGCGCCGTGCGAGGCGGGTGAGGCGCATCGGCACGGGGTCGAAGAGGCGGATTGCCGAGGCAGCAAACGGGGCGGCCTCATCCTTGGCGCGGCGCAGGAAGTCCATCGCTGCTGCCAGTTCCGGCGCGTCGGCTCGTAACATGGCCTGACGTGAGAACGGCGGGAAATTGGCGGCGAGGCGGCAGTCGAGTTCCATGCGGGCAAAGGCGTCGAAATCGTGCTGGATGAGGCAACGGTAGATCGGATGCGCCGGGTATTCGGTCTGGATCAGGACTTCGCCGGGTAATTGCGCGCGGCCCGCGCGGCCACCGACTTGCATCATTTGCTGGAACAGGCGCTCGGGTGCACGAAAATCGGCGGCGTGCAGCGAAGCATCCGCGCCCAGGATTCCGACCAGGGTGATACGGGGGAAATCGTGCCCCTTGGCCATCATCTGGGTCCCAACAAGGATGTCGGCCTCGCCAGCGGCGATGCTCGCCAGGAGCGATTCACGGCGCGCAGGGGTGCGTGCGGCGTCGCGGTCGATCCGAAGTACCCGCGCGGCAGGAAAAAGCTCGGCAAGCCGGGTTTCGACCCGCTGTGTGCCGCGTCCGAAAGGCTGAATGTCCTGATTGCCGCAAACCGGGCAGGCGCGGGGGATGGGGCTGTCCGCGCCGCAGTGGTGGCAGCGTAGCCGCCGGTCGGCGAGGTGGACGACCCGGTTAGCCGAACAGTGCGGGCATTGGCTGACCCATCCGCAGGCCGTGCAGGACAGTACCGGCGCGTAGCCCCGGCGGTTGAGGAACACCAGGCTTTGTTCGCCGCGCTGTATCCGCGCGTCAATGGCTTCGCGCAAGGGCGGGCTGATGCCTTCGTCGAGGCGGCAGCGGCGGGTGTCGATGATTCTGACCGTAGGCAGCGCGCTAGACAGCGCCCTGACGGGTAGCCTCAAGAGGCGGTAACGGTTGCTCTGCGCGTGCCGCCAGCTTTCCAGCGAAGGCGTGGCGGAACCTAACACTACGGGCACATTGCGCTGGCGAGCCCGCCAGACCGCGAGGTCGCGCGCTGAATAGCGAATGCCTTCCTGTTGCTTGTAGGAAGCGTCATGCTCTTCATCAACCAGGATCAGCCCAAGCCTGGGCAATGGAGTAAATACCGCCAACCGGGTCCCGAGCACGATGTCAGCCCGCCCGTCCAGCGCTTGTCTGAAGCCACGCGCCCGCGCGCCCGCAGCAAGCTCTGAATGCAGGCTGACGACGCGAGCGGCGGGAAAGCGCGCGCGTACCCGCTCTTGCAGTTGAGGCGTGAGTGCGATTTCCGGAACCAGCATCAGCACTTGATCTCCGGCAGCCAGGGTATCGGCGGCCAGGCGCAGATAGATTTCGGTTTTACCACTGCCGGTGACGCCCGCAAGCAGCCATGCGACGAAACCGGCAGGGGCGGCGCGGCAGATTTCCAATGCTTCGGCCTGAGCGTCGGTGAGGGGAGGGGGCGCGCTGGCGCGGTGGCGTTCGCGAGGAGCGTCGGGTGAGACGGCCAGCCAGCCGCGCGCGAGCGCGTCGCCTGCGGCGCTTCCGGCAGCAAGCCGACGAATGGCGCTACGGCGCAGAAGCGGCGCGTGTTCGCCGCGCGCGGCCAGTTCGCGCATGAGCGCCAACGCGCGGCTGTCTCGGCGGCGCTCGGTTAGCGCTGCGCGGCCCGCATCGGTCAGGGTAAGCAGGGGGTCGGGTTCGTTGCCACCATCGGCCTGGCGCAGCCCAGGCGGCAGCGCGAGCGCAACGACTTCGCCGGGGGGCGCATGGTAATAGCGGGCGGTAAATTCGACTAGTTCCATCCAGTCGGGCGGCAACGGAGGCATATCGCGCTGGATGCGGATGACCGGCTTCAAGCGTGCGGGGTCGAGTCCGGCGGTTTCGGGAAGCGCCAGAATCAAACCGTTTTTTTCCCCGCGCCCGAATGGAACACGCACACAATGGCCAATGTCCGCGATCGTCGCGTCTTCCGCCAGATAGTCGAAGAGTTGCGGCAGAGGGACGGGAACCGCTACGCGGATAACTGTCATGACATATAAACAACGAAAAAGACAAAGAGATGTTTTTTCTTCAAAGAGTTAGCTGAAAAACTTGAAGGTGATTCGTGTAATCGGAGGTAAGCGGTTGCTATAGAAGGGGTCTCCGGTTTCCTCACAATTTCTGTGGATAACTTTGTGAAAAAACCGGGTACAGCGTCCGACATCCAGCGCCATTGTGACAAATTACACATTCTGCCCCATGATGAGGCAAAAAAAATCCTTTAATAATCATGACGTTAAAGATTGTCCAAAAATTTACCCGGTCTCGGGGTCATGCAGTGCACAAAAAACGCCCGTGTGCATAAGTCAATACGAACCAGGGCGGCGGAACCCGCAGCCGGTCAGGGAAAGGCGCGAGCCCTTATGTATTTTTTGTATTTTGGCGTGTCTTCCGGCTATACGCGTGCACGGTTTCAACCAGCGCGACGACATTCTCAGGCTGGGTGTGCTGTGAGATGCCGTGGCCGAGGTTGAACACATGGCCTGGATGCGAGCCGTAAGCGTCGATCAGTTTGCGCGCTTCAGTGGCGACGACCTCCGGTGTAGCAAACAGCACGGCGGGGTCGAGGTTGCCTTGGAGCGCGACACGGCCATTGACCTGTTCACGGGCGCGGCCAATATCTATCGTCCAGTCGAGCCCGACCGCGTCGAATCCGCTGTCGGCAAGCGCGTCCAGCCAGAGCCCGCCGCCTTTGGTGAAGACGATGGCGGGTATGCGCTGCCCGTCCTTTTCGCGGATGAGGCCTGCGGCGATTCTCTGCAGGTAGGCGAGGGAGAATTCGCGCCAGGCGGCATCGGAGAGCGTGCCGCCCCAGGAATCGAACACCATCACGGCTTGCGCGCCGGATTCGATTTGGGCATTCAGGTAAACCGTGACGGCCTGCGCGGTGACATCGAGAATGTGGTGAATGAGATCGGGGCGCGCGTAGGCCATGGTCTTGACGGCACGGTAGTCATCGCTCGAACCGCCTTCGACCATATAACAGGCGAGCGTCCACGGGCTGCCAGCAAAGCCGATCAGCGGGACGCTGCCATCGAGCGCCCGGCGGATTTCAGCAACCGCGTCCGTCACGTAGCGCAGTTCGGCGTGGGGGTCAGGTACGGAAAGGTTGCGGATTTCCCATTCTTGGGCAAGCGGGCGCTCGAACTTCGGGCCTTCGCCTTCGGAAAAATACAGGCCAAGCCCCATCGCGTCCGGAATGGTCAGAATGTCGGAAAAAAGAATGGCGGCGTCCAGGTCGAAACGCGCCAGCGGTTGCAGGGTGACTTCGCAGGCAAGCGCCGGACTCTTGCATAGGGCGAGGAAATTGCCCGCGCGTTTGCGCGTTTCGCGGTATTCGGGCAGGTAACGCCCCGCCTGGCGCATCAGCCAGATGGGCGTGTATTCGGTGGGTTCGCGCAGCAGCGCGCGCAGCAGGGTATCGTTCTTGAGGCGGCTCAATGTTGGCTCCGAAGAAAAAACAGATTCGCTAGGAGGGGCAATATTATCGCCTACCTGCCTCCGCAGTTGTAAGTTTGACACCTCCTTACTCATGCACGTTGACTTAGCCGTTTGCACGTTATATGCTTTCGCCTCTTTTGTGGTCGATCAACCGCAGTTAGCCACAAACCGGAATCAAACCGCCGAGGCGGCCCGTGGTGGGCTGCCTCGGTTTTTTGGGAATTCTTTAAGCATGCCGACAATCAATCAGCTCGTTCGCAAGCCGCGCCAGGTGGAAGAGGCCAAGAGCAAAGTGCCCGCGCTCGACGCGTGCCCGCAGAAGCGCGGTGTTTGTACCCGCGTCTACACCACGACACCAAAAAAACCGAACTCCGCATTGCGTAAGGTCGCCAAGGTGCGCCTGACCAACGGTTTCGAGGTTATCTCCTACATCGGCGGTGAAGGCCATAACCTGCAAGAGCACTCCGTAGTGCTGATCCGTGGCGGCCGGGTGAAAGATTTGCCGGGTGTGCGCTACCACATCGTGCGCGGTTCCCTCGACCTGCAAGGGGTGAAGGATCGCAAACAGTCGCGTTCCAAGTACGGGGCCAAGCGCCCGAAGAAGGCCTGATCAGGTCGGCGCACATTTATATTTGAGAGGTTGTCATGCCGCGTCGTCGCGAAGTTCCGAAACGTGAAATCCTGCCCGACCCTAAGTTCGCGTCGCAGGATGTTTCCAAGTTCATCAACGTCATCATGCACTCCGGCAAGAAGTCGGTCGCCGAGCGCATCGTCTATGGCGCGTTTGAGCACATCACCGCCAAGGCGGGAAAAGACCCGCTGGAAATCTTCACTGCTGCGGTAGCCAACGTAAAGCCGGTCGTCGAAGTCAAGAGCCGCCGGGTCGGTGGCGCAAACTACCAGGTTCCGGTTGAAGTGCGCCCGTCCCGCCGCATGGCGCTTTCCATGCGCTGGTTGCGCGAAGCTGCGCGTAAGCGCGCTGAGAAGTCGATGGCGCAACGGTTGGCCGGTGAATTGCTCGAAGCGGCTGAAGGCCGTGGCGCAGCAATGAAGAAACGTGATGAAGTGCACCGAATGGCCGAGGCCAATAAGGCATTCTCGCATTACCGCTTCTGATCTGACCCGATCAGCAGCGAATCGGGCCCTGTGAAGGGCTCGATTGGTTTTAGAACGCTCTTTAAAAAATACGCCGCCACAAGCGGCAACACAGGATAGACATCGTGGCTCGCAAGACACCTATTGAGCGATACCGCAACATTGGTATCTCCGCCCATATCGACGCCGGCAAAACGACGACGACCGAGCGCATCCTTTTCTACACCGGTGTCAATCACAAAATCGGTGAGGTACACGACGGCGCGGCCACGATGGACTGGATGGATCAGGAACAGGAGCGCGGCATTACCATTACTTCCGCCGCGACCACATGTTTCTGGAAGGGGATGGATCTGAATTTCCCCGAGCACCGTTTCAATATCATCGACACGCCGGGGCACGTCGACTTCACCATCGAGGTGGAGCGTTCCATGCGCGTGCTCGACGGCGCATGTATGGTGTATTGCGCCGTGGGCGGCGTACAGCCCCAGTCCGAAACCGTGTGGCGTCAGGCGACCAAGTACAAGGTCCCGCGCCTGGCGTTTGTAAACAAGATGGACCGCTCCGGCGCGAACTTCGCTAAAGTCGTCGAGCAGATGAAGGCCCGGCTCAAGGCGAACCCCGTGCCCGTCGTCTTTCCCATCGGCGCGGAAGACAAATTCGTCGGCGTGGTCGACCTCATCAAGATGAAAGCCATCTACTGGGATGAAGCCTCCCAGGGGATGAAATACGAACAGCGCGACATTCCTGCCGATCTGCTCGATGAAGCCAAAACCTGGCGCGAGCAGATGCTCGAAGCCGCTGCCGAAGCCTCCGAGGAACTCATGAACGAGTACCTCGAAAACGGCGATTTGCCCGAAGAAAAAATCAAGGCCGGCCTGCGTCAACGCACGATAGGCTGCGAAATCCAGCCCACGCTATGCGGTAGCGCCTTCAAGAACAAGGGTGTGCAACGCATGCTGGACGCGGTGATCGAGTTTCTGCCTTCGCCGGTGGATATTCCGCCGGTCCAAGGGGTGGATGACCGCGAGAAGGAGGTCTCCCGCAAGGCCGCCGATGACGAAAAATTCTCCGCGCTCGCCTTCAAACTGATGACCGACCCCTTCGTCGGCCAACTGACCTTCGTGCGCGTCTATTCCGGCACGCTCTCTTCGGGTGAGACCGTGTTCAACCCGGTCAAGGGCAAGAAAGAGCGCATTGGCCGTATCCTCCAGATGCACGCCAACGAACGCGAGGAAATCAAGGAAGTGCTGGCGGGCGATATTGCCGCTTGCGTGGGCCTGAAAGAAGTCACCACGGGCGAGACCCTGTGTGACCCCTCCTCGCCGGTGATTCTTGAGCGCATGGTTTTCCCGGAGCCGGTGATTCACGTCGCCGTCGAACCCAAAACCAAGGCCGACCAGGAAAAAATGGGCATTGCCCTGGGTCGTTTGGCGGCGGAAGACCCTTCGTTCCGTGTGCGTACCGACGAAGAATCCGGTCAGACCATCATCTCCGGCATGGGTGAGTTGCACCTCGAAATCATCGTCGACCGCATGAAGCGCGAATTCAACGTCGAAGCCAACGTCGGCGCGCCGCAGGTTGCCTACCGCGAAGCCATTCGCAAGGCCGTCGAGCAGGAAGGCAAGTTCGTCAAACAGTCCGGCGGGCGCGGCCAATACGGCCATGTCTGGCTCAAACTGGAGCCGAACGAAGCCGGTAAGGGCTACGAATTCGTCGACGCCATCAAGGGCGGCGTGGTTCCGCGCGAATACATCCCCGCCGTCGACAAGGGTTTGCAGGAAACGCTCCCCAATGGTGTGCTGGCTGGCTTCCCCGTGGTGGATGTCAAGGTAACGCTCTTCGACGGTTCCTACCACGATGTCGACTCGAACGAAAATGCCTTCAAAATGGCCGCCTCAATCGCCTTCAAGGACGCGATGCGAAAAGCCAACCCGGTTCTGCTCGAACCGATGATGGCTGTTACGGTCGAGACGCCGGAAGACTATATGGGCAACGTCATGGGCGACCTTTCCGGGCGTCGTGGCATCATTCAAGGCATGGACGACCTGCCGGGCGGGATGAAGGAAATCAAGGCCGAAGTGCCGCTGGCCGAAATGTTCGGCTACGCGACCCAGTTGCGCTCACTCACCCAGGGGCGCGCAACCTACTCGATGGAGTTCAAACACTACGTCGAAGCGCCAAAGAGCGTGGCCGAAGCGGTCATCAACAATCGCAAGTAACTACAACAAACCAAACGACTGAATATGAGGAGCCAGCATGGCCAAGGGAAAGTTTGAACGGACAAAGCCGCACGTGAATGTGGGTACGATCGGGCACGTGGACCACGGCAAAACAACGCTGACGGCGGCGATCACATTGATCCTGTCGAAGAAATTTGGCGGAGAGGCGAAGGCCTACGACCAGATCGACGCTGCGCCGGAAGAGAAGGCGCGGGGG
>WRIU01000006.1 GCA_009782565.1 Betaproteobacteria bacterium
CAAAAAACATCATTCGTGTTTCCAGTGTCGGATGCTGTGATGGGTAGAGAGGGAACGGGCGTCAGTCGTCGTCTTCATCGTTATATTTATTACCCAAGCTGGCAATTTCTCCGTTCTTTGACAACATAAGATCGCCGCAATTTGAGATCATGCGAATGTGTATAGTTTTGTGATAGGGGTTGTCGTCTGTCACTGCTCTTAATGAGCGGGCATAGGCTTCTTCTTTTCTCTGTAAATAATCTTTGTCATCTGAGTTTCTATTATCGCAGCACTCACGCTCAATCTCATAAATAGAACCAAAATCAAAATAATGGTTCGCGTACCCAAGAAGTTTGTTGTACCAAGTCATTTTTTCCTTTGAGGCATCTTTCAGTTCTGGCGTCAAATCCGAAAACGCTATTTTTTTAAGATTGCTGGAGATAAAAATAGCAGCATCACCGCTTCTTCTTGGTTCAAAATATATCGCAAGAAAAGGTTCGCGTAACTGGCCGGGACTCAAGGTATCGTATTTCTTTTTCGCCCGCCCATTCAGTAGGATTTTGTTAAGGCTGAAATTTTCTTCAAAAGATTTGCTGTTGTTATAGGAAACCTCAATCAGTTTTTGGATGTTTGTTTCTTGGGTGGGGCTATTGATGCCTACCATAGAGTCTTCCTCAAGCTTATAATTATAGTAAACTGTTCGTTTGATTCTGTGGTTGACAAAATTTGCCAGAACCGTTTTTCGTAACTCATCTTCACTTAACACCCGCCCGGCTTTCAGGCATACCCCCTGCGTTTGCGCGTAATACGCCGATGAGAGGAGCGTCGGGACAAAAACGCACAGGGCGATGGCTATTTTGCCCCATGTTTTTATTTGCATTTTCATTTTCAATGCCGGTTATTCCGCATCGCGCGGGGCAAAGAAAGAGATAGGCAAAGAGAGCCTATGGAACAGAGATCAGTCTTCATTGCCTCCATCGTCATATTTACTGCCCAAGATGGCAAGTCCTCCGTGCTTTGACCGCAAAAGTTCGCCGCAATTTGAAACTGCGCGAATATCTGTAATTTTGTGTTGGAATACGTTGTCTGACACATTTCTTAATGAGCTGTAATAGGCTTCTTCCTTTCTGTGCAAATAATCCTCGTCATCTGAATTTCTATTATCGCAGCATTCACGCCCAATAATATAAAATGAAGAACTAAAATCAAAATAATGATTCCCGTATCCAAGAAGTTTGTTGTACCAAGTCATCTTTTCCTTTGCCGCTCCTTTCAGTTCTGGCGTCAAATCCGAAAACGCTATCTTTTTAATGTTGTTGGAAATAAAAACATTTGCATTAAGATTTTTTCTTGGTTCAAAAACTATCGCAAGAAAAGGTTCGTGTAACTGGCTAGGTTTCAAGGTTTCGTATTCCTTTTGTACTCGCCCATTCAGCAGGATTTTATTAAGGCCAAAGTTTTCTTCAAAAGATTTACCATTGTTATAGGAAGCCTCGATCAGTTTTTGGAGGTTTGTTTCTTGAGCGGAACTATTGATGCCCACCACAGAGTCATACTTCCACTCATGATTAGATTGGAATGCTTCTTTAATTCTCTGGTTGACAAAATTCGCCTGCACTGCTTTTCGCAGTTCATCTTCACTTAACACCCGTCCAGCTTTCAGGCATACCCCCTGCGTTTGCGCGTAATACGCCGATGAGAGGAGCGCCGGGACAAAAACGCACAGGGCGATGGCTATTTTGCCCCATGTTGTTAGATGCGCTTTCATCTTCAATGCCCCTTATTCCTCATCGCGCGGGACAAAGAAAGAGATAGGCAAAGATGAGCCTACAGAACAGGAGTCAATCGTCGTCTTCATCGTTATATTTATTGCCCAAGATGGCAATTTCCCCGTTCTTTGACAGCAAAAGGTCGCCGCAATTTGTGACAACGCCTATATTTGTATCAATGTGTTTAGTTTTGTCAACTGTCACTGCTTTTAATGAGAGGGTATAGGCTTCTTCCTTTCTCTGCAAATAATCTTTGTCATTTGAATCTCTATTATCGCAGCATTCGCGCATAATAGAATAAAAAAAAGGAAACCCAAAATCAAAATAATGATTCCCGTATCCAAGAAGTTTGTTATACCAAGTCATCTTTTCCTTTGCCGCTTCTTTCAGTTCTGGCTCCATATCCGAAAAAGCTATCTTTTTAAGATTACTTGAGATAAAAATAGTTGCATCACCATTTCTTCTTGATTCAAAATCTATTGCAAGAAAAGGTTCGCTTAATTGGCCGGGACTCAAGGCATCGTATTTTTTTTGTTTCCGCCCATTCAGCAGGATTTTATTAAGGCCAAAGTTTTCTTCAAAAGATTTGTTGTTGTTATAGGAATCTTCAATTAGTTTTTGGAGGTTTGTTTCTTGAGTGGGGCTATTGATGCCTAGCACAGCATCTTGCTCAAACTCGTGATTATATCGAAATGTCTGTTTGATTCTGTGGTTGACTATATTTGCCAGGACTGCCTTTCGCAGTTCCTCTTCACCTAACGCCCGACCGGTCTTCAGGCATACCCCCTGCGTTTGCGCGTAATACGCTGATGAGAGGAGTGTCGGGACAAAAACGCACAGGGCGATGGCTATTTTACCCCATGTTTTAATTTGCATTTTCATTTTCAATGCCCGTCATTCCGTATCGCGCGGGACAAAACCATCGATAACAGGAACAGGTACAAGGAAAGGGGTAGATACGATTTTCGTCTTTATATTTGGTTTTGCATAGAGAATGCCATGGGCGTACAAGTCTTCCATTTTTTTAGCAAACCGGGAGGGGAAGCCCATCCCCTTGTCAAATATGCTGGCTTTTTGCGAATCAAGAAGCCTGTTGGTTCTTTCCAGTTCGGGTAGGTCTGCTTTGGTATAGTCCTTCCGGAAAGGATAGTTTCCGACAAATTTGATTGCAATCTTACGACCCATTTTCAACGGGTCAATCACGGGCCTCACTATCGCGTTGCTAATTTTGGCTTCCCAACTGTCGCTGTCGTAGTCATAGTTATCCTCAACCGGCTCCACCCAAATGTTCCGGACTTCGCGTCGCCCCATTTCGGAACCCTCCTGATATGGGTCGACGACAAACTGCGAAAACCTGTTGATCTCGAAAGCGCTGGAACCGAAGACCTCGCAGCGGTCAACAAAATCCGGGTCATTCAAACCAAAATCGTACTGTTTCAGTGCGAACCGTCGTTTGATCTGATCGAAAACACCAAACTTTTGAAAAACCGCCTCTGGCCCGTATGACCCAGGCCAAAAATTCCCTTCTCCGGCCAGGAACCTCCTCACGACGCGGAACAGCGCGACGCTCATGAACCGCCCGCCGCCGTGCATCATGAACCACTTTTTATCAATCTCCACGTCCTGCCGCGTTGGCTTGGCCAGCTTCTTGACATCGTCCCAGGTCTTGAGCGTGCCCTTTGCAGGGGGCTTGGTATCATCGTACAAGTAGATGCAGATGATTTCCTCCATCGTGGGAGCGCGGTCAACAAACGGAAATGCCATGACGAATTCCTGTAGCGTAAGATTTACGCATACTATCTTGTTTCGCATAGGCTGCACAATGTGCAAATAATCCGCATAGCAAGGGCGGATAAGGCCGCAGATCGCCATCCGCCGATCAACGGTTCCAATGCGAAGCAGTGCAAATTGATAGTCAGCGCCGCTTCGCGCCAAAATGAGAACGGCGGATGGTCTCGTTTCGTGGCTCATCCGGTCTCAAAGCTACGCTTGCTATCAAACCCCCTGCTTGAGGCTTGCGGCAATGAAATCGTCAAGGTCGCCATCGAGCACGGCCTGGGTATTGCCGACTTCGTAATTGGTACGTAAATCCTTGATTCGCGACTGGTCGAGCACGTAGGAACGAATCTGATGACCCCAGCCAATGTCGGATTTGCTGTCTTCCAGCTTTTGCTGTTCGGCCTGGCGCTTGCGGAGTTCCAGTTCATAGAGGCGTGCCCGCAACATTTTCATGGCTTCGTCCTTGTTGCGGTGCTGTGAACGGTCGTTCTGGCACTGAACAACGGTATTGGTCGGCAGGTGGGTGATGCGTACTGCCGAGTCGGTCTTGTTGATGTGCTGGCCACCCGCGCCGGAGGCGCGGTAGGTGTCGATGCGTAAATCCGCAGGATTGATCTCGATTTCGATGGAATCATCGACTTCCGGATAGACGAACACCGAACTGAAACTGGTGTGCCGCCGCGCGTTGGAATCGAACGGGGACTTGCGTACCAGCCGATGAATGCCCGTCTCGGTTCGCAAGTGGCCGTAGGCGTATTCGCCGTTCACCTTGATGGTGCAGTTCTTGATGCCGGCTACGTCCCCTTCGCTCTCTTCGAGCAGTTCAACAGTGAACCCCTTTTTCTCCGCGTAACGCAGGTACATGCGTTCCAGCATCGAAGCCCAATCCTGCGCCTCAGTCCCTCCTGCGCCGGACTGAATTTCGACGAAGCAATTAGCCGGGTCCATCGGATGAGCGAACATACGCCGGAATTCGAGCGTCTCGATGGTCTCCGTAAGCGCCTGAAGGTCGCCCTCCACGGCTTCAAAAGTGTCGTCGTCGTCTTCAGCCTGGGCGAGATCGAACAATTCCTTGAGATTGCGCGCGTCAAGGTTGGCGGCCCCGAGAATCTGAACGACGTCTTCAAGCTGGCGTTTTTCGCGTCCCAATTCCTGCGCGCGCGCGGCGTCGTTCCAGACGGCGGGGTCTTCCAGGGCGCGGTTGACCTCCTCTAAGCGGGTTGCCTTGACTTCGTAGTCAAAGATACCTCCGTAGCGCGCGCGCGCGCGCGGCGATGTCTTCGATGCGTTCGGCAATGGCATTCTGGCGTTCTGCTTCCATGATGGCGCTCTATCTAATGTGTCGGGGAAAGTCGCGTAGTATAGCGGCGAACCGCTGGAGGAGCGCCGTAACAATATGGAGCCGCAGGAAGAAAAATCCCTCCTGGATACTATCGAGGCCCAGGCACAAAGAGCCGCGATACGCAAACGCGCGCTCACCGCGCGGGAAACTGCGCCTCACGCGCGCCGCGCCGCATGGGAGGCGGCCATCATGCGCCATCTCGATTCATTGATCGCCCAATTCGCGCCGCGTGTGCTGGCTTTTTGCTGGCCATTCCGCGCGGAGGCGGATTGCCGCAGATGGGTAGAACGCTGGCTGGATGGGGATACGGCCCGTATCGCGGCCTTGCCGGTCGTGGTGGGGCGGGACGCGCCGCTCGTTTTCCGGCGCTGGACGCCGGGAATGGAACTGGCGCTCGACCAGCACGGCATCCCGTTCCCAACGCACGGAGAAGCCCTTACGCCGGATGTGGCGCTCGTGCCGCTCAACGCATTTGACGCGCGCGGATACCGGCTCGGCTACGGCAGCGGCTATTTCGACCGCACACTGGCCGCAATGAGGATGATTGCGGTGGGAGTCGGTTTCGAGCTTGGGCGCGAAAACGATGTTCTGCCGCAATCCCATGACCACGCGATGAACTGGCTGGTGACGGAAGCCGGGGTTTTTCCAGCCGAGCGCGGTTCCCATACGCCGCAACCACCCCGCCCCTTCGGGGAATAAACCCCGCACTAAACATCAAAAAGGGTTGTGCAGAGCTTCCTTGGGTTGCGCGGCTTAATTTCTGACCTTCGGAGGATAGAATTAGCGGGAATGGAGGGCGAGGTGTTTGTTGAGCAAGAGCCTGTCCTCAAAAGCAATACATCTTGTTTGCATAGAGACGGAGATTATGTCTGACAACAAAAAGGAACAGGAACGTGCGGAACTGCACCGCACCATCTGGAATATCGCCAACGACCTGCGTGGAAGCGTGGACGGGTGGGACTTCAAGCAATACGTGCTCGGCATCCTTTTCTACCGCTACATTTCCGAAAACATCGCCACCTACATCAACGCCGGGGAACGTGAGGCGGGCGATGAGTCCTTCGATTACGCCAAGCTGCCAGACAGCAAGGCCGAGCTTACCCGCGTGGAACTGGTCGACACAAAGGGCTTCTTTATCCTGCCAAGCGAACTGTTCGAGAATGTCCGTAGCCGCGCCGCGTCGGACGAGAACCTGAACGAGACGCTGGAAAGGATTTTCAGGCATATCGAATCCTCCGCCCAGGGTACAGACAGCGAGGACGACATCAAAGGGCTGTTTGACGACATCGACGTCAACAGCAACAAGCTGGGCGCCTCGGTCGCCAAGCGCAATGAGCGCCTAGTCAAGCTGCTCAACGGCGTGGGCGAGATGCAGCTTGGCGATTACAAGGACAACACCATCGACGCCTTTGGCGACGCCTATGAATTCCTCATGGGCATGTACGCCGGTAACGCGGGCAAAAGCGGCGGCGAGTATTACACCCCGCAGGAGGTTTCCGAACTTCTCGCCCACCTGACGCTCGTTGGCAAAACCAAAGTCAACAAGGTCTATGACCCGGCCTGCGGCTCCGGTTCGCTGCTGTTGAAGTTCGCCAAGATTCTTGGGAAAGAGAACATCCGGCAGGGCTTTTTCGGGCAGGAGATCAACATCACCACCTACAACCTCTGCCGCATCAACATGTTCCTGCACGACATCGACTACGACAAGTTTGACATCGGCCACGGGGACACACTCACCGAGCCGCTGCATTGGGACGATGAACCGTTCGAGGCGATTGTTTCCAATCCGCCGTATTCGATCAAATGGGCGGGCGACGAAAATCCCCTGCTGATTAACGATCCGCGTTTTTCTCCGGCGGGCGTGCTTGCGCCGAAGAGCAAGGCTGACCTCGCCTTCATCATGCACAGCCTGTCCTGGCTGGCCACCAGCGGCACGGCGGCCATTGTCTGCTTCCCCGGCATTCTCTATCGCGGCGGGGCGGAGCAGAAAATCCGCAAATATCTCATCGACAACAATTATGTTGATTGCGTAATACAGTTGCCGGGCAACCTTTTTTACGGCACGAGCATCGCTACCTGCATCATGGTGCTGAAAAAGTCCAAGAGCGAGAACAGCACCCTGTTCATTGACGCAAGCCGCGAATGCGTCAAGGTCACGAACAACAACAAACTCACGCAGGCGAACATTGACGCCATCCTTGCCGCGTACATGGCGCGGAAAGACGCGCCGCATTTTGCCGCGCTTGTGCCCAACGGGGACATTGCCGCGCAGGACTACAATCTTTCTGTCAGTTCCTACGTTGAGCAGGAGGACAAGCGCGAGAAGGTGGACATCGCCGTACTGAATGCCGAAATTGAGCGCATCGTTGCCCGTAGCGATGTTCTGCGTCGGGAGATCGCCGCCATCATCGAGGAAATAGAGGGGGCGTAATCAATGAGGAAAGCGGGCAATCAAATCATTATCTTCAAGACGGAAGATGAAAAAATATCTGTTGATGTGCGCTTTGGCGAGGAAAGCGCCTGGTTGACGCTTGACCAGATGGCTATGCTGTTTGAGCGTGATAAATCAACGATTTCACGCCATATTAAAAATGTTTTTGAAGAAGGTGAGTTGGTGAGAAATTCAGTTGTTGCAAATTTTGCAACAACTGCCGCCGATGGCAAAACGTATCAAGTTGATTATCACAACCTCGATGTGATTATTTCCGTCGGGTATCGCGTCAAATCCCTGCGTGGTACGCAATTTCGCCAATGGGCGACGAAGCGGCTGAATGAATATATCCGTAAGGGCTTCACGCTTGACGATGAGCGGCTGAAAAATGGCGGCGGGCGATATTTTCGGGAACTGTTGCAACGCATCCGCGACATTCGCAGCAGCGAGCGCAACCTGTATCAGCAAGTGACAGATATTTATACAACAGCGATTGATTACAACCCCAAAACAGATATTGCGCGGGAGTTTTTTGCAACGGTGCAGAACAAAATGCACTATGCCGCGCATAAACACACGGCGGCGGAAGTGATTTACGAACGCGCGGACAGCCGCAAACCTCTGGTCGGCATGACGAATTTCAAGGGTAACTATATTACGAAAGAGGATGTCCGCATTGCCAAAAATTTTTTGAGCGAAAGAGAGTTGCAGATATTGAATCTGCTTGTATCGCAGTTTTTGGATTATGCCGAGCTGCAAGCGCTGGAAGAACACGCTATGACTATGGCGGACTGGGTTGCCGAACTCGACCGTCAATTACTGGGCAACCGGCGCGAACTGCTCATAGGCAAGGGAAGCGTCTCGCATAAGCGGGCGATTGAAAAAGCTGAAAAAGAATTTGAGATATACCGCACGCGGGAGATGAAACAATTGGAGAGTGATTTTGACCGGGCAGTGAAGCAACTGGCAAAAAACCATGCGGGAGACGAGAGCGATGAGCAAGCTTGACCGGCTGATCGCCGAGCTTTGCCCGGATGGGGTGGAATGCGCTCCGTTGGGAGAGATTTGTGACATCACTCGCGGGCGGGTCATGTCAAAGGATTATCTACGAGACAATGTGGGCGATTATCCTGTTTATTCTTCACAGACAGCAAATAACGGCATATTCGGTTATATAAACACGTATGACTACGACTGCGAATCTATAACATGGACAACTGACGGTGCAAACGCTGGTTCTGTATTTTATCATGTTGGAGAAAAATTCAGTATAACAAATGTATGCGGTTTATTAAAAGTAAAAGACATAGACAAAATCAGTGCAAAATTCATATATTATATTTTGCAAATTTCTGCGAAGGATTACGTTAATGATGGTATGGGCAACCCCAAGCTAATGAGTAATGTTATGGCGAAGGTCATCATTCCCCTCCCACCCCTCTCCATCCAACAAGAAATCGTCCGCATTTTGGACAAATTCACGGAGCTTACAGCGGAGCTTACAGCGGAGCTTGCAGCGAGGAAAAAGCAATATCAATATTATCGGAACGAATTGCTGACTTTTGGCGATGATGTGCCAGTGGTGTTGTTGGGAGAAGTGTGTTTACATACGAGTAATATCCGTTGGAAAGAATCAGATGATGAATATTATTATATTGATCTAACATCTGTGGATCGAGAAACTAATAAAATTCAGCCTGAGCAGGTAATAAATTCAGCAAATGCTCCAAGTAGGGCACAGCAGATTATTAAAAATAATGATGTACTGTTCGCTACAACACGTCCTACATTACAACGATATTGTTTTATACCATCAAAATTTGATGGGCAGATATGTAGTACTGGATATTGCATTTTGCGAGCTAATACACAAAGGATATTGCCAAAATTTCTTTATTTCACAATAACAACCGGAAATTTCAACTTGTACGTTGAGAATAACCAAGAAGGCACAAGTTATCCGGCTATATCCGATGCCAAGGTAAAAAGATATAAATTCTCTCTCCCCTCGCTCGAAGAACAAGCCCGCATCGTTTCTATCCTCGACCGTTTCGACACCCTGACCACCGACATCACCAGCGGCCTGCCCGCCGAGATCGAAGCCCGCCGCAAGCAATACGAGTACTACCGCGACAAGCTGCTAACCTTCCCACTCCGTCATTGCGAGGAGCGAAGCGACGAAGCAATCCAGTAAAAACGGTGAAATAATGCAGATGGATTGCTGCGCCCGCAATGACAAAGACAAGGAAGTTACGTACATGAGCCAATACCGCATCATCGCCGCCGACAACGAATCGACAGTCGTCGCCGAATATAAGCCTGCCCTGTGTGTGCGGGAGGATTCTTATCAATCCGAAGCGGAGCTTGAGCGGGACTTCATCAAACGCCTGCAAGGGCAAGGCTATGAACGCATCCACGTTACTGACGAAGCGGGTTTGATTGCCAACCTGCGCCGTCAGTTGGAGGCTTTGAACGACACGGCCTTTACCGACTCAGAATGGAAGCTGTTTTTCCGCGAGTGCATTTCCGGCGCGAACGACGGCATCGTGGAAAAAACCCGTCGGATACAGGACGACTATGTGCAAATCCTCAAGCGTGAGGACGGCAGCACGAAGAACATTTATCTGATCGACAAAAAGAACATCCATAACAACCGCCTCCAAGTCCTGAACCAATACGAGGAAGCGCGCGGCGCGCGTGAAAACCGCTACGACGTGACGATTCTGGTCAACGGCCTGCCGCTGATCCACGTCGAACTGAAGCGCCGGGGCGTGGCCATCCGCGAGGCGTTCAACCAGATCAAACGCTATCAGCGGGACAGCTTTTGGGCAGCTTCCGGGCTGTATGAATATGTTCAGATTTTCGTCATCAGCAACGGCACCTACACCAAGTATTACAGCAACACCACCCGCGACCAGCACATCAGGGGGATGGGGGGCGATGAGCGCAAGAGCCGCAAAAAAACCAGCAACAGCTTTGAGTTCACAAGCTACTGGGCGGACGCCACGAACAAGGTCATCGCCGACCTCACAGACTTTACCGCGACGTTCTTCGCCAAGCACACGATCCTGAACATCCTCACCCGCTACTGTGTGTTCACTTCGGAAGAATTGCTGCTCGTCATGCGCCCATACCAGATCGCGGCGACCGAGCGAATCCTCTCGCGCATCGAAATTGCGGCCAACTATAAAAAAGCCGGCACGGTCGAAGGCGGCGGATACATCTGGCACACCACCGGCAGCGGCAAGACGCTGACCAGCTTCAAGACGGCACAGCTTGCCAAGAACCTGCCCAGCATCGACAAGGTGCTGTTCGTCGTTGACCGCAAAGACCTCGATTACCAGACCATGAAGGAGTACGACCGCTTCGAGAAAGGCGCGGCCAACTCCAACACCTCCACGAGAGTGCTGAAACGGCAACTGGAAGACCCAAACGCCCGGATCATCATCACCACCATCCAGAAGCTCGGTATCTTTGTCGGCAAGAACAAGAATCACCCCGTATTCTGCAAGCACGTCGCGCTGATATTCGACGAATGCCACCGCTCCCAATTCGGGGAATTGCACCAGGCGATTACCAAGGCATTCAAGCGTTACCACATCTTCGGCTTTACCGGCACGCCGATTTTCTCCAAAAACGCCGGACATGGCGGCAATCCGTTCCTGCGGACGACGGAACAGGCGTTTGGGGACAGGCTGCATACCTACACCATCGTGGACGCCATCAACGATGGCAATGTGCTGCCGTTTCGCATCGACTACGTGAACACGGTGAAGATGTCGCCGGACGTGCAGGACGCGAAAGTCCGGGCTATCGACGTGGAAAAGGCCATGTCCGCCCCGGAGCGCGTGCGGGAGATCGTAAAGTACACGCTCGAACACTTCGACCAAAAGACCTACAGGAATAAAAACCGCGCCTTCTTCCAGCACCGGGTTATCGTGAATGTCGAAGAAGTCGCGGCCAGCAAACACGGCAAGGTAGAAGAGGAAAAAGCAAGCAGAAGGGTTGAGGGGTTCAATTCCATCTTTGCCGTGGCCTCGATTCCAATGGCGATGAAGTTCTACGAAGAATTCAAGCGCCAGAATGCGGAAAGCAGCCGCAAACTGCGTATCGCCACCATCTTCAGCTTCTGTGCCAACGAGGACGACCCGGAGGACACGCTTACCGATGAGGGGTTCGAGAACGACAAACTCGACAAGGCCTCCCGCGACTTTCTGGAAAGTGCCATTGCTGACTACAACGCCATGTTTGGAGCCAGCTACGATACTTCGGCGGACAAATTCCAGAATTTCTACAAAGACCTGTCCTTACGTGTCAAAAACCGCGAGATTGACCTGCTGATCGTGGTCAACATGTTCCTGACGGGGTTTGACGCGACCACACTCAACACGCTCTGGGTGGACAAAAACCTGAAACAGCACGGGCTGATCCAGGCTTTTTCCCGCACCAACCGCATCCTCAATTCTGTTAAAACTTTTGGAAACATCATCTGTTTTCGTGACCTGAAGCAAGCCACGGATGAGGCCATTGGCCTCTTTGGCGACCGGGAAGCGGGCGGTATCGTCCTGCTGAAAACCTATGACGAGTATTACAACGGGTACGAAGAAAAAGGAAAGCACAAGCCAGGATACAAAGAACTCATTGGGCGGCTCGTCACGACCTACCCCTTGGGCGTCGACATCGTTGGCGAGATGGCAAAGAAGGGCTTTATCAACCTTTTTGGCGCAATCCTGCGCGTGAAAAACATTCTGACTTCTTTTGATGAGTTCGCGGGCAACGAAATTTTGTCCGAACGGGAATTTCAGGATTATCAGAGCAGATACATCGATCTGTATCAGGAGTTTTCCAGGGACAAAAGCGCTGATAAAGAAAATATCAATGACGATGTGATTTTCGAGATCGAGCTGATCAAGCAGATCGAGGTCAACATTGATTACATCCTCATGCTGGTGGCCAGATACCACGAAACGAACTGCACGGACTTGAGCATCCTTCAGGCGATTGAAAAGGCTGTGAGTTCCAGTATCGAGCTTCGGAGCAAGAAAGAACTTATCGAAGGCTTTATTGCGCGGGTCAATACTGCAACCCAAGTGGACGACGACTGGCAAAAGTACGTCCAGGAACAGAAGGAAAACGATTTGTCTGCCCTGATTGCTGCCGAGAAGCTGAAGCCGGAGGAAACACGGCGCTTTGTTGAAAATTCCTTCCGTGATGGCGCGATCAGAACCACCGGCACGGATATTGATAGAATTTTGCCGCCCATGTCGCGATTTAGCGGCGGGGGGGAACGGACAACCAAAAAGCAGAACGTTATTGAAAAGCTGCTCAGGTTTTTTGAGAAGTATTTTGGGTTGTCATAATAGGCTAGGCGTTCCGCCCCGGCTTTTCTCTCCCGCTGTTTTTACCCCACCTCGAAACTGCTGGTAGAAAGCTCCGCGTAATAGCGCCCCGAAACGGCGGTAAACCTCAGCACACAATAATCCGGGTCGGTCACGCCTTCGCGGTAATAGAGCGTGTCGCCCTCGCGCCAGATCATCTCCTTCGTCGCCGCGTCCTCACACACCTCCATGCTGCCCTGTAGCATCACGCCCCGGAAAGTGTCGCGGTCGAAAAAATAGATGCACGCTTTTGGATTGGCGCGGAATTGCGTCACGCGCATGCTGGACGTATTGGTTGTGAACCAGAAAGTCTTGATGCCGTCATGCTTGCGCGGTTCGAGCATGGCCTTGATGTTGGGAAAACCGTTCTGATCGACGGAACCCACGATCGACACATTCCGGCTGTCGATCAATTCACCGATCATTTGAGCCGTTACCTGCATTTTACTTCCCTCCCTCTTCACCATTTTGATCACACTTCTCGTCGCCAGTGGCCGTTTCTGAAGCGATAGGCTGTGGAACAGTTTTTTTCTTCCACATCCGCCCGGTTTTCTTCCAGTAGCCATTCTTGAGCCACGCGGAAAATCCCCGGCTCAACCAGCGGATGAGGATATTTGCAAGCCAGAGCGTCCAGGCCAGCATGAGCGCGCGGTATAGCCAGATTGGCAGGCTGAAGACCGTGGCGACGGGCAGCAGTGAATCACTCTGGTCAGCAAACCAAGCCAAATTGTTGTTGCCGGAACCATAGCCACGAATGCCCATGTCGGGTACGCCAAGCAGACCTTCAGGCACGGTGTTGATGAGCTTGTACAGCATCATGGCGGTCAGTATGACGATGCCTACCTGCATGGCGTTAAACCTGCGCGCAGGCCAATCCGAACAGGATTCGCGCCGCACACGCCAGTCGATAACGAGCAGCCAGAGTGTAATGACAAACAGCGTCATCCACGAAAAGGTGGAAAAACCCAACACGAGCAGGAACCATTGCCAGCGTTTAAGCGAAGAAATACCGCTTTTCGCCAGCAGGAAAGCAAGGAGAAGCGCCGCCAGTAGTTCACCCCAATAGAGCACTGCCGGGCCAACTACCGGACCGCTCGTTGCAAGAATCCAGCGCTGTTTGCCGAGAACGACGCGCAAGTTGATGTTGGCCGCTGGCAAGCCAAGGGCGATGCCCGGACTGGACATGAAAAAGCCAACCTCCCCCTGATGACGCAGCCGGAGCGTGTAGGTTTGCGACCCTGGCGAAACGGGCAGGCTCAGGCGATTTTCGCGCGCTTGCAGGTTCAGGGGGACTCCGCCGCGCCGCACTTCGAGCACTTCCAGTTCCGACGGCAGGGTGATGAGATGCTCGCCTCCCTGACTCGCCCGCAGATTGAATTCCAGCGTGACATCGCTGGCATGCTGGCCGACATGGTTCTCCAGCCGCACACTGTCGATGGCGCGGATTCCGCCCTCGGTCTTGACGGGCTGCGTCAGGGTCAGCACCAATTTTTCGCCGGGTAAGGGATGGAATACAAACATCACATCTTCCCCGCTGCTTTTGAGAGTCACCGGCACGCCTTCCCACTCCAGATGCCAAGAGGGATTCACGGTGACGCGCCAGGTTTCCGCATGTTCCGTCAGAAGCGGGGCGCGCAGTTCGATGACATTCTTCACTTTGTCCAGCCGGGCCGTCCAGTTGGCCGTATTGGTCTTGCTTGCAAAAACCGCCAGGGCGCGGCCATCCTGAACCTTGAGTTCGGGGGTGGTGATGTGTTCGCCGGGCAACAGCGGCACAGGGAAGGTAAAACCGCCGTCCTCCGGCGCGATGCGCCTGACCTGGGTACGGACGCTCCAGTCGAGATCAAAAATGAGATCGCGCTGCACATGTACGAAAGGCGGAAATTGCTGTGCCGACGACGACAAAGCCATGGCAGCGTCTCCCCCACCTTTCCGGTCGGTGGACGGCGCAGCCGTGGCAGCGGCCACACGGGAGAAATTGAGCGTTTCCCCCAGAAGACGCCCTTCGTCGATACCATCGGCCTGCCAGTACGCGCTGCCGAATTCGATCTGCGCGGGACGAATCGGAAAGCCGAGCGAAGCGGAATCGTCATCGAGCGCATATTCGAGCTGGACATGATGGACGCCACGCGGCAGGGCAATGTAGTTTTGCTCCCCGACGCGCAACACCGGCTGTGCCTCACCGTTGACGCGCGCACCGCGCAGGGTCATCTGCTCGTCTGGCACAGGCAGCGGCAGCGAGGTCACCGCCTCGACGTGCGCCACGAGCATCACTTTGAATTGCGATGCGTCGGCATCAATGCGAACCTTGGCGATATCCACGCAAGATGGCGAGCATGCGGGCGCTTTGAGCAGACGGGTTCTTAATTCCTCCAGCAGATCATCGGGCGGGAATGCGCTGCTTTCAGGCGGCGCGGCAGCGGTAGGCGTGGAAAAACCCAATCCGACCGCCACAAAACCCGCAAGGCACAATATGAAGAGCGCCGCCGTAGCGGAAGGCGTCGAAGCCTTTGCCGCGCCGGGTTTCCCCCACGACGAAGGCGCACCTGCGCCGGGGAAAACCATGCGAACCGAACGCCAGACGAGCCAGCCCAACAGCGCGACGATCAGCAGGCGCAGCAAACGGGTCAACCAGGGCGGACTGAGCAGCAGCCGCACGCTCTGCGCTTCAGTGACAGGCCCTGACCAATGCAGCCTGTAGGAATGCCCCAATGTCCAGGCCGGTTCGCCGCCGCCCGTCTGCGTGACGGTGGATTGGGCATAACGCTGGCGCTGCTCAGGCGCATAAGCGGACATACCCCTTCTCAATGTGGCGGGTTTCTCAGCTTCTTTTGACATCACTACGGCCCCTTGTGACCTCATTACGGCTTCTTGTGAGCTTTTTATTGATAATGATTCGGGCGGCGGCGGAGAAGCGGGAGAAACCGCGCCCAATTCAGCGATCCTCTCCATCCTGTCAACAGCGGAATCTTGCTCATCAGGCATGTCCGCAGGCATATCCACCAGCACGGCTTCCACCATGCCCCCCCCTTCAAGCTGAGGATACAGCGCGGTACGAATCTGCGTCGGGATGAACAAAACTGCTGCGCCGACAAAACAGAGCAGCGCAATACGTTCTCCGGCGCGCAACACCTTACGCAAACGCCCTTCCGGCAAGGCACGGCACAGCAAGGCCAGGATGATGACGGCAGCAAAAGGCTGAACCGGCGCGGACTCGTGCATTCCAAGAGTCAGGTAGGCGATGGAGATCACTCCGCCCACCGTGCCGAACATCCGCCAGGCCAGCAACGCGAAGAAGGCTGCGAGAAAAACATCCAGAATTGTCCAACGTTCCACCCACACGTTACCCGAAGCTCTATCCACGCCCGGCGCGGCAATCAGCCGGTAACCGTAAGGCATTCGCAGAGTGGTTTCCACGCTGTCGAACGACTGTTGCCAACCCGTGACCGGAACCCGGCTTGAGACATCCGCCTCCAGACGCACACCCGCGTTGAGCGTGACATTCATCTGATGCCATTCCACGCCGGTCAACGTCTCGTCCGCGCCGACTGTCACCAGCAGCGCCGCCGACAAATCATCGGGGGCTTCTCTTCGTGCCATAAGGCTATCGGCGCGTTCCAGCCTGTAAGGCTTCGCCACATCGAACCGCCAGCCCTGGCGCATGCTTCCCTCGATGCGATCCCGCGCGAAAAATCCCTTTCCGGAAAAATCCAGCCACATATCGCGTTTCAGCACTAACCGCTGGCCTTCGCGTTCGTTCTGCCCACGGGAACGTTCCTCGATCTGGAAACGCGCCTTGGGATTGACCACGAAAGCGGGCAACGACAACCACCCTGCTGGCACACCCGCCTGACGGGGGTCGACATTGAGCATGCTCTCGTTGGGAGAAACCGCCGTGACGCGCAAGACAGGAGTAGCTTCGTAGCTCCAAACTTCCTGCTGGCGTTCCGGAGAGAATATGGGTTCGACATCTTCCAGCGGCTTATTGAGGCGGGCTTCGACCTCGACCACTGCCTGTCCGGGCATCACCTGCACTTGCAAGCGCCCATCCGTATCCAAGCGCGCCGCCCAGGGCGAAGAAATGCTTATCGGTACGAAGTGCGCGGGTAAAACATTCGATACGCTCCATTCGCGCGCCTTGCCTGAAACCTTGAGTAAAAACCGTGTCGTGAGGCGTGCCGGAATCCCGTCGGAGAGCTTGCGAAACACCTGAATATCGAGACTGTCCTCCGCCCGCGTTACCGCGTCTTCCTGCGCGCCCAACATAAGCGCCTTGCCGTGACGCGCCAGCGGCAATACGGGTTTGCCGTCGATCACGAGCGAGACCAGCGCCACGTTCTCTGGAATATCCATCGCCTGTGGGCGTTCCTGCCACGAAATCCAGCCGCTTACCGCATGCCGGCCCTTCGTCAGCCACACGACCGGAGTATCGCCTCTCAGCAGTACCGGATGCGCCCGGCCATCGACCGCGACCTGTTGCGGCCAGTATTTACGGTTACCCGGCAAGGGCACGGCGCTTTCATACTGCAATTCCCAATTCTGGAGAAACTTCATACCGTCGCCCTGCCGCGCGGCTTCCAGCTTCAATTCCCCCGGCCAGGCGCAGAAAGAGCGATCATGCTGACCCGAAACGGATGGGCAAAGCCAAGCTTCCTGTCCGTGCAGCGCCCAGCCTTTCCACGGTTTCAGGGATTCCGGAATAGTGCTGTCACCACTGCCTGCTGCCGCCAGCACGGCTCCGCTCCACAAAACCGGCACAAGCACCATCACCCCAAACAAAAACGCCCTAAACCCCATTTTCTGCCCAAGATGGTTTTTCATTATTCGTCCCCGCCCGGTTTACATTTAGATATTGTAAATATAAAACAGAAAACCCAACCTTCCCTTCCTGTCGCTTTTGCCCGCCATGCCGATCCAGCCCGCCACGCTCCTGTTCGCCCCCGACGGTACGCCTCGTTCGGACATGTTCGATGATGTTTATCACTCTGCCGATGGCGGACTGGGGCAAGCACGGCATGTTTTTCTGGGCGGAAACGGCCTGCCGGAACGCTGGCGTGGTCGAGACCGCTTTGTCATCGTGGAAACGGGGTTCGGGCTTGGGTTGAATTTCCTGGCCACCTGGGCGGCCTGGCGGGAAGACGCTGCCCGTGCGCGCGTACTGCATTTCATTTCCTGCGAACTGCACCCGTTCCGGGTCGATGACCTGGCGCGGCTCCATGCCAACTGGCCGGAGCTTGCGCCGCTCGCCGCCCAGTTGCGCGCCCAATGGCCCGTGCTCGCGGGAGGGATGCACCGCCTGCATCTGGATGGGGGGAGGGTGTGCCTGACACTGTATTTCGGCGATGTCCGTGAGGGATTGGCGCAGATCGACGCATGTGCCGACGCTTTTTTTCTGGATGGCTTTTCTCCCGCCAAAAACCCGGTCATGTGGTCGGCGCGGGTCTTTCATCTGCTCTCGCGTCTGGCTGCTCCGGGGGCAAGCCTGTCGACGTGGTCGGTTGCGGGGGAAGTGCGCGAGGGTTTGCGCCGCGCGCGGTTCCTCGTGGAGAAAGCGCCGGGTTTCGGCGGCAAGCGGGAAATGCTGCGCGGCGCGCTTCATCCAGAGGCGCGCGCGCGCCAGCCTTCTTTGCCTCCAGCCTTGCGTCAGGCGGTCATCATCGGTGCGGGCGCGGCGGGGACGGCGGTTTGTGAACGTTTGTGTGCGCGCGGCTGGGAGATCGACATCATCGACTCCGCCGATGGGCCGGGCCGGGGGGCTTCCGGCAATCACGCCGGAGTATTGCGCCCACAGCCCAGTTTCGACGACAACCGCATGAGCCGCATCACGCGCGCCGGGGCGCTGTACGGCTGGCGGCGCATCGGGGAAATCCTTGCCTCGGGCATGAAGCTCCGCGCGGCGGCTTGCGGGGTTTTCCATCTCGCGCGCGACACGGAACAGGAAATGAAGATGCGGGCCGTGGTCGAACGCCTCGCCCTGCCCGAAGAACTGCTTCGTCAGGCCGATGCCATTGAAGCGAGCGAGAGTATTGGCTGGCGCGTCCCGCGCGGCGGCTGGCATTTTCCGGGCTGCGGATGGGTGCAGCCTCCGAGTTTGTGCGCGACCAATCTCGCCACCTTCCAGGAGCGCGTCCGCGCGCACTGGTCTTGCCCTGTCGCGGCCATCGAGCGCCGTGGAGAATGCTGGCATGCGCTCGCTGCCGATGGCTGCACCATCGCCCGCGCGCCGGTCATGATTCTCGCTGCCGGAGTCGGAGTGAACCGCTTTTCGCAGGCCGAAAATGTGCCGGTGTTCAGCGCGCGCGGGCAGGTTAGCGTATTGCCCGCCGCAACAGGCAACGCCCCGCGCGTCGTGGTCTGCCAGGGGGGTTACGTGACGCCCGAAGTCGACGGCTTGCGTTGCGCGGGAGCCAGTTTCGACGTTGGCGACCCCGACCCCGCCGCGCGCCTGATCGACCAGCGGGCCAACCTCGCCAAGCTGGAGAGCATCCTGCCTGGTTACACAGAAGGGTTGAATGCCGACATGCTCGGCGCGCGTGTCGGTTTCCGTCCGGTTTCACCCGACCGCCTGCCATTGGTTGGAGCCATGCCCATCGACAGCCAATCCAGTCATCCGGGGCTGTACATCCTCTCCGGTTTCGGCGCGCGCGGGCTGGCCTGGGCAACGCTTACAGGCGAGATACTGGCATCACGGATAGAAGACGAGCCGCTGCCGCTGGAGCGTGAATTGGTCGATGCCATGAGCCCTGGGCGCTTTTTTCGTACATTGAAACCGGAAATGAATCACGGATAGCGGCAAGCATCTGGGCTGATAAACTCCAACGGTCGCTTCCATTTTTGTAATATAAATATCTAATAGCTTTTCAAAAAAAGTACAGCCATGTCCTATCGGCTCTCCATCTTTTTGAGCAGCCTCGCACTCGCGGCTGCTTTTGCGGCTACCGGCTTTAATCTGTACGGGCAGGTTGACGAATACTTTGAAACCGAGCTTGCCAACCACAGTGTCAGGTTCCAGAACGTTTTTACCACCCTGAACGAAGCGCTGGCTCAACGCGCGCAAGCCTTGGCTTACAGTATCGCCGCCAACACAGAAATTCAGCGCCTGCTCGTCGAAGCCAGTGAGGCCGTACACATCGCGCGTGAGCGCAACGGCAATAATAACAACGCGCGCGCGAAACATGTACGGCAGGCTTTAAGGAAACAGATGGAACGGCAATGGAATGAACTCCGCGCCCGTCATGAAATGCGCCATCTGCAATTCCTGCTCCCCGACGGTACATCCTTCCTGCGAATGGATGCGCCAGCCTATTTTGGCGACGTATCCACTGCGGTTCGGCCTATGCTGGCCGGCATCGTGCAAGACCGCAAGCCGCGCAGCGGTTTCGAGATTGAGCATACTTACGCTGGCATACTCGGTATGGCGGTGGTCAGCCACCACACGCCGGATGTCGGTGAACACGTCGTCGGCATTGTGGAAGTCGGCTTCGGCATGAGCGAGCTTCTGAACAGGCTGGACAAACGGCTCAACACAGGCATGGCCTTGCTGCTCGACAACAGGCGGGTTTCCGATGCCATGCTGAAGGATTACCGGCCTACGATGGAAACCCATCAGAGTTTCATCCTCGCGGCAAGCCGCCCGGAAGCGGGAGACTGGCTCAAAGAAGGGCTGCTGCCCGCAACAAGCGAAAATTTGCCACAAAACCGTCTGCTTGCCTGGAAAGGGCATCACTTCCAACTCATCGCTTCCGCGCTCAACGATTACCAGAGCCAGACCGATCCCCAGGCCAGCCCATTGGGAACCGTGTTGATCTGGCGCGACATCACCGATCGGATCAAACGCTTGGAGAAAGACCGTTCGGCAGTGGTCGTCAACACGCTGGCCGCCTGGATATTCGCCCAATTTTTCCTGCTCGTGCTGCTGTACTTGCTGCGCCGCGAATGGGCACGCCAATTGAAGCAAAACACAACCGCCTTCGAAAACCTTCTGCAACACAATGCCATGCTTCTCAATACTGCCGCCAACGGTATTTGCGGTGTCGACAGGAACGGTCGCATCACTTTCATCAACCGCGCCGCGCTTGCTATGCACGGTTTCCGGCTTGAAGAAGTCATGGGCAGGAACCTGCACGAACTTCTCCATTTCGACGATTCCATTGATCATCCAAGTTCTGAAATGAGTCATTTGTATATGCAAACACTGGAAGACGGCAAGCCGCGCGAGTCCGAAGAGTGGCTTGCCCGGCGCGACGGCAGTTGTTTCCCCGCGCAAGTGGCGGTCACGCCCATTTTTGATCAGGGGCAAAAGAATGGCGCGGTGATCGTCTTCCATGACATCACCGAACAACGTAACCGCCAGGAAGCCCTGCTGCGATTGGCCACCACCGATTCACTCACCGGAGCCAGCAACCGCCGCCACTTCCTCGATCAGCTCGAAACCGAATTGTCGCGCCAGCGCCGCCACGGCGGGCGGGCGTCGATTCTGATGACCGATCTCGATTTCTTCAAGCACATCAACGATGAATATGGGCACGCCACCGGGGATATCGTGTTGAGCCACTTCGTGCATATCGTTCGCCAGACCGTGCGGCGCAGCGACATCATTGGCCGTCTGGGCGGCGAGGAATTCGCCATCCTGCTGCCCGGCGACGGCACGGAAGGCGCGCGCGAACTCGCCGAACGGCTGCGGCGCGCTTTCGAGAGCAATCCGGCCAAGGTCGACAACATAGACATTACATGCACAGTCAGCATTGGCATCTCGGATTTACGCACCGATGACATGACTGCCGATGCGCCGATGCGCCGGGCCGACGAGGCGCTCTATGCCGCAAAGGCAGCAGGGCGCAACCGCACCGTCCTCTACGACCCGGCTTGGCAATGGGCTCAACCCCGCCCATGGGACGAAACCACCCCGGCGCTTTGCGCCACCCCTCCAGGGGGGGGAATTTAGGGCGGGGTTTATTCCCCTCCTTGGAGGGGTGCCCCGAAGGGGTGGGGTGGTAGCGGCGTATGGAAACCGCTATGTGCTTCTCAACCACCGCACCACCCCGTCGCTACGCGCCACCCCTCCAGGGAGGGGAATTTAGGGCAGGTTTTTATTCCCCTCCTTGGAGGGGAATGGGTCAGCGCAACCGTGCCAGCCTTTGCAGCGCCCGTTTGCGCCCGAACGCTTCCAGCACGGCATCAATCGACGGCGTATGTTCCACACCGAGCAGGGCGACCCGCAGGGGAATGGCGACTTGCGGCATTTTCAGGCCGCACTCCTTCATCACGTCCTTGATCGCCTGGCTGATTGCGCCCTTTTCCCACTCCGGCAGCGCGGCGAAACGCGCCTCAAGAGCCGCAAGCGCCTCCCGCGCCGGGGCGGTGAAATGCTTTTCGGCAAGATCAGCGGAAATCTCACCCGGTCGGCAGAACGGCGCAAGCGCGTCCGCCAGTTCATTGATGCTGCCTGCGCGCTCCTTGTAGAGCGCCACGATGGCGGCGAGATCAGGGCCAGCTTGCGGGTCGATGCCGCGTTTCAGCAACCGGGCGGCGGCATCTTCCGCGAGACGTTTATCGTCTGCCGCCTTGATGTACTGTGCGTTGAGCCAGGTCAGCTTGTCCGTATCGAAGCGCGCCGCCGAGGGCGTAATGTGGTCGAGATCGAACCATTCGATGAACTGCTCACGGCTGAAAAACTCATCGTCACCGTGGCTCCAGCCCAGGCGCGCAAGGTAATTGACAACCGCTTCCGGCAAAAAACCTTCTTCGTGATACTGCATCACACTCACCGCGCCGTGACGCTTGGAGAGTTTCGTCCCGTCGCCGCCGAGGATCATCGACAGGTGCGCGTACTGCGGCAACGGCGCGCCCAGCGCGGCCAGCACGTTGATCTGGCGCGGCGTGTTGTTGACGTGGTCGTCCCCGCGAATGACATGGGTGATGCCCATATCCCAATCGTCGACCACCACGCAGAAGTTATAGGTTGGCGACCCGTCCGCGCGGGCGATGATGAAATCGTCCAGCTCGGCGTTGCCGATCTCGATTCTGCCCTTGACCAGATCATCCCAGTCCACCAGTCCGTCGACCGGATTCCGGAAGCGCACGACCGGTTCCACGCCCTGCGGCGGGGATGGCAGCGCCTTACCGGGCTCAGGCCGCCAGCGCCCGTCGTAACGCGGCTTTTCATTGCGCGCTTCCTGCGCGGCGCGCAGGGCCTCGAGTTCTTCTTTCGAGGTGTAACAGTAATAAGCCGTTCCGGCAGCGAGCATCTGCCGGATCACTTCCCTGTAACGCTCCATGCGCTGCGTCTGGTAAAACGGCCCTTCATCATGCTCCAACCCAAGCCAGGCCATGCCGTTGAGAATGGCCTGTACCGCTTCCGGCGTGGAACGCGCGAGGTCGGTATCTTCGACGCGCAGGACGAAACTGCCGCCATGATGACGGGCATATGCCCACGAAAACAGCGCGGTACGCGCCCCTCCAATGTGCAGATAGCCGGTCGGGCTGGGCGCAAAGCGGGTACGGACAGTCATGGATTGTGTTCCGGATTCGGTTATTGTGTGCGCCCGTAAACGTCATCGAAGCGAACGATGTCATCCTCGCCCAGATAGCTGCCAGACTGCACCTCGATGATTTCAAGCGGCATGCACCCCGGATTGCTCAGGCGGTGATGGATGCCCAAGGGGATATAGGTCGATTCGTTTTCGCCGAGAAGGAAGGTCTTTTCGCCGCATTGCACCTCAGCCGTTCCCCTTACCACGACCCAGTGCTCGGCGCGATGGTGGTGCATTTGCAGGGACAGGCTCGCCCCCGGATTGACCACGATGCGTTTGACCTGAAAGCGTTCACCGCTGTCGATGGAGTCATACCATCCCCAGGGGCGGAACACCTTGCGGTGATGATGGCCGTGGCTGCGCCCTTCCGCCTTGAGGCGCTCGACTACTTTTTTGACGTTCTGTGCATGGTTTTTTGGGGTCACCAGCACGGCATCAGCCGTTTCCACCACCACCATGTCTTCGCAGCCAACCGCTGCCACCAGCCGATGGCTGGCGTAGACGAGAGTGCCAAAGCTGTCGTGCAAAAGCACATCCCCCTGTGTCACGTTACCGTCGGCATCATGCGGCAAAACCGTCCAGAGCGCGTCCCACGCCCCCACGTCCGACCAGCCAGCCGCCAGCGGCACGACGACGCCCTGTCCCAGTTGCGGCGCGGCACGCAATTTCTCCATCACCGCGTAGTCGATGGAATCGGCAGGGCATGCCTCGAAAGCGGCGTGTTCCACGCGCAGAAAATCGGCATCCTTCACGCTCCCGGCATGGGCATCGCGGCAAGCCCGGTCGATGTCAGGCCGGAAATGCACAAGCGCCGCCAACCATACCGAGGCGCGGAACATGAAGATGCCGCTGTTCCAGAAATACGCGCCGCTGGCGACATAGCGCGCGGCGGTTTCGGCGTCGGGTTTTTCAACGAATTCCGCCAGTTCCCGCGCCCCGTTCCCGGAAACGGCATTGCCCGCGCGGACATAGCCATAGCCGGTTTCCGCACGTTCAGGCACAACGCCGAAGCACACCAGCGCACCGTTTTCAGCCTGTCGCGCACCTTCGGCAACGGCTCGCTGGAAAGCGGCGCGGTCGTTGATGACATGGTCGGCCGGCATGACCAGCAGCACCGGGTCTTCACCGACCGCTTCCAGGGCTGCCAGGGTCAAGGCGGGCGCAGTATTGCGGCCTATGGGTTCGAGCAGGATGCTCGCTTGCCCCACGCCGATCTGGCGAAGCTGCTCGGCAATGATGAAGCGGTATTCCTCGTTGGTTACCACCAACAGGCGCGGATCAACTTCATCCTCGCCGCTGGAGTCTTTGAGCCGCAGCACCGTCTCCTGCAACAAGGAGCGCTCGCCGGTCAGCGGCAGGAGTTGCTTGGGACAAGTCTCACGCGAAGCCGGCCACAAACGGGTTCCCGAACCGCCGGAAAGAACGACCGTTCTGATTGTCATTTGCTATTTCCTCATATTCTACCTGGACACCAGAGCGTTCGATTTAAGCGGGCGGCAGGATGCCGCCCCTACGTGTAATCATGACCTTTCAGGCAATTGGATTTGCGAATGGGCTGTAGGGGCGGCATCCTGCCGCCCGTCTCCATCGAACCGAAAAAATGCCATGATCTTACAGGTCACAGACTTCCGCATCTTTCAGCAGCTTCCCTGCCCGGTCTTTCTCAGACAACAGGGGGTCACCCACCCCCTCCAGCGGCCATTCGATGCCGATGTCCGGGTCGTTCCAGAGAATGCTTCGCTCATGTTCCGGAGCGTAGTAATCGGTGGCCTTGTACATGAAATCGACTCTTTCGCTCAAAGCAATGATCGCATGTGCAAAACCGGGCGGAACCCAGAACATGCGATGCGTCTCCTCGCTCAGTTCAACCCCAGCCCAACGCCCAAAATGCGGGGAACCCCGACGCACATCCACCGCCACATCGAACACCCGCCCGTGCGTCACCCTGACGAGCTTGCCCTGTGCTTGCCGGACTTGATAGTGCAGCCCCCGCAACACCCCACGCGTCGAGCGCGAGTGGTTGTCCTGCACGAAAACGGGATCGAGCCCGGTTGCCTCGCGGAACGCGCGCGCGTTGTAGCTTTCAAGGAAAAAACCGCGCGCGTCGCCAAACACTTTCGGTTCGAGGATCAGCACGCCAGGCAGCGCGGTGGGAATGACATTCATCAAAATACCTTGTCTTCAAGCAAACGTTGCAGATAGCGGCCATAGTCGTTCTTTGCCAGCGCCGCCGCTTGACGCATGAGCGCCTCGTCGTCGATCCAGCCCGCGCGCCAGGCGATTTCTTCCGGACAGGCCACTTTGAGTCCCTGGCGCTTTTCGATGGTCTGAATGAAAAGCCCCGCCTCCAGCAAACTCTCGTGAGTCCCGGTATCGAGCCAGGCATGGCCGCGCCCCATCACCTGCACATCGAGCGCCCCCCAGGCCAGGTATTGAGAATTGACATCGGTGATTTCCAGTTCCCCGCGCGCACTAGGCTTCATCCCGGCGGCAATATCAATCACCCGCTCATCGTAGAAATAGAGTCCCGTCACCGCGTAACGGCTTTTCGGGCACGTCGGTTTTTCTTCCAGGCTCACGGCATGACCGGCAGAGTCAAATTCAACTACACCGTAGCGTTCAGGGTCGTTGACCGGGTAAGCGAACACCGTCGCGCCCGATGACCGCGCATTGGCACGGGTCAGGTCGTTGCCCAGATCGTGGCCATAAAAAAGATTGTCGCCCAGCACCAACGCCGAAGGCGCATCACCAACAAAGTCCCTGCCAATGATGAAAGCCTGCGCCAGCCCATCTGGGCTTGGTTGTACCGCGTAGGAGATATTCACCCCCCACTGCCCGCCGCACCCTAGCAACTGCTCGAAACGCGGGGTGTCTTGCGGTGTGGAGATGACGAGAATATCCCGGATACCCGCGAGCATCAGCGTCGAGAGTGGGTAATAGACCATCGGTTTGTCATAGACCGGCAGTAATTGCTTGGAGACAACCAAGGTTGCCGGATGCAGGCGGGTTCCGGAACCGCCCGCAAGGAGGATGCCTTTGCGCGCTTTCATCCTCTCATGATAATACGGAACTCATAATCTCATCCAGCAGCCGTTTCACTCCAAACTGCCAATCGGGCAAATGGATGCCGAAATCCGTCCGCAGCTTCAAAGTATCGAGACGCGAATTCAGAGGGCGCACAGCGGGCGACGGCCAATCAGCCGTAAGAATCGGCACGATTTCCTTTACCTTGAGAGCCAACCCCTGGCGACGAGCCTCATCAATGACAAAACTGGCATACGCATGCCAATTCGTTTCCCCCGCCGCAGCAAGGTGATACAAGCCGCCGGGATGGTTCATGGCCAAGGCGCTACGCACAAGATGGGCGGTTACATCGGCAAGCAGATCAGCTCCAGTCGGCGCGCCAACCTGGTCGTTCACGACCGTCAAACGATCACGCGCGGCTGCCAGTTGCAACATGGTGCGCGCGAAGTTGCTGCCCCGCGCGCCATAGACCCAAGAAGTACGCAAAATCAGATGACGGCAGTTGCTCGCCCGAATCGCCTCTTCACCCGCAAGTTTACTTTTGGCATAGACCGAGAGCGGCCCGGTTGGGTCATCCTCGCGCCACGGACGTTCGCCGCTACCGTCAAACACGTAATCGGTCGAGTAATGCACGAGCCAGATACCGCGTGCAGCGGCCTCTCCGGCAAGCACTTCAAGCGCGGCAGCATTAATACGATGTACGAGTTCCGGTTCAGTCTCGGCGTGGTCGACGGCAGTATAGGCGGCAGCATTGACGATCACATCGGGCAAAACCGCCGCCACCGTGGCGCGCAGACCCGCTACGTCCGTCAGGTCGCCAACCAGACCTTCTCCGCCGCCCTGATCCAAGGCCACCACTTCACCGAGCGGCGCAAGCGTACGCTGCAACTCCCAGCCAACCTGGCCGTTCTTTCCAAAAAGCAAAATCTTCATTTACACCTATCCAGTGGATGTCCTACAGACTGACCTTAAGCGTTAGACGAAGCATCCACAGGGGAAAGTTCCTCAAATCCGACTTCTATCCGTTACGTCTCGTTCCCAACCATACCATATTGCACAGCCAGCCAGTTACGGTAAGCCCCGCTCTGCACATCGGCAACCCAGCGGGGATGTGCGAGATACCACTGCACCGTTTTACGCAAACCCGTCTCGAAAGTTTCCTCCGGACACCAGCCGAGTTCGCGTTCAATCTTCCTCGCGTCAATCGCGTAGCGGCGGTCATGCCCAGGACGATCCGCCACGAAAGTAATGAGCCGGTCACGGCGTCCCGCCGCCTCATCCGGCCAGAGTTCATCCAGCAACGCGCAGACCATCCGCACAATGTCGATATTGGTTCTCTCGTTCCCGCCCCCGATGTTGTACGTCTGCCCCGGCAGCCCCTTCGCCAGCACGGTACGCAACGCGCGGCAATGATCGCCCACATAAAGCCAGTCCCGCACGTTCAGGCCATCCCCGTACACCGGCAGCGGTTTCCCCGCAAACGCGTTGGTGATGATGAGCGGAATCAGTTTTTCCGGAAACTGATACGGCCCGTAATTGTTCGAGCAATTCGTCGTCACCACCGGCATCCCGTAGGTATGGAACCACGCCCGTACCAGATGGTCGGAAGCCGCCTTGCTCGCGGCATACGGACTGTTGGGCTGATACAGATTTTCCTCAGTAAACGGCGCATCCTCCGCCCGCAAGGAGCCGAACACCTCATCCGTACTTACATGCAGAAAGCGGAAAGCATCCCGTTCCGCCCCTTCCAGCGTGTTCCAGTAAGCACGCGCCGCTTCGAGCAGGGAAAACGTACCCTCGATATTGGTATGGATGAACTCGCCCGGTCCATGAATCGACCGATCGACATGGCTCTCGGCGGCAAAGTGCAAAATCGCCCTGGGTTTGTATTTCTCCAATACCCCGCTGAGTAGGCTGCGGTCGCAGATGTTGCCCTGCACGAACACATGGCGCGGGTCGTCCATCACCGCCTCCAGCGTCTCCAGATTGCCCGCGTAAGTCAGTGCATCCAGATTAAGCACCGGCTCCCCGTTTTCCGCCAGCCAGTCAAGAACGAAGTTGCCCCCGATAAAACCAGCGCCACCTGTTACCAGAATCATGAAAACACCCCACTACAAGCAAAATATAGAGAAAGGTCGTGATGCTAGCGCATTGAATGGAACCGCGCCAAGCTGTAGCATGCAGCATCAGCATTATCTGTCAGGGCAAACGCCCTCTTGCGACATGACCCTTTCCACCCATCGTGCCATCATCCTCGCTACGCTCATGTTGAGCGCGTTCGTGCTATCTGCCGCGTTCACTCCGACTAGGAGCGCTATAGCAGAGGCTAATCAATTTCAACTCGAAGCCATCATTCCCCAGCAGTTCGGTGACTGGCAGATGGATAAACGAATCGCTCAAGCTGTTATCAACCCACAGGTGCAAACATCCCTGAGTCACATTTACTCACAAATCCTATCGCGTACCTACATCAACAGCGATGGTCGTCGCATTATGCTGTCACTGGCATATGGCGAAGATCAGACAAGTGACAGTAGGATTCATAGACCAGAGGTTTGCTATCCGTCTCAAGGATTTCAAATAATCTACAAACGGAAAGATACCGTTTTCACTGGTTCAGCGGAGCTTCCGGTCATGCGAGTTATGACACAACTAGGAAATCGTCATGAACCAGTAACCTACTGGATACGAGTAGGAGATTCGCTGGTTCGGGGAGCAATCGAGCAGACTGTCGCCCGAGTCAGTTACGGGCTCAGGGGACATATTCCGGACGGCATCCTTTTTCGCATTTCCGAAATCAATGCAGATGCCCAAGATTCAATTGTTCTTCAAGATCAATTTATTCGTGCGCTGTTGTCTTCACTGACACCACTTGCTCGCAAGGTCTTAACTGGCTCGGTCGAACCACATACAGATGGAGTCATGGCGGAATGAGTAAAAAATTACACATATATCTTATAAACAAACTCAAAAAAAACCTTATCACTAGCACATTGACACGCTCATAAACAATTGCCATGAACATAAAATATACAGAATTTTTAACGAAAATCAGTGTTATAACATTAATTATTTCTTCGCTGCTTCTACCTTCTGGCAACCTTGCAGGAATCCCTGTAAAACATGCTGCATATATATTTTGCGTTACAGCACTTTTAGCTCACTGGCTTAAAGGTGCAAAAATAAGCGGAAGAATTCTTTTATTATTTATGGCAACTTTACTATTTTGTTTCTTTTATTTGCTTGTAGCAACACTACGATCAGCGGTTCACTTTTACTACGCATTTACTGAGGGAATGACCTTTCTTGTTACCCTGACTATTTCTCTGCTTATATTAATGGCCAATTCATGTAAAGCAATTAAAAATGAAGAGGTTATTCTAGCCGCATTTTATGGGATATTCGCCTTCTCAATAATGAAAACCACAATAGTGGTGCTAGCGGCATTAAATATAGTGCCGCTTGAAAATCTATTGGCTTTTATAGAAAAATATATGAGATTTCAACCTATTGCTGATGAAATACCAGGAGGGCTCCATAGAATAACTCTTGGTCTTGGCGATTTTGTAGCTGTTCTTTTTTTATTTCTGGTTCCCACGTATCCACAATTATTTTTACGAGTGCCTATCCCTTTTCGTGCCATATTCATGATAATGGGTATATTCGTTCTTATTTCCTCATTTTCTCGGTATAAATTCGGTTTTATTGCAATGCTTTGGGCTTATAGCTTCTTGTTTAAGTTCTCGTTTAAGCAACGCTTAATTACCTGTTTTATAATTGCCGTTGTTTTACTTTCTTCACTCCCCTGGCTCATAGAAGTATATGAATATAGGTTTAGCTCTGTAAGAGCAGAATATAGTGACTCTCTTCGCTTTGAACAAATCCCGCCCTTGATCGCCGCTTGGGAGAATTTACCACTCATAGGAGGCGGACTTGGTTACTACGCCAAAGATTACACCCGAAGCAATGTCCTTTTATATGCCTATGAAGTTCAATGGGTAAGTTTCTTAGCAAAATTTGGCATACTCGGCATTTCATTTTTGGGTTTTCTTGTATTTCTGCTTTTTTATAAAATTCTATCTGGAAGAAGATCACTAGATCATTATGCTTTAGCCTTTGCTCTTCTATGTTTTATTTTGAGTGGCTTCACAAACCCAATACTTCTTAATTCTACAGCTGCTGTTTTTTATATACTTCCTCTGATAATCGCTTCAGCACTGCGTGAAACTAGCTCGAGCCCATTCCCTACGAGTAAACTCTCACTTGGCGACTCTCGAATTAATCAGTAGTCTGATTTTGATATGAAAGAAGCCAAACTCACGCACAAAAAAATCTTCCTGTCTAAGATGGAACGAGTGTTGCACTGGTCTCGCCTAGAAGCATTAGTCGAGTTGCACTACTTCGTCAAAGAAACAAAAGGAAGTCGCTCTACGACGTCCTTGCCGATGATGTGCGGATTCAATTTCTGCAACACTGGTTCAGCACAATTTGAAACTTGTTTGTCCTCGTACAAGGAAGCTATGCATGCTTTGCAAGATCATTTTGGTAAACTGGAAAAGAGCGGCTGATACCTGTGCCTGTATCACCAGCCTCGAACGAACCATTGGCATCAAGTGGTTCGCAGTGATATGTGAAAACGGATCACCAGATGGCTCGGCTACACAGCTCCAAGATTTTCTTGCAAAAAAGTATACTGAACGTATTCGCTCACCCATAGTTCCGCAGGTTTTTGACTATTATGCTGAAAATGCTTTTGCCCCACATATTACGCTCGTGCTGAGTCCAACCAATCTTGGGTTCGCTAAAGGTAACAATCTTGCCTACCACTATGCACACGCAGACCTGAAGGCAGAATTTGTATGGTTTCTTAATAACGACACAGAGGTTGAACCAGATACGTTATCTCGAATGATCGAGCGGATGAAGCAAGACCCAACTATTGGTATCTGCGGGAGTACCATTGTTTATGCACACGACAGAAAAACCATACAGGCTCTTGGTGGAGCCGCTTATTACCCTTGGTCTGGCATCATACGCGAAATTGGACAAGGAAAAACTTGGCCATGTACTGTGAACGTTAGCGAAATAGAGGCTCGCATGCACTACGTATCAGGTGCCTCAATGCTAGTAACGAATGAGTTTATTAACCGAGTAGGATTGATGGCAGAGGATTATTTTCTCTACTATGAGGAAATCGATTGGGCTGAACGAGCCCGCAAAGCAGGCTTTCGACTTGGATACGCATCACAGGCGGTAATTTTTCATAAAGAAGGAGCAGCACTCGGTTCAGGTAAAAGCACACACCGAAGCATGCTATCGGAGTATTATGGTATTTTAGGACGCTTAACCGTAACCCGCCGCTTTTTCCCTTGGGCTTTACCTAGCGTCTACCTGTTTTCCTTGCTCCAGATTCTTCGCCGCTATATGCAGGGATACCGAACACGTGCGCGTATGATGGCCGAGGTATTACTGGGACTTCGGCGCACCCCCCCGGAGGAGTAATGAAACTGCGTTTCTTCCTCGCCTTGTTTGGCTCTATCGTTTTAGCACAAGCCTCGCCACCCGCAATGGCGTTGCAATGCACAAGCAAGCCTATTGATCTCATCGTGAAGGCTCGTGCAGAACAGACTGTGGAATCGAACATACTTGACTGCACACTCGAAGGCGAAGCTGCTATTCATCTGACCGGAAAATTGGCTTCATCTTTGGTTCGAGCACGGGGTTATATTAAGATACGCTTCCTCAACCAGCAAGGAAAGCAACTTTGGACGTCTCGCCAAGGGCCTTGGCTCGGAACTTTTTCCGGCCTTGCTCTTGGCGAATCTATTATCGTCCCGCCAGGTGCCATGCGTGTCCATGTCGTAGCGCAAATCGAAAGTGTCAATAAAGAAACTGTAGGCAAGTGGTGTATCGCTGGCCTTACGATATCTCCAGGCATAGTTGTGACAGGGAAAGCGACGGAAGGCACAGTGATCTCGACCGCTCAGACTGTCCGCTGGCGTTTTTCCACCGTACCGGCGGAAGCACGAGGAGAGTTTCACATAGAACTACGTGATCTGGCTAGACGAATAAAGAAAACACGTACTATTGCAAAAACAGGAATACAAACCGAGATTGACTTAGGAATGCTGCCTGTCGGCTACTATCAAGTACTCGCTCAGTTCACTCCAGAGTACGCTCACACAGGCATGTGGACAAGCGCACTGGTCGTATTGCCCAACGACGTATCGCCCAATGAACCCCGGTTCGGAATGGATGGCGCACTAAGTTGGTATCGCAGCGGCAAATTGGAAGCTGTAAAACAATCGGTAAAAATGATGCGTCAAGCCGGAATTGGCACTGTACGTGACCGCATGGCATGGAGCCAAATTCAACCTACGCGTGAACGTCTGGGCTGGGAGCCTTTCGAAGAAGTCGCCAAGACTGTCGCGCAGGCAGGAATGGAATTGGTACAGGTATTCCACGATTCTCCAGTCTGGACACGTCCCGGCGGTCGCTCTCAAACAAACCAGCAAGTACCGATTGACAATACTGCTGTTTTTGAATTCGGGCAGGCTTTTGCAAAGGGGCTTGGCAAAACAGTTCGCAGCATTGAGTATTGGAATGAACAAAACAGTGGTTTTTTCAGGGGCTACCCATTTCAATATACTAATGGATTAAAGTCGTTCTACGCAGGAGTCAAGTCGATCGACCCGAACATTCGCGTCCTGATCGGTGCCGCAGCTGGACAACCAGGGCAGTTTTTTAGAGAAACCTACCAAAACAATGCCGCAAATTTTTTCGATGTACGCAACCTTCATTACTATAGAGAAATCAATGAGCTAGACGACTTTCTTAACTCTCACACAGCATCAATGGAGCGTAATGCCGGGGTTTCCGGGCGACCTGGCTGGATAACCGAGACAGGCTTTTCACTGCATAGAGACGCGCATGGTGACTGGGAAACAGCTGAACGCAAACAGGCGGAATACTTAGTCAAAACCTACGCAGCCGGCTTTGCTGCAGGCTATGAGCGGGTTTTTTTCTTTTTCTGGGGCGAATTAACAGAAGGTAACCTCCATACATGGGGCATCCTCCGCGAGGATTTCTCCCCTCGCCCAGCATATCTCACCCTGGCCCTTCTCACCCGGCATCTGGCTGGAGCCTCCACAATAGCATCCGAACGTCATGGTACAGGACGTACCGTTTACTTTCGCAGAAGTGATGGTAGCTTGGTTGCGGTAACCTGGGGCGGCGGTGCACTGATCAACCGTTTTGGCTCCAAAGTAGAAGTTCACGACATTTTCGGGCAACGGCTGGACGGTGCATCGATAGAAATCAACAACTCAATTCCGCTCCTGCTTTCGCAAATTGACAAACTACCAGAACAAGTCAAGCGAGTAAACTTTCCGAAACAAGCGCTACGCGGGCTACCACCATTGTGGCTTAATGCCAACATGCTAGTCGAAGGCAATAATACAGTATATCTCTCTGGTGATAAAACTGCAGCAAGCGTTAGCGACGGGAAATCAGTAGAAATCACCGGACGCGCTTACCTGACCAACTCAGGTGCTGAAAAGTTGACCATTGGCTGCATCCCCGGGCCGGGACTTGTACTGCTTTCTCCGGCGCAATACACGATTGAACACCCCAGGCCAGATGGTGAGACGTTTACGTGCCGTTTTCAGGCCAACCTGATGGCAGTAGGTAAAAGCTACGCGATGGCTCAAGTTAAAAGTGAAAGTGGCAATGACATCGTGCGGATTGCGTTGACCCCGGACATAACCTCCACCAAAGCGACGAACATAACAACCCATCCGCTAATGCCAAACAGCGCGTGTCCACGCTGGATACCAAAACACTCCAAAAATATTGACTTAACGATTGAACGAGCACACAGCACGCCAGAAACGTGTTCTGTAACCATAACAAGCCGCATCAGTCAATCTGGAAATTCGTGGGTTTTCCCCGCAATGCAGCTTCCGGCGAGCGGACTCGATGCCATGATCGGAGTACGCCTGCAAATAGCCAGAACACCTGGATGGTCTTTCCCTCCAACCCTTCTGCGGCTCCAGCTGATTGAAAAAACAGGAGGGATATGGGTCGTCGACCTACAGAATGAGAGTGGAGGCAAGGTATACTCCGGGCTGTTTATCCTTGCAAGCCAAGCCTCTTGGGCACGCGACAACAATGGCCGACTGGATCTCGGCGATGTTCAGCAAATCCTAGTCGGTTGGGGCGGACATAACGGTGTCGTGGGTCAACGGTATGGCTTCACGATCGAAGCAATAGATACACTTCTGACATCACAATGAAACTGATTTGCAATCTTTCCATGCTCGGCCCTCAGCCTACGGGTTTAGGCACGTACTCGGAGAACTGCGTCACAGGCTTGGCCGAGCGATTCGATCTCGATTTCGTCGCGGGAAACGGGAGGCTACCTCGTGGCAATGTGCTGACCAAGGCACCTGAATCGGTTGCCATTGACAAAGGAAGATTCGTTGGTATGCGACGCTACCTGTGGGCACGTTCGCTGCGTTTCGACCCTGATAGGTTAGTGTACTCACCAACGCATCACGGATTACCCAATCAGCCCGGGCAAATCATTACTGTGCACGATCTCATTCACCTGCACTTTCCCAGCCAGCATCCACAAGTCTATATCTACTTTCGTTTTCTGCTCCCGCGCCTCATGAAGAAATGTCGTGCAGTTTTCACTGTTTCCGAAACAACCCGTCAGGACATCTTTAGATCATATGGCTACCCTCTGGAACAGATATTCGTCATACCCAATGGGGTCGACACCGGTGCCTTTAGTCCGAATCCCTCTCTACGCGCCAACGGCGATCCCTACCTGCTGATTGTTGGTGGGCGCCATCCACACAAGAATGTGGCTGAAGTGCTCGACATGTCGCAACACTGGAAAAAGAACTATCGACTGATCATTGCTTCCTGCAACCAAGGTGCATACCGACGATTGCTGGAGCGGAAAGTACACGATTTTGGTCTATCCGATCAGGTCGAGTTTAAGGATTATCTCACGCATGACGAATTGCTGCGCCTCTATCAGGGAGCAGCCGCCCTGCTGTTCCCTTCGCTCATTGAGGGGTTTGGTATTCCGCCGCTCGAAGCGCTTGCATGTAGAACACCGGTAATTGCTTCTGATATCTCAGTGCTTAGAGAAGTATTGGGCAATGCCGCCCAATTTGTAGGACTAGGTAGCCATCAAAGCTGGGCTGAAGCCATTGATTCGATCACATCCCCTTCCATTGTTGAAAACCACCTGATTGAGGGACAAAAGCTATTATCGAAGTTTACCTGGAAAAATGCAGTAAATGCTCTTGAACGAGCATTACTCAGTATCGAACCTCGTCTTGAAAACACGCGGCGAAACCCCGAAACCTACTGACAAATCGAGCATGAATATTAATAAACTCACAATAGGCATTGTTATTCCTACTTATAACGCAGGCTCCTTGTGGCAAAAAGTCATAGAAGCTTTACAGGCTCAACGTTCTGACTTCGATAAAATATTAATAATCGATTCAGGCAGCGTAGACGACACTATCACAATAGCTCGACGAGCGGGATTTGCTGTTGAACAAATACCTTCCTCTGAATTCAACCATGGAGCTACACGAAATCTTGGAGTACAAAAAATTGACTGTGATATCGTTGTTTTTCTTACACAGGACGCGATACCTGTGGGCAAGGCCATTTCGTTGATAGCTAAGGCATTTGATAACGAACGCATAGCGATTGCTTACGGAAGGCAACTTCCGCACGATGATGCTACTCCAATATCTCAGCACGCAAGGCTGTTTAATTATAAAAAAGAAAGATATATATATGAACTACATGACAAGAATAAGCACGGCATTAAGACAGCTTTTGCGTCCAATTCTTTTTCCGCTTACAGCAGAAAAACTTTTATTGAAATAGGAGGGTTCTGCAACAACATCATTTTTGCAGAAGACATGTACTTCACTGCCAAAGCTCTTTTATCCGGGTATAAGGTATGCTACGCTGCAGAAGCAACATGTAAACATTCACATAATTATTCGCCAATTGAAGAATTCAGGCGCTATTTCGATATAGGTGTTTTTCATAAAAACGAATCGTGGATCAGTAAAACGTTTGGCAAATTACAAGGAGAAGGAATTAAATATATTCTGTCGGAACTCTTTTTTTTATGGAAGCAAAGGAATATACTTTGGATTCCTGCCGCTTTCGTCAATAATTTTTTTCGGCTACTAGGCTATAATTTGGGGTTAAGCTACAAAAAACTCCCTCAAAAACTTGCTGTTCGTTTCAGCAGCAATAAAACCTACTGGAGCAGGACACAATGAACTACCTTATCTTTGGAGGCTCAGGCTTCATTGGGTCGCACCTTGTATCCTGCATCAAGGAGCAGGAGGCAACTGCAACTATTTATAATATTGACTTAGTCGAATCCGATCATAACAACCGGTCGGTTTTCATTCGCTGTGATGTACGAAATCCGATCGAGATAAATATACCCGCATCATCAGATGATGTTATTTTTAATCTGGCAGCAAGATATCGTTTCCCAGAGTATGCTGACTATGATTTCTTTGAGACAAATCTCCAGGGAGCCAAAAATGTCTGTGCATTTGCAGAAAAGCATGGAATTCAAAAAATAGCATTTACAAGCTCCATTGCTATATATGGAGCATCTGAAGAATTAAAAGAGGAGACAACCCTACCAACTCCCGACACTCCATATGGAATCTCAAAGCTAGTAGCTGAAAAAATTCACGAAACTTGGCAAGCGCATGATAGCAATCGAAAACTGCTGATTGTTCGTCCTGGAGCAGCATTTGGAAAAAATGAAAATGGGAATTTTACTCGCTTATACTGGGGAATACGCAGGCGAAGTTTTTTTTATGCTGGCCGCACAGACACTATAAAAGCATGTATTTACGCTAAGGATCTGGTACACCTCATGTTAACCATGATCGGAAAGCAGCAAGCCGGAACAGAACTATTCAACTGTGCATTTTCTCCCGCTTGCAGCATCAAACAAATAGTGGAAACCATAAAGAAAGTAACAGGCTTAAAACGAAAAATCATTAAAATTAATGCTTCACTACTGACCTTCGCAGCATCATTCATAAGTGTTTTAGGGGGAAATAAGCTTGGAATCCATCCGACAAGAGTTAAAAAAACAATGATTTCCACAAATATTTCATGCAAAAAGCTTAATCTAACGGATTATCGTTTCAAATATACCTTCGAAGAGGCTTTAGCGGATTGGTACAGTGACAATAACAACCAATGTCTAAAGTAGCAAGAAAAATTCAGGCTTCACTAAGGACTGTGCAATGACTACCCCTTCCCCTGCTAATCGCTCTTACATCGATACCAAGGCATTGAACTCCTGGCTTATTGTTCTCGTCGGGTTATGCTTCATGTATGTTCCAACCTTTATCGATCTATTCAGAGGCATCTGGCGTTCAGACGAAAACGCCCATGGTCCTATCGTGTTCGCCATTTCGTTATGGCTGCTCTACCGTAAATGGCCAGAAATGCGTACTGCAGAGACCGAACAAAAGGGTTCGGTCTCTGCTTGGCTTATTCTGATCGTCGGCTTGCTGTTTTATATTGTAGGTCGTTCTCAGAATATCATTCTGCTTGAAGTTGGTTCCATCATTTTACTATTGCTCGCTAGTGTGCTAATTCTGTTTGGGACGCGCTCCGCCAAGATCGTCTGGTTCCCCCTATTTTTCATGCTGTTCATGATTCCACTGCCAGGCACTATCGTTGTAGCAGCCACGATGCCGATGAAAATCGCCGTCTCTTACGTGGCTGAGCAACTACTTTACGCAATAGGCTATCCAATTGCCCGAAATGGCGTCATTCTGCAGATTAGCCAATATCAGTTGCTCGTTGCCGACGCTTGTGCTGGGCTGCACACCCTGCTTACACTGGAATCTCTCGGATTGCTTTATCTTAATCTTGTACGACATGAGTCATTCATTCGTAATTTCATTATGGTATTTTTGATCGTACCTATTTCTTTTACCGCCAATGTTATTCGCGTCATAGTGTTGACTCTGATCACTTACTACTTCGGCGACGAGGCAGGGCAAGGCTTTTTACATGGATTTGCGGGCATGCTGTTATTTTTAAGTGCCCTTTTGCTGATCATCGGCACCGATGCGCTGGTTCGTACAGTGTTTGCCCGGAGAAATTCCACCGAGCAAATGTCCGGCTAAAGAACCCATCTGATTTACCATGCTGATTTCCCCCCTCTTCCAGGAGAGGGGAATACGAGGGTAAATCATACATTCCTAAGGGTGATCAACACATGCTTCGCAATATTTTCTGGATGGGATTAAGTAATGCCGTTAGACTATTCACGGGTCTCATTCTATTCATCCTGATCGCTCGTCACCTTGGGCCGGAAGAGTTTGGACATTACATGTTCTGGTATGGAACCACCTTACTTTGTGCCCTGCTTGCACATTACGGATTATCCAACATGCTTCTGAAGGAAATTGCACAGCATCCAGAAAACGTGGCAGATGTGCTAGGTGCATCCTTGAGTCTGCGATTCATGCTCTCTACAGGCATTATTTTGTGTGCACTGGGAGCTTCCGTAATGACGGAACGTCCAGAACTACTTCTTATGCTTTTGCTTGCACACCTCGTTGAAACCATTTCGGAAACATTTTACGTTGCATACCGGGCATTAGGGCACTATGCGCGCGAATCTCAGCTTGCCGCATGCGCGGCCACCATCCAACTTGCTTTTATTGCTGTAGCAGTGATAACGAGCCAGAGTGCGGGAGTAATCGCATTCGTTCATCTGGCAGGAAAAGTTGCTCAACTTACATTGATTCTACCATTCTCCAAGCGAATTTTTGGCGCGTTTTCTTTACAATCAACCTATACTGCATTCAATCTAGCAATACGTACAAAAGCTTATGCACTTGACCATTTTTTGGGTAGCTTATTCGGAAATATCGACAGCCTAATGCTTAGGGCATATGCAGCCATAGACACTGTTGGTATCTATCAATCTGGAATGCGTATATTTCAAGGGGGAAATCAGGCTGCACCAATTTTAGCCAATGTTTTTCTACCTGAAATCGCTAGACAAGCAATTGGTAAAAAAAATCCATTTATAGTGTTTGCTTTACAAACTTCCTTCTTGATATATGGTTTAATTTTCGGTCTCATATTGACCTATTTTTCAGATCAAATCGTAAATTTTGCTTTTGGAGAAGACTACCAGCAATTGACTGCTTTGCTTCCGTTTTTTGGGTTGCTCTTCTTCGTTCGTTTTTTTGCTGCCGCATGGGGAATTATTCTAACTGCTACCGGTCATCAAAAATATCGTGCAAAGTCAACAGCCATTCATCTGATATTTGTATTATCAGTAGGAAGCTATCTCACGCACAGTATGCAAGCGCAGGGTTGGTTAATCGCGCTTATTTTAGCAAATGTTTTACTTGGCATGCTTTACATGATCCGTGTAGTGCGTTCAGGCTCAGGGGTATCGGCAACGTTAGGAATGGGGACAATGTTGCTAGGATCGCTACTTTTTGTTCCTCGCCTTTTTTAATCGGAGATCATTCATGAACAAAGCAATAAATAACATTGTGAAAAAGAACCTCTGTACTGGTTGCGCTATTTGTGCAGAAATGTTTCAACAAACCATAGTTGAAATGAAAATATCTCCGGATGGCTTTCTTCGACCGAAAGCAATCAGAGAATTAAGCCATTCAGAAGTTGATTTATTCAATACCGTCTGCCCCGGAAGTAGTATTTCCCATCTACATCGTAATAATTCATTTACTCCTATCTGGGGGCCTGTGAAAGAAGTCATGACAGGCCATGCAGCAGATGATGAGGTTAGGCATAAAGGGTCGTCAGGTGGTATTGTGAGTGCACTAGCAATCCATTTGCTAGAAACAAGGCAAGTGCATGGTGTGCTTCATATTGTTTCCTCAGATCAGAACCCATTTGAAAACGTTGCTCAAATTAGCTATGCCCGTGAGGATATTCTTCGTGGCGCGGGATCACGCTATGCCCCCGCCGCGCCTTTGTCGCGCCTTTCAGATTGCTTAAACCAAGAAGGTATGTTTGCTTTTATTGGAAAACCTTGCGACGTTGCGGCTCTAAGGTCACTAATGCGAACACATTCTGAGATCGAAAAAAAATTCCCACTTTTAATTGCATTCATGTGTGCAGGAACACCGAACCTAAATGGGACAAAAGAAATTATCCAAGAAATGGGATTTGACTTTCTTGAAGTCTCTAATTTCAGATATCGCGGAAATGGCTGGCCTGGTAAGGCTCGTGCGGAAACAATAGATGGACGATCAGCAGAAATGGATTACGACACATCTTGGGGTCGTATTCTTGGTCGATATGTACAGTTTCGATGCAAAATCTGCCCTGATGGAACGGGAGAGTTCGCAGACGTAAGTTGTGCTGATGCATGGAATACAGACGAAAAGGGTTACCCTCTTTTTACCGAAAACCAAGGCCGAAGCTTAATAATAGCACGGACTGACAAAGGTTTAAGTCTCATAAAAGAGGCTCAAGCACATAATAAAATCTTGCTTGATGCATGTTCTTTGACAGAAGCAGAAAAAATGCAACCTTACCAAGTTCAGCGTAAACGGACTTTACTTGCCCGTTTAATCGGTTTCAAATTAGCGTTCAAAACAGCGCCAAATTATCGAAATATGGGACTTTTTGCTGCAGCTAAAGAAAGCTCCTTCATCAAACAACTCAAGGCCGTCGTAGGCTCTTGGCTACGAGGACTAAAAAGCAGCTAATGTTTTATAACTATAAAAAATCGCTAATCTGTTTGACATATTGCTCAAGCTTAGCTTGAGCAATGCGGTTCCCTGCTTCTACCTCGATAGCTAGTTGGGCACGACGTTCAAATGCCTGCCTGAGCATCTGCAATGCGTTTTCTGTATCAAACCTCAAGCAATCAAGTACATAAGGATATTTCAGAGAGCTGAAAAGCCCATTGAATTTCCGACTATACGCCATTGGTAACACAGGCACACCACTGGAAAAAGCTGCGATGCAGGCATGCATACGAGCACCTGTAAAAAAATCCAACCCCGAAATAAAGCTTTTTGCTTCAATTGGAGAGGAAAACCGCGGAGCCAAGCGCAGATCTGGGTAACGTTCAACTAATTTTTTACTGACTCGTAAATCATCCTCTACTTCTATTGTATCCGAAATCACATGTGAGACGAGGTACACCTCTACGCTAGGCTGGGCAAGAAAAAACTCACAAGTAGCATCAATCAAAGCTCGGTAGTCAAGAGCAAGCCCGAATTCATTGCGACCGCTATAGCCCCCATTATAGAGTAAGCCCGACACGTTGACCCCAATCCGCGTAGAGTTATTACTTTCATGAGATGGGCGCTCGAAAGGCAATGCAAAAGCAACATCAATTACTTCTTCTGACTTATTGTAACATTTTGTTTTGCTCAGATATTGCATTGACAAGTGATCACGAGCATAAATACGGTTTGCGGCATACAATCCAATTTTGCCAAGCTGTTTGCCAAAGAAAGAGGCAAAGGGGCCAATAGTTTGCGGAGCCATAACCAGTGGTTTACGGTATAAACGCACTAATAGGTTCGCAAGAACCTGCATTGCCAGCCGCTTCTTGCCGTAGATGTCTGAGAAACTATCTCCTGCGCCTATATTGAACACAACGCAGCATTGACGCAACAGCGTCATCGCCTCGAAGTGACCTGTCATGAATGCACGCTGAGAAAATCCTGCACTATGTGCAACTTCAAACCCTTCGACCAAAAATGATGTTTCTGTGTAAGGTGCGCTAGGGCTAACAATGATGAAACGAACCCGCGCCTTGTTTCGACGCGCAGCTTCGGTAATGACTTTCATCTGGCTTATGGTCAGGGCTCCCACGCCGAGATTGTCCGACGTAAGAGTATGCCATAATAGTCCTACGGTCAAAGTACGTTCCAATAGTTCAGTCACTTTCTTTCATCTCCACCTTCGATTCGCCCAAACCAATCGGGATTTTTTGAAATACTTAAATGAATGGCAAAGGTCTTCCGTTTAGCACATAATCAATGTCTCTACTCCTTTCTCCAACCTTTTTCGCTGGAATCCCTGCGTTAATTGTAAAAGGTTCAATATCTTTCGTCACAACAGATCCCGCCCCGATAACAGCCCCTTCTCCGATTATGCATCCAGGTAAAACTGTGACTCTCGGACCAAGCCATACTCTATCATGAACTACTATTTTCATTACTTTTGAAAACTTATTATCAAATTTCTGACTCCTATGATTATGCTGCGTTGACCACAACCATACACCATTACCTATATTGACGTTTTCTCCTATCTCTATCATATTACGAGCATCTAAAATACAATCATGCCCAACAACAGACCCTTTTCCTACAGTCAGTTTATCCGGCCTTCTTATTTCCACGCCGCCATAAATAATCGCTCCTTTCATCATTTTCATTCTGAAAACATATTTATAAATAAAATTACGTATAAAGTGAAATGAAATTTTCCCTGTCTGTAATGTCGCATAGTACACAAGCCCAGATACATAACGCCCTATTAGTTTCCGCAACCCAGGTTTTGACAAATCAGTAGGGGGGTAAACTTTTTGGAAAGATGTTACCCTGTTATTTATTAAACGAATATATATAAAACTAACAACATAGGCACAAATATTAAACAACGGCTTTAACAGCAAAAGAAATAAACAGGCAGAAATTAAAGCGGTCATGACCTGAACATCCCCCTTATTCAAAAGTTTTTATTTTAGCATTATTTGCAGTATTGTCAACTGCGGCATGAGTCTACATTTCTAGATTTTTTACTGCCTCATCAGCGAGATGTTCATACCACCGAACCTCGAGCATCACCAGCATAGCAATATCATGCAAACGTCTGGCTCTTACCCTATACTGCACGACGCACCTGACCACCTTAATGATCATCCGAAAACTATCGGTTTGTTCATTTTGCAGCGCCTTCCCCTTTTACGAGAAAATTGTATCTCTTCAGCTTTTAGGAAGGACTACAGAGCATGACGTGGAAACAGAAAATTTGACAAATATTTTGTAAACTTATTCTCTATACAATACCACAAAATATAGGCTGATAAAATGGAACAAATAATAGCAGCAAAGGCAGTTATTAAAGAAAAAACATCAATTTTACTCATCGAATACACTACTCTATCAAAAAATATAACCACAGGAAGGTGCACGAGATAAAGGGAAAAACTCATATCTCCCATTACGACCATTAACTTAGGCAGCTTACATCCCTTAAAAGCCATTATAAAGCATAGCAATAAAATCATTGAAGGAATTCCGTACAAAACAGAGCGGTGAACGTGAATGTCAAATATGATAAAGCTATGGTAGAGAAACGGTATATAATAAGCTATTAAAAACATAGCCAAAAATGAAATAAATGATGCTATTTTAAGCCTAGCACTGCCAGCAGAATTGATATTGTATTTTTTGAATATTATATATGCAAACATACCTAACGCAAATTCTAAAATTATTGGATTTGTAACAAAAGTAAAAATCACATTCTCTGTTTTTATAAACAATCCCAAAAGCACAATAAACGCCAGCGCTCCACTACAGATAAAATGCCGATAATTCTTATTAATCTTTACGCTTATAAAGAATAAAACATAGAACATAATTTCAAAATTTAAAGTCCACCCCACTGGTATAATCGGCTGAGTAAGGCCATTTCTTTTATACGGTATAAAGAACAAAGATTTAAGCAAATATTCCACACTAGCCTCGTTAGAATTTACTAGTTTTGGCGCTATTAAAATAACAAAAAACATGACGAAAGTTATCAACCAATACAATGGCAAAATTCGCATAGCCCTCTTTTGTAAAAAACGCCTACTTTCATTTTCTGTAACATACATCATTATGAACCCGCTTATACAAAAAAATATATCTACTCCGAAGACCCCTACCCCAATAAAAGATATGTGAGCCAGAACCACAACGAATGCGGAAACGCCTCTTAAAGCTTGAACCGTGTCAAGGCGATCCTTACTGACTATATTTAAAGAAATCATTGGCGATCCTTTCATTTTGAGCACCATCTAAAAATACCGTGATGCACAGCTGCGGTACTAACAGACCTGTTTCCATTCACCCAGGCGCCTCGAATCTGGCCGCCTGTTAATCTCGACTTCTTCATTTGCTAGAACTCCCTTAATCGGAATACTGTATTAATGCACTGCTTCTGCCATTGTACCCTGACTTAAGTTATAAAAACCTCCACTCCCCGTCACAGTCAGCCTAGAGGCACAAACCATATAGTACCTCGTGTCTCCGGGGTTCGTATGCGTCCAAGTAGTTCCCTTCACTATGCTAAGCCGCATATAAACCCCGTCCGGGCTTGATGCCCCATAAACATAGTATTCCTTAACCGCACTGTCCGCAGAGGCATCCCACCGTAACGCGGTCGATCCGCCCGACACCCTGGTTGCTTGCAGATTCGACGCTGGAGGTATCGGGAACATCCGTAAAGTCGGGTCGCCCATCAGGGCTATATGAATTTGTTTAGCAAACATTCCGGTCGGCGTGTATAGACCTCCATTGATGCCCTTGTTATTTTGTGTCAGCCGAGTGCTGTAGCCGATGGTTTCTCCCAACGCCATGTGGTGAAAAAACCAATTTGGCCGCCCAACCCACGCATTGGCAAGGCCATAATCCGGCATGGCGAGAAACGCGCGCATAAAGTTGTTTTGAAGATTCCAGTCCCCAAAATAACTGCCGAAGGTTTGCCAAAAGACGGCTCCATAATTCTGCTCGGAAGCAAGCTGCTTTGTTGTCAACCTACCGCCGACCGCAGCGCACGAAGTGGCTCCGCCCGCCCCATTGATGTGCCCCCACGTATACGTGTCCCGGGGTAAATGCTGAACCCACGATCCTTTAACGACCCGCGCGTTGTTTCCCCATAACGTTGGAAACAACCTGAAAGCGTTTGGAAGGGCGGCATTATTGGCACTGTTGCGGCCAAACCCTTCAGAAACAAAAGCGTCCTTCGTCGTCGTCATCTGACCGATCCTGTACTTGTGATCTTTGTTCAGATACTGGCGCAAAAGCTCTGTCGCACTCTTTTGAAAGGCGGGCATATTGTCAAAATCTACCCGCCCTACCTGTAATTGCACATCGCCGGGGATTGTTGAAGGAGAGCCGTCCCACGACGCGGCCATACTTCCGTAATACGCGTCCGCCGGCCATGAGCCAAAGTGATCTCTATGCCCATCCGGCGCGATGTCGCCGGATTTGAAAACGGGGATATGACCCAATAAAAATACCGCTTTGACGGTGGTTGGGTCTGAGTTGTAATCTGCTTGTATCAAGGCTCGCGCCGACTGCGGCGTAGCGTCTCTTGACACGTCGTGGCGCAAAACGATCCAGCCGTCGCCGATCAGGTCATTTTTAAGTGTTTCAAGTTCAGCGCTTAACGCTGCCGCTTGTTCCGCCTCCACCAGCAAAACAACCTTGCCACGGAACTCCACGGGCGGCACTTTTATCCCCGCCCAGATGTAACCCACATAGTTCTTGTTTTGAACCTTGTATTCATACGTTTGCCCGACGGCGACGTTCGTATCCTCATAAAAAATCTTGCTGCCGCTCAAAGTCGCAATCGGCTCTCCCCAGGACGACGCTTCCTTGGCCTTTCGGTAGACGGTATAGCTGTCCAGCGGCGTTGGTTTCCTGATCCATTGCAACCGGATCGTTGGCGGCGATTCACTTACCTTCGCGCTCAACATCAAAACATATTCACTGGGTCTCTTCTCTTGCTTGGCGTCATTAAAGACGACGGCTTCAACGCTCTGAGGTTGGTGTGAACAGCCCGCAAGCATTCCGGGCAGAATGAAGCAAATAACTGTATACGCTCGCCGAAAATTGACCATTTTGAAGAGTTGATACGCGTTTAGATTCGACCAGTGTATTCAACCTATGGCATCAAAGCGCTTCCGCGCAGAATGTGGCAGGGATGACGATGCGTGTACGGCCAATGCTGCCACGTTGCAGCAATCCGGCGCGATAGTCGCCGGTTACGAGGTAATCGGCCTTGCTTTCCAACGCCATCGCCAGCAGGAATACGTCGTTCGGATCGACTGCCTCAATACCTTCGGGTAACGATGGCAAGGTATCCAGTACGATTGAGCGCCACATGTTGTTGACCATTGTGCCGACGCGGCGCGGCTGAAGCACATCCTTAAATTTCGCGTAGCGGCTTGCGCGGCGCAGTTCATCAATTTGAGTGGTCGAAGTCACCAAATCGAAACGACCCTTTTGCCATGCACGGTAGATGGCATCCGGTAAGCCGTGCGGCGAGAGCAGGGCACTGAGAAGCACGTTGGTGTCCAGGACGACACGCATCAGTACCCACGCGCCCATTGCACGGCTTCGTCTACGATAGCGGTCAAATCCGCCTCACTCACGTTTGCGTTTGCCGCCTTGGCCTGTTCAACGGCGCGCTCGAAGATATAGGTGCGTACTGCTTCTTCGATGAAACGCGACAGATCGCCCTTTCGACCACCACCTTGCGACGCAAGAAACATACGCACAGACTGATCCGTATCCGGCGATACGGCAATGTTCCATCGCACAGTGCTCATGATGCCCCCAAACAGCGCTTATCTACATAGGTGTTTATACACCTTGTCCAGCGCGCTTGCAATGGATCGAAAAACGACTGTTTTGCAGAACGGAAGGCAAACCACCGTTGGCCTTGGTCAAACTGTTTAAGCTGCTGAATCGTCACCTCGATTTGAAAAAATTATTCTTATATCATATTTTAAGATGGATGATAAACCAGTGGCTCCCCAGGCGGCCACTTTCCCGCTTCGCTCAGTTTCTGATACCAGCGGTGCATCGCCAGATCGTCCGCCGCGTACTCGCCGCGCGCGGACTTCCAGACGAGCGGCGGGGTTCTTTGCCTCAGCGTATCAATTGCACTCTTGACCGTCGGGGCCACCACCTTCCTGCCCGTTACTTTCTGATAGAAGGCGAGCGCGTCGGCATCGTAGGGCCGGAAGCGCTCGCCCTTTTCCAGTATTCGCCAGAGCACCGCGCGTCCGAGCGGCGACAGACCCAGGTACTCGGATTCTATTTGCGCCTCGTCGATGGCTTCCTGCCGCCTCGCGGCCTCCAGTAACCTATCCTCGAAGCAGATGGTCTGATCCTCCACAAGCGGATTCAGGGCTTGGCCGAGACTATCCATGAAGTATTGCGGACGTTCCCCGAAAAGCTGGAATGCTTCAGCGAGTTTTGCCACATCGACAGGCTTCAGATCGTGCCTTTGCGCTTCGACAAGCGCGGCGGTGTAGTCAATGAAGTCCGAGCCGAGTGGCGGCAGGTCTTTTACCGTGGAACCGAAAAAGGCCGCCGCGTGGCTATTGACCAGCCGCATCAGCTTGTCGCGGTCCGAGCCGGACATCACCAGCATCAATTCGACCTTGCCGGGGCCGTTGAGCTGATCGCGGGCGGATTTCAGCGCCATCATGGCGTTCTCTCCCGCTTCGGTTGTCAGTGCGTGCTGCGCCTCGTCGATGATGAAGGCGATGGGTTTCTTCGCGGCTTTCAGCAACGCCTTGAGCGCGGTATGCAAGGTCTCGCCATCCTTCTGCCCGATCTTGTGCGGATCGAGCCTGATGCCGCCAAAGGTGACGCTCTCCAGTCCGGTCGCCTTGGCGGCTTTGTGCAGCAGGCCGCGTTGCGCTTCAAGCGCATCCCCGATGGTATTGGCGATGAGCGCGCCGGGTTCGCGGTTTGCGTTCGCCCAAAGATCGACATACAGGACGAGCACGCCTTGCCGCTCCAGTTCGGGTGCAAGGTCATTTTGCAGGAAGGTCGATTTTCCCGTGCGGCGCGGGCCGGTGAGAAATAGCCCGTTCGGCGCGTCATTGAACAGGACTTTCCCCTGCATCGCGGCGGCGTACTGGCGAGCCAGATCGGGGCGTGGAAAATGATGATAATTCATGATGCTCACATTTTAGCCTGTTTTATGGTGAGCATCACTAGTTTTTGTGTTGTTTTATATAAATTTGGCTGTAAACGCTGCCTGAACGTGGACACAGCCAAATCTGGATACCCGGGAAAATTCGCCTATCGTGATATAATGCTGTCATTTCTTCATTGGGGTATAACCCATGAGCGATTCAAAGAATACAATCAGATTGTTTGAAGAGCGCCAAGTGCGTGCGGTATGGGATGAGGAAAAGGGAAAGTGGTGGTTTTCCGTTGTCGATATTATTGCCGTGCTGACTGAACAAAGCAATTACACAACTTCGCGCAAATATTGGGGCGTTTTAAAGGTACGCCTGAAAAAAGAAGGAAATGAGTTGGCTACAAATTGTAGTCAACTGAAACTGGAAGCCGCTGACGGTAAAAAATACCTGACCGATGTCGCCGATACTGAACAAATTTTGCGCTTGATCCAGTCAGTTCCCAGCAAAAAAGCCGAGCCCTTCAAGCTATGGCTTGCCAAAGTAGGCAATGAGCGCATTGACGAAACCATTGACCCGGAACTGTCCATCAACCGCGCCATTCAAAACTACCGACACTTGGGATATAGCGAAAACTGGATCAATCAACGCATCAAATCCATCGAGGTCCGCAAAGCGCTATCAGACGAATGGAATAAAAGCGGCGTTCGGCGGGAAGAAGAATATGCCGCATTGACTGACCTGATGAGTAAAACTTGGAGCGGTATGACCACTCATGAATACAAACGCTTTAAGGGACTGAAAAAGGAAAACTTACGCGATAATATGACCAACACCGAACTGGTGCTCAATATGCTGGCCGAAGTTGCCGCGACGGATATTTCCCTTGTGCGGCAGCCTGCGGGATTCAAGGAAAGCGCGTTTGTCGCCGAAGAAGGCGCAAAAGCTGCTAAAGCTGCGCGCGTTCAAATTGAAAAAAGCACGGGAAAATCCGCCATCAGTCGATCGAATGCAAAGAATCTTGGGTACATTGCGTCGGAGGAGGATAAGGACGCATGAACACACCGGACGATACCACCCAAACCCCCAACACCGACTGCACAAGATAAATCACGCTCGATACCCCGTGCAGCATCGCAAACCGTCCGCGTTGCGCGCTTTCCATTACGTCCATCGACTCCAATCCAGCCTTGAGCGCGGCCATTTCCATCTGGAGGATGGAACCTGCCGCCACGCAGACGAGCATCGCTACGACAACCCAGAATAAAGCATTCCGCAATACCGCCCGCTTCTGCCGCACAGCCATGAAACCGAGCAGGTAGGCTGCCGCGACAAAGCCGATACAGGCAATAGCACTGAACAGCCGCCCGGCGATATGGCCAGCCAGAATGCGGTCATCGAGTGAAGCAAAGAGCGTGGGCGTGACGATGTAGCCGATTATCCACATGCCGCCAACCCACGCGGTGACGAGCAATCGCGCAACGGCAGCGGCAAGGCGGGCAGGCAGGCTTTCGCCTTCGGACTCAGACATACGCCACTTCAATAAGCTCATACTCGCGTATGCCGTTCGGAGCCTGCACTTCGGCGATGTCTCCGGCGTACTTTCCAATGAGGGCGCGGGCGACCGGGGAGTTGACGGAAATCTTGCCGATCTTGATGTCCGCTTCGTCGTCGCCGACAATCTGATAGCTCACGTTCTGGCCGGAATCCATGTCCTCCAGCGTCACCGTGGCGCCGAACACGCAACGGCCATCGGCATCGAGCAAGGCAGGGTCGATGATCTGGGCGTTGGCGAGTTTGTTTTCGACTTCGAGAATGCGGCCTTCGATGAAGCCCTGGCGATCTTTGGCCGCGTCGTATTCGGCATTCTCGGAAAGGTCTCCGTGCGAACGCGCTTCGGCAATGGCGGCAATGACGGCGGGGCGCTCGACGGTTTTCAAACGGTGCAACTCAGCGCGCAGGGCGGCTGCACCCGCGAGGGTCAAAGGTATCTTGGTCATCAGTTTATTTCAGTTTCGCGTGGAGTTCTTGCAAGGCGTAGACTTCAAGCCCGGCCAGATGGCGTATGCCCATACATGCCGCCTGCGCGCCTTCAATGGTAGTGAATACGGTAACTTTGGCCGCCAGGGCGCTGACGCGGATGGAACGCGAATCAGAGACCGCCTGACGTTTGCTTTCGACGGTATTAATGACAAGAGCAATTTCGTCGTTTTTGATCATGTCGACGATGTGCGGCCGCCCTTCATTGACTTTGTTGACCGCCGTCACCGGCAGTCCGGCGGCTTCGATGACTCCTGCCGTGCCGCGTGTGGCAACGAGCGAGAAGCCTATCTCGATCAGGTCGCGGGCGATTTCGACCGCTGCCGGACGGTCGGCGTTCTTGACGCTGATGAACACCTTGCCCGAACTCGGAAGCCGTACCCCGGCACCCAGTTGGCTCTTGATGAAAGCCTCTGGGAAGCTCTCGCCTACGCCCATGACTTCGCCGGTCGATTTCATTTCGGGGCCGAGGATGGTGTCGACGCCAGGGAATTTGATGAAGGGGAAGACGGCTTCTTTCACCGAGTAGTACGGGGGTACGACTTCGCCCGCGATGCCCTGGCTCTTCAGGCTTTGCCCGGCCATGCAGCGGGCGGCGATTTTCGCCAGTTGCAGGCCGCATGCCTTGGAGACGAAAGGCACGGTGCGCGAAGCCCTCGGGTTGACTTCGAGTACGTAGACGGTGGCATTGTCCCCTTCTCCCTGAATGGCGAATTGCACATTCATGAGGCCGCAGACGTTGAGCGCGCGCGCCATGGCGCGGGTCTGCCGCCGCAGTTCATCCTGGAGGGCAGGGGTCAGGGTGTAGGGCGGCAGCGAACAGGCAGAGTCGCCCGAATGTACGCCCGCTTGTTCGATGTGCTCCATGATGCCGCCGATGATGATTTCTTCTCCATCGGAGAGAGCGTCAACGTCGACTTCGGTAGCATCGTCGAGGAAGCGGTCGAGCAGAACCGGGGACTCGTTGCTGACCTTGACCGCTTCACGCATGTAGCGCTCGAGGTCTTTTTGTTCGTGGACGATTTCCATCGCCCGCCCGCCCAGGACGTAGGAAGGCCGCACGACCAGCGGATAGCCGATTTCGGCGGCCAGTCGCATGGCCGCTTCAGTGGTGCGCGCGGTACGGTTGGGCGGCTGGCGCAGGCCGAGATCGTTCAGGAGTTTCTGGAAACGCTCGCGGTCTTCGGCAGCGTCGATCATGTCCGGGCTGGTTCCGATGATGGGAACACCGTTTTCTTCCAGCGCACGAGCGCGCTTTAAGGGGGTCTGCCCGCCAAACTGGACGATGACGCCAACAGGTTTTTCGACATGGACGATTTCCAGGATGTCTTCCAGGGTAATCGGCTCGAAGTACAGGCGGTCGGAAGTGTCGTAGTCGGTGGAGACGGTCTCAGGGTTGCAGTTGACCATGATGGTCTCGAAGCCGTCTTCCCGTAGCGCCAGCGCCGCATGTACACAGCAGTAGTCGAATTCGATGCCTTGCCCGATACGGTTCGGCCCGCCGCCGAGCACCATGATTTTCTTGCGGTCGGTAGGCCGGACTTCGCATTCTTCCTCGTAGGAGGAATACATGTAGGCGGTCGTGGTGGCGAATTCGCCCGCACAGGTATCGACCCGCTTGAACACGGGACGCACGCCGAGCGTGTGCCGCGCCAACCGCACCGCCGTTTCCGTGCTGTTGAGGAGATTCGCCAGACGGCGGTCGGAAAAACCCTTGCGTTTCAGTTCCCGAAGCTCATCTTTGGTTAGCGCCTTGAGCGAACGGCCAGCGAGCGCCTTTTCACTGATGATGAGGTCTTCGATCTGGGCGAGGAACCACGGATCGATCCCCGTAAGCTGGTTGATCCTCTCCTGGCTGTAGCCTTCGCGGAAGGCTTGCCCCACGTACCAGATACGCTGCGCGCCGGGATTGCCGAGTTCGTGTTCCAGGTCTTCATGGTCGGTTTCGATTTCATCCAGCCCGTATGCGCCCACTTCCAGCCCGCGCAGGGCTTTCTGGAAGGTTTCCTGGAAGGTGCGGCCGATCGCCATGACTTCGCCCACGGATTTCATCTGTGTAGTCAGGCGGTCGTTGGCCTGGGGGAATTTCTCGAAGGCGAAACGCGGCACCTTGATGACGACGTAGTCGATGGTCGGCTCGAAGGAAACCGGCGCAGCTCCGCCGGTCATGTCGTTCTTGAGTTCGTCGAGCGTGTAGCCCACAGCAAGTTTGGCCGCAACCTTGGCAATCGGGAAACCCGTGGCCTTGGACGCCAGCGCGGAGGAGCGCGACACCCGTGGGTTCATCTCGATCACGACCATGCGCCCATCCTTGGGATTGACCGCGAACTGCACATTCGATCCGCCGCTATCCACGCCGATTTCGCGCAGGATGGCAATCGAGGCGCTACGAACGAGTTGGTATTCCTTGTCGGTCAGGGTCTGCGCGGGGGCAACGGTGATGGAGTCGCCGGTATGCACACCCATTGGGTCGAGGTTTTCGATAGAACAGACGATGATGCAGTTGTCTTTTTTGTCGCGGATGACTTCCATCTCGATTTCCTTCCAACCCAGGAGGGATTCTTCGATCAGGAGTTCGTTGGTGGGGCTGGCTTCCAGCCCGCGCTTGCAGACTTCGTGGAATTCCTCTGTGTTGTAGGCCACCCCCCCGCCCGTGCCGCCCAGGGTGAAACTGGGGCGGATGATGACCGGGAAGCCGATGCCGCCTTGCACCTGCAAGGCTTCTTCCATGCTGTGGGCGATGCCGGAGCGCGCGGAACTAAGCCCGATGCGGGTCATCGCGTCCTTGAACTTGAGCCGGTCTTCCGCTCTGTCGATGGCCGAGCGGGAAGCGCCGATGAGTTCGACGTTGTATTTTTCCAGCACACCGTGCTTGGCCAGGTCGAGCGCGCAGTTGAGCGCGGTCTGCCCACCCATCGTCGCCAGGATCGCGTCCGGGCGTTCTTTTTCGATGATGCGCTCGATGACTTGCCAGGTGACGGGTTCGATGTAGGTCACATCCGCCGTGCCAGGGTCGGTCATGATCGTGGCCGGATTGGAATTGACCAGTACGACCCGGTAGCCTTCCTCGCGCAAAGCCTTGCACGCCTGCGCGCCGGAGTAGTCGAATTCGCATGCCTGGCCGATGATGATTGGGCCTGCGCCGATGATCAGGATGGTATGGATGTCTGTGCGTTTGGGCATGTTTTGCCTCGGATAAAACAGGAACCACAGGGTCGTGCCACTGTGTTCCTTATGGATGCGAAATCAGCGGGGGGATTTGAGAAGATTGATGAAGCGGTCGAACAAATGAACCACGCCGTGCGGGCCGGGAACCGCGTCCGGGTAGCCCTGGAAGGAAAACGCGGGCGCGTCCATGCGGGCAAGCCCCTGGATGGAACTGTCGAACAGCGACACATGCGTTACCCGCAAGTTATCCGGGATCGTGGCCGGATCGACCGCAAAGCCGTGATTCTGGCTGGTGATGATGACTTGCCCGGTATCGAGGTCTTTGACCGGATGGTTCGCACCGTGGTGGCCGAATTTCATCTTCATGGTCTTTGCACCGGAGGCCAGCGCGAGCAGTTGATGCCCCAGGCAGATGCCGAAGGTCGGCACACCCGCCGCCACGATTTCCCGGATTGCGGCAACCGCGTAGCCGCAGGGCGCGGGGTCGCCCGGCCCGTTGGAGAGAAAAACGCCATCGGGCTTCATCGCCAGCACGTCGCGGGCGCTCGTCCCGGCAGGTACCACAGTCAGGCGGCAAGCACGCGAAGCAAGCGAGCGCAGCAGGCCGCGTCTGGCTCCAAAGTCAAACACCACCACATGCCAGCGCGGCGCGTCCTGCGACCCGTAGCCTTCCCCAAGCCGCCATTCGCTCTGCGTCCACTCGAAAGGCTCGGAAGCCGTTACCTCTTTCACCAAATCCATCCCGGTCAAGCCGGGGAAAGCGCGCGCGGCAGCAATCGCCGCCTCGGCATTCAGCGACTCGCCCGCGACGATGCAGCCCGCCTGAGCGCCTTTCTCACGCAACAAGCGGGTCAGCTTGCGGGTATCCAAACCGGCAATCGCCACGACGTTCTCGCCGCGCAACCAGTCATCCAGCTTTTGCGACATGCGGAAATTGCATGGCAGGATCGGCAAATCCCGGATGACGAGGCCAGCCGCTTGCACACGCCCGGATTCCATGTCTTCGGCACTTATGCCGGTATTGCCGATGTGTGGATAGGTAAGCGTGACGATCTGTTTGCAATAGCTTGGATCGGTCAGGATTTCCTGGTAGCCCGACATGGCGGTGTTGAACACCACCTCGCCTACTGTGCTACCTGCCGCGCCGATGCCTTTGCCATGAAAAACCGTGCCATCAGCGAGCGCAAGAAGGGCTGGGGGAAAAGCAGTCACGAAAAACTCCCGGATGCGACAATGGCGGACAGGGCGTAAACCCACGTACATCCGCCCCATATACGCGAAAAACGGGACGGCTGTTGGCCGATCCCGTGCTAAACGAGTAGGATTCTAACGTTTCTGCGCCTTCAAGGCAAACCCGTGTATTGATCCAGTACCTTCTCAACACCCCCCTCAGTGCCAAAGGTTTTTGAACTTACACATACGACATCACAGCGCTCACGCGCGACGTGTTGTGAAATTTTCCTCCATCACGTCTTCCCGGTTCATCCGCATATTTTTGAACGCTACCGAAAGCATTAGTTTGATACGGTTCAACTGGTTGACTTCCGAGGCGCCGGGGTCGTAGTCGATGGCGGTGATGTTGGCGTTCGGGTAGCTTGCTTTCAGCACTTTGATGACGCCTTTTCCGGCAATGTGGTTGGGCATACAGGCAAAAGGCTGCATGCAGATGATGTTGGGGACTCCTTGCTCGATGAGTTCCACCATTTCGCCGGTCAAAAACCAGCCTTCCCCGGTTTGATTGCCGCGCGACAAAAATGGCGCTGCGCCAAAAGCAATTTGGCCGATGGACGGCGGCGCGACGAACCGTTTGCTTGCGGAAAGCGCCTTTTTCAAGTCGCGGCGGTAAAACTCCATCGCCTTGATGGCCGCGTTACCCGCCAGAGCCGCGAACCTGCTGCGTGACATGGCGCGGTAGTTGAAATCGTAGTCGTAGGCACAGTAGAGCAGGAAATCCATGAGCCCCGGCATCACGGCTTCACCGCCTTCCCGTTCAATGATTCGTACGATGTCGTTGTTGGCGCCGGGATTGAATTTAACGAGGATTTCGCCCACCAAGCCAACGCGGGGCTTGCGCTCATTGGAGAGCGGCAAGGTGTCGAAATCCCGCACGATGTCGCGGATGTTTCGCCCGAAATGCCTGAAACTGCCTTTGAAAACGGCTTCCTTGCAGCGTTCGACCCAGGTTTCGTAAAGAGCGTCCGCCGAACCCGCTTTTCTTTCGTAGGGCCGGGTGCGGAACAGCACCTGCATGAACAGGTCGCCGTACACCAGCCCCATCATCAAGCGATTGAGCAAGGACAGGTTCAGTTTGAAGCCTTCGTGCTTTTCCAGGCCGAGCGTGTTGAACGAAATGACCGGCACGTCGGAAAATCCGGCGTCCTGAAGTGCCTTTCTCATGAAACCGATGTAGTTGGTCGCGCGACAGCCGCCGCCTGTCTGCGCGATCATCACCGCCGTCTTGGCCGGGTCGTGTTCGCCGGATTGCAGCGCCTCGATGATTTGCCCGACGACGATGATGGAAGGATAACAGGCGTCGTTATTGACGAAACGCAGGCCGTGGTCGATGGCCTGCGCCGATACGTCTTCCAGCACCTTCACACGGTAGCCGCAAGCCCTGAAAGCCGAGTCGATGAATTGGAAATGAATTGGCGACATCTGCGGGACGAGGACGGTCGCGACGTCACGCATCTCACGGGTAAATACCGGACGTGGTTTTCGCTGTGGCGGATGAAAATGGATGATTTGCGCGGGCGAACGGGCGCCACGTTCTTCCAGCGCCGCTTTGAGCGAACGGACGCGGATGCGCGCCGCGCCCAGATTGCTGCCTTCGTCGATTTTGATGCCGGTGTAAATCCGGCTGCGGCGGGTGAGGATTTCATGAACCTGTTCGACCACGATGGAATCCAGCCCGCAGCCGAAAGAATTCAGATGGATCACGTCCAGCGTCGGCTCGCGCGCGGCCAGCGCGGCGGCACGGTAAAGGCGCGCGTGGTAAGTCCATTGGTCGACGACCCGTAGCGGCTCGTCGAGCTTGCCCAGATGAGCCACCGAATCTTCGGTGAATACCGCCATGCCGAGCGAAGTAATGAGTTGCGGGATGCCGTGGTGAATGGCCGGGTCGATGTGATAGGGCCGTCCGGCGAGAACGATACCATGCTTACCCGTTTCTTTAAGATAATCAATGGCTTCCTCGCCTTTTCTGGCAATTTCGGCCTTCACGCGCACCTGTTCGGCCCATGCGAGGCCAAGGGCGCGGCGGATTTCAGCGGGAGCAATGTCCGGGAAAATGCGCGTCAATTGTTGGGCGAGTTTTTTCTCATCCTCCAGCGAAAGAAAAGGCTGAATCATGGCAACGCCGTTTTCTTTCAGGAAGTCGATATTGTTGCGGATCAACTCCGGGTAGGAAGTGACGACCGGGCAGTTGTAATTATTGTCGCAATCGGCGAATTCCTTTTGTTCAAAAGGAATGCAGGGATAGAAAATTCTTTTCGCCCCCTGCTTGACGAGATCCACGATATGCCCGTGCACCAATTTGGCCGGGTAGCACACCGTGTCCGATGGGATGGTGTCGACTCCCTGCTCCAGTAGCGCGCGGGAAGACGGCGAGGATAGGCGCACCTCGAAGCCGAGTTCGGTGAGAAAAGTGAACCACAGCGGGTAATTCTCGAAAATGTTGAGCGCACGCGGTATGCCGATCACCCCGCCCGGCGCGTCCTTGAGCGGCTCGTAGTCAAACATCCGCTCATACTTGTAGGTGTAAAGGTCGGGCAGGTCGCTCGCCGCTTTTTGCTTGCCAAGCCCGCGCTCGCAACGGTTGCCGGAAATGAGCTTGCGCCCGTCCGGGAAGCGGTTGACGGTCATCGCGCAAGTGTTCGTGCACAAGCGGCAGCGCGCCAGGGAATGTTTGACCTCGAAGCCGCGCAAGTCTTCGACTTGCAGCATCGAACTTACGTCCTGCCCTTGCCAGCGCTCCTTTGCGATCAGCGCCGAACCGAACGCGCCCATCAGTCCGGCGATGTCGGGCCGCACGGCTTCGCGCCCGGAAATTAGCTCAAAAGCGCGCAGCACCGAATCATTGTAGAAAGTGCCGCCTTGCACGACGATATGACAACCAAGTTCTTCGGGGTTCTTGATCTTGATGACTTTGATAAGGGCGTTCTTGATGACCGCGTAAGACAGCCCTGCCGAAATGTCGGCCACCGACGCGCCTTCCTTTTGCGCCTGTTTGACGCTTGAGTTCATGAAGACGGTGCAGCGCGAGCCAAGGTCGGACGGCGCGCGTGAAGCGAGCGCCTCGCGGGCGAATTCATCGACCGGCATTCCCAACGATTGCGCGAAAGTTTCGATGAACGAGCCGCAGCCCGAAGAGCAGGCTTCATTCAAAAGAATGTTGTCGATGACCCCGTCCCGGATGCGTAGGCATTTCATGTCCTGCCCGCCGACGTCCAGAATGAAATCGACTTCCGGCAAAAAATGCTTCGCCGCCTTGTAGTGCGCGATGGTCTCCACTTCCGAGTGATCGAGCTTGAAGGCTTCCCGGATCAGCGCCTCGCCATAGCCCGTCACGGAAGAAGCGGCAATGCGCGCGCCTTCGGGCAACTGGGCGTAAATGTCTTCAAGGATGTTGCCTACAATCCGGACGGGCGTCCCTTCGTTGCTGCTGTAATACGTGTAGAGCAATTCGAGGTTTTCCCCAAGCAGTACCGCCTTGGTCGTGGTCGAACCGCCGTCGATGCCCAGGAAAACCGGGCCGCGATAGTCCGCCAGATGGCCGCGCCTGACCCGCGCCTTTTCGTGCCGCGCGAAAAACGCCTGACGTTCCGCGTCATCGAGAAAGAACGGGCGCAGGGCGCTCGCCCCCATCACGGCCAAAGTCGCCAGCTTTCTGAACGCCGCCAGCACCTCCCCGAACGGCTGTGTTTCCTTTTCCACCCCGTGCAAGGCTGCGCCGAGTGCGACGAACAGTTCGCTGTCTTTGATCGGTACCTGGTTTTCCGGCTTGACGGCAAGCGTTTCGATGAAGCGGTTTTTGAGTTCCGGCAGAAAGTTGAGCGGCCCCCCCAGAAACGCGACATTGCCGCAAATCTTGCGCCCGCAGGCCAGCCCGCTGATCGTTTGATGCACAACCGCCTGAAGTATCGAGCGCGCAATGTCTTCGCGCGCCACGCCCTCATTCAGCAGGGGTTGCACGTCCGTCTTGGCGAACACGCCGCAACGCGCCGCAATCGGATACATGTTTTTGGCGCGGCTTGCCAATTCATCCAACCCTGGGGCATCGGTCTTGAGCAGCACGGCCATCTGGTCGATGAATGCCCCCGTCCCCCCGGCGCAGGAGCCGTTCATCCGCTGTTCGACGCCGTTCGTGAAAAACGTGATCTTGGCGTCCTCGCCGCCCAGTTCGATCGCTACGTCCGTTTGCGGCGCGCGAACCTCGATAGCCTGGGCGCAGGCAATCACTTCTTGTACGAAAGAAAACCCGAGTATCTCAGCCGTACCCACGCCGCCAGAACCGGTCAATACCACGGAGACAGGCGTTTCCGGACTCAATACCCCATCCGCAGCCAGTTCTTCGAGACAGCGCGCCACCGTTTTTCGCACTTCGGAGAAATGGCGGGTATACGACCTGAACACCAGTTCCCCCAATCCATCCAGCACAGCTACCTTGACGGTTGTCGAACCGATGTCGATACCGACACGATACCAATCCCTGCTCACTCCAGCCTCGCGAAAGGGTTTCAAAACCCATGTAAGAATTTGAGTCACCCCAACTCGAAGGCCAGGGATTCCTCGATACGGTTTCGGGGAGCCTTCGGCTCCATAAACATCTGTCTCACTTATCCCGTTACTCATTATGGGGATTGCGTTCGACGTGTGTTCAAACCTGTTTCATTCTACAGAACATAACGGCCAGAAAAAATCTTCTGTGCGTACGGCTCAAACAGATCGGGAGTTGATTCTGAGCTCGCTACCGTTGCATTTGCCTCTCAACGGAAAAAAATCCTTACAATCCGGACAACACCGCCTTGACTACGGGGCTTTCATCGCATACCTTACCGAAAACCTTGTCCGGGCGTGGTTCTTGCGCCTCTCCCATGCGAGCAAGAGGCGGAACGCGAAACGCGGCTTTCCCGCCCAACCCAAAAGCTTTTTTCCACGAGCGGTTTCCGACCCTCTCTCCTGTGAGGCATCATGAGCGAGCATATCCACTCTGTGACAGACGGCGATTTCGAGGCTGAGGTGCTGAAATCGCCGCTTCCCGTACTGGTTGACTACTGGGCCGACTGGTGCGCGCCTTGCCGGGCGCTCGTGCCTGTGCTCGACGAAATTTCCGCCAATTTCGAGGGGCGTCTCAAGATTGCCAAGATCGACATCGACAAAAACCCGCAAACCCCTGCCAACTATGGCATCCGCAACATTCCGACCCTCATGCTGTTCAAGGATGGCGACCTCGTTGCCACCACGGTCGGGATCCTTTCAAAATCTCAACTGACTTCCTTCATTGACTCCCACATCTAATAAGCCGGATTCTGCTCCGGCCCGTTCTCGCGGTGTGCAGCGCGCCCGTCGCCGGGGATCCCGGCACCGCGACGGTAATCCCACTTACACTGGCTTGCCCGCAGACGAAGACTTTGACGAGTCCTCGGACGAATCGGGTGCGAGCACATCGACCGTACCGGCGTTACATCTTTCCGAACTCAAGGCGTTGCACGTCAGCGAGTTGCTGGAGATGGCGGTTGCCAACAACATTGAAGGGGCCAACCGGCTTCGCAAGCAGGACCTCATCTTCGCCCTGCTGAAGAATCGCGCCCGCAAGGGCGAGCCGATCTGTGCCTACGGCGCGCTCGAAGTCCTGTCCGACGGCTTTGGCTTCCTGCGTTCGCCCGATACTTCCTATCTTGCGGGAACCGACGACATCTACGTCTCGCCTTCGCAGATACGGCGCTTCAACCTGCGTACCGGCGACACCATCGAAGGGGAGATTCGCACACCGAAAGACGGCGAGCGTTATCTCGCACTTACCAAGTTCGACAAGATCAACGGTCGCCCGCCGGAAGAGTGCAAGAACAAAATCCTGTTCGAGAACCTCACCCCGCTGCACCCGGACGAATGTCTGCGCCTGGAGCGCGACATGCGCGGCGAGGAGAACATCACCAGCCGGATCATCGACATGATCGCGCCCATCGGCAAGGGCCAGCGCGGTTTGATCGTCGCCCCCCCAAAAAGCGGCAAGACCGTGATGCTGCAACACATCGCGCATGCCATCACGGGCAACCATCCCGATGTCGAATTGATCGTGCTGCTCATCGACGAGCGTCCCGAAGAAGTCACCGAGATGCAGCGTTCAGTCAAGGGCGAGGTCGTCGCCTCCACCTTTGACGAACCGCCGACGCGCCACACTCAGGTGGCCGAAATGGTGATCGAAAAGGCCAAGCGCCTCACCGAGCACAAAAAAGACGTTGTCATCCTGCTCGATTCACTCACCAGGCTTGCGCGCGCCTACAACACGGTTGCTCCGGCCTCCGGAAAGGTGCTCACCGGCGGCGTGGACGCCAATGCCCTGCAAAAACCCAAGCGTTTCTTCGGCGCGGCGCGCAACATCGAAGAAGGCGGCTCCCTCACCATCCTCGCCACTACGCTGATCGAAACCGGCAGCCGCATGGACGACGTGATTTACGAAGAGTTCAAGGGAACCGGCAATCTGGAGTTGCACCTCGACCGCCGCATGATGGAAAAACGTGTCTACCCGGCAATCAACGTCAACCGCTCCGGAACCCGCCGCGAAGAATTGCTGATGAAGCAAGACATCCTGCAAAAAGTGTGGATTCTGCGAAAACTCCTCTACGGCATGGACGAAGTCGACGCGATGGAATTCCTGCTCGATAAAGTACGCGCCACCAAGAGCAACGCCGAATTCTTCGACGCCATGCGCTCCGGGCACTAACTCCAGGCGCTAAAAACGAACGCCCATCCCGTCAACATGGCGGGATGGGCGTTCGTTTTTTAGTTTCCGACCGCCCCGGTTTTATGGGGGCAGGGATTGCCGGGTTTATCAGCGGAGCTTGAACTCGTCGTGGCAAGACTTGCAAGTGGTGCCGACCTTGCCATGAGCGGCTTTGATGGCGGCAACATCACCGCTGTCGGCGGCTTTGACGAGCTCGTTTGAAGCGGCGGCAAAGTCGCCGGCCATTTTGGCGACTACGTCACCCTTCTGGAACAGTTCCGGTTTGACGGAGGTTTTCTGTTCGCCGATGGATTTTTCAGTTCCTGGGCTGAAAAGCGCGCCGAGGCCAGAACTCGCCACTGCGGCAATGGCATTGGCGGCAGCCTTGACCTGCGCGGCGTCATACGTACCTTCGAGGTTGGCCTTGATCTTGCCCATGTTCCAGCTTGCGAAACTGTAAGCCGCTTTCCGGAACTTGATCTGTTCTTCAGGTTTGACCTGGGCAACGGCGCTGCTCGCCAGGGACAGGGCTGCGATACCGAGGATGGTGGTGATGGTGACTTTTTTCATGTTTTCCTCATAGGGTGATGGATAGGATGCGGTGAGTGACTGTCTGCCATAGCCTCATATCGCATCGCGCGAAACCGCAGTGGGCTTTGCGGGATTGATGATGATAGCGATAGCTGATTCGTGTCGCAACCAAGGCAAATGTTACAGCACGGAGGCGTAATGGGCTTAGACACATGCGCCTTTTGCCGTTAGTCAGGAGTGGCAATCAGTAGCGATGACATGAGTTTGATCGCTTAGTTCCGCTACTGATGCGGGAATCAGGAGAAAGGAAAAATCATGCGCCACTTTGCAGATACACCTATCTGGATACGCCTTACGGGCACAATCGGAATCCTGCTATTGGCTGCGTGGATCGGCATGATCGCATGGGGAAACCGAGCCAGCCGCCACCTTGTCATCGACCAGTCGAAGGATTTTGCACATACGATCAATGAAATGACGATGGCTGGCCTGACCGGGATGATGATTAGTGGAACCGTGGATCAACGCAATGTGTTTCTCGATCAGATCAAGGAACTGTCTCTGGTCAATGATCTCAAGGTACTCAGGGGCGATGCAGTGAGCAAAATCTATGGCCCTGGTAACGGCATGTCGGAGATACCAGATGCGTTTGAGCGCCAGGTCATGGAAAAGCGCAAACCTTACATGCAGGTGGAAAGTGGCTTGGAGGGCGAATACCTGCGGGTAGTGATTCCGACACTGGCATTAAAGAATTATCTTGGCAAGGATTGTATTGCATGCCACATGGTTGAAGAAGGTGAGCCTCTGGGGGCGGTGAGCATGCACATTTCCCTGAATCATGTGAATGAGGTTGCCAATCGTTTTCTCAGTGAGAGCATTTTGGTTGCCATCGCTATTTCCTTTCCGCTGTTGTGTTTCGTTTACTTTTTCATTCGGCATTTCGTGACCCGCCCGTTATCGCATCTGGCCGAAGGCATGTCTGAAATTGCTCATGGCGATGGTGATCTGACCCGGCGGCTGGAAGATGTGCACCAAGATGAAGTCGGACGTGCGGCCAACATGTTCAACCATATGCTTGGCGTGATTGCTGGCCTGGTGCGACAGGTGAGTGCTTCGGCTATTGCCGTTTCCGGACAGGCGCGCGATATGGCCGAAAAGTCGGAACAGATTGCAGGAAGTTCGCGTCGCCAGACAGATTGTTCGGTACAGGCAGCCAAAGCGGTTGAGGATCTCAACACCAATATTCTCCTGGTCGCAGAGAATACCGAGAAGGTGAGTTTGCGCTCGCATGAGGGACTGGAACGTTCACAGGCTGGACAAACCAGCCTCCATCAACTGGTCGATGAAATGGGTCAGGTGCAGGAGACTGTCAATCACATGGCTGATTCGATGGGTGCATTCGTCCAGTTGACTCAGTCCATCAACGGCATGACCCAGGAAGTGCGAGAGATCGCCGAACAGACCAATCTGCTCGCGCTCAATGCGGCCATTGAGGCTGCTCGGGCGGGAGAATATGGGCGGGGTTTCGCAGTGGTGGCCGATGAAGTACGTAAGCTGGCCGAAAAATCGGCCCGTTCAGCAGGGCAGATCGACAAGATCACCAAGGATATTGGTCAACAGTCGAGCCAGGTGCAGGAGTCCATCGTTCATGGATTGAAGCACCTCGAAACGAGCCGCAACAAGGCAAAGGGAGTGGTGGAGGTATTGGATGGCGCCAGCGAACTGGCCGTAGAAGTTGGCGAGGGGGTGGATCAAATCGCTGCAACGACTGAGGTGCAGGAAAAAGTAAGCGCATCAGTGAAAGAGGGTATTGCCGCCATTGCCGACATGGCACGCGAGAACGATACTGACATCGGACTTACGGCGGCGGCGGCACACGAAATGGAGTTGCTTGCCTCGCAGTTGCAGGAATCGGTAGCGCGTTTCAAGGTGTGAGGGGGGTAGCACAAAACACGCCGGGCGGGGAACCGCCCGGCGTGTTTTTGCGATGCCTGATGTATTGCAGATTGTGTTTGACGCAGTTCAATCGAGCTTGAACGGAACGAAAAGCCTCGCGTCGCCACGCTGAATCAGCAGGGCGAAGCGCTTACCCGCTTTTTCGGCCAATTGCCGGAATTGCGCCGGAGATGTGACTAACTGATTGTTCAGGCTCAGAATCACGTCACCACTGCGTAAGCCGACGCGCGCCGCTTGCCCGCTGGCCGTTTCAACCACCACCCCGCCTGTCACGCCGAAATGCGCGGCTTCGCGCGCATTGAGGGGGCGCAGACTGAGCCCAAGCTTGTCACGCGAACCCTTGTCCTGACCACTAGGGCTTTGCGCGGTTTCTTCCTGCGGCATTTCGTCGAGTACGGCGACGGCTTCCCGGCTCTTTCCTTCGCGCCAGATTTCGAGCTTGATCTTGCTTCCCGGCTGTTTATCGCCGATGAGGCGCGGCAATTCATTGGATTCGTTAACTTCCTTGCCGTCGACCTTGAGCACGATGTCGCCCGGTTTCAATCCGGCGCGCGCGGCAGCGCCGTTAGGCTCGACTTGCGCCACCAACGCGCCGCGCGGTGCGTTCAACCCGAATGAAGACGCGAGTTCCGGGTCTACGCTCTGGATGTAAACACCCAGGCGGCCACGCTGTACGCGGCCATGTTGGACGAGTTGGTTCTTCACTTTCATGGCGACGTCGATGGGGATGGCAAAGGAAATGCCCATGAAACCGCCGGAGCGCGAATAAATCTGCGAGTTGATCCCGATGACGCGGCCACTGAGGTCAAAGAGTGGGCCGCCCGAGTTGCCGGGGTTGATCGCGACATCGGTCTGGATGAAGGGCACGAAATTCTCGTCCGGCAGGCGGCGCGCCTTGGCCGAGATGATGCCGGCGGTGACGGAGTGCTCGAAGCCGAAAGGCGAGCCAATGGCCGCAACCCATTCGCCGACGCGGGCACTGTCGGGATTGCCGATAACGACGGTAGGCAGGTTCCCGGCATTGATCTTGACGACGGCTACATCGGTACGGCGGTCGATGCCGATGACCTTGGCCTTGAATTCGCGCTTGTCGCTCAACTTGACGGTGACTTCCGCCTTGCTGTCGCCGACTACATGCGCGTTGGTGAGCACGTAGCCATCGTTACTGACGATGAAACCGGAACCGATTCCTTGCCGGGTACGCGGAACGCTGGGGTGATTGGGAGGAAAACCCGGCCCAGGCCCCGGTACGCCAAAACGGCGCAGGAAATCGAAAAAAGGGTCGCCCGCGAAAGGATTGCTATCGTCATCATCTGCCCGAATAGTTTGATCGACGCTGATATTGACCACAGCGGGACTGACTTTCTCGACCAGATCGGCGAAATCGGGCAAACCGCGCTGAATGGGCGCTACAGGCGTCGCGGGCGCGTTGTCGGCATGAGCCTTGGATAGAACCGCCCCATCCTCAGGAAGACAGGCAACCAAACCGAGAGCCAGAGCCAGAGCCGCAACAATGAGGTTTTTTTTCATGGATATTCCTTGGCGCAAGGCAATAACAAGAAGAAACAAAAATTATATTCGTAGGCTCCACCAGCGTTGGAATTGGGCTTTTTAAGCCACTCCAACTCTCTCGGCCAGGGCTTTCCCAGTGTACTCGTCACACCCGGTCTGTGTCAGCGTCGTCTTAGATACGGTTTTTGTCATGAGGTTCCCGACAGCTTTCCGGATGGAGAAAAGCGTAGAAATACTGAGCAAAGATAACATTTTTCTTACTTTAACATCTTGCCTTAAATATGCAGGTAAGGCATTCTTAGGCGACGAAGAGTGACATCAAAGAAAGTGACATTCTCTTCTACGTCTTGTATCTGTACGAGGAGTGCCGATGACATTGACATATTTACGTTACCTTGTAGCATTGTCTCGCGAACGGCATTTTGGCCGTGCGGCCGAGAAGAGTTGCGTCTCGCAGCCGACGCTTTCCGTGGCCATCAAAAAACTCGAAGAAAAACTCGGCATCCTGCTTTTCGAGCGTACTGCCAGTGAAGCCAGAATTACCGAGACAGGACGGCGCGTCGTTGCCCAGGCTGAAAAGGTACTGGCAGAAGTCGATCATATCCACGAAATTGCCGCCAGTGGCAGAGATCCGCTCGTCGGCTCGCTTCGCGTGGGAGTGATCTACACCATAGGGCCATACTTGCTGCCGCATCTGATCCCGAAAGTGCAACAGCGCGCGCCGCGCGTACCGCTCATTATCCAGGAGAACTACACGGATCGGCTGGTCGATGCGCTCAAGCGCGCCGAATTGGATGTCATTATCCTCAGTTTGCCGTTTGATGAACCAGGCATCGTCACGCAGCCCTTGTATGACGAGCCTTTCCGCGTACTGTTGCCGCCCCGGCATCCGTGGGCCGAACAAGAGGAAATTACCCCCAAGATGCTTGCCGACGAACAACTGCTGCTGCTTGGCGCAGGCAACTGTTTCCGCGATCAGGTTCTGGAAGTTTGCCCGGAATGCCAGAATGGCAGCAGCCTGCAACGCACGCTCGAAGGCAGTTCGCTCGAAACCATCCGCCACATGGTTGCCACCGGGTTGGGAGTAACGGTATTGCCAAGCACAGCGGCAGATGGGCTTGAAGCCAATAACCCGCTGGTGGAGGTTCGCCCCTTTGTCCATCCTGAGCCGATGCGTCGGGTTGCCCTGGCCTGGAGGGTGACTTATCCGCGCAGTGGAGTGGTTGACATGCTACGCATGTCGATCCTCGACAGTCCGCTGCCCGGAGTTCATCCGATCGGGTCAAAGCCGGCATGCAAGCAGAACAACCATGCGGTATGATATAAGCGTATAGCCTGTGTGGTTTTCATGATCATAGTTTGTGATGATATTAGTGATAGATATTTTTTATCAAAAATTATGAATTGATAGGTGTTATATTGCAACCCCGTGGCAAGCCATTCGGTTTGTCAGACGTGGGAATTCAAACGAAAGGGGAAAAGCATGGACATCGACATCGGTATCAGCAAGAAAGACCGCGCCGAGATTGCAAAGGGCTTATCGCGGCTGCTCGCCGACAGCTACACCCTATACATGACGACGCACAACTTTCATTGGAACGTCACGGGACCGATGTTCAATACCCTGCACCAGATGTTTGAGGGGCAATACACTGAATTGTCGGAAGCCGTGGATCTCATTGCCGAACGCATTCGCGCCCTCGGTTTTCCTGCGCCGGGTTCCTACAAGGAGTTTGAGAAACTCACCAGCCTGAAGCAACCGGAGGATGTGCCTGACGCCGAGGGCATGATTCGCCAACTCCTGACCAGTCACGAGGGCGTTGCCAAAACTGCCCGTGCTGTCGTGCCTCTAGCCGATAAAGCCAGCGATGAGCCTACGCTGGACCTCCTGACCCAACGTTTGCAGATTCACGAAAAAACCGCGTGGATGTTGCGAAGCCTGCTCGAAAAGTAAACAACGAGCTTAAGGCGCGCTCCAACCAAAGCTGGGGTGCGCCCATTATTAATTAGAGCGCTTTTTGTTTAGGGAACCCCTGCACAACCCCTTTTGATAGATTGCTTCGTCGCTTCGTTCCTCGCAATGACGGGCAAAAAATGGGTGTCATTGCGAGCGAAGCATCGTATTGGCCTGTCTGGGTTTGGAGGGCTGTGTATAGGGCAGTCTTGCCAACCTTTAGCCGTGCCGCTGCTTCGTGCACCGATAGCCCTTTTGAAATGTGGGTGCGTGCCCGTTGCAGTTTCTCGCCGTTGATGACGGGTTTCCTTCCTCCCCTTCGGCCACGGGCTACGGCAGCGACCAGCCCGGCTTTTGTCCTCTCGCGGATCAAGTCCCGCTCGAACTGCCCCAGCGCGCCGAACACATGGAAGATCAGCCGCCCGCTCGGTGTCGTAGTGTCGATGGCTTCGGTCAGTGACCGGAAACCGATGCCGCGTGCCTCCAGTGCACCAATCACTCCGATCAGGTGCGCCAACGACCTCCCGAGCCGGTCGAGCCGCTACACCATCAGCACGTCGCCGTCCCGCAGGTAGGCCAATGCGGAGGCCTGCCCTGGGCGTTCCGCTTTTGCCTCGGAAACCGTGTCCTCGAAAATCCTTTCACAGCCTGCCTTGCACAGCGCGTCCGTCTGCAAGGCCGTGTCCTGCTCCGCTGTCGATACCCTTGCGTAGCCAATCAGCGCCATTTTTTGTCCTTTTTCCGTTAACCCGTCCGTTTATTTTATTGTCCGGAAACCCGTTATCAAGGCCGTTGTCGGACAGTAGCGGCTTGTCCGGCAAACGTTCGTTTGGCGGACAAGGGGAAAGCAGAAAACACAATGGCGTGGCGCTTGATCTTCCACACACTACGCCTAGCAACAGCGCGAAACCGTCAGCCTGTAGTGTGACCCTCAGATAGTTCCCGTTAAGTTAAGTGGGGTGATGGGGTAGAATAAAAGCCCCGTCATAGAGTTGATAAACATGCTGCTGGATCAACTTCACGTCCACAGAAACCAGATCGCCGCGTTGGGCGAGCAATATGGTGCGCGGCGAATCCGTGTATTCGGGTCGGTGGCACGAGGTGAGGAACGTCCCGACAGCGATGTGGATTTTCTGGTTGTTTTTGATCGTGGCTACGATATTTTCCGGCAACGTCTGCCGCTCGCGAGACAGTTGTCAGAATTGCTGGGGCGCCAAGTCGATCTAGTTCCTGAACACGAACTGAATGAGCATCTGCGCGAGAACGTTTTACGGGAATCCGTAGAGTTATGAGTAAGCCTTGGCAGCCTTACGCCAAACATATTTTGGATGCAATTGCCAGGATCAGACGCATCCAGGAGCGCGGCGATATCACGCAAGACGATATTCTGTATGATGCCGCGTTACGCAATTTGCAAACGCTGTCTGAAGCCACGCAGCTTCTATCCCCGGAGGAAAAAGCACATTTTCCGGAAGTTCCATGGCGTGACATTAGCGGTTTTCGTAATATCCTCGTGCACAACTACCTGGGAACCATCGACCCTGTAACTGTTGTTGGTGTGATTGAACGGCATCTTGATTCGCTGGAAGCGTGTGTTCGGGCTATGCTTGCTGTCGTACCGAAATGAGCGTTGGCAGCATGAACGAGGACTTTTCCGATATGTCTAGATCGTTACTTACGCCAGCGGAAATACTCGAAAATTTGAAAGAATATCTCTCAAATGCACTTCGAGAAAATGACTTGCAACTCTCTAGTAAATATGGCGATGGGCGCTCAAATTCTAGTGAAGATGAGCGCAGAATTTCAAATGCATTGCGCCTTTTTGTTCATGCAAACCCATTTTTTAAAAAATGCGGGTTAACAATTACAATTGCACCTCCTCGCCATTGGTATGATTTTTTGATTTGTACAGAAGATGAATCAGTGTGGTTACCAGTAAATGTTAAAGTTACTGCAATGCGCGGTCAGGACAATATTTCATCTAAAGAAGGTCTATTTTATGCTGTTACAGGGGTTCGTCCTGAAAATGCCAGGTTACATACTTGGGAACATTACTGTGAAGCTGTCGCAGAGCATCTCGATCCGGAAACGCTTGCAGACTATTATTTTCTCGTTGTCTCTAAAAATGATGTTGGCGATGTATTTTGGACAAGCCTGAAGAAATTAAATCGAGTAGTTCCAAATGGCAATAATCCACCATTTCAATGTGCATGGCGAGATAACCAGAAAAAAGTTGATCGACCATCGCAAGATGCTGTCATAAATTTGCTTAAGGTACTAGGTGAAACATTTCGTTTACGTGCAGATGCTTATAGGCAATATAATGAAGTTCTTGTTCCACGGCTGAACGATTTTGATGCAGTTTAGTTGAAGTTGAAGAAATTTTTATTATGAAACAAATGCTTGATGTAACCACCCTCGGCCAAGTTTTCACCCCTGAACCCATCGTACGCACCATGCTGGATTTGCGCGCGAATCGAGGACGTACACTTGAACCATCGGCGGGAGAAGGTGCGTTTTCACGTCACCTGCCGGGGTGTGTCGCTATCGAACTAGATGCTCGTATTGCGCCGCCGGGTACAAAAGTCATGGACTTTTTCAATTTTCCCACAACGGAACGGTTCGACACCATCATTGGTAATCCACCTTATGTGCGCTATCAGGACATTGTCTCGGAAACCCGAGCACGCTTTCATTCAGAGTTTTTTGATGGACGCTCAAACCTCTTCCTTTTTTTCATTGAAAAAAGCATCCGTCACCTGACCAACGGTGGCGAATTGATTTTCATCGTGCCGCGTGAATTCATCAAACTGACCTCGGCAGCAAAGCTCAACGATTGGCTATACGCACAGGGTACGATTTCACACTGGATTGAGACTGGGGACGCGCGCCTTTTCACGGGCGCGACACCAAATTGCGCTATTTTCCGCTTCGTGCGTAGCGACTTTTCGCGCCGCACCCTTTGGCGGCGGTATGGGGATGCACAATGGGACGTACGGGAAATGGTGCACCTACAAGGGCAGATCGCCTTCACCCGCGCGCACCTTTGCGTGCCGCTTGCTGATTTATTCGAGGTAAAGGTGGGGGGGGTGTCGGGAGCTGACGGGATTTATACTCACCCAGAAGGCAATCTTGAATTCGTTTGCTCGCGCACAGCTACGACTGGAGAAACCCGGCGCATGATCTACGATATTTGCCATTCGCATCTGGCATCTCACAAAGAAACGCTACTTGCGCGTCGTGTACAAAAATTCGATGAAAGTAACTGGTGGAAATGGGGGCGCGATTACCATAAATCGACGGCGGTTCGCATTTACGTGAACGGAAGGACACGGAACAAACGTCCATTTTTCAAGCACCCCTGCAAGGCCTACGACGGTTCCATTCTGGCGTTGTTTCCAAAAACGGAAATGAATATCGACCGCGCCATTGAATTGTTTAACGATGCTGTACCCTGGGAAGAGCTCGGTTTCATCGTGGATGGTCGATACCTATTTGCTCAGCGTAGTCTGGCGACTCTAATATTGCCCGAGATTTTTGCCAGCTTGTGTCCGGTAAAAAACGCAGCATGAATACGGCATCTACGTGGGTTAATAGGTTGCGCTGGTTGCAGTTATATCTGAAATTCAAAGTCATGTTTGAAATCGGACAAAGATTTATGGACTTTGTTTTGTCTACCATAAAACCGCGATCATGGAGAAATTTGACAGTGTTCCACCTATTTTACACGAGCTGATTGTTTTTTTACTCTACTCAAATTTCAGTAAACTTAACTCATCATAGATCACCTCACATTTCTTCTTATCATAACGTGCTTGATAAAACGAAAAATCCTTCCGTCCGTTTTCTTTACATTTATCATGAATAATTCTAATTATTTTTGCTTTCTCTTTGATAGGCATCCTGATTCCAAACACGATGCCTGCAAGAGAATTGAATTGATAATGTAACGCCCTGTCTTTCTTTTCTGGAAAATTAAATAGTGAACTATAAAGAAGCAATCTATACTCATCTTCCTTTTCCCAATCTTTAGTCTTAGTGGTGTGTTCCTTCAAAAAAATATTCCAATATTCTTGGCGAACTTCTTCGCTGGGGTTAACTTCACTGATTAGCGGACTTTTTTGCCCGGCGGCGTTCATATACCATTCATTGATGATGATATGGGTACTTTGAGTCCAGAGACGCTTGAAAAAATCCACCTGCATTTTTTCGTTTTCGTAATTTACTTTATTGAAGTAAACAGGACTGTATTTCATTATTTTTCCAGTCGAATCATAACCTATTGGACGCTCTATTTCTATGTATAGCCTACTGTTTTTATCTATTCGTTCGGCATTAAATATCAGGCAAGCTCCTTTGTGGTTGTCTGCATAATGCCCCCATAAATCTGTGCTTTTTGGAAATTTTCCCATGAAAGAAGCCGCATACCAGTTAGGAAAAACTAACCTTTGCAAATGGGCAACATATTCTGACGGGAAATCTGATGCAAAATATCCCCAATTGATAAGTTCTGCTTTTTCGCCTAAATTACAATACGCGATCAGGTTTACCTCCTGAATTATCTTGCCGCCAACCTCCATGGCTACATCAATATGTTTTTCTTCTGAAACATTCATGATGTTGATCATTTTTCTATGAGGAGCGGAGTTGACTCTGTTTTGTAGAGCAACCAGAAAATCCGTTTGGGGTTGAAGGCCTGCCTTCTCATGCCCAAACAGTATACTTTCTAAAGCAATATCAGCAATGTAAGTAAATATTGAAAGTAACTGTTCTTCTCGTATGGGCGTCCTTCTGCTACCTAAATATTGAATCCATGCTATGATTTCCTCATGTAAAAAGAATCTATCTTTAATGGTACTGAAGCACTGTCTGTACAAACTGGTTGGCAAACTAGCTTCAGAAGAAAATATTGGAAAACCAGATTCGTTAAATTTCTTGCGCTCTTCTGGTTTGTATAATGTGGCTAAAGCAACTTTATGCTCCATGCAAAGGAGAAAATGCTTGAAAAAATTTTCCCATACAATCGAATCGCCATGAAAAATTATTTCAACTTCTCCTTCTAAAGGATCATTGAAATCAGATGGCGGAGAAAAAAATATAATTTGTTCGGATAATTCGGGATATTCTCCGTCAAATAATTTGCTTGTCGAACGTAGCCTATACATTTTCATATAATCCCTTCCCTTCATAATGACTACTACGCCACAGGCCATATCGGTATCACATCCGCCCCTTTCTTCAACCGATCGAGGTAGTCAGCCCAAGCCTGCATCATCTCAACCCGTGGTTTCAGGAACTTTGTCCGGTTGTAGGCCGTACCCAAGGCGTCAGGCACTTTGTGCGCCAACTGATGTTCGATCACTTCCGGCGGGTAATTCAGTTCTTCGGCCAATAGGGTGCGTGCCATCGCCCGGAAGCCGTGCCCGGTCATCTCGGTTTTTGTGTCGTACCCCATGCGCTGCAATGCCCGGTTGAGGGTCATGTCGCTGATTGTCCGTCCCGATACCGTGCCGGGGAAGACCAGATCACCCCGGCCTGTCAGTTGTTGGATGTCGCGCAATATCTCCACGGCTTGGCGTGACAAGGGCACAAGGTGGTCGGTTTTCGTTTTGGATACCCTATACCGCCATTCTGCGCGCTCAAGATCGATTTCTTCCCACTTCGCCGCCCTCAGTTCGCCAGGCCGAACAAATACCAACGGTGCCAGCGCCAATGCCGCCCGGACAACATGTGAACCGGTGAGTTGGTCGATTGCTCGCAGTAGCTCACCTACCTCCGCAGGTTTGGTAATGGCTGCCATGTGCTTCTGCTGCCTTGGCGCAAGGATGCCGCGCAGACTAGGGCATGGGTCGATTTCCGCCTTGCCTGCCGCAATGGCGAAACGCATTATCTGGAATATGGCAACCTTTACACGGAGGGCAACCTCACCGTAACCCCTGGCCTCGATCCTGTGCAACAGGCCAAGCACGACCGGAGTGGTAATTTCCGTCACCGGCATAGCTCCAATCCACGGGAAAACATCGCGTTCCAGCCGGGCAATCTTCGCTTTCGCATGGTTGGCGTCCGCTCCTTTCCGCCAGACCTCAAACCACTCTCGCGCCACCGCCTCGAAGCTGTTGGCGCTCGCGAGCTTGATAGCGGCTTTTTGTGCCTTTTTCACTTCGCCGGGGTCTTGAGCTTGCGGGCATCCTGTGCCCGTTCTCGGGCTTCCTTGAGGCTCACATCGGGGTACTTGCCAAAGGAAAGCAGCTTTTCCTTGCCGTTGAAGCGGTACTTCATCCGCCATAGCCTGCTTCCGCTCGGTTCAATGGCAAGGTAGAGTCCACCGCCATCAAACAACGTTTGCCGCTTGTTTGTCGCCTTGGTGGTTTTGACGAGCACATCGGTTAGCTTCACGTAGACCTCACCTTTGCTGGTGTCACTTGCGCGCCTGTCACCGATACACCCACGCAACAGGCTGATACACCCAGACACACCGGGATGGAGTGAGATTAAGTGAAACTGACTGAAACAGCAAAAAGCCCGAAAACCTTGCAGTTAACGGGCTTTTTGGATGATGTGAGATGGTGTGATATGTATTCTTGGTGCCGGGAGAGGGACTCGAACCCTCACAGTGTCACCACCGGCGGATTTTGAGTCCGCTGCGTCTACCAATTCCGCCATCCCGGCCATGTCGTATGGGGAAAGGGTGGCATTATCCCCGAATCGCCTCTTCTGCGGCAAGTACACAATGTTTTTCGCCCGATGCCTCTTACTGTCAACGATTTCGATTACACGCTGCCCGCCCATCTGATTGCCCAGGCTCCGCTGGCCGAGCGCAACACCAGCCGCCTCCTGGGAGTGGGGCGGGCGCTGGCCGACCGACATTTTGCCGATTTGCCGGAATTCATCCGCCCAGGTGATTTGTTGGTGTTCAACGATACCCGCGTGCTTCACGCCCGCTTGTTTGGGGTCAAGGCAAGCGGCGGCGCAGTTGAGGTGCTGCTTGAGCGCGCGCTGGGGCCGCATGAGGCATTGGCGCAGGTGCGCGCTTCCCGCTCGCCGGGGACTGGGGCGGTTTTGCGGCTGGCCGATGCGTTCGATGTCACCGTACAGGGCCGCGTCGGCGAGTTTTTTCATCTGCGCTTCCCTCCGGATGAGGACCTCGCCGATTTGCTTGAGCGCCACGGCAAATTGCCCTTGCCTCCCTACATCCAGCGCGAGGCCAATGATGCCGATGAGGGTCGCTATCAGACTGTTTATGCGCGTGCGCCCGGTTCGGTGGCGGCTCCGACGGCGGGGCTGCATTTCGATGAAAAAATGCTCGAAACCCTGGCCGGACGCGGCGCGAAACTGGCGTGGCTGACCCTGCACGTTGGCGCGGGGACGTTCCAGCCGGTGCGCGTACATGATCTTGCCGAGCACAGGATGCACCGCGAGCGTTACGTGATTCCGCCTACTACAGCCGAGGCCATTGCCGCGACGCGCGAGAAGGGCGGGCGGGTGATCGCGGTCGGCACAACCAGCTTGCGCGCGCTCGAAGCGGCGGCGAGCCACGGGGAGCTTGTTGCGGGAGAGGGCGAGACGGAGCTTTTCATCCTGCCGGGTTTCCGCTTCCGCGTGGCCGATGCGCTCATCACCAATTTCCATTTGCCGCGTTCAACGCTTTTGATGCTGGTATCGGCTTTCGGGGGCATGGAAACCATCCGCCGCGCTTACGCCCATGCCATTGAGCGGGGTTATCGTTTTTTTAGTTATGGGGATGCCATGTTTATGACCCGAGATGACGGGATGCTTTGCGATGCGGTTTGAGCTACTTTCCGCCAGCGATTGCGCGCGCCGGGGGCGTTTGGTTTTGGCGCACGGCACGGTCGAGACGCCCACCTTTATGCCTGTGGGGACTTACGGCACGGTCAAGGCAATGACCCCGGCGATGCTGGCAGAGGTCGGCGCGCAAATTTGCCTCGGCAATACTTTCCATTTATGGCTGAGGCCGGGGCTGGAAGTGATCGCCGCGCATCGGGGGCTGCATAGCTTCATGGGCTGGGATAAGCCCATTCTTACGGATTCCGGCGGGTTTCAGGTGTTCAGCCTTGGAGCTTTGCGGAAGATCAGCGAAGAAGGCGTGCGTTTCGCCAGCCCTATCGACGGCGCGCGCCTGTTGCTGACCCCGGAGGCGTCGATGCAGATTCAGACCGTGCTCGACTCCGACATCGTGATGATTTTCGATGAATGCACGCCCTGGCCCGCGAGCTTCGAGGAGGCTGCGGATTCGATGCGCCTGTCGCAACGTTGGGCCAGGCGCTCGCGCGAAGAGTTTGACCGCCTCGGCAACGCCAACGCGCTATTCGGCATTGTCCAGGGGGGGATGTATGAACCGCTGCGCGATGAATCGCTCGCTGCGCTCATGGACATTGGTTTTGATGGTTTTGCTATCGGCGGCTTGTCCGTCGGGGAGCCAAGGGAGGAGATGGCGCGCATCCTCGCCCATACCGCGCCAAGGCTGCCCGCGTCCAGGCCACGGTATTTGATGGGGGTTGGCCGTCCAGAGGACATCGTCGAGGCGGTCGCGGCTGGCATCGACATGTTTGATTGCGTGATGCCGACCCGCAACGCGCGAAATGGCTGGCTGTTTACCCGTTACGGCGACATCAAGATCAAAAATGCCGCCCATAAGGCCGACCCGCGCCCGCTGGATGCCGATTGCGCCTGTTATACATGCCGCAACTTCAGCCGCGCTTATCTCCACCATCTTCATCGGTCAGGGGAAATCCTGAGCGGAATGCTCAATACCGTGCACAACCTGCATTACTACCAGTGGTTGATGGCGGGTATCCGCGCGGCAATCGAGGCGGATGATTTGCGTGGGTTTACGCAACACTTTTACGCCGAGCGGGGCAAGGCGGCGGGATGATCCGCGCAGGAAGCCCAGACGGCCCGATAGCTCGCGCCGATTGGGCTGGCGTAAACACCAAAAATAGTGTTATATCCGTACCTGAAGAAGACGAAGCATAGCTCTATCTGTTGGCTGAAACATCCGGTTTTCCCCGCTGTCATGTCGGCCATGTTGCCACCGAAGCAGCCACCCGTGTTCCTGTATGAACAACATATCATCGAATCCGTGACTGATCAGGCAGGTTTTTCTCGAATGCTCCATCCCCGGTTGTTCGTATTGCGTAAGCGGCTGGCCTTGTGCCTGACCCTGATCGCGATGACGGCTCTATTGCTGATAGTGGTATCTGTTGCGGCAGTGCTAGGGGTTGGCGTACTGGGCGCGTATGCGGCTTGGAGCGTCTTTGGCGCGGAATGGCCGGTGCTGGCTTTTTTTCTTGGCGGCATATGGTTTGTCGCGACGGGATTTTTCGCCGTGCGGCTCTCGTCCGTGCTGTTCGTGCCGCTGCCTTTGCCTGAAGGGGTGAGCCTGTCGCCGGAAGATGCCCGTAGTTTGCATAAGCTGATCGAGGGCATGGCTTGGGTACTCGAAGCCGGGCGCATCGACCATGTCTGGGTGACGCCAGAGATGAACGCGGCAGTTTTGCAACGTCCGCGCCGGGGTTTCTTCGGGCGGGTGGAGACGCATCTCCTGATCGGTTTGCCATTGATGCACAGCGTGACATGCCCGCAATTGGTAGCCGTACTGGCGCATGAGTTCGCCCATCTCGCCGTACAGCGCAAAGGGGCGGGCAAGTATGGAGCCTTATTGCGGGCGTGGTGGCTGCGGGCGCTTGACAGGCTTGGGGATTTGTTCCCGGCCATCGGCGCTCAGGTGGATTGTTGGTTGGGCCGTTTCTACAGCAACATGGCGCGTCTGGCGCGTATCGAGGAATTTGAAGCCGACGCGCAGGCAACCAAAGTCGTCGATGCCGGTTTGCTTGGCGAAACCCTGATCGAAGTCTCGCTCAAAGAGCAGTTCCTGTCAGGGGATTACTGGCCGCGTGTCCTGGCTCAGAGCAGGGTGCGGGCAAAGCCATTGGTTCGACCATTCCGCGACCTGTGCCTGGGGATGTCAGCCGGTTTTCTGCACCATGTGGAGCAGGGCGATATGCTCTCAGGAAAAGAACCGTTCCAATCCATGCACCCGACGACCAGGGAACGTCTGCGTGCCTTGCGTGTATCGCCAACCGTTTTTCCCTGTGATCTGCCATCGGCGGCAAACCGTTATCTGTTGCCCCTGCTGCTCACCTTGGCTTGGGTATTTGACCGCGCCTGGTGGCGGGGCGTGCGCCCGGACTGGCAACTTACGTATCGGATGGCTCGCCGGGAGCACAGGCGCGAACGCGAACGCGGGTGCGAACAGTAGAAGTTACTAGCAGGGCAGAACGCGGCAAGTAGAGTATAATACTGTGTTTGCGTATTAGTAGTGGGGTTACCTTTTGAGAAGTTTGGCATCGTGCCGGTTGCGCGTTTTTATGCGTACTGGAATCGTTCGATGGGAACCCGTTGCTCATGGCCATAGCGGAAGTTGCGCCAACCGAGCAAGAACTTATTGCCGGAGCACCTCGCATGAATGCGTGTGAGTTGGCACCGCAGCTCGACAAACCATTGTCGAAAAAATATGTTTTCAAGCTTGCACAAACCAGGGAAGAACTGGAGGCTTGCTTTCGTCTGCTGCATGATGAATATGTACGGGCGGGATTTATGGAGCCTGACCCATCCGGGATGCGGATAACACTTCACCACGCATTGCCGACAACATCGACGCTGATGTGCCGCTACGGAAGGCGGGTGGTGGGGACGATCTCGCTGATACGCGAGAACGGTCTGGGCTTCCCGGTGCAGCGGATATTTAGGTTGGATGAAATTTTCCGGGAAGGCGGCAATGTGGCCGAGGTGTCAGCACTAGCGATTGACAGGCGTTTTCGCGCGATCAGAAACCGGATCATGATGCCGTTGCTTAAATTTTTGTATGAATACGCGGAATACAGGTTTTATACGCGCCATTTGGTGATTGCCGCCCATCCACAGCATATTTTGTTTTACGAGAATGTCCTGAACTTCCAGCGCTTACCTTGCGCTCTTGGGAGCCATTATGATTTTTTCAATGATGCACCCGCTATCGGCGCGCACCTTGATCTTGAAAAAATAAAAGAGGTTTTTTCCAAAAAATATGCTGATGTTCCATTGGAAAAAAACCTGCACCACTATTTTACGGTCGCCGCGTTGCCCAATGGACAGTTTCCTCATCAGCGATTCGATACCGCAGCCGACCCGGTCATGACTCCGGAACTGATCGACTATTTCTTCAACCAGAAGACGAAAATATTTTCTACCCTGAACTCAGAGGAAATACGGTTGCTGCACACCGTCTATAACCTGCCGGAATATCAGCATTGCTTGCCCCCAATGCCAGAAAGCAAAAAACCACTTGACTGACAGGTGGCTTTTCCTTTTTGGGTTACTCCCATTCACCGCCCTTCACTTTCGCGCCCGAGGATGCGCGGAGTCGTAGACCTGGGCGAGATGCTGAAAATCGAGATGGGTGTAGACCTGCGTGGAACGGATACTGGCGTGGCCGAGCAACTCCTGCACCGCGCGCAGGTCGCCGGAGGCTTGCAGCAGATGGCTGGCAAAGCTGTGGCGGAACATGTGCGGGTGAACATGTACGCCCAACCCGCTTACCTGCGCCCACCGCCGTAGCCGGCCCCGAATCGCGCCCGCGCTCATGCGCCGACCGTTGCGAGTGATGAAGAGCGCGCGTTCGTCTCCAGCGGCAGATAGTAACGCCCGCACGTCCAACCATGCTCGTAATGCCGCCAGCGCGGGTTCGCCGACGGGAACCGCGCGCATGCGGTCGCGCTTGCCATGTACCGTCACCATGCCTTCCGCGAAATCTACCCAACCGTTGCGGCTGCCGCTGTCCAGGTCGAGCCCGGCCAGTTCCCCAAGGCGCAGCCCAGAGGAATAGAACAACTCGAACATGGCGCGGTCACGGACTTCCAGCACCGAGTCCGAATCCGTCTCCGGCTCCGCGTCGAGCAGCGCCTTAGCCTGATCCTGCGACAGCGCCTTGGGCAGCATGCTGGGCGACTTGGGCGGGCGGATGCTTTCAACGGGGTTGGCGCGTACCCCCCGGTTGCGGATCAGCCAACGGTAAAGGCCACGCCAGGCAGACAATATCCGCGCAATCGAGCGCCCGGAAAGCCCTTGCCCGTGCAGACGGGCGACGAAGCGACGGATGTCGGCGGCCTCCAGCGTTTGCGGTGCGCGTTCGCCAGCCAACTCAGCCAGGCGCAGCAGGTCGCGCCGATAGTTTTCCAGGGTCAAAACCGCTGCCCGCCGATGCGTCGCCAACCAGGCCAGGTAATCTTCGGCCCAAGATGGAAGGGCAGCGTCCGCGATCACAGTCAGGAATCCTCGGCCAACAGAGCCACCGAGGCCAATGCGCCGATACGTTCGAGGTACAAGGTGCCCATTTCGCTGTAGAAACGCTCCGTCTCTTCGCTGCCAAGCACGAGCAGACCCACGACCTGCTTGCCTTTCCGTAGCGGCGTCAGGGCGACCGAGCGGATGTGCGGAGCCATTTCACCGAACCAATCAAGCGCTTCGATGTTGGCCGGCGCGCCGCAATAGGGGTGGGACATCTCATTGGCAAACGCGCGCAGGGTCTCGCTCACCGGCTGAAATTCTTCCCCTTCCCGTGCCTCCAGGGCTTCCCAGAGGCGCAGGGCTACATGCGGCACGGCGAAATCGTCCTGCATGCTATTGAAAAGCGCGCGCCGCTTGCCGTCGTAGCCCTCCGCCACGAGAAGCGACGTGGCGAGGCGATGCACTTTTTCGCCGATCTCGTCATTTTGTTCGCCAAACCGGATCAGTTCGGCAAGCCTCTGTTCAAGCTGCCGGATTTTGCCGCGCAGAGTATGCAGTTGCCGTTCGGTCAGTGAAATCGCGTGCCCGTGGCGAGGGTGCGGCACGGTTAGCACAGCGAGCAAATCGCTGTGCTCGCTCAGAAAATCGGGGTGCGCCCGCAAGTATTGCACGACATCTTCGTCAGTCATCGAGCTGGTTTCCAGTGAATACATGTTCGGATTGTTTCCTCAATAAAGACGCTTCTCACCGACAGGCCGGGTCTTGAAACGGCGATGAACCCAGTAATACTGCTCCGGCATGGTGCGCGCCACGCTTTCGATCCAGCCGTTCATCCGGCGGGTATCGGACTCGACATCGGCGGTTGGAAAATCTTCCCACGCTTCGCCAATTTCCAGCACATAACCCGCACCACCCGGCAGCATCTGCGTCACACAGGGCAACACCCGCGCCCCGGTCAGGCGCGCCAGCCGGGAAAGCCCTGTGATGGTAGCGGCTTCCACCCCAAAGAAGGGCACAAATATCGCATCCTTTCTTCCATAGTCCATATCGGGCAGATAGTAGAACGGGCGACCGGATTTCATCGCCTTCAAGACGCCGCGCACACCGTCCTTCCTTGAGAGCAATACCTGGTCGCCGAAGCGCCTGCGCCCGCGATACAGCCGGTCGTCGAGCACGGGGTCTTTCTTTTGCCGCGCGTACATGCTCACGGAATCAAAAGACATCGCCACCCGCGCCCCCCCCATATCAAGCCCGGTGAAATGCGGCGCGAGCAGGATCACCGGCGTGCCCGCCTGTACGAGCGCGCGCAGATGCTCTTCTCCCTCGAAACGGATGATCCGCCGCAGCCGTTCGGGCGAAGCCCACCACAGCAGGCCGCGTTCGAGCATGCTGCGCCCGAGCGCCTGGAAATGACGCAACAGCAACCGCCTGCGCGCGGATGCGTCGAGTTCGGGAAAGCACAAGGCGAGATTGGTGGCCGCGACCCGTTTGCGCGGCAGCACCAGGAAATAACTCAGGATTCCCAGGAGCCGGCCGAGCAGCGACAACACGGGCAGCGGCAGCCAGTGCAACGACCAGATGATAAAAATCGCCAGACGCGTCATTCAAACTTCCTTTATTTCGGGCGCGGGAACGCCGCGTGGGCGTTTGTAGCGGTTATAGGCCCACAGGTATTGCGCCGGGCATTGCCGTACCAGGCGCTCGATCTCAAGGTTCATCGCCGCGCAACGCGCGGCAAGGTCGCCCTCGCAATGTTGCGTCGGCGATGAATAGTGCACCGCGTACCCCTGCCCGCGCGGCAGGCGCTCGACCCAGACGTAAATTGTCTGCACACCACGCACTTCAGCCAAGCGCGCACCCAGAGTCATCGTCCAAGCCGGGCGGCCAAAGAAATCCGCCCATACCCCCTCCCCCGCGCGGGGAACCTGATCGGGCAGGATACCGACCATGTCGCTCCCGCGTAGCGCCTTGAGTAATTGCTTGACCCCACCCAGGTCGGCAGGCGCAGTCTTCACCGAACCGCGGTTGCGTCCGGCCTGCATCAAGGGTTCGAGCGCGCGGTAACGGGGCGGGCGATAAAGTACGGTCAGCGGTGCGCCCCCGGCATGAGCGCAATAGTGAGCCGCCAGTTCAAAACAGCCCAGGTGCGGGGTTACGAACAGGATACCAGCGCCATCGCGGCGGGCAGCCTCGACCAATTCCAGGCCGTAGACCGCCTTGACCTGCGCCAGCACCGTATTGAGCGGACGCAGCCATATCCAGCACACTTCCAGCGCCTGCCGCCCTGCCTCGGCAACTGCCCGGCGCAACAACGCACGCGAAGCTTCTCCCACGGCCTGCGTCAAATTGGCACGCAGGCACAAACGATAAGCGGGAGAACACAGATAGACAAGCCAACCGCCCACACCGCCAAGGCGGTACAGACATGTCAACGGCAATCGTGCAAACAGGCGAAAAAGAAAATCAACCAACATAAAATATTCCACGCCAGACTATCCACCAACGGCGTACCTTAGGCGGGTGATTTGACCATAAAAAAAGCCGGGTATATAGTCGCGCCTTGACCGCCGAGTTAACTCGACAACTTGCAGGGCGGTTCCGCATCAGTCGCGGGCGATAAATACTGCTAAAGCGTCAAGCTGCTCACCGAAAATCCCCGGAGCCGGCCAAGACGCCGCAAATCCTGGGGATTTTTTGTTTCTGGAGCAGTTCATGTCAAAAGAATTTCTCTTCACATCGGAATCGGTTTCCGAAGGCCATCCCGACAAGGTCGCCGACCAGATTTCCGACGGTGTGCTCGATGCCGTTCTTGCCGACGACCCGCACGGGCGCGTAGCGTGCGAGACTCTGGTCTCGACCGGGCTGGTGGTGATCTCCGGCGAAATTACCACCACAGCGCAAGTCAATTTCCGCGAAGTCGCGCAGGAAGCCGTGCGCCGCATCGGGTACGACGACTCCAGGATGGGCTTCGACTACAAGAGTTGCGCGGTGCTGGTAGCACTCAATAGCCAGTCCCCTGACATTGCCCAAGGGGTCAACGAAGGCGAAGGCATCGACCTCGACCAAGGCGCGGGCGACCAAGGGCTGATGTTCGGTTTTGCCACGCGCGAGACGCCGAGCTTGATGCCGCTGCCGATCTATTACGCCCACCGCGTCATGCAGCGCCAGTCCGAACTACGCAAGGATGGGCGACTGCCCTGGCTGCGCCCGGATGCCAAGAGCCAGATCACGGTCAAGTACGCCGACGGCAAACCGGTCGCCATCGACACCGTGGTGGTCTCCACCCAACACGCCCCCGACATCGCCTACGAGCAGATACGGGAAGCGGTGATCGAAGAAATCATCAAACCCGTGCTGCCCAAGGAGCTTATCCGGGGCGAAGTCAAATACTTCATCAACCCAACGGGCCGTTTCGTCATCGGCGGCCCGCAAGGCGACTGCGGCCTTACCGGGCGCAAGATCATCGTCGACACCTACGGCGGCGCGGCTCACCACGGCGGCGGGGCGTTCTCAGGCAAAGACCCCTCCAAGGTCGACCGCTCGGCGGCCTACGCAGGACGCTACGTTGCCAAGAACATCGTCGCGGCAGGGCTTGCCGAAAAGTGCGAGGTTCAGGTTGCTTACGCCATTGGAATCGCCAAACCCGTGAGCCTGATGGTCAACACCTTCGGCACAGGCAAAATCAGCGATGAGCGAATCATCGAACTCGTCCGCGCCCACTTTGACCTGCGCCCCAAAGCCATCATCCAGACGCTCGACCTGCTGCGCCCCATTTATTCCAAGACCGCTGCCTACGGCCACTTTGGCCGCGACGAGCCGGAATTCACCTGGGAGCGCACTGACAAAGCCGCCGCGCTGGCCGCCGAAGCCGGACTTTGAGCACGCCGCGCCCCCCACTCAACACTTATAGAGAATCTCTGCCATGTCCGCACAACACGATTACGTCATCGCCAACCCCGATCTTGCCGACTGGGGACGCAAGGAAATCGCCATTGCCGAAACCGAAATGCCGGGTCTGATGTCCATCCGCGAAGAATTCGCCGAACGCCAGCCACTCAAGGGCGCGCGCATCACCGGCTCGCTGCACATGACCATTCAAACCGCCGTACTGATCGAAACGCTCGTCGCCCTGGGAGCGCAAGTACGCTGGGCATCCTGCAACATCTTCTCCACCCAGGATCACGCCGCTGCTGCCATCGCCGGGCGCGGCATTTCCGTTTTCGCCGTCAAGGGGGAAAGCCTGGCGGATTACTGGGACTATACCCACCGTATTTTCGAGTGGCTCGACGGCGGATTTTCCAACATGATCCTGGACGACGGCGGGGACGCCACCCTGCTGCTGCATCTGGGCGAAAAAGCGGAAAAAGATGCTTCCGTGCTTTCAAAGCCCACCTGCGAGGAAGAAACAGCCCTTTTCGCCGCGATTCAATCGAAACTGAAAACCGATCCCACATGGTATTCCACGCGCATCGCCCACATCCGGGGAGTCACCGAGGAAACCACCACCGGCGTGCACCGCCTCTACCAGATGCACGCGCGCAATGAACTTCGTTTTCCCGCCATCAACGTCAACGATTCAGTGACGAAGTCCAAATTCGACAACCTCTACGGCTGCCGCGAATCGCTGGTCGACGGCATCAAGCGCGCCACCGACGTGATGATCGCGGGCAAGATTGCCGTCGTGCTCGGCTACGGCGATGTCGGCAAGGGCTGCGCCCAATCGCTCAAGGGGCTTGGCGCAACGGTCTGGGTTACCGAAATCGACCCCATTTGCGCCCTGCAAGCCGCAATGGAAGGCTACCGCGTGGTCAACATGGACGAAGCCGCCGCTCAGGCCGACATCTTCGTCACCGCCACCGGCAATGTGAACGTCATCACCCACGCGCACATGCAGGCAATGAAGATGAACAGCATCGTCTGCAACATCGGCCACTTCGACTCCGAAATCGACGTAGCGAGCCTCAGGCAATACCAGTGGGAGAACATCAAACCACAGGTTGATCACATCATCTTCCCGGACGGCAAGCGCGTCATCCTGCTCGCCGAAGGGCGGCTCGTGAACCTCGGTTGCGCCACCGGGCATCCGAGTTTCGTGATGAGCAATTCCTTTGCCAATCAAACATTGGCGCAGATCGAGCTATTCACCAAGACGGCGGAATACCCGATCAACGTCTACACCCTGCCCAAGAAACTGGATGAAATGGTCGCCCGCCTGCATCTGAAAAAGATCGGCGCGGCCCTCACCACGCTGAAGCCGGAACAGGCCGCGTACATCGGCGTACCGGTCGAAGGGCCGTACAAGGCGGAGTATTACCGGTACTGAGCGCCCGACAAGCGGGAGAGGGGCAGGGGAGAGGGAAAGCACAGGAATAAACCAACCTCTCCCTATACGTGCTCGCCGCAAGCGGCCTATTTTTTCTCCGCGATTTCCGCCAGCTTGATCCAGGTCGATACCACCGTATCCGGGTTGAGCGAAATGGTCTGGATGCCTTCTTCCATCAGCCAGGCGGCGAAATCGGCGTGGTCGGACGGCCCTTGCCCGCAGATGCCGATGTACTTGCCGAGGTTGTTGGCGGTCTGGATGGCCTTTGACAGCAGTACCTTGACCGCCGGATCGCGCTCATCGAACGCATGCGCGACCAGCCCCGAGTCGCGATCCAGCCCCAGGGTAAGCTGCGTGAGGTCGTTGGAACCGATGGAAAACCCGTCGAAATACTGTAGGAATTGATCCGCGAGTAGCGCATTCGACGGAATCTCGCACATCATGATGAGCTTGAGTTCGTTTTCGCCGCGCTTGAGCCCATGTTCGGCGAGAAGGTTCACGACGCTCTCCGCCTCATTGAGATTGCGGACGAAGGGAATCATGATCTGCACGTTGGTAAGGCCGATCTCGTTCCTGACCTTTCGCATGGCGGCGCATTCCAACTCGAAGCACTCGCGGAAGTTGCTGGCGATGTAGCGTGACGCGCCACGGAAACCGAGCATCGGGTTTTCTTCTTCCGGTTCGTAGAGATGGCCGCCCAAGAGCTTGCGGTATTCATTCGATTTGAAGTCGGACATGCGAACGATCACTGGCCTGGGATAGAACGCGGCAGCGATGGTCGCTACGCCCTCGGCCAGTTTGTCGATGAAGAATTGCCGGGGATTGTCGTAGCCGTGCGCCTTCAGCAGGATTTCTTCGCGCAGGGAAGCCGGAGCTTGGTCAATTTCGAGAACTGCTTTGGGGTGGATGCCTATCATGTTGTTGATGACGAATTCCAACCGCGCCAGCCCTACGCCGCCGTTGGGTATCTGCGCGAACTCGAAGGCGAGTTCGGGATTGCCCACGTTCATCATGATCTTGATCGGCAGCTTGGGCAGGTTGCCCATGTCGGTGGTGGAGATTTCAAAATCCAGCTTGCCGCGATACACGAAACCTGTGTCCCCTTCGGCGCAGGAAACGGTTGCCTCGTCGCCTTCGGATAGCGCGTCGGTCGCGTTGCCGCAGCCGACGATGGCGGGGATGCCCAGTTCACGCGCGATGATCGCAGCATGGCAGGTGCGCCCGCCGCGATTGGTGACGATGGCGCTGGCGCGCTTCATCACCGGCTCCCAGTTGGGGTCCGTCATGTCTGTGACGAGCACGTCGCCCGCCAGGACGCGGTTCATTTCGGAAGCGTTCGATACGATACGCACCGTGCCCGCACCGATTTTCTGGCCGATGGCGCGTCCTCGTGTAATCGGCTCGCCACCAGGCTCCTTGAGGCGGTATTTCTCCATCACCAGCCCGGAACCCTGGCTTTTCACCGTTTCAGGCCGCGCCTGGAGAATGTAGAGCTTGCCGTCTTCGCCGTCCTTGCCCCACTCGATGTCCATCGGGCGGCCATAGTGGTTTTCGATGATGACCGCGTAGCGCGCCAGTTCCAGGACATCCTCGTTGGTAATGGCAAACCGGGTGCGGTCGGCTTCGGGTACATCCACGGTACGCACGGATTTACCCGCCTCACGGCTGTCGGCGAAAACCATCTTGATGAGTTTGGAGCCGAGATTGCGCCGCACCACCGCCGAGCGCCCTTGGGCAAGCATCGGCTTATGCACGTAGAACTCGTCGGGATTCACCGCGCCTTGCACCACGGTCTCGCCCAGCCCGTAGGAGGCGGTTACGAACACCACATCCTTGAAGCCGGACTCCGTATCGAGCGAGAACATCACCCCGGAAGAGCCGGTATCGGAGCGCACCATGCGCTGCACACCCGCCGACAGCGCCACTTCGCTGTGCACGAAACCCTTGTGCACACGGTAGGCAATGGCGCGGTCGTTGTAGAGCGAGGCGAATACTTCTTTGATCGCGCGCAGGATGTTGTCGTATCCGTGGATATTGAGGAAAGTTTCCTGCTGTCCGGCGAAAGAAGCATCCGGCAAATCCTCGGCGGTCGCGGAAGAGCGCACCGCGAAACTGCCCCCGTCCTTGCCTGAAGCAATGCCCTCATAGGCCGCTTTGATTTCGGCCTCCAATTTGGGCGGGAACGGCGTGTCGATGACCCAACGGCGAATTTGCGCGCCTGTTCTGGCCAGCGCGTCGACATCATCGACATCGAGCGCATCGAGCGCAGCGTCAATTCTCTCGGATAAGCCCTCATACGCCAGGAATTCACGGTAGGCTATAGCGGTCGTGGCAAAACCGCCCGGTACGCGTACACTTGACGGTAACTGGCTGATCATTTCGCCGAGCGAGGCGTTCTTGCCTCCGACCCTGTCGACATCGGACATACGTAGTTCTGTGAAAGGAATGACGTAACAAGGCATGATGAGTTTCCGAAATCTGCTGAGAAAAAGCAAAACATGTATTCTACGTAGAATACGTTTCTCGCGCACAGCAGGGTTTGCCCCAATATGCGCCTTTTACGCCCTGTTCACCTTTTTCCGCCCGTAACTTCACGAGCACATCCATGAATGACCGCCCCTTCCGCACGGTGTTTTTCGTCTCCGACAGTACCGGCATTACTGCTGAGACGTTCGGCCATAGTCTGCTGGCGCAATTTCCCGGTACCCGTTTCCAGCAGGTGCGCGTACCTTTCGTCAATGATGTCTCCAAAGCGCAGGATTGTGCCCAACAGATACGGAAAATTGCCCGTGACACCGGGCAGCGCCCCATTGTGTTCAGCAGCCTGGTCAACCCATCATCGGTTGCCGCGCTGCGCGAAGCGCATGAAGACGCCCTGTTTCTCGATCTTTTCGAGCGATTCATCGAACCGCTGGAAAACGAGCTTGGGCAGCGTTCCACCCACACTATTGGCCGCTTCCATGGCGTTGCCGAGAGCAGCGACTACAAGAAGCGCATCGAAGCCATCAACTTTGCGATGACGCACGACGACGGCGTTTCCAGTGCCGCCGACTTGGTGGAAGCCGACGTCATCCTCGTGGGTGTGTCGCGCTCCGGCAAAACGCCGACCAGCCTCTACTTGGCGATGCAATTCGGCGTCAAGGCTGCCAATTACCCGCTCATTCCAGAGGATTTCGAGCGAAACAAGCTGCCGGGGGAACTGCATGAATTTCGCGCCAAACTTTTTGGGCTGACCATTTCCCCGGATCGGCTTTCGCTCATCCGGCAGGAACGGCGTCCCAACAGCCATTACGCCAGCCTGGAAAACTGCCGCTATGAGATCGACGCCGCGCAAAAGCTGATGCGGCGCGAGAACATCCGCTGGCTGGACTCCACCACCAAATCCATCGAAGAAATCTCTGCCACCATCATGCAGACGGTGCGGATCGAAACGGAATTTTGAGTCACTTATGCCGCGTCAAAAGCTACAATATCCAGCTTATTTTGGACGGAACCGAATATGAAGAGACCGCGCAGCAAACGCCGGGGCGGCATTGGCCGCCATGCCGAAGAACTTCTATGGCTGGCTGGCGGCTTGGCTGAATCCTGCTGTCGGATCGAAGACCGTTTCTGGGAAGAGCGCCTCGCGGCGGTTATCGACGCGGCGCTGGCTCATGAAGACGAAGACATGTTCGACACCGCGCTCGACCAGGCATTCAACCGTGGCGGCCTGATTTACGACGAACTGGCCGATGCCATCGAGTCGCGCACGGAATCTCCCATCATTCCCGGCAACGAACACGACATCGTCTTCATCGCCGCCCCGGTGCTGGCCTGGTCGCGCTTTCGCATCCCTGCGCGTTCACTGCCCACTGCCACGCTGGCCAACCTGCGTGTACATCTGCTGGCCCACATCCTCGCCCAGAACGCCCGCCTGGCTCTGGCCGATTTCCTGTTCAGCCCGGATCAGCTTCCACAAGGCTATTGCGACACCGCCAACTTTGCCGCGCGCCTGAGCCGTGCCGCGCTCGAAGGCGAAGACCTGCACATCGACACCGACGGCATGCCGGAAACCACGCAATTCCTCTCCGACACCCGTTACATCCTGGCGGCGGTTGTCGTGCCGCGTGGTCATCCCGTTTTCCGCTGGCAGGAGTCCGACGGCAACCGCGCCGAGGCGCTGACACAATGGCGCGGGCAGGGCGGGGACTGCCTTACCCCGTTGCTGCCCGGCTGCGCGCTCGAATTCGTCCTGCCCGAATCTTATTTTGCCGCTTGCCGTGCCGCTGACAGGATCAGCCGCGCCTACTCCGTGCGCGCCTCGGTCGCTTTCCTTGCCACCTCGCTCGAAGTACCCGTGGTCAACCTGCGCGCGGTCATCGCGCCTTTCTGGGATGAGCAGGTTGAGGAATATCGGATCGGTTTTACCCTTTCCAGCAATGATAACGTCGTGCACGGCGTGGTCTGGCCGCTTCTGGGGCTGGAAAACGAAACCGTCGACGTCCCTGCCGAAATTGAGGCTGTGTTGCGCGAATGCGGCGTCGGCACTGTGAAAACGCTCGACCACCGTTTCCCGCTCGAATACTGCGACGATTGCGGCGTTCCTCTTTACCCTTCGCCCGACGGCGAAACCGTCCACGCCGAAATGCCAGAGGCCGAAGCCGTGCAGATTCCTCGGCATCTGCACTGAACCACCACCGACCACCCCGGCGCTTCGCGCCACCCCTCCAAGGAGGGGAATGACACCTCGGCGTTTTGCGCCAACCCAAGAGGAAAATGCTCGACGACCATACCCCCATGATGCAGCAATACCTGCGCCTAAAGGCGCAGCATCCCGACACGCTGCTTTTCTACCGGATGGGGGACTTCTACGAACTGTTTTTCGACGATGCCGAAAAAGCCGCGCGCCTGCTCGATATCACCCTGACCACGCGCGGAAAGTCCGCCGGACAGGCCATCAAGATGGCCGGAGTCCCTTTCCATGCCGTCGAACAATACCTGACGCGGCTCGTCAAACTTGGGGAGTCGGTCGTCATCGCCGAGCAGGTCGGCGAGCCGGGTGCAAACAAAGGGCCGATGGAACGGGTCGTCAGCCGCATCGTGACCCCCGGCACGATCACCGACGCGGCTCTGCTCGATGAACGCAAGGATTCATTGCTGCTGGCGCTCAACATCCATCGCGGCGTGCTTGGGCTGGCCTGGCTCAATCTTGCCAATGGCGACTTGCGGCTGGCAGAAGTGCCTTCCGAAACTCTGGCCGCGCAATTTGAGCGCCTGGTCCCGGCGGAAGTGCTCGTGCCTGACGGCCTTGCCTTGCCGTTGATCGAGTCCCTTGCCCCGGCATTGCGCCGACTCGCAGATTGGCAATTCGATCCCAAAACTGCCGCCCAACTGCTGTCCGAGCATTTCGGCGTCCGCGACCTCACCGGGTTCGGCGTAACCGACCTGTCGGTCGCCATCGGTGCGGCAGGCGCGTTGCACGATTACGCCCGCGCTACGCAGCGCCAGAGCCTTGCCCACGTTACCCGGCTCATCGTCGAGCGCGACACCGAATTCCTGCGGCTGGACGCCGCCACACGGCACAATCTCGAACTCACCGAAACCTTGCGCGGCGAGCGCGCGCCCACTTTGCTGTCCCTGCTCGATACTTGCGTCACCAACATGGGCAGCCGCTGGCTGCGGCATGCCATACACCACCCGTTGCGTGCGCCTGCCATCCCCGCCGCGCGTCACCGCGCCGTGACCGCGCTGCTCTCCGAGTACGCCAATAGCGCCAACCATTCCCGTGCCGACGCGCTCCGGCGCATTCTTGCCGGAGTCGCCGACATCGAGCGCATCACCGCGCGCGTCGCCCTCAGAAACGCCCGCCCCCGCGACCTTTCCGCGCTACGCGAAAGCCTCGCCCATCTGCCTGAACTGCTCCCCGCGCTCGCGGGTTCATCCAGCGACCTGCTCGAAGAACTTGCCGCCAGCCTCAAATTGCCCCCCACGCCGCGCGAGCTTCTCATCCGCGCCATCGCCCCAGAACCTGCTGCCCTCGTGCGTGAAGGCGGCGTTATCGCTGCCGGGTTCGATGCCGAACTCGATGAACTGCGCGGCATCCAAACCCATTGCGGCGACTTTCTCATCAGCCTGGAAGAACGGGAACGCGCCCGTACCGGCATTGCCAGCCTCAAGGTTGAATTCAACAAGGTTCACGGTTTCTACATCGAAGTCAGCCACGCCAACACGGCAAAAGTTCCCGCCGACTACCGCCGCCGCCAGACCCTGAAAAACGCCGAGCGTTACATCACGCCGGAACTCAAGACATTCGAGGACAAAGCCCTGTCTGCCCAAGAACGGGCGCTTGCGCGCGAAAAAATGCTCTTCGAGGCTGTACTCGATGAACTCGCCCCATTCATTCCCGCCTTCCAGTGCGCCGCCCGCGCCATCGCCACGCTCGATGCCCTCGCGGCCTTCGCCGAAGCCGCGCGTTGCAACGGCTACGTCGCCCCCATGTTCTCCACCCAGCCCGGCATCCGCATCACCGGAGGCCGCCATCCCGTCGTGGAGCAACAGGTCGAACACTTCATCCACAACGACGCCCAGCTTGCCCCCACGCGCCGCATGCTCCTCATCACCGGCCCGAACATGGGCGGCAAATCCACTTTCATGCGGCAAGTAGCTCTCATCGCCCTCATGGCGCACATCGGCAGCTTCGTCCCCGCCACGCAAGCCCAACTTGGCCCGCTGGACGCCATCTACACCCGCATCGGCGCATCCGACGATCTCGCCTCTGGGCGATCTACCTTCATGGTCGAAATGACCGAAGCTGCCGCCATCCTTCATGGCGCGACCGAAAATAGCCTTGTCCTGATGGACGAAATTGGCCGGGGGACATCCACCTTCGACGGGCTGGCTCTCGCCTTTGCCATAGCCCGCCACCTGCTGGAAAAAAACCGCAGCCTCAGCCTCTTTGCCACGCACTACTTCGAGTTGACGCGCCTGAACGCCGAATACCCCGAATGCGCCAACGTCCATCTCGATGCCGTCGAACACGGGCACAGTATCGTATTCCTGCATGCTCTCGAAGAAGGCCCGGCGAGCCAGAGTTACGGCATCGAAGTCGCCGCGCTGGCGGGCATCCCATCTCCCGTCATCCGCGAAGCGCGCCGCCGCCTCCGTACCCTCGAAAACCGCGCCGTCGATGCGGGGCCTCAGAGCGACCTGTTCGCCGGGTTGCCGGAAATAGAGGAAGAAACCCCGCTTTCGCACCCGGCTCTGACCGAACTCACCGCCATCGACCCGGACGCGCTCTCGCCGCGCGAGGCGTTGGAGAAACTCTATACGCTCAAAAGGCTGCTTGGATGATGGACGCCCGTGACGTTTGCCTTGACCTCTCCCGCGCCTACCACTAACATCACGCCCTCTCCGGGTCGTTAGCTCAGTCGGTAGAGCAGCGGACTTTTAATCCGTTGGTCGTGCGTTCGAGTCGCACACGGCCTACCAGGAAATCAAGAGCCTAGCGGCCACCGCCAGGCTCTTTCCCTTTCAGGGTGACAGAAACGTGGCACGCTATTCAACACCGCAACCGCCGCCTTACGACGATGACGTCAAAACGGCTTAGGAGAAGCATCTTCAGTTGGGTAGCAGCAAATTGGTGAAAGGCTGATTGTTCTTCCAACGATAACCAGAGAAATCGCGCAGGTCTGTGGAAAGAATGCGGCCTTCTTCTAATTGCTCGGCTAAGATCACCAGTGAAGCATCTGCCAGATCCATCGGCAAATCGCGATAGCGCCGCATCAAGTAACTGGCACGAGAGAGCGCATCTTCGTCCAGCGTCATCACGTCGACTGCGCCTTGCGCGACGGCGTCCATGAACTCGAGCGCCTGATGCACACCGACACGCGCCACAAGCAGGTGGCAAACCTCCGTCAACACCGGCCAAGTCGTGACGAACCCCTCGCCAGCCCAACGCTTGACCGCCGCGAATGCAGCGGCGTGGTGGCGGTCGCGTCGATTGCCCAGCGCGATCCAGAATCCGCTATCTGTAAGTAGCATGTGGCTCCTGTACCGAAAGCGGAATCTTGTTTTCCAGCGATTCGCTCAGGTAATCCTTATAGCGAACCGATAAATCTTCCGGGCCTTCACCCGAGCCGATGAAGCCTGTCAGCAAGGCCAACGGATCACGCGACGAACGCGCGTGGGCAGCGTGATATTCGCGTAGGGCGGCGCGCAGCAGGTCGGACGCCGACAAGCCGCTGCTTTCCAGCAATTCCTGGAAGCGCGCCGCATCATCGCCGGAAAGGCGAGCGTTGATGCGAACGTCGGAAGAAGAAGTATCGGAAGACATGGCAAAATCCATAAAATCGTCTTAACTGTATGACAGACTCGCTCTAACGTCAACCATGTCGTGCTTCCCAGACACGAGCCTCAACTCACCGGCAGCGCCGTCTTATCCACGACCCGGCGCAGCACGAAACTCGTATGTACGCCCGACACCCCGGCAATGCGGGTGATGCGTTGCAGGAGCAATTCCTGATAGGCGTCCATGTCCGCGACAACAACCTTGAGTTGGTAATCGGCGGATTGCCCGGTAATCAGCAGACATTCGAGCACTTCGCCAATTTTGGCAATCTCGGACTCGAAGTGGGCGAAACGCTCCGGCGTGTGGCGATCCATCGAGATATGAACCAACGCGGTCAGGGAAAAACCGAGGCGGCGGGCATCGAGCAAGGCGCGATAGCCGGTGATGAGCCCCGATTCTTCCAGCGCGCGTACCCGGCGCAAACAGGCCGAGGGCGACAGGCTCACCCGGTCGGCAAGGTCTTGGTTGCTGATTCGGCCTTCGCGTTGCAGCAGGTCGAGTATTTGGCGGTCGTAGCGGTCAAGCAGCATGACGTAGCTCATGAAGGTACTGGCGGATTATTTCATAAAAATTTGTTAAATTGAAATAATCAACCGTTAATCCGAAAAAAGCATCAAAGATTGCAATCATTTTTCGCATCTGACCGCGTAATATGGCTCATCGCCTACCGGTGTGTGACCCGGCTTTTGAGGTAGATGGAAAGACACAAACGCCCGTCCGCCAACCGGAAGCGAAACCAAAAAGGAATTTGCGCCATGATGCTCCCCAACCCCTCTTCCAAGTACCGTCCTTTTCCGCCCATCCGCCTCGATAACCGGCAGTGGCCCAACCATGTCATCACCCGCCCTCCGATCTGGATGAGTACCGATCTGCGCGATGGCAATCAGGCGCTGTTCGAGCCCATGGACGTGGAACGCAAGATGCGCCTGTTCCGCGTCCTGTGCGAAATCGGTTTCAAGGAAATCGAGGTCGGTTTTCCTGCTGCCTCGCAGACCGAGTTCGATTTCGTGCGGTATTTGATCGAAGGCGGGCATATTCCACCCGATGTCACCATTGAAGTGTTCACCCAGGCGCGCGAAGACATCATTGACCGCACTCTGGAGTCGCTCAAGGGGGCGCGCAAAGCCATCATCCACGTCTACAACGCCACTTCGCCCACGTTCCGCGAAGTCGTGTTCGGCATGAAACCGGATGAAATCATCCATCTCGCCGTTTCGGCAGTCACCCGCATCCGCCAGTTGGCCAAGGCCATGACCGGCACGGAAATCGTGCTCGAATACAGCCCGGAAACCTTTTCCGCCACGGAGCTGGAATTCGCCCGTGCGGTATGCGACGCGGTAACGGACGCCTGGGGCGCTCGTCCGGACAACAAAGTCATCATCAATCTTCCCGCAACTGTTGAGATGGCGACCCCCAATCTCTACGCCGACCAGATCGAGTGGATGCACCGTCATCTCGCCAGGCGCGACAGCATCGTGCTTTCGCTTCATCCGCACAATGATCGCGGCACGGGCGTTGCGGCAGCCGAACTGGGACTCATGGCCGGGGCGGATCGTATCGAGGGGTGTTTGTTCGGCAATGGCGAGCGCACCGGCAATGTCGACCTCGCCATCCTGGCACTCAACCTCTACACCCAGGGCGTTTCTCCCGGCCTGGATTTTTCGGACCTCAGCAGTGTGGCACGGGCTTTCGAGCAATGTACCGGCATGCCGATCCATCCCCGTCATCCTTATGCGGGCGACCTCGTGTTCACCGCTTTTTCCGGCTCACACCAGGACGCGATCAAAAAAGGATTTGCGGTGCAACAAACCGACACGCCATGGGCCTTGCCTTATTTGATTATCGACCCCGCCGACATTGGGCGAACCTACGATTCGGTCATCCGGGTCAACAGCCAGTCCGGCAAGGGGGGCATCGCCTGGTTGCTGCAAACCCGCTACGGCATTGCCATGCCGCGTCGGATTCTCGTGGAATTTTCGCGCGAGGTGCAGAAAGAAACCGAATCCGGCGGGGAGATGAGCGCCGAAGCCATTTGGCAACTGTTCTCCCGGACTTATCTGGAGCCGTCCTGGCCGGTACGCTATATCGGGCATCACCTGCATGAAGAGGGAAACATGCAGGGCATCGAACTCACCGTCGAGATCAACGGTTGCCGCCAGGAGCTTCTCGGCATCGGCAACGGCCCGATTGACGCGGCAGTGCATGCCCTGCGCGACACAGGGATCAATGTGCGGGTACGCAGCTTTGAAGAACAATCGATCTCCGCGAGCCACGATGGAGGAGATGCCCGCGCTTGCGCGTTTCTCGAACTCGTGGGCATGACTGGAAACGGAGGCGAATGTTATGGCGCGGGCTTGGATGAAAACATCGTGACGGCTTCGATTCGCGCGCTGGTGAGCGGAGTTAATCGGCTTGATCTGCTCCGGAGCCGCCGGTAAATCAAGGCTGACGCACCCCATAGTTGGAGCTACAAGAGGCAGCCCGTTGTGTGCCAGATTTCTTGCTTGAAAGTGAATGGCTTCAGGCTACTGTGGACATCAGGCGGCACGTTGCTATACTTGTATACAGTGAAATTTCAGAATTTATATTGTTCTATTGGAGTTGATCATGCTTGCCGTCCGACTGCCCGCCGAAGTGGAAAGCCGCCTTGAAGCGCTTGCACAAACCACCGGGCGGACAAAGACTTTCTATGTCCGCGAAGCCATCCTTGAATACCTGGACGACCTTGAAGACTTATATATTGCAGAGCAACGCCTAATTGACATTCGCGCGGGCAAAACCCAAACAGTACCGCTTGAGGAAATAATGAAACGTTATGAAATGGAAAGTTGAACTGAGTTCGGCTGCCGAGGGAGAACTGGACAAGATTGACCGGCAAGCCGCCCGCCGTATCCTCGCCTTCCTGCATGACCGTGTCGCCCAACTCGACGACCCGCGCAGTATCGGCGGAGCCCTCAAAGGTTCCAAGTTGGGAGCATTTTGGAAGTATCGTGTTGGCGACTACAGAATCATTGCCAGCATCGAGGATAACGCCTTACTCATCCTCGTTATGCGCGTTGGCAACCGCAAAGAAGTGTACAAAAGGTGAATTTCTAGCCTATTTCACAAGAAACGGCAAATTCGCCGTAGCGGCCTTCCCATTCCCGTCGCGCACGGTGATAAACAAGCGGTACGCGCCGGGGGTCGAAGGGGCGCGGAAGCGAATGCTGGAAGTTCCGGCGGACAGCACTTCCACGCCGACCGCTTCCGGTGAAGGCTCGGACTCGCCCCCTCCGCGCAGGTCGGACGCTTCTTTGCACACCAGCCACCCGGTGACAAGCGCCTCGCCGCGTACTTCGATGGTGGATGAGACAATCGCGCCCGGCGCGAATTCGTCGGCGGAGATGCCGATGCCGAGGATGCTTGGCGCGGCGCTGACAGCAGGGCGTCCCCAGGCTTCAGCCAGCGCATCGGTGATCTCGGTGAGAGAGTTGTCTGAAAGCAGTAGCCCGTGCCAAGTCGCGGTCTGCTCTTGCTTTATGCCCCACAGGAAAGCGAAAACGCCTCGGATTTGCGGGTTCTTGCCCAGTTCAGCCAATGCGCGGCGGAAATAGTCCGCTTTCTCGCGGCTGGTAAGTTCGACTGGCGCGCCCCAGGGTTTGCGGCCAGCCTGCCATTGTCCGAGCGGGCCGAGTTCGGCGATCAACAATGGTTTTCCGATACCAGCGGTACGAATACGCCCGTCCAGGCCAAATGCCGCGCCTGCGTAAAGGTTGAGGCCGATCATATCGACGTTCGCGCAACACCCTGCAAGCTGTTTCAGGTATTGCGACCCGCCGTCGTTGACCGACATCACGGTGGGGTGGGCAGGGTCGAGCTTCTTGACTACACCGGCCAGGCGGTCGATTTCGCGCCACGCTGGCAAGGGGTCGCTCATGCCGTGCTCGACTTCATTGCCGATGACCCAGGCCAGTAGCGCGGGGTGGTTCCGGTGGCGTTGCACGAACGCGCGAATGCGGTTTTCCTGCGCGGAAACGGCTTGGGGGTCGTCGAGGCGGAAGCCGTAGCGCGGCAGCCCGACATCCAGCCCCATGAGTACGCCGATTCCGAGTTTGCGAGCCTCGTCGAGTACCCAGGCATCTCTCTCGTGATAGACGCGCACTGCGTTCGCCCCGGCTGCGGCGAGCTTTTCCAGCGCGGCGCGGTCGCCGGAAAAAGCCGCACCGCGCCACGGTGTAGCGGGTAAAGGGGGGCTGGCGAATGCCGCTTGAGGCGGCAGGAGGAGAATCGCCGCCGCCAGCAAAATCAGGCATGCGAGGCGGGTCACGTTATTTCTCTTCTGCCACAGGCGGCGCAAAACGTTCTCCAGCGGTGAGCGCGAAGCCGCGCAGAAATTCTGCCGCCGTCATCCGGCGGCTGTTCGGGCGTTGCAGTTCCGTGATGCACAAGGCATCTTCTCCACAGGCTACCACGACTCCGGATGCGTCGGCGCGAAGGATGCTGCCCGGTTCGCCGCGTTCCGATACCTTGTGTGCTGCCCAGAGTTTGATCGTGGTCTCGAATATCTGGCCGAAAGCGACCGGGAACGGGTTGAAAGCACGTATCTGACACGCCAGTTCGATTGCCGGTCTGCGCCAGTCGATCCCGGCCTCGGCGCGGGAAATCTTTTTGGCGGTGGTCACGCCTGTTTCCGGTTGCGCTTCGGCGGACAAGTCTCCGGCCTCCAGCCGCGCGAGCGCCTCGATGATAGCTTCCGCGCCAAGGCGAGCCAGTTTGTCATGCAGGCTGGCTGCCGTATCTTCGGGCGCGATCCCGATTTCCCGGCGCAGGAGCATCGGGCCGGTGTCCAGCCCGGCATCCATTTGCATGATGGTGATGCCCGTCTGGGCGTCGCCCGCTTCAATGGCGCGCTGGATTGGAGCCGCGCCGCGCCAGCGCGGCAGGAGCGAGGCATGGATGTTCAGGCAACCGAGCCGGGGCAGGGTCAATGCTTCCGGTGGCAAGATCAAGCCATAAGCGGCCACAACCAGTACATCGGGACGGCTTTCTTTCAGGCGCGCGCGCTGCTCATCCGTGCGTAGGCGTTCCGGCTGGTCAATGGCAAGCCCATGCGCCAGGGCAAGTTGTTTCACCGCGCTGGCCGTGAGTTTCATGCCACGTCCGGCGGGACGGTCCGGCTGCGTCAACACCACTGGAACCGTGTAACCCTCGGCGAGAATCGCCTCCAGCGCACGGGCGGCGAATTCAGGCGTTCCGGCAAAAGCCACGCGCAGGGCAGAGACCATGAAACATTCTCCAAGGGAAAATCACCACAACCGATAAAACTCAGGATGCGGTTTTATCGTTCTGTGCCTGCTTGAGCAACCTGGACTTGATCCGGGTTTGCTTGAGGCGCGACAGGTATTCGACGAACACCTTGCCGTCGAGATGATCCAGTTCATGCTGGATACACACCGCGAGCAGCCCATCGGCCACGAGTTCAAAAGGCTCGCCCCTTTCGTTCAACGCCCGCGCCTTGACCCATTCGGCCCTTCTCACCGTCTCGTGCACGCCGGGTACGGAAAGGCAACCTTCCTCGCTATCGCATTCACCTGATTTTTCAACGATTTCGGGATTGATGAAGACCAGCAGATCACTACGGTCTTCGCTGATGTCGATGACCACGATCCGCTTGTGAACATCGACCTGCGTGGCGGCCAACCCAATGCCAGGAGCCGCATACATGGTTTCGGCCATGTTGCAGATCAGTTGTCGGATGGCGTCGTCCACCGAAGTGACCGGGGCAGCCTTGATATGCAGTTTGGGATCAGGGAAAGTTAGGATCGGCAGGACAGCCATAAAGCCTTGCTGGATGAAGAGAAAAGCGTCACGAACAGAATTTTAGGCGCGCCCTAATATGAGTGACCACGTACCGCGCCTGAATCGTGACCTCGTTAAAAAAGGAAACTTGGAAATGTTCCGGATTATATCTTCCATCGCCGCCAGCATCGCATTTCTTGCCAGTGTCGGCGTACAGGCTGCGCCTCCTACAGTTGCTACTGATGCGCCGGATTCTTACACCGTCGTCAAGGGAGATACCCTATGGGGTATCTCCGGGCGCTTTTTGCAGGAACCTTGGCGCTGGCCCGAAGTCTGGCAAATGAACGAAGACGAGATCAAAAACCCGCATCTCATCTATCCCGGCCAGATCATCGTACTCGACCGCAGCGGGCCGTACCTTCGCATCGGCAAGCGCGTTGGCGAGGATAGCGGCAGCTCCGGCAGACCCGTCGGCGATAACAGGCTGCAACCCCGGATTTACCAAACCCCCATCGACGAAGCCATACCGACCATCCCACTGAAAGCCATTGCGCCTTTCCTGACCCGGCCACTGGTCATCGACGAGCACTCGCTTCAAGGCGCGGCCACCATCGTCGCGACAGAAACCAATCGCGTCTATCTGGCTCAGGGCGATACCATCTTTGCCAAGGACGTGGACGAAAATGTCGATAAATGGGCGGTTTTCCGTCAGGCTAAACCGCTCGTCGACCCGACCGACAACCAAGTACTCGGCTATGAAGTCCTGTACCTGGGTTCTGCCAGGGTCACGGAACGCACAAGCCCGGTCACGCTTGAGATCGTTGAAGCTGTCGAGGAAATCGGCGTCGATGACAAAATGCTGCCCACCGAAGGCGAACTGATTTTTTCCTACATGCCGCATGCGCCCAAGGAAGGAATCGACGCCCGGTTGATTTCGATTCATCGCGGCGTCTCCGAGACGGGCAAACTCAATGTAGTCGTTATCAGCGCCGGAAGGCAGAATGGCCTGGAGCCGGGTCACGTCGTAGCCATGTTCCGCAACCGGGGCGTGGCGACTCATGAAAGGGAAGTTTACGCCCTGCCTGAGAAACGTTACGGTTCAGCGTTGGTTTTTCGCGTGTTCGATCGCGTATCATATGCTTTAATCATGGATACCGATGGACAGGCAGCAATTGGTGACGCTATTCGCAATCCCTGACGCAAATCCCGCGTTCCCGCGAGGGGGCGGCAAGCCGTGACGGACGGGCTTGCCGACTGGCTCCGGTTCGCGCTCGCCCCGGTTAGCCCGGCACGGCAACGCAGCCTGCTTGCCGCGTTCGGGTTGCCGGGGAATATTTTTGCCCAGCCGCATGGCCATCTCGCCAGTGTCGTCGGGCATGAGGCCGCCGACGCCCTGCACAGGGAGCCAAATCCGGCAGCACTGGAAACTGCGCTCGCCTGGGCGGGCGAGGAGGGCAACCATATCCTGACGTTGGCCGATGCTATGTATCCGCGCGCCCTGCTGGAAATTGCCGATCCGCCGACCGTGCTCTACATTAAAGGCAATCCAGACCTGTTTGCGCGTCCCGCCCTGGCGATGGTGGGTTCCCGCGCGCCCACTACGCAGGGCGAGGCCAACGCCGAAGCCTTCGCCAGCAGTTTAGGCGCGGCGGGCTTGGTCATTATCAGCGGGTTGGCTCAGGGTATTGATGCTGCCGCTCACCGGGGTGCGCTCGCCGTAGAAGGCGGCAGCACCATTGCGGTCATCGGCACAGGGATCGACCGCGTCTATCCCGCACGCAATGCCGCCCTGGCGAGAGAAATCGCTAACAAGGGCTTGATTTTCAGCGAATTTCCCCTTGGGACGCCGCCCACACGCTGGAATTTCCCGCGCCGCAACCGCTTGATCGCGGGCTTGTCCCTTGGCGTGCTGGTGGTCGAAGCGTCGCTGGAAAGCGGTTCGCTGATTACCGCGCGCCTTGCTGCCGAAGCGGGCCGCGAAGTCTTTGCCATTCCCGGTTCTATTCACTCGCCGCAGGCGCGCGGCTGCCATCGCCTGATCCGCGAAGGCGCAAAGCTGGTCGAAACAGCCGAAGACGTATTTGAAGAACTGCGCGGACGCATCGACGGCGTTCTGCCTCGGCCTGCCGCAACGCCACGGCGCACATCCCCTCGCCCGCAGCAGGCGACCCCCGCAACCAGTCGGCCATTGCCTGTGCCCGCGCATCTTGCGCCTGAAGCCATTCGTGTGCTGGAAGCACTATGCAGCGAGGCGCGCGACATCGACACCCTGGCGTTGAGCACCGGCCTTGCCGTCGAGACGCTGTACGCTCACTTACTGACACTGGAATTGGAAGGGTTCGCCGCGCGCCAAGCTGGCGGCGGCTTCCTGCGCCTATATTCCGTCGCCTGAAACAAGCTTCAGCGACTTTTTTTCCATAAGCATACGCTGTGCGTGTCGTCTGACACGGCTGCAAATTGCTTTTTTTTCATAAGCTGCTTGCACGCCGTGCAGCGCCGTCTTTATTATCAGCCGCTTCATCACTTGAGCGGGCGTCTGGTTGCCCGATATGGGCGTGGTCAGAATGAGCAAACAACTTATCATCGCGGAAAAACCTTCGGTTGCCCAAGACATTGCCCGCGCCTTGGGCGGGTTTACCAAGGGAAAGGACTATTTCGAGTCGGATGATTATGTGCTGTCCTCAGCCGTGGGACACCTGCTTGAGTTGAGCGCCCCCGAAGAATTCGAGGTCAAGCGCGGTAAATGGACGTTTGCCCACCTGCCGGTCATTCCGCCACACTTTGCCTTAAAACCGATCGAAAAAAGCAGCGACCGGCTCAAGCTCCTCGTCCGGCTTATGAAACGCAAGGATGTCACCGGCCTGATAAACGCCTGTGACGCGGGGCGCGAAGGCGAGTTGATCTTCAGCTTCATCGTTCGGCACTCGGGCGCGAACAAACCGGTCGAGCGGCTCTGGCTGCAATCCATGACCCCTTCGGCCATCCGCGAGGGCTTCCATCAGTTGCGCGCCGCCAGCGAAGTGGAAGGGCTACGCAATGCCGCCGTCTGCCGAGCCGAATCCGACTGGCTGATCGGCATCAACGGCACACGGGCGATGACCGCCTTCAACTCCAAGACGGGGGGCTTTCACCTGACTACCGTGGGTCGGGTGCAGACCCCGACGCTGGCCATCGTCGTCGAACGCGAAGACAAAATCCGCAAATTCAAGCCGCGCGACTACTGGGAACTGGAAGCCCGTTTTGCCTGCGCGGCAGGCGAATACACCGGGCGCTGGTTCGACGAACGGTTCAAGAAACCCGAAGGCGACGAGCACGCCAACGCCTTCCGTTTGTGGGACAAGCCCCGCGCTGAAGCCATCCTGAAGAAGTGCGACGGCCAGCCGGGTACGGTTACGGAAGAATCCAAACCCTCTTCCCAGCTCTCGCCGCCACTTTTTGACCTCACCAGCCTGCAACGCGAAGCCAATGGACGTTTTGGCTTTTCGGCGCGCGTCACCCTGCAACTGGCGCAAGCCCTGTACGAAAAGCACAAGGCACTCACCTACCCGCGTACCGATTCCCGCGCGTTGCCGGAAGATTACCTGGGCACGGTCGGCGGCATCCTGAAGAACCTGCCGGAGACCTACGCGCCGTTTGCCGAAGAAATTGCCCGCCAGGGATGGGTGAAACCCAACAAGCGCATTTTCAACAACGAAAAAATTTCCGACCACTTCGCCATCATCCCTACCGGCACGCAGCCCAAGAGCCTCTCGGAAGCCGAGCAAAAAATCTACGACCTCGTCACCCGGCGCTTTCTCGCCGTGTTCTATCCGGCGGCGGAATACCGGGTCACGACCCGCGTCACCCGTATCCAGGACGAAGCTTTCAAGACCGAGGGCAAAGTGCTGCTTTCCCCCGGATGGCTCGCCATTTACGGCAAGGGCGCGAACGGTGGGGACGACGCGCGGCTGGTTCCGACGCAGCCCAATGAAACGGTGCGTACCGAAGAAATCCTGCTTCGCGCCCTCCAGACCAAGCCACCAGCCCGTTTCAACGAAGCCACGCTGCTTTCCGCGATGGAAGGCGCGGGCAAAATGGTCGACGACGAAGAACTCCGTGCAGCGATGGCCGAACGCGGCCTCGGCACTCCGGCCACGCGGGCGCAGATCATCGAGGGGCTGATTGCCGAGCAATACCTGCACCGCGACGGACGCGAACTGATTCCAAGCGGCAAGGCGTTCTCGCTCATTACCCTCATCAAGGGGCTAGGCATCGACGCCCTGGCCTCGCCCGAACTCACCGGCGGATGGGAATACAAACTCGCGCGCATGGAACGCGGCGAGCTTTCGCGCGAAGCCTTCATGAACGAAATCGCGGAGATGACGCGCGACGTCGTGGAACGCGCGCGCCGCTATGAGTCCGACACCGTACCCGGCGACTTCGCCACCCTTGCCGTGCCTTGCCCTAAATGCGGCAGTAAGGTGAAAGAGAACTACAAGAAATTCGCCTGCCAATCCTGCGACTGGAGTACTTGGAAAATCGTCGCGGGCCGCCAATTCGAGATCGAAGAAATTGAAACCCTGTTGCGCGAAGGCCGCATCGGCCTCCTCACGGGTTTCCGCAACAGGATGGGACGCCTCTTCAACGCCGACGTCACGCTGAACGACGACAAACAGCCCGCGTTCGATTTCGGTCAGCCCAAAGAGGGCGAAGCGGATAGGGCGGTGGATTTTTCCGGCCAGGAACCCGTAGGTGCCTGCCCGAAATGCCACGCCCGCGTTTTCGACAGCGGCATGGCCTACATCTGCGAAAAGACAACGGGGCCGGAAAAAAGCTGTGACTTCCGATCCGGCAAGATCATCCTCCAGCAACCCATCGAGCGCGAGCAGATGCAAAAACTCCTCGCCGAAGGCAAGACCGACCTCCTGCGCGGCTTCATTTCTGCCCGCACCCACCGCAAATTTTCCGCCTTCCTCGTGCGTGGGCAGGATGGCAAAGTAGGCTTCGAGTTTGAGCCTCGCGCGCCGAAAAGCAAAGCTCCCTCCCGTACGCGTATTGCGAAAGAAAAGTAGCCGAGCTCTTTTGACTTATTTTTTCAAATTTAGTGCCCAAGGATAAAAATATTTATGCCTTCAAATACAAAGGCTAAACAATTAAATCTCAGAGCATTGCGATATTTTCTGGAAAAGAATTGAAAATTTTAAGAATGTGATAAATGTCACTACGCTCCGTTTACCCCACAAATATAGTTTGCTTGGGTCAGCGCTAGCTGAATAGGCACAGAATGCATTATTCCCTGTGCATCTATCTTGAATGGAGCAAAAGATGTTGAAAAATTTTCGATTGGGAACTCGTATTGGATCTGGGTTTGCCTGTATCGTTTTGATTTTTGTTGTAGTTTCTTTCATTATTTACACGGGATTAAGCAAGGTGGTAGAAGGAGCCTCCTTTATCCACGATGTTAATATTCAAAAAACAAAATATGCAAGTAATATGCGTGATCATATTTTTATGATGCGTCTTGCACGATTACAGTGGATATCCGATCGCAATGCACAAACAGCCAGAGAGGTTATAAAGAGCCGGATGGAAGTTCTCGCCAACATAGAAGAATTCGATAAGATTCTCAAAATTCGTTCTCACGGCGATGAAGTTCAGTTATTAAAAGAGATAAGAGAGAGTCTTGCCGCCTTGATTCCATTGCAGGAACAAATATTAAACGGTACTGCAAGCAATGAAGCGGATGCCATTGACAATTTAAGTAAGTACACCATGACAGCGATTGATCATGTTGGGAAATTGATGGAATACGAGAATCAACTCAACGCACTTCGCGCCAAAGAAATTGTAGCGGGCGCGCAGAAAGCCGAGATGATCCTTATGATTGCTTCTGTCATCGCGGTAGTGCTGACGCTGCTGACGGCGTTTCTGGTGACACGTTCGATCACGCAACCGGTCGGGCGCATTGTCGAGACGGTCGAGGTGATGGCAGGCGGCGACCTTTCGCGTGACATCGTTGTTGAATCGAAGGACGAAATCGGAACCTTGCAATCAGCGCTTGGGAACATGAGCGACAATCTTGCCAGGATGATCGGCGAAGTCCGCAATGGAGCCAAGCAGTTGATGACTTCGACCTCGGAGCTTTCCATCGCGGCGGCGGGCGTGCACAAAGGTTCCGAAATGCAATCCGATGCCGCTTCGGCAATGGCCGCAGCGCTTGAACAGATGTCGACCAGCATCAACCATGTCTCTGCACTCAGTGAGACCGCGCGGCAAACTTCCGCCGAAGCGGGGAAAGCGGCGCATTCCGGCTCCGATACGATTCACTCGATGGTCAACGAAATCCGCCTGGTCGCTGGAGCCATTGTGGAGGCAGCCGCCGAGGCGCAGCAACTGGGCAAGGAATCCGAACGTATTTCCACGATCATCCACGTCATCCGCGACGTTGCCGACCAGACCAACCTCCTGGCGTTGAACGCCGCGATCGAAGCAGCGCGTGCCGGCGAACAGGGGCGCGGTTTTGCCGTCGTTGCCGACGAAGTACGCAAACTGGCCGAGAAAACGACCACTTCCGCACAGGAAATTACCGAAATGATAAGCTCCATCCAGGCCGGAACCAGCGCAATGTCGACGCAAATGGAAACGACTGCCAAACGGATGCAGGAAGGTATGGAACTGGCGCAGAAGGCGGGAGGCGCGATTGGCGATATTGATACCAGCGCGCAGCAGGTTGTGCAAATGATTGACGAAGTTTCCAGTGCGCTCAAGGAACAGACAGCCGCCAGCCACGATATTGCCGTTCGGGTCGAGCAGATCGTGCAGATGATTGAGGAAAATTCCAGCGCCGCTGGCGGTACAAACACTATCGTCAGTGAGTTGAATACGCTGGCAGAAACATTGAGCGGCGGCGTCGAACGTTTCCGGGTAGTCGGCTGATACGTTTTGAAGCCCCTTGCTTTTGTCGATACTTCGCCAGCCTTTCGCTCACGGACATGAGAGAAGGGCTGGCAAAATTTTGTCATGGCTTATCGGCAAGCCGTCTTCTTGATCTATCCTTCGCCTTTTCAGTCAGGCTTTTTTCTTTGTGACCGCGCCATACCCCCCCGAACTCCTCCGCGACATTGAGCGCCGCCGTACCTTCGCCATCATTTCCCACCCGGACGCGGGCAAAACTACGCTGACCGAAAAGCTGCTGCTGTTCGGCGGCGCAATCCAGCTCGCGGGGACGGTGCGGGCGCGCAAATCCGCACGGCACGCCACTTCCGACTGGATGGAAGTTGAGAAACAGCGCGGCATCTCCGTGACCAGCTCCGTGATGCAATTCGAGTATCAGGGGCATACCATCAACCTGCTCGACACGCCGGGGCACGAAGACTTTTCCGAAGATACCTACCGTGTGCTCACCGCCGTAGACGCGGCGGTGATGGTGATCGACGCCGCCAAGGGCGTGGAAGCGCAGACCATCAAGCTGCTCAAGGTCTGCCGTCTGCGGAACACCCCGATCATCACCTTCATCAATAAACTCGACCGCGAAGTACGCGCCCCTTTCGACCTGCTGGCCGAAATTGAAGACGTGCTCAAAATTTCCTGCGCCCCCGTTACTTGGCCGATCGGCATGGGCAAGGCTTTTCGCGGCGTCTATCATCTGCTGGCCGACCATATGCTGGCCTTCGCCCCAGGCGAAGAGCAAAAAAGCGAAGCGCAGATCGTCGCGGGCCTCGGCAACCTGGAACTCGACCACCGTTACCCGCTTGAAATCGGTCAGGTACGGGACGACGTGGCCTTGCTCCACGACGCCTCTCCCCCCTTCGATCTTGCGGAATTCCTCGCGGGGCAACAAAGCCCCGTGTTCTTCGGTTCTGGCATCAACAATTTCGGAGTACAGGAAATCCTCCAGGCTTTGATCGACTGGGCGCCGCCGCCCCAAGCGAGAATCGCCTCCACCGGGCAAGGCGATGGAAAAACGCGCATGGTGCAACCGGCGGAAGCTGCTTTCTCCGGTTTCGTCTTCAAAATCCAGGCCAATATGGACCCCCGCCACCGCGACCGCATCGCCTTCTTCCGCATCTGTTCGGGCCGTTACGCTTCCGGCATGAAAGTGCGTCATGTGCGAGTCGGGCGCGACATGAAGCTCGCCAACGCCCTCACCTTCATGGCCAATGAGCGCATCCTGAAAGAAGACGGCGTAGCCGGAGACATCATCGGCATCCATAACCACGGCCAGTTGCAGATCGGCGACACCCTGACCGAAGGTGAGGCGCTGGGTTTCAAGGGCATCCCCTATTTTTCGCCGGAACTTTTCCGCGCCGCGCGCCTGCGCGATCCGCTCAAATCCAAGCAGTTACAGAAAGGATTGCGGGAACTCGGGGAAGAAGGAGCCATCCAGGTCTTTGAACTCGAAGGCGGGCAAATGCTTCTGGGCGCAATCGGCCAACTGCAATTTGAAGTCGTCGCCCAACGCCTGAAGGACGAATACAAGGTCGATGCCATCTTCGACAACGCCGACATCCATACTGCGCGCTGGCTCACCTTTCCCGATGAGCTTACCCGCCGCAATTTCGAGCGGGAACAGGCGCTACGGCTTGGCCGGGACGTCGATGGCAACCTCGTCTATCTCGCCGGTAGCCGTTACAACCTGGAAGTGACGATGGAAAAATGGCCGAAAGTCACCTTCCTCGCCACCCGCGAACATGGGCAGGCGTTTGCCTGAGCCCTGCCGATGAATACCCCACGACCCGACGATGAAAAGGACGTGACCCGCCCGATGGGCCGGGGCATGGCCTGGCTGGCGGCGCTGGCGCTGATCGGTGTGCTGTGGCTCTTCTTCGAGGGCATACAGGACAGGCGCGCCAACCCCAACCGGCATCTTGCCGTCGCCCCCGGCGCAGCCTCCGAACTGGTCTTGAAGCGCAACCCTGCCGGGCACTACTTCGTACCCGGCCTCATCAATGGACAACCCGTCAACTTCATGCTCGACACCGGGGCGACCCAGGTCGCCCTGCCTGCCAAACTTGGCAAACCGCTCGGCCTACGCGCCATCGGCCCGGCGGTTTATGTCGCTACCGCCAATGGAGCCGTCGAAGCCCGGATGACCCTCATCGACGAACTTGCCTTCGGCCCTTTTGTCCTGCGCCAGATACAGGCCACCCTCAACCCCGGCATGGATAACGACGATACCATCCTGCTGGGCATGAACGTGCTCAAACAACTGGAATTTACGCAGCGTGGAGATACGCTGGTGTTGAGGGCGCTGGAGCGGTAAAGGTTCTGATCGCTTCTCCTATACAAAACCATACATGCCACCCACGGGTCGGTTGTTAGACTTCGCGTCATTTCCTTTGACAGAGAGTCCTGCAATGAAGCGGATCAAGTGGATTTATGGCGTATTGTTTGCCGTGCTGACGGTGTTGTGGTTATTTGCCGAGCAGCCTTGGGGACAAAGCTACACCTTTTTCCAACTGCGCCACACTGTGATCGACTACACGGGCTTTATCGCAATGGGGGCGATGAGTCTGGCGATGATCCTGGCGATTCGTCCGGTAGCGCTGGAGCCTTGGGTCGGTGGGCTGGACAAGAGCTACCGCTTGCACAAATGGCTGGGCATTACCGCGCTGTCGGCGGGCGCGGTGCATTGGCTTTGGGCCACGGGCGTGAAATGGGCGGTGGGTTGGGGATGGCTGGAGCGCCCGCGTCACGGTCATCGCCCGGTGATTGATGAGTCGATACAGAAAACTTTTCTGGAACATCTGGAACAGCATGTCCTGGGAATGCGCCATATGGCAGAGATTGTGGGCGAGTGGGCATTCTATGTCGCGGCAGTGCTGATCGTATTGGCGCTCATCAAGTGGTTTCCGTATCGGTATTTTTTCAAAACGCATCGCGTCATTGCCGTTGCCTACCTGGTACTGGTGTTTCATTCGGTATTTCTCATCAAGTTTTCCCATTGGACGTCCTCCTCCCCGGTAGCCTGGGTTTCCCTGTTGTTGATGGTGGGCGGCACGGTTGGCGCGATATCGAGCCTGAGAGGCCGGATCGGCCATCAGCGACGGGCGCTCGGCGTAGTGGAGGCGTTGCACAACGCTGGTGACGGGGTGCTGGAAGTCAGTATCCGGCTGCCTCGTGACCGTTGGGAAGGGCATGACGCGGGGCAATTCGCGTTCGTGAGTTTTTACGACGGTAACGGCAAAGAAGCGCATCCGTTCACGATTTCCTCAGCCTGGAAAAATGATGGGCTGCTGCGCTTCCATGTGAAAAATCTTGGCGACCACACCGCCCGCTTGCCTGTAACGCTGAAGGCGGGAGACCGCGCGATGGTCGAGGGGCCTTACGGATGTTTCCGCTTCGAGAGCGACAAGCCCCGGCAAATCTGGGTCGCGGGCGGTATCGGCATTACGCCCTTTCTGGCGAGGCTGGAAGAGTTCGCTCACTGTGGCGTAGCAAAAGGCGCGGTGGATTTGTTTTATTGCGTCAGGAATCCGGATGAAACGTTTATCAACAATCTGGAACAACTCGCCAAGGCAGCCGGTGCGGCTCTGCATGTCATCGTCGACGGGCGTGATCCCCGGCTGGATGCTGAAAAGCTCTGCGCCGAAGTGCCGGAATGGAAAAACGCTTCGCTGTGGTTCTGCGGCCCCTCAGGGTTCGGCCAGGCCTTGTGCCAAGGGCTGGTATCGCGTGGTTTTGAGGCGAAGCGTTTTCATCAGGAGCTATTTGAGATGCGATAAATGCGAGGGTGGCATCCTCGCCCGTTTTAGTGGGTAAGGAGTTCCGGTACACTCTCCTGTGCGACCGAGTTTCTTTTTCATACAGATAGCACATGACCGAACCGCAACCTTCCCCTCAATCCGTCGGCCTCGTCGCGCCGCAAACGGCTCGCTTTGAAGAAGCGTTGCCTTTGCGTAGCGGCGCGCACCTGGATGGTTACGAACTCGTTTTTGAAACTTACGGCACGCTGAACGCCGCACGCAGCAACGCCGTGCTGGTGTGCCACGCGCTGTCGGGTTCGCATCATGTAGCGGGTCGTTATGCCGGGGAAGAAGAGGATTCCGGCTGGTGGAACAATCTGGTTGGCCCCGGCAAGCCGCTCGATACCGGCAAGTTTTTCGTGATCGGGGTCAATAACCTGGGGGGGTGCCACGGCTCAACCGGACCGCGCTCGATCAATCCCGCCACGGGGTGTCCCTGGGGGGCGGATTTTCCTTTCGTCACGGTCGAGGATTGGGTGGATGCCCAGGCACGGCTCGCGGACAAACTCGGCATCGAGAGTTTCGCGGCGGTTATCGGCGGGAGCCTCGGGGGGATGCAGGCGCTTTCATGGACTCTGCAATACCCTGAACGGGTGCGTTACGCGGCGGCCATTGCCTCTGCGGCCAAGCTCTCCGCGCAGAATATCGCGTTCAACGAAGTGGCGCGTCAGGCCATTTTGACCGATCCCGATTTCCACGACGGCCACTTTTACGAGCACGGTACGCTGCCGGAGCGCGGTTTGCGGCTGGCGCGGATGGTGGGGCATATCACTTATCTCTCCGATGACTCGATGGGCGAGAAATTCGGTCGCAGCCTGCGCCACGGCAAGGCGGTGTACAGCTACGACGTGGAATTCGAGATCGAGTCTTACCTGCGCCATCAAGGGGACAGGTTCTCGCGGCAGTTCGACGCCAATACATATCTGCTGACAACCAAGGCGCTAGATTATTACGATCCCGCCCTCGCGCACGGTGGCAACCTGACGGCGGCGCTGGCTGCCGCGCGGGCAGGCTTCCTGGTTGTGGCGTTTACGACGGATTGGCGTTTCTCGCCTGATCGTTCGCACGAGATCGTCTATGCGTTGGCGCACAACGGGCGCGATGTCACTTACGCCGAGATCGACTGCGCCGCCGGACACGACTCCTTTCTGCTCGACGACCCGCAATACCATGCCGTGCTTGCGGCGTGGTTCGACCGCATCGAGGTGTGACAGATGGTTGCCTATCGTTACGATTACGATGTGATTGCACAATGGATCGGGCACGGCGAAAAAGTGCTCGACTTGGGTTGCGGGGATGGTGGCCTGTTGCGTCACCTGATCGAGACGCGGAAAGTGCGCGGTTACGGAGTGGAAAACGATCCGGAAAAGATTCTTGCCTGTGTCAGGAATGGCATCAACGTGATCCAGGCGGACATGGATCGCGGCCTGACCGGATTCGATGACGGCTTTTTCGATCATGTCATCATGAGCCTGTCGCTCCAGGCCATGCACAATACGCAGGGCATCCTCGCCGAAATGCTGCGGGTAGGGCGCGAGGCAGTGGTGAGTTTCCCGAACTTCGGTTACTGGCAGCATCGCCAGAGCATCCTCAATGGCCGCATGCCAGTCTCCAAGAGCCTGCCGCACCAGTGGTTCAATACGCCGAACGTCCGCTTCTTCACGATCAACGATTTCGAGGCCTTGTGCGCGGACTCCGGCATCGCCATCCACAAGCGACTGGCGTTCGATGAAGGCAAGGTGATCGTCGACGACCCGAATTTTCTCGCCAGCGTGGCAGTGTACCGGCTTGGCCGGGATTGAGCGCGCCCTTACTGCGAACGTAAGCAAGTTTTAGTCTGTTGACAGCGAGGGGGGACTGTGCCACTGTCATGTTTGTATGCCTACTGTACTCAATCAATAGTCGGATAGTGGTGCTTAGTTCCGGTATTGGGTTATTCGGCCTTGTGAAATAAGGAATTGCTCAAGACAGACGAGTTAAAAATATTATGCACTTGCTCAGAGTAAACACGAGACGTCTGAAAAAAGAATTTATTGATTTGTATTACAGAGTTTATGCCCAGTATCAGAGTAACCGGGATAACTTCAATTACTCCGCAGCCAACTTCTTATACAAAAAGGATTCCTTCAGCCGTAACTGCCAAGTGGAGCCTATGCTGGTTTCTGACGGAGGGTATTTTGTTGCCAGAGCGGTTTTGTTGCGCCATCCGCGCATGGATGCCCTGCAACTGGGTTGTTTTGAGGCATTACCTGATCAAAATGAGGCGGTAAACCTGCTTTTGGAACGAGCTTCGTGTCTGGCAAGGGAGTGGGGGATCGGCAGGGTGATTATTGGGATGAGCGGTCATCTCACGTATGGAATCGGTCTTTTGAAGAATCGCCAGGATCTGCCAGCCACCTTTTCCGGTACCTATAATCCAAAATATTATCTCGACTTTTTTTCCGGGCGCGGTTTTATTGAGCATACCCTGACCTCTTATTACGCCGATACCGCAATCTTTGATCCAGCAGAAAAACAGCTTGATGGGGCCTATTCCGGCATATCCTACCGCTTCATGCGCCTAAACGACTTGGAGCGGGAGATGGCAATTCTAGGTGACTTGTTTAATAAAACTTTGGATAAGACACGCTTTTACTTTCATAAAGACATCCACGAATCTTACGAGATGATCCGGGCGATACGGCCTTTGCTCAAAGACGGTAACATCATTTATGCCATGAAGGATGGAAGGGAGATAGGTTTTGTTATATGGTATCCGAACTTCAATGAGATCATATCGGACAATGGCCGCATTAACCCTCTGTTGTTTTTTTTGCGCTGCAAACTGTTTGGCGGACGTATCAGAGAATTCATGATAAACACTATCGGCGTTCTGGCTGAATATGAGAATACCGGAGTCTCATTGGGACTAGTCAATGAGATTTTCAAGCAAGTAAACGGTGTTTACCGTGGAGGAGAAACCAGCTTCGTGTGGGACGACAACTCTAAGTCCCGTCATTTTTGCCGGACTTGGTGTCGAAATGCACTGCGGCATTACGTGGTCTATGAATGGATTCTCGATGGCAATCAGGATAGGTACGTCATTCCTGACCGGGAATACTCTGCCATGAATGATAAGCTAATGGATGGAAACAAATGAGACTACTTGAATTCACGACGGCTGACGAATTGCCAGAAAACTGGGATCAGGGTCTGGGCAGCAATATTTACCTGAGTCGTTCCTTTTTGCGCTTCATGGAAGGGCGGAGTGACGTGGAGGATAGCCGCTACTACATGTTCACGGATCATTCCAGCGTTCCAGATACCCGTTTCATGTTGTTTACCCGTAAAAAATACGTAATCACCCAGTTCACCAAATTTTCTCTGAAGGCTTTTTCACGTTTTGTGTACGTGCCTTTGTCCGTGGCACGGGCTGGTGTGCGTCTGGGTACGGGCAGCAGTGGTCTTTTTTTTGGTTTTGTGCGCGGGCTCAAGGGCATGCGCCTGGTGTTCAATCAGCCAGGGGATGTCAGATCCCCAGGTTTCGTGCAGGTAATGACCTGCCCGCGTTGCGTACTGGATGTGCGCTGGGATAGTTTTGACAGCTATATGGCTGATTTACGTAGTAATTATCGCAATCGCTATAAAAAGGCTTTAAAAAGATCCACTGGACTGAGAATTTATAAACTAGGGGACAACAATTGCTTTGGTGAGGATTTGTACGCTCTGTACCTACAGGTGTTGGAGCGAGCCGACTATAAAATTGAAACGCTGGGTTTAGAGTTTTTTCGCGGAAACTTTTTCGATATTTTTGTCATGGAAGATGAATCTGGCAGACCGGTAGCCTTTTACCAGCTATTGGAAAATGGAGATGAACTGATCTTTGAATTTACCGGCTTTGATGCGGATTTGGCTTCCCGTCATGATGCCTATAACCGCATGCTGATGGAAATCATCCGCCACGGCATAGAAAACGGCTTCAAGCGCATCGACTTCGGTCAAACCGCAGAAGAAGCAAAGCTCCGGGTGGGCTGCCGTTACGAGTACATCTATGTGCTGGCCAGTCATTCCAATCCGCTTTTAAACTTCGCGCTCAAAATTTTTGCTCCGTTGCTGAACTACAAACCTATACCCGAAGATAGCTTTAACGTTTTTAAAGCCACACCTACAGATCAAGGAGAAAACCATCCATGAATATTTTGCTGGTGCGGCCCAAGCCGCATAAAGAAAGCATCAACCTGCACAGCATGATGATTTGCGAACCCCTGGAACTGGAATACCTTGCCGCCAGAGTCGAGCAGTTGGGGCATCACGCGGATATCGTGGATCTTATTCTTGAAAAAATGAGCTTGGAATATTTTCTGGCGCAAAAAAAATACGATATTGTGGGCTTCACTGCCTATCTGACACATGTGGGTATAGTTAAAGATTTGTCTGAACGGGCGCACACTTTTGATCCGAACATGGTCACTCTGGTAGGCGGGGTGCATGCAGAAGTGAATCCTGATGATTTCGATGATCCGCGTATTGATCTGGTCGTGCACGGTAACGCCATGACCAGCATGAAGCCTCTTTTAACATCGCTGGAGGAAGCCGACCTCTCCGATTCCGAGGGACGCGCCAAGGCATTTGATAATATCCGTTCAACTATTCCCGGCGTGTGGCAAAGAGGTAAGGCACGGCCACCTTTCGAGACGAACTTTCCGTTTCCGTTCCCTGATCGCAGCAAAACAAGAAAATATCGCAATAAATATAGCTATAGCTATCTGAGCCGCTGCGCCTCCATCAAAACCTCTTATGGTTGCCCCTACGATTGTAATTTCTGTTTTTGTACCTGCATTACACAAAACAACTATTTTGAACGGGATTTGCGTGAAGTCATCGAAGAAATTAAAACGATTGAGGAACCAAATTTTTATGTGGTAGACGATAATTTTTTGTTACGGCGGAAACGGGTGCTAGAATTTTGTCGCCTGATGGAGGAGGAGAACATCAAAAAAACATTCATCCTTTTCGGGCGCGCCGACTTTGTGGTGAAAAACCCGGACGTGATGGAACGGTTGCGCGATGTAGGGTTGCATGCGGTTTTTGTGGGCATAGAGTCATTCAGTGAAAACGACCTGACTAGTATCGGCAAGAACAGTTCGGTGGCCATGAATGTCAAAGCCATCGAGACCATCGAGAGCCTGGGCATGAACTGCTATTGCGGTCTGATCGCCATGCCGGATTGGGATCGCAGCGATTTTGACAACGTTATCAACTTTTTGGGGCGTTTCAAGAACCCAATTATTAACTTACAACCGCTAACGCCGCTGCCGGGTACGGTCTGTTACGAGCAATACAAAAGCCAGCTTGTCGTACCTAGGGAGCGCTATGAGGTCTGGGATTTAGCCCATCTGATGATCAAGCCGCTCAAGATGGCTCCGTCCGATTTCTACAGGAACATCCTGCGTGTGTACTATAAAACTTCCACTGGGCTGCACATGCACTGGTATATCTTGCACAAGTACAGTCTTGAAGCTTATTTTCGTACCTTCCGGGGGGTAATCACCATAACCGGCCAGTACTTTAAAATGATCCGCGACTCCAGGGCATGAAAAAGAAAATACTGTTCATTCAGCCTACCATCTATGATGACTCGGGTAAGCTTATTAAAAAGCGTCGACTTTATTTTGTGGGTCTGGCCTATCCTTTGCTGGCCGCGCTTACCCCGTCTGACTGGGAATGCGAAATCTGTCTGGAAACCATTGAGGAAATTCCCTTTGACACCGATGCCAGTTTAATTGCCTGCGGCGGCATGGGGCACGCCGCCAACCGAGGCAGGGAGATCGCAGCGGAGTTCAAGAGACGGGGCAAAACTGTCATAGCAGGCGGCCCCATGTTCAGCTTGGTTCCAGAAATCTCTGGTTCGTTCTTCGACAGCGTGGTAATCGGGGATGCCGAGGAGGTTTGGACGGATCTTCTTCGTGATTTTGAAAATGGAGCCCTGAAACAGTTTTACGAGAAAAAGCTGGTCAGCCTGTCTACCCCGTTGCCGCGCTATGACCTGATTCTGCACAAGCGTATCGGCGATTTTCTGCCGGTGCAGGCTGGGCGCGGTTGTCCACACCGTTGCAAGTTCTGCTCAATTTACTGCATGTACCGAGGTGTTTATCTCAAACGGGATATTGCCGAGGTCATACGTGATATCCGCCATGTCAAAAGTTTGGGCTTCAAACGATTTTTGCTATTGGACGACAATATCGCGGCGGACCCCGGCTATCTGGAAAAACTTTGCAGTGAAATCATCGGTCTGGGCATGGAATGGATGTCGCAGTGTTCGCTGAATATCGCCAAAAAACCGGAATTGCTGAAACGAGTGGCTCAAAGCGGCTGCAGCACCTTAAGTTTCGGACTGGAAAGCGTCAGCCAAAACAACCTGGAAAAGATCGGTAAGGGCTGGTGCTGTTCTTCGGAGTTCCTGGAATTGCTTGCCAAAGTCAGAGAGAGCGGCATTGAGGTGGCCAGCGAGATGATGGTTGGCATAGACGGTGATACGCCGGAGACTCTTGACGATACCGTGGCGTTTATTGAACAGTCCGGTATCCTCATGCCCAAGTTCTACATCATGACGCCCATACCGGGCACGGATTTTTACAACGAGATGCGCGATGCCGGACGTCTCACCGAGGAAGACGTTTTCAAGTACTCCCCCACCAAGGCGGTGATACGCCATCCATCCATGTCGACAGAAGAAATCACCGGCATGTTCTGGGATATTTACAACCAAATCTATTCGTTAAGGCGCATATTTCGGCGTTGCCTGTTGCATCGGCGCTTTTTGTGCAAGCCGGTCAGGTATCTGTTTTATCTGATGGTGAATCTTTATTACCGCCGCCAGATCAAACAGAAGATTGGCCCTATTTTAATGTAAAAAGCATAACAAGGTACTTGAGTGGCTTAAAATCTGCCGAAGAAACGCCCGGTTGTACGGCAGTATGTGGCGTATTTTTCGCCATGATGCTGGAGTAGGAATTTTTCTTCCCTGAAAATTTGCCTCAGGATCAAGAACACCGAAATGCCCAAGTTAACCGCCATGGCCGTATTGGCGAAGACCAGCAGTAGTCCCAGGTAAATGGTGAGCAGGGACAAGTAGAGAGGGTTGCGGCTGTACCTGAAGATGCCGCCGGTGATCAGCCCCCCCGGCGTGTTTTCATCAATGCCGATGCGAAATGATTCCTTGAGCGAGGTTATGCACAGGCTGTATCCCGCCGTACCCGCAAGACACAACAGAGTTCCCGCCCAAGACAGGGCGAGATTGTGCCATAGTGCCTGCCCCACGGTGAAAGGAAAAGGCCAGTCAAGGGAACAGGCCAGAACCGCATAAGTAAACATCATGTAATAAATGCCGAATGCAGTGTATTCCGGTCTCTGCACGAAAGCGTTGATACCTCGGCGGTGCAACATGAACGCTTGGGCGAAAATCATGAACAGAAGAATCAGCAGCAGCCCGGATGCGACAATACGAGGATCTAGACCCAAAATGATTTTCACTCCTATTTTACTGTCCCTGCAAAACTGTTTTTGCCAACTGGATGAGATGCTCTCTTTCCCCAAGGGACAAACCAAGGAGGCGATTCAGTTTTTTTACTGTGCCACAAGAAAGTGGTGGACAGACAACTGCCAGTTCAATGTCCGTTGTTGGTTCGGTTGTGTTCAGGTTTGTCGATTTTCAGGCATGACCATTCAAGTCCTTAACGGCAGGCTGCGTAAGCACGAAAATCTTGACAAACAAGGCTTTAATTGGTCTAATAAAAGATTAGCCATTTTATAGGCGATCAAGGATTATGAAACGCACTTATCAACCTTCCGTCGTCCGTCGCAAGCGTACACACGGCTTTCGCGCCCGTATGAAGACCCGTGGCGGTCGCGCGGTCATTCGCGCCCGCCGTGCCAAGGGACGCCATCGCCTTGCCGTTTGAGTCCATGGTTCCTGCTTGGCACGGTCAGGGATTCTGCCGTGTTTATAGATTGCTGAAAACGGATGAATTTTCATCCGTTTTTGCTTTCCGGCGTTCGTTGCGTGGCCGTTTCTATACGCTCTACTATCGGCCAAACGAGCTGGCTACCGCCCGCTTGGGTGTGACGGTGGCCAAGAAACTGGTCAAGCGCGCCAATGGGCGCAATCTGGTCAAGCGCATCGCACGCGAAGTTTTTCGGCGGCAGCGCGAAAACCTGCCGTCCTGCGACCTGGTCATCCGCCTGCACGCGCCGGTGGGGACTACCCGCCGCACGGAACTCAACACGGATGTCAGGCAGTTGTTGGGACGTCTTTCCGGACATCGGGAGCGCGCCACTACCAACTCTTTGACTGAAGCCTGAACGCTTTCCTCCGCGTTTTAGTTAGGACGCAGTACGCCATTCGCGGGTATCATTACTCCCTTTGTGCGCCAAGTACCGCGCTTTTTTATTCTCGTCGCCTGCAAGACTTTTTCTCCGATGGAACAACGCCGCCTCATCCCGCTCGTCATTTTTGCCCTGTCACTCGTAATGCTGTGGACACACTGGATCGAGTACAACCAGCCCGCTGCTACAACGCCGCCCGCCACTATTCCTTCTACGGTTTCCACGCCAGAGTCTCCGGCTCTTGACGATTCGGTGCCGGCTCCCGCTCGTACCGTTACGCCCCCGGCGGCGGCTCCGACTTCGTCCGCAGTGCCACGGGTGAAGGTGGAAACAGATGTGATACGTGCGGAAATTTCCGCCGAGGGCGGCAGCATCGTCCGGCTCGAACTCCTGAAACATCGCTCTTCCGAGAATCCGGAAAATTCCTACGTCATTTTCGATGATGGCGCAGCGCATATATTTGAAGCTCAGTCCGGTTTCCTGCTTAACGAAAATCTGCCCCTGCCCAATCACCGCACTCTGTTTGAATTGCCTGACGGCAATCTGGCGCTTGCCGACGGCCAGGACAAACTGGTGGTGAGATTGAAGGCTCCTGCGGCCAATGATGTATCCGTGACCAAAGTGTTGACTTTCACCCGAGGCAGCTACTTGATCGACGTTGCCTATGAAATTCACAATGAAAGTGCTGACCCGTTGGTTGCACAGGCTTATTTTCAGTTCCTGCGCGATGGCAAGCCTGCCGAAAAATCTGGAGGGGGGCTTTTCGGGGGAGGCATACAGACTTTCACCGGCCCGGCCTTCTATTCCGATGAGGGCAAGTTCCAGAAAGTATCCTTCGGTGACATCGACGAAAACAAGGCCAAGTTCACTGCCAATGCTGATAATGGCTGGGTTGCGCTCGTTCAGCATTACTTTGTCAGTGCCTGGCTGCCGCCGCAGGGAGTGAGCCGCGAATATCGCACTAAGAAAACGAGCAATGGCCATTACACGGCTGGCGCTGTTCTTACGCCGACCACAATCGAGCCTGGCGCGACAGGACACATCGAAGCTCGCCTCTACGCCGGGCCACAGGATCAGAACAAGCTCGAAGAAATTGCGCCCGGTCTCAAGTTGGTGGTCGATTACGGCGTCCTGACGGTCATTGCTGCTCCGCTCTTCTGGTTGCTTTCGTGGCTGCATTCACTCACCGGTAACTGGGGATGGGCCATCATTCTTGTGACGATCATCATCAAGGCGCTCTTCTTCCCGCTTTCGGCGGCAAGTTACAAGTCGATGGCCAAGATGCGTGTGCTCGCGCCTCGTATGCAGCGGATGAAAGAGCTATACGGCAACGATAAGGCCAAGATGCAGCAGGAGATGATGAATCTTTACCGCACCGAGAAAATCAACCCGCTTGGAGGCTGCCTGCCTATCCTCGTGCAAATTCCGGTGTTTATCGCTCTCTACTGGGTGCTTCTGGGCAGTGTTGAGATGCGTCAGGCGCCGTGGCTTGGCTGGATACAGGACTTGTCAGTGCGTGACCCTTATTTCATCCTGCCGCTCATCATGGGAGCTTCCATGCTGGTTCAGATGAAACTGAACCCAAGCCCGCCCGATCCCATGCAGGCCAAGATCATGATGGCGATGCCAATCGTCTTTACGATCATGTTCCTGTGGTTTCCTTCCGGTCTGGTGCTGTACTGGGTGGTCAACAACCTCCTTTCCATCGCCCAGCAGTGGCAGATCACGCGAATAATCGAGCGTGGCGGGAAAAAGGCCAAAGCTGCCAACGATCCAAAAATCTGATTCTCAACAAACAGGGGGACGCTACGAGCGCCCCCTCTGGCGGCCTTTGTTTATCTATTCGGATACAGTATTTGCGCGGAGTTCCCGTATTCTGATATTGTAAATTCCTGTTCAGGCCGAACTGCTGGAAAAGGTATTTCTCTCATGAACAAGCGTTTTTGCTCCGTTCTTGTTTTATGGATGCTTGGCCTTGTCGTCCTGCTTGCCGGGTGTAGCAAAGAATTGCAACAGCGACAAACTTTTATCGGCTTCCTGCAAAAAGAAGTGATCCCACGCAACAGCGGCCTTCTTATCCCCACCAAGGCGATGCGAAAAAAATTCGGCATTTACACGGCGCATTATGACGTCATCGTCGAGTACAACAAGGCCATGCTTGAAAAGGTGGGAAGGCCGTTGGAAAAGTTACAGCGCGAGTATCAGGATGCCGTAAAACCCGAAGCAAATATAGGGGAACGCAGGAAAGCCATCATCACATACCGGGAGACGCTTCAGCCAATCAAGGCAGCCCTTGACACGGAGCTTGCCATGACCGAATCGAAAGTAGAAAAATTAGACCAGCCGGATGAACTGAAGGAAATTTATAGCCAAGCGGTTGAAAAACATGTACGCATTCCGGCCAAAGCTCTTAAAGCCATGATTCCCGCAATTGAGGCAATGATGGACAAGAGCCTGGAATTACTGGATTACATCATTGCCAACAAGGGCAAAGTGGAAATCCGGGACGGTATGATCCTGGTTGACAGGAATAAAGATAAAGACCAGGCGACCCTCACACGTATCGAGGCAATGCAGGCGGAAATACGCAGTATGGAGCATGCTATCCAGTCTCAACATAAAGAGTTCATACGCCAGTCAATCGGTAAATGAACGACCGCCCCGGCGCTACGCGCCACCCCTCCAAGGAGGGGAATAAACCCCGCACAAAATTCCCCTCCTTGGAGGGGTGCCCCGAAGGGGCGGGGTGGTAGCGACCCCTGGGATTGCTATACACTTCTTGACCGCCGCGCCATCCCAACGGCTGTGCATCAGAATGTTTCACGTGAAACATCGCTTTTGTCGAGATCATGAAACCTGAACCGGCTCCTTTACTACCCGACAGCCTCGCTTATGCCTTGCTCCATGCTGCGAAATTGGTCGCATCCGTACTCGAAGGTTCAAATCTTACCGAGTGTTATGAGCGGGCATTGCGTCAAAACCCCGGCTGGAGTGATGCAACTCGCGGAGCAATTCGAGACCTGACATGGAGTACGTTACGTGACTATGGACGAGGCGATGCCATACTCCGCCGCTTCCTGGTCAAACCGTTACCCTTATCTGTTCACGCCTTATTATTGATTGCGGTTTATCGACTCGAACAACGCCCGGAACAGACGCATACCCTGGTGGATCAGGCAGTGGATGCGACCGCTCACTTGGCAGCAGGACTCAAGGGTGTCGTCAATGGGGTGCTGCGTAACGTTGTGCGCCAAAAAGGCAAACTAGCAGCATGGTGTGATGAAGATATTGCAGCCCGTTACGCTTACCCCGCGTGGTGGATTAAGCGCGTCCAACGCGAACACGAGGAGAATTGGGAAGCGATTCTTGCGGCGGGGAATCTGCATCCGCCAATGAGTTTACGAGTCAATCGCCGTCGCACCACGGTAGAGAGTTATCTGACTGAATTGGGCAACGCGGGCATTGATGTGAGGAGGCTCGATAACGATGCTTTGCTTTTGACGCATCCGTTGCCTGTGTCAAAACTGCCGGGTTTTTCCGAGGGCAAGGTTTCGGTACAGGATGCCGGTGCACAATGGGCTGCTCCGTGGCTAGGCGCATGTGATGGCGAACGGGTGCTCGATGCCTGTGCCGCTCCCGGTGGCAAGGGGGCACACTTGCTGGAACTTGCTGATATTGAACTATCCGCGCTAGAACTCGATCCCGTGCGGGCTGAACGGATGCGCGACAATTTTGCGCGTCTCGGACTGGCCGCCAAGATAATGGTTGCCGATTGCCGCGCGTTGGACACCTGGTGGGACGGACAACCATTTGACCGTATCCTGGCCGATGTGCCATGTTCGGCTTCCGGTGTTGTGCGTCGGCATCCCGATATCAAATGGTTACGGCGCGAAAAGGACATTGCTGGGTTTGTTGTGCAACAAGCCAGTATCATCGACGCGCTTTGGCAGACGTTGGCTAATGGTGGCATAATGCTTTATGCTACGTGCTCGGTCTTTGATGACGAAAATCACCGTCAAATCAAGCATTTTCTTGTGCGCCACCCGGATGCTGAACTTTTCATGCCGCGAACTTGCCGGATACATCCCTTGTTGCCGACGAGCGACCATGACGGCTTTTACTATGCCTGTCTGCACAAAAAAACCAAGCGTACTTGAGTCCCTGCGCCACTTGCTGTTGTTTGTTGTGTTCCTGGTGTTTGCGTCGCTGTCTGCGAGAGCGGACGATACCAGCATTACCCACGCCAGGATCATTTTGTCCGAAGAAGGTTATGTACTCAATGCGGACTTCAGCTTTGACCTCAATCAAAAATTGATTGATGCCTTAGCGCATGGTGTAGCACTGCACTTCGTTGCGGAGTTGCGAATCGAACGGCCGCGCTGGTATTGGTTCGACAAACTGATTGTCCACCGTCGGCTCGAATATCGCCTCGCCTACCACGCGATGACCCGCAGTTACCGGCTCAACATTGGAAGTCTGCACAGAAATTTCGACTCTCTGGCAGATGCACTACATACCATGAGGCGCATTCGCAATTTATATGTCGCTCCGTCCGATAGGTTCGATGCAAATGACAAGTATGAAGCAACATTGCGCTTCTTCCATGACACCACCCTGCTTCCCAAACCTTTTCAACTGTCTGCCCTGGCTAATAGCAGGTGGGGGCTCGATACGGGCTGGACGAAATGGTTATTCACGTCTGAAATGGCGAATCCTGAAAAAACGATAGCAACGCCATCAGTAGAGGAAGAGGAAGGAGCGACGATAGTAGAAGAGGCAACGCCGGGAGCGACGGTTACAGAATGAAAAACGTTGCGGTCGCTATTGCCGCCATCCTGGCAGCCATTTCACTCTACCTCCTGGCCTCAGCCAGCGCCAACACCACCGGGCTGTTCAGCGACTTGTACCCTTTTCTGCTCGCGATTAACGGAATCGTCACGATAACGCTGGCGGCAACAGTCATCTATCAACTTATCCGCTTGTGGCGCGAATACCGTAACCAACGTTTTGGTTCGCGACTCAAGTATCGGATGGTTATGATGTTCGCATTTATGGCGATCTTGCCGGGGCTGGTGGTGTACGCGGTATCGCTTCAGTTTGTCGTTCGCAGCATCGAATCCTGGTTCGACGTGCGGGTCGATTCCGCTCTTGAAGGTGGTCTTGCCCTCGGTCAGAACGCGCTCGATTATCTCGTCGACCAACTCAAGGACAAGGCCGCCGCCATGAGCCTGGATGTTGAAAACCAGGCAGGTATTTCGGTCGCCCAGCTCAATCGTCTGCGTGAATGGGCCGGAGTTGGCAGCGTTACCGTATTTGGCGCGAATGGTCAGGTGCTAGTGAGCGCGATTGATGGTGATACTGCCCGCTTGTTCCCGGATTCGCCCCAACCCCATGAACTGCGCCGTGCTTTTCAGGAGCGTGGCCTGAGCGTAATCGAAGATACCCCCGATGGGCGGTTGGTTATCCGTGTCCTGGTTCCGCTCGAAGGGCGTGGCCTTGCCAAGGCATCCCGCTTGCTCCAACTGACCCAACCCGTCCCGGAAACCTTCAGTCTGCACGCCGGAGCCGTGCAGGAAGCCTATCGTGATTACCAGGAACTGACTTTGGCACGCAGCAGCCTGAAGCGCATCTATTCATTGACCCTGACCCTGACCTTGCTGGTCGCGTTGTTTGCCGCCATAGCCGTTGCTTTCATCTTAGCTCGGCGGCTTGCCGCGCCGTTGCGTATCCTTGCCGAAGGAACTGAGGCCGTTGCCCAGGGCGACTTCAGCCCGCGCCGGGCTTTGCCCGCCCGGGACGAGTTGGGGATACTGACCCATTCCTTCAATCAGATGACGCACCAACTTGAAGAAGCGCGCGCGCAAGCCGAAAAAAACCGGCTTGAAGTCGAATCTGCCCGCGCCTACCTTGAGAGCGTGTTAACGCACTTGTCAGCCGGAGTCCTGGTTTTCAGCGCGAAGGGGGTGCTTCGCGCCGCCAATCGTGGCGCGCTCGACATTCTCGCCGATGAACTCGGCAGTTTCGAGGACATCGCGCTTGCCGACTGGCCTCGGCACACGCTGCTACGCGACGCGCTCCTTGAAGGCTTTACCAAGCACGAAGGTGACTGGCAAGTCGAACTGGAAATTCTGCGTCCCGACAGTTCCCCGATGATCCTGCTGATACACGGTTCCCGTCTGCCTGAAAGTACCGGAGGAGGGCTGGTGGCGGTGCTCGATGACATTACCCGACTGATCGAGGCGCAACGCACTGCCGCTTGGGCCGAGGTTGCCAGACGGCTTGCCCATGAAATCAAGAACCCATTGACCCCGATTCAACTCTCCGCCGAGCGGTTGGCGTTCAAGCTTTCTTCCGAACTCGATGAAGTGAGCCGGCAAATACTCGAACGCTCAACCCAGACCATTGTGAATCAGGTGGAAGCCGTCAAGAACCTGATCAACGCTTTCCGTGATTACGCGCGCTTGCCCACGCCAACGCTCACGCCACTCGATCTTGGCGAACTCATACGCGAAATCCTCGTGCTTTACGAAAGCATGTCGGCAAAGATCATATTGAAAATACCTACTGACTTGCCGCAGGTAATGGGAGATGCTTCGCAGATTCGCCAGATCGTTCACAATATGTTGCAAAATGCGCTGGACGCATTGGTGGATGAGGATAATGCTGAAATCGTCATTGAGGCGCACGGAGAAGGCGATTGGGTGCTTCTGTCATGCCAGGACAACGGGCCGGGGTTCCCGCCGGAAGTGTTGGCGCACGCATTCGAACCTTACTTTACGACCAAGGCCAAAGGAACCGGGTTGGGTTTGGCTATGATAAAAAAGATTGTCACTGAGCACGGTGGTGAGGTAAAAATCGCTAATCGTGATGGCGGTGGCGCGGGGTTGCGCGTCCGTTTGCGCGTGGTTATGACAAACAACGAACTCTGAAAATGGCAAAGATACTTATCGTTGACGACGAAATCGGCATCCGCGAATTGCTCTCCGAGATACTCCGCGACGAAGGGCATGATGTCATTCAGGCTGAAGACGCTGCCGCCGCGCGGGCGGTGCGTAACGCATCCTGTCCGGATATGGTTTTGCTCGACATATGGATGCCGGATACCGATGGTATTACTCTGCTCAAAGAATGGGCGGCGGCCGGGCAATTGACCATGCCAGTGGTGATGATGTCCGGGCACGGTACGATCGACACTGCTGTAGAAGCGACCCGCATCGGCGCAATCGACTATCTCGAAAAGCCCATTGCCCTGCAAAAGCTCCTTTCCGCAGTCAGGCGCGGCCTGCAACGCCAGCCTTCCGTGCCAGTACCCATGGCGCTCACCCTGGCGGCTTTTCCGGACTCTGCGCCCCTGCGCGAATTGCACCGCCGTTTGCGGCAGGCCGCCGGACAGTCGCGCTTGATCCTGCTTCAGACCGGGCAGGGTCATCTGGCCGAACTCGCCGCTCGCAGCCTGCAGGCGCCGGGTAAGCCCTGGCTCGATCTCGGTACGTTCGACGGTGTCTATGAGCCTACGCGATTGGCCGCGTCTCAAGGAGGGCAGCTTTACCTCCCTGCCTTGGAACGGCTGTCGCGTTCCCGGCAAAAGAACCTGGCCGCCATTGTTGACCGCCTCGAACGATATGACCTTCGGCTGCTCGTTGCCTGCAATTCAAACCGTGAGGAACTGTTGGCAGCCGGATGGGAGCCCGCCCTGGTCGAGCGCCTTTTCTCGCATACGCTGACGGGAGCGCCTACGCTTGCCGACATTCGCGACGATCTGCCCGAACTGGCTTGCCGCGTCCTGCGCCATCTCGTCGATACCAAGGAAGTGCCAATGCGCCGTTTCTCGCCCGCGACGCTGTCCCAATTGCGTCGGCGCGACTGGCATGGCGGCTACGGCGAGTTATACGCCACGATCCGCAGCCTGGCGCAAGCCTCAACGGAAGAGGAAATCAATCTGCCTGAAGGGGGACTACCCGTTTCAGATTCCCAGATCAGCCCCATTTCGTTCGATCTGCCTCTGCGCGAGGCACGGGAGGCGTTCGAGCGCATGTATTTTGAACATCACTTGCGCCTGGAGCGAGGCAACATCACCCGGCTGGCGCAAAAAACCGGGCTTGAACGTACCCATCTTTATCGCAAGCTCCGGCAACTCGGCTTGCACTGCGGGCGGCAACACGAAGAAAGCTGAGTCCGGATCCAGCGTGATCGAAGCTGTTTCCGCTGCTGTTTATTGCGACACAGCATTCCTCCCCTTCGTTTGCGAAGCGCGTAGAATCAGCCCTCCCTTGTTTACGCGAAAGCTCAGGTGAACATCATCATTCTTGGCGCCGGGCAGGTCGGCACATCCGTCGCGGAAGGACTGCTTTCCGAGGCCAATGACATTACCCTCGTCGACACTGACGCGAAGGAACTGGCCGAATTGCGCGACCGTTTCGAGGTGCGTACTGTGTGCGGCAATGCCGCCTCGCCTTCGGTGCTGCGTGAGGCAGGCGCTGACAATGCCGACCTGCTGATTGCCGTAACTCAGTCCGACCAGACGAATCTATGCGCCTGCAAGATTGCCCGGACGCTTTTCAATCTGCCCACCCGCATTGCCCGCCTGCGGTCAGCCGACTATGGCGAACACCCGGAATTGCTTGACAACAGCAATTTCGCGGTGGATTTCTCCATCTGCCCGGAACAGATCGTCACCGATTACATCCGCCGTCTGATTGATTTTCCAGGTGCGCTACAGGTACTCGATTTCGCCGACGGACTGGTCAGCCTCATCAGTGTCGTCGCGCGTGAAAACAATCCGCTAGTCTGGCATCCGCTGTCCGAGCAGCATGCCCAATTGCTTCAAATGGATGCACATATCGCGGCGATTTATCGCGCAGGCTATCCCGTCACGCCTTCCGGCAAGGCCATCATCATGCCGGGCGATGAAGTTTTCTGCCTTGTCGCAAAACACCATATCCGCACAGTCATGCAAGCTCTGCGCGGTGCCCCCCCTCCCATGCGGCGGATCATGATTGCCGGAGGCGGCAATATCGGCTCGCGTCTGGCAGCTTCGCTCGATAGTGATTACAACGTCAAGCTCATCGAAATTGACGCGCTTCGCGCGGAAAAACTAGCGGTCAGCCTCCACAACTCGTTGATTTTGCACGGTAACGTAACCGACGAAAAACTGCTCGAAAACGAAGGGATCGACGAAACCGACCTGTTCGTTGCACTCACTAATGACGAAGAAGACAACATCATGTCGGCCACACTTGCCAAACGCATGGGCGCGCGACACACGTTGGCGCTCGTCAACCGCAAGAGTTACGTTGGCCTGGTCGAGGGGGGGCTGATCGACATCGTCATTTCACCCGCGCAAGCTTCTATCGGCGTACTGCTTGCCCATGTGCGCCGGGGGGATGTCGTGGCCGTGCACAGCCTGCGGCGCGGCGCGGCGGAGGCGCTTGAAATCGTCGCGCATGGGCAGCACAGCAATTCCAGAGTAGTCGGTCGCGCCATCGACAGGATAGCTCTGCCTGAAGGCGTCACGATCAGCGCCATTGTGCGTGAAACCTCTGACGCGAATGAAAGCCGCAAGGTACTCATCCCGGACAACGACACGGTGATTGAAAGCGGAGACCATGTCATTGTGTTCTGCCCTCACAAGAACCAAGTGAAAAAAGTCGAAAAATTATTCCAGGTCGGCTTCACCTTTCTATAGATGCTACGCATCCCGTTTCGCGCCTATGCCGCGCCGCTCAACGCTCTTGGCCTGATCATCGCTATTTTCGGGATGCTGATGCTGTTTCCGCTCCTGGTATCGCAATACCTGGAGGATGCCGCTTCCAGAGCCTTTGATCTGGCCTTTCTCGTGACCTTCTTCAGTGGCGTGGCGCTCTTTGCCCTGACCTATCGTTATCGCCGCGACCTGAGGGTGCTTGACGGCTTTTTCCTCGTTGCGACGGCCTGGCTGATACTGCCGGTATTCGGCGCCTTGCCTCTGCTGGTGCATTTGCCCGCGCTTGGCTTCATTGAGGCTTATTTCGAGGCCGCTTCCGGGTTGACCGCCACTGGCGCAACCGTACTCACCGGCATCGACAATCTACCCGTGTCGATCAATCTGTGGCGTACCTTCCTGCACTGGATCGGCGGCATGGGGATCATCGTCCTGGTGGTGGCCATCCTGCCCTTGCTCGGCATCGGCGGACGGCAGCTTTTCAAGGCCGAAATTCCAACGCCGATGAAAGAAAGCAGCCTCACTCCCCGTATCACCGAAACCGCCAAAGGACTGTGGGGCACTTACATCCTGCTCACACTAGGATGCGGCCTGGCGCTGTGGCTGGCGGGATTGGGCGGATGGGACGCACTCATCATGACTTTCTCGGTCATGGGGCTGGGCGGCTTTTCCAATCATGACAAATCAATGGCCTGGTACGACAACACTGCGGCTGAACTGGTGGTCATCGTTTTCGCGCTTGCCTCGGCGTTGAATTTTGCAACGCATTACCTCGCGTTCTCGCGGCGTTCGTTTGCGCCCTACCGGCGCGACCCGGAAATCCCGTTTTTCTTCGGTGTACTGGCGGCCAGTGTCATCCTGCTGATGGCCTACCTGATATACAGCGGCATTGATGCCGGGTTTTTCAGCATCCTGCGCCGCGTCGGTTTTCATGTGGTTTCAATGTCGACCTCGCTTGGGTTAACCACGGCCGATTTCACCCAATGGCCGATGTTCGCGCAACTCTGGCTGCTCTTCCTCGGCAGCTTCATGGCCTGCTCCGGTTCGGCGGGTGGTGGCATCAAAATGATGCGCGCGATCATTCTCTACAAGCAGGTACGGCGCGAAATTATCCGCGCGCTGCATCCCCACGCCGTTCGCCCGGTACGGCTCTCCGGCCAGCCCGTAGGAGAAGGGGTGCTGCATGCCGTGCTCGGCTTCAGCTTCATGTACATGATCAGCATCGCCGCGCTGACCTTGCTGTTATCGGCAACCGGCCTGGAACTCGTCACCGCCTTTTCAGCCGTCGTGACCTGCCTCAACAACACCGGCCCCGGCCTCGGCGCAGTCGGCCCTGCCTCCACCTTTCAGAGTTTGAACAATTTTCAGACAGCCGTACTCGCCTTCACGATGATCCTGGGGCGGCTGGAAATCTTCACGCTGCTGGTGGTATTTACACCGGCGTTTTGGCGGCGGTGAGAAAATCATGCCCCTGTTTCACGACTGATAAAGATGCTCCTTTCTTCTCATTTTGACGTCATCGTCGTCGGCGGCGGCCATGCTGGGACCGAGGCCGCGCTGGCTGCCGCGCGCATGGGCTGCCGCACCTTGTTGTTGACCCACAATCTCGAAACCTTGGGGGCGATGAGCTGTAATCCGTCCATCGGCGGCATCGGAAAGGGGCATCTGGTCAGGGAAGTCGACGCGCTTGGCGGGGCGATGGCTGCGGCAACCGACGAGGCGGGTATCCAGTTCCGCATCCTCAACGCCTCCAAGGGGCCGGCAGTGCGGGCAACCCGCGCCCAGGCCGACCGTGTGCTTTACAAGGCGGCTATCCGGCGAAGGCTGGAAAATCAGCCCAATCTCTGGCTTTTCCAGCAAGCGGTCGATGACCTCATCATGGAAACCGGACGGGTTTGCGGCGTCGTCACCCAGCTCGGTTTGCACTTTACGGCACAAGCGGTGGTTCTCAGCGCCGGGACGTTTCTCAATGGCGTCATCCACGTCGGAATGGCGCAATATCCGGCGGGCCGCGCCGGAGACCCGCCTGCGCCCCGCCTTGGCGAACGCCTGAAAGAACTCGGTTTGCCGCAAGGGCGGCTCAAAACGGGTACGCCCCCCCGGCTCGACGCGCGAACGATCGATTTTTCCGGAATGACGACACAGCACGGCGACACGCCGATGCCGGTGTTCAGCTTCCTGGGACACCCCGATCAGCACCCGGCGCAACTCCCCTGCTGGGTGACGCAAACCAACCCCCGTACCCACGACATCATCCGCGCCAATCTCGACCGCTCGCCGATGTACGCGGGCGTGATCGAAGGCATCGGGCCGCGCTATTGCCCGTCCATCGAAGACAAGATTCACCGCTTCGCCAGTCGCGACAGCCACCACATTTTTCTTGAACCGGAGGGGCTGGAAACGCACGAAATTTATCCGAACGGAATCTCCACCTCCTTGCCCTACGATGTGCAACTGGATTTTGTCCACTCCGTCGCCGGCCTGGAAAACGCGCACATCCTGCGTCCCGGCTATGCCATTGAATACGACTATTTCGACCCGCGCCACCTGCGTTCATCGCTGGAGACGCGCGAAATTGGAGGTCTGTTCTTCGCCGGACAGATCAACGGCACGACCGGCTATGAAGAAGCGGCGGCGCAAGGATTGCTCGCGGGGCTGAACGCCGCGCTGCAAACGCGGGGAGTCGAGCCGTGGTGCCCGCGCCGTGACGAAGCCTATCTCGGCGTGATGGTCGACGATCTCATCACGCGCGGCGTTTCCGAACCGTACCGGATGTTTACCTCGCGCGCCGAATACCGGCTCCAATTACGCGAAGACAACGCCGACCTGCGCTTGACCGCGAAGGGGCGCGAACTCGGACTGATCGACGATGTGCGCTGGTCTGTCTTTTGCGCCAAGCGGGAAGCCATCGAGCGCGGCAGCAACGCGCTGAAAACAGCATGGGCGCGCCCTGAGGTGATACCCGCCGACGAACAGGAACGGGCGCTCGGCAATACTCTGGAAAACGAAGCCCGATATTTCGACCTGCTGCGTCGCCCCGGAGTCACCTGGCAGGCGCTGAAGTCCCTGCCCGGCGCGCCTGAGCTTGGCACTGACGACGAACAGGCCATCGAGCAAATCGAAATCGCCGCGAAATACCAGGGCTACATCAACCGCCAGCAGGACGAAATTGCCCGTCAGTCGCAAGCCGGAGGCTTGCGCTTACCGGAGAACATCGATTACGCAGATGTGCGCGGCCTCTCGAACGAAGTCCGGCAAAAACTCAGCGCCGCGCGCCCAGAGACCATCGACCAGGCCAGCCGGGTACAAGGCGTGACCCCGGCGGCTATCTCATTGTTACTGGTATGGCTCAAGCGCCGGGCAGCGCAACCGTGAACGGCGCGCTCGCAGACTACGCCGCTGAACTGGCAGAAGGCATCATTTCGCTGGGCATCGACCCCGCGCCGGAACTCCCCGCGCGTCTGCTCGCCTTCGGCGAACTGCTGCTGAAATGGAACCGCATCTACAACCTCACAGCACTCCGCGGCCCCAAGGAAATCGTTACTCACCACCTGCTCGATTCGCTCGCCGTACTGCCTTGGGCGAGTCGCCTACGCACACTGGCGGACATCGGTTCGGGCGCGGGTCTGCCGGGTATCCCGCTCGCGCTCGCCTGTCCCGGCCTGACGGTTTATTCGATTGAAGCGGTTGGCAAAAAAGCGAGCTTCCAGCAGCAAGCGAAAATCGAATTGCGGCTGGACAACTTCACCCTCCTCAACCGCCGTGCCGAAACGATCCGCGCGGCGGATTTTCCCGATGGCGGCGTAGAAGGCGCAATCTCGCGCGCCTTTTCCAGCCTGGCCGACTTCGCGCGTCTGGCAGGGCATTGGGTCAAAGACGGAGGCGCGCTTTACGCGATGAAAGGTGCGCTGCCACAAGCGCAAACGGAGATCGCCGCCCTTCCCGCCGGATGGATACTCGACTCCACGCACCCGCTCACGGTTCCGGGACTCGAAGCCGAACGGCATCTGTTGGTGCTTCGGTGCAGATAACGTACATCATGCGGCCTGGTCGCGTATCGTGAATCGCCTTTTGTCCCCCTCACACCACCAAGCAAGTTATCATCTTGTAGTTAGCGGCCAGGCCGCGTCACGGAAAACCATCACTCGACGACCATGTCACACATCTTCTGCGTGGCCAATCAAAAAGGCGGTGTGGGCAAAACCACGACCAGCGTCAATCTTGCCGCTGCGCTGCATCAGTCCGGGCAGCGCACCTTGCTCGTCGATCTCGATCCGCAGGGCAACGCCACGATGGGCAGCGGCATCGACAAACGCCAGCTCGCGCGCTCGATCTATCACCTGCTGGTTGGATTGGACGGATTGGAGGCGGTGCGGGTTGCCTCTCCGTCGGGCGGGTATGACATCCTGCCCGCCAACCGCGACCTGGCCGGAGCCGAAATCGAACTGGTCAATCTCGAACGGCGTGAAAAACGCTTGCGGGAAACCTTGGACAAATGCGCCGCCGATTACGATTTCGTACTCATCGACTGCCCTCCGTCGCTGTCGCTGCTGACACTCAATGGTTTGTGCGCCGCGCATGGGGTCATCATCCCGATGCAGTGCGAGTACTACGCGCTGGAAGGGCTTTCCGACCTGGTCAACTCGATCAAGAAAGTACACGCCAATCTCAACCGCGACCTCAAGATCATCGGTTTACTGCGCGTGATGTTCGACCCCCGCATCACCTTGCAGCAACAGGTTTCGGCTCAAATCGAAAGCCATTTCGGCGATAAGGTGTTCCAGGCCGTCGTACCGCGCAACGTCCGTTTGGCCGAAGCGCCCAGCCACGGCATACCGGGCGTGGTATTCGATAGTTCTTCCCGTGGCGCGCAAGCCTACCTCGCGTTTGCCAACGAGTTGATCGAGCGGGTCAAGACACTGTAACGGAACGCAAACCATTTGATTTCACAGACGATATGACACCTCCCAAACTCAAGGGCCTGGGCCGCGGCCTCGACGCGCTGCTGGCGGCCAACCGCGACGATGAAGCCGAAAAGGGCGAATTGCAGTCCCTTGCGCTGGAAACCCTGCGCCCCGGCAGATACCAGCCCCGCACCCGCATGGACCCCGGTTCGCTCGAAGAACTGGCGGCTTCGATCAGGGCGCAGGGGGTCATGCAGCCCATTCTCGTGCGGCCTCTGTCCGGCGACGCTTTTGAGATCATTGCAGGCGAGCGGCGCTGGCGGGCAGCGGAAATCGCCGGACTGGATACCGTGCCCTGCCTGGTGCGGGAAATTCCCGACGATGCCGCGTTGGCGATGTCGCTCATCGAAAATATCCAGCGCGAGAACCTCAACCCGCTCGAAGAGGCTGGCGGCATCCAGCGTTTGATCGAAGAATTCGGCATGACCCACCAGCAGGCAGCCGACGCGGTAGGCCGTTCACGCCCAGCGGCAACCAACCTGCTGCGGCTGCTCAACCTCGCGCAACCCGTGCAGGAATTGCTGATGGCCGGCGACATCGATATGGGGCATGCCCGCGCGCTGCTGCCGCTTGATGGAGCCAGCCAGATTATTGTCGCCAACCAGGTCGCGGCCAAACAACTCTCGGTACGCGAAACCGAAAAACTTGCCCGGAACGTCCTCGTGCCACGCCCACAAAAAACCGCGCCCGCACCGGATCGGGATTTACTGCGGCTGGAAGAGGAGATCGCCGACGCAATCGGCGCCATGGTCAAGATCAAGGCAAACCGCAAGGGCGCGGGCGAAATGGTGATTCGTTTCGCCAGTCTGGATCAGTTGGACGGCCTGCTTGGGCGGTTGCGCTGATACTGCCGTGCATCAATTTTGGAGTCACCCAGCGCGCGCCCACACAACCGATTGACTTGGCAAAGCGAGTCCCCCAGAATGAGAAGGTGTTACCGGCTGTCGCAGTGCAAAATAATGACAGAATGACGTGCCGGCGGAGGAGCGATGCACAAAACAGTTCTGCTGCAACTAGCGGCGACGTTCGTGGCAGCAACAGCGGCTGGTGCTTTGTTTGGCGTGCATGGTTTTTTTTCCGCAGTATGGGGGGGGCTGGCCTACGTCGTACCGAGTGTTTTTTTTGCCTGGCGATTGTGGCTGATATCTTTGCGCGGAGAGCATGCTAAAGTTACGGCATTCATGGCGGGAGAACTTGTCAGGCTCCTCTCTACCGTAGGCTTGCTTGCATTGGCGGTTATGCTGTACAAAAACCTTCATTGGGGAGCCTTCCTGGTCGGGCTGGCTCTGGCAGTGAAAGCAAATCTGTTTGCATTTTTGGTGAAGACTCGAACATGACTAGTGAGCACGCGGTAAACGCACCAACCCCGAGCGAAAACATCGTTCATCACCTCACACACCTCAATAACATCGGCGAAAAACAGTCGAGCATCGTTGATTGGTCGGTGGTCAATTACGACACCCTGTTTTTCTCCGTCGCCCTCGGCCTTTTCACCGTGTTCCTGCTGTGGCTGGGCGCGCGCAAGGCCACCTCCGGCATACCAGGGCGTTTCCAGGGCTGCGTCGAAATACTCGTCGAAATGGTCGCCAATCAAGCCAAGGGCGTCATTCATAGCCCTGAATCGCGCCGTTTCGTCGCGCCCTTGGCGCTGACCGTGTTCCTGTGGATTTTCTTCATGAACGCGATGGATTTGCTTCCGGTCGACCTCCTGCCGCGCCTCTGGCAGACGGCGATGAACGATCACCACGCCTACCTGCGCGTCGTGCCGACCGCCGACCTTTCGGCTACGCTCGGCATGTCCATCGGCGTGTTGCTGCTGTGTTTCTTCTACAACATCAAGATCAAGGGCGCAGCGGGCTGGGTGCACGAGCTTTTCACCGCCCCGTTCGGCTCGCACCCGGTGCTGTGGCCGGTCAACCTCCTCATGCAGATCATCGAGTTTGCGGCCAAGACCATCTCCCACGGCATGCGGTTGTTCGGCAACATGTACGCGGGCGAACTGGTGTTTATGCTGATTGCCCTGATGGGCGGCGCATGGACGGTTTCCACCATGGGCGTCACGCTTGCCGTTGTCCATGTGCTGGCCGGTCTTGCGTGGGCCATCTTCCATATCCTTATCATTACACTTCAGGCGTTCATTTTCATGATGCTGACCCTTGTCTACATTGGGCAAGCGCACGAAGGACACTGATTTCGTCGTTGTCGCGGGGTTTCCCGCTGGTTTCTTCCTTCACTTCAACATTATCGTTTCAAGGAGTTGTCATGGAAAATGTCCTCGGTCTCGTCGCACTGGCTGCCGGCATTATCATTGGTCTGGGCGCTTTCGGCGCTTGTATCGGTATCGCCATCATGGGTTCAAAATATCTCGAAGCCTCGGCTCGTCAGCCTGAACTGATGAATGCCCTGCAAACCAAGATGTTCCTGCTGGCTGGTCTGATTGATGCCGCCTTCCTGATCGGTGTCGGTATCGCGATGATGTTCGCCTTCGCCAACCCGTTCATAGGGCCATTGGCTCATTGATTGGTTCGCGTTCCTCTAACCGTTATTGGGGACAAGAACAGTGAATCTGAACGCAACTCTGTTTTTCCAACTCGTCGTATTCGTCATGCTCGGGCTGTTCACGATGAAGTTCGTCTGGCCGCCCATCGAGAAGGCGTTGGATGAGCGTGCGAAAAAAATCGCCGACGGCCTCGCTGCTGCGGACAAGGCAAAATCCGATCTGGCGCTGGCTGAGAAGAGAGCCGTTGAGGAATTACGCAAGGCGCGTGAATCCGCCGGGGACGTACGCGCTTCCGCCGAACGGAACGCCAGCCAGTTGGTTGAGGATGCCCGTGCCGAAGCCGCGAACGTCGTCGCACAGGCTCGGCAGGCCGCCGAGGCTGAAGCCGACGCAGCCGCTCAACGCGCCAAGGATGAACTGCGCGATCAGGTCGCCATGTTGGCCATCGCTGGCGCGGAGAAAATCCTGCGCCGCGAAATCAACCCCCAGGCACATGCCGAACTGCTTGCCAACCTGAAACAGGAACTGCGATAAGTTATGGCTGAAAACGTCACCATCGCGCGCCCCTATGCCGATGCCGCCTTCAGGCTGGCTCGCGGGGCAGGTGCGCTGGCGTCATGGTTGGAAGTCCTGGGTCGGCTCGCCGCCATCGTCGTCGATGCCGATATGCAGGCATGTATCTCCAGTCCCAATCTGTCTGCCGACCAGCTTGCTGGCTTGCTGCTGGATGTGGCTGGAGAACTGACCGACGAGCAGCGCAATTTCATCCGTGTCCTCGTTGATAACGAGCGTCTGCAAACGCTTCCGGAAATCCGAAATCTCTTCGCCGTTCTGAAAAACGAACACGAGGGCGTTCTGGAAGCCCGGATAGCCTCCGCTTTCCCGCTCGACGATGCTACGTTGGCATCGCTGAAGGCAGACCTCGAAACCCGTTTCAAGGCTCGCATCGACGCGACCGTCACCATCGACCCCGAACTCATCGGCGGGGTTCGCATCGCCATCGGCGACGAAGTCATCGACGCATCCGTTCGCGGCAAACTGACAAGCATGGCTGCCGCGCTCAAGAACCAGGAGTTATCGAATGCAACTCAACCCCTCTGAAATCAGTGATCTGATCAAGAGCCGGATCCAAAACCTGCAACTTGCCGCAACTTCGCGCAATGAAGGCACGGTCGTATCCGTCACCGACGGCATCTGCCGTATCCACGGCCTGGCGGACGCGATGCAGGGCGAAATGCTGGAATTTCCCGGCAATACATTCGGCTTGGCGCTCAACCTTGAACGCGATTCCGTCGGCGCGGTCGTGCTCGGCGAATACGAGCACATCACCGAAGGCAACACCGTCAAGGCGACCGGGCGCATTCTCGAAGTGCCCGTCGGCCCCGAACTGATTGGCCGCGTCGTCAATTCCCTTGGGCAGCCCATCGACGGTAAAGGCCCGATCAACGCGAAGCTCACCGACAAGATCGAAAAAGTCGCCCCTGGCGTCATCGCGCGTCAATCGGTGTCGCAGCCGGTGCAGACTGGCCTGAAGTCCATCGACTCGATGGTTCCCATCGGTCGCGGCCAGCGCGAACTCATCATTGGCGACCGCCAGACCGGCAAGACTGCCGTCGCGGTCGACACCATCATCAACCAGAAAGGGCAGGGCGTTTTCTGCGTCTATGTTGCCATCGGCCAGAAAGCCTCGACCGTCGCCAACGTGGTGCGTAAGCTCACCGAGCACGGCGCGATGGAATACACGATCGTCGTCGCGGCCACGGCTTCCGAGTCTGCTGCAATGCAGTACCTTGCGCCTTACGCCGGTTGCACGATGGGCGAATACTTCCGCGACCGGGGTCTCGACGCCCTGATCGTCTATGACGACCTCACCAAACAGGCATGGGCCTATCGCCAGGTCTCGCTCCTGCTCCGCCGCCCGCCGGGCCGCGAAGCCTATCCCGGCGACGTGTTCTATCTCCACTCCCGTCTGCTGGAGCGTGCCGCGCGCGTCAATGCCGACTACATCGAAAAAATCACCAACGGCGAAGTCAAGGGCAAGACCGGTTCGCTCACCGCGTTGCCGATCATCGAAACCCAAGCCGGTGACGTGTCCGCTTTCGTGCCGACCAACGTCATCTCCATCACCGACGGCCAGATATTCCTTGAGACCGACCTTTTCAACGCGGGCATCCGTCCCGCGATCAACGCGGGTATCTCGGTATCCCGCGTCGGCGGCGCAGCCCAGACCAAGGTCATCAAGAAGCTCTCCGGCGGTATCCGTACCGACCTCGCGCAATATCGTGAGTTAGCCGCGTTCGCGCAATTCGCTTCCGATCTCGATGACGCCACCCGCAAACAGCTTGAACGCGGTCGCCGTGTCACCGAATTGATGAAACAGGCGCAGTACTCGCCGATGACGATTGCCGAAATGGGTTTCGTCCTCTATGCGGTCAACAACGGCTACTTCGACGACATCGAAAGTAACCGTGTGCTGGCTTTCGAGGCCGGTCTGCTGCAATACATCAAGACGCAGAAACCCGAACTCGTGGCGGGCGTCATGGAGAAGCGCGAACTCGACGACGATGCCGAAAAGACCTTGGCTGCCACGATTGCCGAGTTCAAGAAGAGTTGGGTCTGATGGCGGCCAGGGAGACGGAAAATGGCTAGCGGGAAGGAAATCCGTACCAAGATCAAGAGCGTGCAAAACACGCGCAAGATCACTAAGGCCATGGAAATGGTAGCCGCGTCCAAAATGCGGAAGGCGCAGGATCGGATGCGTGCCGCGCGTCCCTACTGCGAGAAAATCCGCCAACTCGCCGCGCACCTGTCCCAGGCCGATGTCGTCGATTACGAGCACCCGTTCCTGGTTCATAAAGAACAGCTCAAACGGGTCGGGCTGATTCTGGTGACGACCGACAAGGGCTTGTGTGGCGGGCTGAACACCAACGTGCAGCGTATTGCCATGAACGCGCTCAAATCTTGGGAGGGTTCTGGTGTTTCCGAAATCCGTACCTGCTGCATCGGCAACAAGGGTTTTGGTTTCATGCAGCGCCTTGGCGCCAACGTCGTTTCGCATGTCGTGCAGCTTGGTGACAGACCGGCGCTCGAAAAACTGATTGGACCGGTAAAAGTTCTGCTCGATGCTTTCCAGCACGATGAACTCGATGTCGTCTACGTTGCCTACACCCGCTTCATCAACACCATGAAGCAGGAACCCGTACTGGAACAGCTTTTACCGTTGACCGGCGACAAGCTGGGCACACCCGATCGGGCATGGGATTACCTCTATGAGCCTGACCCGCATGTAGTTATCGATGACATGCTGGTGCGCTACGTCGAGGCGCTGGTCTACCAGTCGGTCGCCGAAAACCTGGCTTCCGAGCAGAGCGCGCGGATGGTGGCGATGAAAGCCGCTTCCGACAACGCCAAGAACGTCATCGACGAATTGCAACTGGTCTATAACAAGACCCGGCAAGCTGCGATCACCAAGGAATTGAACGAAATCGTCGGCGGAGCCGCCGCGGTCTGACGAACATTATTGACACAAGGAAAAACGATGAGTAACGGTATTGTCGTTCAGTGCATTGGCGCGGTGGTGGACATCCAGTTCCCCCGCGAAACGATGCCGAAAGTGTATGACGCCCTCAAACTTGAGGATGCTTCCGGCTCCTTTGCCGAAAAGAACCTGACCTTTGAGGTGCAACAGGAACTCGGTGACGGCATCGTGCGTACCATTGCGCTCGGTTCCAGCGACGGGTTGCGGCGCGGCATGAAAGTCTCCAACACCGGCGGGCCGATCTCCGTTCCCGTCGGCCCGGCCACCCTTGGCCGCATTATGGACGTGCTGGGCCGCCCCATTGATGATGCCGGTGAAATTCCCACCGACGAACGTCGGGCGATTCACCAGAAAGCGCCCAAGTTCGACGAACTTTCGCCTTCCGTCGAACTTCTGGAAACCGGCATCAAGGTTATCGACCTCATCTGCCCGTTTGCCAAGGGCGGCAAGGTCGGCCTCTTCGGCGGCGCGGGCGTTGGCAAGACCGTCAACATGATGGAGCTCATCAACAACATCGCCAAACAGCACTCCGGCCTGTCCGTGTTTGCCGGTGTGGGCGAGCGTACCCGCGAGGGCAACGACTTCTATCATGAAATGAAAGACTCGAACGTGCTCGACAAGGTCGCGATGGTGTTCGGCCAGATGAACGAGCCACCGGGTAACCGTCTGCGCGTCGGCCTGACCGGCCTGACGATGGCCGAGCGTTTCCGCGACGAAGGCCGCGACATCCTCTTCTTCGTCGACAATATTTACCGCTACACCTTGGCCGGTGTGGAAGTGTCCGCCCTGCTGGGCCGGATGCCTTCCGCTGTGGGTTATCAGCCGACGCTGGCTGAAGAAATGGGTCGCCTGCAAGAGCGCATCACCTCCACCAAGGTTGGTTCCATCACCTCCATCCAGGCCGTGTACGTCCCGGCGGACGACTTGACCGACCCCTCGCCCGCCACCACCTTCCTGCACCTGGACTCCACCGTCGTGCTCTCCCGCGACATCGCCGCGCTTGGTATCTACCCCGCCGTCGATCCGCTCGATTCCACCAGCCGCCAGCTTGACCCGCTGGTCGTTGGCGAAGAGCACTACAGCGTGGCGCGCTCCGTGCAGCAGACTCTGCAAAAATACAAGGAGTTGCGTGACATCATCGCCATTCTGGGCATGGACGAACTATCGCCCGAAGACAAACTCACCGTGGCTCGCGCGCGCAAGATACAGCGTTTCCTTTCGCAGCCTTTCCACGTTGCCGAAGTCTTTACCGGTTCCCCCGGCAAATATGTGACCCTCAAGGACACCATTGCCGGATTCAAGGCCATTGTCACCGGCGAATACGATAGTCTGCCCGAACAGGCGTTCTACATGGTCGGCAGCATTGAGGAAGCGATCGAAAAGGCTCGCAAACTCCAGTAATTTGCCTTGTTTCCGCCCCCGCGCGACTTATCCCTCGCGTGGGGGGCTTGCTTCAGAGGATCAATCATGGCCATGACGGTACATGTGGATGTTGTCAGTGCGGAAGAACAGCTTTTTTCAGGCTTGGCGGAATTTGTCGTCCTGCCCGGTGAATCGGGCGAACTCGGCATCCTGCCCGGCCACACGCCGCTGCTGACCCGGATCAGGCCGGGCGCAGTACGGATCAAAGTCCCGAATCAGGACGCTGAAGAATTCATTTTCGTCGCCGGCGGCATTCTTGAAGTCCAGCCCAGTGGGGTGACGGTGCTCGCCGACACGGCGATTCGCGGAAAAGACCTCGACGAAGCCAAGGCGCTCGACGCCAAGCGCAAAGCCGAAGAGGCGCTTGAGAACAAGAGCGCCAAGATCGACTACGCCAAGGCTCAGGCCGAGTTGATCGAAGCGATTGCCCAGATCCACGCCATTGAGCGTCTTCGCAAGCGCCCGCATTAGGGAGCCGCCGTACACTTAGCACTTAGCCTGCTCCCTGCAGGCGCAAAAAAAAGAGCCGCGCGAGCTAACCCCTCAGCCCGCGCGGCTCTGGTTTTGGTTCGGTCAGGCTTGTTTGTTTTCCTTGACGTTCCAGGCACCGGTCACAGCCGGTCCCATGGATCCGTCAGCTTTCTGTTCCTTGGCCTCAATCTTGATCTTGGCATAGGACAGATTGACCGATTCCTTTACCTGGGTGTCGGAGTTCGCGCCCGACGGCGAGACGCTTGTGACGATGACATCATCCAGTGTGATACGCATGTACTCCTGCGAGCCGCCGCCGCTCTTGCAGCACGACAATTCCACTTTCGGAATATGCTTGCCCAGGGCGCAATACATGAACAGGTTTGGGGAAGTCTTGTCAACATAGTGCGTGAAAGAAAGAGAATCAAAACTGGCCTTGCCCACGCCGGAACCGCCGCCTGTGAACGCCGACGAAGATTGTGAAACCGAGTATCCGAAGCTGAGCACATCAATCCAGTTCTTGTGCTTGCCGTCCTTGCTTTCGCCGTCGATACCTTCGAGCTTGATGAAAATGTCCTGAAGAGATGACATGCTGTACCTGCCTTTTAAAGAAGAGTTGAAAACAGGCCATCTGCTTGCCACTGCCAATATTCCAACACCATCAACAAGCTTTCGGCCAAGGGAAAACCAGACATATTCTAGACGAAAAACAAATGCTGTCAATATATCGCATTAAATTATACGAAAAGCAGAAATGAACATTAATAATTCATCGGAATAACATGAATAGAAATTTGCTGCTCTATTTTTGACAAGCAATTCTCAATAATACAATTTATTTTTTGCAAACAGCATTTTTATTTTGTGGAATTGTTTCGTTTCGCCAAAGGCCATACGAAAATTTCTTGAATCACTCCCATTTCCCTCCTTGGAGGGGTGGCGCGAAGCGCCGGGGTAGATACGGGAATTGCGCTCGGTGCGTGTTCAAAAATCAAAAACTTGCTTACACATCAAGCGTACCGGCTTCAGGCGCATATCCAAGGCATCAATCTGTTCCATGATGCGGTCGCTCATGCCCGGTTTGAGGTGGCTGACGTACACTTCCGGCGACACGGTCAACTCGGCAAGCATGGTTCCCAGCATGCCAGGGCACAGATGGCGAGCCGCTATTGCCATCGCGCGCATCTCCTCTGGAAAGGCCGCTTCCACAATCAGGTAACGCAGGGATTGGCAAGCGTTGATGGCGGCGATCAGTTCAGGGCTGTAGGTCGTATCTCCCGAATAGATCAACTGCGCTTTGCCGCTATCGAGAAGCCAAGCCGCGCCAGGGACAGTATGAAGCACGGGCAGCGCCGTAAATGCACGTTCGCCAAGCCGCAAGGTTTCGCCGATTTCAACGGATTGTAGGCGCAGATAGGAAAAGCGGCGATCTGGAATGGCGGTGAAATCCGGCCATACCAGCCAGTTGAAAACATGCGCCCGCAGGATGTGCAACGTTTCCGGCGGCGCGTAGATCGTGACCGTGTGCTGACATATCTCGCCAATGGAATCGACCAACAGGGGAATGGCGGCGATGTGATCGAGATGGGAATGACTGACGAAAACGTGACTGATGTGGCGCAATTCATCGAACGACAGATCGCCCACACCGGTTCCGCAGTCGATGAGTACGTCATCATCGACAAGAAACGAAGATGTACGCGAATCTTCGCCGCCAATTCCGCCACTACAGCCAAGCACCCTCAGTTTCATGAACCTTCCGACAAGCCTACGATAACTGTTACTGTTATTTTCTCTCCAGACCAATTAGAAACCTATCATCCGCCCCGGCAGCGGGCGATGAAAGAAGTCACGGCATTCTGGAAGCCGCTTTTTTTGAGCCACATTCAACCCGTATTCAGGAACGCGTGAAAAATTCCATTTTGATCCCGGCAATTTCTATAATGTCGTGGTCATTTAGCTTGTATGCCTGAGCGCCGAGTTGTTCGCCATTGACCAGCGGATACACCTTACCTTCGACGTGGGTAATGAAATAGCCTTTTTCGCGCCGCGTGATGACTGCCACCTGATAGCTGGGTTTGCCCAATGTTGTTACCGGCTTGCTCAGTTCGAGTTCTTGCCCGGTATTGACGCCGCTCAATACCTGGATTACGCCGAGATGTTCCAGCAGATGCCCGACTGATGCGCTCATGGCTCCAGCGCTTCCGGTCGCGGATTGCGAATTTTGCGTACGGATCGTGCTTGTTCCGGCTGGTAGTGGTTCAGCCGGGTTGAGCGTCCCTATTTCAAAAGGCTTCAAGGTGGCGGTGTCGACCAATTCCGTTGCCGCCACGCCTGGGGTGGAAGCGTCGACCAGGTACTTGATCCGGTATTTGCCAAGCTCGACCACGTCATTGTTGTGCAGCACATGTTTCTTGACCGGCTGCCCATTGACGTAGGTGCCGTTGGTGCTGTTGAGGTCTTCCAGAAAAGCGTCGCCCAAAATCCGGGTAATTACGGCATGTTGGCCGCTGATGGAAAGATTGTCGATCTGGATGTCGTTGACCGGCTTGCGGCCAATCGAAGTGCGCTCCTTGTTGAGCACGATCTCCTTGAGTACCAGTCCGTCCATGCTGAGGATCAACTTCGGCATTACTCGCACCCACTCATGTTTGTCTGGCGATGCGCGCCATCCGCTCATCAGTCGTCGTCATGTTGAGCCAACTCATCGAACCACGCAACGATAACGGAAACGTTATCGCGCCCGCCAGCAGAATTCGCGGCATCGATCAGGCTCCCGGCCACTTCATCAGCCCGCGCAGGCATCCCAAGCAGCCTGGCAATCTCATGCTCGTCCACCATGTCTGTCAAACCATCCGTGCACAGTAGCAAACGATCTCCCGAAAGCAATGCACAAATACCGGTATCGGGTTCTACTTCGTCATGTACCCCGACGCCGCGCGTGAGCAATCCCCGGTAAGGATGATTTTGCGCCATCTCGACCGTCAATTGTCCGGCATCGACGAATTCCTGCACCAGGGTGTGATCACGCGATAATTGCGTCAGTGTGCCATCGCGCAGCAAATACAGACGCGAGTCGCCGACGTAGACATAGCTCAACTCACCCGGACTCAACACAGCCCCGACAAAAGTCGACCCCATCGAGTTTGCGGCATCGGACAGCCTTCCCGCGCTACGGATGACAGCATTGATATCGACAACACTAGTGGCAAGCGTCCCGGCATAATCGGGCCTTCTGCTCCCTCGCTTTTTTTCCGCCGTATCGAGTAATTGGTCCAACACATAATTGACGACCAGCGCGGAAGCCAGGTCGCCAGAGCTATGCCCCCCCATACCATCGGCGAGCAACAGCCATCCCCGCTCGGCGTCGACACACAACGCATCTTCGTTGCGGCTCCGAACCAAGCCGATATCCGTGCACGCAGCACACTCAAGCATCCATGTTCCTCTCTGCGTTTTGCCGTCCTCCGGCATAATTTCAGCCCCTCCATCCAATAAAATTTCTTCTTATTCTAAAATAAGGCGGTTCAGCAAGTTTTGATGGGGTCAGCATTTATTGCTTTCGACCTGTCTGTCACGCTAACAATGCTGTACGATACCTGGATTATCCGCTCTTTCCGCTTCACCATGACTACTAGACGGATCATCGTTCTGCTTGCAGGCATACTCGCTTTTTTCTGCCTGCCTCTCATCTCCTCGGCAGCCCCTCCCAAGGCTTCCTCCCGAACCGTGCGCCCCGCTCATCAAAACAGCGCCCCGGCCGTGATGAACATTGAAGCCGAAATCAACGAGTACAGGGGCGCTGAACAGGAACTGAATTCCCAAATCGACGAACTCAGAACAGAGCTGCTCGAACGGGCTCCGCAGACGCTATCCGGCGAGCACGAACTTATTCAGAGACTACAGGCTCGCATACACGAGCTTGAAAAAGAACGAAAAGAACTGCAAAAACGGCTCGAACAGCCACGGTCAAACGCTTCGCTCAACTGGGTGCTTGGCGGGGCTGCCTTTTTTACCCTTGCCCTCTGTGTCATCCTCCTGTTGCGGATGAACAGGACGAAAACCTTCGACGAGCCATGGGCACAGGAGGAACCGGCCGCTCTTGAAGAGGCCTCCTCATCCCCCTTCGGCCTCGCCCCTTCCGTACCTGCTACGGCGACAGAGGCCGAACCTCCCCGGGCTCATCCTGCCATTCCCACCCTGCCAGATTGGGATTCGGCATCGCCCGCGCTTGATTTACAGAGCCTGAAAGCCCTGGCGGCGGAAGAAAACATCGAGGACCGCGACTCGACCATCGAACTGGCCGAGATCATGTTGAGCTTTGGCCGCATCAATAGCGCCGCCGAAGCTTTGTCAAACTTTATTGAAAACAACCCGAAAGAAGCTTTCGTGCCTTGGCTCAAACTGCTCGAAGTCTACCGGGCCAACGGACAACGAACCGAATTCGACAAAATCGCCGCAAAACTGAACAAAACTTTCAATATCTGGACGGTCGACTGGGACAATTTCAGTGATGCCCTCATCCCGCTGCACGGACTTGAAACGACGATGCACGTCGTGAAGCGTTTGCAGGAGCTATGGGGCACACGCGAATGTCAGGCTTATCTGCAATACCTGCTGCGCGATACACGGGACGAAACCCGGCGGGGCTTTTCGCTTGCCGCCATAGACGACATTCTTTGTTTGAGCGACATTCTTGAGCAGTGTCTTGGCCCCTACACTGGCCCGTCCAGTGCTTTTGACAGCGACTTGCTGAGTGCCTCCCCCCTGACGGAAACTGAATGAGGCTCCCTTCCGCTTAAACCGGGTTGGGCAAATCGAGAAAATCCGCCGTAAGCCCCAGTCCGTCATTCAGATGGCGCGACAGCGCCCGCACACCGTAGCGCTCAGTGGCATGGTGTCCAGCGGCAATGTAAGGGACACCGGATTCCTGCGCCAGATGGGTCGTCTGCTCTGATATTTCCCCCGAAACATACAGATCGGCCCCGGAGGCGATGGCCTGTTCAAAAAAGCCCTGCGCCCCGCCGGAACACCACGCGATGCGTGAGGCCACGCGGTCACCGTCACCCACCAGCAAAGGCACCCGTTCGAGTTTGACGGCAAGATTGGCCGCGATATCGAGCGCCTTAAGCCCAGTCTCCCGTGGCGCACCGATCCAGCCAATATCCTGCTCGCCGAAACGGCTCACGCTCTCCCATCCCATGTGCCATGCAAGCTGCGCGTTGTTGCCGAGCACGGGATGCCCATCGAGCGGCAGGTGATACGCAAAGAGCGAAATATCGTGGCCGAGCAGCGCCCCGAGCCGGCGACGGCGGATGCCGGTAATGCGCCCGTCCTCGCCCCGCCAGAAATACCCGTGATGCACCAGGAGGGCATCGTATCCACCCGCCACAGCCGCATCGACCAGCGCCTGACTGGCCGTCACCCCGCACAGTACCCGCCGTACTTCGGCTCGTCCTTCCACTTGTAGCCCATTTGGACAATAATCGCGCCAATGCGCGACTTCCAGCAAATCGTCCAGATATTGACGCAATTCATCGAGCCTCATACCTTTTCTCCAGCCGTTTCCGCATGTTCTCTTTTTGTCGCAGGTTCCCATTATGCGTCGCTTGTGGTTGATTTTTACGCAAGCGGTGACAATCAGCGTTGCCGCCCTGTTCGTTGTGGGCGCTCTCAAACCAGAGTGGTTGCATCGGAACGGCTTGGCCGCCTCGTCAACGGTGACCATCGTCGAAGCCCCTGCGGCTGCTTCGCTCGCCGCTTCCCAAACTGGCGCGCAGAGCCCCGTTTCCTATGCCAGCGCAGCGCAACGGGCATTACCCGCGGTCGTGCACATCTACACCCGGCAAACGGCGAAAGTTCCCGACCATCCCCTGATGAACGACCCGATTTTCCGTCATTTTTTCAGTACGCCGGAGCGCACCGGCTTAGGTTCGGGAGTCGTCATCGACCCACAGGGTTTCGTGCTCACCAATAACCACGTCATCGAAAACGCAGACGAAATCGAAGCCGTCCTCAACGACGGGCGCAAGTTTGAAGCCCGCCTCATTGGCCGTGACCCGGAGACCGACCTCGCCGTACTCCGGCTCGCCAATGCCAGTTCTTTGCCCGCCATTGCCTTTGCCCCGGCGGACAGCTTGGCCGTGGGCGATGTCGTGCTGGCTATCGGCAACCCCTTCGGTATCGGGCAAACGGTGACGATGGGCATCGCTTCCGCGCTAGGCCGCAACCATCTTGGCATCAACACCTTTGAAAATTTCATCCAGACGGACGCCGCGATCAATCCTGGCAATTCCGGCGGCGCGCTCATCGACGGCGCGGGGCGACTGGTGGGCATCAACACCGCAATCTACTCACGCGAAAGCCCCACGCGCAACGCTGGTTCGCCCTCCGGCGGCGGGCTTGGCATTGGCTTCGCCATTCCCGTCTCGATTGCGCGCAAGGTGCTCGAACAGATCATCGCGAACGGCGAAGTCGTGCGCGGATGGGTCGGTGTCGAAATGCGCGAAATCACCCCGGAGCTTGCGGAATCCTTCGACCTGGGCTCCAAGCATGGCGTATTGATCTATAGCGTATTCAATGGCAGCCCGGCGGACAAAAGCGGCATCCAGCCCGGTGATGTGCTGCTCGCCGTCGATGGGCAGGAAGTTCTGGTTCCCCGCGATATGCTCGACCTCGTGGCCTCGCTGCCGCCTGGCCAAGTCGCTACTTTCCGCCTTCTGCGGAATAGCAAGAAAATCGAACTGAAAATCCCGGTCGGACGTCGACCCACGCCGCTGGCGACACGCTAGGGATTCTCTGAGCAATTTCCTGCATGATAATTCTATTATCATAAAATATCCAGGTGCCAAAAATAGAAAATGCTCAGCGATTCCTTAAACCGCCCTATCATGACGCCGTCCTTTTTCTTTGGGAACGGCTGCCAAATACGGCGCACCGCCAAACGACATTATTGATACAATCGGCAACTACTGAATTACGACTCTCGAAGCAAGGAGCCCCCACATGGAACATATCGAAACCCTGAGCCACTCGCAGACTCAAACGCTGGCAACGAACCGGCTCATCCGTAACACCTACACCCTGCTCGCGCTGACGTTGGCTTTCTCAGCCGCGATGGCTGGCGTGTCGATGTTCTTCCAGCTTCCGTTCTTCAATCCGATCGTTTTCCTGCTCGTATACTTTGGGCTGCTGTTCCTGACCACCAAATTCCGTAACAGTGGCATGGGTATCGTGTGCGTATTTGCGCTCACCGGCTTCCTGGGCATGACCCTAGGGCCGATCCTGTCGTTTTACCTCGCCACGCCGCACGGCTCCCAACTGGTCATGCAGGCGCTAGGCGCGACCGCGTTCATCTTTTTCGCGCTTTCCGCCTACGCGCTCGTTAGCCGCAAGGATTTTTCCTTCATGGGCGGATTCCTCTTCGTGGGCGTGCTGGTGGCGTTCCTCGCCGGGCTGGCGGCTCTTTTCTTCAACCTGCCCACGTTGTCGCTGGCGGTATCGGCAGCTTTCGTCCTGCTCTCCTCTGGCATCATCCTCTACCAGACCAGCGCGATCGTAAACGGCGGTGAAACCAATTACATCATGGCCACCGTAACGCTCTACGTATCGCTCTACAACCTTTTCCTGAGCCTGCTGCGCCTGTTGAGCGCATTCAGCGGCGACGACTAAACCCCCCGCCCTAAATTCCCCTCCTTTGGAGGGGTGGCGCGTAGCGCCGGGGTGGTGCGGTAACCGAGAAGCGTATAGCGGTTCCCATACGCTGCGACCACCCCACCCCTTCGGGGCACCCCTCCAAGGAGGGGAATAAACCCCGCACTAAATTCCCCTCCCTGGAGGGGTAGCGCGTAGCGCCGGGGTGGTCAGGGAGAAGTGAAAAGAGCCTGAAAAAAGTGAAATATCTCCACCGAAAATGAAGCCACTATGCTCAATATCTAGGTTTAGATAATTTGTGCATGAAAAAATCATCCCGGAGAAGTTCATGTTGTTGCAGCGGCGTTTGTTCATCTTTAACGTAGCTTTGCTGGTGGTCGTGATTGCCATGCTGTCAGGATTCGCGTACTGGCAAATGCGCGTAAAAATCATCGACAGCGCCCACCAGGAGATCAAAACAACCGCCAACAGCAACCGAGACTTCATGGCGCACTGGGTCGCGCAACGGCGGAACGCAATAGAGGCGGTTGCGGCTATGCTGCCTCTCGTTGATGACCCTATCCCTTTTCTGGTAGCAGGAAGAGACGCGGGGAATTTCTTTCAGACATTCGTCGGTACTGAAGACAAACGGATGGTCTATCACTTGGCGGGGAAAAAACAGTTCCCTGGTTACGACCCAACGGCGCGCCCCTGGTATAAACAGGCCAACGAAGAAAAAGGCACAATCATTACATCGCCTTATATCTTTACATCAACGAATTCTCTTGGCATTACTGTGGCGCGCCCGGTAGCGTCCCAGATACCGGGCGTCGTCGGTGGCGATATCTCGCTGGAAGAGATCATCCTGCTCGTCAATTCGATTGGGCTGCGTGGCCAGGGCTACGCCCTTCTCTCTACCCGCGACGGGGTCATCGTCGCGCATCCAACCCCCCATTTGGAGCTGAAACCTGTAACGGAAGCCATGCCCGGATTTGATGTGTCGATCCTGAAAACGGCGGACGACAATATCAATGTGCATGAATTCAGCATCGAAAACGTTCCGAAGTACTTGGTTGCCTTGCCGATTGCCGGCGCGGATTGGGTGCTTTGCATCATTGTTGATAAGGCCATGATGCTGTCGCCGCTGCGCTCCCTGCTTTGGGGGTTGGTGTTCGCGAGCCTGGCCATTGCGGCAATTTGTACGCCGATCATCAACCTGGCTTTGTCGAGGTTGCTGCGCTCCGAATAAAAATAAATTTCAGAGCCGCGTGAAGCACTCTGAAACCCTACTCTGCACCTGAAGCGCGAGTCCAAGGTTTCACACTCCTAATGTTCCGCTACGTGGGTTAGCTCAGTTTGTCCCCGTTTGCCGCGCCTACCGATCCTCATTTGCCGAAGGTCGCCCGTACGGTGCGTTAGCGCACGATTTTATTAATCGGTAATTCCAGGATGTCCTCTGCTCCTGCGGCTTTCAGGCGGGGTATGAGGATATTCACACTTGATTTTTCAGCGACGGTGGTAAGTGAGTAACCGCTCAAACCGTGTAGCTGGCTTATGGTGGGACGCTTCATAGCGGGTAATTCTGCGATGACGGCATCAAGACATTCGGCAGGCGTGTTCATCATCAGCAAAATGCGCCCTCTGGCTTCGATTGCGCCTAAAAGCAGGGTGCGAATTTCTTCCATTGCCTTACGCTTATCGGGGTTCTCCCAAGAGGCGCGATTTGCAAACAGGCGGGTCGTAGATTCAAGAATCGTCTCAATAATACGCAGGCCGTTACGCCTGAGTGTTTCCCCAGTTTCTGTGAGGTCGACAAGCGCGTCCATAAAATCAGGAACTTTTGCCTCTGTCGCGCCATAGCTGAAAAAGATTTCTACGGGAATTCCAAGCTGCTCAAAGTATGATCGCGTGATGTTAGGGAACTCTGTCGTTATGCGGCTGCCGGGCGCGATATCGCGGGCGCATTGTATCGAGGACGTGTCAGAGACGGCCAGCACCATTTTCACGGCACCAGTACCCGTTTTTGCATAAGGCAGTTCGGCAATCTCAACGACGTCGGCCTTACTTTCAGTGACCCAGTCATGGCCCGAAATGCCTAAATCGAAGTCGCCCGATGTGACATAGACGGGAATTTCTTGCGGCCGCAGCACCTTCACTTTGTCGACTCGCGGGTCGTCGATGGTGGGGTTGTAGCCGCGTTCTGGTTTAGAAAGCTTCAGGTTGGCAGCATCGAACAGCTTATATGTTTGTTCCTCAAGACTGCCTTTAGGCAAAGCAAGTGAAAGCATGGATTTAGCCTTTCAAAAAAGTAGCAGCGCAAAGCATTCGATATTACTTTAGCACTTTACTGTATACAAACCTTTCCTTATTTCGGTAGTGTCTCAATTTGAATATTTGAGACGATTTTCTGTAGGGGGCGATGGCAATCGCCCCGTCGAACCGTTGGCGGATCGCGAATATTTACGATGGCGGGCAGATTGCCATCCGCCCCTACAACGCATGAAATTCAAACTGAGACACTACCCTGACTTCTCTGCGGTTGCGGTCACATAAATCTGATCTGTACCAAGCACAAGCAGGTCGAAAGGCCGTAGGGAAAATTTCCCCCACACCCATCATGCGCTACGCTGAAATCACCTGATACCACACGACACGAGAAAACACCATAAAACATTGAATATCTGATGTTTTTCAGATATCTCAAAACTGCCTGAACCACCCTGAAACCCTACTCAATGTTGCACCTGAAGTGGGAGTTGTGCTGTAAGGTATTGAGTTTTGGTGGTATTTGCGTGTTTTGCGCGGTGTCTTCCCCACGATTTACCCCTCGGAGTGCCTGTGCTGGTGTGAGACGGTATGCAATGGGGAGAGACGGGCGAGCCTGCGTAGGCATGGTTTTTATTCTAGCAGCCGGTTTTCGGAAAGGAAGACCATCTGTGATCTTTCACTATATTCATATGCATTTGCAATCGGTAGCAGTCATCTTATGAGCAGATCAACGTAGCCTTGATAGCTGTAACAGCGGTTCTTCTTTTGACCCGTCATTTCCACCACAACGCCCAACTGCTCCAGCACTTGCACAGCGGCATTCGCCGTCGGGAAGGTGGTTGCCAGTTGCTGTTGCACTCGATCCACAGTAAAACGTGGCATAAGCGGCAGCAGTTCGAACAGCCGATAAGTGGCTGGAGTGGCTCGTGAAGATTGCAGTAATTTCCTGCGGTCGGCAGCAATCAGGCTGGCAATGGCGATGATGCTGCGCTCGGCCTCCGCTGCCGCGACGGTTACGCCTTCCAGAAAGAACGACACCCAAGATTCCCAGTCGCCCTCGGTGCGAATGATCGAGAGACGACGGTAATACTCCGCCTGATGTTGCTTCAGGTAACCGCTGAGAACCATCAAAGGTTCGGTCAGTAAGTTCCAGTGTTCCAGCAACGCCGCTATCAACAGGCGCCCGATGCGTCCATTGCCATCCAGGAAGGGATGAATGGTCTCGAACTGCGCGTGTACCAGCGCGATTTTGACCAAGGCAGGAAGATCGCCCGCTTCCTCGTGGACGAATCGCTCCAGATTCGTCAGTAGTTCCGGCACACGCTCCGGCGGAGGCGGCACGAACACCGCATTGCCCGGACGCGTACCGCCAATCCAGTTCTGGGAATGCCTGAGTTCTCCGGGCTGTTTGCCCGCACCCCGCACGCCATCAAGCAACACTCGATGCGCGTCGCATAGCAGGCGAACGCTGATCGGCAGGCCCCCAGGGGCGCGCAACTGCTCCTGCACCAGGCGAAACGCGCGCAGGTAGTTGGTCACCTCAGCCACGTCGTCGACATTGCTGACTTTGAAACCCGCCTCTTCATCGAACAGATCGGTCAGAGTAGCCTGCGTACCCTCGATCAAGGATGTTAGCAAGGCCTCCTTGCGGACAGCGCTGTAAAGCAGCCAGTCAACAGACGGCACCAATCCTGACACACCCGACAACCGGGCAAGCGCTAGTTCTGCCTGTCGGTTGAGATCGACGAAGGACGCCGGTTTCACCGGCGGATCGGCGGGCGGCAGTGGATGCGGCACGAAGGCCTGTACTGATTCACCCAGTGTCGTGGAGGGTGCGTAAGTGCCTGCACTACGGTTCATTTAAAGCCTGCTTTCATTATGTTCGTCTGCATTAAAGCATAGTTTAATACGTTTCGCCAGTATGAAAGAAAACTTTAATATCCATGTAGGAAAATGGAATTTGTCCCACGAACTGTGGGACAAATTCAAAGCGTGGGCTGAAAAAGGCATGGAACTGGCACATGGCGAACAGGTTGGTGCGCGAAAAACCCTTCATACCTGGCCATGCCGCCTGCAAATCCGCTGCCATCTGTTCCACCACCGCCGCACCCCAACCCTTTTGCGCCTGCCAGCGAACCAGGTCACGCCCAATATCCCAATACAGCCCCAGCAATTCGGCATTGACGGACAGCACGGCGCGCACTCGCGCTGCTTGATGTCAGCCAGCGCCTCGCGGTAGTCCAGCTGTTCACGCCGACCGAAAACTGAGCATGTAGCGAGGGGTATACCGGCCCAAAATTGACCAGGGTGTTTAACCTGTTCTGCCTAATTTTTAGGCAGGGGAAACGAGGTGATCACCATGGAGTTG
>WRIU01000007.1 GCA_009782565.1 Betaproteobacteria bacterium
CAGTCCAAACACCAGGAGTGGATTGACGTGCTCCATTTCAACTACAAGGTCACGCAGTCTGCCGCGCTGGCTACAGGCGGTGGCGGCGGCGTCGGGAAAGCCGATTTCCGCCCCCTGACGTTTTACCACTACATCGACATCGCTTCGCCCAACCTTCTCAAATACTGCGCGCTGGGCAAGCATATCCCCACCGTCGTCTTGTCCGCGTGTAAGGCAGGCGGGGGCTCACAGGAATTTCTCAAAATTACGTTGCACGACGCACTCATCGTTGATGTTGGGCCTGATGGCTCCTCCGGGGGGCAGACGACAGAACGCGTGTCTTTGGCTTATTCCAGGATCGACGTCGCAATCAAGGAGCAGAAAACGACGGGCGATTTGGGGGCGGAAGTGTGCGGGAATTGGAACGTGAAGGAAAACAAGGAGTGTTGACCCCGTGATTTGCTTGCGGCGGTGTCCACAAGCCCCACCCCCAGCATGAAGGTCTCGTAAGTTGAGGTGCACGGAGCAAAATCCATCGCAATCCTGATTCGTGGCAAATATTGGGTTTCGCAAGCTCTACCCATATATAGTCATGTGACCATGTGCGCTTCCGCCCTGAACAGGATCCATCACTACCACATCACCACGATCTAAAAGGGAAAGGGCTTAGCGATTACTCACTAAGCCCTTGATTAAATGGTGGGTGCTGACGGGTTCGAACCGCCGACATTCGCCTTGTAAGGGCGACGCTCTACCAACTGAGCTAAGCACCCGCGCCAGGACAACGGGCGCTGTTTTTGCCGGAAAAGAAGGGACGTTATTGTACGGCTTCCTTCAAACCCTTGCCAGCCCTGAACCTCGGCGTTTTGGCAGCCGCAATCTTGATGGCTTTCCCTGTGCGTGGATTACGGCCCGTGCGTGCAGCGCGTTCACCCACGTAGAAGGTTCCGAAACCCACGAGGGTGACGTCTTCTTCATTTTTGAGCGTAGCCATGATGGCAGCCGTGGTGGCATCGAGCACCTTGCCCGCCATCGCTTTGGTTACTCCCGCCCGTGCGGCAATCGCGTCGATCAGTTCGGTTTTGTTCATGCTTGCTTTCCCTCCTCTTCAGATAAACATGAAACCAGCCTTAGCGGGCCGGTCTCATCCCAAAAATGTTCAATGCGCCCGGATGGGCTGTGACGGCCCTACTGCCGGTTCGTCCGTGCTCGCCGGAACAGAGACTTCTTCCGATTCGGCAAGCGGGACGGGCTTGCGTTCGAGCGCCAGTTCGAGCACCTGGTCGATCCAGCGTACCGGGATGATCTCGATCATGTTCTTGATGTTATCCGGAATCTCGGTCAAGTCCTTGATGTTTTCTTCCGGTATCAGGGCGCGGGCAATGCCGCCGCGCACGGCAGCAAGCAGTTTTTCTTTCAAACCGCCAATGGGCAGGACTTCGCCGCGCAGGGTAATTTCGCCCGTCATGGCCACATCGCAGCACACGGGAATGCCTGTGAGCATGGACACCAGCGCAGTAGTGATGGCGCTGCCCGCCGAGGGGCCGTCCTTGGGAATCGCGCCTTCAGGCAGGTGAATGTGGATGTCGCTCTTCTGGTAAAAGTCGCTTTCGATGCCAAGCGAGTGGGCACGCCGCCGCACGACGGAAAGCGCGGCCTGGATGGATTCCTGCATGACCTCGCCAAGTTTGCCGGTCGTCATGACCTTGCCTTTGCCGGCGAGCGCCACAGCTTCGACGGTGAGCAGTTCCCCACCCACTTCCGTCCAGGCCAGCCCGGTCACTTGCCCAACCTGGTTCTGTTTCTCGGCCATGCCGAAGCTGAAGCGGCGCACCCCCAGGTATTTGTCGAGGTTTTTGCCGTTCACGACGACTTTGCTGGCGCGCGGTTTGAGCACGATGGACTTCACAACCTTGCGGCAAGTCTTGGAGATTTCGCGTTCCAACCCGCGCACCCCGGCCTCGCGCGTGTAGTAGCGGCAGATGTCGCGCAGGGCTTCATCCGTGATCGTGAGTTCGGTTTGCTTGAGGCCGTTGTTCTTGAGCTGCTTGGGAAGCAGGTAGCGGTGGGCGATGTTGACTTTTTCGTCTTCGGTGTAGCCGGAGAGGCGAATGACCTCCATGCGGTCGAGCAAGGGCGGCGGGATGTTGAGGGTGTTGGCAGTGGCAACGAACATCACGTCGGAGAGGTCGTAGTCGACTTCGATGTAGTGATCCTGGAAGGTGTGGTTCTGCTCAGGGTCGAGCACTTCGAGAAGAGCCGATGAGGGGTCGCCACGAAAATCCATGCCGAGCTTGTCGACCTCGTCGAGCAGGAATAGCGGGTTCTTGACGCCGACACGGGTCATGTTCTGGAGAATCTTGCCGGGCATGGAGCCGATGTAGGTGCGGCGGTGGCCGCGAATCTCGGCTTCGTCACGCACGCCGCCCAAGGCCATGCGAACGAACTTGCGGTTGGTGGCCCTGGCGATGGATTGACCCAGGGAGGTCTTGCCCACGCCGGGAGGGCCGACGAGGCAGAGAATGGGCGCCTTGACCTTGTCGACGCGCTGCTGGACGGCAAGGTATTCGAGGATGCGTTCCTTGACCTTTTCCAGCCCGTAATGATCCTTGTTGAGAATCCTGTCGGCTGCGGCAAGGTCTTTACTGACGCGCGAGCGCTTTTTCCACGGCAGGCCGATCATGGTGTCGACGTAGTTTCGCACCACGGTGGCTTCGGCGGACATGGGCGACATCATGCGTAGTTTCTTGAACTCGGCCTGGGTTTTCGCCAGTGCTTCCTTGGGCATGCCCACGGTTCTGATCTTCTTTTCCATCTCTTCGAGTTCGGCGCCATCTTCGCTTTCCCCGAGTTCTTTCTGGATGGCCTTGACCTGTTCGTTGAGGTAGTACTCGCGCTGGCTCTTTTCCATCTGGCGTTTGACACGGCCACGGATACGCTTCTCGACCTGGAGGATGTCGATTTCGTTTTCGATTTGTGAGAGCAGCCGGTTGAGGCGTTCACCGACACTGAACATTTGCAGAATTTCCTGCTTTTGTTCGAGTTTGAGCGGCAGGTGGACAGCAATGGTGTCGGCAAGGCGGCCCGTATCGTCGACGTTGGCGAGCGAGGCGAGGACTTCGCCGGGTATTTTCTTGTTGAGCTTGACGTATTGGTCAAACTGGGCAGTAAGCGCACGCCGCATGGCTTCGACTTCGGTGCCTTCCTTGCCCGAAAAAGGTTTTACCGGGGTCGCGCGGGCGAAAAACATCTGACGGCGGTCTTCTACCGCCTCGATGCGGACACGCTGTACGCCTTCGACGAGCACCTTGAGCGTACCGTCGGGCAGCCGCAACATTTGCAGGATATTGGCAACGCAGCCGACGCTATAGAGGTCGCTGGCAGAGGGTTCATCCTTGGCCGCAGACTGCTGGGCAACGAGCAGGATGCTCTTGCCGGCTTCCATCGCGGCTTCCAGCGCCTTGATGGATTTGGGCCGCCCGACGAAGAGCGGGATGACCATGTGCGGGAACACCACCACGTCGCGCAGCGGCAGGAGCGGCAGTTCCAGTTTTTCGTTGGGGAGATCGGCAGTGCCCGACATTGTATGTTTTCCTCGAAAGAATCGTTCCCCATATGGGGCACGACTGTCGTTTATTCAAGCCACTTCAAGATAAGCGGCCTGCGGAACAGGTTCAGTTGGAACCGGACACTTTGGGCTGATCGGCATAGATCAGCAAGGGTTTGGAATTCTCCGTAATGGTGTTTTCGTCGATTACGACCTTGGACACGCTTTCCAGACTAGGCAGATCGTACATGATATCGAGCAGGGACATCTCCAGGATGGAACGTAGCCCCCGCGCACCGGTCTTGCGCTTGATCGCTTTTCTGGCAACCGCATGCAGCGCCGCTTGGCGGATCTCGAGTTCGACGCCTTCCATCGCGAAAAGTTTCTGGTATTGCTTGACTAGCGCGTTCTTCGGCTCGATGAGTATCTGGATGAGCGCGTCTTCGTCAAGCTCATGCAGGGATGCCACCACAGGCAAGCGCCCGATGAGTTCGGGGATGAGGCCGAACTTGATGAGGTCTTCCGGTTCGACCTGGCCGAACGTCTCGGTAATACTGTGGCTCTCGCCGCTCTTGACCTCCGCACCGAAGCCGATCCCGCCCTTGTCGGTGCGGTTGATGATGATTTTTTCCAGGCCGTCGAACGCGCCGCCGCAGATGAACAGGACGTTGGTCGTGTCGACCTGGATGAAATCCTGATTGGGATGCTTGCGCCCGCCCTGCGGCGGAATGGAGGCAATCGTGCCTTCAACGAGTTTCAGAAGTGCCTGTTGCACACCCTCGCCAGACACGTCACGGGTGATCGAAGGGTTGTCGGACTTGCGGGAAATTTTGTCTATTTCGTCGATATAGACGATGCCTTGCTGTGCCTTTTCAACATCGTAGTCACACTTCTGGAGGAGTTTCTGGATGATGTTCTCAACATCCTCGCCCACGTAGCCAGCCTCGGTAAGCGTGGTGGCATCGGCCATGATGAAGGGCACGTTCAGGAGCCGCGCCAGCGTTTGCGCCAGCAAAGTCTTACCGGAGCCGGTTGGGCCGATCAGCAGGATATTGCTTTTGGAAAGCTCCACGTCATCGACGATATTGCCCAAGTGGCGCAGACGTTTGTAATGGTTATAGACCGCTACCGACAGGTTGCGCTTGGCCTGCTTCTGCCCGATCACGTACTGATCGAGGATGGAGCAGATTTCATGGGGCGTGGGCAACTGCCCGCGGATATTCTCAATGCCCAGCCCGTCGGCAACTTCCTCACGGATGATGTCGTTGCACAGGCCGATACATTCGTCGCAGATGAAAACGGACGGTCCGGCAATCAGCTTGCGGACTTCGTGCTGGCTTTTGCCGCAAAATGAGCAGTAGAGCAGCTTTTCGCCATCCGCGCCCGTCTTTTTGTCCGGCATGGTCGTTCTCTCCTCGTCGTCAGGTCAGATGTCGCCGCGCACCGTCATCACCTTGTCGATGAGACCGTACTCCATCGCCGCAGACGCAGACAGGAAATTATCCCGATCAGTATCTTTTTCGATTTGTTCAACCGGCTTACCTGTGTGCTTTGACAGCATTTCGTTGAGACGGGAACGCAGAAAAAGTATTTCTCGCGCATGAATTTCGACGTCAGAGGCCTGTCCCTGGAAACCGCCCAAGGGCTGGTGGATCATCACCCTGGAACTCGGCAAACAGAAACGCTTGCCTTTCGCTCCGGCCGCGAGCAGGAAAGCCCCCATGCTCGCCGCCTGTCCGATGCACAAGGTGCTCACGTCGGGTTTGATGAACTGCATGGTGTCGTAGATTGCCAACCCCGCTGTGACCGCGCCTCCGGGGGAATTGATATAGAAGTGAATGTCCTTGTCCGGGTTTTCGGACTCGAGAAAAAGCAACTGCGCCACAATCAGGTTGGCCGTGGCATCCGTGACGGGGCCGACGAGAAACACGATCCGCTCCTTGAGCAGGCGCGAATAAATATCGTAGGCGCGCTCGCCCCGGCCGCTTTGCTCGATGACCATCGGCACCAGACCAAGGCCCACCGGGTTCCAGCCGTCCTGCGCGGAGTTTCCGCTTCCGTTTGCGTTCATCGTTCGCCCCGTTTCCGTGCAGCTTACGCAGCCGCCGCGTTGTTGCCCATCAGATCATCAAAGGAAACTGCCTTGTCGTTGGTCTTGACCTTGGTGCAGATCCACTCCACGACATTATCCTCTGTCACGACCGCCTCCGCCCCGGTCAAACGTTCAGGTTGGGCATAATACCAACGGATCAGTTCCGAAGGGTCTTCGTAGCTCTCCGCCATTTCCTGTATCAGGGCACGCGTCTGCTCTGGCTTGGCGCGCAGATCGTTATCCTTGATCAGTTCGGCCATGATGAGGCCGAGCTTTACGCGCCGCGTTGCCCGGTCGGTAAACCACCCCGGTTCCACCGGTATCTTTTTGGCTCCCATGCCGCGCGTTTCGAGTTCGCGGCGGGCATTTTCGGCCAGTTGTTCCGACTCGGAGAGCACCAGCGCCTTGGGCGCTTCGATCGGCGTAACGGCAAGCAGGGCGTCCAATGCCTGATCCTTTACCCTTGCCTGGATGCGCTGTTTGACTTCGCGCGTGAGGTTGTCCTTTATTTCCTGGCGCAGTTTGGCAATGTCGCCATCGGCCACGCCGAGCGCCTTGGCAAAATCGGAGTCGACTTCCGGCAACATCGGCGCTTCGACCTTTTTCACCGCCACTTCAAACTGTACCGTCTGTCCGGCCATATTCTTGGCGTGATAATCCTCCGGGAACGTCAGGTCGAAGGTCTTGCCCTCGCCCGCCTTGAGACCCGTCACATTCGCGTCGAAATCTTTCAGCATCGAACCCGCACCGAGCACAAACGGGAAATCCTCCGCCTGCCCCCCCTCGAACGGCACACCGTCCTTGCGTCCGGTAAAGTCGATCAACACCTTATCGCCACTGGCGGCTGCACGGTCAGTTTCATCGAAACGGGTACGCTGCTTGCGTAAGACTTCAAGCGTTTTATCGACCTCGGCCTCACCCACTTCCAACACCGGGCGCTCAATCTCATGTCCGGACAGATCGCCGACTACGACTTCCGGATAGACCTCGAACACGGCGCTGAACTCCAGCGACCCTTCCGCAGCGGCTTCTTTCGGTTCGATCCGGGGATTGCCGGCCACACGCAGGTTCTGGGCGCGCACCGCTTCGCCAAAGGCTTTTCCCACGGCAGCCTCGACGGCTTCGGAACGAGCTTGCAGCTCGTAAGCTTGTGTCACGATCTTGAACGGCACCTTGCCTGGGCGAAAGCCCGGCATTTTCACCGTGCGGGAAAGCTTTTTGAGGCGGGACTCGACATCCTTGTCGATGTCCGCCAGGGTAACGGACATGTCGATGCGGCGCTCCAGCGCGTTCGCGGTTTCCTGATTGGTTTGCATGCAAACGATCCTGATGAGAAGTAGAAGTCAAGACAAATGATGCCAGCACGGCTTCATCGGCAAAGCGAAACCGGCATTCTATACCGGGTTGGGGGCTGTCTCCAGATTCAATTCGGTATTTGGTAGCATTAGCATCGGAACATGTACCGAGCTTTCCCCCCGCCACCCTTCATTCAAGCCAGCCTACTATGTCCGCTACACCTGTCTATTTCGTCCGGGACATCCGCGAGATCGAGCGCCAATGTCTCCCCGACGCCCGCCCGTCTCTGATGGAACGCGCTGGTTGCGCGGCCGCCGAAGACGCCACCCGGCTGATCGCGCCCTGGCCCGGCCCCGTGCTTGTCGTCTGCGGGCCGGGCAATAACGGCGGCGACGGCTTGGTGCTGGCGCGCGAATTGCGCCGGAGCGGGCGCGAGACGGTCGTCGTTTTCGCCGGGGATTTCACGCGGCTGCCCAAAGATGCCGCGCGCGCCCATGCCAGTTTTCTTCGTGCTGGCGGTAAAACCCTTGCCGATTTGCCCTCCATGCCGGAAGGCGGCTGGGCACTGATCGTCGACGCCTTGTTCGGCATCGGCCTGGAACGCCCCATCGAAGGCCAAATCCGCGAATGGATCGACGCCCTCAACGCATTGCCCGTCCCACGGCTGGCCATCGACATCCCCAGCGGGCTGGATGCCGATACGGGCCGCGTACTCGGCGCATGCTTGCGCGCCACCCACACCACAACCTTCATCGCTCTCAAACCCGGCCTACTGACGCTCGACGGCCCGGATTACTGCGGGGAAATTTCGCTTCAGCCCCTTGGAATCGAAGCTGCCGACCATGTGCCGCCCGCCGGGCATTGCGTCGATAAGCGCCTCTTCGCGGAGCACCTCGCCCCACGGCACCTCAACACGCACAAGGGCGTATACGGCGACGCCTGCGTCCTTGGCGGCGCACCCGGTATGTCCGGGGCGACCCTGCTGGCGGCGCGCGCTGCCCTGTGGCTAGGCGCAGGCCGTGTCTATGCTTGCCTGCTCGGCCCCAGCGCGCCCAGCATCGACCCTGAACAACCCGAACTGATGCTGCGCTCGGCTGACCGGATGCCGGAACATCCGAGCGCCATTGCCATCGGCCCTGGGCTAGGAATCTCCGATGAAGCCAAACGTCTGCTGAAAACGATCATTCCCCGCAACATTCCCCTGTTGCTCGATGCCGACGCGCTCAACATCCTCAGTCTCCGCCCTACCCTGGCAAACATGCTCAAAGCGCGGCAAGCCCCAACATTGCTCACGCCCCACCCCGCCGAGGCCGGACGGCTGCTCGGCGTGAGTACTGGCGAAGTTCAAGCCAACCGTGTTGCCGCCGCCATCGAGATCGCGCACAACTATCGCGCCTTCACTGCGCTCAAAGGCTGCGGCACCGTCATCGCGACACCCGACGGGCACTGGTTCATCAACACCACCGGCAATCCCGGCATGGCAAGCGCGGGGATGGGCGATGTTCTGAGCGGCCTTGCCCTCGCCCTGCTCGCGCAGGGTTGGCCCGCCGAAGAGGCACTGCTCTGTGCCGTCCATCTGCACGGCGCGGCCGCCGACCAACTTGTCGCCGATGGCATCGGGCCGGTCGGCCTCACGGCAGGCGAAATTCTTGCCGCCGCGCGAGAGCTATTCAACGTCTGGCTCAAAACACCGCTATCAGCGGCCATGCACGCATAACCCCGAACACCGTTACCCGGCGGGTGCCCTTGTTTTGCGAATACCCTTCTCCCGGCTTTGGGCATTCCCGCCCCTGCCCTTGGGAGAGCCTTTCCCAGCCTTGGGCGGGCTCCCTCCTTCCGGAACGGCAGGGCTTGCGCCCGCCCCGCTGCCGGGGTGGAAACGGCGGGAAAGCAGACCTGAGTAACGAGAAAACGAACCGGAATGCCGGAAAAGCAGATTCGGAAAGCGGCGAACCATGCCGAAAAAAAGCCTCATGTGCATGGCCAGGATAAGCAGGTTGTCGCGAACGATCCGGAAATGCGAAACCCCGCCAAGCGGATAACGAATCGCCACCGGCAAATTGACGAAAGGCGCCCCGCCCCAATCCAGGCGCACTGCGGCCTCGGTATCGAAATCCATGCGCCGGGCCTGTGTCATCGCGGGCAGGATGCCTTTCAGCGCCGCGAGCGGGTACAAGCGGAAACCGCACATCGGGCCGGCAACGCGCCTCGACAGCGTATTGATCCATACCATCACGAGAGCCAAACGGCTTCCGTAAAGCCGCACACGGGGAACCATCGCGTCGTAGAGCGGGTATCCGGCAATGACGGCATCGGGATTTTGCGCCGAAGCGTCCAGGAACCTGGGCACGACTTCCAGCCCATGCTGCCCATCGGCATCCACCTGCAAGACATGGCTGGCCCCATACGAATACGCGCTACGGAACCCCGTCATCACCGCAGCGCCCTTGCCACGGTTCTTCGGAAGGCGCACGAGCTTTACCGGCGGCCCGAAGGCCGACTTCTCGGAAACAATCGCGTCCAACATTCGAGCCGTAAACGTGTCACTGCCGTCATCGACCAAAATGACCGGCAAACCATAGCCGCGCAGCGTAGCAACGACATCTCCTACGGTTTCGCCGTGGTTATAGACGGGAATAACAGCGACTGTCTTGTTTTTTCTGATACTTTCCATAGATGCCAATACATCAAAGTACAGGGATTCTGTCAGAGCGGCATCTGACACGCAAGGCAGGAGCGTACCTTATTGATTTGAGATGTTTTTTGTGTGTTATTATTAAATATTTTAGTCAGAATCTCATCGACTGCTATGGAACCTCGCCCTTCCCCCCGGCTTTTGTGCCATCCCGTTCATCTGATCTCACTCGGCTTCGGCTCCGGCCTGTCGCCGTTTGCGCCTGGTACGATGGGCACATTGGCGGCCTGGTTGCTCTATCCGCTGCTGTGCGCTCTGCTGCCGGATACGACGAGCTTCCTGGTGTTGCTTATCGTCTGTTTCGTCGCTGGCATTTTTGCGACACATCACACCGGCAAAGTACTCGGCGTCCCCGACCATGGGGCGATCGTCTGGGACGAAATGGTGGCGATGTGGCTCGTGCTCCTCTTCACGCCCTCTGGAATCATCTGGCAAGCCATCGCGGTAGCGCTCTTCCGCCTGTTCGATATCCTCAAACCGCCGCCGATCCGACAAGCGGACAGCCATTTCAAGAACGGTTTCGGCGTCATGTTCGACGACCTGCTCGCTGCCGCCTACGCCCTGCTGGCGCTGGCCGCGCTCAAATACCTCTACGCCCTGCTGCCCGGAGCCGGAGCCTAAAGCGTGGATCGGGGGCTCGGAGAACTCTCCTCCCTCCTGGGGCAGACGCTGGCCGCGCGGGGCTGGAGGCTTGCCACGGCGGAATCCTGCTCCGGCGGGCTACTCGCCGGGGCCGTCACGGCCACTCCGGGCAGTTCAGCCTGGTTTGAGCGCGGTTTCGTGACCTACTCCAACGAATCCAAAGCAGAACTCCTAGGGGTCGACCTTGCAACGCTCGCCCGTTACGGCGCGGTAAGCGAGGAGACCGCGCGCGAAATGGCCGACGGGGCTATCAATCACAGCCATGCCGACGTGGCGATAGCCATTACGGGCATTGCCGGGCCAGACAGCGGCAGCACCACCAAACCCGTAGGCACGGTATGGCTGGCCTGGCGAAAGCGGCACGGCAACGGCGGCGCGCAAACCCACTGTTTTCCCGGCGACCGCGAAGCCATCCGCCTCCGCGTTGTCACGGCCGCGCTGGAACGCCTGATCGCGCTGGCCGAAGCTGGAGAGGGTTTGCAGTAACGAGCGGCTTACACCGCGAACACCTGTTTCACCCGCAACGTCTCATCGCGTTCGATCAGCCCGATCAGGCGGTCGATGTTGGGATGCTTGCCGGGATTCAAACGCGCTTCCTCACTGTGCTCGCCGTAGAGTTCCAGCCCTTTTTTCGCGGCCTCGGGCGTAATCGCGCCATAGAGTTGTGCAAGGTGGTTGTAAATGGCAAGGGAGCCCGCCTGACCGTGCTTGTTTTCTATCGTGGCCGCCAGCATGCCGTCGGCAGCGAATAGATTCATCGCTGCCAGATGCGAGATACCAGGCAGGCTCTTGAGCGTCTCGGCAAAAGTCATCGGGCTGCCCTTCAAACCCGCCGTGCCAGTTCAGCCGCTTTGCCCACGTAGCTCGCCGGGGTCATTGCGCTCAGGCGCTTGCGCTCGCTTGCCGGGATGTCGAGCATCGCGATGAAGGTAAGCAAGGCGTCGCGAGTAATACCCTTGCCGCGCGTAAGTTCCTTGAGCTGTTCATAAGGATTGGCAATGCCGAAGCGGCGCATCACGGTTTGTATCGGCTCGGCAAGCACCTCCCAGCAGGTATCGAGGTCTGCGGCCAGCCGCGCCGGGTCGGCTTCGAGCTTGCCCAGGCCACGCAACATGCTGGAAGCGCCAAGTACGCTATGGCCGAAACCTACGCCCATGTTGCGTAATACGGTGGAGTCGGTCAGGTCGCGCTGCATCCTCGAAACCGGCAGTTTTTCGCTGAAATGGCGCAGCACCGCATTAGCAAGGCCGAAATTGCCTTCGGCGTTCTCGAAGTCGATGGGATTGACCTTGTGCGGCATGGTGGAAGAGCCTATTTCGCCTTCCTTGAGCTTTTGTTTGAAGTAACCGAGCGAAATGTACATCCAGATGTCGCGGCAAGCGTCGATGGCGATGGTGTTCGCGCGCGCAATCGCATCGAACAGTTCCGCCATGGCGTCATGCGGTTCGATCTGGATTGTCCAGGGATTGAATTCCAGCCCGAACGATTCGATGAACCGGCGATTGAAGGCTTCCCAGTCGAAATCCGGCCAGGCGGCGAGATGGGCGTTGTAGTTGCCGACCGCGCCGTTGAACTTCGCGAAGAGGCTCACCGTGGCGATTTTGTCGCGCGCGCGGATCAGGCGGGCGGCGATGTTGGCAACCTCCTTGCCCAAGGTGGTCGGGCTGGCGGGCTGACCGTGAGTACGCGAGAGCATCGGCAGTTCGGCGTGCCGACAGGCAAGTTCGCGCAAACGCTCGATGACCTTATTGAGTGCGGGCAGCAATACCTCATCGCGGCCCGCCTTGAGCATCAAGGCATGCGAAGTATTGTTGATGTCTTCCGAAGTGCAGGCAAAGTGAATGAATTCGGAAACCTTCATCACTTCGGCGTTATGGCCCAGGCGTTTCTTGAGCCAGTATTCCATCGCCTTGACATCGTGATTGGTGGAGGCTTCGATCTCTTTCACTGCTGCGCTGTCATCAACGCTGAACCGTGCCACCACCTCATCGAGTTCGGCCAGGGCGGCGGGCGAAAACGGGGCAATTTCAGCCAAGGCCGGTTCAGCGGCCAGCGCCTTCAACCAGGCAATTTCCACTCGTACCCGGTTGGTGATCAAACCATGTTCGGAAAAGTGGCCGCACAGCTCATCGAGTTTGTCGGAATAACGGCCATCAAGGGGAGAAAGGGCAAGCAGAGCCGGGATAGACATGGCAGGTTTCGTGAAAAATAAAATTCTATTTTACTTCTTCGGCCTATCTCAAGCCTTATCGGGTATTACACAGACCGTCAGACGAGCGAGCGGCCGGAAACAATCGCGGCGGCATCCTTTTCGCTGATCCGTACCGTGGCGTTACGAATGACGTGCACCACCAGCCACTCTTGCAAGCGTTCCCCGCTATCGCCCTCGAAATGGATGATGCGGCAGCCCGCAGAGAGGGCGTCTCTGCCGAACACGCTGGCCACTTCGGCGCGCCCTTGGATGGTATCGGGCATACCCTCGCGTTGCAGGATGAAATCAAACTGCGCGCCGGGAACGAGCGCCGGGGACGTGGGCAACGCAAAGCCCTTGAGAGAGAGATCGTTGAGCGCCAGTCGCTCTTCCCCGATCAAGGCCCAGAAACACGGCTCGCCATCCAGCCTGGCTATGAAACGCTGATGAATGCGGCGCTCGTCTGAACCGCTGGCGTCCGACGTTCCCCCGCCTTCCGGTCTGCCCGGCGTTGCCGCCTCATCGCCCTCCAGAGGCTGGCGAGAAAAAAAGGCCGTCATGAACGAAGGAAACTTGTATGGCATGGAGCAGTTACATATTCAGAAAACAAGAAGCCAAAAACGCGCCGCCTTGTTCATTCTCCCTTTCGCACGCGTTCGATCAGGCTGTCGACGACCTTGAGCGCGGCTTCATGGCTATTGCCGGCCATGGTCGCCGAAGTCAGGAAACGTCCGGCTACCGCCATCGTGGGCACGGAATCAATCTTGTAGCTGCTGACTAGCGTCTTGGCACGCCCTACATTCGTCTCTATCCCCATCGATTTATAAATGCCCATGAAGGCCGATACGTCCAGCTTGTTCGCCTCGGCCCATTCGCGCACGACATCCAGCTTATCGAGCGGCAGTCTCTTTTTCTGCACGGCAACGAAAACTTTCTCATTCAAATCGAGCCGTTTACTGACCAGGAGCGTGTAATACAGGCGCGCCAAGCCTTCACCTCCCCAGACCACCGGAACCTGCGCGAAAGCTACGTCATCGGGTAAACGTTTGGCCCATTGCGCGACCAACGGCTCGAACGCCTGACAGTGCGAACAACCGTAGTGGAAGAATTCCAATACTTCGATTTTGTTTGGCACATTGGTCGGCACTGCGGATTTCAGAACCTGAAAACTTCCCCGCGCCTGCCCCAAGGCAAGACCCACCGGGCTGGCAAGCAACGCGAACGCGCCGAGTTGTTGCAGTACGTCACGACGGTTCATATCAAAACTCCCTGTGTGAGCAAATTTTAATTGGAAACCTCTTCGGCACTGAAACCTCCCGAAAGCAGCCGGGCGCGCATTGCCTTCAAGTCTTCGCGGTCAGTAAACGGGCCGACGCGGATACGGTGCACAACCCGCCCATCGGATAACTGTGCCCGTTGCGTAACAATACGGTCAAGCCCCATCAACAGCAGCCGCGCCCTGAGGTCGTCGACCTGTTCCGCATTCTCGAAAGCTGCCAGTTGCAGGTACATCTGTTTCGCGGGAGCAGCTTGCGCCGGGGGAGCGGCGGGCTGAGGTTGAGGCTGCCCCGCAGGAGTCGGCGTCGCCACCGGTGGTGCATTTTCTCCATTTGGCAGGGTTTTGTAAAAAGAGTAATCCGGTTTTTCTGCCGGACGGTCCCCCGGCTTACCCGGCAACGCAGCCACCGACGCGGGTGTTTGCTGCGCGGCTGCAGCGTCCGGGGCTAAAGCCGCCCCAGGTTGCTGCGCGGCTGCGGACGTCTCCGCCGCCTGTTTCGTCGATGGAGTCTTGCTAAATGGGTTGTCGTTCCGATTGACGTACAACACCACAGCGGTAACGATGATGGCTCCCAGAATCATGCCGATCAAAATGCCCATGAGGGTTCCCCCCCGGCTGTGTGAAGGGCGTTTGGGAGAACGTGGAATTCTGCTTTTACGACTCACTGGAAAACTCCATTTTTGCGGCAGCAATACCACCTACCTTGTTATTGTTACATTGATTCGGGCGCAGACACGCCCAGAAGAGCCAACCCGTTTGCCAAGGTCTGGCGAACCGCCCCGGCCAGCGCCAGGCGCGCCAGCTTCACGGCCTCATCATCGACTAGCATTCGTTCAGCGTTGTACCAGCTATGGAAGTCAGCCGCCAGTTCCCTGAGGTAGAACGCTATCTGGTGCGGCGCGTAATCGTCTGCCGCCGTCTGCACGGTCTCCGGAAACGCTGCCAGACGCGCACACAGCCCCAGTTCACGTTCGCTGCCCAACACATCGGTATTGGCCAGCGCCAAATCTGACGGTTCGCCCCCCCATTTCCGCAACGCGGAGCAGGCCCGCGCGTGTGCATACTGCACATAGTACACGGGGTTTTCGTTGCTTTGGCTCCTGGCGAGGTCGAGGTCGAAATCGAGATGCTGGTCGCTCTTTCGCAACACGTAGAAAAAGCGGCAGGCATCCTTGCCAACCTCGTTACGCAGTTCGCGCAGGGTTACGAATTCGCCCGCACGGGTCGACATCGAGGTCTTCTGCCCATCCCGGTAGAGCACGGCAAACTGCACCAGCGCCACGTCCAGCCGCGCCGGGTCAAGCCCCAAGGCTTCGACCGCACCCTTGACGCGCGGCACATAGCCGTGATGATCCGCGCCCCAGATGTCGATCATACGGTCGAACCCGCGCTCATACTTGTTGAGGTGGTAGGCGATGTCGGAAGCGAAATAGGTGTAGAGGCCGTTGTCGCGCTGCACGACGCGGTCCTTCTCATCATTGAAGGCGGTGGAACGGAACCACTTCGCGCCGTTTTGCGCGTAAACGTGGCCTGCTTTTTCAAGCTGGGACACGGCACGCTCAACCAGCCCCGTGTCGAAAAGGCTGCGTTCGGAGAACCATTTGTCGAAACGCACGCCGAATTCCTGCAAGTCGTCGCGCACGTCGCCAAGCTGTTCATTGAGGGCAAAACCGAACACCCATTGGTAATCCTCGCCAAGCAGGCGCTTGGCGTTGGCAATCAGCGTATCCAGATGTTGTTCGCGCTGCGCCTTGGCTTCCTTGTCATCACTGCGTTGCGGCGGCGGCAGCCCATTTGTTCCGGCCAGCACGTCGGCGGCAGTCACACGCGCGAAGAGTTCCCCGTGCGCGTTGCGGAGTTCCCGGGCCATTTCGACAACGTATTCGCCCTGATAGGCGTTCGGAGGCAATTCCACCTCGATGCCGAACAACGCCAGATAGCGCAGCCATGTCGATAGCGCCAGGATGTCCATCTGCCGTCCGGCGTCATTGACGTAATACTCGCGGTTCACCTCGAACCCGGCGAAAGCGAGCACGTCGGCGAGCGAAGCGCCGTAGGCGGCTCCGCGCCCATGCCCGACGTGCAGCGGCCCAGTCGGGTTGGCCGACACGAACTCGATCTGCACCTTTACGCCCCTCTCTGCGCCGCGTCCCCAATCCCCGCCCAGGGCAAGCGCATCGCGCACCACTGCCGTCTTCAATGCCGGGGCAAAAGTGAAGTTGATGAACCCTGCCCCGGCCACTTCGGCCTTTTCCACCCATCTGGAGGGCGGCAGTTCGGCGCATAGCAGCCCTGCCAGTTCGCGCGGGTTGCGCCTGAGCGTCCGAGCCAACTGCATGGCAATGTTAGTGGCGAAGTCGCCATGCCCCGCCTGCCGAGGCCGTTCCAGCACTATGGGCACGGCGGCATGTTCCGGAGCCACGCTCTTCAGGGCGGCGCGAATCAGTTCGGTCAGTAATGTCCTGGGGTCGGTACTCATGGATAAAACGAGAAAACGCGGGAATGAAAAGGCCGGTCATTATATCGGCACAGCGAATAACGGCGGTACTATAAGAAAATAAAGGGTCATCCTTTGAGTCACCCCTGCCTAAAGGCAGGAGATTGCGCGAGACACATGTTCATGAGGTAACACAAAATGAGCAACACATCCCCTCACACAACAGCATGCACATGCGAGCGTCAACCTGCGTTGCGGGTCGTCCCTCTGCCCGCCGACCTCAACCCGGCGGGCGACGTATTCGGCGGCTGGATCATGTCGATGGTCGACATCGCAGGCTCGATCGCCGCCCGCCGCCGCGCCCGTTCGCGGGTCGCCACGGTAGCGGTCAACTCCTTCATCTTCAAGCAGCCCGTCTCAGTAGGCGACCTGGTCAGTTTCTACTCTGAAGTCGTAACGGTGGGAAAAACTTCGATCACCGTCGACGTGGAAGTCTACGTGGAACGCAACCCGGAAAATGCGGTGGCTCACAAAGTGACGGAAGCCAAATTAACCTACGTGGCGCTCGACCATCACGGCAACAAACGAACCATCCCACCGGAAGAGTAATCAAGTTAAAAAAGCCAGAAACCTTTTGGTTGCCTGGTTTTTCGGATGGAACAGAATGGATCGGAATGAGTTGTTGGTGCCCAGGACGGGACTCGAACCCGTAAGCCTGACGGCGGCAGATTTTAAGTCTGCTGTGTATACCAGTTCCACCACCCGGGCAGGCGGCGGATTGTCGCATAGATGGATGCTCGCGCACAGCGTGCGTTTTGAAGCCGTCCGGGCAAGCTCTGGGAGCACGGCGCTGTGAAAACAGCCGAAGCACGGAAACTGCTTGGGGTTGGGCAAGACGCGACATCTCAGGCTATCAAAAGAGCTTTTCGCCACTTGGCGATGCTCTGGCATCCGGATCGCAATCCTGCGCCAGAAGCCCATGAGATGTTTGCCCGCCTCAGCGCCGCCTGTGATCTCCTGTTGGAGCCGTTCGGGCAGGAAACGGCATCCGATGACAAAAGCAGTTCCACAGCGGGCAAGGCGGAATCTCGCGGCGCGGATCGCAACCAGGACATTGAACTCGACATCGAGCAGCTTTGCCTCGGCGGCAAAATCGACACCGTCCTCGAGTCGGGCGTGGATTGCCTGGAATGCGCGGGTCAGGGCTATCAGGAACACGAACGCAGCCAGCTTTGCGTCCATTGTCAGGGCAGTGGCCGGGTGCGGCACGGCAAAAGCCTGCATCGTTGCGAAAATTGCGATGGGCGCGGTTACTCCCGGCGCATCCGCTGCCCTCAGTGTGACGGGAGAGGACGCCAGATCAGCCGCCGCGTTCTGACCGTGACCATCCCTCCCGGCATGCTGCCGGACGATGAATTGCGTCTCAAAGGCGAAGGCTACGCACCCGTTTCGGGCAAAGGCCGCCCAGGAGATTTGCGCCTACGCATCCAGTGTCACTCCCATCCGCTCTATACGCTCGAAGGCAGCGACATCTCGCTGGATCGTCCGGTCAGCGTCTTCATCCTGTTAGGCGGCGGAAACATCAGTGTGCCTTCGCCCAATGGCTTGCATGATCTCGACATCGAACCCGGATCGGCAAGCATGCGCGAACAAGACATTCCCGGCGCGGGCATTCCTGCCAGAGGCAAACGTGCGGCAGGCAAATTGCGTGTGCGCCTCGTCCCCGTATTCCCTGCCTCGCCAACCCCTGCGCTGCTCAAACTCTACCGCGCGCTTCAGGCCGAAACCGAACAGATGGGGACAGAAGCCCTCCCGGAACTCGTGGCATGGGAGCGCCGCTGGCTGCCTGGGTCAAAGGTCTGAACAGTAATCCACCCAAAAAAACTCTTGCCGCTGTCAACTGATGTAACCCCCAGAAGTTGGACGGTTTTTCTATCGTCCCGCTCAAGTTGTGCAAACGGTAACGGCAAGGATAGCCTAGCGCCTAGCGCCTCCCTTATAATATCTTGCTGACAATAACCCTCAGTACTAAAGGCACTGAACAAGTACAGTCGTCGGAGTATGCCCCATCAATGATCAGAAAACTGAGGAGACGCTTTCATGCAGCCATGCCCCAGAACTGACGATGTCTGGCTGTACTGGATGGTACGCCGTAACAGCCGGTTCGAAATACATTCCGGTACCCAGCGCGGGCTGGTCAATTGGCTGGGTAGTCAGAAGGTAAGTCTCTGGAGTCGGAACCGGATCGCCAACGACACCCAGATTAGCGCAATGGTCAAGGCTTATGGCCTTCCCTGACAGCATGCGCCTTTCTCAGCCATCGAAAAACGGCGTGGGTCAATGGCTTGGGTTCGTATTTGCGTCCCTAGCGTTCGCCTTGCCTATTGTCTGGTTCTTGTCGGGGGCGAGTGATGCCATCATCAACAAGATGGTTCGTGTCATGTTTGTACTTTTCCTGTTGGGCGTTGGGCAAAAAGCGCCGCGTATTTACTACAAAGACAAATTAGTTTGGTTGTGTACCCTGCTGGTTCTGATACTTGTGCTCGGTTATATATGGCAGCGCTTTTCACTGCCAAAGGAACTGTTTAGTGGCTCTTCAGCAAGAGAATTCATCCCTGCATTCTGTTTCTTCGTTGTCGTGACGTATGGGATAAGCGTAGCACCTAAAGCCTCTCCGTTTCTTTTGTTGATCACTAGCGGAGCAGGACTACTCATTCATCTGTCGTTCGAGCCTGCTGATGTCTGGTTGACCGCTTGGCAAGGAGGACGGATGGATTTCGGATTTGGAAACCCGCAACACACCGGTGTAATATTCTCTACTGCGTTACTGGCTGGCATATTTTTCTTGCCCCGGGTATTTTCATTGCCTTTCAGGGTGTGCATACTGGCCTTGCCGATGCTTGTGGGTCTTATCTTGTTGATGATATTCGGCGTCATCACTACGCAGACCCGCGCAATCTGGTTGGGATTGCTTTTTTCGGCATTCATTTTGCTCTTGATTTGCGCCGTAATCTTGCTCACTGGGCGTTGCTCTTTGCGCCGGAGCACACTCATCCAGGCAGCTACAATAGGAATCGGCATTTTTTTTGCCGGATCAGTGATGCTCTATTTTATGGACGGCAATTTCACCCGGCGCTTGTCCGAGGAAAAAATCGAAGCTGCTACAATCAAAGAAATGGTGCAACTCGAAACAGTTCCAGATACCAGTGTTGGTGTGCGGATCGGATTGTGGGTCACAACGCTTGAGTGGATTGCCGAGCGACCCGCTTTCGGGTGGGGAGGAGTCAAAGTATCAAAATTGATCAAGCAATCGCCGCATTTCGATGAAGATTTTAAAAAAAGGTATAAAGACTTGCACAATTCGTATCTTCAAACCTTTGTCAACGTTGGGGGCGCAGCACTTATGTGCATGATTGCAATCATTTTCCTGGTTGCATGGCGTACCATTATGGCTTGGCGTCGAGAACAAATGCCTACCGATGTATTCCTTTTTTCCTGCACATTCTTTTCTTTTTGGGTAATGGTAAACATATTCAATACATATATCATAACTCCCGCAGGATTCCTTCTTCATGCTGTGATTGGAAGCTTTGTGTGCTCTTGGCATTTACGCAGCCAACATGACCAAGCGAAACTCAAATAGAGAAGAGAGTCATCCCGCTATAAATGACAGGAAGAGATAATCACTTTGACCGGTCTTTTCCTGGTCGATTTAAGACTTGAGATTTTATTTTAAGCAAAACTCGACTCAGCCAAAATATAATCCTGAACCTTATTATTCTTATTCGCCTGGAAAGAGAAAACCAAATACTCATATCGTCGCTGCATAAGAATTTTTTATCAGGTTGACTTTGTATAGCTGCCAATACACCGCGAGAGAAAGGTGTATCACAACATTTTATATAATGTATAAATGTTCTAAAAAATTCCAGCGATGTCTCATGCATACCTTGCTGCAACGGTTCTGCCATATCTTGTAGATGTTCTTTAGCCAAAATATTGCATGCTTTTGCAAACGCTGCACATAGTTTGTCACTCTCCGGCTTTGTCTGTATGATCTGAACCAGATCAAAATGCAACCGTGCCGAACTCATAAGGTGTAACGGGGTAGCAACACTAAACCTAGTTACGCTGTCGTTGTTGCAGCGGTATACATAGTAGGGAGCCGGATCAACAATTACTTTCCTTGCGGTGTACAGTGCATTGAAACAAAAGACGACATCTCCATAATAAACTCCTGACGCAAAAAGACAATTGTTTTGCAATACATGGCTGCGCCTGTATATATGTATACATGAGCCCCAAGTGCGGAACTTACGCATCAGGAACAGGCAAGCAGCAGTATCACCAGAAAACTCTCCTGGCTCGATCGCTATAGTAGAAAGGCCATGATTGAAAAGGCGAGTATGTCCGCTGGTAAAGACATCCGTTCCAGCATCAATCATCTTCACTTTTTCAGCCAATACAGCCGCATCTATGTAGTCGTCTGCATCCAGAAACGTAATATGCTCTCCCCTAGCAAGCATGATCGCAAAATTTCTAGCGTTTCCCGGCCTCACATTATGCGTCAGACTGTGGCAACGCAAATTGGTATGCTTTTGTGCGAAAGATTCTACAATATCCAAAGTGGTGTCAGTTGACGCATCATTGATGACAATGACCTCCCATTGCGGGTGATCTGTTAGATGCAGGCTTTCGATGCACTCAGCAATGAAACTCTCTTCATTGTGCGCGCAGATGATGATTGACAGTTTCGTTTGCATGTTTATCTGAGTCTTTGATTGTCAATTGTTGTCATGAATAGGCAGTGTCTCAGTTTGAAATTTGATTCGTAGGGGCGGCATCCTGCCGCCCGCAAGGCAATGCCGCAATGAACACCGTTTGAACGGGTCGGGTAGTCCATCGGGCGGCAAAATGCCGCCCCTACAACACCATGAAATTCAAACTGAGACACTACCCATGAATATCGTTTTGTAAACCTTACTGAGTCCACTTTTTCACCCAAAAAAGTTCATGCCGCCGCACAGCCCTTCTGAAGAAGTCGTCTGCTCCAAATGGCGAAAGTCGGCGCCTCACGAAAAAACGCTGTAGCGCGCGACGGTGGCGCTCCTTGAAAGAAAGCGGCACGGTGAGGTCGTGCATCATCCCCAGCGCCATCGCCTTGTCAATTTGGCACGGCCGCCCAAGCGGCAAAACCCAGGGAACAAGCGCCCCGACGTTCTCGAAAAGCGGTGGCAATGCAACGCCACTATGTGCTTCGCCCATCGGCCAGCGATCGGTATCACTCAGGTGGTTGACGTAATGGAGCAGGACTTCCGGCTGCCATGCCAAATCCTTCAGAGCCTCTCGCACGGCTTCGCTGGCAGCCGCGTGATCGGGATGCGGGTCGATCAGCGGATGCGGCAGTACGATGGCTTCGGGTTTCGCCAACAAAATGATTTCCCGCAGATCAGCAATCAGATTGTTCCAGGACGGAACGCCATCGCAGTCGCTTTCGAGTCTTACGCGATTGCGCGCACGAAAAAAACGGGTATCGCATAGATCCGCTTCACTCGACGCGACGGGTTCAGCGGGAGAAGCGCGCATGGCAGAAAGTTGCAGGCAGAAGTACCCCAGTTGAACGGTACGCTCGGCGGGGACCCCTGCCCACAAGGGCACGGCAAGGCTGTCCCAGGCACGAAGGCGCCCCTTGATCCTTGCCGCTTCAATGGGTTCCAGCCCCATGCGCTGGTAATGCCTGGCCTTGGTTTCACCTGCTGTCAGTGTCACCACCCAGGCTTCCTTGGCCTGACTGTAAAGCCCAAAGGCAGCGAGTTCGGCGTCATCAGCATGGGGGGCAACGACGAGCAGGCGCTTTTGCCAATAATCGGGATGCGTGGCCTTCAGAAGCCGGGGGGTGCCCTGCAAACAGCAATGGCGACCCCGCAGCCACACCCCCCCACCGCGCAAAGCGCCCGCAAAGCCGGTGAGGTTCAGGTAACGCACACCCTTTGCGCCGCGCTCGAAGGTCTGACGATCTTCATCTTTCCCTTCCGCCTCAATCTGCACAAAGGGGTCAAACAAGCGCCCTAAGCAACTGGAACGGAGTGTCACGGCAAGTATCAGGGTATCGTTCTCGCCGAGAGGCGCAGCATCGGCAGCTAGTGATAACCGAGCGCCAGAAAAATCGACCGGTACAATTTCGAGCCGCTCATCGAATTGGTAGACGTAATCCGTATCGGGCGCATAGAACAGGTGATCGGAAAACCAGGCTTCATGCGCGATCCAGGCCAAAACGAGAAGAGGCAAAACCCATCCGATTCCAGCCTGAAAACCAACCGCGATGAGCAGGCATGCGAGCAAAACAAGCGCGACGCGTTTTTTGCGGCGATGGTGTTTAAGCAGTTTATCTTTGCGAAAAGTCATTCGACGCCTCAAACCCTGAATACCGGCTCTGGCAAACACCAATGGTTTTTATAATCCGCTCCAACGCGGCCAAAGGAATAGCGTAGTATCTTACCCGCTGCCCTTGCTTCTTCCCGCGCAGCGTCCGTATTCAGGTAAGTGAGTACATTCCCCATGCTGAAATCAAAAGTCTGTGGATCGACACCGCCATTGACGTATTCCACACTCACCCACTGAGGCGATTCCACACGATACACCACCTGCACGGCTACCGGCGACTCGTTAAGATAAATAACAAAGCCTATCATCCAGTCCCGCAGCAATGTAAAAACTTCCGCCATTCTTGGCGCGCTTGATACAGCAAACCCCCAGCGACGTTGAAAAAGATCGAGATAAATGCTTGCTAAGTCATTAGGCGAAAACTCGCTCACTGGACGAGCCACGCCTCCCATATTCGTAAACTGCCTTAAATTACGGCGCTCGTTTTTCCTGAATTTTGCCGAAAACGCTTCGAGCGGTTTAAGAAAAGCCAATTTCTCTTTTTGTCGCTTCAAGCCCTGAAAATCGGTTTCATGGCGAACTGAAAGATAACGCGATACATGGCGCAGGGGTATTTTTTCTTCTCCGGGAGCAACGGGCAAAATCACTTCTGCGTCACCTATATCAAATATTCTCTTTTTGCCCGCTGCTTTCAGTGCCAACTTGGACAAGGCCAAGTACCGACCCCAGACGGGAATAGCCGCGACAAGTACCCCTGCCCGCTGCCAGCCAAGGTAACGCACCGGGATTTCCGCAAGCCCGGAGAGCCTTTCAACAAAAGCAGGATGCGTTGCAACGCTACCACCATAACGCTGCCAAACATCCGCATAGTCAGACGCCGAAATCTCTGTCCAACCCCGCTCGCGGAAAGCACGAATGCGGTTTAGCATGAAATGTCTCTCACGTGCGCCCTAAATAATGCCATGTAATTGTTCATTATAGCACGAGGCAACGAAGGCGCTGAACGCTTCTGCTCCAATCATGAGTGGTTTTTGGGGCATAATTACTCATAGAAGTTCCGTATCAATGTCGTTATTTAAAATACATAGCTGCTCGTCTAAATGAAAGCCCGACTTAAATATCCCTGCTTGCTGGAGTATTTCCGTCAATGATTGGAAATTTGAAGAGACATTGCAGTTCGCTTTGGTGTCAATCGAAACTGGCGTACCGGTGGCGTTTCCGCCGTCCCGCTCCCAGGCATGACCGCAATCGTGAGCTGATTGTTTCATTGACATCGTACCCCGACCGCTTCCCTACCCTGCATCTGACCCTCAGGTGTTTGTTGACCCAGAGCGTCCGCCCGGACAGGGTTATCCTTTGGCTTGCCGAAGGGGACGGGCATACGCTGCCAGCCACGGTCAAAAGTTTGCAACGGGACGGTCTGGAGATTCGCTACTGTGACGATCTCTTATCATTCAAGAAGATCATCCCAACATTGTCCAGCTACCCCGAAGCCGACATTGTGACCGCTGACGACGACTTGTACTTCTGGTCCGACTGGTTGAAGGAACTGATTGCGGCGGCGGAACGGTTTCCAAGTGATGTCGTAACCCATCGCTTGCACAAAGTGGCTTTCAATGAGCAAGGAATCCGCCCATATCAAGAGTGGCCTAAAAGAATCAGAAACCAGACCAGGGATCCACACAACTTTGCCACAGGAGGCCTGGGCGCACTCTATCCGGTAGGCTGCTTTCATCCAGAAGTGCTGAATCGGGACGCTTTCATGCAACTGTGTCCCAAGGCCGACGATGTCTGGCTGTACTGGATGGTGCGCCGCAACGGCTGGTTCGAATTACATTCCGGTACCCGGCGCAAGTCGATCAGTTGGGCAGGCAGCCAGGAAGTCGGTCTCTATCAGTTGAACCGGAACCAGAACTTCAATGACACCCAGATCAAAGCAATGGTTAAAACTTATGGCCTTCCCTGACAGCATGCTCCTTGGCCGAGCATCGAAAAAACACGCCCCTACCCAACCTGCCTCCGAGGATCGAACGCATCCCGCACCGCGTCGGCGAGCAGGTTGGCGGCCAGTACCAGCGTCAGCATGAAGCCGAAGGCGGCGGCAAGCGACCACCATATTACCGGCTCGCGCGCCAGTTCCGCCCGCGCCGCGTTGATCATGGAGCCGAAACTGACCGTGGCGGGATCGACGCCGATATTTATGTAGGAAAGCACCGCTTCGGCCAGCACCAGGTTGGAGAAATCCAGCGCGACGCTGATCAGCACGATGTGCATGACGTTCGGCAAAATGTGCCGCCGCAGGATTTGAACGGTTGACGCGCCGAAGGCCCGCGCCGCTTGCACGTAATCGAGTTCGCGCAGTTTGAGGGTTTCGCCGCGCAGCAGGCGGCACAGCCCCGTCCAACTGGTCATGCCGAGAATGGCACACAGCGCAAGCAAACGCGCGTCCGCCCGTTGGGCGGCGGTGTCGAACCACTGGGGATGGGTGTCGATCATCACCTGTATCATCAGTACCGAAGCGGCAATCAGCAGCACCGAAGGGATCGAGTTCAGCACGGTGTACAAATACTGGATGGCATCGTCGACCCATCCGCCCAGGTAGCCCGCCGCGATGCCGAGCGCCACCGCGAAAGGCAGCATGATGAGCGTGGTCAGGGTTCCAATCACCAACCCGGTACGGATACTTTTCAGGGAAAGGTACAGCACGTCCTGCCCAACCTTGTCCGTGCCGAGCATGTGGTAATGCGGAGCCAGCGCCACGCCCGCCGCAAGCAACAGCGCCGCCAGAAAAGCAATGGCGAGCGCCGAACGCCAGGCCAGTTCCACGCGACCGGCGAGAATGTGCCGCATGGCCGCAACTTTCCCGATGCCCTGTCTGCGCGCCACACCCACGGCAAGCACACACAGAAAAACCCCGGCCACGGCAAGCGCCTGAAGTGGCGTCCAGGCCAGACGCCGAACGATGTCGGGCAGGCTTGATTCCCCCTCCTGCAAGTGGCGCGCGCCGTAGACGAGGCGGGGAGTTGTCCGTATCTGGCTGCCGTCGGCCTGTTCCACCGTTTCACGCTGGAAGGATTCGCGCGCGAACGGAGCGGAGTAGGTTTTTTCCGTTTGGATACGCAGGGGCGTAAGCAGCGCGTCCAGTATGCTCAGGACTTCGGACGAATACACGGGTGCGGTTTCTTGCGCCCCGGCGTGTTCGCCCTGCACCGGCGGCAACTGCGCTCGGTAATGCAGGCTGTCCACAAAGCCGATAACGGCGAAAATCGACAGAACGACTGCGGAAGCCATCGCCGCCGGTTGCCGCCCTACCCGCCGCCAGGCTTCGCGCGAGGGCGCGTGTTTGCGCGCCTGGATGACGAAAAACACCGCGCAAACGATCAGCGTGAAAACGAGCAGGTCGGTGGGAAGCAATACGAACTGGAACCCCATCGCCCTACCCCAGCCTCACGCGCGGGTCGACCAGCGTGTAGGAAAAATCGGTCAGGATCAGGGCGATGATGTAGAGCACCGAGCCGATAAACACCATCGCGCGCACAACGGCAAAATCCTGGCCACGGATGGCCTCGATGGTGTAGCTGCCCAAACCCGGTATGGCGAAAAAGGATTCCATCAGCAGACTGCCGAGGAAGAGCGACGGGATGACGACCACCACGCCGGTGAGGATGGGGATCATCGCGTTCCTGAGCACATGCCGGAACAGCGCCGCCAGTTCCGAAAGCCCCTTGGCGCGGGCGGTACGCACGTAATCGCGCGAGACTTCTTCGAGAAAGATCGTGCGATACCAGCGCGCGCCCGAACCCAAGCCGGCCACGACGCCGATGAGCACCGGCAGGGACAGGAAGCGCGCCATATCCAGCCCGTCCGCATAACCCGAGACCGGCGCGAGCGCCCATACTTTCGAGACCAGCCATTGCCCGCCGATGATGTAGAACATGCTGGAGATGGACATCATCGCCACGCAAAGCGCCACGCCCCAAAAATCGAGCGCGGTCGCCCGGAAAAACACCAACAGCATAGCAAGCGTAATCGCGGCAAACAGGCTCAACGCGAACGTCGGCAAAGCGACGGCGAACGACGGGCCGATACGCCCGCGAATCTCCAGCGCGATGTCGTGGCCGTCGTTGGCTTGCCCGAATTCGAGGGCAAACATGCGTAGCGATTTGTCGACGAAAAGGGTTTCGGTCAGTTTTTCCACCCCTTCGCGCGCCGGGTTGTAGAACATCGGCTTGTCGTAACCGCGTTCAACCTTCCAGCGCTGGATGGCCTCTGCGCTGGCGTATTTCGCCCCAAGCTGCATCCGTGCAATGTCGTCGGGCGAGTTGACGCCGAAAAAGAGCAAGAAGGTAAAAAGATTCACGCCCAGAAGAATCGGAACCGCGTAAAGCAGCCGCCGCACGATGTATGCCAGCATCATGCCGCCCCTCCCCGCCCCGGTGCTTCATCCGGCTGCCCGTTCCTCAGCCCCGCACACGCGGCAGCCCGTTCGCGCCGCCGCCAGGAAAGCGCAGCAGGCGCGGCCAGCGCCGCCAGCAACAGGGCGGCGGCCGCCAACGGCCAGCGCACGGGCCTATTCCAGCGCGCGCGCGCGGCTTCCCGCGCTTCTACGTCAATCCTCTGATACTTGAGCCCGTTACGCACCATGTCGGCCGGTTTGCGGTTTTTCACCCAGCCGTGCTGGAGCGAATACGTTTTCGGGTGGAACCAGAATACCCAGGGCGCGTCATGTTGCAGAATTTCCACCATCCGGTCGATGATGGTCTGGCGTTCAGGGCCATCCGGCATCACTTTCATGCGGTCGAACAGCCGGTCATATTCGGCGTTCATGTAATTGGCCGAGTTGTTGCCCTGCCCGTCCGCTTTGCCCTGCGGGCCGTAGAGCAGGAACAGCAGGTTTTCCGGATCGGGATAATCGGCGTTCCAGCCCATGAGGAATACCTGGGCGCTGCCCCGGAGGATTTTTTCCTGAAAACGGTTCCAGTCTGTCGTCCGCACCACGAATTGCACCCCGAGGGCGCGGAACTGCTTCGCCAGCCAGTCGACCCGGGATTTGTCGCCCATCCCTGTGTCGGTAGTATCGAAGTAGACGATGAGCGGCTCGCCTGTGCGCGCATCGCGCCCGTTCGGCCAGCCCGCCTGGGTCAAGAGCCTTTTCGCCTCGCCGATCCCGCGACGCTTCGGCTTGCCATCGCGCCATTCATAGATGACGGGATTGATTCCCGCTTCCCCTTCGCGCGCGCCAAAAATTCCAGGCGGGATCGGCTGCATCGCCGGGATGCCGCGCCCATTGAGGAAAATCGAAATGTATTCCTCCGAATCGAGCGCAACTGAAATGGCTTGCCGCAACAGCCGTGCGCGTTCCCGTCCGGCGGCATCCGCCCCGGCTCCCCCGACCAGCGAATCGCGCATGTTGAAGCCAAAGTAGAAAGTCGACGAGGATACGGAAGTCATCAGGCGAATGCCGCGCTCGGCCATGTCATCCGAGAGCGTCACTTCGCCCTGTCCGCCCATGTTCACCGCCTGATCGAAGTTGTCCGAGGAGATACCGGCGGCATCGTAATAGCCTTGCAAAAACTTGTTCCAGTAGGGAATCGTCTCGCGTTCGCGCGAAAACACGACCTTGTCGATCTGGGGCAGGAGCTTACCGCAATCGGCCAGCAGCCCTTCCTCGGCATCATCCGGCTCGCCCTCGCAGGGGTAGGAATCGGTGCGAAAATTGGGATTCTTCTCCAGCACCATGCGGGCGTTGGGGTTGTTCTCCACCAGCATGTAAGGCCCCGTGCCCATCGGCCAGCGATCGAGGGTCAGGTTGCGCGCGGCCATGCCCGGCTGAGAAAAAAAGCGATCGACTTCCGGCGGAACCGGCCCGAAAAACGGCATGGACAGCCAGTACAAGAATTGCGGATACAGGCCGGTGAAGGTAATCCGGTACGTATACCGGTCGATCTCATCGACCCCTTCGAGGGCAAACCGATCGAGATCGAGCCAGGCGTCCGGATTCTTCTTCGTCTCCTCATTGAGCACGGCATGCAGGGCTTTGAGCCCCGGCAAATGCTCGGCCATCAGTTCAAAAATTGGCGACTGCACGGCAGGATGCGCCAGACGTTTGATTTCATAAATAAAATCGTTGGCAACCAACTCCCTGCTATCCAGGTGGGCAAAATCCATCGGGCTGCGGATATCGGCCAGATCATCCTTGGTGAGCGCGAAATAGCGCGGCTCGCCGTGCTCGTCGCGGGCAAAGGCCGGGTGTGGCTGATAGCGTACACTGGGGCGGATGCTGATCTCGATCTCGCTACGCGCCACCTTCACCGGGTCGGAAGCGTCGCGCAACCTGCTTCCGTCGGCGGCAAAATAACGCACCACCGGCATGCTCGCCGCCACGGCGGGCTCCAGGGCATAGGGCCGCTTCAGATAGTGATACTGCAAGGGCGGCTCGACGATCTGATAGAGGAAGGTGGCCTCGTCCTCGGTAAACGACTGAGCCGGATCGAGATGCCGGGGCCGATCCATGAACGCGGTGTACAGGATGTTCTGCCCGCTTTCCCCGGTAGGATAGGGGTCATTGGGTACGGGGCCGCAAGCAGTCAGGCAACACAGAACCGCATACACGGCACGCCGTGTACAAGCAAACGGATAAGCGGCAAAAAGATAATGAAAAGCTCTGGTTAGCACGAGGGGCATTGTTCCACGTCGCAACACTTAAGTGTTACGGTTATTTTTAGCACTATTTTTGGCTATAATCGTTGCCCACGCCACGAGGAGTTATCGATTCATGGGCTTTCTTGCAGGAAAACGTATTCTGATCACTGGGTTATTGAGCAATCGGTCAATTGCCTATGGCATCGCCAAAGCCATGCACCGCGAAGGTGCGTTGCTTGCTTTCACTTTCCAGAATGATCGTTTCCACGATCGGGTTGCAAAGATGGCTGCCGAGTTCGGCAGTTCGCTGCTTTTCCCGCTCGACGTTCAGGACGACGCCCAGATCGAAGGGCTGTTTTCTGACCTCGGCAAGCAATGGGACGGCCTCGACAGCATCGTTCATTCGATCGCCTACGCGCCGGGCGAAGCCCTCGAAGGCGATTTTCTCGATGGGTTTTCGCACGAGGGATTCCGTACCGCGCTCGAAGTCAGCGCCTACTCCTTCCCCGCGCTGGCTAAGGCCGCCCGCCCACTGATGAAGGGGCGCAACGGCAGCCTGCTCACCATGACCTACCTGGGTGCGGTACGCACCATGCCCAACTACAACTTGATGGGGCTTGCGAAAGCCAGCCTCGAAGCCTCGGTACGCTATCTCGCCTCCTGCCTCGGCCCCGAAGGAACCCGCGTCAACGCCATTTCCGCCGGACCGATCAAAACCTTGGCGGCATCGGGCATCGGCAGCTTCCACAAGCTTCTGGCGTTCAACGCGCACAACGCGCCCTTGCGGCGCAATGTCACCGTCGAGGAAGTCGGCAACGCCTCCGCGTTCATGTGCTCCGACTTGGCAAGCGGCATTTCCGGCGAAATCCTTTACGTCGACGCCGGTTTCAACACCACCGCGCTCGGTAACGCCCAGCCATTCTGACTCGCGCAAGGTTCCGGCTGAAGGACGGGATACTTCCGTGCACCTGTCAGAGCGGTAGTAGTTCCGGGTTCCCCGCCGTCTACGGATGGAGAATACGGGCTGTGTCGCGCGGTGATGACCAAAGCAGTCGATGTACGGAAACAATGCCTTGATCGACGATTCGCCGCGCGCCTCATTTCCGCACTTGGGCAACCGGAGTCCTTCATGGTCTTTGAAAAATTGTTCATGCTTATGGCCGAGAAAAAAGCCTCGGACATTTTCGTAACGGCTGGCGCGCCGATTCACATCAAAATTGAAGGGGTCTCCCTTCCGATCAACCAGCAGATCATGGAATCGGCCATGATCAAGAAGATGCTCTACGAGATGATGACACCTGAGCAGGCGGATCGTTTCGAGCGAGAGCGCGAGATCAATCTTTCCTTCGGGCGGCAAGACCTGGGCAACTTTCGCATCAACGCGTTCTGGCAGCGCAGTTCGGTTGCCATCGTGGTGCGTTACATCCAGGGCGACATCCCGACCACCGAGTCCCTGGGGCTGCCTTCCATCCTCGATGAACTGGTGATGGAAAAGCGCGGCCTGGTTCTGATGGTAGGAGCCACCGGCTCCGGCAAATCCACGTCGCTGGCGGCGATGATCGACCACCGCGTCCGCAACATCACCGGCCACATCCTCACGGTCGAAGACCCCATCGAGTTTCTCTTCCGCCACAGCAAATCCATCGTCAACCAGCGCGAAGTCGGCATCGACACCCATAGCTGGCACAACGCGCTGCGTAACGCGATGCGGCAGGCCCCGGACTGCATCCTGATCGGGGAGATACGCGACCGCGAAACCATGCAGGCGGCCATTGCCTACTCGCAGACCGGGCACCTCTGCCTCGCCACCCTGCACGCCAACAACGCCTATCACGCCCTGAACCGGATCGTGAACTTCTTCCCGCTCGAAAACCGGGAACTGCTTTTTCTCGATCTTTCCATCGCGTTGCGCGCCATCGTCTCGCAACGCCTGGTCACTCAGCCCAATGGGCAACGCATCCCGGCAGTGGAAATCCTGTTGAACACCCGCCACATCGCTGACCTGATACAAACCGGCGCGCTCACCAGCATCAAGGAAGCGATGGAACAAAGCCTCGCTCCCGGCTCGCAGACCTTCGAGCAAGACCTCTACCGCCTCTACCATGAAGAAAAAATCATCCTCGAAGAAGCCTTGGCCAATGCCGACTCGCCCACCAACCTGCATTGGCTCATCAACAATGGCGGGAGCCAACTTTTGCGGAAGAAAGCCTCTGAAGGTGCTGCCGATGATATTCTTACCATTCCCGGCCTGGAGGAAACCCATTCAGGGGCGTCTTTCCAGGCATTCGATCTCAATATGAACTGAGCGTAGCGCTGCCGGTACGAAAGCCTCGCCTGCCGCACTCGCTGCCGCGACGTGATACGCGGTTTTCCTTGCGGGGGACTATGAGCGGCAATCATCAGCACGGATACGGCGGCCATCCTGAAGAAGAGGAAAACCACGACAGCGGGCCGCTCGTCGAATTCGTTACTGTGCGCGACTGGCTGCGCTACGCAGTAACACGTTTCAATCGCGCCGGTATCTTTTGCGGCCACGGCGTCGGCGACACTTACGACGAAGCCGTGTGGCTCATCCTCTCCACCCTGGCGCTACCGCCCGACCGGCTGGAGCCGTTTCTCGACGCCTGTATCCCCTCCGACGAGCGCATGGCGCTCCTCGAAAACATCGACCGCCGCGCCATTGACCGTATCCCCACCGCCTACCTCGTCCATGAAGCCTGGCTCGGCGCGTACCGCTTCCACGTTGATGAGCGCGTCATCGTACCGCGCTCTTATTTCGCCGAACTGCTCGACGACAACGCATTCGCGCCCTGGATCGAAGACCCGGAAACCGTCACCGGCGCGCTCGATCTCTGCACCGGCTCCGGCTGCCTGTCCATTCTGATGGCGGAGGCTTTCCCCAACGCCGACATCGTGGCTGCCGACATTTCCGCAGACGCGCTCGCCGTCGCACAACGCAACATCGCCGAATACGGACTGGATGAACGCATCGAACCCGCGCAGAGCGATCTCTTCGGCTCCCTCGATGGCCGCCTGTTCGATCTCATCCTTTGCAACCCGCCCTACGTCACCGCCGAATCGATGGAGCGCCTGCCGCCCGAATACCTGCATGAACCGGCTCTGGCGCTGGCGGCGGGAGAAGACGGGCTGGACATCGTGCGCCGCCTGATTTTCGAGGCCGCGCGCCACCTCCACCCCGGCGGCATCCTCGCGGTCGAAGTCGGCCACAACCGGGAACGGGTTGAAAATGCCTTCCCTGCGTTGCCCCTCGTCTGGCTTACGACGCGCAGCGGCATAGATGCCGTCTTTGTGCTCAGGCAGGAAGATTTGCCCGTCAAACGATAAACAAATTTAGCCAACCCGCCGCGCGGGAAAATACATTTATTTACATTTTCGGCAGACTCGCAACGAAGGAACTATAGATAATTTCATGTTCCTGCCATGCCCTTCGCGCACACCGCTATGCCTATGGTCGCTTCGCTCCTTCGCTGCCTCATCATTCCACTTGCCGCCGCCGCCCTGCTTGCGGCTTGCGGTGAACAGGACAAAGGTACGCCCGCGCCGCGTCCGGCGCTGACGGTGACCGTCGTTCGCCCCATCACCGAGACTTGGCCTGTCCTCATCCCGGCCAACGGCAATATCGAGGCATGGCAGGAAGCCGTGGTCGGTTCCGATGTGCAATCCCTGCGGTTGGCCAAGGTTCTCGTAGATATAGGCGACGCAGTGAAGGCGGGGCAGGCGCTCGCGGTGTTCGACGATGAGCCGGTCAAGATCGAAGTCGCGCAGGCAACGGCTGCGCTCGCGCAAGCGCAGGCCGCCGCCGAGCAGGCGCGTGAAAACGCTGAACGCGCGCGAACCTTGCGCGGCAGCGGGGCAATAAGCGATCAACTCATCACTCAATATCTATCCGCCGAACAGTCCGCGAGCGCGCAAATCGCGGCGGCAAAAGCCACGCTCGCGGCGCAGGAATTGCGCCTGAAGCGCACCCGCGTACTCGCGCCGGACGATGGTGTGATCTCGGCGCGTACCGCAACGGTGGGGGCGGTATTCGGCCCCGGCGGGGAACTTTTCCGGCTAATCCGGCAGGGACGCCTGGAATGGCGGGCGGAACTGACGGACGCCGAACTGGAATTTGTCGCGCCCGGCGCAAAGGCACAGCTCACGCTCGCGGATGGCCGCCTTGTCGAAGGCGTTGTCCGGATGGTTGCACCGACGCTCAATACGCGCACACGCACGGGGCTCGCTTATGTCGACCTGCCGATGGACGCGGCAGTGCGGCCTGGGATGTTCGCGCGCGGCGTGTTCGACCTCGGCCAACGCGCGGCCATGACCGTGCCGTTGCAAGCGGTGAGCATGCGCGAAGCGTTCAATTACGTGTTCCGGCTGGAACCGGACGGCTCGGTGCGGCAGTTGAAGGTGACGACGGGTCGGCGCGTCGGGGACCGCGTGGAAATTCTCGACAATCTCACGCCGGATTCCACCATCGCGTCGGCGGGCGCAGGGTTCCTCAATGACGGCGACCGGGTGCGCCTCGTCGACGAATGAGCGGCAGCCACGCATGAATACCAATGTTTCGGCGTGGTCGATCCGCAACCCGATCCCGCCCATCATGCTGTTCATCCTGCTATGCGTGGGCGGGCTGTTCAGCTTCCAGCGCATGAAAATCCAGAATTTCCCCGACATCGACCTGCCGATGGTGTCGGTGGTGGCGATGTTGCCGGGCGCCGCGCCGGGGCAGCTTGAAAACGATGTCGCGCGGCGCATCGAGGATTCCATCGCCACGGTGCAGGGCCTCAAGCATGTTGCCACTTCGATCCAGGACGGCGTGGTGGCGATGCTGGTCGAGTTCCGGCTGGAAAAACCCTTGCAGGAGGCGGTAGATGATGTGCGTTCCGCTGTGGCGCGCGTCCGTTCCGATTTGCCGTCCGACCTGCTCGATCCAGTCATCAACCGCGTAGACATGGCCTCGCAGCCCGTCCTCGCCTACGCCGTGCGGTCAAAGCGCCGGGACGACGAGGCGCTGTCATGGTTCATCGACAATGAACTGTCGAGGCGCTTGCTCACGATAAGGGGCGTGGGCGCGGTAAAACGGGTCGGCGGCGTCAGCCGCGAAATACGGGTCACGCTCGACCCGCTGCGCTTGCAGGCGCTGGGCGTGACGGCGACGGAAATTTCGCGACTGGTTCGGCAGATGCAAACCGAAATCGCGGGCGGGCGCATCGAACTGGGCGACGGCGAACAACCGGTACGCACCCTGGCAAGCGTGGCTTCCGCCGAGGAATTGGCGCGCATGGAAATCCCGCTCGCCGATGGCCGCCGCGTCCGGCTTACCGATGTGGCAAATGTGCGGGATACTGTGGCCGAAACGCGGTCGGTCGCCCTGCTGGATGGGGTTCCCGTCGTCGGGTTTGAAGTCTCACGCAGCCGGGGCGAGAGCGAAGTCGAAATTGGCGCGGGCGTGCACGTCGAATTGCAGGCGCTTCTCGCCGCCAATCCCGACCTCGAAATTATCGAAGCATTCAATTTCGTCAATCTGGTTCAGGAAGACTTTGAAGTCTCCATGCGTATGCTTTACGAAGGAGCGCTCCTGGCCGTGCTTGTCGTTTTCCTTTTCCTGCGCGACATCCGTGCGACCATCGTTTCCGCCGTGGCGCTGCCGTTGTCGGCGATTCCCGCTTTCCTGGGCATGCACCTGTTCGGTTATACGATCAACATCGTCACCCTGCTCGCCCTCTCGCTGGTGGTCGGCATACTCGTCGACGACGCCATCGTGGAAGTCGAAAATATCGTGCGCCACCTTCGCATGGGGAAAACGCCCCGACAGGCGGCTCTTGATGCCACGGCGGAAATCGGGTTGGCTGTAGTGGCGACCACAGCCACGCTGGTGTCCGTCTTTTTGCCGACCGCGTTCATGGATGGCGTTGCGGGGCTCTTCTTCAAGCAATTCGGCTGGACGGCCTCGCTCGCCGTTTTCATGTCCCTGGTTGTCGCCCGGATGATTACGCCGATTCTCTCCGCTTCCATGCTCCGGCCCACCATGCGAGATCATGAGCAGAGCGAACCGCGTTGGGTGCAGTGGTTCACAAAGAGGGCTGAATGGTGCCTGAAGCATCGCGCGATCACCCTCCTTTGCTCGGGAGCCTTTTTCATCGCTTCCGTCATGCTGATCCCCCTGCTCCCGGAAGGCTTCATGCCTCCGGATGATTATTCGCAAACTCAGGTCTATCTCGAACTGCCGCCCGGCGCGAAGCTCGAACAAACACACCGCCTTGCCGAAGAGACGCGCGCCCGGCTCATGAGGCTAGGGCATGTCGAGCGCGTCTATTCCGCCATTGGCGGCGGCAGCGCGGGAGCCGATCCTTTCGCGTCCCTGCTCTCTGGCAGCGACGTTCGCAAAGCCTCGCTCACGATTCAGCTTTCCCCGCGCGGCGAGCGCCCGCGCAAACAGGCCATCGAGCGGCAAATCCGCGACGCGCTCGAAACCCTGCCCGGCGTGCGCTTCAAGGTGGGGCTGGGCAACTCGCGCGATCACTATGTCCTCTCCCTCACGGGCAACGACCCGGAGGCATTGCGCGTTGCCGCGCTCGCCATTGAACGCGACCTGCGCGCCATACCGGGGCTTGGCAACGTCAAGTCCAGCGCCAGCCTCGTGCGCCCGGAAATCGCCGTCCGGCCCGATTTCGCCCGCGCCGCAGACCTCGGCGTCACCAGCCTTGCCATTGCCGACACCTTGCGCGTTGCGACCCTCGGCGACTACGACGCGGCGCTGGCCAAACTGAACCTCGCGCAACGGCAAATCCCCATCCTCGTAAGGCTCGACGACGAAGCCCGTGGCGACCTCGCCATGATCGGGCGGCTTACCTTGCCCGGCGCACGCGGCCCGGTGATGCTCAGTGAGATTGCCTCCCTTGAAATGTCCGCCGGCCCGGCGCAGATCACGCGCTACGACCGCGCGCGCAACGTCCGGTTCGATCTCGAACTCGGCGGTGTGCCAATGGGCGACATCTCGAAGCATGTCCGCTCGCTCCCCTCCGTGCGTGCCATGCCGTCCGGTCTGGAGCTAAGGGAACTTGCCGACGCTGAAGTCATGAACGAACTCTTCACGAACTTCATACTTGCCATCTTTACCGGCATCCTGTGCGTCTATGCCGTGCTCGTGCTGCTGTTCAAGAACTTCCTGCACCCGATCACGCTGCTGGCCGCCCTGCCCCTGTCGCTCGGCGGCGCTTTCGTCGCCCTGTTGGCCTCCGGTTCCAGTTTCTCGATGCCCTCCCTGATCGGCCTCATTCTGCTGATGGGCGTTGCCACCAAAAATTCCATCCTGCTCGTCGAGTACGCGATTACCGCAAGGCGCGACCAGGAGCTGGAAAGGCTCGACGCCCTGTTAGACGCCTGCCGCAAGCGCGCCCGCCCCATCGTGATGACCAGCGTCGCCATGGGTTCGGGCATGCTGCCGCTGGCCCTTGGGTTAGGCAATGCCGACACGAGCTTCCGCGCCCCAATGGCAATCTCCGTCATCGGCGGGCTCGTCACCTCCACGATCCTCAGCCTGCTCGTCGTGCCGGTGGTGTTTACCTATGTGGATGATTTCGCGCGCTGGGTCGGGCGGGGTATTCGTAAACGTCAGCCGTAGGGGCGGCATTCTGCCGCCCGCAACGATCTTTTTTCATCAAAAACGGGCGGCAGAATGCCGCCCCTACGCCAGATCAAACAGGCCCGCTCAATCGTTCAATCCACTCCATATACCCCGCGACGCCTTTTTCCGTCGAATACGCCTGTGCGCTTTGCCGGGCATTGGCGCGCATCGCTGCGGCTTCCGGCGGATTCGAGAGCGCATGGAGCACACGTTTGACCAAAGCCTTGCCATCGAAAAAATCGACCAGCCAGCCGTTTTCGCCGTGGCGGATGACCTCCCTCACCGGCGCGGTATCCGAAGCAACGAGCAGACAACCGCAGGCCATCGCCTCCAGCACCGACCAGGAAAGGACGAAGGGATAGGTCAAATACACATGAACGGCGGAAACCTGCAAGATGCACCGGTATACGTCGTAGCTCACTTTCCCGAGGAAATGGACGCGCTCCAGGTCGACGGGATTTTCACGCAGCATTTTCTCGCGCCAGTTGGGAGCATCGCTCGGGGAATCCCCATAGCTGACTTCGTCTCCGCCGACCACGAGAACCTGACAGTCCGGATGCGCTTTCAACAGTTCCGGCAGGGCGCGCATGAAACGGTGAAACCCCCGGTAAGGTTCGAGGTTGCGCGCCACATAGGTGATGACAGGATCGCCCACATGTAGCCGCTTGCCGTTCTTGAATTCGAGGAAGGCGGTGGGATCGGGGCCGAGTTGGTCGACGTTGATGCCTTCGTGGACGACATGAATCTTGTCGTGGTAGGCCGCTGGATACAGGTTTTTCTGCCAGTGCGTCGGCGTAATCCCCAGGTCGCATTGCTCGATGTTGAACAAATGCAGGGCATTGCGGCTGGAGACGAAAGCGGCGACTTCCAGGTTCAGCGGGAATTCGGGATCGAACCCGGCATCGGCTCCTTCGAGATGATAATAGTACTCAGTGTAATGGATGAGTTTGGTATCGGGGAAAGCCAATTTGACATAGAGCGTTTCCCCCCAACCAGGGTGAGCGACGACGACATCGGGCCGGTAGCCCTGGCTCTTGAGTTCGAGCAGCATTCGCAGCACTTGCTGGCCGTGCAGCACGGCATCCTCGAAACTACGGACGTAGGGATGGGTTTCTTTGCTTGGCGCGCGGTGCGGCCGGTAGCGCAGCAGCCGGACTCCTTCCATACCCGGAGCGGTTTCGCGCCCAATGGCGAGCACTTCGACGCCTGGGCGATGCACGAGGTGCAAAGCCAAGTGACGAAGCTGGCCGGGAGAATTCTGGTGGATAAGGAGTACTTTCATGTCTTTATCAGGCTCCCGGAATGATAAAGGGTCCCGCCCCTTTCGGCGCGGAACCCTCACTCTGCCAGCTAAGAAGCCAGATTAACCCCAGAAACCGGGGTCTGGATTCGCCGCGAGATCATCGCCGATGATGCTCAGGTTGATAAGCGGCTTTTCGTACGGATTGACATCGACGCACTTGATCTCCTCAATCCTGCCGGAAGACAGGAAGTGATTCTGGATGACAATAGCGCCTTCCACGCCCACGAAGGTGAGCTTCAGGTCATACTTGCCCATCTGCTGGTATCTGATGTCGCTTTCACTCATGCCACAGAGCAGCAACATGTCATAGGCTCCACTGGAGTCTTTGATGTAGTTCCATCCTATATCATCGACATACTGCGGGGTCGGCGTGCCGGGAGGCAGGTTGTCAAGAATAGGCCGGTTGAAGTCGATCACATAGATGTCACTGCCGCTACCGCCTTCAAGGTAATTGTTACCCGGTGTGCCACCAATGAGGTAATCGTTTCCGCTGCCGCCCTTGAGCGTATCGTTGCCGCCTACGCCACTCCATAGGTAGTCGCCTTTGCCTCCGGCGCTGAGGAGATTGTTGCCGGAACCGGCCACAAGGATGTCGCCGCCAGAGCCGGCATAGACCTTGTTGTTACCCGCACCGGAAAATACGATATTGCCGCCGCCCTTGGCGTAGATCAGGTCGTTGCCGCTGCCGCCAAATATGGTGTCGTTGCCATTGCAGGAACCATAGATGGTGTCGTTGCCGCTACCGCCGTAGATGAAGTTGTTGCCATATTGGGCATAAATATGGTTGCTGCCGGAGCATCCAAAGATGGTATCGTTTCCGCTGCCGCCGTAGATGGTGTCATTGCCGGCACCGGCAAAGATGTAGTTATGACCTTGCTTGGCATAGATGAGATCATTCCCGTAACCGGCGATGATCTTATCGTTACCGGTTCCGCCATGGACGGTACCGCCGCCGTTGCCGAAGTAAATCGTGTTGTTGCCGGCTGTCGCGTAGACGATGTTCTTGCCGCCGCCGCCATAAATGGTGTCGTTGCCGTAGCCGCCATAGATGGTGTCGTTGACACTGGTACCATTAATGACGTTGTCGGCATACGACTTTCTGTAGTCAAGTATCATTGACTTCTCCTTCTCCGAAAAAAAACACGGCAAACGTTGCCGTCATCACAGGGCTATTGCCATCAACCCCCAAACATCCGTATTTGTACTGATGCAAGTATCGCACCAGAATAGAAAGTAATTGTTTTTTAACGAAAAAATAGTTTTCATATTGACGGACTGTAAAGTATACTGACACTAATTCGTCAAGTATTGCTATTCATAGTCGTCATAAAAGGGGATTAAACTGCCCCGATGCCTACACTCCCGCCCGCCCTCTTTCTCCCTGGCCCCACTGCCAGCGGCAAAACTGCCTGCGCGCTGACCTTGGCGCGGGAGTTGCCCGTGGAAATCATCAGCGTCGACTCCGCGCTCGTCTATCGCGGCATGAACATCGGCACGGCCAAACCGATTGCCACCGAGCGCGCGGTGTGCCCGCACCACCTGATCGACCTCATCGACCCCACTGAAAGTTATTCGGCGGCAAAATTCTGCAACGACGCCCACCGCTTGATGACGGAAATCACCGCGCGCGGCCGCCTCCCGCTGCTCGTCGGCGGAACCATGCTCTATTACAAGGCGCTGCGCGAAGGGCTATCCGACCTGCCGCAAGCCAATGCCGAGTTACGCGCCGAGATCGACCGCCGCGCAACAATTGAAGGCTGGCCCGCGCTGCACGCCGAACTGGCCCGCCTCGACCCTGCCGCCGCCGCTCGGCTCGCGCCCCATGACGCGCAGCGCATCCAGCGCGCGTTGGAAATCGTCCTCACGACCGGCAAACCGCTCCTTGAGGCTCACGCCCAGCGGTTCCCGCGCCCCCTGCCCTGCCGCCCGGTCACGGTAGCGCTCGTTCCCTCTGCGCGCTCAGGGCTTCACGCGCGCATCGCCGAACGTTTCAAAAAAATGCTCGAAGATGGGCTGACCGATGAACTCGCCGCCCTGCGTCAACGCTACCGGCTCACACCCGACATGCCTTCGATGCGTGCCGTCGGCTACCGGCAGGCATGGGCGCACCTGGACGGCGAAATCGACGGCGAACAATTGCTGGAATCCGGCATCGCCGCCACCCGGCAACTGGCCAAACGCCAACTGACCTGGCTGCGCCAGTTCCGCGAACGCTGGCCAGAGGTCGTGGAGATCGACTGTTTGCGCCCGGATGTGGTGGATGCGGTGCGTGAGGTAATGGTTGCGGGAATTACCAGCGCCTCATGATGCCCACCTCGGCGGCGTGGACGGTCGCCCGGTCATAAATTTTCGCCTCATAGTTCAGGTAGAGCAGCACGTCGCCACGGTTGTCCAGTTTCCAACCTCCGCTCAGTCCCGGATTCCAGTAGTTCCGTCCAATCCGGCTCCCCCAGATATCCGCCTTCGGTTGATTCGGCATTGTGCTGTTGGCAAATCGCGCGCCGACCGATGGATGTTTCTGACCATCAAGCTGCATCGCGTACTGAATCCTGGGTTTCAGATAAAGCCCGTTTTGAAGACTCAGCTCACCATTCAGGCCGAAGCGGAACATCGCCCGCTTCATCGAGGCAGCGTTATAGATCAGTGAACTTTCACTCACGGATTCCTTGTAGCCGCGCATCCAGGCTTTTTCAAAATCCAGGGCGGCGACGGGCAACACCCGGATGTTCTGCCGCAACGGAATCTTCTGAGTCAGCTCGATGCTCGCGGCCAAGGCGTTACCGCTGGTGTGGCCATTCAAGCGCTCGAAAAACGCTCCATAGAAACCCGCAGGGGATGCCGGAAGCGACACGGTACGCCGGAAGTCATACTGTTGGTACGAATAACCAAGATAGGCTTTCAAATCGAGGTGATTCGTCAATCGCGTCATGTTGTACAGCCCGAATTCGTAATCATCCGCTGTGGCCTTGCCGGTATCCTGGCTCAAACGCGGACTGGTGTACTGGAACGTCACCCCGCTGATCGAACGCGGGAGGAGCGGGGCATCCATGCCGAGCGCAAATCCGTAGCGGTTGATCCTGAAACCGTGGGCATTGCCGTCGTTCCGGATGTTTTCGCGCCCGGTGATCAATTCGCCCCACGCCCGTGGCCGAGACAGGCCGCCACGATCGTTATCGTGGGATGAAACAGCCCGCGAAATGAAATCCGAATCGAGCGAGAGCCGGTTGAACGGATGCCGCCACGGTTCCTTGAATGCCAGGAAGAAAGCATTCGGCGTCAAATCGCCATGAATCTGATCCAACTGTTCGCCCACTTCCCGATCAGACCAACTCGTATCGGAGAGCCTGTCAATCAAATTATGAATGCCGGAATCCTTGTTTGCGACGAACCAATCCAGGGTTTTCGCAATTTCGTGTTGGTTATGGCTGGCGGGAAGGCTGGCAAAGCCGTTGTTCGGGTCGTAGGCGAACCCAAGCTGGAACAAGTCACCGTTCCATCCTAATTGTTCCAAGGTATAGCCACGGGGGAGGCCGTAATAATTCAGGATGAACTTGGCAGAAGGGTCGCCCACAACCCCCACACTCGAAGCATCTATGACCGTGATGGGATCGTTGCCCACTCGCGGGCTGCTCCAGAAATCCACCTCGACTTTCAGGTTGGCTGCCGGGTCGATGTTCACGATGCCACCATCCTCGACTTTGACCAGGTCGCTCTCGCTGTTGCTGTACAGTGCGCGAACATAAAGGCTGCTCCCCGCCTCAAACGTCAAGTCGCCCTTGACCGTCAGAGGCGCACCCAAATCCAGCCCGGTGGGTTTCAGCGTTCCGCCCGACTCGATGGTTCCGCCGCCTGATAGCGCACCGATGGTTCCCGCCCCGGAGAGCGTCGCGCCGGTTTTGACATGGAACTGCGCCGTGTCGCCGAAATTGCCGGCAATGTCGAGCGTTCCGCTGGAAACGGTCACATTGCCGGCGAAAGCAGATGGTGAGGACGGCGTTTCAAGCCGCACGGTTCCCGTGCCGGTTTTGTCGAGCGTAGAGAGGCTCCCGCCGGTCAGATCGCCGGTGTAGGTGAGCACCGTGCCATCGGCGGCGCCAATGTTACCTGTAACGCCATCAGCGATCTCCACGTCATTGGCCAACGTGACACTACTCAAAGCCTGAAGCGCAGAATTGCCGATGAAGTGAATACCGTTTCCGCCTTCATCGAGTTGGTCTGCCCGCGTAAACTGCACCATGCCGCCGTACAGTTCGATGCCATCCTTGAACAGATTGCCGCCGGTGTTGGTGAACGTCAGCGTACTGTCGCCGTATTTTTGCAGCTTGCCGGTTTCGTTGAGGCTACCAGCATAATCGCCGAATGAGAAATCCTTATCCGCTGTGATGCCGCCTGCGCCGCTCAAAGTATAGTTTCCGCCGGGCGTGTCGGCTCCATTGGTGTTTTGTCCGACGACGAGGCCGCTCACGACGATTTTTGCGCCCAAGGGGCTTAAGTTTGCGGGAAGGTTGATCTTGAACGAGCCTGCCCCGGAAATGTAGACCTTGTCGCCGGGCAGGAATTGGCGCTCGTGATTTCCGCTCCGCGTCTGCACCGAATAGAAAAGATCGCCGTTTGCCCAGTCGCCGTTTACAGGGGCGGCTTCGATCCCGCCGCTTCCCGTCCACGCCATCGTCAGCGAACTGAGGCCGTTCGATAACCAGACATTGGTTGTTCCGGAGACGAAATTGCCTGACCCGTCGGGATCGTCTCCGAGTCGGAGTTCGTATGTTCCGCGCGGAGTGATACCAGAACCAAACGGAAGGAGAAAGCCATCCACACTGGCGCTCAAGGTGGCGTTCAACTGGGCATCGTTGTTTATTCCGGCGAAACCGCCCGACGAACGGATGATGAGGTAATCGCCCTGCTTAAAAGGATTCCCATCCGTCGTTCCGATAAATATCGTGCCGTTCTGCATGTTGACAGGGTTGGGGCCACTCTCAATATTGAGCAAGGCGTTATTGCTGGTCGGCATTGGACCCGAAATAAGAGATTCCTGGGGGCCAAAAGCCGGATAGAGCAGCCCGAAGTTGGTGAGATTGACCGTTGGCGCTTCGAGCGTTAGTGTGCCGGGGTCATACCCATTGAAGGGCATCAAGACCGCCCCGTTCGAGACGTTGATGGCGTTACCGGCCTGGACAACGCCATTGCCTGCCAACATCGCCGCAGTGAAGGAGCCATCGCCGCTGATGCTGAAGGAGTTCGTGTTCTTGAACTCAATAGGGGAAGACGTCGAAGAGAGCAGAACGAAACCCACAGCATTCGCGCTGGTTCCAGTCACGTTTGTCGTTCCCATCTGATACGTTGACGTTGAACCGCCCAGGAGTGCTACATACGCACGAGGGGCACGGGAGGACACATTCATCGTGCCGCCCCCGTCGATACCGCTCTCAAACTCGGTTCTCGTGCCGGAAATTAAATTGAACGTCCCACCCACATCAACGTACAGGTCATTCAAATAACCGTTCGCCTTGTTGCCTTGGAGGACAAGGGAATTCGTGGTAACGGTCATCGCCGTTCCACCCGCGACGTAAAACGCGCCGCCCTTGTCGGCAATGTCGACGTCAGCAATCCACGCATTCGGGGATGAAGTCAGGTCGACAGTGTTGTTACTCCCTGCGCCGGTTTGAGTACGAAACGAGTTTGCCAACAAAATGCCACCGGAATTTGTATTTCGGAGGGTAACGTTCTTCGCCCCGGCGGCCCCCGTGAACGTAATGTAGCCAGCATGAGTCGTAGTGCTTTTCGCCATGTTGAGGGAATAGCTATCGAAGAAGGTGAGCGTACCGCTCTCAATTTCCGTCCCGCCGGTAAATGAATTTGAGGCATTGTTCAGCGTGAGTGTCCCAGTGCCGCGCTGAACGACCTTGCCATCGCCGGTAATACGCTGCGTTTCCGTAATGTTGTTGGAATGCTTGTACGCCAGCGTGGCGCCTGAATCGACCGTGAAACCGCCTGACGCGGTGATTTTCCCCGTCGTACCGCCATTGCCGAGTTGCAGCGTCCCTTGTTCGACGTGGACGCTTCTGTTCTGGATATTGTTCGCGTCGCTCGTCAGGATGAATAGCCCTGTACCCGTCTTGGTCAGATCGCCCGACCCGGTGACAGCGCCAGCGAAAGTGACATCGTAGTTATCAGTGTCCAGCGTAACGCCAGGTCTTGCGCTGCCGGTCGGCGTGGTGATCAGGCCAGTCATGTTGGCATTGCCGGAGTAACCGAAATTGATGATCTCGAAGTTCCGCACGGTGCCGACCGTGGCCGCATTGTTCTTGTTCAGGGTATTGCCGGTAAAGGCGTCGCCGCCCCCGCTATTGACATAGCCGCCATACAAATCATAAGCAGCGTTCATGACCGCCGAGCCGCCGATGGTGACGGTGTTATTGATGGCTGTTCCACTGCCGCTGTTGTTGCCGCCATAAATCGTCGCATTGACGGTTCCGCCCGTGATCTCGACTTTGTTCCAGTCAACCTGCCCGCTGCCGTTTATGTTCTCTCCGCCGTATATCGTGCCGTTGGAGATGGTTCCTCCTTTGACGGTGACGGTGTTGTCGGTAACGGTAGAACCGGCCTGCCCCCGACCGCCATAAATCCGGGCGTTGTTGATGACCCCGCTGTTGACGGTGACTGAGTTGTCGCTCACGGTGTTTGTGAGAAGAGCGCTATATCCACCGGCAATGATCGCGCCGTTTTTCGTCACATTGCCGCCGTCGATCAGGATACTGTTCCCAACGACTTCACCGCGCCCCTGAGAGTATCCGCCGTAGATGTTATCCCGCACTGTCGCGCCGGAGCCAATCGTTACGGAATTCCCATCGGCTTTAACGTCGGCACTACCACCCCTCACCCATCCGCCAATAATGATCCCGCGCACCGTAGCATCATTAACAACGACGCTATTGTTATTTACATAATGGTCGTAGCTCCAACCGCCGTAGACGTTTCCGCCCGTCGTTGACGTGCCGATCGTTCCGCCCAGGATGCTGACAGTGTTTCCGGTGGAATCAAAACCACTACCCGCTGCGATACCGCCAAAAACATGCCCGCCAATGTTTCCGCTCAGGACAGACACCATATTGCTGGATGGCGTGTCAGGGAAGAAAGAATTTGGCGTGCTTGGCATGCTAAGTTCGTCCAACCCAAAGAAAGACCTCGGTTCCCGGAGCAAACTGGTACTCGAAAAGTCAATGATGTCCCCCGCAACCGCCGGTGTCGCAGCCAGGAATAGAACCGTGATTCCAAACGACTTTGCCATTTTATTGAAAATAATACTCATGGCATTCTCCGTTCATTTCGCATTGCAAAAAAACGCATAGAGGTCAAGCAAACCTGCCCCTGATTTTGCCTATGAAAAAAGCAAAAATGACCCCTAAGAGTTACAACTCTTTCATAAAAATTCTGTGCTGCATGCGGGATCAATGCTGTGATTTATTTGTATTCACTCATGAAATATCTTTATGACGAAATCTCGTCCAGGGAATACCTGATTCATTTGAGTGACATTTTTCTTCAAGGCCGCTTTCCGGGCGATGAAGGGGCGGCATCCTGCCGCCTGCAATGATTCGTTTACGCCGGGAACGGGCGGCAGAATGCCGCCCCTACTTCACCCGCTGCACCCTCGCGCCCAGCGCGGCGAGTTTTGCATCCAGGCATTCGTAGCCACGGTCGAGATGGTAAATGCGCTCGATCATGGTCGCGCCTTCGGCGACCAGCCCGGCAATCACCAGGCTGGCGGAAGCGCGCAGGTCGGTTGCCATGACGGTTGCGCCCTGGAGTTGCTCGACCCCCCGCACCATCGCCGTGTTGCCGTCGATGTGAATATCCGCACCGAGCCGTTGCAACTCAATGGCGTGCATGAAACGATTCTCGAAAATGGTCTCGCGGATCGTGGCTGCGCCATTCGCCACGCAATCGAGCGCCATGAACTGCGCCTGCATGTCGGTCGGGAAAGCCGGATAGGGAGCTGTACGCAGATTGACCGCCGACAGTCTGCGAGGCGCGGAAAGATGAATGCTGTCCGGTTCGCACTGAATCACGCAGCCCGCTTCGGTCAGTTTGCCGATGACGGCATCGAGGCTGGAAGCCTGTGTGCCGATGAGCCGCACCTGCCCGCCCGTCACCGCCGCCGCGCACAGGTAGGTTCCGGTTTCGATGCGGTCGGGCATGATGCGATGCCGCGCGCCATGCAGACGGGGGACTCCTTCGATGCGGATCATCTCGGAACCCGCGCCGGAGATTTTCGCGCCCATCGCGGTGAGGCAGTTGGCGAGATCGACGACTTCCGGTTCGCAAGCGGCATTTTCGATGACCGTTTCACCATCGGCGAGACAGGCCGCCATCATGAGGTTTTCGGTTCCCGTCACCGTCACCATGTCGGTCACGAGCCGCGCGCCCTTGAGCCGGGGGGCGCTGACGCGGACGTAGCCGTGTTCGACATCGACTGCCGCGCCCATTGCCTGAAGCCCCTTGATGTGCTGATCGACCGGGCGCGCGCCGATGGCGCAACCACCGGGCAGGCTCACGCTCGCCTGGCCGCAACGCGCGGCAAGCGGCCCGAGAACGAGGATAGAGGCGCGCATGGTCTTGACCATTTCGTAAGGCGCGACGGGATCCGTCAACCCGGAGGCATCGAGCGTCACGGTACCGCCTTCGCGCTCGATCTTCACGCCCATCCGCGCAAGCAGCGCCAGGAGCGTGTCGACATCCTTCAGTTGCGGCACGTTGGTGAATGTCACCGGCTCGGCACACAGCAGAGCCGCGCACAGAATAGGCAGAGCCGCGTTCTTGGCTCCGGAAACGGCAATTTCGCCCGTGAGGCGCTGGCCGCCTTCGATCAATAATTTATCCATCTTATATTGTTATCCTTTGCGGAATCACTGTTTCACTATTCAGGTACGCAATTTGTAACCCCGCGCGAGCAGCATCAGCGTCAGCGCGGCAAGCGCCACAAGACAAAACCCTACCACGGCCAGGCTCAACCACGGAGAAGTATCGGATTGGCCGAAAAAGCCGTAGCGGAAACCGTCGATCATGAAGAAAAACGGGTTGGCGTGAGAGATTTTTTGCCACAAAGGCGGCAAGGAATGGATTGAATAGAACACGCCCGAGAGCATGGTAAGCGGCATGATGAGAAAGTTCTGGAAAGCGGCAAGCTGATCGAACCTCTCCGCCCAAATCCCGGCGATGATGCCGAACGTGGCGAGCAGCGCACCGCCAAGAATGCCAAAGGCAAGCGCCCAGACCGGCTGTACAAGCGGCAGGTCGACGAAAAACACCGACACCAGCCACACCCCGGCGGCGACGAACAAGCCGCGAAGCACCGCAGCCAATACATAGGCAGCATAAAAGACGCGACAGGAAAGCGGGGCCAGCAGCACAAAGATGATGTTGCCGGTGATCTTGCTCTGAATCAGCGAAGATGAACTGTTGGCAAAGGCATTCTGCAACAGCGACATCATGATGAGCCCCGGCACGAGGAAGGCCGCATAGGGCACATCGCCATACACGGTCACATGGCGATCGAGCACATGGGAGAAAATCAGCAGGAAAAGCAGCGCGTTGAGCACGGGCGCAGCCACGGTCTGAAAACTGACTTTCCAGAAGCGCAGCACTTCCTTGTAGAACAGGGTGCGAAACCCAATGAAGGCTGACGCGCGGAACGTTCCGGGCAAGGGTTCGAGGTCAGTCACAGCGCATCACCTTCATAAACACTTGTTCGAGGTCGGATTCCCCCACAAGCAGGTTGGCAGTGGTATCGAGCGCCGCGATGCGGCCGGCCTTCATCATGGCAATGCGCCCGCACAAAGCCTCGGCCTCTTCGAGATAGTGCGTGGTGAGCACGACGGTATGGCCGTCGGCATTGAGTTGCTTCACGAACTGCCACAAGCCCTGCCGCAATTCGACATCCACCCCGGCAGTCGGCTCGTCCAGCACGATGACCGGCGGGCGGTGCACCAGCGCCTGCGCCACCAGCACCCGCCGCTTCATGCCTCCCGAAAGGGTACGCATGTTGGCATCGGCCCTGGAAAGCAGGTCGAGGCGGGAAAGAATCTCGTCAATCCAGTCGTCGTTGCCGCGAATGCCGTAGTAACCGGACTGAAACCGCAGGACTTCGCGCACGGAAAAGAACGGGTCGAACACTAGTTCCTGCGGAACGACGCCGAGTTTGAGCCGGGCGTTGCGGGAGTCTGTGACAACATCGTGCCCCATGACTTCGAGCGTACCGCCATCCGCTCGCACCAGCCCGGCAAGCGCCGAAATAAGCGTGGTCTTGCCCGCGCCGTTCGGGCCGAGCAGGCCGAAAAACTCCCCTCGCGCAATTTCGAGGTCGATCCCGGCAAGCGCCTGGAGCTTGTCGTAACGCTTGGTCAGGGCGGTGACGCGAATTGCTGGCGCGGATAACGACATATCAGGCCGCGAGCGGCAACAGGGCATCGACACCGTAGAGTCGGGCAAGCGCCAGCAGGGGTTCCGGCAGCGCATGCAGTTCCACTGCGCTCCCGCGCTCCCGCGCGCGCCGCAACCAAGCCAGCAGGAGCGCGAGCGCGGAAGAATCCACGCGGGTCACATTGCCGAAGTCGAACACTAGGTTCCCACCAGGCAAGACACGTTCAAGACAGGCCGCCGCCGTCTCCAGGGTCAACGCCCCTTCCAGCTTCACGACCGAAGGTTCCGCCATTATTTGCCGCCCTGCTCCGCTTCCAGCGATTTGTTCTTGGCTTCCAGCGAAGCGATCAGGCCTTCGATGCCTTTCGCGTTGACTTCACCGGCGAACTCGCCGCGATAGTTGGTCACGAGGCTCGCCCCACTCACAATGACATCAAACACTTTCCAGTCCTGTCCGGTTTGCTCCAGTGCGTAGTCGATTGGAATGGGCTGTGCGCCGGGCTGGCGAACCTCGGTACTCACCCTGATTCTCTTGTCAGCAGGGTTGTCCCGCAGCGGCTTGAACTCGATTGTCTGGTCACGGAACTTGGTGAGTGCGTTGGAATAGGTACGCACAAGCAGGATACGGAAAGCCGCGATGAGGCGTTCCTGCTGTTCCGGATTGGCGGAACGCCAGCCAGGCCCCACGGCAAGACTGGTCATGCGGCGGAAATCGAAATGCGGCAATACTTTCTCATCGACCAGCGCAAGCGTCTTGTGAAAATCGCCCGCCTGGATCGCCTTGTCGCTACGCACAATGGTCAGCACTTCATTGGTTACTTTGCGTACCAGTTCATCAGGAGCCTGCGCTCCAGCGGCAGCAAAACCCGTAACAGGCGCAAAAAATGCGGACAGTGCCAACAGGCAACAGGTAAACAGTTTTTTTGTCATTGTTCTCCTCCAGGATTTTGAGGCGTGTTGTCAGCACCCTCATCTGGGTTATCGAAATCATCGTATTCAATCGGCACATTTCCATCCAGCACCTTGAAACGACGCTGCTGCAAATAGAAATCCCGCATGTAGCGGTATTTGTCGAGCGTACCTTCATCGAGGGTGCGTTCAAGCCCCAGCAAACGAGCGCGCCCATCGATCATCTTCATCCCTGAGAGGCCATAGCGCGCCTTCTCATCATGAACGATCGGGTTTCCGTAGGGCAATGTCCAGGGCGAGGAGGCTGCTGCATCCAGCGGAAGCGCGGCAGCGTCGCGCAAAGTGTGCGGGCCAAACAAAGGCAGCACAATGAAGGGGCCTTCCTTGACCCCCCACACCCCCAAGGTCTGACCAAAGTCTTCGTCATGCTTGGGCATCCCCGCCTCGGAAGCGATGTCGAGCAGGCCGCCTATCCCCAGGGTCGAATTGAACACAAAACGCATCAAGTCGTTGATCGCATCGGCGAACTTGCCTTGCAGCAGGTTATTGAAACCAATCCACGGGTCCTGAAGGTTTCCGAAAAAATTACTCACCCAGGTACGCACCGGCGCGGGCGTCACCGCCACGTAGGCTTTTGCCACCGGTTTGGTCACTGCGCTGTCCAGCTTTTCGTTGAACGAAAACATGTTGCGGTTGAACGGCTCCAGCGGGTCTTCCGGCGGCGCGCTGGCGCAACCGGCAATAAGCAGGAATATGGCGGAGACAAGGAAGATGTTTTTCATCGTGAAATTGAAAATTAAAAGCGGCGCGATTGCGAGTCGGCTTGTCGTCAAAGGCCTCAACGCGCCGGAGCCGGCGGCTCGGCTGCCTTGTTGAACATGAACTGGCCGATGAGTTTTTCAAGCACCATCGCCGACTGGGTAAACTGCAATCTATCGCCTTTCTTGAGGACTTCTTCATCCCCCCCCGGATTCAACCCGATGTACTGCTCGCCGAGTACGCCCGAAGTCAGGATGGACGCGCCGGTATCAGCCGGAAATTTGTAATCCTCATTGATGTCGAGCCGCACGATGGCGCGGTAAATCTTCTGATCGAGCCTGATGCTCCCGACCCGGCCTACCACAACGCCCGCGCTCTTGACCGGAGCGCGCACCTTCAGGCCACCGATATCGTCGAAGGACGCCCTGACCGAATAGGACGAACTCCTCGATACACTCGAATAACTGCCTACCTTCACCGCCAGGAAGATCACGGCGGCGAGGCCAAGCGCCACGAACAAACCCACCCACAAATCAAGTGTCGCCCGACTCATCAAAGACCTCGGAACATAAAAGAAGTCAGCACAAAATCCAGCGCCAATATTGCCAGCGCCGAATACACCACGGTGCGCGTAATTGCCCGCGACACCCCTTCAGCCGTCGGCTGGCAGTCGTAGCCCTGGAATACCGCAATCCATGACACCGCAACGCCGAACACGAAAGATTTGATGACGCCATTGAGCACATCGTAGCGGAAGTCGACCGCAGCCCGCATCTGCGACCAGAACGCGCCGTCATCCACCCCAATGGCTACCACGCCGATCAGCCAGCCGCCAAAGATACCCATCGCCGAGAACATCGCCGCCAGAAGCGGCATCGAAATCACCCCGCCCCAGAAACGCGGCGCAACGACACGCGCAAGCGGGTTGACCGCCATCATGTCCATCGCCTGCAATTGCTCGGTGGTTTTCATGAGGCCGATCTCCGCCGTCACCGCCGAACCGGCGCGGCTGGCAAAGAGGAGCCCCGCCACGACCGGCCCAAGTTCGCGCAAGAGCGACAAAGACACCATGACGCCCAGCGCATCGCTTGATCCGAAACGCTGGAGAATGTCGTAGCCCTGCAAGCCGAGCACCAGCCCCACGAAAAGCCCCGACACCAGGATGATGAGCAATGAAAGCACGCCGCTGAAATAAATCTCGCGGATCGTGAGCGGCAAGCGCCGGAACGACTGGCCGGAATAGCGCAGCACCGCCAGGAAAAACCGCGAGGCAAAACCCAGCCCCCATACGCCGTCGATAGCCATCGCGCCAAGTTTACGCAGGGTCGCGGCCAAGACGTTCATGCCGTCACCCCATCGAGCAGGCTTTCCAGCGGCGGAGCCGGATAATGGAACGGAACCGGGCCATCGGCTTCAGCATCGACGAACTGGCGCACAAAAGGATCAACCGAGGCGCGAATCTCTTCCGGCGAGCCTTGCGCCACGATGACGCCATTGGACACAAAATAGACGTAATCGACCAAGCCGAGCGAAACATGCACATCGTGCGTCACCATGATGGAGGCTGCGCCGAGGGCGTCGTTCAGCCGCCGGATCAACTGGCCGGTGATACCGAGCGAAATCGGATCGAGTCCGGCAAAAGGTTCGTCGTAGAGCATCAGCATCGGGTCGAGCGCCACGGCGCGAGCCAGCGCCACCCGCCGCGCCATCCCGCCGGAAAGTTCGGAAGGCATTAACGATTGCGCGCCGCGCAACCCGACCGCGTGGAGTTTCATCAGCACGAGATCGCGAATGAGTTCGTCGGGTAAATCGGTATGTTCGCGCAGCGGGAACGCCACGTTGTCGAACACGCTCATATCGGTGAAGAGCGCCCCGAACTGGAACAACATGCCCATGCGCCGCCGCATCGCATAGAGCGCATCGGTCGAGAGCCGCCCCAAATTCTGGCCGTCAACCTCAACCTTGCCCGAACCCGCCCGCAACTGCCCGCCGATCAAGCGCAACAGCGTGGTCTTGCCGCAGCCGCTCCCTCCCATGATTGCTACCACCTGACCGCGATGCACGGTCAAATCGACGCCTCGCAGAATTTCGCGCTCGCCATAGGCAAAGCGCACACCTTCGAGGCGGACAAGGGGGGCGTTGGGATCGTTGGAAACGCTCAGGTTCACGGATTCCTGGGAGGCTCGATATGAAGACAAAGAAGCAATTCTATCGCATGAATTCTGGAGAGTGTCGATAATACGGGCAACATGATGACAACCAGCATCCCTGGCGAATTTGATTCAATGCACCGAGTGAATACGACACACCCCATGAGTATCGCCACCGCACCGGGCGAACCTGTCCGGCTAACCGGTCTGGCTCCGGTGTTCGATACCGGCATCCGCTGCCTGATCTTGGGCAGTTTCCCCTCCCCCGCCTCACTGGCGGCGCAACAGTATTACGGGCACAGGCAAAATCACTTCTGGAGGCTGCTTGGCGCGATTCTCGCAGAACCGCTCCCCGAACTCCCCTACGCCGAGCGTATCCAGCGCGTCCTGGTGCACCGCATCGGCATCTGGGACGTTTATCGTGCCTGTGTGCGACCCGGCGCACTCGACGCCGACATCCGCGCAGGCGAGGCCAACGACCTCGACGCCCTGATCGCCCAAGCCCCCGCGCTCGAACGCATTTGCTTCAACGGGCGCTGCGCGGCGAAATTCGCCCCTCGACTGAAACGCCACAAACTGGAAATTCATATACTGCCCTCCTCCAGCCCCGCCTATACTTTAGCCTTCGCTACTAAACTGGAACGTTGGCGAGCGGCGATTCGTCACGGGAATGCCACCCCAAACTGAACGCAAGTCCTGCCATTTACGAAACGAGTCCATGTCCGCCTTCGATGCTGCCTCATACTTCAACCTACTCGACCATCCGCGATTCCAGCCTACTTGACGATCTGAGCCAGCTTGGCCGCGTCCTGACCCTGCGCCGTCCCGCGCCGGGCAGTTTCAGCCCGGATAGCGGCAAACTTCCCTGGCTCGTCCTGCTCTACTGCCTGATCTCAATCGCCCTTTCCATCGCCCTGAATGGCTGGGCGGATGGCGCAGTGAAACTCGATGTCATGGTGTTCGCCCCGTTCGGAGCCGTTGCCGTCATCGCCGGTTTGCTGGAATGGTTCGACGAATGGCAGGATGGCGGAACCATCTGGCTGGTATTCGCCCTGCTGCTGCTTTTGCTGCCGCTGGCCGGATTCATCGGCGCAATGGGTTGGCCTGTGGTCTCAAAACTCACGTTTTTAGCCCATGTCCGCGACACGCTGCCGGGTCTTGCCTCACGTCTCGCCGGGACGCTGCCGGACTCTGTCTCATGGCTTGCCGACAGGCTACCGGGCCTTGCCTCACATCTCGCCAACAGGCTACCGCACTTCATCTCCTCGCTGCCCCACGCATGGCTGGCGCTGGCCGGAACCCTGTTTATCGCGCGTGCTGGAAGCAGCGGCTGGCGGCGCGTCCTGTATGTACCGCTCACCCTGCCGGCGCTCTTCGCCGCCTTCACCAGCGTCGATCCGCTGGCGCTCTGGCAAATCAGTACCCCCGTCCCCGTGGCAGAAGCCGCAAACGTCAAAAACCCCCCCATCGACGAAGAAGTGTTTTACGGCCAGCCGCGCCTTCTCGATGAAAAACTGGCCAGAATCGAAGCCGGAACCCCCGATGTGCCAGAAATCTTTTTCCTCGGCGTCGCGGGCAGCGAAGAAGGCGTGTTCATGCGCGAGGTCATCACCGTCGAACAATTGTTCAGGGATCGCTACGCCACTGCCGGTCACTCCATGATTCTGGTCAACAACCTTGCCATGGCGCGAACACTCCCGTTCGCCACCCACGAATCGCTCTCGCGGGCACTGCGCCGCATCGGCGAGCAAATGAACGGGGAGGAAGACCTGCTTTTCCTGTTCCTGACTTCGCACGGTTCAGCCGATCACCGTTTTTCCATCAAACTTTCGCCGTTCGGGTTCTCCGACCTCACCCCGCAAATGCTACGCAAGGCGCTCGACGATGCCGATATCAAACACCGTGTCGTCGTAATTTCGGCCTGCTATTCCGGCGGTTTTATCCCTGCCCTTGCCGACGAGAACACGCTGGTCATCACCGCTGCATCCGCCGACCATAATTCTTTCGGTTGCAACGACACGAATGATCTGACCGATTTCGGGCGCGCCTATTTCGACGAAGCGTTACGCGAAACCCGTTCATTCACCGAAGCGTTTGAACGCGCCAAAGCCACTATCGCCGCCCGCGAAACGGCCAACGGCTCCAACACCTCCAATCCCCAGATCGCCGGGGGCGAATCCCTGCTTCCCCTACTGGAACGGTTTGCGCGGGAAACAGAACCGGAACAGGCAGAATAGAAAAACCGTGCAAGAAACTCAGCCCGCGCGCCCAAAAGCACGGTCAATTTCCGCACGGAGCGCCGCGTAATCACGCACTACGGGGTATTGCGGAAACTCGCGCGCCACGTTTTCCGGCGGGCAGAAGAGAATGCCGCCGTGCGCCGCGCCCAGCATCGCGGTATCGTTATACGAATCGCCCGCAGCCACGACGGTGAAATTGAGTTCGCGGAAGCGTTTCACCGCCTCGCGTTTCTGGTCGGCCATGCGTAGATGGTAGTTCACGATCACGCCCCCGGCGTCGGTCTCCAGCCCATGACAAAAAAGCGTGGGCCACGCGAGTTGCCGCATCAGCGGATGGGCGAATTCATAGAACGTATCGGAAAGAATCACCACCTGGTACGCTTCGCGCAAGCCGTCGAGAAACGCGCGCGCGCCGGGCAAAGGGCCCATGTCCGCAATCACCTTCTGGATGTCCGGCAGCCCAAGGCGATGTTTCGCCAGGATGTCCAGCCGATACTTCATCAGCACATCGTAATCCGGCTCATCGCGCGTTGTGCGGCGCAGTTCCGGAATGCCCGTGCGCCCGGCGAATTCAATCCAGATTTCGGGAACCAGCACTCCTTCAAGGTCGAGACAGACGATGTGCACCGTGGAACTCCTCAGATGAAATATAGAGCGCGATTTTAGCAGCGTAACGGTACACGGAAACTTCCAGGCAAGACCTCAAGCTCCAAACCCGCATGGGCAAATACCGGCATAAGCGCGCATTCTGCCCATGAACGTGAGATTCGTTGCAGCAAGCGTTCTCGATGGCTATTACCCTGAAGTCAAACGTTTTCCCGCCCGTCATGATAAAGCTCGTTCCTGTTTCCAGACTCCGCGTTGGCATGTATGTACATGACCTCAACCGCGACTGGATCGAGCACAACTTCCTGCGAAACCGGTTTCTCATCGACAGCGACAAAACACTGCAAAAACTTCTCGCTCTGGGCGAAGGTGAAATCAGCATCGACACCTCACGCGGCGTAGATGTCGAAGAGCCACAGGACGCTCCGGTTGAGCCTCCCGCCCCACCCGGTGACACTCCCCCGGCACCAGGCCCAATCAGGCTCACCGAAGAACGCCAACACGCGAAAAAGCTGCATGCCGAAGCTAACCGCATTGTGCACAGCATGATGAGCGATGTCCGCATGGGCAAGCAGATCGCCATCGAACATATCGAACCCGTGGTTGAGCGCATCGTTGAATCCATCTTTCGCCAGCAGGACGCCCTCCTGCCATTGGCGCAACTGAAAAACCACGACGACTACACATTCCAGCACTCGGTTTCGGTATGCGCGCTCATGACTTCATTTGCCCGCGCATTGGAATTGCCGCGCGAGATCATCCGGGAAATCGCCATCGGCGCTCTGCTCCACGACGTAGGCAAGGCCACGATCCCCGACCCTATCCTGAATAAGCCGGGCAAACTCACCGACGCAGAATTCGAGCAGATGAAAACGCACGTCGTACAAAGCAAGATCATCCTCGAAGCCACGCCGGGTATCAGCCCTGTCGCGCTTTCCGTCGCCGCCCAACACCACGAACGTTTCGACGGCAGCGGTTACCCGAACAAGCTCAAGGGCGACGGCATCAACCAATACGGCCAAATGAGCGCCATCGTCGACGTCTATGACGCCATCACGTCAAACCGCTGCTACCACGAAGGCATGCCACCCACCGAGGCGCTACGCAAAATCCTCGAATGGAGCAAATTCCACTTCAACCCAGAACTGGTTCAGGTCTTCATCCGCTCGCTTGGCATCTACCCCACTGGCTCGCTGGTACGGCTGGAAAGCGGGCGGCTCGCCGTCGTCGAAGAACAATATCCGGACAAACTCATGGAACCCAGGGTCAGGATCATCTTCCACACGCGCGGCTACTATCTGAAACCCGAACTCATCGACCTGCGGCACTCGCAGGATCGCATCGTGGGCTGTGAAGATTTCAGGCAATGGAAGATCGACCCGGTGCAGTGGATGCCGCAGTGAACGGTGGGTGACTGTACTGCTTTATCGGCATGCTCTCTTGTAAAATGTACGCCTGTTGTACTAACATAAAAATCGTCTTCATCTGATTCATACCAGGAAGCCGCCATGTCTGTTGCCACCCCTTCCGCCTCCCGCACTGCCCGGTTCGGCCTTCGTGCCACACCCGAACAGGAAGCCATGCTGCGCCGCGCATCCGAGGCGGCGCACAAATCGCTGACCGACTTCATCCTTGACAGCGCCTGCCGCGCCGCCGAGCAAACCTTGCTCGACCAACGCCTGTTCATGGTTTCCGGCAACCAGGCTCAAACATTACTGGATTTGCTCGACCGTCCCGAGCAATTCAACGAAGGGCTGCACGAACTGTTTTCACGCAAAGTGCCGTGGGATACGGAATAATGCTTTTGTGTTATCCTTTTTGCAACATTCTAGCACTCTCCAAATGATATGCGCGGCGCATACGCTCCACCGGAACCCCTTGCACAACATCACCGTCTGGATAACTTCAATAGCGGCAAACCTGCTCTCGACGACTGGCTGATCCGGCACGCCCATCAGGCACAGCAAAGCGGCTCGGCAAAAACATTCGTCATCCGCAACGGCGAGCGCGTAGCGGGATATTTCAGCCTGATCGTCGGGCAGATCGATACTACGGAGGCAAGCGAACGCATCCGCAAAGGCATGGGGCAATACCCGATCCCCGTCATCATCCTCGCCCGGCTGGCGGTATGCCTGCAAGACCAAAAACGCGGCATCGGCGCGGGCCTGCTCCGGGATGCCATCCTTCGCGCCTTGCTGATCGCCGGACAAGCCGGTGTCCGCGCACTGCTCACGCACCCCATCGACGCGGATGCCGCCCGCTTCTACCTGCGCTTCGGCTTTGAACCTTCCCCGCTACGTGAAGGGCAACTCCTGCTGCTTTTGAAGGACGCGAAACGGTATCTGGCTACGGCCAAGTAAGCCTCTCACCCCTGCATCACCACGCGCGCTCCCGCCTCCCATCCCCGCAAGCGCCCTATTTCCGCCGCCGCCGCGTAAGCTTCCGCGTGAAAGAGGGCAAGCACCTCCGTTGCCGCCTCTGCCGCGCAAGCGACGAGCAAACCGCCGCTGGTCTGCGGGTCGGTGAGGAGAACCTGCTGCCAGGGGGCGACATCGCGCAACGTCACCTCATCGCCATAAGAAGACCAGTTCCGCGCGGAAGCTCCCGTCTTGACCCCCTCCTGCGCCAAACCGCGCGCCATCTCGATCACCGGCAGCACCTCGAAGGCCAATTCCGCGCAACAACCGGAACCCCGGCAAAGCTCAAGCAAATGCCCAAGCAAGCCGAAACCGGTCACGTCCGTCATCGCATGCACATCGTCGCGCAAACCCAGCTTCATGCCGACGCGGTTTAACTGCGTCGTCACGGCAATCATGGCTTGATAACCGGCTTCGTCCAGCCGCCCCGACTTCAGTGCCGCGCTCAATACCCCGATACCCAACGGCTTACCCAAAATCAGCACATCCCCCGGCTTCGCCCCCGCGTTGCTTTTCACCTTCTCCGGATGCGCCAGCCCCATCGCCGCCAGCCCGTAAATCGGCTCCACGCTGTCGATCGAATGGCCACCCGCCACCGGGATGCCCGCCTCGCGGCACATGCTCGCGCCGCCTTCCAGCACCTGGCCAATCACCTCCAGCGGCAACTTGCCAATAGGCATCCCCACCAAGGCCAGCGCCAGAATCGGCGAGCCGCCCATCGCGTAAATATCAGAAAGCGCGTTGGCCGCCGCGATACGCCCGAAATCGAAAGGGTCGTCGACGATGGGCATGAAAAAATCCGTCGTCGCAATCAAGGCCTGTTGATCGTTCAGCCGATAAACTGCCGCGTCGTCGCTCGTCCGGGTTCCGATGAGTAACTCCGGCGGAGAACCCCCGGCGGGCAATCGCGCCAGCATCTCGCTCAACACGGCGGGCGCGATTTTGCAGCCGCAGCCGCCACCATGAGAAAATTGTGTCAGCCTGATTTTTTCGATCACGTTTTCCATCTTTCCCTATGCCCTCACCATTGGCGTTCGACCTCTCCAGCGCACTTATTGAGCGTACCGACTTCGATGAAATCATCGACGTCCGTTCCCCCGCCGAATTCGCGGAAGATCATATTCCCGGCGCGCTGAATTGTCCCGTTTTGAACGACGAAGAGCGCCACGAAGTCGGCCTGCTCTACGCGCAATCTCCGTTCGATGCCCGAAAACTGGGCGCAGCCCTGGTGGCAAGAAACATCGCTGCGATGCTGGAGGTGCATTTCCGCGACCACCCCAAACACTGGCGGCCTCTCGTCTACTGCTGGCGCGGCGGCATGCGGAGCATGAGCACCGCGCACTGGTTCAAGTTGATCGGCTGGCGCGCCGGACAACTCACGGGCGGCTACAAGACATGGCGAAGGCACGTCGTCGACCTGCTGGCAACCCTGCCCGCAAAACTCCAATGGCGCGTGATCTGCGGCGCGACCGGCAGCGGCAAAACGCGGCTGCTTGCCGCGCTGGCCGCGCGAGGCATGCAGACGCTCGATCTCGAAGCCCTGGCCGTGCACAAAGGCTCCGTCCTTGGCGGCCTGCCGAACCGCGCGCAACCGACGCAAAAATGGTTTGAAAGCTGCCTCGCCGACCGGATCGAGCGCCTCGACCCAGAGAAAATCGTCTACGTCGAAGCCGAAAGCCGCAAAATCGGAACCTGCGCCCTGCCCAACGCCTTGATAGAGGCCATGCGCGCCGCACCGTGCATCGAAATCTGCGCCACGCAGCAAGCGCGGCTCGCCTACCTGCTCGACGATTACGCCTATCTGGGCGACAACCCCGCCGCCCTCACGGCCAGACTGGAACGCCTGCGCGGCCTCATCGACAACGCCACGCTGAACCGCTGGCAAACATGGGCATACGAACGCAAGCTGCCGGAACTCTTCCAGGAACTCATCACCCATCACTACGACCCGCTCTACGCCCGCTCACAACATAAAAACTTCCGCCAACTCACCCAAGCGCACCAGTTGATGACGGATGACCTGTCGGAAGAAGGGGTTGGGAGGCTGGTGGAGGAAGTGGTCGCCTGAAAGCCCTATGAGCCGCCTTGCCTGAAGACCGGGGAAGACGCTATTAGCGTCAATGTAAATCTGGCGGAGAGAGTGGGACAATTTTTTGCGTATCAGGGCGTCCCATTCTGGCTTGAAATCCCTATAAACACAAGGAATTCAGGCTTTCGAGAAAACATCTATGTATCATATAGTCTCATCAAATCCCTGTCTAAGATGGAAATTGAGGTGGGGAACCAGGTGGGGAACTGATGAGGGTAATACCACGAATATCAGTGCTGTGTTTCTGAACTGCCCTCCGCATGCAGCACCTGCCAAAATAATTGATTTTCGGTGAGCGTACACACTCCTGAAAACCGCTAGACCATGCGGCATCTATGAAAAAGTAACTTTTTTACAATAGTTGACACAGTTCCATATTTTCATTATTATGGAAATATGGAACTGTTGGCCGCAGCTAAACTCCTCGCTACCTTTGGACAAAAATTCCGCCTGTCCATCTTCCGTCTGCTCCTCCAGGTAGGCAACAACGGGCTGTTTTCCAACGTGATTGGCGAACAACTGAGTACGCCACCGGCCTCACCTTCGTTCCACTTGGCTTCTATGAATCGTGAAAGGAAGACCGGTTCATCCGCACTCGGCAGACTACAGCGCGGTGGACGAACCAACTGCATTCCTGACCAGAAACTGTTGTCAAGGCCAGCTACATGCTGAAAACCGAAGCCCTAAATGATTGAGCACGTCTCTGAACGGAACAAGGAAACTGACATGACTGATAACACAATCACCCGGCGCACTTTCCTGAAACTGAGTGGAAGTAGCGTGGCCGCCACCGCCGCAGTCGTTGCCACCCCAGCTACTGCTGCGGGCAAGAATGCACCCGTGCCTGACACAAGTCGAACACTCCTTCCCTATCCACGGCATTCTGTTGCCCCCATTACGCAATTCACGCAAGGTAAGCCGGTATCGTTCAATTACCCGGATGCCTCGTCACCATGCCTTGCCGTAAAACTGGGGGTACCTGCCCCTGGTGGTGTCGGGCCAGATAAAGATATTGTTGCATACAGCATCTTGTGCACACACATGGGCTGCCCGCTAGCCTTCGACAGCGGCAGCAATACCTTCAAATGCGCTTGTCACTACAGCATGTACGACGCCGAGAAAAATGGCCAAATGATCATAGGACAAGCCACTGAGGATCAGCCCAGAATCCGTCTCTCCTATGACGAGAAAAGCGGCCAGATTGCCGCCTTGGGAATTGACGGCATGCTGTTTGGACGCCAAGCAAATATCCTGTAACGGAGAAGACTATGAACGACCAAGATCGTATAACGCTACCGCCCGTAGGCGCACAACGGACGGATATGACCTGCCATTTTTGCATCGTCGGCTGCGGCTACCACGTGTACAAGTGGCCTGAAGGAACCGAAGGTGGCCGTGCGCCCACAGAGAATGCGCTGGGCTTAGACTTTCGCAAGCAATTGCCTGTCCTGACGGTTGCGCCGAGACCGACAATGACGAATATCGTCACTGATAGAAATGGATCGCGGCACAACATCATGATCATCCCAGACCAGAATTGCGTGGTAAACAACGGTCTCAATTCGACGCGCGGTAGCAAGATGGCGAGCTACATGTATAACGCAAATAGTCTTACGCGCGATCGTCTCCTTAATCCCCGTTTGTACATCGGCAATCAGTGGGTCGATACCGACTGGGATAACGCGATGCGTATTTATGCCGGTGTAGTCAAGAGGACGCTTGATAAAGATGGACCGGATGGTCTCGTGTTTTCAGCATTCGACCATGGCGGTGCGGGTGGCGGGTTCGAAAACACATGGGCGAGTGGCAAGCTGATGTTCACCGCTCTGCAAACACAGATGGTACGCATTCATAATCGACCCGCCTACAATTCGGAATGCCATGCTTCACGCGAAATGGGTATTGGCGAGTTGAACAACTCGTATGAAGATGCAGAGTTGGCCGATGTCCTAATTGCGGTGGGCACTAGCGCCTATGAAGCACAAACCAATTATTTCCTGAATTTCTGGCTTCCGAACCTGCAAGGCGCAACGAACACGAAGAAGAAGAAGCAGTTTCCGGGCGAGACCATACCCACGACACGTATCATCTTTGTCGACCCGCGACGTACTTCAAGCATCGCTGCTGCAGAGCATGCCGCCGGTACCGACAACGTGCTTCACCTTGATATTCAGCCTGGCACCGACACGGCGCTGTTCAATGGGCTGTTTACCTATGTCGTCGAGCAGGGTTGGATTGATCGCGATTTCATCAACCAACATACCAACGGCTTTGATGAAGCGGTCAAGGCGAACAGGATGTCGCTGGATGAAACGAGCAAGATTACTGGCATATCTGTGGAAAAACTGCAAAAGGCAGCAGAGTGGGCTTACAGACCCAAGGCGTCCGGACAGTTGCCTAGGACAATGCACGCTTATGAGAAAGGTATTATCTGGGGCAACGATAATTATCTGATCCAAGCGGCCTTGGTTGATCTCGTCCTTGCCACACGTAATGTCGGGCGTCGGGGAACGGGCGTGGTTCGCATGGGCGGTCACCAGGAGGGATATGCCCGCCCGCCATATCCAGGCAAAAGAAAAATCGACATCGACCAAGAACTCATTCGTGGAAAGGGTCGGGTGATGACTTGGTGGGGATGCAACGGCTTCCAGACAAGCAACAACTCACATGCATTGCGCGAAGCGGTTATGCGCCGTTCTCAAATTGTGAAAGATGCAATATTGAAAGCGCGGAGATCGACTGAGGCGCAATTGGTCGACGCAATCTATGAGGCAACTGGCAAAGGCGGCCTTTTTATTGCGTCGATAAACCTTTATCCGACCATGTTAGCCGAAGCAGCGCATCTGTTGCTGCCCGCTGCACATGCCGGTGAAACCAATCTGACATCCATGAACGGTGAGCGCCGAATGCGCCTTTCACAAAAGTTTATGGATCCGCCTGGCAGCGCGATGGCCGATTCGCTCATTGCAGCAAAAATAGCCAATACGCTCAAATCGGCTTACCAAGCTGAAGGGAATGCAGCCATGGTGAACCGGTTCAGTGGGTTCGACTGGCGTACCGAGGAAGACGCATTCAATGATGGTTTCAGGCAGGCAGGCCAGCCCGGTGCCAACAAGATTGACAGCCAAGGAGGTGACACAGGCAATCTCGTTACCTACGAGCGGTTGCGTGCTGCAGGTAATAACGGTGTCCAGCTCCCTGTAAAGTCTTATACGAGCGGAAAACTAGTCGGTACGGAAATGCTGTACGCCGACTCGAAATTCGATACGCCAGACGGTAAAGCTCGATTCAAACCGGCACGGTGGAATGGTTTGCCCCAAACCGTGGAGCGGCAGAAGAAGAAATATCGCTTCTGGATAAACAACGGACGGTATAACGAAGTTTGGCAAACGGCATATCACGATCAATACAACGATTTCGTCAAGAAACGGTATCCGATGGCCTACATCGAACTGAATCAGAGCGACGCAAAGGAATTGGGCGTGTCTGCCGGTGACATCGTCGAAGTATTCAACGATTTTGGCTCAACATTCGCAATGGCTTACCCAAGCAAGGATATCAAACCAAACCACACATTTATGATGTTCGGCTACATCAACGGCATTCAAGGCGATGTAACCACCGACTGGACCGACCGCAACGTGGTTCCCTATTATAAGGGTACGTGGGCAAATCTCCGCAAGGTTGGCAGCATGGATTCCTACAAACGAGACATCAGCTTCAAAGATCGTTTGTACGCATGAGCTTCAAACGCCGCTTGCGTCCAGCAGGCGGCATTTTCTATAGTTAGCTTGATTTTGCAATTCCATAACAACGGAAATATGGAAACATTAGCCGCTGCCGAACTCCTCGCTGCCCTTGGGCACGAATCCCGTTTGTCCATCTTTCGCCTGCTTGTCGAAGCGGGCGATGATGGCCTATTTGCCAACGTGATTGACGAGCAACTGGACATGGCGCCGGCTACGCTCTCGTTCCACTTAGCTCATCTGAATCGTGTCGGGTTGATTAAGGGTCAGAAGGAAGGTCGGTTTATCCGCTACTCGGCAGACTACGGTGAAATAGACGAACTAGTCGCATTCCTGACCCAGAACTGCTGCCAAGGCGGCAACTGCTTGCCGAAAACAGAAGCCTCAAACACCATGGCAAAGCGCCGTGCCAGTCTCCAGAAGACATCATCCCGAAGAGAGGGAATCATGTCAGATCGTATCTATAACGTCCTATTTTTGTGCACGGGCAATTCTGCGCGCAGCATCCTTGCGGAGTCCATCCTCAATCACATCAGTGGTGGCCGTTTCCGGGCATTCAGTGCCGGGAGCCGCCCAACCGGTGTTGTGAATCAACACGTACTCGATTTTCTCAATGAGCATGGGTTGCCAACTGAGCAACTGCGCAGCAAAAGTTGGGACGAGTTTGCACAAAACGGCGCTCCAACGATGGATTTCGTTTTTACGGTGTGCTCCTCGGCTGCTGGTGAAACCTGTCCGGTCTGGCCCGGACAACCAATGACCGCTCATTGGGGCATCGAAGACCCTGCCGCCGTAGAAGGTGATGAGCAGACAAAGCGCCATGCGGTTTCTGTTGCATTCCATTTATTGAACCGCAGGATCGAATTGTTCAGGAATCTGCCTCTATCGAAGATTGCTCGTCTCTCCTTGCAGCAGCAGCTCGACGAAATCGGGCAACTGCCGCAGCAGGAAGATTGACAAGCCCGATCAATTCAACCTGAGCCACATCCGCATATTGTGGGACGAAACGGTATTTATGTCATGTATCGATATAAACAGTGGTGTTAATCAACATCGAGCAGGACGGGAAGTTGCGGCAGCCAGTCAATGAGTCAGGCGTTTCAACCACAGAAAAAGCAATGCTGCCGTCCAAATGACAGCAATATAGACATACAGCGCATCCTTGCCCAATGCGTCAATGCACAAGCTGAACAGAAAAGGTGAAAACGCCTGCGTAATGCCTGCGGGTAAAAACAATAACCCCTGCCTGCGGCCATAGCCTCTTTCCCCGAAAATGCTAAGGGGCAGCGTTCCCTTGATGATGGTCAGCATTCCATTTCCGAAACCGTGCGTTACGCCAACCAGCGTAGCAGCCCATGGCCCGGACAAAATCAGCAAAACAGCACCGAGCGGGGTAATGAGAACAGCCAGTATGGCTGTGATTATGGGCGGCACCTTCCGCAGCATGGAAATCTGAAACACCCTGGCGAACACCTGCGCGGGGCCAAACGCCATCCCGGCAAAAATACTTGCAGCCACGCCAACTCCGAAGAGTTGCAGAAGCCCAGGCATATGGCTGGCCATAGCAACTGTGCAAAAACCGGACAACACAAAGGCCAGAGCCAGTACAACCATTGCCGGAATCCTGTCTCTTTCCATTTCGTGGGAAGAATCGGCATTCGGCCTTGGATGCTTCTTACTGTCGGGCGACATGGGCAGAACCAGTGACAAGTTCAGTGGCAGCGCCAAGAGCAGGTGGACACTGGCCCATACGACCAAGGCTTGCCGCCAGCCAAAATTTGACAGGAGATAATGCGATACGGGCCAACCCACTGTGCTGGCAAAACCTGCAAAAAGGGTGATTCCGGCTATGACGGATGGAGCGGACGAGCCACGGGACCGAACTACTGCGGCAAAGGCCATATCATAGAGTCCAGCCCCCATAGCAAAGCCCAAAAGGACCCACCCTATGAAAAGACTCAACACGCCTTGCGCCTGCGACAGAAAAACCAAACTCAGCGCGAACCAAACACTGGAAGCGGCAAGAACACGCTTCCCACCCCATTTGTCGATGTATCTCCCCGCGAAAGGAGCGGTAAGCGCCGCGATGACAAGTGCTGCGGAAAAAGCCGCATAAACATTTGAAACAGAACATCCCAGACCTTCCGCCATTGGGCGGGCCAGAACGGCGGGAAGGTAATAGGATGAAGCCCAGGCAATCGTTTGAGTCAGACCAAGCGAAAAGATAAGGCGTAGCGCAGTTTTTTCTACGACCATGCTTGCCCTGCAATACGGTATTCGTTTTTTGAACTGCCAGGATTAAAAAAACGACAAGACATTGCGGCCTGCCAAGTCATGCCGCATTCCACCACCGTTTTTTCAGCCACAAGGACACATTTACCAGACCAATCAACACCGGCACTTCCACCAGCGGCCCGATGACGGCCACAAACGCTTCGCCGGAGTTCAGACCGAACACGGCGATGGCAACGGCAATGGCAAGCTCGAAATTGTTGGAAGCGGCAGTGAAGGAAAGTGTGGCTGACTGTTCGTAATTCGCTCCTGCCCGCCTGGAAAGGTAGAACGAAAACAGGAACATCACCAGAAAGTAAATCAGCAAGGGAATGGCGACCTTCACCACATCCAGGGGAAGTTGCACGATGTATTCGCCCTTGAGGGAGAACATGACCAAAATGGTGAACAGTAATGCTCGCAACGTCCACGGGCTTATGCGGGGGATAAAAACCTTCTCGTACCAGTCCAGTCCTTTGACTTTGAGGCCATAGAAACGCGAGGCGACGCCCGCAAGGAACGGAATGCCGAGATAGATGAAAACGCTTTCGGCAATCTGCCCCATGCTGATGTCCACCACCGCCCCAGACAATCCGAGCCAGCCGGGCAGCACGGTAATGAACACATAGGCGTAGACCGAAAAGAAAAGCACCTGAAACACGGCATTGAAGGCCACCAGCCCGGCGCAATACTCCCTGTCACCACCGGCAAGGTCGTTCCAGACAATGACCATCGCGATGCAGCGGGCAAGGCCAATGAGGATAAGGCCCACCATGTAGCTGTTGTTGCCGGAAAGAAAGGCAATCGCCAGCAGGAACATGAGAACCGGGCCGATAACCCAGTTCTGCACCAGGGAAAGCAGGAGCACTTTTTTATTGCGGAATACCTGCCCAAGCTGCTCGTATTTCACCTTTGCCAGAGGCGGATACATCATCAGGATAAGCCCGATGGCGATGGGAATATTGGTCGTGCCCACCTGGAAAAAGTTGATGATGTTCTTTACGTCCGGCACAGCCCACCCAAGCCCCACGCCTATGAACATGGCGAGGAATATCCATAGGGTAAGGAAGCGGTCGAGAAAAGAGAGTTTCTTCAGTGCTGATTTGTTCATTGCAGTTTGCTTACTGGGTATCAGCACTTTCCGCCACAGCCGCAGCCTGGAGCGGCAGATGTGGACGGAGCACCGGCAGCACCGTCAATCCAGGCTGCTATTTCTTCCTTGGTGGGAACCCTGCCGGTTGATTTTATGATGCCGTCGATAACAACAGCCGGGGTAGAAACGATGCCTGAAACCATCATCTCCTTGAGATCGGTTACTTTTTGCACAGTGATATTTCCACCTTTGGCAGCGGCAACCTCTTTAACAAGATCTTCCGTTGTCGTGCAGCGGGCGCAACCGGGGCCGAATACTTTGATGTGCATGATTTTCTCCTTTTCGGAATGACTACATGATGTACGGGCCGATGGCGTTGAACAGCCAGCCCACGAGAGTGAGCATCACCCATAGATAGGCAATGAGAACCCCCAACAGTTTGAATGTCATCACCTGCCGCAGCATCATGAACGATGGCGGGCTGGCGACAACGGCGCTCATGCAGAAAGCCATGGTCGTGCCAAGAGGAAGGCTTTTGAGCAAAAGGCTTTCCATTATCGGGATGATGCCGGTGACGCTGGAGTACAAAGGGATGCCTGCAAGGACGGCAGCAGGCACGGTCCACCAATCCTTGGCGCTGAAATTTTCCGCGAACCAGTTTTCCGGCACAAAGCCATGCAGGGCAGCCCCGATGCTGACGCCGACAATGACCCATTTCCAGGTACGTTTGAAAATCGTGGCCGTTTCGCCATAGGCAAAAGCATGCCGCTGGCGGATCGTCGGCTTTTGTACTTCCCCGGACTCCGAAACGAGTTGATGTTCGGGAGCACCGTTCATGCCCTCCAGAACAAAAGGCTGCAACCAGCGTTCTGCCCGGATGCGATCCATAAACCAGCCGCCAAGAATGCCAGCCAGCATACCCACAAGCACATACGCTACTGTGAACTTCCAGCCCAGCAGCCCCCAGAGCAGAACAATCGCGACCTCGTTGATCAAAGGCGATGTGATGAGAAAGGCCATGATTATGCCCATGGGAATGCGGGCACTGAGAAAGCCAAGGAAAAGCGGGATGCTTGAACAGGAACAGAACGGGGTCAACGAACCGAACAGAGCACCGAGAAAATAGCCAAGGCCACGGTGTTTGCCTGAAAGATAGTCACGTACCCGCTCCACATTCATGGAGGTTCGTATCCAGGCAATACCGTAAATCAAGGCGACAAGGAGGAGCAGAATCTTGGCCGTGTCGTAAAAAAAGAATTCGATGGCCGCACCGAGATGCGAGCCAACGGTAATGCCCAAGGCATCATACGTCAGCCAGCGTGAAACAGGGATGATGTACGAGTAGGCAAGCACCCACAGTACGGCAATGCCAACGATGCTGCCCGCGTAGCGATAGTTCCACGAACGGGCGCTGTCAACAGGGGAAGATAGCTGGGTCGGCATTTCCGCTACGGAACTGCAACAACGACCCGACAGGGTTTCCTTTCCGTTAGCCATCTGCACTCCTTGATGTGGTGAAAGTTGTTGAAGAGTTGAACATTTACAGACAAAAAAACTTAGATAGAAGCGATGGAATCCAGCAGTTCCTGAAACCGGGCTTCATCCATATCACCTTCCACCTTCAAACCATTCACCAGGGAACCGATGCGTCTGCGCAATACATCAAGGGTACTGGTAAAAGCCGCGCCAATAGCCGCCTCGTCACCCTCTACCTTGGCAGGGTCAGGCATCCCCCAATGACTGCGCACAACCTGTCCGAAGTACAGCGGGCACGCTTCACCCGCTGCGTCGGCGCACAGGGTTATCACCACATCCGGCTTTTCCGGTAGCTTGTCCCATGATTTGCTGAACAAGCCTTCTGTGGCAATCCCGGCTTCCCTTAACACGGCCAGGGCGCGGGGATTCACAAACCCTGCGGGATTGCTGCCCGCGCTCTGCACGGCCACACCGGCCGGAGCCATTGACTTGAGCAGGGCTTCCGCGATGACGGAGCGGCAGGAGTTGCCAGTACAGAGGAAAAGAATGTTCATCCCGTATGTTCCTTGTGGTTAAGCACGCCCTATTTCTTGGCTTCAATGTCCAGGCTGACAACGTAATCCGCCATTTCCCTGCCTTTCGGCAATGCTTCGGCGATTTGCTTGTACAAGGGGTCGTTCCAGTCCTGCATGTTCCGCACATAATCCGGCTTGGGCGTCAGGACGATGGACGTAAACCCGGCCTTTTCCAGCATGACCCTGGTTTCTTCCACCAGAGCTGCCCCAACCACGCATCCCACCAGTGCCGCTGCCATTTCCTGAAGCCTGTCGGGCAGAGGCTGCAACAGGGCAAGGTCAGATACGGATACTTTGCCGCCCGGTTTCAACACACGGAAGACCTCGCGCCAGACTTGAGGCTTGTCCGGGGAAAGGTTGATGACGCAGTTGGAGAGCACCACGTCAACACTGTTATCGGACACGGGAAGGTGTTCAATCTCGCCAAGGCGGAATTCCACGTTATCCAGGCAAGTGCGCTGCCGGTACTGCTCAGTATTTTCGCGAGCCTTGGCAAGCATTTCCGAGGTCATGTCCACGCCGATAACCCGCCCAGAGGCTTTTACCTTCTCGCCTGCCTGAAACACGTCAAAACCGCCGCCACTGCCGAGATCAAGCACAGTCTGGCCTTCCTGCAAGGCCGCGATGGCGATGGGGTTACCGCAAGAAAGCCCCATGTTCGCGCCGTCCGGCAAATTGGCAAGACTTTCTGCATCGTAGCCTACGGCCTCTGCCAACCGAATGGGGTCGGGTTGACCACAACAGCCTCCTCCTCCGCAACAGGAACCTTGCCCCGTGGCAATAGCGGCGTATCCGGCGCGAACAGTTTTTTTGACCTGTTCGTTTGATGCGCTTTTGTCTGGCGTGTTCATGAACATTTCTCCTAAAGTCAAGGTTTCTAGCCTTCGCAACAGGCTGGCGGGATCTTCGACATAATTTCGCTTTCGGTTTGAACACCCCGACATTGCCCAAGGTTGCCGGAACAGCATTCTTCCGTCAGGTACGCGATGGTTTTCATCATCAGGGGAATATTGGCCTTGTACCGTGTATTGCGACCTTCTCGCACCACGCTGGCCAACCCGCTGTGCACAATGTTTTTCAGGTGGAAGGAAAGATTGGTCTTCGGTATATCGAGCATCCGGGAAATCTCTCCGGCAACCAGACCGTCCGGCGCGTATTTGACCAGAAGCCGAAAGATGGCAAGACGCGCATCGGAAGTCAGGACTTCAAAGATGGTAGTGGCTGTTTTCGTTTCCATTCGTCAATTGTTCAACAACTGTTGAAACGTGTCAAGAAGGCAAAGTGAATTTTTTCGACCCGTATACAAACCTGATTCGCTGTTGCCAGACACAGTAAGCCTAAGCGCCGCGTCATTGAATTTTTGCTTTTTCCCTGTCCGCCAAACGGTCGTTTGCCGGACAAGCCGTAACTGTCCGGCAATCCCCTTGAAGACGGCAAAACGGACGAGAAGATAGACGGACAAGTTAACGGAAAAGGGGTCAAAAAATGGCATTGATTGGTTATGCACGGGTCTCGACAGCGGAGCAGGACACCGCCTTGCAGACGGACGCGCTACGCAAGGCTGGTTGTGAGCGGATTTTCGAGGACACGGTCTCGGGAGCCAAGGCCGAGCGCCTTGGCTTGGGTTCCGCGCTGGCTTACCTTCGTGACGGCGACGTGCTCATGGTGTGGCGGTTGGATCGGCTAGGGAGATCGCTGGCACACCTGATCGAAGTCGTTGCCACGCTGGAAGCAAGAGGCATTGGCTTTCGGTCACTGACGGAAGCCATCGACACCACTACATCGGGCGGGAGGCTGATTTTTCATGTGTTCGGCGCACTGGGCCAGTTCGAGCGGGATCTGATCCGCGAAAGAACCAAAGCAGGATTAACCGCTGCCGCTGCACGGGGACGCAAGGGCGGACGAAAACCCGTCATCACGGCGGAAAGATTGCAGCGTGCACGCGGCCATATCGCCAAAGGTTTGAGTGTGCGCGAGGCGGCAGCAAGGCTCAAGATCGGCAAGACCACCTTGTACGCTGCCCTCCAGGCGGTTACCCCCTGAACAGAAACCTGCACCATGCTCCGTTCAGGCAAAAAAATGAGATTTACCCGTAGCGAGATCGCCGAATTCCGAAGAATTGGTATTGATCTCGTCGGTGTAAAAACCCAAGCCGATTGGGAAGCGGCGTTCCGCTTGTGGGTAGACACGCTTGAAGCGGAACGCCCCGACCTGCTGGAAAAGTTCGCCCGTGCCATTGCGAAGGCGAAGGGACTGGAATTCGATCAGGACTCATCCTGATCGGCACACTGCACAAGTGGGTTTTTCTGCGCATGACGACGTATGGCAACAGGCTTGCCTACGTAGGCGGACGCAGCCCTCATGCGGTTATGCCCGGCCAGCTTCGAGGCGGAGAGTCTGGCGGCAACATCCTTTTCCCGTGACACGGGGTTTCCGCCACGCACCGGTGGCGGTTCCCCGGCCTGTTGCTGGTAATGCTCGATCATCGCCTCATGGCGCAGCCCATGTACGCTCACGCCTGAGAGCCTTTTCGTTGCACCGAATTTCTTCATCACGTAATCGAAACGGTACATATTCTGGAGCAGGCTGTAACCCGGTTGCCCCATATGCGCATCCGTGTCGCCTGCTACCGCCTGTGCATAGGCCAGTGCGCTTTTACGTTCCGAGGTATTGAGCGGAATGAACCTCTTTCTGCCGCCTTTCGCCCCGGCCTTGATGGAGATGTACTCTTCGGCCTCTCGTTCCAGCGGGTCAAGCCCTGTCGCTTCAAACGGCACAACACAACGGTGCGGGCGAAACATGATGGATTCCTTGCGCCGCAGCCCGAAATGGCGGATCAGTTTCAGTGATGCCCCCACATAGCAATCAAAGGCGCAAACCTTTTCGATCAGTCCGTCAATGTCGATGCCCGCCGCTGACCAGCTTTTGTCGGATTGTGCGACTTCGCTTCTCCTGAATTCCGAAGGCTCCATTCCGAAGTACGCCGGGGACGGGATGAATCCGGGTTTTCCGAGCCATAAAGCCAGCCCACGCAGAAAACTAAAATAAGTCTGCACGGTAGCAGGAGCCAGTTTCTCCCGTTGCCAGACCTTGACCATTGCACGGACGTGCCGGACACCGAGGTTGCGCGGATCAGGCAAGGTCTTGAAACCGGCTTTCCCGGACAGATCACGAAAGAAGCGCCGCAGGAATTGAGCGCGTTCCCTTCTCGTCTTGAACGAGACAGTCTTTTCAAACGCCGTATGTTGGGTGTTGAAATGCTTGATGAGCATTTCCAGCACACATAGCGGGTCAACCTCACCCGGACGGTAACGGCCAAGGATGACCGTCAAGAACCATTGATCCTTGTCCGGTCGGCGGACGGGTTGCGGGTTCAGGTTGCCGGAAGTACGCCCGGCAGGGCGATAGCTGAAGCGGATCATGATGAATCTTCCTCAATAGGCCGTGCACCGTTCTGACGGCGCACAGCAAGCAGTTCAGAGAAACCCTTTGTCCATCGGCGGGGGCGGGTCTCGAACCCCCCGGCGTGTGTGATCGAAATTTGAGCGTGGTGCGCGATCACGGATGCGCCACGCCTGTCCAAAATTCGCCGGTTGTGCGTAACGCTCCCCGTGCTCGTCGGCATTAAAAATAGAAATTTGATCCGTCCGCGAAGGCATTTCGGCCGTGGCGGGGTTGGAGATACCGGCAGGGCGGCATCAGTGGCGCAAAAGGCGCTCTTCAATGGATCAGACATGATGAAACCTCCAGGACTCCCCCCTGACGAACGGGGGGTGTGAGGCCGGGCAAAAACACATGGCGAACCGATTGGCCGCTGCCATGTGCGACGCGGATGCGTGTGCCCGACATAGGGTGGAATGACGGGTGGCAGGACGTACCACCGAATGGACAGAAGCAATAGACGCATCCCGACAGGGACGGTCAGCGCGGGAAACCCCGCCGACAAAGCCTTGCTTCACAACTTCGCTGCTGCCCTTGGGAGGGCAAGCCAAACTATTGCCCCGAAGGGCATAGACAACTCTTCTATTGCCCTCGGAAGGGCATCACTCAATCTGAACCAACGGCTCGGGTACTTTCAAATGCGGGTAACGACCGCTACGCCGGTTGAAAACCGGACTTCATTGCGCCTAAAGGACGATGAAGGCTTGAGGGCGCGATGCCCTCGAAATGCAAGCCCAGTATAGGGCTGCCCGAAACAATCCAAAAGCGGCAAGGGAAAAAAGATACCGTTGAAATATCCGAAAAACAGCCTTTTCCATGTATCTCTTTGAATCACTCCAGGTGCACATATTTCGGAATTCTCACCCCTGCCGGATTTGGCAAGCCTTGACGGGCAAATCTTGGGCCTCTGGTTGGAGTTAAAAATGCGTGATCAGGATGAGGCAGTCCCGGCAAGCGCCGTTTCATAGAAACACCCTCTTGAAAAGTCGCCCCCCAGTGTGACTGTGGTGATAGTTGAGATGCCCGGACAGGCCATTTTTTGGCCGATGGCAAAAAGTCGCCCCCCAGTCGCCCTCCAGTGTGACTTCAGTGGGTTGATGTCGAAATGCGCGGGTTCAAGAGGCAATTCAAGCGGTGGAGTTCGTCTCATTCTGTCTGATGTCACCCAGGTTCGTCGGTCAAAGGGAGAAGAAATGTTTGGGAAACGTTTTAGGTTCATTCACGGATGGATCGTGGGCGTTCAGGCCAATCCGGGACATGATGTGGCTATGGTCAGTTACCTGATCGACGAAGACTACCGTCGCTGGCGCGAAGCGCGCGAGGAGGAGGAATCGCCTATCTGATGGCGAAATGCCGCAATTTCAGGGCGACTTCCGGCTGGAATGAAAAAGCTGAACCTACGATGATGTTTGGATTGTTAAGTCAGTCCTCCGACCTGCCGGATTCCTCATATTTACAGAAGAGAACAGGTTTTGAAGGGCTTGAACGCTGCCATCCGAATGTTCAAATGAATCATCGGACTAGGCGAAAAGCCCCATATCCTCTTCTCTCAATAACAATCATCATGCCGTTTTTCGAAAAACTGACTGCTCTAAAAGTCGCACGTATTTCCAAACCGGGGAAATATAACGACGGAAAAGGTCTTTATCTCTACGTAAAGGAAAGCTTGGCGAAATGCTGGGTGTTTCGTTACAAAATTGAAGGTTTAGAACACTACATGGGCATGGGTGGTCTTGGTGAGGTGAGCCTTGCCCAAGCAAGGGAAAAAGTGCGCCAAGCTCGTGAATCATTGGCTCAGGGAATTGATCCATTGCATGCACGCGGAGTTGCCACGCAAAAGAAGATGGGAAAAGCACACCAGACTCGTGAATCCCCGATGCGAGTAACTGAACCCTTGCAAATACAGCAGCAAACGGAAAAAAGGAACGCCAGCGATAAAACATTCGATCAATGCGCCAAGGAATATATTGCCAAGCGCAAAGCCGAATGGAAATGTGAAAAACACGGGAAGCAATGGGAGTACACGCTCTTTACTTATGCCTCGCCATACTTCGGAAGGATGAATGTACGGTTGATTACAACCTCTCACATCCTCAAGGCATTGGATCCGATCTGGGAAACGAAAACTGAAACAGCAACCCGCCTGCGTGAGCGCATTGAACGGGTACTGGCCTGGGCAACGACCATCGGCTACCGTGAGGGGGACAACCCGGCACGGTGGAACAGGCATTTGCAGGAACTGTTGCCCAAACCCGAAAAGCTCAAGAAGGCTCAGCATCACCCATCCATGCCATACGATCAGGTTGGGGATTTCTTCGGGCTGCTTGAAAAGGAAAAAGGTTTAGCTGCCCGCGCCCTGGAATTGACGATCCTGAGCGCATGCCGTACATCTGAAGTCCTGCTCGCCAAATGGAAAGAATTCGACCTTTCCCGTCGTGTCTGGATCATCCCTGGGGAAAGAATGAAGAGTGGGCGCGAGCACCGCGTTCCGTTGGTGGATGCAACACTCGCAGTCCTCGAAAAAGTGTCTGGAATGGACACCATCTGGCTGTTTCCTGGTGCCAAGGAAGGGAAACCGTTGTCGAATATGGCGATGTCGGTTCTCTTGCGGAGGATGAACCAAAGCCATGTCACCGTTCATGGTTTCCGATCTACCTTTCGTATCTGGGCTGCCGAGAAAACACAACACGCAAGGGAGTTGGCAGAACTCGCGCTGGCTCATTCGGTAGGGACAGCGGTAGAACAAGCCTATCTGCGTTCTGATCTTTTTGAGAAGAGGCGGGCAATCATGCAAGACTGGGCAGAGTGGTGTACCGGTACCCAAACAGTGCTGCCTGACGAGCGCAACAAGTCAACGTAAAAATTCCTTGTTCAGTTCGTCGTGTCACATCGTCTTAGGAAGTCTCAGTACAGGGGTGGGGAACCAGATGGGGAACCAAGTGGGGAACCACGAAGAAAAAGACGCCAGTTGGCAGATTTTTTCTATCTATAAATCAAAACGTTGCAAAAAAACACTTTGGCGGAGAGAGTGGGATTCGAACCCACGGTAGGCTTACACCTACGCCTGATTTCGAGTCAGGTACCTTCAACCGCTCGGCCATCTCTCCGCTCGAAGCGCGAAATTATAGGCGACCCGGCAAAAAAAGATAGGCAGTGTGCGGTTTTTCTGTAGCGCCAAAAATTACGGTAAGGGACACTCCGCGCGGTGGACGACTGTCTCTTTTCTGACCTCACCTGTCTCATGTGCGTGTGTGTTTGTTGCCTTTGTACATGCACATAACTGTCAGGACAGGCATAATCAACCAGGTTCTTGTTTTTCGGGTGTTCGCTTGCGTCTTTCTCACGTCATTTTTGCTAGTTTCGCCACGCTCCTGATCGCGGCCATCGTAGTGACCGCCGTCAGCCCTTCCCATTCCCGCATCGAGGATTTCCGCGAGTTGGGCGAACTGCGGGTCGCTACCCGCGTCGATACGCTCTCTTACCGTGCGGATGAACGGGGGACTTACGCGGGTTTTGAGCACGATCTGCTGGTTGCGCTTGGGAAGCGCCTTGGGGTTCCGGTGCGTTTCGTGCCTTATCCGGATACGGCGCATGCGCTTGAAGCCGTCACCAATGGACAGGCGCATCTGGCGGCAGCCGGATTGACTCCCGACAGCCATTTGCCCTTGGCCTGGACGGCAGGGCTGCGCGAAATTGATTTCGTGCTGGTTGGCCGCATGGGTCGCCGTTCTGCCCTGCGTGACCGGGATTTGTCCGGACGGGTCGTCACGGTGCGACAGGGGACGAAACTCGCTGCGTTGATGGAAACGCTCAAGCAAAGCGTCCCTGGGCTGGAAGTCGTCCATCCTGCCCCGCATACCGACGACCAGGAGTTGCTCATGCAAACGGCGGCTGGCCGGATTGACCTCCTGGCAACCGACCGGGTGAATTACGCGCTCGCCAAGCGTTTAGCGCCTAAGCTGGCCATCGCCTACGACCTCCCGCTCAAGAGCGCGGTATCCTGGGCGACGCCGTTGCAAGCCGACGGCGGGCTGATGGGCGAAATCAATGACTTCCTCAACGAATCGGCCGGGAACGGTTTGCTGGCTAGTACGGCGGATCATTACTTCGGCCACATCCGCCGCCTCGATCATTACGACATCACGTTCTTTCTCAAGCGTATTCAGAACCGTTTGCCGCGCTATATCCCCATTTTCCGCGAGGCGGAGAAGAAAACCGGCATCGACTGGCGCTTTCTGGCGGCGGTTTCTTATCAGGAATCGCATTGGGACCCGGAAGCCACGTCTTACACTGGTGTGCGCGGGATGATGATGCTGACCGTCGATACCGCCAACCGGCTCGGTGTCGAAGACCGCCTGGACCCAAGGCAGTCGATCCTTGGGGGCGCGCGCTATCTCTCTATGTTGCAGGCAAAACTCCCGAAAGAGGTTCTCCACCCCGACCGTATGTGGATGACTACCGCCGCTTACAACATCGGTCCCGGAGGGCTTAACAACGCCCGTGCGCTGGCTCGCCTGCTCGGCAAGAACGACACCGCGTGGGTGGATCTGAAATCCGTGCTGCCCCTGCTGTCGCAGCCCCAGTACGCTACTCGGTTCAAGACGGGGCCGGTACGCGGCGGCGAGGCGCTCATCATGGCGGAGAATGTCCGTAATTTTTACGACGTCCTCCTCTACTCCTATCCGGTCGAGCGCCCCCTGCTAGTCGAATCCGACGCGGAACGGCCTCCTTCCGGCCTCCATCTCAATGCCCAGGTCATGCCGGGAGTACGCCTGCCGCAACCTGCGCCTTAGCAAGTTTTTTGTTTAGCCCTATACAGACCCATGTGAGTGCGGCACACCCTTACCCCTCTCCCACAAGTGGGAGAGGAACTTCTCAGTTCTCCGGGGTCATCACCTCCAGCCCACCCATGTAGGGGCGCAGGGCTTCGGGGATGGCAACGGAACCGTCGGCGCGCTGGAAGTTTTCAAGTACTGCGACCAATGTGCGCCCAACCGCCAGCCCTGAACCATTGAGGGTGTGCACGAGTTCGTTCTTGCCCTGGGCGTTCCGAAAACGCGCCTGCATGCGGCGTGCCTGGAAAGACTCGCAGTTGGAGCAACTGGATATTTCGCGGTAGGCGTTCTGCGCGGGCAGCCAGACTTCGAGATCAAAGGTCTTTGCGGCAGAAAAGCCCATGTCACCCGTGCAAAGAACGATGACGCGGTACGGCAGGCCGAGTTTCTGCAGGATGGCTTCGGCGTGGCCGACCATTTCTTCGAGGGCGGCGTTGCTCTGTTCCGGGTGGACAATCTGCACCATTTCGACTTTGTCGAATTGGTGTTGGCGGATCATGCCGCGCACATCCCGCCCGCCGCTGCCCGCTTCGGAACGGAAGCATGGGCTGTGGGCGGTGAGTTTGAGCGGCAAGGCCTCGGAGGGTAGTATCTGTTCGCGGACGCTGTTGGTCAGCGATATTTCCGCCGTGGAGATCAGGTATTGCTCGCGCGCTTGCTCATCGCCGCCACGGGAAACCCAGAACATGTCGTTTTTGAACTTGGGCAGTTGGCCTGTGCCTTCAAGCGCCTCCCGGTTGACGATGTAAGGGGTATAGCATTCGGTGTAGCCGTGCTCGCGGGTGTGGGTATCGAGCATGAACTGGGCAAGCGCCCGGTGCAGCCGCGCGACCTGCCCGCGCATGAAGCTGAAGCGCGCACCGGAAAGTTTTGCGGCTGTGTTGAAGTCCAACCCAAGCGCCGCACCGATGTCGACGTGATCACGTACTTCAAAATCGAACACTGGCGTTGTGCCCCAGCGGCGGACTTCGACATTCGCCGCCTCATCCGAGCCTACCGGCACACTGTCCTGCGGCAGATTGGGCAGGGTGGCGAGAAAGGCGTCCATCCGTTCGAGCAATGCCGGCAGGGCCTGTTCGCAACGGTTGAGTTCGTCGCCAAGGCACCCGACTTCGGCCAGCACCGCCGAGGCGTCTTCACCCTTGCCTTTCAAGATGCCGATCTGCTTGGAAAGGCTGTTGCGCCGCGCCTGAAATTCCTGGGTACGGGTCTGGAGAGCCTTGCGCTCTTCTTCAAGGGCAAGAAAAGCGGCGGTATCCAGCCGCAGGCCGCGGGTCAGGAGACGAGCCGCCACGGTATCGAGTTGGCCGCGTAGTATCTGGATGTCAAGCATGTGAGAGCGTCCTGTGTGAGTTCCGGATCATGAATCAATAAAATTCATGCGGTTGAGACGAACAGTTAAAGTAATTCACTTGTTAAGTGTCGCAAGCAAATGATTCTGTATATTTTTTTATGCCAATAAAATGGGCTGTTTTGGCTTCAATTACGGCTGTCACTTAATGATTCAGATTTTTCATGAATTATTTCCTTGTTTTTAGGTCATGCTGTCATAGTCTTATAACAGGCCGCACAAGAAGGCTGATTTCCTTTCAGGAAGGGGGGGTTCAAGATGCTATCCATGCGCGATTGCCTTGATTATTGCGACCTTACGGATGATGAAGTTGCTTTGATCGCCGAATTCGAGGGGATTTCTGATGTCATGGCGGGCCAGGTGCTCTGCGGTTTGGTTCAAACCGACGAAGGGGTGCAATTGTTGGCGCGCTGGCTCCGGGAATTGATCGAATATGCCGATGCCGCCGGGATGCCTGAAAAGGCTGCACGGGCTCGTGCGGAGTTCAACCGCTTTTCCGTTTCGCATAATCTTCCACAGTGAAGCGGCTTCCCCGCCGGTAGCCGCTGTCCAATTCGTTCCGTTCCCGATGGAGCGCCTCATGTCAAGGCGCTCCATCGTTGCTTTTTACCATTGCCGCAGCGGGTTTGCCTTCGTGCACCGCGCTCCCCGCCTGGGCGTCGAGCCGACGCAGGTGGGCGAGTTTTTCGGCGATTTTCGCTTCCATACCGCGTAATGTAGGCCGGTACCAGCCGGGTGGCTCTACGCCGTCGGGCAGGTATCGCTCCCCGGCGGCATAGCCTTGCGGTTCGTCGTGCGCGTAGCGGTAGCCGTGGCTGTAGCCGAGTTCCTTCATCAGCTTGGTTGGCGCGTTGCGTAGATGCAGCGGTACAGGCAGCGAGCCGCTTTGTTTGATGAAGCGCCGCGCCGCGCCATAGGCTACGTAGACCGCGTTCGATTTGGCGGCACAGGCCATGAATACGACGGCTTCGGCCAAGGCCAGTTCACCTTCTGGCGAACCCAGGCGCTCATAGGCGGCACAGGCATTGAGCGCAATTTCCAGGGCGCGCGGGTCGGCCAGCCCGATATCTTCCGTAGCCATCCGCACAATCCGCCGCCCAAGGTAGAGCGGGTCGGCCCCGCCGTCGAGCATGCGGCACATCCAATACAGCGCCGCGTCCGGATCGGAGCCGCGTACCGATTTGTGAAGGGCGGAAATCTGGTCGTAAAACGCCTCGCCCCCTTTGTCGAAGCGGCGCAGGTCGCGCGATAGCGTTTGCTCGACGAAGCGCGCCGTGACGGGATTTTCCCCAGTAGTCGCGGCGGCGATCTGCACCTGCTCGATGAGGTTCATCAACCGACGGGCGTCGCCATCAGCAAAGCCGGTCATGCGGCTGCGCGCGTCGTCGTCGAACGCGAGTTCCGGGCAGGCACAGCGGCAGGTACGCTCAAAAAGTTCCGCCATCGCCTCGGCATCGAGCGCTTCCAGCACATAGACCGCCGCCCTCGAAAGCAGGGCGGCGTTGACTTCAAACGAGGGGTTTTCCGTCGTTGCGCCGATGAAGGTGACAAGCCCTTGTTCCACGTAGGGGAGGAAGGCGTCCTGCTGCGCCTTGTTGAAGCGGTGGACTTCGTCAACGAAAAGAAGGGTGTGACGCCCCATTTTTCGGGCAACTTCAGCATGCGCCACGGCTTCGCGTATTTCCTTGACGCCGGAGAATACCGCCGACAAGGCGATGAAATCCGCGTCGAACCCTTTGGCCATCAGCCGCGCCAGCGTGGTTTTGCCCACTCCGGGAGGCCCCCAGAGGATCATCGAGTGTGGCTTGCCCGACTCGAATGCGAGCCGCAGGGGCTTTCCCGACCCGAGAAGATGCGCCTGCCCTGCGACTTCATCGAGCGAGGCCGGGCGCATGCGCTCGGCCAAGGGGATCGGCACCGGCTCGCGGGACGATCTGCCGGGGCGGGAGGTTTTTTTTCCCCGCGCGGCGGGTTCGTCCGTTCCGAAAAGATCGAGGTCGTCGCTCATTGCGGCGGCGAGGGGTCGCCGAGGATATCCACCCCGGCGGGCGGCTCGAAATGGAAATGGTTCGAAGAAAACGTGGGGTTGAGCCGCAGGCGGGTGAACTCGATGACCGTGGTTTGCCCGAAGTTGTCGAGCAGTGTCAGACGTTGCAGGCGTTTGCCGTCGAACCCGAAACGAAAGAACTGGAAACCGCTGCTGCCGCCTTCATTGTTTGCCGTCTGGCGCGGGCGGGCCTCGACCCAGGCGAGTTTTTCGCTGCCGACCATCTCTTCAGGCGTTGCATTTTCCAGGATGAAATCGCGCTCAAGCTCTCCCTGCCCGAACAGGATTCCGGCAGGCGTCGAGCCCAGGGCGTTCCCAATCGGGCGCACCGTCACTTGCCGGAGGTCGCGATCCCACGACCATAATTGCTTGCCGTCGGCTACCAGGAGCTGCGGGTATGGAAAATCGTATTCCCACCGGAATTTGCCAGGGCGGGCAAAGGAAAACTTGCCGGAAGCCTGTTGCGCCGGTTGCCCCTCTCTTCCGCTGACGGTTTGCCGGAATTCCCCTTCAGCCCCACGGGTCGAAGCGATAAATTGCCGTAGGCTGTCTACCGCGTTGGCCGCCGTTGCGCTGACCGCCGGAAGAAACAGGGAAACGGCGAATATGCCGACGCCGAGTGCGCCACGGAAACCTTTCATGCTGTTCATTCCTCTGAGATTGGCGGAGCCAGTACTTCACGGTTGCCGCTGGCTCCCACCGGAGAGACGACCCCATTGCGTTCCATTTGCTCGATGAGGCGGGCGGCGCGGTTGTAGCCGATGCGTAAGTGGCGCTGCACCAGCGAAATCGATGGCCTGCGCGTCTTGATGACGACTTCGACGGCCTTGTCGTAAAGCTCGTCGGACTCGCCCCCGCTCCCTCCGCCTTCGCTGTCAAAGCCGAAATCATCCGAATCGTCCGAGATAGGCGTCAGGATGCCTTCCACATAATCGGGCTGTCCGGTTTTCTTGAGATAGTCGACGACCTTGTGAACCTCGCCATCGGCAACGAACGCGCCATGCACCCGCATCGGTACGCCCGTGCCCGGCGCGAGGTAGAGCATGTCGCCCATGCCGAGCAGGGTTTCGGCTCCCATCTGGTCGAGGATGGTGCGCGAATCAATCTTGCTCGACACCTGGAAAGCGATTCGGGTCGGCACGTTGGCCTTGATCAGCCCGGTGATGACATCGACCGATGGGCGCTGCGTGGCGAGAATCAGGTGTATCCCAGCCGCGCGCGCTTTCTGCGCCAAGCGGGCGATCAACTCCTCCACCTTCTTGCCCACCACCATCATCATGTCGGCCAGTTCATCGACCACCACCACGATGTACGGCATGGGTTCGATCCGCTCAGGTTCCTCCGGAGTGATCGAGAACGGATTGGTAAGCGGTTCGCCGATCTTGCGCGCGTCGATCACGGCCTTGTTAAACCCAGCCAGGTTGCGAACGCCGACCGCCGCCATGAGCCGGTAACGCCTGTCCATTTCGCCCACGCACCAGTTGAGTGCGTTGGCCGCGTGTTTCATATCCGTCACCACCGGGGCCAGCAAGTGCGGGATACCCTCGTAGATCGACAGTTCCAGCATTTTCGGGTCGACCATGATGAGGCGCACCTGATCCGGTGTGCTCTTGTAGAGCAGGGACAGGATCATGGCGTTGATCCCCACCGACTTGCCGGAGCCGGTCGTGCCCGCCACCAGCAGGTGCGGCATCTTGGCGAGATCGGCCACGAACGGTTGTCCGCTGATGTCCTTGCCCAAGGCCACGGTCAGGGTCGCACCCATGTCGTTGTAGGCTTTCGAGCCGAGAATTTCCGACAGGCGCACGACCTGGCGGCGGGCGTTTGGCAATTCAAACGCCATGCACGACTTGCCGGGTACGGTTTCGACCACCCGGATTGACACCAGCGAGAGCGCGCGCGCCAAGTCTTTGGCGAGATTGACCACTTGCGCGCCCTTGACCCCGATCGCCGGTTCGACCTCGTAACGGGTGATGACCGGCCCCGGATAGGCCGCCAGCACCTTGACCTCGACTCCGAAGTCGGCGAGTTTGGTCTCGATCAGGCGGGAAGTGAATTCAAGCGTTTCGGTCGAAGGCAACTCCCCATTGTTCGCTACGGCATCGAGCAGGTTCAGTGACGGCAGGCTGTCGGCTGAACCGGTGAAGAGCGCACGTTGGCGCTCCTTGTCGGCACGGGGCGAACGCGGCGCTTCCGAGACGCCCGGCTCGATCCGCAATGGCGCGCTCAAGGCTTGTTCATTTTTTTTCTTGCGGCGAACCTGCACCGTTTCTTCGCGCTGCGATGCGCGCCTGCGCCCTGCCAATCTGTCGCTGCAAGCCTGTAGAAAAGCGAACACGCCCAGGACGATCCGTTCCAGTATCCCGCCGATCCCCTCGGCGATGGACAACCAGGAAATTCCGGTAAAGAGCGACAAACCCGCCGCCAGCAAAGCCACCAGCAACAATGCGCTGCCGGTAGCACCGAAATTTTGCAACATCAGTTCCCCGAACACGGAACCGAGCATCCCGCCGGGTTGCGACGGCAAACTGAAAGTCAGGTCGGTCAGACCAAGGAAACGCATGCTTTCCAGCGTACTGCTGGTCAGCAGTACTACAACAAAGCCAAGCAGGATGACGAAGAACGACCGGCGATCGAGCGTTAAGCGGTTACGCAGACGGAGAAACCCCCACACCAGCGTATAACCGAGGAAAACCACCCACCACCAGGCTGAAATCCCGTGCAGGTAGAGAAGCGCATCGGCAAGGTAGGCTCCAATGCGCCCTCCTGGATTGTTGACTACGCCTGTTGCCGGCGCATGCGACCAACCCCGATCAGCCTTGTCGTAACCGAACAGGATTAGGCCGATATAGAGCGACATGACTCCCAGCACGAGCCAGCGCGCTTCCCGTAACAGCAGGGGAATCTTTTCGGGCAAGGGGGGAGGCGAAGAGCGGGGTGGCATTGAAAGAATACTCGGAAAAGCGAGGCGCCTGATTATAGCGCCTTGCCCCCATGTTCCGAACTCACCAAACCGGCAGCGCAAAAACCTGACCCGGCTTCCGTCGCCATGAAAGCAGGAAGCCGGGTTGGGGTGCTGTCAAACCATGCGGCAATGTCAGGCGTTGCTGCCCAGGCGTTCGTGCAGGATGATGCCGTGCGGCGTCTCTTCGATCAAACCCTGCTGGCCGAGGTCTTTCATCACCCGGCTGACCATTTCGCGGGAAGCGCCGATCATGCGGGCGATGTCCTGCTTGGAAATCTTGTGCGCCACGACGGTTTCGCCATTGACATCCTCGGCCATCTCCAGCAGCAGACGGGCTACGCGGCCATAAACATCCATCAAGGCCAAGCTTTCGATCTTGCGGTCGGCATCGCGCAGGCGTTCGGCAAGGTTGCACATGATGCGCCAAGCCACCTCGAAATGATCCTGCATCAACTGGCGGAAAGCTTGTTTCGTCACCGTCACCAGGTCGGAAGCCACTACCGGGACCACCGAGGCGGAACGCGGCTGGTCGCCAAACATCCCCATCTCGCCAAAAATCTGCCCTTGGCCCAGGATGGAAAGGATGACTTCGCGCCCGTCCTCGTCGCTGACCACGACCTTGAGGCTACCGGTCAGCACAAAATAGACGTAATCGGTACGCTCGCCTGCGCGTACTACCGATTGCCCGCGCAGGTAGTGGCGCATCATGGCTACCTGGGCGATTGAACTCAACACATCGTCGGACAATCCGGCAAAGAGGGGGAAAGTTTTCAACGCAGTGGTTGAAACGAGAGCAGGCCGATTCATAGGACAGTGGATTACATAGAAAGGTTGCTATACATCCACTCCTTGTGTGCATGCAAACACTCCCGCGTGCAGAGGAGAGGATTCCCAAGAACCGTGGAACCGAAACAACCGACCCGTGCGGCTCAACGAAAACATACTTTTTACGAGTATAACCGTATCTTTCCCTGTTGGCATTCGGTTTATGCCAGATTCTGGTATCGGTTTTCCCGGACTATAATCGGCGGCATCGCTTGGCTTTCCCCTTTTCACATTTGCGTCCGCACCTGGCTCGTATTCTCATGACTGTCGAACACACTCACGCCCGCCTCATCATCCTCGGTTCCGGCCCGGCCGGCTATACCGCCGCCGTCTATGCCGCCCGTGCCAATCTGGCTCCCCTGCTCATTACGGGGCTTGCCCAAGGGGGGCAACTCATGACCACGACTGAGGTCGACAACTGGCCCGCCGATGCAGACGGCGTCCTGGGGCCTGATTTGATGGCGCGTTTCCAAAAGCACGCGGAACGTTTCAATACCCAGATCGTGTTCGACCACATCCACACCGCGAAGCTCACGGAGCGTCCGTTTCGCCTGATCGGCGACTCCGGTCAGTACACATGCGATGCTCTCATCATCGCCACGGGCGCTACGGCTCGCTATCTTGGGCTGCCTTCCGAAGAAAAGTTCGCCGGCCGTGGCGTATCGGCCTGTGCTACCTGCGACGGTTTTTTCTATCGCAATCAAGATGTCGCCGTAATCGGTGGCGGCAACACTGCCGTGGAAGAAGCCCTCTACCTTGCCAACATCGCGCGCAAGGTCACGCTCGTGCATCGCCGACAGGCGTTTCGCGCTGAAAAGATCATGGTCGATAAACTCATGGAAAAGGCCGCTGCCGGAAAAATCGAACTGGCGCTCGACCACACCCTCGACGAAGTGCTTGGGGACGCCTCCGGCGTCACCGGCATGCGTATCCGCAACGTCACAAACGGGGAGGTACGCGAAGTTGCCGTGCATGGTGTTTTCATCGCCATCGGGCATCAGCCCAACACCGACATCTTTGCCGGACAGCTTGACATGGACGGCGGCTACATCATCACCCGTGGCGGCCACCGGGGCGACGCCACCCAAGCCAGCATCTCAGGCGTCTTCGCCGCTGGCGATGTGCAAGACCCGATCTACAAACAGGCCGTCACCAGTGCCGCAAGCGGCTGTCAGGCCGCGCTCGATGCCGAGCGTTATCTCGACAGCCTGACATGATCCCGGCCACCGGATCGCGTGCCTGGGCGACCTTGGCCACCCAGGACTTGGGATCAAGGGATCAGCGACGGTATTGCGGCGGTGGCGCATAAGTGCCCGGAGGATCACCGGGGAAAGGATTAGGCTTGTTGCTGCGCTTTGGCCTTTGATGCTTTGGCCTTTGGTCATGCGAGCGGGTGGAGCAGGTATGGAGTTCGTCCATACATACTTCAAACAGAGCAGAACCGATCACACCTACGTTGCGCTCGTCGCCCGCAGGCATGTTGCTGGCATAGGCGAGATCCTTGGCCGAAAAGAGAAAGGCTGCCACTTCTTGCTGGCTCTTCCGAAAACCGTCGATACGCAGCGTCTCGCCAGGTTTCAGAATATAGCCCCCATTGTGTATGCTGCCCGGCTGGCCGCTGATCACGTCCAATCCGTCCACCGTGGCGATGACTTCGTAGTAGCGGTTGCTGCGGTTGGTATAGACAAGCTCGTAACGTTCGCCATCGCGACCAGCCACCATATAGTTCCGGCTACCTTGTCTGCTGTAAATGGGCAGCGGCTTGTCCTGCTCGTTTCGCACCGACCACTCCACCTTGCCGTGTGCCAGCAGCACGTTGCGCTGTTTGCTGGCTTTGTTCTTCAACGCACGGCGTATGGAGGTTTCATCGGAATACCGCATCTGTGCAACTGCCTGCGGGCTATTGGGGGTCAGGCGCGTGGCTGTCACGGAAGTGACCTTGGATTCCCGCTCTTCTCCCCATTGCGTGCCAAGTGTGGATCTGGCCTCAGCAGCGGGTGCAGCCTCGGCGGCGGCTACGGGTTCAGGGTGCGGTTCTTGTGCCTCCATCTGCATCGGTGCCTGGCTGCATGCTGTCAGACCGACTGCCACCAGCAGGCACCACTGTCTCCAGGATGTCGCGGCACTATTCGTCTTGATACTCATTTTGATTTCCCCCGGATGATTTTTATGGGAGGACGAGCATAGCACGGAAAAAAACTCATTGTCGCGAATCGGCAGCGAACTGGAATAGTGGCGCCAATCGCGCAGCCTACTGGGGAAAACGTTTATGAACTGCGCGGATTCTTCGGCTCAGGCTGGCGCATGTACCTCACCATGCGCGGGGAAGTGCTGATCGTAATGTTGGGCGGCGGAACAAAGGCCACACAGCAAGCCGACATCAAGCGGGCGCGCGCTATTGCTGAAACATTGGAGGATTGAACCATGGCAAAGAAAACTATACGGGTTAGCGTTTGCATTGGCTAAAACAACAAAAAAAGCCCGAAACCTTGTAGTTATCGGGCTTTTTGGATGAGTTGAAACTAGTTGATACAGGCTGTTGGTGGGTGATACTGGGATCGAACCAGTGACCCCTGCCGTGTGAAGGCAGTGCTCTACCGCTGAGCTAACCACCCGGAGTATAGGGGGAGCGATTCTAAGTGAGGCTTGCCGGGCGCGTCAAGGCAAGTCTCGGCTCGCGGATGCTTCCAAGGCCGCGCGTAGGCGGGACAGACGGTTTGGCGCGGGGGCAATGCGTACCCGCTTGGCGCGCGAAGTTTCTCCGCTCAAAAGTTGAACGTCGGACTTCGGCGCGCCGCAAATTTCGGCCAGGAACGCGCACAGGGCGGCATTGGCCTTGCCGTCGACAGGCGGCGCGGACAGGCGAAGTTTGGCGGCTCCGCCATGAAACCCCGCAAAGCCAGTACGCTTCGCGCCGGGTTGGACATGCAGGTTCAGAATCAGGCCGCCGTCGCTGGCTTCAGTCAACCACTCATTCATGCCGCATTGCTTAAAAAACAGAAGGCAGCGTCAGTAGGTTTCTCCGCAGTTGTGCAATGACCAGCAGTACGATCTGCAATGCCAGCAACAAGACCAGCGGTGACAGGTCGATGCCGCCGAGAGGCCGGATCAGCCTTCGGAACGGCGCGAGGAAAGGTCGTGACAGTTCATTGAATACGTGGGCTGCCGGAGCATGCGGCCCGACCCAGGACAGCAGTACCGATACGAGGACGACGCCGAAAATAAGGTAGGTCGCCATGCGCGCGAGGTCGACAAGGCCCAGGAGCGGAATGACAACTGGCGCGATCACCGGGATGCCCAGGCCTATTTCGATCAGGACGTTGAGTATTTGCGCGACCCACGCCAGCAACAGGCTGGCCATGTCCAGCCCGAACAGGCCGGGAATGACGCGGCGTGCCGGCATGACGGCCCAGTCGGTGACGGTGATGACGAAGTGCCCGATCGGGTTGCGGAACGAGACCCGCCCCCACTGCATGAAAAACCGGGCCAGCAGCGTCAGCGTGATGAAGCCGAAGACAGTGCCGGTGATGAGGAGCACGATTTGCGCGAGCATGTTGTTTCGTCCTTGAGTTTCCAGGGTGATTTTTTAATTTTGCGCGAGTTGTTCGCCTAATTCACGGCTGCGGGCAGTCGCTGCTTCCACCGCGCCGAGCAGGGCGTCATGCCAGCCAGCGGCGGCAAGGTGTGCGAGCGCGGCGGCGGTCGTTCCTCCCTTCGAGGTCACTTTCTCGCGTAGTGTGGAGGGCGCATCTTCTGACGCTTGCGCCAGTTTGGCCGCGCCAAGCGCGGTGTCGACGGCCAGGCGGCGGGCGCTCGCCGCGTCGAGTCCTTGCACTAGCCCAGCGGCTTCCAGGGCTTCGATGAAATGGAAGACGTAGGCCGGGCCGCTGCCGGAGATGCCTGTAACCGCGTCGAGTTGGGCTTCGTTCTCTACCCACACGATACTGCCGACGGCGGAAAGGATGCGTTCGGCAATTTCACGCCCAGGGGCATCGACTTCTGGCGCGGCAAACATCCCGGTGATGCCCGCGCCAACCAGCGCCGGGGTATTGGGCATGCAGCGCACCAATCGGGGATAGGGCGCACTCGCGCCGCCAAGCCAGCGAGCGATGTCGGTCAGACGCAACCCGGCGGCGATGCTGATAACGAGCGTTTCCCGTAATGCTCCGGCAAAAGGAGCCAGCGCGGCTTTCATCTGCTGGGGTTTGACGGCCAGCACCAAAACGTCGCTATCGAATACGCCAAACTCTGGCGCAGCCGACACAGACACGCCATAGCTCGATTGCAGCCGCTCGCGGGCGGAAGCGTCCAGTTCGATGACGGTGATGGCAGCGGCTTCAAAACCACGCTCGCGCATGCCTCCAATCAGGGCGGTGGCCATATTGCCCCCGCCAAGGAACGTGATTTTCATCGTGAAATGGTCTCTCCTGTTCTGGGCGTTTTTTCCCGTTCGCCGAAAATGGCCGTACCAACCCGCACGATGGTCGCGCCTTCGGCGATGGCCGTTTCGAGGTCATGCGACATGCCCATCGACAAGGTATCGAGCGCGAAACCTTCCGCCCGCAGTTGTTCACTTAATTGCCGCAGCAGCGCGAAACGGCGGCGCAGCAGGGACGGGTCTTCGCTCGGTTCCGGGATGCACATCAAACCACGCAGGGCGAGCCGGGGCAAGGCCGCGACGGCGCGCGCCAGCGGTGCGACCTCGTCGGGCGCTACGCCGCTTTTGCTCGCTTCGCCACTGACATTGACTTGCAGGCAGACCTGCAACGGAAGGCGGTCGGCATCGCGCTGCATGGACAGGCGCTCGGCGATTTTCAGGCGATCGATGCTGTGCACCCAATCGCAGCATTCGGCCACGAGCCGGGTCTTGTTGCCCTGCACGGGACCAATGAAATGCCATTCCAGCCCCACCCCGGCCAGCGAGGCGGCTTTTTCGGCGACTTCGTTCGCGTAGTTTTCGCCGAAAGTACGCTGCCCGGCTTCAAGCGCGGCGCGCACATCCGACGCTGGCCAGGTTTTGCTCACCGCCAGCAGGTGAATCGAAGCCGGATCGCGTCCGGCAATCCGGGCTGCGGTGGCAATACGCGCACGCGCGGCGCGAAGGGCGACGGCTATCGGTGTCATATCGCCGAATTTTTGGCTTTTCATCAAATGAGATGGCAGTAGTATAACCGCTCTCTTTCCGATGCCTGTGCCGATATCCTCTTTCAGCCAACCATTCCCTCATATCATGGACATTACCGAACTGCTTGCCTTCTCCGTCAAGAACCAGGCTTCCGACCTGCACCTTTCCGCCGGTTTGCCGCCCATGATCCGCGTCAATGGGGACGTACGAAAAATCAACCTTCCCCCCCTGGAGCACAGGGAAGTGCACGCGCTGGCTTATGACATCATGAATGACCGCCAGCGCAAGCAATACGAGGAAGCCCTGGAGTGCGATTTCGCTTTTTCCATCCCCAATCTCGCGCGCTTCCGGGTCAACGCGTTTAACCAGGAACGTGGCGCGGCGGCGGTGTTCCGGACGATCCCGTCCAAGGTACTGACGCTGGAGGCGCTTAATTGCCCGAAGATTTTCCGGGACATCGTGGAGCAACCGCGCGGCATCGTCCTCGTCACCGGCCCGACGGGGTCGGGTAAATCGACGACATTGGCGGCGATGATCGACCATATCAATGAAAACGCCTACGCGCATATCCTCACCGTCGAGGATCCGATTGAATTCGTCCATGTGTCCAAACGTTGCCTGATTAACCAACGCGAGGTGTTCCGCGACACGCTCTCATTCAACAACGCCTTGCGCTCCGCCCTGCGCGAAGACCCGGACGTGATCCTGGTGGGCGAGTTACGCGACCTGGAAACCATCCGCCTGGCGCTGACGGCGGCGGAAACCGGGCATCTGGTATTCGGTACGCTGCATACTTCCTCGGCTTCCAAGACCGTCGACCGTATCGTCGATGTGTTTCCGGCAGCGGAAAAGGAAATGGTGCGTTCGATGCTCTCGGAGTCCCTGCGCGCGGTGATCTCGCAAGCGCTGATCAAGACCAAGGATGAATCGGGACGGATCGCGGCGCACGAGATCATGATCGGAACCCCGGCGATCCGTAACCTGATTCGTGAAAACAAGGTGGCTCAGATGTATTCCGCGATTCAGACCGGGCAAAACCACGGCATGCAGACGCTCGATCAATGCCTTATCGATCTCGTGCGGCGCAACGTCATCTCCGCGCCTGAAGCCCGGTCGTACGCGCAAAACAAGGACAGTTTTCTTACTTGAGTAACCCAGGATTCGGCAAACGCTTTCCAGAAAAATAGTGATAGCGGGAGCAACGGCACTGCACGGGGAAAATTATGGAACGGGATCAAGCACTCAAATTCATGCACGACTTGTTGCGCCTGATGCTGCAAAAAAACGGCTCCGACCTTCTGATTACTGCTGGTTTCCCTCCCGCGATCAAAATCGACGGGCGCGTTATGCCGCAATCGAACCAGCCCCTGTCCCCGACGCATACGGCAGGGCTGGCCAGAGCGGTCATGAACGACCGTCAGGCCGCCGAATTTGAAGCCACAAAAGAATGTAACTTTGCCATCTCGCCCGCCGGTATCGGGCGTTTCCGTGCCAACGCCTTCATGCAGCAGGGGCGGGTCGGGCTCGTGTTGCGGACAATTTCAAGCAAGATACCTTCCTTGGAAGAACTACGACTGCCTCCGATCCTGAAAGACATTGCCCTGTCCAAGCGCGGGTTGGTGATCTTCGTTGGCGGAACAGGAACAGGCAAAACCTCCTCATTGGCGGCGATGGTCGATTACCGTAACCAAAACTCCTACGGCCACATCATCACCGTCGAAGACCCGATCGAATTCGTCCATGGACACAAAAACTGCATCATCGAGCAGCGCGAAGTCGGTATCGACACCGACTCCTGGGAAGTGGCGCTGAAAAACACTTTGCGCCAGGCTCCGGATGTCATCCTCATGGGGGAAATTCGCGATCGCGAAACGATGGACTACGCTATTGCCTTTGCCGAAACCGGCCATCTGGCTCTGGCGACACTGCACGCCAACAGCACCAATCAGGCCATCGACCGCATCATCAACTTCTTCCCCGAACAACGCCGCCCACAGTTGTTGATGGATTTATCGCTCAATGTCCGGGCCATCATTTCGCAGCGGCTGCTTCCCATCAAGGACAGCAAGGGCCGGGTTCCTGCGGTCGAGATCATGCTCAGTTCCCCGCTCATCTCCGATCTGATCTTCAAGGGCGATATCCCGGAGATACGTGAAGTGATGAAACGCTCGCGCGAAGAAGGCATGCAGACTTTCGACCAGGCACTGTTCGATCTTTATGAAGCCGAACTGGTTACTTATGAAGATGCCCTTCGCAACGCGGATTCGCTCAACGACCTGCGGCTGCAAATCAAGTTGAACAGCAAGCACAGCGACCCCGGCGCGCTGACCGAAAACATCCGTAACCTCGGCGTTGTGTAGCTTACTGGCGCGGCGCGCGCAGGCTACCGGCAACCATCCTGTATTCAAACAGGCGGCATTCCAGCGCACCGTTGAACAGCGGCGTGCGGCGGCTGGCCTTGAGGCCGATGGCGCGGGGCAGGTTCATGTCGGAAGAAAGAAAATGGCAGCGCCAGCCCGTCCAGCGTTGCTTGAGCGCGTCGCCGAGGCGGGGATAAAAGGCAGCGAGTTCTTCTGCCTCGCCCAGGCGCTCGCCGTAAGGCGGATTTGTCACCATGACCCCACCGGCTGCGGGCGGCAGGTATTCCAGCAGGTCGGCTTTCGTGAGGCCGACGCAGGTTTCCAACCCGGCGGCGGTAAGGTTTTCACGGGCGCGCCGCAGTTGGCTGCCCGCAATATCCGAACCATGAATGGGCAAGGCGCGCATGGGTTTGCGCCGTGCTTCGGCGGCTTTGCGGATGGCGGCCCACGATTGGGCGTTGAAGCTGCATAAACGCTCGAATGCAAACTGCCGCCCCAGGCCGGGCGCGATGTCGAGCGCGATCTGTGCCGCTTCGATCAGGAAAGTCCCGCTGCCGCACATGGGATCGACCAGCGGTTCATCCATGTCCGCCCGCCAGCCGGACAGCCGCAGGATACCGGCGGCGAGGTTTTCCTTGAGCGGCGCTTCCACCGTACCCGGCTTGAAACCGCGCTTATAGAGCGGCTCGCCCGAGGTATCGAGGTAGAGCGACACCGTATCGCGATCCAAAAACGCATGGATGCGTACCATCGGGCGCGCGGTATCGACACTGGGGCGGCTGCCGTGCACAGCGCGAAAGTGGTCGCATACGGCGTCCTTGATTCGCAGGGTGATGAATTCCAGGCTTTTCAGCGGCGAGTGGCGAGCCGTCACGAAGACCCGAATGGTTTCATTCGGCGTAAACCACTTCGCCCAAGTCAGGCTGTGAGCGAGCTTGTAAATATCTGCCTCGCCGCGATAGCGTCCGTTGCCTACGCGCCACAATACACGGGTAGCAAGGCGGCTTTCAAGGTTGGCGCGCCAGCATGCGAGCCAATCGCCACGCCATTCGACGCCGCCCGGCACAGTGCGTGAATCGCTCGCCCCGAGCGCATTCAACTCTTCCGCGAGCAACCCTTCCAGTCCGCGCGGCACGGGAGAAAAGAAAGCCTCGCTCATGGCCACGCCCGGAACGGCTTTACGTCCGCGAGTGCCGCGAGCAACGCCGATACGGGTATTTCGTTGGACATCCTGTACCAAAAAAGACACAGGGTTCTGGATGTTTTGTGCGACATGACGATTCAGTGATTCCGACCAAGTCAGAAAAAGTCTTTCGACGCCCATCCTAACAGGACACGGAGTTCACGGCGAATCGGATGAAAAGCCTCGGCGATGCCGAACACCCGTCGAAGCAGATCCCTGCCCTGAAGGGCAAGGGTGCCTCAAAAGCCTGGAGAGCATCTACAAAAGCTTACATTTTGGTTACATCATGACAAAATACCGCCTGTCTTGAGTGATATCGTTACCACGCATTTGAAATCCGCGCTTCGCGGAAATTCATGTAGTACCAACCAGGAGCACTATCATGAAATATCGCATCGCTTCATTGACTACCCTGCTGGCCATCGGCCTTTTCTCCAGCGCCTCGGTTCTGGCTGCCCCTCACGATCACGACAGAGGTAACGGCTATCGCTCGTCGTCCTCGCGTCCTTCCTCGCCACCTGCCCGCCAACTTCAGCGCTCAGCGCCGCCGTCTCGTGAGGTTCAGCGCTCCGCGCCACCTGCCCGCCAGCTTCAGCGCTCAGCGCCACCGTCTCGTGAGGTTCAGCGCTCCGCGCCGCCGTCTCGTGAGGTTCACCGCTCTGCGCCGCCGCCTCGCCAGGTTTACCGCTCCGCGCCGCCGCCTCGTGAGGTTCACCGCTCCGCACCGCCACCTCGTCAGGTTTACCGCTCCGCACCGCCACCTCGTCAGGTTTACCGCTCCGCGCCGCCGCCTCGCCATGTCCACTCCGCGCCGCCGCATCAATACCGCCATATGGCTCCTCTGTCGCGCAGAGCATATACCTCTCACCATCGGCCTGGACGTTCTTGGCAGATGGGTCGGGCATTGCCGCGCACGGTCGTCTATCACGAGGTTGTATCGCCGGATGTTTATTACTTAGCGCCTCCTCCCCGCAATCACCGCTATGTGCGCGTGGGTAACGACATCCTGCTGCTTGCGATCGGAACCGGCTTGATCGTCAACGCCCTGTACGACATCGGCAATTACTAGTCACAAAACGTATCCAATCGTCCTACACATGTAGCACGGTAGTACATACAACCAGGAGCAATATCATGAAATATCGCATCGTTTCACTGACCTCCCTGCTGACCATCAGCTTCCTCTCTGTTCCGGCTCTGGCTAACCCTCCCGGTCATCGTCCGCCGCCTCCGCCGCCGCCGCATCATGCTCCGCCACCGCCGCATTATGCGCCGCCGCCCCAGGTGCACCATGCCCCGCCGCCGCCTCAGTACCGCACAATGGCTCCCCTGTCGCGCAAGTCATATGCCTCTTACAACCGCAACAAGCGTCATGCTGGGCGCAGTTGGCGGATGGGGCAGAAATTGCCGCGCACGGCCGTTTATCAAGAGGTTTCAGCGCCGCAAACTTATTACCTGGCACCTCCCCCCCGCAATCACCGCTATGTGCGCGTGGGTAACGACATCCTGCTGCTCGCGATCGGGACCGGCTTGATCGTCAACGCCCTGTACGACATCGTCCACTGAGCGTTTCATCCGGTGTTCCACATATGGCCGGGCTTCGTCCCGGCCGTTTTTTTTATTTTCGCCATCCCGGCCATCGAAGCCCGTCCGACGAGGCCGCGCGGGGTTTCCGTATGGGGGCAGGCAAGCCACGATGGGCAAGCGTTGGAGCGGGTGAAGGGAATCGAACCCTCGTATGCAGCTTGGGAAGCTGCCGTTCTACCATTGAACTACACCCGCTCTGAATCTTTGTTTGAAGGAAGGCGCAACCGTTCCCTGGGCGGGGATTGTAGCATCAACACCTTCGCGTTAACTGGACAAGCGTCTCGCCCGGAAACGGGCAAGAACTGTATCATGGCAGACGAGCCGCCTATTCTACCGAAGCACTATCTGCCGCATGATCCACATCACTGTCAACGGACAGCCCGAAACCCTGCCGACCGGCTCCAGCGTGTCAAGTCTGCTTGAACAGCGCGGGTTGTCAGGCGTGCGTCTGGCTGTTGAACGCAATGGCGAGATCGTGCCGCGCGCGCGCCACGCCGATACCCCGCTCGCCGAAAACGACACGCTGGAGATCGTCACGGCGGTGGGCGGCGGTTGACTTCCCCTTCGTTTTATTGACTCAACATGAACGATTTTCTGACAATCGCCGGTAAAAATTACACATCCCGCCTATTGGTTGGAACCGGCAAGTACCGGGACTTTGCCCAAACGCGCGCGGCAATTGACGCCAGCGGCGCGCAAATCGTCACCGTGGCAATCCGCCGCACCAACCTCGGCCAGGATCCGAATGAGCCCAACCTGCTCGACTTCCTGCCGCCGGAGCGTTTCACTATCCTGCCCAATACCGCCGGCTGCTTTACTGCCGATGATGCCGTTCGTACTCTGATGCTGGCGCGCGAACTGCTCGACGGCGCGGCGCTGGTCAAGCTAGAAGTGCTGGGCGATGCCCAATCGCTTTACCCGAACATGCCCGAAACCTTGAAAGCCGCCGAAATTCTGGTCAAGGAAGGCTTTCAGGTCATGGTCTACTGCGCCGACGACCCCATTCAGGCAAAAATGCTCGAAGAACTCGGCTGCGCGGCAATCATGCCGCTGGCTTCCCTGATCGGCTCCGGCATGGGCATCCTCAATCCGTGGAACCTTGCCCTCATCATCGAGCGGATCAGCGTACCCGTCATCGTCGATGCCGGGGTCGGCACGGCTTCCGACGCGGCCATCGCAATGGAACTGGGGTGCGATGGCGTGTTGATGAATACTGCCATCGCCCACGCGAAAGACCCGTTGTGCATGGCGGGAGCGATGAAAAAGGCGGTCGAATCCGGGCGCGAAGCCTGGTTGGCTGGCCGGATGCCGAAAAAAACCTACCTTGCCGACCCTAGCTCTCCGCTTACGGGGCTGATCGGTTCATGAACGCGCCACTGCGCCACGCCATCGCGGACGTGGAAACGGAACCCGGCTCCACGCTCCCGCCCGCGCGCCACTTCTCCAGCCGCTCGATCCGCAGTTTCGTGCTGCGCCAAGGGCGCATGTCGCCCGCGCAGCAGCGCCATCTCGACGAAATGATGCCGAAAATCGGCATTCCGTATCGACCAGAACTGCTCGATCTCACGGCGGAATTCGGGCGCGTTGCGCCGAAAATCCTTGAAATAGGCTTTGGCATGGGCGAGACCACGGCGAAAATCGCCGCTGCCCACCCCGAAACCGATTACCTCGGAATCGAAGTGCATAGCCCTGGGGTTGGCGCGCTGTGCAAACTCGTCGATGAGGGAAACATTGCAAACCTGCGTATCATCCAGCACGACGCCGTCGAAGTATTGCGCGACATGATCCCGGACGGTACGCTGGCCGGGGTGTATGTGTTTTTCCCAGACCCTTGGCGTAAGGCGCGTCACACCAAGCGCCGCCTGATTCAGCCTGATTTCGTCGAGCTTGTCACGGCGAAGCTCTCTCCCGGCGGCATTCTCCACTGTGCGACCGACTGGGAAAACTACGCCGAATGGATGCTCGAAGTCCTCTCGGCGAGCGCGTTGGAAAACACCGCTGACGGTTTCGCGCCCCGGCCCGCGTACCGGCTGCCGACCAAATTCGAGAATCGCGGCCTACGCCTCGGGCACGGGGTATGGGACATCATTTTCCGGCGACCGCAGTAAAACCACGCAGAGACCCTCCATGTTCAGATTCGTTTTCCGGTTGTTGCGCTATATCTGGTCTTTCGTCGACGGTACGCGCCGTATCGTCACGAACCTCATCCTGCTGGCTATCATCGTGGCGGTCATCGTTGCCATCGCGCATCCGGGGCCACCCGTGCCAGAGGGGGGCGCGGCGCTGCTCGTGCGGCCTACCGGCACTCTGGTCGAACAGGCAAGCTTCGACTCTTCCTTAAATTTTCTCTCTGGTGAGCAGCAGAAAGAGACGGTGCTGCCTGACCTGCTCGAAGCCATACACGCAGCCCGTAACGACGCGCGCATCAAACTGCTCGTGCTCGAAACCGACGGCATGGATGCCAGCGGTCTCGCCAAATTCAGCGAACTGCGCGCCGCCATCGCCAATTTCAAGACTTCGGGCAAGCCGGTGCTGGCGCGGGGCGAACGTTTCAGCCAAGGCCAGTATTACCTGGCCTCCGTTGCCGATGAAGTGCATCTGGCGCCCGACGGTCTCGTGCTCCTTCAAGGGCTGGCAAGATTCACCACGTATTTTCGCGGCGCGCTCGACAAGCTCGGCATCAAGGTGCACCTGTTCCGTGCCGGGGAATACAAATCCTTCGCCGAGCCGTTTACCCGCAACGACATGTCGGAAGAGGACCGTGAGGCAAGCCGGACGCTTCTCACCGGGCTATGGAACCGCATCCGCGAAGAGATCAGCGCCGCACGTAAGCAGACGACGGCGCAACTCGATCTTTACGTCCTCAATTACCTCGACATGCACAAGGCTACCAAGGGCAATCGCGCCGCAGTTGCCCAAGCCGCCGGGCTCATCGACCACATTTCCACCCGCGACCAATGGCGGGCACGGGTCAAAGAACGTCTCGGCGGTCAGAACGCCGAAAACGAAAAGGGTTTCCGCCATATCAACGCCAATGCCTACCTCACCGCAGTCCGCCGTGCCCGCACCGAAAACCCCAACAAGATTGCCGTGCTGGTTGCCCAGGGAGCCATTGTCGACGGTGATCAGCCTCCGGGTGCCGTCGGTGGCGATAGCTTCGCCCGCCTGATCCGCGAAGCGCGCGAAAACAAGCAAGTCAAGGCGTTGGTCATCCGCATCGACAGCCCCGGCGGAAGTGCCTGGGCATCCGAGGTCATTCGCCGTGAACTCGAACTGACCCGGCAGGCCGGAAAGCCTGTCGTTGCTTCGATGAGTTCTCTTGCAGCTTCCGGCGGTTACTGGATTGCTGCGGGAACCGAAGAGATTTTTGCCGACCCCTTTACCCTGACCGGCTCGATCGGTGTTTTCGGCATGTTTCCCGAATTTTCCGAACCGCTCGGCACACTGGGGCTGAGTGTTGACGGCGTCGCTACCGCACCCCAGGCCGCTGCGCTCGACCCGCGCCGCCCGCTCGACCCCGTAACCGCCGAAGTCCTGCAACTGGATGTCGAGCACACCTATCGCCGTTTTCTCGAACTCGTTGCCGGGGCGCGCAAAATGGAACCCGATGCCGTTGCCAAAGTCGCCAAAGGCCGGGTCTGGAGTGGTTGGGAGGCTGTTGACCTGGGGCTTGTCGACTACGTGGGAGGGCTCGATGCCGCATTGGTTTCCGCAGCCAGCCGCGCCAAGCTGAAGAACTATACTGTTACCTGGCCGACACAGAATGTCCCATTCATGCGCCTGTTGTTGCGGCAACTATTTTCCACAAACGACAATGAAACCCTCGCCACTGCCGTCTCCTCCCCGGTCAGCGACATCGTCAGGCGCATGACCGCCGATTTCAGGTCATTGGCGCTCTGGAACGATCCTCGTCACATCTACACACATTGCCTGTGCGAAATACCTTGAACCCAATACTGCCCTTGGAATCCCTGGCCGAAAGGCCGATGGGACTCAAAGCCCTCCTGTTCGTCCTGGCTCTGCTTGCCTGGCCGCTTGCGGTCGCCCAGGATTTCAGTGCCAGAGAGTACCCGTTCTGGATTGAACAGATCAAATCCTCACAAAATATCCGGTTCGTCGCCGTCAACAACAGTCCGGCAATACTGACCGTTTTTTTCGGAATAGCCGGGAACGATTTCAATTCGGACAAAGATCTGCCGGTGACGCTCATCATCGACCCGCATTCCAGCCAGGACATCGTTCAGATTACCCAGGCAAGGCGTTGGGAATCCATCAATTCCAACTACCGCTACTCGTTCCAACCCGGCGACGCTTTCATGCCGCCCGACAGAGATGCCCGTTACCAGCTACCGTTCCCAAAAGGGACGCCATTTCTCGTCGTGCAGGGTCCCGGCTCCGGGCTCGGTTCGCTCATCACCCACAACAACGACCACTCCCGCTATGCCTTTGACCTTGGCGTTCCCGAAGGTACGCCCGTTGCTGCGGCGCGCGAAGGCGTCGTGATCGACGTAAAGGACAGCTTCACCGAAGGTCGCCCCGATCCCTCGTTCAGCAGCAAGGCTAACTATGTTGCCATCATGCACATCGACAGCAGCGTTGCCTACTATGTGCATCTCGCGCCCCGTAGCGCGCTCGTCCGACCCGGCCAGCAAGTATATGCTGGCGATGTCATCGCTTATTCCGGTAACACCGGGTTTTCCTACGGCCCGCATCTTCATTTCGACGTGCGGAGAGCAGCTATTTCGGAGAGGGGCGAGGTGGTTCACCTATCGGTTCCGGTGAACTTTTACCAGCGCGACGGGTATGGCGAACAAATTGTGCTCAGGGATGGTGAGATAGTCAGGACGCAGTAGCGCGCCTTCTGTGTCTTGCACCACGCGGCTCACAACTTAAGCTTGGCAATACTGTGTCATCCCAATCCAGTCCGGGCTGGTGATGATCCGGCGCATCACGCGCTGCACCATGACGACCATGCGCTCGCGGTCGATCGAGGGGTTGCGGATCGCGCGCACCATGAGGCCTTCAAACATTGAGGCGATGATTTCGACCATTGCGGCAAGCGTCTCCTCGTCGTCGTTATTGCCGCCCGCCTGACGCGCGAAGCGCAGGGTTTCGGTCAGGCTCGCCATGCAGGAGGAATCGGCTGCCTGCACGATGCGGGCTACTTCTGGATTACGTGCCGCCTCGGTGACGATTTCGAGCCTGAGCCCTGCCGAAAAGGGGTCCATCGTGTCTTTCACCCCGTCGGCGGATAGTTCGACTATCGTCTCGCGCACATCCTGGGACGCCCTCAACTCGGCCCAGACCGTCACCAAGCGCTCCAAGTCACGCTGCACGATGGCGGCGATGATGGCTTCCTTGTTCTCAAAATAGTGATAGATGTGTCCGGCGCTCATCCCCGCCAGCCGTGATATCCTGGAAATGCTCGCGCCATGAAACCCGTATGCGCGGAAACAATGTGCCGCAGCGTCAAGTATCTGGGTACGCCGGATTGCCGCGCGTGAGCACTCGGCTAAGGCGGGAGACTCTGAAACGAAAGTATTCTCTGTCATGATCGTTTCCCTGGCGTTTTATATAACTACGTTGCAATGTGGCAACTGATACGCGCCAAACTTGTTAACATTTTTATCTTAACATAGCATAGAATGAACGCTCATTCTAGAACGGATGTTCTATACTCCGTCCCACAAACGTTCCACCCCAATCTTCCGCGAGACTTCCCGTGAATATCCGTTTCCATCAGCCGGTTCTTCTTGCGACGGTGCTTGCCAGTACCCTGGTTTTCACCGCCTGCGATGAAAGCAAATCATCCTCCGCGCCCGGAAAGGGTCCAGGTCCAGGCGCGGGCATGCCGCCCGCCCCTGCGGTCAGTGTCATCGTAACATCGACCGAATCGGCTCCCCTGGTTTCCGAACTGCCGGGGCGCACGACCCCGTTCATGGTGGCCGAGTTGCGCCCCCAGGTCACAGGCATCATCCAAAAGCGGCTCTTTACCGAGGGCAGCACGGTCACGGCAGGTCAGACTCTCTATCAGATTGACCCTTCGACCTATCAGGCTGCCTATGACAGCGCCGCCGCCAACAAGGCGCGGGCTGAAGCCAATCTCTACAATGCCCGGCTGAAGGCGGAACGCTATGCCGAACTGGTCGGCATCGAAGCCGTCAGCAAACAGGCCAACGATGACGCCGCCGCCGCGCTCAAACAGGCCGAAGCCGACGTGGCCGCCGCCCGCGCGGCGCTCGACAAGGCTCGGATCGACCTCGACTTCACCCGCGTGAAGTCACCGATTCCCGGCCGTATCGGGCGCTCTTCGGTTACGCCGGGCGCGCTCGTTACTGCTAATCAGCCTGCCGCGCTCGCTACCGTGCAGCAACTCGACCCCATCTATGTCGACCTCACCCAATCGAGCGCCGAACTTCAGCGTATGCGCCGCGATGTCGCCTCTGGCAAGATTTCGCACACTGGCGAAGACATCCCTGTGCAACTCATCCTCGAAGACGGCGGCCTCTATGAAGAATCCGGCAAACTCGCTTTCTCCGAAGTCTCAGTCGACCCCGGAACCGGCAGCGTTACCCTGCGCGCCAGCTTCCCCAATCCGAACGGCACATTGCTCCCCGGTATGTACGTGCGCGCCCGGTTGGTACAGGGACAGACCGAACAAGCCATCATGCTGCCGCATGCAGCGTTGAGCCACGACCAGCGCGGTACTTCAATCGTGATGGTGGTCAACGCCGAAAGCGTGGTTGAAGCGCGCCCCGTACAAACCCGTGGCATACAGGGCGACAAGTGGGTCGTCATCGACGGGCTTGCCGTCGGCGAAAAGGTCATTGTCGAAGGGCTGCAAAAGGCGCGCCCAGGCCAACCCGTCCAGGCTCAGGCCGTCGGCGGCTCGCAAGACGCCGCTCCGGCGAAGTCCGTCGCCGCCTCTGCGCCCGGCGCAAACTGAAGGATCGGCAATCATGGCGCGCTTTTTCATCGACCGGCCCATCTTCGCCTGGGTGATTGCCATCCTCATCATGATGGCGGGGGTTTTGTCCATCTCGAACCTCCCGATCCAGCAATACCCGGACATCGCCCCCCCCACGGTCGTCATCAACGCCACCTATCCCGGCGCCTCGGCCAAGGCAGTGGAAGAATCCGTCACCCAGATCATCGAACAGAAGATGACCGGCATCGACGGCCTGCTCTACATGAGTTCCACCAGCAACTCCTACGGCCAGGCATCCGTCACGCTGACCTTCGATGCCGGCGTGAATCCCGACATCGCCCAGGTGCAAACCCAGAACAAACTGCAACTTGCCTTGCCCCTGCTGCCGCAGGCCGTGCAGCAGCAAGGTGTGCAGGTTGTCAAGTCGGCGCGCAACTTTTTGATGATTGTCGGCTTTGTATCGAATAAAGAACACTACGAGAGCGCCGACCTGGCGGATTACCTCGTCGCCAACGTGCAAGACCCGCTGACCCGCGTCACGGGCGTGGGCGAAGTGCAGGTTTTCGGCTCCCAGTACGCGATGCGAATCTGGCTCGACCCGGACAAGCTCAATCAATTCCGTCTGACCCCTGCCGATGTACGCAATGCGCTATTGGCACAGAACACCCAGGTTTCCGCTGGGCAACTCGGCGGTACGCCCGCCTTGCCCGGACAGGGCTTTACCGCAAGCATCACCGCGCAAAGCCGCTTGCAAACGGTCGACGAGTTTGAATCCATCCTGTTACGCAGCACGCAGGACGGCGGCGAAGTGCGCCTGCGCGACGTGGCCCGCGCCGAAATCGGTCAGGAAAATTACGGTTTCCGCGCCACGAATAACGGCAAACCTTCCGGGGGTATCGGTATCAAACTCGCCGCCGGAGCCAACGCCCTGAAAACTGCCGACGCGGTCAAGGCCAGGGTCGAGGAACTCAAACCCTACTTCCCGGAAGGCGTCGAGGCCATCTATCCCTACGACACCACCCCCTTTATCCGCATCTCGATCAATGAGGTGGTCTACACCCTGATCGAAGCCATCTTCCTCGTTTTCCTGGTGATGTTCCTCTTCCTGGAAAACTTCCGCGCCACCCTGATTCCGACCATCGCCGTACCCGTGGTGCTATTGGGAACCTTCGCGGTCATGGCCGCCTTCGGGTTCTCCATCAACACGTTGACCATGTTCGGCCTCGTGCTCGCTATCGGCCTGCTCGTCGATGACGCCATCGTCGTCGTCGAGAACGTCGAGCGGATCATGCACGAAGAAGGACTCCCCCCCAAGGAAGCCACCCGCAAGTCGATGGATCAGATCACCAGTGCCCTGGTTGGCATCGCGATGGTTCTTTCTGCGGTGTTCATCCCGATGGCTTTCTTCGGCGGTTCCACCGGCGTCATCTACCGGCAATTCTCGATCACCATTGTTTCGGCAATGGCGCTTTCCGTGCTGGTAGCGATTATTCTGACCCCGGCTTTGTGCGCCAGTATTTTGAAACCGATAGAAAAAGGCCACGAAGCGGGTGAGGATAGCTGGTTCAAAGGCTTCTTCCACTGGTTCAACGGCATGTTCGCCCGTGGCACCGAAAACTATGTGCGAACCGTTGGCAGCATCCTGCGGCACAAGGCGATCTTTCTGCTGATATACGGTTTGATCATTGCCGCGCTTGCTTGGCTCTTCCACCTTCTGCCCACCTCTTTCCTGCCGGAAGAAGACCAGGGGTTGATGCCCTCCATCGTCACGCTGCCCGCCGGGGCGACCCAGGAACGCACCTTGGCTGTGCTCGAAAAGGTGCGTAAGCACTACCAGGAGCAAGACCCGGAGAAAGAAAAAATCGACACCGTTTTCACCATCGCCGGTTTCGGTTTTGGCGGCGTCGGACAAAACATGGGCATGGGTTTCATCCGGCTCAAACACTGGGACGAACGCAAGAAACCCTCGCAGAATGTCTGGGAGTTCGCAAAGCGGGCCAATATCGCGTTTTCGCAAATCCGCGAGGCGATGGTGTTTGCCATCATCCCCCCCGCCGTGCTGGAATTGGGCACGGCCAACGGGTTTGACCTTCAGTTGCAGGATCGCGGCGGGCTTGGGCACGAGGCGCTGGTGGGCGCGCGCAACCAGTTTCTTGGGATGGCCATGCAGGACAAACGCCTCATGAGCGTGCGCCCCAACGGCATGGAAGACAACCCCGAATTCACGCTCGACATCGACCATGCCAAGGCCGGGGCGCTGGGCGTCACCGTGGCCGACATCAACGACACCCTATCTACCGCCTGGGGCGGCGCTTACATCAATGACTTCCTCGACCGTGGCCGCATCAAGAAGGTCTATCTGCAAGCCGACGCCCCCGCCAGGATGATCCCGGAAGACCTTGAAAAATGGTATGTACGCAACCGCGTGGGCGACATGGTTCCCTTCTCCGCCTTCACCACTACGCGCTGGACTTTCGGCTCCCCACGGCTGGAACGCTACAACGGCCAACCTTCGCTCCAAATCCAGGGCGCCGCTGCACCGGGGCTTTCCACGGGTGAAGCGATGGCCGCTGTCGAAGAAATCGCCAGTAAACTCCCCCCAGGCATCGGCTTCTCCTGGACGGGCGTCTCCTTTGAAGAAATTCGTTCAGGCGCGCAAGCACCAATGCTCTACGCCCTCTCCATACTCGTGGTCTTCCTGTGCCTGGCAGCCCTCTATGAAAGCTGGTCGGTGCCCTTCGCCGTCATCATGATCATTCCGCTGGGCGTTATCGGCGCGTTGCTGGCTGCCACTGGGCGCGGGCTCTCGAACGACGTTTACTTCCAGGTGGGTCTGCTCGCCACCATCGGCCTGTCCGCGAAAAACGCGATTCTGATCGTCGAATTCGCCAAAGCCGAACTGGAGTCCGGCAAAAACCTGATTGAAGCCGCCCTGTCGGCTGCGCGGATGCGACTACGCCCCATCCTGATGACCTCGCTTGCCTTCGCGCTCGGCGTGTTGCCGCTCGCCAAAGCCACTGGCGCGGGTTCGGGCAGCCAGAACGCCATCGGAACCGGTGTACTGGGCGGAACCATCACCGCCACTACTTTCGGCATCTTGTTCGTCCCGCTGTTCTACGTCACCATCAAGCTCATCTTCAAAGATAAGTCCGCGAAACAAAATGCCGCGAACTCCTCCCTTAAAAAAGGTGTTGAATCATGATTTCCCCGCTCCGCGTCCTCACTGCCGCGCTGATGGCCGCCTTTGCCGCCGGGTGTACGCTCGCTCCCCGTTACGAACGCCCCGCTCTGCCTGTCCCGTCCGCGTGGGAGGCTTCCGGTAACGAAGCGGCCACGGATACGGTCGCTTCCGATCTGCCTTGGCGCGACTATTTCGCCGACACCCGGTTGCGCGCGATCATCGAGCTTGCGCTGACCAACAGCCGCGACTTGAGAATCGCCGCGCTCAACATCGAGCGCGCCCGCGCCATGTACCGCATCCAGCGCGCCGACCTCGTCCCTTCAGTCGACGCGGCGGGAGGGCAGAACGCCCAGCGCGTGCCGGAAAGCCTCGGAGGGGCTTACATCAACCGCCAGTTCAGCGCCACCGTTGGCGCTTCCTGGGAACTGGACTTCTTTGGGCGCGTCCGCAGCCTGAACAACCAGGCTGTCGAAGCCTACCTTGCCACCGAAGAAGCCCGTCGCAGCGCGCAGATCAGCCTTGTCGCCGAAATTGCCAATGCCTGGCTGGCGCTGGCTGCCGACCGCGAATTGCTCGAACTTGCGCGGCGAACCTTCGACACACAGCAGAAATCCGTCGAACTCATCCGCAAGAGTTTCACGGCGGGCGCGGCTTCCGCGCTCGACCTCGCGCAAGCGCGCACCGCAATGGAACGCGCCCGCGCCGACACCGCCCGCTATACGGCCCAGCTTGCCCGTACCCGCAACGCGCTCGCCCTGCTCGTTGGTACTCCAGTTCCTGAGAGCCTGCAAGCCGAAACGTTGGCCGGGGCGCTTTCCACCGTTGCCGATTTGCCCGCCGGTATTCCTTCCGAAGTCCTGACGAGGCGGCCTGACGTTCTTCAGGCGGAGCACATGCTGCGCGCCGCCAACGCCAACATCGGCGCGGCCAGGGCCGCGTTCTTCCCACGCATCTCCCTGACCGCCGGATTCGGCACGGCCAGCACGACGCTGAATGAACTGTTCGATTCAGGTACGCGGCTATGGACTTTCGCGCCCCAGATCACCTTGCCGATCTTCCACGCCGGGGCGCTGCGCGCCAGCCTCGATCGCGCCAAAATCGAGCGCGACATCCAGATCGCACAATACGAAAAAACCATCCAGTCCGCCTTTCGCGAAGTGGCCGATGCGCTTGCCGACCGCGCCACCCTTGCCGAACAGCTCGATGCCCGTAGCGAACTCGTCAACGCCGCCAACGAAAGCTACCGCCTGTCCGAAGCCCGCTATCGTGGTGGCCTCGATAGCCACCTTGTCCTGCTCGACGCTCAACGCTCCCAATACGGCGCCGAACAGGAGTTAATCGCCACCCGGCTATCCGAAGCCAGCAACCGGGTCATGCTCTACAAGGTTCTCGGCGGCGGCTGGAAATAGCGAAAAACGGCAAACTTCCCTCTTCTACCCCCTCGGAGCATCCTCCCCGCAAGCGGGGAGGGAGAAGAATGTATCGAGAACGCTTCAATCTACAAAAGTACATATCGCAAGAACGTGTACTTTGCGGTATGGTTACGGGCTTCTGATCGGAGAAGCCGAACGAGGGACGCACAACAATGAGTACAGGCATTACATCCTATGATTTGTTAACCGAAGAAGAAATTCTGGCTGCGCCGGAGTCCGACTACATGTCGCCGCAGCAATTGGACTTTTTCCGTCAGCGTTTACAGGAAGAAAAAAGGCTGCTCCTCAACAACGCGCAAGAAACCACCACCCACTTACAGGACAACGAATCCACCCCCGACCCTTCCGACCGAGCCAGCGTGGAAGAAGAGCACACTCTGGAACTGCGGGTACGCGACCGCGAACGCAAGATGCTGAAAAAAATCGAGGAGGCCATTTCGCGCATCGGCTCAGGCAACTACGGTTATTGCGAAGAAACGGGAGAACCCATCGGCATTGCCCGCCTGCTCGCCCGCCCCACCGCCACCCTGTCAATCGAAGCGCAGGAGCGCCGCGAAAAACTCAAGAAAATGCACGGCGGCTAACGCGGTGGGCCGTCTGTTCCAAGGCCTTCTCCGTTTCCTGATTCGCGGCTACCAGTTAGGCATCAGTCCGCTGCTGGGGCCGCGTTGCCGTTTTTATCCAAGCTGTTCCGAATACGCGCTCGAAGCCCTTGCCGTACATGGTCTTTTCAAGGGATGTTGGCTGGCGTTCACGCGCGTCCTGCGCTGCCACCCCTGGCATCCCGGCGGGCTCGATCCCGTGCCGCCACGCCCTCAGAACGAATAAAGATGAAGCGAGACGAGATGAAACGTATCCCTGGTGCCCCGGATAGGACTCGAACCTACAAGCCTTGCGGCACTTGATCCTAAGTCAAGCGTGTCTACCAATTTCACCACCGGGGCAAGGTGTGCGGATTCTATCCGTTTGGAGGCTTCTCCTCCAGCGGGAAGCAAAGTGATTTTCCGGATAGGGCTTCCAATGCCGAATGATTCGTTATACTGCACCCTGGTCTTGCCCGAATTCTATCCGTTCAGCCATGCCCATCAATCATTACGAAAACTTCCCGGTCGCTTCACTGCTCCTGCCCGCCAATCTGCGCGAGCCGGTCGAAGCCATCTATGCGTTCGCCCGCAGCGCTGACGACATTGCCGATGAAGGCGACACCCCGCCCGAAAAGCGCCTGGAACAACTCGACACGTACCGCAAAGCGCTTGATGCCATCGAAAGCGGCGGGCTGGCCGGGATGTGCGGGCAGCCTCCGCTTTTCGCCCGCCTCGCCCGAACGATCCTCAACAATCACTTGCCCCTGAAGCCCTTTTACGACTTGCTCGACGCTTTCAAACAGGACGTCAAAAAGAAACGTTACGAAGACTTCAACGATTTGGCCGATTACTGTCGCCGCTCGGCCAACCCCATCGGGCGTCTATTGCTCGTGCTCTACAGCGCGGACACGGTTGAAAACCTCCCGCTCGCCGACTGCATCTGCACCGGCCTGCAACTGGTCAACTTCTGGCAGGACGTCGCGCATGACTGGAAAAAAGGCCGTGTCTATCTGCCCCTGCAAGACCTTGCCCGTTTTCAAGTGACCGAAGAAGACATCGCCGCCTCCCGTTGCGACGAACGCTGGCAAGCCCTACTTGCCTTTGAGGTAGCGCGCACAAAAGCCATGCTGAACACGGGCGCACCACTCGCCCGCCGATTGAGCGGGCGCATCGGATGGGAATTGCGCCTGATCGTGGCTGGCGGCCTGTACATCCTCGACCGCATCGAAGCGGTCGGCTATGACGTTTTCGCGCGCAGCCCCCGCGTCGACTCCGTCGGCAAGCTGGCCGTCGCATGGCGTGCCTTGAATTACCCGCGCCCAAGCGCATGACCCCGCATCAGTACTGCCAGAACAAGGCCACCGCCAGCGGATCGAGTTTTTATTACAGCTTCATGTTCCTCGATCTGGCGCGGCGGCAGGCCATTACCGCGCTGTATGCCTTTTGCCGCGAAGTCGACGACGTGGTCGACGAATGTCGCGACCCTGCGCTGGCTCGCGCCAAGCTCGATTGGTGGCGGCAGGAAATCGATCGCGTTTTTGACGCAACCCCCACCCACCCCGTCGGGTTCGCCTTGCAAGAAATTTGCGGCCCCTTTGGACTCGCGCAAGAGCGCCTATCCGAGATCATCGACGGCATGGAAATGGACTTGCAGAACAGGCGTTACGCCGACTTCCCCGCCCTGCAAAATTATTGTTACCACGTCGCCGGTGTCGTGGGCCTGCTCTCCGCCACCATTTTCGGGGTTAGCGACTCCAAAACGCTCGACTACGCCCACGATCTCGGCATCGCTTTCCAACTCACCAACATCATCCGCGATGTCGGCGAAGATGCCCGCCGTGGCCGCATTTACCTGCCCATCGACGAATTGGAACGCTTCAACGTATCCGAGGCCGACATTCTCGCCGCCCGCGCCAGCGACGACTTCCGGAACCTGATGGCTTTCCAGGCGGAACGCGCTGAAGCGTACTATGGACAGGCGCTGACAAAACTGCCCGCCGCCGACCGCAAGAACCAGCGCCCCGGCCTGGTCATGGCGGCAATCTATCGCGCCCTGCTGCGTGAAATCGTGCGTGACGGCTTTTCCGTACTCGACCGCCGCACCTCCCTCACGCCATTGCGAAAAGCCTGGCTTGCCGGCCTGACTTGGCTGAAAGGGTAAAATCGTGACGGCAGTCGCCATCATCGGCGCGGGTTATGCAGGGCTTGCGTGCGCGGTAGAACTGGCTCGCCAGGATGTGGAAGTCACCGTATTTGAGCGCTCCAGAACGCTAGGTGGTCGGGCGCGGATCATCAGAAAGGACGGTTGGACAGTCGACAACGGCCAGCACTTGATGATCGGGGCTTACGCCGAACTGACCCGCCTGTTGCGCCTCACCGGCGTATCGCCGCGCCAGATCAAACATTTTCCGCTCACGCTGCACATTCCGGGGCAACTTCATCTGCAAGCCGCCGCCCTACCCGCCCCCTTGCACCTGTTCACGGGGCTCATCTGCGCGCGGGGCTTGAGTTGGCGCGAACGGTTCGCCATTTGCGCGTTGTTGCGCCATCTCAAGCGCAGGCGTTTCCAACTCCCCGCAGAGATGACCGTTACCGAATTACTCACCGGCTGCCACCAGCCCCCCCGGCTGCGTAACCTGCTCTGGGAACCGCTCTGTCTGGCCGCGCTCAACACCCACGCCCATGAAGCCTCGGCTCAAATCTTCGCCAACGTCCTGCGCGACACGCTGGCCGCCACTTCGGCCTCCGCCAGCGAATTGCTGATTCCCCGCGTCGATCTCTCCGAACTCTTTCCCGTCCCGGCGGCAAGATACCTCGCCACCCGGAACGGGAACATTCTCACCGGCAACGCCATTACCGCAATCACTCCGGACAACGCAGGGTTTCGCCTCGTCGGCGCGCCGGGACATCGCATCTGGCCGCAAGTCGTCATTGCCACCGCGCCGCATCACGCCGTCCCCCTGCTCGACTCCACCGGAGCCTGTCCTCAACTCTCGGCTCAAATCGCCGCCCTGCCCTCCGAACCAATCACTACGATCTACCTCGCCTTCGGCTCCGGAGTCGCTTTGCCCGCGCCAATGATCGGCCTAGCCGAAAAACCCGCGCAATGGGCTTTCGACCGAGGCCAATGCGGGGAGCCGGAGGGCCTGATTGCCGCAGTCATCAGCGCACCCCGCCTTGAGCCGAAAGACCGCGACGCCCTGATTCCCACCGTCATCAATCAACTCGAAAGCGCGCTTGGCCGCAAACTGCCCGAGCCCCAATGGACGCGCGTCATCACCGAAAAACGTGCAACCATCGCCTGCCGTCCCGGCCTTGCCCGCCCCAACATCGCCACGCCGCTACCCGGCCTTTGGCTGGCTGGCGATTACATCGAGAGCGAATACCCGGCCACGCTGGAATCCGCCGTGCGTGCGGGCGTCCGGTGCGCGCGGGAGATCATGGGCGGGAAACCGCATCGAGAAGTCTCAGAAACCTCCTGAAGCGCCACTATCTCGCGTTGGTTTCACCACTACAAGCAGGCCGGAGCAGGGAACGCCTCTTGTGTACGCTCTAGCTTTTCCCTCAAATACGTCCAATTCTGTCGCATACACGCTCTATAGTAAAAATAGGTTCGATGAAGCAGGGGTTTCCTTCTTCCCCCTTCCGCCAACGACAAGCCAGGAGCGCAGACATGATGGACGAAAAAGAAAAACAGGTTGTTTTTTACTACCTCAACAATTTGGTGCAAAAGTCGTTCTCGAAAAGGAAAGAGGGCGACATTCTCTCGTGGGTTGAAAATAACTCCGAGGATTTATTCGGCATAGAACTTGAGTGCAAATGGGACAAACATGGGCGCAAAAAATATCGCCTCTCCCTCAACCACGAGGATTTTGCAGAATGTGACGAAGAGCAGATGTTCGCCCGCGACATGGGGACAATCCGTGCCATTCTTTCCGGGCATAAAATAAAGAACATTGCCGCAAAAGCTTATGATAAGGGCATTGACACGATATTCGATGTATTCGAGATTGCTTCCGATTATCAAGCAATTTTGCGGTATATGATTTACTGCGAAAAACTGCCGATGATGAACGATTTCACTTCCAATATCACAAGTTGGCACAACAGTAGATTGGAATATCGCTTCTACGCTGCAATCGCAGACGTGGCGCACCACATTATCGAAAAATGTTTTTCTTTTGACAGCCCACTTGTGCTGAAAGGCATTATTGAAAAAGATAGCGACGGGGATATAAAACTTTCCGATTCGTTCCGCAGATTGCTTCATTCCAAACATAACACCAAGGCCGAAATAAGAAGGGCTATGCTTGGGGAAACCGCGAGCGCTACGCTAACCCGTAATAATTTCAAATATATCGAAGATGAATATGATTACATCCGAGCAATCCTAAGCAATGCAGTCAAGGAGCAAAAGGCCGGCATGAATATTCTGATTTATGGCATTCCCGGCACAGGTAAAACCGAGCTATGCAAGACCATTGCGAAGGATATTGAATCAAGTCTTTATATGGTTTCGGAAACAGCAGAAAATGATAGGGGTAATCGTATTTTCGATTTAACGCTTGCTCAAACTCTGCTTGCGGATGACAAGAACGCTGTGATATTGCTTGATGAGGCGGAGGATGTTTTCTACGCCTCTCCATTTGCCCAGAAAAAGGACTCCAAGCTCTTTTTCAACCGCATGTTGGAAAAAAACAAAACCCCTGTGATATGGATTTCAAACGATATAAGGGGCATGGACGCAGCCTATATCCGCAGGTTCAAGTATGCGCTTGAGGTCAGAAAGCCCGACCAAGCCGCCACGCTGGAGATTTGGAAAAACATCTGTGCCAAACACAATGTTGAACTCCCAGCCGACATGATTGCCGAATATGCGAAAAAATACGACATCGCGCCTTCATTCATTGATACGGCGATCTGCGCTGTAAATTTCGCAAAATCTACGGATGCGATTGAGCGGACAATAGACAGCTTGCAAAAAGCGACTTTCGGATTCGTCCCAAGAAAGAAGGACACTGAGGAAGTAAATTTTGTACCCGAACTCCTGAACACGGATACGGACTTGAGCGACCTTGCCTACAGAGTCGTCAAGAAAGGCAGTCTCAAGTTTTCGCTTTGCCTTTATGGCGCGCCGGGTACGGGAAAATCAGCCTTTGCCCGCCACCTCGCAGAAAAAATGGGTTTGAAAGTCATCCAAAAGCGGGCAAGCGACCTCTTGAGCATGTGGGTTGGCGAAACGGAAAAGAACATTGCACAGGCTTTCAATGAAGCCTATGCAACAAAATCGCTCCTGGTGTTCGACGAGGCCGATTCGTTCCTCTGCGACCGGAAAGGGGCAGCACATAGCTGGGAAGTGTCGCAGGTCAACGAAATGCTGACATGGATGGAAAGCCACCCGTACCCGTTCATTTGCACGACCAACCTCATGCAGAATCTGGACGAGGCGAGCTTGCGGCGGTTCAAGTTCAAGGTCAAATACGACTTCCTGAAACCGGAACAGGTCAGCCTTGCGTTCAAGCACTTCTTTGGGGACGAGGCTGAGGTTTTACTCTCACACCTCACGCATCTGACGCCGGGGGATTTCGCGGTCGTCAAGAGCAAGCAGGACATCCTCGACACCATCGACCAGTCCGAGCTTGTCCATATGCTTGAGTTGGAACAGGCCGCAAAGGGTATCAGGACGACAAGACTGGGGTTTGTGTGATTTTCGTCCAGAATTGACGAATCCCTCTTGACAGTACAAATCACTAAGAGCAGAGTTCTTGGAATATCCGTTTAGGGTATAAAACTGTTTCTAAGGCTTGCCGTAAAAACTAGGGAAGAAGACAAACATGTGCAATACTAATTTGTTGAATCTAATGACACTTATCAACCTTGTAGAAGGCACAGATACTGGTGAGGAGTTTAAAGGTAAAAAGTTCGACCTGCCCAATATCCAAAGAGGTTTTATTTGGAAGGCGAGTCAGATAGAAAATCTTTGGGACTCTTTATTACGAAGATTTCCGACAGGTTCTATTATTTCAGAAACAACTAAAGATAACAAAATCTTGCTACTTGATGGACAACAAAGAACTACATCCATAGCACTTGGATTTGGAGATTTGAAATCAACAAATCTTCGCTCTTCATCAGATGAAATTAGAATTTTTATTGATATGAGAAAACCAAATTCGAAAGAAGGTCGAAAGTACGCTTTTCGAGTAATTACCCGTTCACATCCATGGGGATACCAGCGCAACGATAATACAAAACCGCTTGAAGCGAATGATAAGTCTCGGGCTTTAGAGCTTTGGGACGAGGATGATCCGTTCAAAGAGAAAATATTGCAGAAAATCTATCCTTTTGATGCCATCGCTCCACTTCCACTGAATCTGTTCACCAATGCTGTAAGGTACGGATATACAAAAGATGCGCTCAAAAAGGAATTACTCGCATGGGTAAGGAAAGTTTATAAAGACGCAACGCTCGAAACTATAACAAACTGGCTTGAATACAAACGTGGCATAAACGAAAACGAGAAGTCAGATTCGTATTCAATTGATCACATTTTCGATCAAGTAAGAATGATGTGGGATGCTTATCAAATTCCGATGATTCCTCTTCCCTCAAACCTATTTGATAGTTCAGGCGATCTTTCTTCTTTCGATGACTCTTCTGATAAAAACACAAATGATGACGAAAATGATGAAAATGAAAAGCATGACAGTATAGAAGCGGTCTTTATACGCCTTAATTCCGCAGGCACTCCACTAGGGGGAGAAGAACTCAATTATTCATTGATTAAATCAAAAATAGAACAATCTCTTCAAAAGAAAATAGAGCAATCTTGTGATGGAATCATGAAGCCTTCGCGTTTCATAAGCCTTGCCTATCGTCTTTATCAGCAACAATCAGAAAGAAAATCATCTGACTCCATCGACCTTCGCGTTAGACCAAGACAATTTCAGACAGAAATGTGCGATATAGACAACAAAAATAGTTTTATAGTTTTTATTGACAAAGAGCTTTTATCTAAAAATAAAAACATTTTAGAGAAAATAAAATCTGTTCTTAAGTACGGAGAAAAAGACTTAAAAGGTTACAGCGAATCAATTAAAGACTACCGTCTCCCGTATCCACTATTTATAAAAATAGCCTCCGCATCGTATGGAGAAATAATGTTCATCCTTTTGTACAGAATATTTATTAAAGGGGATTATTCTAAATTTGAATATGGCTCACGATGTCATCGTCATATGATTGCCATAATACTGCTACTTTTATGGAATGGAAAGGATTCAAGAAGTCGCTATGATAAGCTTATCAATAGAATATGGGAAAATGTTAAGAATGATGAGATCGATAACATGTGGGGTTCATCGCTTATTCAAAAAGCTAGCGTTGCAAGAGACGATGAAAAAGAAGCTCCTCTTAAAGCCATTCCTACTAAAACAAGCTTATTCTTGAATGTACTAAAAAACCCTCGAACCAATACCCCTTGGGAAAAAAATATAAACGATACCGATTATTCGGATTTTATCTATAATGTGATGTGCAACCGTGATCTACTTTTGTGGACGCAACGTGACTTCTTATCAGATAAAACTTTTTTTGACGACAAATTATTTCGCCTAGATGATACAGACGTTCCATTTGACTGGGATCATATTTCGCCATATGACTATATAAAAAGCGTTAACGGGGTTCCGTCTGTGTTCAAATTTATATATAACACTCCCGCAAACCTTAGAGTCTGGCCGTATAAATTAAACAGATCAGATCAAAATGGTGCCCCCTCAATAAAATTGGATGCCACGAAAAATCAAACCATCATTGAATTACTTGGAGAAACCGTCAAGAAAAACAAAAACTATTTGCTTGACAAATCTTTTTGCGATAAAGAGTGGCTAAAATTGAAGGAAAGAGAAAAAGGACAAAAGAAGATAGACTTCATAATTAAAAATAGAAACTGGATTAATATTTATAATTGCATATTCAATAGATGGAAGAAAATATATGATGCATTTGTTAGTGATCTTGAGATAAGAGATTTGCTTTAAGCCCATGAATCCCGGACGCGACAACTACAGCAGACTCTACGATCTCCTGACCCTCATAAACCTGCTCCGCAACTCCATGCGCGGGTTGACCTATGATGATATACGTGAAAAGATCGGTTGGAAGCGCAGAACTGCCGAGCGGATGCTGACGCTCATAGAAACCCAATATGGTCGCAGTTTTGAAAGGAAACGAGGCGAAGAAAATAAGATGGTTTTTCGCCTACTTGGCAACGATAATTTTCCTCCAAACTATATATCCGAAAATGAAATCGTCGCCCTTAAAACCGCGCTCGGATTTGTGAAAACGAATGAAACTTTGAGGCTTCCGCTTGAGAGTTTGGCGGGAAAGCTGGAAGTATCGAAAAATGACAGAGCCAGTAATATCGAGGATTTGACTCTCGTCATCGGGACAGCCTCCGCCCCGCGTCCGCGTATTCAAACCGATCAAAAAATAATCGAAACCTTGCAGGATGCCATCCTCGCTTGTCACATAGTAAAAATAGACTACAAACAATCTACAGACGAAGCGATTACGCAGCTTGTTTTGTGCCCGCTAGGTTTCCTTTATGGAGCACAGAACAACTATCTCGTGGCTGCGTACAAGGGCGAAGCTGGCTGGCCTCGGCATTATATTTTGAATCAAGTATTGAGCGTTGAAGTCAGCGACAAGTATTTTGACGCAAAAGGTTTCGACATACACGAATACGCCGCAAAATCTTTCGGTGCGTGGATTTCGCACGACGGCGGATACAAGGTCAAATGGCGCGTAAAACCCGAAGCGGCAGAACAGGCGCAGCGGTTCGTTTTCCACCCGACACAGAAAATAACACTGCAAAAGGACGGCTCCCTCGTTGTGGAATTTTTCGCGGATGGCTTGAAAGAAATGGCTTGGCATCTTATGACATGGGAGGGAAAAATCCAGCCCATCGCACCAAAGGAACTTATCGCCGAATATAAGAAGCAACTGAAACTAGCGGCAGAAGCATTGAAATAAAAACGAATGCTGCTCTCTCGAAATACGATTATATGGCAAAATGCTAAAATGAAGCGCGATGTCAAACTGATATTGTCCGCTTCCAGCACCAGTACTCATTCCGACCTTTTTGGCGAGCAGCCCCTCGTTACCCCCTCCCGTACCGCCCGCTCACTGATTCGGCAAAAGCGCGGCACAGGCGGTTGACCCGTCCGTCCCAATGGAATAGCTCGCCATGACGCCGGATGGCTACACGATCCCATGTCCGCGACAGCGCCAGATCAATGGCTGCACTCAGGGCAGATGGGTCGCCCAGGGAGGCGAGTTCCCCCAGTTCTGGGCGAATGAGTTCGCGATGTCCCCCCGCATCGAAGGCGACGACCGGCAGGCCACAGGCCGTTGCTTCGAGCAACGCCGTCGCCGAGCCTTCGTGGCGCGCGGCGGACACGAATACGTCGGCAGCCGACAGCAGGCCGGACAATCCGTCCGGCGGCAGGGCGTCAAGAAAACGCACCGTCTCTTTCAGGTTCAGCCGTTCGACCAGGGTTTCCAACTCGGCGCGCCTGTCATTCTCCAGACACTCCGGGCCGACAAGCAGGCAAACCAGCCCTGGCCACTTCCCGGTAAGCGCCGGAAGCGCCTCGATGACCCGGTTACAGCCTTTTTCCTCGGACAATCGGCCTGAACCGGAGGAAACCAGCACTGGAGCGGTCGGTGGAATCCCCAACGCAGCACGCGCCGCGTTGCGGTCACGCGGACGGAAACTTTCGGCGTCGATGCCGTTGCCAACCACTTCGACCCGATCATCCGACGCGCCTAGTTCAATAGCAAACTGGCGCAGGGATTCGCTGACGGCAAATATCCGCGCCGCTCCCTTGAACGCCTCGCGCAATTTCAAAATCAGCCGAGGATTTCGCGCACAGGCCAATTCACCGCCATGCAGGGTAATCGTGACCGGAACACCAAGCTGACGCCCCAACAGAACGCCCGCATAGCCATCCGGGTAAGCGCCATGCGCGTCGATCAAATCGAGCCGCCCCGCGCTATGCAGCGCGGCAAAACGGGGATAGGCCCCTCTGGCCATCGCCCAGCCGTCCAGCAGCCGCAGCACATTCGGCCCCGGCACGGTTAGAAAACGGGGAAACCATACGGCAATCCCCTGCTGTTCTTCGTATTCCGGCATGCTCGGACGGAAAGCCGGATTCAGGTTCTGGCGAATCCAATCCTCCAGCGGGACCCAGGGCGTGGGCGAGACGACGAACAAAGGTAGGCGGCGCGCGACGCGGAACATGCGCTCACGGACGGACAAACCCAGGTTCGGCTGCAATCTGCTTGGGAACTGGCTGCTCAATACGCCGATATGCGGGCCTTTGGATATTTCAGCCATCACAAAACATCCCGCCCTGGAGACCGGGGCAAGCCGAACAATAAGGAGAAATGCCCAAACCGGGCACAGGGACAATTCGTTTTCATTGGGGGGACGATGATATGGCATGACCTCTTCCCGTAGCAAGGCCAACTCCCACGCTTGCAAGCGGGACACACATCCAGTATCGTCACGCGACCGTTGGGGGTGTCCGCGCTTCGAGCAGCGCGGGCTGAGAAAGACCCCTGGAACCTGACCCGGCTCATACCGGCGTAGGGAAACGTGACCATGCCCTCTTCCTGCCCCCTCTCCCATTCCGGGCGAATTGTCCCGCCCAATGTCGTCTCCATCGCCGGTATCGACCCCTCCGGCGGCGCGGGAGTGTTTGCCGACATCAAAACCTTTTCCGCGCTCGGCGCTTATGGGTGCGGCATCGTCGCGGCGCTGACTGCTCAGAATACGCAAGGCGTGACGGGCATCCACACGCCCCCCACCGAATTTCTGCGCCTGCAAATCGACACCCTGTTTGCCGATGTCGCCCTTCACGCTTGCAAGATTGGCATGCTCGGCAACGCCGGAATCGTCACCACGGTTGCCGAGCGCCTTTTGCACTGGAGCGCGAACAATGTCGTCCTCGATCCCGTGATGGTCGCCAAGAGCGGTGATACCCTGCTCGACCGCGACGCCATCGCGGCCTTGCGCGAGGCACTTTTCCCGCTGGCATTCATCATCACCCCCAACCTGCCCGAAGCGGGCGTATTGCTCGGCGAGCGCATGGCGGAGACGCTGCGCGAGATGCGCCGCGTGGCCGAACGCCTGCGAAAGATGCTGCCTGACACATCGGAACGATGGGTGCTGCTCAAGGGCGGCCACTTGCCCGGAAACGAGACGACCGACCTGCTCTACGACGGCGAGCGCATGATCGAGCTTTCCGCCCACCGCATCGACACGCCGAACACCCACGGAACCGGCTGCACCCTGTCTTCCGCCGTTGCCGCGCTGCTGCCGCAAGCCCTTTTCCCCAACCCGGCCGAGGCCGCCGTGCGCGCCGCCCACGGCTACCTGCACCGCGCTATTGCAGACTCAGGACGGCTCGCCGTTGGGTGTGGACATGGGCCGGTGCATCACTTCCACGCGCTCTGGACAAAACCCGAAGGCTCCCTTTCCCCGCAATAACCAAAAACTGCCATCACATGAACAACCCCGAACTCTTCGACGCAGCCTGTGCCCGCGTCGTTCATGCCACCATTGCCCCGCTGCCCAATTCGCGCAAGATTTACGTTCAAGGCTCCCGAACCGACCTGCGCGTCCCCATGCGTGAAATTTCGCAATCGGATACCCCGGCTGCCTTCGGCGGAGAAAAAAACCCGCCCATCTTCGTCTACGACTGCTCCGGCCCCTACACCGACCCGGAGGCGAAAATCGACCTCCGCCAAGGTTTGCCCGCCCTGCGGCAAAAGTGGATCGAAGAGCGCGGCGACACTGAGATCATCGAGGACGCTGGCAAGCCCCTCCCCACTCGCGGGGGAGGGGTTGGGGAGAGGGGGGAGGACGTTTCTGGTAGATCGAAACTTGCCCTCTCCCAAGCATCCCCCTCTCCCCCTGCCCCTCTCCCACAAGGGGAGAGGGGAGGCACCACCCCGTCGCTACGCGCCACCCCTCCAGGGAGGGGAATGACCACCCCGTCGCTTTGCGCCACCCTCCCAGGGAGGGGAATGCGGCGCGCCAGGGCGGGGATGAACGTTACGCAAATGCACTACGCCCGGCAGGGCATCGTCACACCGGAGATGGAATTTGTGGCCATCCGCGAAAACCTGAACAGGCGGGCATGGCTCGAAAGCCTCATCGCTTCCGGCCCTGCGGGCGAAAAGCTCGCCGCCGTCCTCTCCCGTCAGCATCCCGGCAAGACCTTCGGCGCAGCATCCCCAATGCCAGCCGAAATCACGCCCGAATTCGTGCGCGACGAAATCGCGCGGGGCCGCGCCATTCTCCCGGCGAACATCAACCACCCGGAATGCGAGCCGATGATTATCGGGCGCAACTTCCTCACCAAGATCAACGCCAACATCGGCAATTCCGCGCTCGGCTCCTCCATTGCGGAAGAAGTCGACAAAATGACCTGGGCCATCCGCTGGGGAGGCGACACGGTGATGGACTTGTCGACCGGCAAGCACATCTCTGAGACCCGCGAATGGATACTTCGCAACGCCCCCGTCCCCATCGGAACCGTCCCCATCTACCAGGCGCTCGAAAAAGTCGATGGCAAGGCCGAAGAACTCACCTGGGAAATTTTCCGTGACACCCTGATTGAACAGGCCGAACAGGGGGTCGATTACTTCACCATCCACGCCGGTGTGCGGATTGCCCACATCCCCCTGACCGCGCGGCGTCTGACCGGCATCGTGAGCAGGGGCGGCTCCATCCTGTCGAAATGGTGCCTCGCCCACCAGCAAGAAAACTTCCTCTATACCCATTTCGCGGAGATTTGCGACATCCTGCGCGCCTACGACGTGGCCTTCTCGCTCGGCGACGGCCTGCGCCCCGGCTCCATCTTCGACGCCAACGACGAAGCTCAACTGGCCGAACTCAAGACCCTCGGCGAACTCACCGCCATCGCCTGGCAGCACGACGTACAGACCATGATCGAAGGTCCAGGGCATGTACCCATGCACATGATCGCCGAGAACATGGAACTGGAGCGCCAATGGTGCCAGGACGCCCCTTTCTACACCCTCGGCCCGCTCGTCACCGACATTTCCCCCGGCCATGACCACATCGCCAGCGCCATCGGCGCGGCCATGATCGGCTGGCGCGGCACGGCCATGCTTTGCTACGTCACGCCCAAGGAACACCTGGGATTGCCGGATAAAAACGACGTCAAGGAAGGCATCATCGCCTACAAGCTCGCCGCGCATGCCGCCGACCTCGCCAAAGGGCATCCCGGCGCGCAGATACGGGACAACGCGCTTTCCAAGGCGCGCTACGAATTCCGCTGGGAAGACCAGTTCAACCTCGGCCTCGACCCCGACAAAGCGCGGGCATTCCATGACGAGACCCTGCCCGTCGACGCCGCCAAGACCGCCCATTTCTGCTCGATGTGCGGCCCGCGTTTCTGCTCGATGAAAATCACGCAGGAAATCCGGGAATCCGCAGCAAAAAAGGTTTGACGGAGCAAGCGTAGATGGGTTGAGCGGAGCGATTGCGGATGTAACGCCATATGTGGGGCGGGCGGCATCTTGCCGCCCGCAACTATTCAGGTCGCAGCCTCCCCGGTTTCCCCGGTACGAATGCGTACAACCTGCTCCACCGGCATCACGAATATCTTGCCGTCGCCGATCTTGCCGGTGCGCGCGGCCTTGATGATGGCTTCGACCGCCTGATCCACGAGATCGTCGGCCAGCACGACTTCGATTTTCACCTTGGGCAGAAAATCGACCACGTATTCCGCACCCCGGTAAAGCTCGGTATGCCCTTTCTGGCGGCCAAAACCCTTTACTTCAGTCACCGTCAAGCCGCTGATGCCGATTTCCGACAGGGCTTCACGTACTTCTTCGAGCTTAAACGGCTTGATGATGGCTTCGATCTTCTTCATGGCTGCTCCATTGAGTTTCCCGGCATTCTATGCGTTCTCGCGCTACGTGGTTATTAGGCATGCCACTGTCGCCGCTTATCGGCCTGAATTACGCGCCAATATGAGAAAGAGGTCACACGAGACGCCCCTCATGCGGTCAAAGCCGGGGAAAAATGGCCGTTACAGGCAATAGCACAACAACCCTGCATAACAGAGAAATGGTCATGAACAATCGACGCTTCGTACTCATCCAGGGCAAGCGCGAAAATAGCAAGCTCACGCCCAACAGTACGCACAGTATCGGCCATACCGTGGCCAACGCCATCCAGGCCGGTTTTCGCATCGGCAAGATCGTCCGCATCGGGCAAGTGGATGGGCGCATCGTTGGCTACAACATCGGGCACTTCGGCCTTTTCAGGGGCAAGGATTATCCCCTGCTGGTACGTACCCGCTACGGAACCGCCAAGTGCAGCCTGGCGGAAGTGGCAGCGGCTTGAGTCCCTCTCTCCTCTTCCGTTGAAGGGGCACGCTTCGTCACGAAAAACAAAGGTTCGGCCATCGAAGGGAAATGATTGATAGCGCTTGTTGCTTTGAACGGTCGTGAAAATGCCGCCAACTTCGGGGAAAACACTTCAGTTACGCAAACCCGCTCGGATCGCAATGAAAAAACAGAGCGCCGCGCCCAAAAAAATGAATCCAGGCTCTCTCCCAACGCAGCGGCGCTTTTGCCGTACAGGGGATGCAAGCGGTCGATACGCTTGAAATGAATGGAGCTGCGGCAAATATCAGGATAGGAGAACAGGATGATCCCTAGTGAACCATTGCCTGCTCGCCTGAATGATCGCGCCAGAAGCCCCGATTTCCGGGTCATCAAAATACTGCGCCCGAAAACAAGCGGGACTCCATCGCAAACCAGACTGACTTCCCGCGCCAGAGCCGCTGCGCCGCTACCCGCCGAGAGTAGAAAAACCTCGTCAGGGCAGGCCTTCTCGAACCGGCTTTGATGCACGATAACCCGAAACTCTTCACAGACCGCGCACAAACGGCTGGTCATGGAACCCCGATCCGTCAGCCATGAACGCAGCGGGTCGATCAAGGGCACGGGCGGCACGTCGTGCCATCGCCAGCGCCGGTTCAAATTTCGATACATTATTTACGAAGCAAAAAAGAAAACAAGGACATTTCATTAAATCAGTATCAGAGCACTTTCCCCGGATTCATCAAACCACGCGGGTCGATGGCGTGTTTGATCGCGTGCATGAGTTCGAGTTCCAGCGCATCCTTGTAACGGCATATTGCCTCGCGCTTGAGTTGCCCCAGCCCATGTTCCGCCGAGATCGAGCCTTCATGTTCAGCGACCAGCCCATACACGATGCGATTGGCTTCGTCGGCGCGGGCGATGAACGCTGCCTCATCCTCTCCGGGCGGCGGGAACAGATTGTAGTGTAGGTTGCCGTCGCCGATGTGGCCGAAAGCGATGACGCGCACACCGGCCTGCCACGCGCGCAGGGCGGTATCGGCGCGGACGATGAATTCGGGAATACGGCTCACGGGTACGGAAATATCGTGCTTGATGCTGAAGCCCTCGCGCTTTTGGGCTTCGTTGGCGTTTTCGCGCAAGGCCCAGAGGGCATCGGCCTGGGGCTGCGTCGTGGCGACGGCAGCATCATTCGCCTCCCCTGCCCCAATGGCCGCGTTCAAGGTTTGTTCAAGCAAGGGTGCGAGGGCGATGTCTGCGGCGGCTTCAGTCAATTCCACCAGCACCGACCAGTCCGAGGGCGCGGGCAAGGGGGGGCGGCAGCGCGGCATGTGCCTGGAGATCAGTTTGAGCAATGAGCTCCCGACGAGTTCAAAGGCACTCACCCTGTCGCCGCAGGCGGCGCGAAAACGCGCAAGCAGCGCGACCGCCGATGCCGGGGTGGGGACGCTTACCCAGGCCGTCGCCCTGGCTTTGGGCGCGGGAAAGAGTTTGAGGACGGCGGCGGTGATGATGCCCAACGTGCCTTCCGCACCGATGAAGAGTTGTTTGAGGTCGTAGCCGGTGTTGTCCTTGCGTAACCCCCGCAAGCCGTTCCAGACCCGGCCATCGGGCAGGACGACTTCCAGCCCAAGGGTGAGTTCGCGCATGTTGCCGTAGCGCAGCACTTGCACCCCGCCGGCGTTGGTGGAGAGATTGCCGCCGATTTCACAACTGCCGTCGGAGGCCAGCGAGAGCGGAAAGAGCCGCCCTGCGGCGGCGGCGGCTTCCCGCACGGCAGCCAGGGTACAACCGGCTTCCACGCAGAGGGTGTCGTTGGCAACATCGAGCGCGCGTATCCGGTTCAGGCGCGACAGGCTGACGAGGACTGACCTCCCGTCCGCCAGTGGCGTTGCCCCGCCGCACAGGCCGGTATTGCCGCCCTGCGGGACGACCGGCACACCGGCCTCAGAGCAGAGTTTGACAACGGCGGAGACTTCTTCGGTGTTTGCCGGTTTGACCACGGCCAGGGCGCGCCCAAGGTAGTTACCGCGATAGTCGGTGAGATACGGCGACATCGCGGCGGTATCAGTCAGCACAAAGCCGCTGCCGACGAGGGCAACAAGACGCTCCAGCAGGCCGGACGCGCCGCTGCCGGGTTCAGTCTCCGTCTTTGTCGTCATCGAGGCGTTCGGCGTAGAGGTCGTGCACGTCGCAGTCGGTAATCCTGACGCGGACGAAATCGCCGGGTTCGATCCCTTCGCCATCCGGAATGATGACCAGGCCGTCGACATCCGGGGCGTCGCCGGGCGAACGGGCAATCGCGCCCTCCTCTTCGCTGACTTCGTCGACCAATACGGTCATTTCGCGCCCGATGCGCGCTTCGAGGCATTGGGTGGAAATGTCTTCCTGGAGTTCCAGCAATTGCTGGCGGCGATCTTCCCGCACATCGTCGGGAATCGCGCCGGGCAAAGCATTGGCCGCTGCGCCTTCGACCGGGGAGTAAGCGAACGCGCCGACACGGTCAAGCCGCGCTTCTTCGAGGAAACGCAAGAGATGCTCGAAATCTTCTTCGGTTTCACCGGGGAAACCGGTAATGAAGGTAGAGCGAATGGTGATGTCCGGGCAGATGGCACGCCAGCGGCGGATGCGTTCGAGCGCGTTTTCGGCGTCCGCCGGCCGCCGCATCGCTTGCAGGATGCGGGGGCTGGCGTGCTGGAAAGGCACATCGAGGTAGGGCAGGATTTTCCCCTGGGCCATGAGTTCGACAATCTTGTCCACGGCGGGGTACGGGTACATGTAGTGCAGGCGTATCCAGACGCCGAGTTCCCCCAGGGCGTTTGCGAGTTCCAGGAGCCGCGTTTTCATTGGCCGTCCGTTCCAGAAGCCGGTACGAAAGCCGATGTCGAGGCCGTAGGCGGGCGTGTCCTGCGCGATGATGATGATTTCGCGCACACCTGCCGAGACGAGCGTTTCGGCTTCGCGCATCACTTCATGAACCGGGCGGCTTACCAGCGAGCCGCGCAACGAAGGGATGATGCAAAAGGTGCAGCCGTGATTGCAGCCTTCGGCAATTTTCAGGTAGGCGTAGTGGCGCGGGGTAAGGCGGACTCCCTGCTGCGGCGCATCCGTATCGCCCGGCATGGGCAGATAGCAATGCACAGTTCGCATGACTGTTTCAGTGGCATGCGGACCAATGACCGCCAGCACTTGCGGGTACGCTTCCCGCACGAATTCGGCGCGCGCGCCGAGGCAGCCAGTCACGATGACTTTATCGTTCATGGCCAAGGCTTCGCCGATGGCATCGAGCGATTCTTCGATAGCTGCGTCGATAAAACCGCAGGTATTGATGATGACGAGATCGGCATCTTCATTTGATGCCGTAATCTCGTACCCTTCCCCGCAAAGACGGGCCAGTATCTGTTCGGAATCGACCGTGGCCTTGGGGCAGCCGAGACTGACAAAACCCACGCGGGGAGGCTGATCAGAAAATGAAGAACTCATATACGCTCAATGCCGATAAAACGCCCCGCAACAGGCAAACCCGCATACCCCTTATTTGGACGGTGTCTTTTCGCCTTTGCCCTCGCTGCCGTCATAATGAACCGAGAACTGATTGGGAAACTGAAAACCCGTAAACATGTTGCGCGTTTGGCTTTCAACCTGTTCCTGCATCTGCTGGAACATTTTTTTGGATTGCTCCACGTAAGCACCCATCATGTTTTGCAAGGCAGGCCCTTGGAAATTCATGAATTGCGCCCACAAATCCTTACTGATGGAATTGTTTTCGCCATAGATGCCGCGCACCTGATCCTGCAATTTGTGCTGCATATCGGAAAAAGCCTTGATGTTGTTCTCAAGGTATTTGCCCATCATTCCCTGCATGGCGTGGCCGTAGAAACGGATCATGTGCGAGAGCAGGTCGCTGGTAAACATCGGAATACCGCAACTTTCTTCCTCCAGGATGATTTGCAGCAGGATGCTACGGGTGAGGTCTTCGCCCGTCTTGGCGTCGACCACCTGGAAATCTTCATGCCCCAGCACGAGTTCCTTTACATCGCTGAGGGTGATGTAGGCACTTGTTCGCGTGTCGTAGAGACGGCGGTTAGGGTATTTTTTAATCAGGCGTATTTGCTCGCCCATGCGTGTTCTCCTCGGCTACCGGCTCATCCTTGCGGATTATCTGATTGTCTCAAAAAGATAAATGCAAACCCCGCCGTATGGCGGGGTTTGCAACTCGTGAATCGTGAAATACGATGCGCCTTGCGGCTCATTGATAATACAAACCGCCGTTGATGTTGAGCGTGGCGCCTGTGGTAAAGCCGGACAACTCATTGGCGAGGAAGGCCACGGCATAGCCGATTTCTTCGGGCTTGGCCAGACGTTTCATCGGAACGGAATCGACGATGCCTTTCAGGACGTCTTCACGGATCGCCATCACCATCTTGGTAGCAACGTAACCCGGAGCGATGGCATTGACGGTCACGCCCTTGGCGGCCAGTTCCTGGGCAATCGCCTTGGTGAAACCAATTACGCCCGCCTTGGCAGCCGAATAGTTGGCCTGACCGGCTTGTCCCTTGACACCGTTGATCGACGAAATGTTGATGATGCGGCCCCAGCCACGCTCGGCCATCTTGGCCGACACTTGCTTGGTGACGTTGAACAGGCTGGTCAGGTTGGTATTGATGACCGCGTCCCACTGTTCCCGTTCCATCTTGGCAAACATCTTGTCGCGGGTGATCCCGGCGTTATTGACGAGGATGTCGATGGGGCCGACTTTCTGCTCGGCCTCGGCGACCATCGCCTGCACTGAGGCCAGATCGGCCACGTCGCCAGCAACAGCAACGAAATCCTTGAATCCTTCGGCCTGTTGTTCCTGCATCCATTGATCTTTGTTGTCGAACTGGGGATGGTAAGCCGCAACCACCTTATGGCCAACTTTCGCCAGTTCCTGACAAATAGCGGTACCGAGGCCGCCCATGGCACCGGTTACGAGGGCAACTCTTTGAGTCATTATGAGTCTCTCCATGGAAAATTTGCACTGTAGGCCCTGGCCGCTCCCGCAGCGAAAAGCCCTGCCCATCATGCGGCAGAAATCGAGCAAAATAAACGCCCCGCCGCAAAACTTTCAGATTATACCATACGCCTGAGTGGTAGCACTCCATCCTGCTGCCCTTTTCAGTCTAACTTCCTAAACTTCTTAAATCACAAGATAAAAAAGGGGCAGTGCATCTCAAGAGGAAAACTGTATACCGGAACATGGGCAAAACTCGATTCCATCGAAAGCCAGCCAAACAGCATGGTCGTGCCAGTCGGAAAGCACGTAGCGCTCGCAGCGATGGCCGTCTATCAGGTAGGCATGCCGTGCCGGACGGTGCGTGTGGCCGTGGATGAGAGTGGGATAGCCGTGGGAACGCAACAGATTGGTGACCGCGTCGGCGTTGACATCCATGACTTCCGCGCGTTTTCCGATTTTAGCGGTTTCGCTCTGATCGCGTATTTTTTCGATGAAGCTCCGCCGCGCCTCCAACGGCTGGGCGAGAAAACCGGCTTGCCACTCGTGATTGCGTGCCTGGAGGCGAAAAGCCTGGTAGTCATGGTCGTCAGTACAGAGCGCGTCGCCATGAGAAAGCAGCAGCGTCCGTACCCCGAAGCGGACTGATGCTATGTCGGCAAGAAGCTGCACGCCACTGGCATAGGCAAAGCCTTTTCCGGCGAGGAGGTCGCGGTTGCCTGGCATGAAATAAATGGCAGTTCCGGCAGCGACGGCCATGCTCAGGGCTTCGCATATGTTCCGGTTGAAAGCCGAACCGGCATCGTCGTCGCCGACCCAGTACTCAAACAGGTCACCGAGGATGAAAACGCTGCCTGCCTGCCGTGCCGGGCCAGAGAGGAAATCGAAGAAAGCGGCGGTGGTTTGCGGGCGTTTTTCGGTCAGATGCAGATCTGCCACGAACAATGCGGGCAACTTCGGCGCAACGACAACCTCTACTGTCCGCACTGGCGCGGAAGCATCGTCTGAAGGGAGCTCAAATAATTTCGGCACGTTCAATGATAATGTCTTCTTTTGGAACATCCTGATGAAAACCTTTTGTTCCAGTTGCGGTCTTGCGGATTTTATCGACGACGTCCAGGCCGTCGCTGACATGGCCGAATACGCAATAACCCCAGCTTTGCGAGCCGGGGGCGCGGAAGTCGAGAAAGCTGTTGTCGGCTACGTTGATGAAGAACTGCGCGGTTGCGGAATGCGGGTCATCGGTACGAGCCATGGCGATGGTCCCACGCGTATTCTTAAGTCCGTTATCAGCTTCGTTCCTGATGGGCGCGCGGGTTGGCTTTTGTTTCATTCCCGGCTCGAAACCACCGCCCTGAATCATGAAGTCGTCAATTACGCGGTGGAATACGGTGTTGTCGTAGTGGCCGGATGTGACGTAGCCAAGAAAATTCTCGACCGTGACAGGAGCCTTGTCCTGATCAAGTTCGAGTGTGATGACACCACAGTTTGTATGAAGTTTGACGGTCATGCGTGGTTCCTTTGGCTTGATCAGGGTTTGTTGGACTTGCTGGATTTTGTCGAAGCGCTCCCTTTGCTCTTGGTGGCCGGAGCAATCACGGGTTTGTTTTCCGGTATGTTTTCAAGAACGGTGGCCGATTCGATAATGACTGGGTTGATCGGGACGGATTCGTGCATGCCTTGTGTCTGGGTTGGGCGTTTTTCGATTTTCTGCACGATGTCCATGCCCTTGACGACCTTGCCGAACACGGCATAACCCCAATTTTTCGACGAGTCGGGGGCGTTGAAGTTGAGAAAATCGTTGCCCGCTACGTTGATAAAGAATTGAGCCCTTGCGGAATGCGGGTCATTGGTGCGAGCCATTGCCACGGTTCCGGTTTCATTCTTCAGGCCGTTGTTGGCTTCGTTTTCGATGGGCGCGCGGGTCGGCTTTTCCGCGAGCGCTTCATCCATGCCGCCGCCCTGGATCATGAAGCCCTCGATGACACGGTGGAAAATCGTGCCGTTGTAATGACCGTCCTGGACGTAGCGCAGGAAGTTGGCGACGGTCTTGGGGGCAAGTTCGGCGTTGAGTTCAAGCACGATATCGCCAAGATTGGTCTTGAGTTCCACTTTTGGGTCGGCAGCGTGGGCGACGAGGGTGCAAAGGGCACAGGCCAGGGAAGCAAGAAGTTGTCGGGTCATGAAAGTTCCTGAAAGCTGTAAGGTTCGCGGCAGAGGGCGGGGAATAATGCGTATGCCGTGATATAATTCACGAATATCGTCAGACAGCGCAGAATTCTAGCAACAACTCTTCCGCGCTCAAAACGAAAATACACTCTGCCGCTGACAACGCGATGCTGCGGCGTTTTTCCCCAAGATTCCCATGCTCACGATCTATAACTCGTTCAGTCGTAGTAAGGAAGTTTTTCGTCCCATCGAACCTGGGCGGGTCGGTGTGTATGTGTGCGGCATGACGGTGTACGACTACTGCCACATCGGGCACGCGCGGGTGATGGTGGTCTTCGATATGGTAGTTCGCTGGTTGCGGGCGAGCGGCTATGAAGTGCGTTATGTACGAAACATTACCGACATCGACGACAAAATCATTCGCCGGGCGCAGGAGAACGGCGAGCCGATCCGTACCCTGACGGATCGTTTCATCGCGGCAATGCACGAGGACGCGGACGCCCTTGGGGTGCTACGCCCGGATTTCGAGCCGAGGGCGACCGATAGTGTCGCTGACATGCTGGCGCTGATCTCGAAGCTGGAAGAAAAGGGGCTGGCTTACGTTGCTGCCAATGGCGACGTATGTTACGCGGTGCGCCGCTTTCCGGATTACGGCCGCCTGTCGGGCAAGTCGGTGGATGAGCTGCGCGCCGGCGAACGGGTCGGCGTCGTCGGCGACAAGAACGACCCACTCGATTTCGTGCTCTGGAAACAGGCCAAGGCCGATGAACCGGGGGAAGCAAAGTGGGATTCGCCTTGGGGGCATGGCCGCCCAGGCTGGCATATCGAGTGTTCGGCGATGAGTTCAAGCTTGCTCGGCGAGCATTTCGATATTCACGGCGGCGGGCAAGACCTCCAGTTCCCGCACCATGAGAACGAGATTGCCCAGTCCGAGGGGGCGCATGGCTCACGCTTCGTCAATTATTGGATGCATAATGGATTCGTGCGGGTCGACGATGAAAAAATGTCGAAGTCGCTTGGGAATTTCACCACGATCCGGGATGTGCTTGGCAAATACGATCCGGAAGTTGTCCGGTTTTTCATGCTGCGCTCGCACTATCGCGGCCCTCTTGGTTATTCCGACGTACACCTCGACGACGCCCGTCAGGCGCTCACGCGGTTGTACAACGCAGTCAGGGCAGTATCGGTTCAGGAAACGCCGGAAGTCGACTGGTCGAACGTTTGGGGGGAACGTTTTCGCGCGGCGATGGACGAAGACTTCAATACTGTAGAAGCACTGGCGTGCCTCTTCGATCTGGCTAACGAGGCCAATCGCACTGGAGACATCAGGCTTGCGGGGCAGGTTCGCGCGCTGGCGCAGGTGTTGGGGTTGCTTGGGCGCGAGACGGGTGAGTTTCTCCAGTCCGGGGGGGGGAGTGAAGTTTTGGGGCTGGATGCCGATGCGGTCGAGGCGCGTATCGCCGCTCGCACAGCAGCCAGGAACGCGCGCGACTTCGCTGAGGCGGATCGTTTGCGCGCTGAATTGCTCGCCGAAGGCGTCGTTCTTGAGGATGGACCTCAGGGAACGAGCTGGCGGCGCGTCTGAAGAGGATACGAGCCGTACGGTTTTGTTTGCCCGGGTAGAGGAGATTCGGGCGTGGTGTGTCGTGACTGGGGGCTGTTCTCCGGTTCGGTGTGTTGTTTAGTGTTTTTTTTAAGAAAGGAAAAAACAAATGCGAGAGAAAGACATTTGTCGGATTGCGGTGTTCTACGATGGCGCTTACTTTTTCAAGGTCAGCAGCTATTACGTATACCAACATGAACGCCGTGCGCGTTTATCGTTTCGCGGGGTACATGATTTTATTGTTTCTGAGGTCGCGCAGCGCGAGGGCATTTCGCCTAGCCGTTGCCAGATTGTGGACGCGGCGTATTTCCAGGGGCGTTTGACCGCGCAGCAAGCAGCGGAACAGGATCGTCTGTTTTCTGACCGTGTTTTCGAGGATGCCCTGACGCGCGCCGATATTGCGTTGTTCCAGCAGCACTTGGCATTCCGTCCCGACGGCTCCTTCGAGGAAAAGCGTATCGATGTCTGGCTGGCGCTCGAAGCCTATGAAATGACCAGCCTCAAGAATTACGATGTCTGCGTACTCATCACGGGAGACGGCGATTTCGTGCCGCTCGTTCGCAAGCTCAATACCCTGGGAGCACGGGTGATGCTACTGGGCTGGGAATTCGAGTACGAACGTGAAGACGGACGCATGATGCGAACACAGGTTTCAACCGGCCTGATCGACCGCGTCAATTACCCGGTGTTGATGAAGCCCCTGATCGACGATCGTGCGCGGCGGCACGACTCATTGATTGACGGCCTGTTCCTGCCGCAAAGCACTCAGAACGAATGGGATTGGCGCGCTCAACACCGTGAGAACGGCCAGCGCACCCTGCCGGCGGATTTCGTTGAAGGCGTCGAGTGTGAAGGGACGATTGTCAACCTCATTGCCGGCAAGGGATATGGTTTCATCAAGCCTGTTTCGGGGAGCGACAATTACTTTTTCCATGCCAGCGACCTGATCGACATCAGCATCGACGGTTTGCATTACGACAATAAAGTATCGTTCGTGACCGCGCGAGGCGAAAAAGGCATTGTCGCCAAGAACGTCCGTTTGATTTCGGATCATGATGAAGACGATGACGATTACGACGGTGACGACGACGGCTGCGATAATAGTTGCGATGACGGTTGCGGCGATATGGAAGAACACAACGCGATGTCCGCGCGCGCCTAAACTATTTACCCCCCGGCTTCGTCAAGGCTGCGGCGGAGTCGGGGTGGTTGTTCAATATCGTTGATTGTCTTGCCACATCTCACGCGTGAAATGCGTGATGCAGTTGCGGCCCGCTTCCTTTGCATGGTAGAGGGCGACGTCGGCAAATTTGACCGCTTGCCAGAAGGTATGGCTGTCGCCTGGAAAATCGGCTACACCAATGGAGACGGTTCTGTGCAGGGTAATTCCCCTATGGGAAATCTTCATGCTCTCCACCGAGGCGCGTATTTTTTCGGCCACGTTGAGGGCATACGCGCTAGAAGTGTCCTGCAAGACGACCATGAATTCCTCGCCACCGTAGCGGATGACGATGTCCGAAGCTCGTACCGTCGTTTTGATGACTTCCGCCAAGGCTTTCAGTACTGCGTCCCCGGCGTCGTGCCCATAGGTGTCGTTGATCATCTTGAAGTGATCCAGATCGAGCATCAGGATGGCGATATGCGTTTGCTTGCGGCGCGCGCAGGCGGTCAGGGTCTCGATATATTCTTCCAGAAAACGCCGGTTGTTGAGGCCCGTCATGGCATCGCGTAGCGAGGATTCCCGCAGGGTTTCCATCAACCGGCGTACTTCGAGCACGGGGGCCGTGTCGGCCATGTACACCTTGATATAAGGGAGTACCGCCAGGATGTGTTCCCTGTCCGCTTTCTTGACGACCATCTGCACGATGCTGCCCACCATGCCGGACTTGAGAATGGGGAAGCACAAGGGGTAACGGCGCTGTGTGTCCATTAGCTCCGTATTGCCGTCATCGTGCAAATCGACCATGTCGGCGTTTTGTTTGAATCCGAAGCAGATGTCGGGTTGAATCAGGCCATTTACCATGTGCGCTGTGTGAAAAACCCGGCAATTGTTTGGGTTGGATAGGATTTTCTGATGACACCAGCAGCAAGGTTCGTCTATATCCTCTCTGAAGGGTACTGGATGAAGCTCATTGCTGTTGCTGGAAACTTCATAAACGGAGAATTCGCCTTGCCCTCTGAAAAATTTGGCATTAAGTGTCTCGATCAGGCGATGGTAGATATCTTCCTTTGTATCATCTTCTTCGATTGCGGTTTTGTATTTGGAAATTTCCGTCATATTTTTGACCATTTCAATGGTCGCGAGTAACTGGTTCTCATGCTTGCTTTGTTGATTGTCAACGAGTTGCGAAATATAATTGTTTATTTTGTCTAAGCCATTGCACAAGAATTTGAGTAAACGATTCATATCGTTTGCAATTTTGCCAATTTCATCATTCGTCTGTTTTTTGATTTCTTTTCTGAAATTGCCGTCGATGGCATCCTGTACAGCGCGCTCAATATCGTTGGCGGTGTTCGATATGGGTTTGAGCAGGTAAGTCAAAAGTATGAACAACACAACCGAGGCGATGAGCACGACCCCGCTGATACCGGCTACAGTGGCAATACTGTCGCGACGCAGGCCGGCAATGCTCATCGTCATCGTTACCGTCCCGAGAACGTCCCCAGGTTTGGCGTTATGGCACTGCATACAGTTGGGGTTCCCATCCGAGTTGGCGACATATGGAACCGTTCCACGGAAAATGGCCTCGCCGTTGCTTTCGATAATTTTGAATAATGACTTTCCTGTTTTTATAACTTCTTTTTCTATCTCATCGGGAAAGTGTTCGCCCTTGTGGTTTTTGCCAAACTGTTCTTCCAGAATGGGAGAACGAACAACACGGGCACTTTTGAGATTTTGTATCCCTGCGAGGCGAAGCAAAAAGGTCTGACGATTATCAATGACTCCATTCATCATTGACTCAGTCAGATGTACACGAGTGATCTCCGTTGCTGTACGCAGGTGCTCCGTTGCCGTGTTGATGGAAAATTGGCGAAAGGCGAAAAGCGTGATCGTTGTCAGGACAACAATCAAGCCAGCAAAAACGGCAACAAAGAATAAGGAAACTTTGAAGTTGAGTGTTCTTGTGGATCTGAAAACCATGTCTCACTCCATAGTACACGCCGCTCTATCTCGATCTTGGTACTGCGATCGATTATGAGTGAAATGGTCTTTAGTGGAAGGGACGATATGGCAGTGACCGTGATGCTTTTGTCAGATGGTTCTGTTGCGCTTGTTCTGATCACAGATGTGTTGAGAATTTGTTCCTCCTTGCCTGTCATGACAAAGAGCAAGGCTCGCGCCTTGAAGGTGGACATGGCAATGAAGCAGTTGCATGGTCGACCTTAAACCACGGCCTTTTCGGGTGTATCGTGTTGTATGCAACGTGTAAATGGAGATCGTTGGTGTTCTTGTATTATTGTGCCGTAAAAAAACTCACAGTCTAGTTTCTCTTGGTAGGATGTCATTTACTGGGCAACAAAGGCGTTCCCGATTTTCGCCGTCATGAAGATACTGATTATCGAAGACACGATCACCAGCGCAACCGTGGTTTGCAATTGGCTGACCGGCATGGGGTTGTCGGCTCTGCACGCAAAGACGGGTGAGGAAGGACTGGAGCTATTCCGGCGGGAACGGCCCGATTTGGTATTGCTCGATATCATCATGCCGGGGATCGACGGTTTCGAGGTGGCGCGCTGCATCCGCCGTTTCGAGAAGCACCATGGCTGGTGGACGCCCATCATCTTCCTGACGGCGCGCACCGATGAAAACGATTTGCAGTGCGCGATTGATGCTGGTGGCGACGATTACCTCATCAAGCCGGTTTCCGAAGTCGTGCTCAAGGCCAAGATTCACGCCATGCGCCGGATGGCGCATATGCGCGACTCGCTGCGTAAGACCCAGGACAAGCTCCGAAAGGCCAATGAACAGTTGCAGCGCCTGTCCGCAATCGACAGCCTGACCGGTATCGCCAACCGCAGGCGTTTCGACACAACCTTGTTGTGCGAATGGCGGCGTTGTTCTCGTTCGGCCTTGCCGCTCTCGCTGCTGGTGGTCGATGTCGATCTTTTCAAGTTGTTCAATGACCACTACGGTCATCAGATGGGCGACGAATGCCTCAAGGTTGTAGCTCATACGCTACAGGAAAGGACGCGGCGGCAGGATGACATGGTGGCGCGCTACGGCGGTGAGGAATTCGCTGTAATCCTGCCCGAAACCGACCCCGAAGGAGCGCTGGCGGTGGCCGAGGACATGCGCGCGGGTATTGCCGCGCTGCATGTCGACCATGCCTGGTCCACGGTTGCGCCGGTCGTGACCGTCAGTATCGGCGTTGCCAGCATTATCCCGCCCAAAGACAGCGAAGCGGGCATCCCCGCGCTCATCAAGGCCGCCGACGATGCTCTTTACCATGCCAAAGAGTCTGGACGAAACCAGGTCAAACAGGTCAAGGGCATCATCCGGGTGGCCGGCCCCGGCGTAGGGTTCAACAGGCGCTTGGTTTCAAAACAAGGATAATTTTACCCTTGGAACACGTCCTTCCAGGCGCGTAACGCGGCCAGGCAGGTCAGCATGTTGGCCGGACGGGTGCCGCAATGAGCCTCGACCGAACGGATGACGTTTTCCACGTCGGTACGTAGGAATGGGTTGATTGCCCGCTCGATGGCAATCGTGCTTGGCAGCGTTGGTTTGCCTTGTCTGCACAGGGCTTCGCAACGCGCCGCGTAACGGTCGCGCGCGGCATTCTCCGGTTCGGCAGCGCGGGCGAAGGCAAGGTTGGCGAGCGTGTATTCGTGGGCGCAATACACTTTTGTCTTATCGTTGAGCCGAGCCAGGCGTCCGAGCGCGAGTTCGAGATCGGACGGCGACCCCTCAAAGATGCGCCCGCAGCCTGCCGAGAAAAGCGCATCGCCGCAAAACAGCATGCCGTGGCCGAAATAGGCGACATGGCCGTGTGTATGAGCCGCCACGTCGATGACCTGCAATTCGAGTTCCAGCGCCTCGATGAATATTCTGTCGCCGTTTCCCACCGGATTGTCGACTTGGTCAATGTCGTCCTTGCGCGGACCGTATACCGGGACGCCCGGATAGTGAGCGACAATCTCACAGACGCCGCCGATGTGGTCGAGGTGGTGATGAGTTAGTAAGATGGCGACGGGCTTGAGCTTGTTCCTTTGCAGTGCCGCGAGCGCGGGCGCGGCTTCGCCCGGATCGACCAGCGCCGCGTGGCTGCTGTTGCCGATGAGCCAGATGTAGTTGTCGCGGCCAAAGGGAAGCGGGGTGACTTTGAAGGTAGACATGACCGGATTAAAAAAGCGATGTGTTTTGACGAGAGCGTAATGATGACGCAAGCTCGTTATCATGGGACAGAAAATCACCATGATCGGCTGCTGTGAATACTGAAACGGATTTTTCCCCTGCCATGCGGCCATGGTTGCGGACGCCGCTCGGCGAATATCTGATCCATTGGGAACAGGCGCGGCTCGACGCCATGCTTGCCGATATTTTCGGCTACAACGCGCTCCAGGTTGGGCTCGCGGAAGTCGACCTGTTGCGCGCCAGCCGCATACCGTTACATATCTGTACGGCTCGCGAGGCGGGAAACGATGAAAGCATGTTGCCCCGCCTCATGGTGGCCTGCGACGAAGCGGCGCTGCCGTTCGCCAGCACCAGCCTCGATCTGGTGGTGCTCGCCCATGAACTCGAATTTTCCGCCACGCCGCATCAACTCCTGCGCGAAGCCGGGCGTGTGCTGGTGGCTGAAGGCAGCGTAGTGGTCTGCGGCTTCAACCCGTACAGCCTGTGGGGCTGTTATCGCTGCAAGCGCAGCCAATGGCCGTGGCGCGGGCGCTATCTTTCCGCGCCCAAAGTGCGCGACTGGCTCACCGTGCTCGGCTTTGAAGTACAGTCCAGCCGGTTCGGCTGCTACGCGCCAGTGGTGGAATCCCCAGAGTGGTTGGGGCGCTGGAAATGGCTTGACCGTGTTGGCCAACGTTGCTGGCCCATGTGCGGGGCGGCATGGATTCTGCACGGCATCAAACGCGTACATGGCGCGCGCCTCATCCAGCCGAATTGGCGTCAGAAACGCGAACGCGCCAGGAGCCTTCCCGCCGTGGCGCGCAAACAGGGAAGTTCTGGCGGTCTGCCGGGCAAGGTCAGCAGAAAAACGGGAGAGACATGAAAGCCATAGACATTTACACCGATGGCGCATGTAGCGGCAATCCCGGCCCCGGCGGATGGGGCGCAGTCTTGAAAAGCGGTCTGCACGAAAAGGAAATATGGGGAGGCGAGCCGCAGACCACCAACAACCGCATGGAATTACTGGCCGTCATCCGCGCCCTCGAACAACTCAAGCGCAAGGGGATGACGGTAAAAGTGCACACCGACAGCCAATACGTGCAGAAAGGCATCTCCGAATGGATACACGGCTGGAAAGCGCGCGGCTGGCTGAGATCAGGCAAGGCGCCCGTGAAGAACGCCGATCTTTGGCGCATGCTCGACGAGATTGCCGCGCATCACACAGTTGAATGGTGCTGGGTCAAAGGGCATGCCGGACATCCCGGCAATGAACGCGCCGACGCCCTGGCCCGCCGTGGCACCGAAGCCGCGCGCCTTGCTCAATCTTCAAACTGAACAAATTTGGCAACGATGAGACAAATCGTACTCGACACCGAAACCACCGGCCTGGACTGGAAAAACGGCGACCGCGTCATCGAAATAGGCTGCGTTGAACTGCTCAACCGCACACTCACCGGGCGGCGTTACCACACCTATATCAACCCGGAACGCGCCATTTCCGCCGAAGCGACAGGCATACACGGCATCAATAACGACTTCCTGGCCGATAAGCGTGTATTTGCCGCAGTCGCGCAGGAGTTCGAGGATTTCGTGCGCGACGCGGAATTGATTATCCACAACGCTCCGTTCGATGTCGGGTTTCTCGTCAATGAGTTGAAATTGGCGGGGCGGCCCATCATCAGGGAATTGGACAGCGGCAACGTCATCGATACCCTGGCGCTGGCGCGTGAACAGAACCCCGGCAAAAAAGCCTCGCTCGATGCCCTGTGCGAACGCTTCGGGGTCAGCAATGCCCACCGCACCCTGCACGGCGCGCTGCTCGATGCCGAACTGCTTGCCGAAGTCTATCTGGCGATGACGCGCGGGCAGGAAAGCCTGATGATGGCGCTGGAAGAGGAGCCGAGACCCGATGCCGGCGCAAGCCTTGCCTCAGGCACGGAACGGATGCCATTGAAAGTCCTGCGCGCGTCAGACGAAGAGTTGGCCGCGCACGACGCAGTGCTGGTTGACATCAAAGATGCAAGCGGCGGGTGTCTGTGGCGGTCATGACGGCAGGTCATGGAATGCGTAACAAACCCCAACAGAGAAACGAGGATGTAACGTCGATGTTGGGGTTCGCAAGATCAATGGGAAAGCACCCACTGAATCAGGTTCTTTAACTGCGCCTCATCGCCGGCGGGGACGGTTCTAACGGTTTTGTGTTCATCTTTCGATCCATCCAGAAACGTTACTTGCGGGTTGGATGTAAGGTGTTTGATGAGTTTGGCTTCGGCCTGCGCGTCGTTACGGTACTTGTCTGCGATCTTTTTAAAGGTGGTGGCATCTTTCCCTTCGTCATGGCATTTGCCGCAGGTGTTGCTCTTCGACAACGCTTTTGCCGCTCCAACGTCGACGGCCTGTGCGGAAGCGCAACAAGCAAACGTAGCGATGAACAATAGAGCTTTAAACGGATGAATCATTCTTTCATTCCTCCTATCGGACGTTCGATAATCCCTCATTTTTGATGAGGATCAGAAGCAGAAACCGGGCGGCCATAGCTAACCGCTGATTTACCGTATAACCACCCAAGGCTGTGTCCTGGCGGTTGTCAGTTGCAACTATATGACCATACTATTTATTTGGCTGGAAAACATTTGACATATATCAAGTTTTTGATGAGCCCATACAGTCTGCTACCTCTGACTCTCTCCCGTTTGTCGACGAGGGGAGCTTTCCGGACGCTTCGCGCGGTTGGGTAGCAATCAAAACAGTTTGACAGCCCCTCTTTCCCTGTTACAATCCCACGCTTCGCGTTTGGAGGGGTTACCCAAGCGGTCAACGGGTCCGGACTGTAAATCCGGCGGCACAGCCTTCGAAGGTTCGAATCCTTCCCCCTCCACCAGGCATAAGGTGGGGCGGCTTGGGTGATTGACGGGCGCTGGGCGTGGGCGGGTGTAGCTCAATGGTAGAGCAGAAGCCTTCCAAGCTTATGACGAGGGTTCGATTCCCTTCACCCGCTCCAGTAGTGTTACAGGTTTTACAGGTTTTGTGTTGCCCATGTAGCTCAGTGGTAGAGCACTCCCTTGGTAAGGGAGAGGCCACGTGTTCAATCCACGTCATGGGCACCATCCTGGGTTGTCTTATCGGGGGTGGCGGCGCGTTGTGCGTCGGCCCGTGTTTTCTGGTTTCTGGTTTTTAGAGGGTGTCGAAATGGCCAAGGGAAAGTTTGAACGGACAAAGCCGCACGTGAATGTGGGTACGATCGGACACGTGGACCACGGCAAAACAACGCTGACGGCGGCGATCACATTGATCCTGTCGAAGAAATTTGGCGGAGAGGCGAAGGCCTACGACCAGATCGACGCTGCGCCGGAAGAGAAGGCGCGGGGG
>WRIU01000008.1 GCA_009782565.1 Betaproteobacteria bacterium
TGGTGATCACCTCGTTTCCCCTGCCTAAAAATTAGGCAGAACAGGTTAAACACCCTGGTCAATTTTGGGCCGGTATACCCCTCGCTACATGCTCAGTTTTCGGTCGGCGTGAACAGCCGGTAGTTATGGAGCCAGCCAATCGTGCGCTCAACGACCCAGCGCGTCTTGCCGAGGCCGCTGCCATGGGGCGTCACCCGCCGTGCGATTTCGGTCTTGATCCCTTGGGCGTGAAGCAAACGGCGGTACTTGTCATGGTCGTACCCGCGGTCAGCCTGAACAATGCGGGGCTTCGCCAGCGGGCGGCCACGCTTGCCCCCAATGGGCGCGATCGCCTCGACCAGGGGCAGCAGCTGGGTGACATCGTTGCGGTTGGCCCCCGTCAGGAGCACGGCTAGCGGGATACCCTGTGCCTCGGTGATCAGGTGATGTTTGGAGCCGGGGCGTGCGCGATCGGTGGGATTGGGTCCTGTTTTTGACCCGCACCCACAGCGCGAATGGAAGAAGAATCGACGATGCAACGGCTCCAATCAATGCGGCCCACCGTGCGAAGCCGTGCCAGCAATACTTCATGGAGCTTGTCCCAGACCCCGGCTTGCTGCCAGCAACGCAAGCGCCGCCAACAACTCATGCCCGAACCGCAGCCCATTTCCTGGGGCAGCATCTCCCAAGGGATGCCGCTTCGCAGAACGAATAAAATGCCTGTCAGAACGGCTCGGTCATCAAGGGGTTTGCGCCCTGGATACCTTGTGCGACGCGGCTTGGCGGCGGGTAATAATGGGGCGACCAGCGCCCACAGGTCATCATCAACAATTGCCTTGGCCATCTCCTTTTCTCTCAGGAAAACAAAGCCAAGGTTAACGAAATTTACTCACTGTGAACAGGGGGAGGATGATCTTTTTGTTAGCGGTTCTAAGAGGCGTCGGCCCGCAGTCACTACAGGGCAATAGCCTCCGTAGTGACTGCGGGCGTGGGCTGCCGCAGAAGCCAAGGCAGGAGGGGTGCGCCAGCGATTTTTATGGCGATGGGAAAATTACTGTAAATGATGATGGGGTGTCAGGCGGCTGCGCCAGCGAAACTGTTGCGGAATCGCCATACCTCACGGATGAGCAGATAGGCGTAAATAGAACCGCATAGAAGTTGATATAAGTTTATGAAATAACTGGAAAAATATTTTCATCAGAGCCTTGTATTGCGGCAACAGAGGCGCATAATCATCACACAAACAGCCTGCCGACAGGCTTTAATCGTCGGACACCTGTTTGTCTTGCTGTGGCAGCAGGTGTGCATCATCCAGCAGCAGCCTACCGATGGGGCTTATTCATCGGAACCTTCCGCCTCGCGTCGCTAGTGTGCGGACAGCACCCTCCGGGGTGTCGATGCTTATTTTTCAAAAGCGCAATTTGCGCCATTTAACACCTCGCGGTGAGCCTAGCGCCAATCGCACCGCCCCGGTCTCGACACCGGGCTAGGAAATTAAAACAAACAGGCCGTACCCGGCCTGAATGACCTTGTGCGCCTCAAAAACCTTGAGCGTACTTCCTGGAAGCTATACCACGTGCTTCCTTCTTCATTACGGCCACATCAGGCTGTCGGCTTCGCAATTCTTCATGCGTTAGTCATTTTTCAAATGTTTCGTTTCACATCGTGCCTTCGGGGCGCTTTCGCCACGGGCATCGGTGGCCGGGACGGTTTTTGCCGTTCTTTGTTCGGTGCCAACCACTTGCATCAGCAAGGAACCTCCCTGCGCGGCTTCCAACAGGAAAGGCGAGGAAGCGGGGAGTCCCCTATTCGGGGGAAAGAGACGTACCGAGCGTCTGGCCGTAACCCTTCGGGGACTCCGTCACAGGATGACGGATTGGCCGAAACACTAAACAGATTTTTTCTCGGAGGGGGCGCAACACCAGACGTTGCAAGGGAGCCAGCGCCCTGACGCTGGACGGAACACCAGTTAATCCCACGAAAGGGAGAACCCAGCATGAGCAAACTCGGAACAGACCTCAAAACGATGTGTATGCGTAACAAAGACGGGAGCGAAGCGACGCAGGCCGCGCGCTTCCTCACGCTCCAGCAATGCGCCCGGCAACTGCGGGCGAGCGGCTACAACAATATTCGCGCGCCCAACCTGACGATGAAGCATGTCATGTGCCTGCTGCGGCAGTGGCAGGCAGCGAAACTCTCGGCAGGCACGATCAAGAACCGCATGGCCCACCTACGGTGGATGGCAGAGAAGGTCGACAAGCCGGGCATGATCCCGAAAGACAACGCGGAACTCGGTATCGCAGATCGCCAATACGCCGGAACGCCCAACAAGGCGCAGGTGCTCGACGACAAGCGGCTCGCCGGCATCACCGACCCTTACACGAAGATGAGCCTTCGGTTGCAGTCCCTCTTTGGCTTGCGGCGCGAGGAATCAATCAAGATCGTGATGGCCAAGGCCGCTCAGGGGAATCTGCTCTACCTGGACGGCCCGTGGTGCAATGGTGGGCGGCCACGGGTGGAACCCATTCGCACGGCGGCACAACGCGCCGGGGTGCGCGATTGCCTTGCGTTTGCGGGGGATAGGGCACTCATCGCACCGGGTAAATCCTATATTCAGCAGCGCAACACCTACGATGGCCAGTGCAAGGCGGCAGGGTTATCGAACATGCACGGGCTGCGGCATCAGTACGCGCAGACGCGCTACGAAGAACTCACGAACTGGAAATGCCCGAAGGCAGGCGGCCCTGCGCGTGACACGCTCAAAGGGGAAGACCAGGAAACCGACCGGATGGCGCGGCTGACGATCTCGAAGGAACTCGGGCATTGCCGGATCGGGATCGTTGCAACGTATTGTGGATAGAATTGTTGCATTTACTGTTTTTGCAAAAGCAGATTCGCTTCCTGGCGTCCGTTTCGACGGGGTAAGTATATTTCTCCTGGAAAAACCACGCAGAACAGGCTCTTATCGCTATTGCTCTGAAAGTTTTGTACCATCTGATCGCTGCTTGACCACGATTGGTCATCACAATGCCCACGGACGATAGTTGAGCTGGGCACGCCACGCGTAGGGCATCGCACAAGAGGAAGGGGAAGCGTAAGCAATGCTTGAACTGATTTTACGAGAAGAATTCCGGGGCAAGCGCCTCAAGGGTACCGCCATTGAGTTATCCAATGACCAGAATACTGGCGCGACTCAGGTGGCAGCCAGACAGTTTCTGGAGATTACCTATCCTACGCACGACCTGCTAAAGGGCATCGAAGCCGTTGGCCCCAACCAGGGTCGTCCTGTGGTCGTCATCGGCGAACGCGGCCTTGGCAAGTCGCACTTGATGGCCGTGCTTTACCACGCGGTCACGGATCCAGCCTCGACCAAAAATTGGCTCAATACGTGGGCAACCACGCTGGACGAATCCCATATCGGCAAGATCGCCCTGCGCGACGAGATGCACGTCATCGGCGAAAGCTTGCATCGTCATCGTTACAAATTCCTGTGGGATGTGCTGTTCGAGAATCATCCACACGGTACCTACATCAAAGGCAAGTGGGAAGGTCAAGGCGCGTCCAGAACCGATATTCCGTCCGACAAGCTCATCATTGAGTTGCTGGAGAACAAGCCGACGATGCTGCTGTTGGACGAATTCCAGACGTGGTACGACGGCCTTACCAACACCAAGCAGTACCCGTGGAAGAACTGGGCGTTTAACTTCATCCAGATTCTTTCGGAGATCGCCAAAGAGCGCCCCGACCTGCTGGTATTGGTGATCTCTGTGCGCAACGGCGGCAGCGACGCTTACCAGCAGGTGCATCGCGTCAACCCGGTCGCCCTCGATTTCAAGGCGGGTGGCAGCGCCGAAAACATCCAGCAGGATCGCCGCCGGATGCTGCTGCACCGCCTATTTGATAATCGCTTGCAAATCGCCAACGGCACGATTGAAGCGTTGGTCGCTCAACATGTCACCGAATACTTCCGCCTGCTGGATGTGCCACCCGCCGAACAGGATCGCAAGCGCCGGGAGTTCACCGAATCGTGGCCCTATGCGCCGCACCTGTTGCGGCTACTTGAAGAACAGGTGTTGATCGCAACAGATGCACAGGAAACACGCGACCTGATCAAAATCTTGGCCAATCTCTATAAGAGCAGGGGCAATGTCGTGCCCGTGCTCACTGCCGCCGATTTTCGGTTGGACGATGACAACTCCGGCATTGGCGCGTTACTGGAAGCCGTCGCCAATCAGCACCACCGCACGCTGCGCGAAAAGGCGCAACAAAACATTATATCGGTACAGGAGGCGCGGCACGACCACGCCAGCATTGCGCCACACCTGCAAGAAATTGTCGGTGCGCTGTGGCTGCGCTCGATTGCTGTCGGCAACCTTGCCGGTGCCGAACCGGCAACACTGCAACTGGACATCACCCGTGGCAAACCGATTGACGACAACGCCTTTCAGGTTGAATTGGCAACCATCGTCGAGAACAGCTTCAACATTCACCAGGAAGGAACCAAGCTGTTGTTCCGCGAGGAAGAAAACCCGCGAGCCAAGCTGATGGCCTATGCGCGCAATGACAAACTATTCACCGATGGAGCCGATCAGGTACAACTCGCCAAACAGGTGCGCTACGTCATTGGCGGCAGCGACGAAGTCGCCAAAACCTTTCGCGTGATTGCTTTGCCGAAGTCATGGGCTACCAATCCGTGGATATCGCTCGATGACGCTGAGAAGCCTGACAATTGGGACGGTCGTCTGCCCATCCTGGTGCTGCCAGAAGAGCCGGATAAGCTTGAACCCGTGTTGGGCCGCTGGCTCAAGGATCAGTTGCAGAAACGCCGCAATACCGTGCGCTTCCTGCTGCCGTGCGCGGGCAGCACCAACGCCTTTACGGATCGAGACCTGCTCATCCTCGCCCGTGCCGAGATGAAGGCGCAGGAGTGGAGCAACCAGAAACCCGAATACAAGAAGTTGCACAAGGAATTTGAAAACACCCTGCGCGACAACCTCAAGAAGCGGTTTGACCGCTTCGCCGTGCTGCATCGTTGGAATTTCGTCGATCCTGCGCAATGCAAACTCAGCGTCGAGCGGCTAAACGCGCAGGGTTCGCAGATTCCCGAGGCCATCGAAGGGGCGCTGACCAACGATCTGTTTGTGCCGGAGGATTTTGAGGAACTGGTGCTTGAATTTGCCAGCAACAACGAATCGGTTGGCAAGCTGCTGCGCGAACTGCAAGAGCCGAGACCTGCCGAACGGGACTGTATCCCGTGGCTGGGCGAAACAGCGATGAAGGAGCGCCTGCTGCGCCTGTGCGCCAAGGGCAGGGTTGCCATCAACGTGCGCGGCATGGAGTGCCTGCAAACCTATCCGGGTGAGGATGAAGACACCGCGTGGCGGCGTCTACGACCCAAGCTCTCCCTAACGGGCCGCCACCTCGATGACGTGTTTGTGATGCTGCCTTCGGCAGTGCCTGCCACGGGCGGTGCTACGCCGTCTACACCAGCATCTGCACCAACTGGCGGCGGCGGGCTGTTCGGTGGCGATGGCGCAGCACTGCCTGCATCTGGAGGCGGCACAACCATCGGGGTATCTCCCATCCCAACACTGGGCGGCATCTTCAGCGGCGATGGTACGCCCGCTAAACCGCGCAGCCTGCTGTCAAACCCGGCCACGTCGCCGCTCAACCTGATTGGAAAGATTGAAGGCTGGGGCATCGGCCCCGCTTCTCCCGTGTACGAGATTCGCCTAGCCTCCACGGGCAATGTTAATAGTCGGCTTGTAGAAGCATTGAAAATCATTGGAGAAACCAATAGTGAGGTCACGATCAAGGTGTCCGCAGCCACTGGCGCACAACTCAAGGAACTGCTCAAGAAACTACCTGAAGGCATGACCTTCGAGTTGAAGCTTAAGAAGGAGGATGACTAATGGCTTTGAGCGTCAGCACACTGCACGCCCTGACGCAAGACCCTGACGCCGATGCTTGGCGCTTCATCGTCAATTACGCCGTTGAGATTGCCCGCAAGCCGCTGGCCGCTGGCAACGCACCTAGTGAGGTCGTCAAGCGTGACCGCGAAATCGGCGAACTGGATTTGTTCCTTTCCTCCAACGGCTGGGATTTGTGGCAAACCTTCGGCAGCAGCGTTGAACGAACCTCGGATCGCTTGGTACGCTGGTGGGCCGAATCCTTCAGTGCCAAAGCGGTGCTCATCCTCGATGGCCTCAGTTTGCGTGAACTGCCGTGGCTGCTACAAGGCGCATCGGTGCACGGCTTCACTTTGCACGAGATCAGCGCCAACGCTTCCGAACTGCCCGGCGAAACCGACGAATTTGCCCGTGCGCTTGGCTTTACCAGCCGCGGCAAGCTCCAGAACAATGGCGGCGGCCTGGCTCACAAGCTGCAACCGGCGCAAACCGAATCCGTTGATCTGCCGTGGAAGGATTGCGAAACCCTGATCGGCAACGCACCGAATCAAATCTTCTGGCATCACTGGCCCGACGCCAAACTGCATGATGTCGCAGGCAGCGGTCAAGGACTGGAACCGTTGACGAAGGACGTGGCCGAGCAACTGTCCAGCGACGACTTCTGGGCCTTCATCGAGCGCCTCGCAACCGGGCGGCGGCTGGTTATCACATCCGACCACGGCTACGCGGCTACCGGCTACTTCCCCGATGCGGATAGTGAGGTCGGCCAGTTCCTCAAACAGACGTTCGGAAGCTCGCGCGGCAAGACGGGCACGGGTACTGCTGACCCTTTCGTGCCGCCTGTGGCATTGCAGATCAGCAGCACACATGGCAAGCATCTGTTGGCGTTGGGTTGCAGGAAATGGAAAAACCAGGGCGGCTACCCGACGCTTACGCATGGCGGTCTGTCGTTGCTGGAAGTGTTGTCGCCTTGGGTTGAACTATCAAAAACAGGAGTTCGAATGTGACTGCCATTCCAAAACGCTTGAAAATAGAGCCGCTGATAGAAGCTATATGGCAGGTTCAATTCGAGCCGACAAATAATCAACCCATAGGTGATTTGCTTCCGGGTGTGTTATATCCAAAGCTGCAAGCAGATCATCCCCAACTGCAACTCCAGCGTCTGCCGGTTGCAGATATTCCTGCACAGGTTGCTCAAATCGACCCCAATCTTCTTTACGCAGCGAAATATCGAATTAAAGAGCCGGATTCACCCTTCATGTTTCAGGTAGGCGACAGAATCATCACCCTTAATTGTCTTCGCCCCTACGCAGGATGGGCGGCATTTAAGGAAAAGATCCTTTCATTAGTTAGGATCATCGAAAGCAGCCCTCTTGTGCCTGTGCCATTGCGCCACTCTCTTAGATATATCGATTTGCTCACGCAAGAGCCAGCACCATCTCTTTCATCTTTGCAATTATCGCTCAAACTGGGTGCATTCGATATTCAGGCACAGCCGCTTCAGACCCGTGTTGAACTACAGGACGGAACCTGCACGCATGTCGTGCAAATTGCCACACCTGCGCGGATCAAATTGCGGGAAGGTATGAAGGAAGGCGCTATTGTTGATCTGGAAACATTCTTTACCGATAACCCCAAAGATTGGGATGCCATTGCAGCACAGATCGATCATTTGCACGAGCGTTCCAAAGTGTTATTTTTCGAGCATATATTGACCGAGCAAGCCATTGCGCAAATGGGACCGGAGTATTGAGCATGACTAATTCGACCTACTTGACACCAAGCTCCATACCCCTTCATTTAGTCATGGCGGTCGGGGTCGTTGTGTTTTGGTCAATGCATTATGACGCAGAGCAGCCCATGCCTGTCCCAAGCCAGGAATTCACGCCGAAAATCGGTTCATCTTATGTGCCGGTTAATGCAGGAGCGGATATTCGTGTTAACTCATCCTTAACAGGAGATTCGGTTGTGGATAATTACCGTCCTCGTACCGAATTGGGTCGCAAATTGCTCGCCTTGCGTAGGGCATATGTGATAGCTGGTGGGCAACTGCTCGATGACGAAGCGTTGGATGCGGAAGTGCAATTGCGACGCGGAGGGTTACGTGGCTAAACGTACATATCTCGACAGCGGTGTGTTGCTGGCTGCATTCAAAGGCGAGGGTAATAAGGGAAAGCGGGCAATAGAAATACTGGATGATCCTGAGCGAGAATTGCTGGTAAGCGAAGCCGTGTGGCTCGAAGTTATGCCCAAGCCTATTTATGAGAAGCAACAGAAAGAGAGAGAGTTCTACGAAACCGTATTTGAGACCTCAAAGCGGCTTACCTGGAGTACCCCGTCTCTTGCCCGTGCTGCCCATGTTGCCCAGCAATACGGTATTGCTGCTATGGATGCTATCCATGTCGCTCAGGCACTAGATGCGTGTGCAGAAGAATTGATCACAGCGGAAAAACCCAGTAAACCAATTTTTCGGGTACAGGACATTGCTGTGCGCTCCATTCAGGAAGAGATTGCCTAATGCCCACCAAAAAAGAATTTCTCGCCCAGGAAGTCGCCAAAGCCGTCAGCGCAGGCAAGGCCGTCGCGCTGGAAACGGTCGATTTCAACGACCCGAACCGCCCCAAGACCTGCCTGGAGGTGGACTTCCCCATCCTGCCGGTCAATCAGGTTGCAATCATCGAGGGCAATGCGGGCAAGCCGATCTATCAAATGTCCAAGTGGTGGGCGCGGCGTCGTTCCAGCGTATTCCGCTCGATGCTCATCGCGGCGGCGACGAAAGCGCCGGATGATCCCTCGCACGCGGCCAAGCTGGTATGGGACAACTACTACGCCAACCACCAGAAGCGCGGGGCGTTCAAACACCTGAAGGTGGCCGACATTTTCATGGGCGGCGGCACGACGTTGGTGGAGGGCTCGCGCCTCGGAATGCAGATGGTCGGCAACGACCTGAATCCGGTGGCTTGGTTCGTAGTCAAGCAGGAATTGGCGGATGTTGATCTGGAGGAAGTGAAAAAGCTCCTCGCCGACATCGAGGCCGAGGTCAAACCGCAAATCATGCCGTACTACTATTGCGACGGCCCGGAAGGCAAAAAAGGGACATGGACACACCTGCCCAGTAACAAGGTGATGCCTGCCGATTTCGATCCGCTCGCCATCCCGCGTGAAGAGCGCAAGGATTACAAATACGAAGGCCCGGAAATCATCTACACCTTCTGGGCCAAGCATGGGCCGTGTCAGGTGACGGGTTGCGGGCATCGCACGCCCATCATGGGCAGCCCGGTGATGGCGGTGAAGACGTTGTCCGTCAAACATTGGGAACATGTCTGCGGTAAATGTGGCAAAGGTTTTCATGTCGAAGAAGATGCGGTACGGATGGCTCCCGATGTGCCGCTCTACGTCTCGCCCGCCGAATCTCCATATTCCGTGCTCGACCGCAAGAAAGGCGTGATTTGTCTGCATTGCGGCCATACGGCGCTGGTGAGTCTGGGTAAGGGAAAAAACAAAAAGGTGGAACTAAGCCTGCTGGTGCATCCGCAATGGCTGGCGGGTGAGGCAAAGCAGGACGCTGACGGTCAGCCCTACGGTGGGTCGGCGCAGGATGACGTGGCGGCCACCACGCGATGGGACGCTGCACGCGCCGCGAAGATTCGGCTGCTGGAAGTGCGAGGTGCGCTGCCGGATGAAGTGATTGACCCCGAAACGGGTGTTACCTTCGCGCCCGAAAAAGGCACCGTACCAAAACGCTCACACTACACTTGCGCGGCCTGTGGTACGGCACAGGATGTTCTGGCAACGGTAAAGGCCAGCGGTAAGACCGGGCCGATGGCTGCTTACGCAGTGCAGGGCTACGTGCCCGAGCGTGATGAAGCGGGCAAGCTGCCTTATGGCGGTCGTTTCTTTGCGGCGTTCACTAGCGCGTTAGCGCGGCAATATGACACTGCTGCGGATGAATGGATCAAGCGTAAGGATGCTGATCTGAAAGACTACTGGCCTCGTAGCACGATTCCAATTGGCGCTGAAATTGGGCCTCACGATGTAGAGGGACACCACTACTCACACTGGTGGACGATGTTTAACTCGCGCCAATTGCTTGTCCATGCGCAGGTGCTTAAGGCCATCGTAAATGTCGGCCACTATGGATGGAAGACGCGCGAGTATGTGCTCGGTGCATTTCAAAATTTCTTGCGAAACCAGAACCTGTTCGCGTTCTGGCACATGAAACTTGACAAGTTAGCTCCGGCAATGTCTGCCAGCAATTTCCACCCCAAGAACAATGTGGTGGAAGTTGGCGTATTTCCAACGATGGGCTATGGACCTTGGTCTTCCACGGTAGAGGTACTTTTCAAGGGCGGCAAATGGGCACAAGCACCGTGGGAAGCGGTTAGCGCAGAACATCTAAAGCGGTACACCCCAACAATTGCAGGCGAAATTTCGGGGAAAAGCGAAAAGGTGTCTACTGGCGATCCATTGTTGGGCGCTGAAACCTATTGCGGCTCGTCCACTGACCTTACACACGTTCCCGCATCCAGTCTTGATCTGGTTATCACCGATCCACCGTTTGGCGATTTGGTTCAGTACTCTGAACTCGCCGACTTCTTCTACGTCTGGCTGCGCCTCGCGCTGAAAGACAAGTATCCTGACCATTTCAGCGCCGACTACACGCCCAAGTCACTGGAAGCGGTTGCCAACCGCGCGCGCGAACCGGAAGACCCGGATGGCTTCTACCAGCGCCTGCTCACGCAGTGCTGGCGCGAGGCGCATCGCGCGCTTAAACCAGGCGGCATCCTCGCCTTCACCTTCCACCACAGCGAGGACAAGCCGTGGGTGGCGGTGCTGGAGTCGCTGTTCGACGCGGGCTACTACCTCGAAGCGACCTACCCCATTCGCTCCGACGAAACCAAGGGCGAAGGCGAATTCGGCTCTAAGACCATCGAATACGACATCATCCACGTCTGCCGCAAACGCACCGAAGAACCCACGGCGGTGAGCTGGGGCCGGATGCGCCGCGAGGTGATGGCCGACGTGCGCCAGTTGCAGGCGATGCTGGAAAACCACGCGAAGGAAGGCCTGCCTGCCGCCGACATTCAGGTCATCCGGCGCGGCAAGGCGCTGGAATACTTCTCGCGCCACTATGGCAAGGTGTATGTGGACGAAGGCCGCGTCATCGGGGTCAGGGATGCGCTGATCGGTATCAATCAGCTCATCGACGAGGATGTGGACAAGGGCAAGGAGCCGCCGCCAGTCAACGCCGAGCCGATCACCCGTCAATTCCTGCGGACCTTCGGCAATGCGGCTGAACTCAAGCGCGACCAGTTGCAGAAATTCCTAAAAGGATCGATCACCACGCCGGACGAATTTGTGCAGCGCGGATGGTGCGCGGAAAGAAACAAGGTTTTCACCCGTACCAACCCGCTGGACTTCGCACGCGAGTGGTCAGGCAGGCATCGCCGCCGCCTCACCTCCGATCTGGATCAGGCGCTGGTGTTGGTCGGAGCCTGTTTCGATAACAGCGGCATCAATGCCTCGGATACGCTCAAGAACGAAAACTTCAAACCGCACGTTGCGCTAAAACCGCTGCTGGAATGGCTGCACCGCAACGGCCCGGATCAGGCTACCCGCAATGCAGCCTCGCGTGCGACGACGATCTACAACACCTGGGCAGCCAGCCAAGAGCGCAAACCCTTGCAAGGCACCCTGTTCGATGACGATGGGGAGTATGGGCGATGAGGCAACTGCTCGATACAGTGTGGCAACGGCGCGGTACCAGTTGGCTATGGGACGAGGAAGCGCGTAACCAGATTTGCGTGGCCAGCGAAGTCTGGAGCCTGCGCCAGTTCCTACGTGCGGTGAGCAACTGGCCGGATAACCTGCCGAGCAATGACGATCAAACGCTGGTGGTGGCCGGGCTGGACGGCAGTCTTGACCTGCTAACGCCAGCGGATGCCGAGGCGTGGTTGGGCGATATCATCAAACCTGCCATCCTGTCGTTTCAGGACGGATACCAAGGCGATGCTGCACTGGTATTCTGGTTGCCCGGATGTCATAATCGCATCAAATCGCAGATGAGCACCGACGAAGTGTACTGGCTGTGCCACGCGCCTCATGGGTATCAGATCGACTTCGGTCGCATCCTGTGGGGTCAGGCCAACGAGTACCCACAGGAGATACTGCTGCGTGATGGCAGCAAATCCGCTGGCCTGTTTCATCTGCGGATTACATAGGGGGCCTGATGAAAACCCTGAGCAAGATAAAAATTGAAGGCTTCAAATCCATCGAGAGCGCCGAACTGACACTAGGTGACCTCAACGTGGTTATTGGCGCAAACGGGTCGGGCAAGTCAAACCTGATCGGCGTGTTTCGTTTGGTGGAACGTGTGCTGGCACATAACCTCCAGCTTTACGTCGCCAGCGAGCCGGATCGCTTCCTGTTCCACGGGCGCAAGAAAACGCCCGCATTGTCGCTGGATTTTGATTTTGAAATAAGTGCTTATTATGGTTTTGAGCTCAAGGCTGTGCGCGATAGTTTTGTGTTTAGCCGAGAATTCATATTTGACAACGGCAGTTTGGCTGAAGAAAAGTCAACTGGAGCAAAAGAAAGCTTGCTTGTAGAAGATCAGCAGTTCTCAAGCTTGTTCATGGCTCTACAGAACCTTGAGGTCTTCCATATTCAGGATACCGCCGACTCCTCGCCCGTCAGAAAAACAGCAGATATAGACGATAACCGCTTCTTCTGCCCCAATGCGGCCAATCTGCCCGCCTATCTCTACTGGTTACAGGAAAAACACCCGGTGGAGTTTCGCCACATCGAAGAGCACATCCGGCTGGTCGCGCCGTTCTTTGACTGCTTCGTGCTGGCACCCAGCAAGCTCAACGAGAAGAAAATCAAGCTGGAATGGCGGCAGAAAGGCTCGGATGCGTACTTCGATGCCTATTCGCTGTCCGACGGCACCTTGCGCTTCATCTGTCTCGCCACGCTGCTGCTGCAACCCAATCCACCCGCGTTGATCCTGCTCGACGAACCGGAACTGGGGCTGCATCCCTTCGCCATCCGCATTCTGGCTGAGATGCTGGAGGCTGCGTCAAAGCGTGTGCAGGTATTGTTGGCGACGCAGTCGGTGACGCTGCTCAACAATTTCGCGCTGCAGGATGTGATCGTCGCGGAAAACGACGGCATGAAAACCACGTTCAGCCGGCTCGATGAGGAAAAGCTCAAGGGTTGGCTGGAAGATTTCAGCCTGGGCGAACTGTGGGAGAAGAATGTGCTCGGAGGCCGCCCATGACACGGCTTCTGATGCTGGTGGAAGGCCAGAGCGAGGAAATCTTCGTCAAGCGCACGTTGGTTCCGCATCTCGCGCAACATGGCGTATATGTACAGCCGCCCATCGTGCTGTGGACGAAGCGGCTTTCCAGCGGTGGAGGTTTTCGCGGCGGGGTGTCGAGTTGGCATCAGATTCGCAAAAACTTGTTGCCGCTGATGCGCGACGGTGATGCATGGGTCAGCACGTTACTGGATTTCTACGGATTGCCAGAGGATTTTCCGGGCTTGCCGGACGCATTGGGTGCAGGTAGCCCACAGGAGAAAGCTGTGGCATTGCAAGACCGCCTCGCGGCAGAGTTGAACCATCAGCGGTTTATTCCGTTTCTGGCGCTGCACGAATTTGAAGCGTGGATGTTTAGTTCTCCGGATGCCGTCGCGGCGCATTTCGGCAAGGCCCACCTTGCCGATCGGTTGCGCAATGCTGTGCAACAGGCCGGTGCGCCGGAACTAATCAATCACGGCACGGATACACATCCGAAGGCGCGGCTTCACAGTTTGGTAGGTGGTTACAAGGAAACGTCTGACGGCCCCACGCTACTGGAGAAAATTGGTATCGCAACGGTGCGGGGTGCCTGCCCACATTTCAACGGTTGGCTGCAACAATTAGAAGCCTTGGGCGAGGAAGCACCGTGACGGACAACAACGTCCAATTCCAACCCGGCGAACGCATTACCCACCCTGAGTACGGTCAGGGCGTTGTCCTCGATCTGGTGCGTGACGGCTACCAGCGTGCGTTCTTCGGTGTTGGTGAACGCCGTGTGCCGGTCGCTTCGCTGCGGCGCGAACTCACGCGCACGGAGCGCATTCTGTGCTCCGTGGACGGTGGCGAGGATCGTGGGCGCAAAGCGTGGCTGTCCTACGAGGCGCACGCGCTGCCGGTAATGGAAAGCGCCTCGGCGCTGACCTCGGCGAAGATCGACCTGTTGCCGCATCAGGTGGTGCTGACGCACCGCATCGCTACCGCATCGCCCCGGCGCTACCTGATCGCCGATGAGGTAGGTTTAGGCAAGACCATTGAAACGGCGCTGATCCTGCGTGAACTGGCCAGCCGGGGGGAACTGAAACGGGCGCTGATGGTGGTGCCTGCGGGTTTGGTGAACAACTGGCATCGAGAACTGAACGAAGTGTTCAACCTCGATTTCGAGGTATTCGGCTCTGAAGGCGACATTACCGACCGCAAGACCAACGCCTTCGCCAAGCATGACCGGCTGATTGCCAGCATCGACACCTTGAAGCGTCCGGCACGCATCAAGCGCCTGCTGGACGCGCCGCGTTGGGATCTGGTGGTGTTCGATGAAGCGCACCACCTCACGGCCTACCGCACTGGCGGCAAGGTGCGGAAAACCGAGAACTACAAGCTGGCCGAGGCGCTGAAGGATCATTCGCGTGACCTTGTGCTGCTGTCGGCTACACCGCACCAGGGCAATCACTTCCAGTTCTGGATGCTGGTGCAATTGCTGAACCCGACGTTATTCCGTAGTCCTGAGGAAATGGTGGAAGAGCGGCATCGGCTCAACACGGTGATGTTCCGCCGCACCAAGGCGGATGCCTGTCAGCCGGACGGTTCGCCGCTGTTTGCGCGCCGCTGGGTTCACACTGAATCGTTCGTGATGGCGCAAGCCGAGCGGCTGTTTTACGAGAAGTTGCGCGAGTATCTGGAGGATGGTTTCAACCTTGCACGCCGTCAGGGCAATCAAGGGCGTGCATTGGGTTTCCTGATGGCGATTTTCCAGAAAATCGCCGCGTCGAGTTTCGCCGCTGTGCGCCGTACCCTCAAGCGCCGCCTACTGATGCTAACGCTGCACGAGGCGTTGCTACGCGACAAGGAACTGGACATAGAGGGTCGTGAACGCCTGACCGATGAAGCGCGGGAACTGATCCACGAGGAGTACAAACTGTCCCGCGACAGCATCGGGCGCAGTGAGGTGGATCGCGTTCTGGCCGATCTGAGATACCGATTAGTCAAGAGACTGGATGAAGAGGTGCTGGAGATGGCCTCTGACCCCTACGGCAACGAGTATTCGGCTGCGCACGCGGAGGAAGCCGTATCAGCGGTGGTTAACCTGCGCTTGCCGGAGGAGCGCCTGCGCATCGGCGACCTGTTGCGCGTGTTTCCGCCGCAGCGCGAAACCAAGATGCAGAAACTGCTCGATGGTTTAGGCACGCTGTGGCGACAGAATTCGAGCGAGAAGATCGTGATCTTCGCTACTTACCTCGGCACGGTGGACATGATCGCCAGCGAGATTGAACAGACCTTTCCCGGCCAAGGGGTAGTCGTGTTGCGCGGTGGCGACCACGGTGCCAAGGTAGCTTCAGAAAGACGCTTCCGCCAGAAGAATGGCCCGCGTGTGTTGGTGTGTACGGCAGCGGGACGCGAGGGCATCAACCTGCAATTTGCGCGCATCCTTTTCAATTTCGATCTGCCATGGAATCCGATGGACATAGAGCAACGCATCGGACGCATCCATCGCTACGGGCAGAATCACACGGCGCAGGTTTACAACCTTGTCCTGTCTGACACCATTGAAGGTCGCATCTTTCTACTGTTGGATGAAAAGCTGACCGAAATTGCACGCACGGTTGGCAAGGTCGATGAACAGGGCAACGTCGCAGAAGACCTGCGCGCGCAGATTCTTGGGCAGTTGTCCGAGCGGTTGAGCTACGACCGTCTGTATCAGGAAGCCCTGTCCGACCCGGAACTCAAGCGCACACGGGTGGAACTGGAAGCGGCACTGTTGAACTCGCGCGAGGCGCGGCAGGTGGTATTCGACCTGTTTCAAGACCTCGACGGTTTCAGCCTCGACGACTACAAGCCTTTTTCGGACGTGTCGTCCAGCTTGGAGCGGCTGGTGCGTTTCCTCTCGGCGGCAGTCGCGGATCGCCAGCAGAAACTGCTCAAGGTGGACGATGCGACCTACGACCTTGTCACTGCCGAAGGCGCACGCCGTGCCCGTTTTACCCTGAACCGCGAAACTGCGGCGAATCAGGACGATCTCCAGCTGATGGGCCTGGATCACCCGCTGGTGCAGGAGGAATTGGGGCGCTGGCGTAGCGTACCGCCAGAGGAAATTGGTATCGCCGTATCCGGCGATGTGGGCGAAACGGTATTGTTGTCACTGTGGATGATTGAAGCATCCGCTGGCAAGGGCGAACGCCGCGTTGTGCTACAACCCATCGCGGTTAAGCTGGATGGCACACGGGTGCCTACGGCAGAGCAACTGAGCGAAAAATATCTTCAGGCTTCGGCGGCGAAGCCAATAATCACCCCGGAACAGCGGTTTGATCTGTTCGCCAGTGCCGTTGAACCGACCTTGCAGCGTGAACTGAAACACAGAGGGACCGCAAACGGTGATGGCAGCTATTCGGCGGAGTTGATCGGGTATGTTGAGATTGTTGGATAGGGGGCATAGACCGTTTTCGGCAGAAGGTCATGATGACGGTGAGTATGTTTACCCAAAAAATAAAAGTCGTTGCGGCAGGATGTTTTGTATCCCTCAGACGGAAACGGAAATGGTCGACGTAAGGAAAAGGACAAAAACAAGGGAATGGTGCAAAAGAATAACGGTCTGGCCTATCGGCCTCCCTACCTTGAAAAGGTTGAGGCAAAGGGTCGAAAAGGATCGAAAAGGCCGACCTCGGCTGGCGCAGCTTCCCGCCCCTTTCGTCTGCTGGCGCAAGGGTGTCGGAATGGCGACAGTTTTGCCGGGGCGTCAGAACGGCGACAGTTTATATCGCTGAAAAAACAATTTCAGGTACTCGCCTATATCGTCCGGCCTGTCACGATATAGCGCGTCCGTCATGAATTGGACGCTCACCACCTCCTTGGCGGCTGGCGCAGCAACCTTCGTTGGATTTGGTTTCGGCGTTTCACTTGCTGCACGCTGTTTGCCAGACAGCTTGATACCAAGGTCTCGCGCCTGCTTTTTGAGGGTTTTGAGCCGTTCCCCGCGAGCACTATGCTGCATCAGCGATTGTCGCCACCTGCGCCTCTCACGCGGATTGGTCGTCTCCAAGCTCATCGACTGTTCGAGGCTTTTCATTTCCTCGTCTAGCTGGCGTATCTGCTTTTCGGTACTGGCCCTGAGCTGGGCCTTTTTCCGTCGCTGATCCTCTTCGTCTTCGACGATGGGCCTTTCCTCGACAGGAATAATGCCCTTCAAAAATCCGCCGCACTGAAGATGCCTTGATTGTGATTTCTCGGCATCGTAGATGCGCTGGGTCATGAAACTGCTGGCCGTATGTGAGATGCCAAGTGACCTGCAAAGCCATCCGGGGCCGGGAGGGTTTGGATAGGGGAGGGTTTCAACGCTGTGGATGGCGTACAGCTATTTGTGCAGCGGCACATGCGAGCGTTCCATGAACGTTCCGGTACGCACGGTATAGACCAGTGCGCAGTGGTTGCAGCGGTAGTAGCCTTCCTTCCCGCCCCGTTTTTGCCTGTATTGTTTTTCTTCGCTCCCGCACTTCGGGCAGGCAGGCCGCTCGCCCCATCGCCTGTGTTCGAGGAAAAGCCTCGCGGCCTCTTCGTCAGGAAACCTCCTGAAAAACTCCGCCGGCCCCAGGGTTTTATTGTGCTTGCCGTCATCCGGTTTGGCTGACCAGTTCGACGTGAGCAACTTGACCCAATCCCTGTACATGACAAAGAATTTCTAAAAAAATCCAGTATGTGTACAAGCTGTTGGGGTTGTTCTTTTCAAACGCTTCATAACCATGTCCTGTATTCCCATAACTACCCTGTTTTGCTTGAGTTGGACTGTTATCTATTTGGTTGTGCAAGTCAACGCAAAATAAACCGGGTATCACCAAAATCGGATTAACGCTGGATTGCCGTTCCTGTCTGGTGGAAATTCCTCCAACCCGCGCAAGGTGTGCGGATATTTCAGGAGCATGACCATGAAGCAATACGACACCCAAGAGACGCGCTACGGCGATGGCGATTTCCTGACGACCCAGGAAGTAGCGAAAGCCCTGCAACTCTCCAAGGCCACCCTGGACGGCTGGCGCTGCAAAGGCACCACAGGCCCGAAGTTCACAAAGCTGGGCAAACGGCTGGTGCGCTACAAGTGGGCCGATGTCCGCCAGTGGCTCGAAAAACAGGGCAGGCAGTGAGACGCCCTGATTTTATTAGGCCGGGGCGCAGGGTTCGCCCTGCATTCCGGTCGAATCAATCCAATAACGGAATCATCATGTCGGAAATCATAGGACGGCAATGCCGGAGCGGGAGGCGCGGCGATGAACGTTGAACTCCTGCTTTCCCGGCTCGACAGGGTAAAAGAAACACCGTCTGGCTCTTGGGTTGCCCGATGCCCTGCGCACGAAGACCGGACTCCGTCGCTGTCCATCCGTGAAACGGACGATGGCCGCGTGCTTGTCCATTGTTTTGCGGGGTGTGATGTTTCCGACGTGCTGGCTTCCATCGGCCTATCCCTGTCGGACTTGTTTCCGCAGAAGGTTGGCGAGCATTTTACCCCTGAGCGCAGGCCGTTCCCGGCCTCGGACGTGTTGCGCTGCATTGCGAAAGAGGCTCTGGTCGTGGCTACATCGGGCGCAAAACTGATGGCATGCGAACCGTTCGGACAGCAGGAGCGTGATCGCCTCATGCTGGCCGTCGCACGGATACAGTCGGCGCTCGATGCTTCGGGAGTTCAGAATGGGTGAGCTTTCCAACGGGGCGCAGCGGGGCGCGGCCTACCTGGACGAACAGATCGCCAAGCAAGGCCAGACACCCGAGCAGATGGTCAGCAAGTTACTGTCACAGCAGGACGCGGATACCCGGCGCGATGATGAAGCCAGCATTGCCCGCCTCGCCGGATTGACGCCCGTCGAGTATGAACGCATCCGCACAGAAGAAGCCAAGCGCCTGGGGGTGCGAACTGCCGTGCTCGACAGGCTGGTACAGGTTGAGCGCCAGCAGTGCCAGACCGTCGACGGCATCAGTTTCGAGGATGTCACCCCGTGGCCGGACGCTGTGAGCGGGGATGCCCTGCTGTCCGACATTGCTTGCACCATCGGGCGGTTCATCGTCTGCAAGATTGAGACCGCGCAGGCGGCAGCGTTGTGGATTGCGATGACCTGGTTCATCGACATGATCGAGGTTGCCCCCCTGGCCGTCATCACCGCGCCTGAAAAACGGTGCGGAAAATCCCAGCTCCTCACGCTCCTGGGCAAGCTCTCGCACCGCCCAATGGTGGTGAGCAATATCTCCCCGTCGGCGCTCTTTCGCGTGATTGATACCTATCACCCCACGCTGATGATTGATGAGGCCGACGCCTTCATGCGGGATAACGAAGAGCTGCGCGGGATTCTCAACAGCGGCCACACGCGCGATTCTGCCTACGTGGTGCGCGTGGTCGGCGAGAACCTGACCCCGAAGCAATTCAGCACATGGAGAGCCAAGGCCATCGCCGGGATCGGGAAACTGGCCGATACGCTCATGGACAGGGCGATCACGCTCGACCTGCGGCGCAAGATGCCCCACGAAGAAGTGGAACGTATCCGCCATGCGCGGCCTGAGCTATTCGATGATCTGGCATCCCGGCTGTGCCGCTTTGCCACAGACCAGCGCGAAGCGGTACGGCGCGCAAGGCCATCTGTGCCCGGCGCGTTGAACGACCGGGCGCAGGACAACTGGGAGCCTCTGCTTGCCATTGCCGAAGTGGCAGGCGGCATCTGGCCGGAAACGGCTAGACAAGTAGCCATCGCCATTTCCGGCGGCATGGAAGAATCTGCCGCCCTTGGCACCGAGCTGCTGGCCAGTATCCGTGATGTGTTTGAGGCTAAGCGGGAAACCCGTATCTACACCAAGGATCTGATCGAGGCGTTGTGCGAGGACGAGGAAAAGCCCTGGGCCAGCTACAGCAAGGCAGGGCGTATCACGCCCCGGCAGTTGGCAAAGCGGTTAAAGGACTACGGCGTCGCCTCGCAACTGCTCCGTATTGGCAGCGACGTGCTGAGAGGCTATGAGCGCGTGCAGTTCGAGGATGCGTTTTGCCGTTACCTGCCTGCCTCCGTATCCGCTACAGGCGCGGGCGTAACGGTTACAGAAAGCGCAATCTGTTACAAAAAACCCAGTAACGATGCGGGTTGTAACGTTGTAACGGATAAAACCGGAAACCCTATAGGGGGCGAAGAGCAATGGACATTCTGAACGCGCTTTTCTGCTGCAAACCCTTAGCGAAATTCTCCCCCCATATCCGTTACAGGCGCAGCGTAACCGTTACAAAAGAGCTTATCCGTTACAAAAAACCCAGTAGCGGTGCGGGTTGTAACGTGTAACGGATAAAAAAGGGGGAGGGTATAGCAATGGTGCAGAGGAGCTGAAAACATGGACGCACCCCTCATCCTTACGCTCAAAGAGTCAGGAATCCTTTTATCGGTTTCCCCCTCGGGCGAACTCACGGCGAAGGGCAAGCCGGAGTCGCTGCGCAGGTTCCAGTCATTCATCAAAGAGAACAAGGCGGCATTGCTTGCCGAACTGGCCCAGGCCGAGGAACTGCTCTCATATTGGTGGCGGCTGCATTTCCCGGACGGTGGCGCGTTGGAAGTCTTTTCGCCCTCGGGCAATACACACACAAGCATCCTGAAAGGCTACCCCGAGGCCATATCCGTCGAACCCTTCACGCTGGGGCACACGATGCCAGATGCACCCCTGAGCGAGAAAGAGGCGGCGGCGATTGTGTTGTGGCTGGCCAGCATCGGGGAACGCTCCCAGGAAATCATCGACGACGTTCTATCTCAGTGCGAGAGGAGCGCCGAGGCACGGGGCTATTACTTGCGGCGGGCAGAAGGGAAACCCGGCTAAAGCATTTGTCATGGTGTTGTATGTTGTAGCGAAATACAACATACAACAAGCAAAAGAGGAGAAAAGAAAATGGGGATCACGAAAGAACAGATTTTTGCGCTGGCGGACAAGCTGGACGGCGACGGGCAGAAGGCGACGCTGGCGCTCATCCGCAAGCAACTCGGCAGCGGTAGTTTCACGACCATCTCTGAGGCGATGAACGAGTGGCGCGCGAGAAAGGCGAGCCGCGTTTCACCGATCCGGGAACCCGTCCCGCAGTCAGTGACCGGAAAACTCTCTGAGTTGGGCGGTGAGTTGTGGGCGGTATCGCTGGAGATGGCAAACAGCCGCCTTGCGTCTGAGCGCGAGGCGTTGGAAACATTGCGTCAAGAAACGGGCGCAGCACGTCAGGAGGCCGCAGAGCTTGCCGATCAGTTGGCCACCGAGTTGGAGGAGGCCAAAACCCACATCACTGCCCTGGAGGCGGCGGTGGTTGGGATGAGGTGCGAGACCGATGAGATCGAGGTCAAGTTGGGCGCGGCGCAAGTTGAGGTCTCGACGGCAGAGGCCCGTGCCGGGGAACTGAGAACTGCACTGGATTACGCACGCCAAGAGACACGTCAGGCGCGCGCGGAACGCGACAGGGCCTGCGAGGAGGCAGCCGTATTGCGTGGGCGATTGGAGGCACTTGAGTCCGTCATGGCTCCAGAACGGTCGGCGGCCAAGGGCAACCCTTTGGAAAAAAAAGCCGGGTAGACGGCCAGATTCACCGCAAGGGAAGTAAGGGATCGGCCCCGCCATGTCGGTGCCGGTTTCGTTTTGATGTAATCGAATGTGCCGACGGCAACTGTAAAATGCCAAATAAATGCCGAGACACTGTTTTGTTGATTCCAGCGTGCGCCGATGGATGATAGTAAGGAAATGGGGCAAGCTATCGGGACTTTGCAGGAACCCGCTATTTAATGATGTTGGGATATGTTGATAATTCGCGGATTTACAGGGGTAGGGGAAAACTGCTCAACTCCGAAACCGGAATGTTAGATATGCGTTAGATTTTTCAGAAACAACAAGAGGCTGCATTGCTGCAACCTCTTGATTTATTTGGTGGGCCCCCAGGGAGTCGAACCCTGCACCAACGGATTATGAGTCCGCTGCTCTAACCAGGCATGAGCTAGAGGCCCTTAGACGATTGTTCGCGCGGCATCAGGCGTCACTGTCGAGGAAGCTTCGCAGCTTTTCGGAACGGCTCGGGTGGCGCAGTTTTCGCAATGCTTTGGCTTCGATCTGGCGAATGCGCTCGCGAGTGACGTCGAATTGCTTGCCGACTTCTTCAAGCGTGTGGTCGGTGTTCATTTCGATACCGAAACGCATCCGCAATACTTTGGCTTCGCGCGGGGTGAGCGAGTCGAGCACTTCAGAAGTGGCGTCGCGTAGCCCTGCATAAGTGGCCGCTTCCGCCGGGGCGAGCGTCGCGGTGTCCTCGATAAAATCACCAAGGTGGGAGTCATCGTCGTCGCCGATGGGAGTTTCCATCGAGATCGGCTCCTTGGAGATTTTCATGATCTTGCGGATTTTTTCCTCTGGCATTTCCATGCGCTCGGCCAGCGTAGCCGGGTCAGGCTCCTGGCCGGTTTCCTGGAGGATTTGCCGATTGATGCGATTCATCTTGTTGATGGTTTCGATCATGTGTACCGGGATGCGGATGGTGCGCGCCTGGTCGGCAATGGAGCGGGTGATGGCTTGGCGTATCCACCAGGTGGCGTAGGTGGAAAACTTGTAGCCACGACGGTATTCAAATTTATCCACGGCTTTCATCAGGCCAATGTTGCCTTCCTGGATGAGGTCGAGGAATTGCAGGCCGCGATTGGTGTATTTCTTGGCAATGGAGATGACGAGCCGCAGGTTGGCTTCGGTCATTTCGCGCTTGGCGCGGCGCATTTTGGCTTCGCCCGTGGACATCTGGCGGTTGATGTCCTTGAGTTCCTTGAGCGGGATGCCCACTTTCTCCTGCATTTCGATCAGTTTTTGCTGTTCTTCGAAAATGGCGGGATGGATGCGGCTGAGAGCCAGGGAGTAGGGCTTGCTCAGGGCAATTTCGCGCGGCAGCCATTCGAGGTCGGTTTCGTGGCCGGGGAAGGATTTGATGAAGTGCTGGCGCGGCATGCGGGCACGCTCGACGCATAGGTTGAGGATATGCCGCTCGTGGGCGCGCACACGGTCGACCATCTGGCGAACGGAGTCGCACAGGCGTTCGATGGACTTGGCAGTGAAACGGATGCTGAGCAGTTCGTCGGAAATAGCTTGCTGGTGTTTAAGGTAGGTTTTGCTTTGCGAGCCGCTCTTGGCGAGCACCCGCATCATTTTCTTGTAGTAGTCGCGGATGACCTCGAAGCGCGCGAGGGCGTCCATCTTGAGCTGGGCGAGGGATGCGGCGGTGGCGGCAGCTTCGCCGTCTTCATCGGTTTCGGCGTCCCCATTTTCCTCTTCGCTTTCTTCTTCGCCGCTTCCGCTCGCGTTTTCACCGCTTTTTGCGCTGGCAAGGACTTCTTCTGCTGCCTCTCCAGAGGCAACGGTTTGTCCTGCCGCTGCTTCTTCTGCTTCTTCTTCCTCTACTTCTACTTCCGCTTCCACTTCCGCTTCCGCTTCCGCAATGGCAGCGGGGTCGATGACCGCATCAATGATTTCGTCGACCCGCATTTCGTCGCGCGCGACTTTGTCGGCGGTCTCCAGCATCTCGGCAATGGTGGTCGGGCAGGCGGAAATGGCCTGCACCATGTGCTTCAAGCCTTCTTCGATACGTTTGGCGATTTCGATCTCGCCTTCGCGGGTAAGGAGTTCGACCGTGCCCATTTCGCGCATGTACATGCGGACAGGGTCGGTCGTGCGCCCGAATTCGGAATCGACCGTGGAAAGCGCCTGTTCGGCCTCTTCTTCGGCAACGTCTTCATCGACCGGGTTGGCGACGCCGTCGGTCATGAGCAGGTCGTCCGTCGCGGGCGCAGCATCATAGACCTGGATGCCCAGGCTATTGAAGGTGGTGATGATGTCTTCGATCCGTTCGGCGTCGGCAACGTCGTCAGGCAGGTGGTCGCTGATTTCGGCGTAGGTGAGGTAGCCGCGCTCCTTGCCGAGCGTAATCAAGCTCTTGAGTTGTGTGCGGCGGGCTTCGGCGTCGATCTGTGCTGCTTCGGGGCTTTGTACGGCTCGGAGGTTTTTTTCCCTGGTTTTGGCATCCTTTGTTCTGGCACTGCGCTCCCGGGGAGAACTGGTTTTGCGGGCATCCTTGGCTTTTTCGCGGGCCATGACACTCCTCGATAGGAAAGACGTGAAATATATTATTCTACAACGAGTCAAGGGGTTTTGTAAAGATCTGGGGGTGTGCTTTTTTCTCTTTCAGGAGATCGGTGAGGCGGCGCTGCTCGATGGGCGAGAGCGTACCTGTGTGCATCCGCTCCTTGAGATCGGCGATTTCCCTGGCAATCAGGTCGGCCTGAAGTTTGCGTAGAGTGTCTTCAAACAGAGGCTCGACAGCAGAGGGGTCGAATTCGGTCTCGATCAGGCTGGTGGCGATCCGGTGCAGCGTTTCGCCGTGGGGGGTGTCGCGGAAGCGTTCGCTCAGTGCCCCAAAGCCGGTGATGGCTTCGCCCAGTTCGACGAGGTCGATGATCGCGATCAGTGCACGCCCTTCGTCGGTATTGTCCGGGATCAGGTTGATCGGCAGCCTCGCGGTCAGTGCCGGGTACTGGAGGACGAGCCGCAGCAAGGTAGAGATGGCCGAGGGCGGCGGGCGGCGCACAGGAGAGGTTTGCCGTGAACCGTAGCCGGTGTTTGCTGCGTTGGTGGCAGGACTAGCGTCCTGGCGCCGTGTGGGCAGGATGCCGAGAGCCTGCTCGGTTTCGCTCTGGGTCAGGCGGCTTGTGCCGGCAATGGTTTTAATCAATTGCAGGCGCAGGACTACGGCTGCTTCCGGGATGCGGGCGATGAGCGGTTTGGCCTCGAAAACCAGGCGGGCGCGGCCTTCGGCGCTCGCGGTGTCGCAACGTTGCCTGAGGGTGTCGAACAGGAAGGAGGCGAGCGGGGTGGCGTTTGCGGCAGCCTGACGCATGGCATCCACCCCCTTTTCGCGGATGAAGGTGTCGGGGTCGTGTTCGGGTGGTAGGAACAGGAAGGCAAGGGTGACATCGTCGCGCAGCGCGCCCAGCGCGTTTTCAAGCGCCCGCCAGGCGGCGAGCCGTCCGGCTTCATCACCGTCGAAACAGAACACGACGCGGTTGGTCTGGCGCAGCAGGGTTTGGATGTGATGCGGGGTGGTCGCGGTTCCGAGGGTGGCAACTGCGTTTTCCAGGCCGAACTGAGCCAGCGCGACGACGTCCATGTAGCCTTCGACCACAAGGGCGAAACCGTCGGCGCGAATCGCTTTCTGCGCGAGAAAAAAGCCGTAAAGCTCGCGGCCTTTCTCGAAGAGGGGAGTTTCAGGCGAGTTCAGGTATTTGGGTTCGCCGCTGTCGAGTATCCGGCCGCCGAAGGCGATGACGCGCCCACGGCGGTCGTGGATCGGGAAGATGATCCGGTTGCGGAAGCGGTCGTAGCGCCGCCCTTGGTCGTTGTCGATGACCAGCCCAGCCGTGTTCAGGAGTTTGTCTCGGTAATCGGAAAAAACCTGTTGCAGCGATGTTTGCGCGTCGGGGGCGAAACCGATACCGAAGCGCGCGGCAATTTCTGGTGAGAGGCCGCGTTTGTGCAGGTAGGCCTTGGCAGTGGGCGAGCGGGCAAGCGTATCGCGGTAGAACTTCGCGGCAGTGGCCATGATTTCGACGAGGCGATCCAGACTGTCGTCCGATTGTCTGGTGTTGCGTCCATCATCGGGAACCTGTATCCCGGCCTCCCGCGCGAGTTCCCGGATGGCCTCTACGTAGGTCAGCCCGTTGTACTGCATGAGAAAACCGATGGCGCTGCCGTGTGCGCCGCAGCCGAAGCAGTGATAGAACTGCTTGCTTGGGCTAACCGAAAAGGAGGCGGATTTTTCCGAGTGGAAGGGGCAGCAGGCGAAGTAATTGACCCCGCCTTTTTTGAGCGGCAGATAGCGTTCGATGACGTCGACGATATCGACGCGGGCGAGCAAATCCTGGATGAAGGATTGTGGAATCATCGGTCGCCAAAAGCATCGCGCCGGGGAGTCCTCAATGGATTCTCACCCGGCGGTATCCAGTTGCGGGCGGCAAACGCCGCCTGAAGTTGGAAAAAACAGGTTCAGTACAGCTTGGGCGGCAGCATCTGGCTGCGTAGGCGCTTGTGGTTGCGCTTGACTGCGGCGGCAAGCTTGCGCTTGCGCTCGGCGGTCGGTTTTTCGTAGAACTCGCGCGCGCGCAGTTCGGTGAGTACGCCTGTTTTTTCAATGGTGCGCTTGAAGCGGCGGATGGCAACTTCAAACGGCTCGTTTTCTTTGACGCGGATACCCGGCATTGCTTGTTTCCTCGGGTTGCTTGAGGGTAAAAGATCGAATATAGGCGAATCTGGGACGGATAGCAAGGCTTCGTATGAGAAATGGCGCTTTGGCGAGTAAAATTCGATCCCTTGGGTGTGTGAAGGGTAACGGGGACGCAGGTCATGAGAGTGTTAGGGATCGAAACTTCATGCGATGAGACCGGGGTTGCCGTCTTCGATAGCCGGTGCGGCGTACTCGCGCAGGCGCTGCATACGCAGGTCGATCTCCACGCGGTGTATGGCGGCGTTGTTCCCGAGCTGGCTTCGCGCGACCATATCCGCTTGTTGCCAGTCCTCATCCGCCAGACTCTGCGCGAAACCGGGTTGGATGTGGCCGATCTCGATGCGGTTGCGTATACCGCCGGACCGGGATTGGCTGGCGCGCTGCTTGTCGGGGCAAGCGTGGCCGAGGCGATGGCGATGTCTGCCGGAATTCCGGCTTTGCCTATCCATCATCTCGAAGGGCATCTCCTTTCGCCGCTGCTCTCCGATGACCCTCCGGCGTTTCCATTCGTCGCGCTCCTGGTGTCGGGCGGGCATACCCAGTTAATGCGGGTTGCCGATGTGGGCGATTACGAATTGCTTGGGGAGACGCTCGATGATGCTGCCGGAGAAGCGTTCGACAAGACGGCAAAGATTCTCGGCCTCGGCTATCCGGGCGGGCCGCAACTGGCCGCGCTCGCTTCGCGCGGCGAGGCAGGGCGGTTCAAACTGCCGCGCCCGATGCTGCGCTCCGGCGATTTCGATTTCAGTTTCAGCGGCCTGAAAACGGCAGTGCTCAATGTGGTGTCGTCGCCGGATTGGCGTCCGGAATACCAAGCCAATCTGGCGGCCGATTTTCAGCAGGCCGTGGTTGATGTGCTGACGGCTAAGACGATGGCCGCGCTGGAACACACGGGAATGCGCGCCCTGGTGGTGGCCGGGGGCGTAGGGGCTAACCGCGCTTTGCGTGCCGGACTCGATGCCGCTGTCGCCAGGATCGGCGCGCGCGTACATTACCCGGCCCCGGAGCTATGTACCGATAACGGCGTGATGATCGCGTTTGCAGGGGCGCAACGGTTGGTGCGCGGGGAACTTCCGCCTGCCGATTTGGCGATTCGGGTGCGTCCGCGCTGGCCTCTGGCTGAACTTATTCGTCCGGCAGACTAGGTTTTTCCTCTCCCGCAAGCGGGGGAGGGAAGGCACTGGAATAAATCAGCGTTTCTCTAAACGTGCGTTCATTGGCTTGGTTGGGAATTTTCCTGTCTCTGCTTGCCGCCATCCTCACCCTCACGCACGGGTACAGGCGATGAGCCGGTTTTTACGACCACAGGATCGGCCCAACTGCCCGTGATCCTGTAATCGTAGGAAAACAGCCTCTCAACCGGGCTGCCAAGCGCCTTCTGCGTTATGAAAGCCACCGCGCCTGCAATCGGATTGACGATGGCCGCTGCGCCGATGGCAACCGTACTGGACAGAGCCGGGCGCACTGTCACCTGCAATTCCTGGGTCTCGGCAGTAATATCGGTCTGCCCTCTCATCCGCACCCGCGCTGCCGGGCCAACGATTTCGATGCCATCGCTACGCATCATGCCCCCGGAAACTGTGGTCTTGCCCTCGATACGGTCGAAAACGAACCCTTCGGAAAACACATCACGAAAATCCAGCGTTAGCCGACGTGGCAATGCCTGCAAGCTGAGAACGCCAAGCAAGCGCCCGACGCCAGGTTCGAGACGATTAAAACGGCCGTTCCTGGCATCAAGTTCGATCTGCCCGGAAAGCGTTGGGTAGTCGATACGGGTCGGCGAGCTGTCCCAATCGAGTTTCCCGGCGAGCCTCGCTTGCCCGCCCTGCACGATGTCGCTGTACCCCAATGCTGTGGCGAAGCGGCCAACATCGGTGACATCCAGGGTGAAATCGAGCGTACTGTGCTGTGCGCCGGGTTGCCAGAGGCCGTTTCCGGAAAACTGTGCATCGGAATGACGGATGGAAAAGTTATCGAGCTGCCATGCGCCTTTCTGGTTGGTGGCCCGTACTTCGAGCCGCCCCAGTTCGCGCGCGCCAACGGCGAACTCTTCCGCCCGCACATCAAGTCCCGGCAACCCGCGAGGAGGGGGCGCGCTGGATGAACCGTTCCTCTGATGAGCGCCGCTGTCTTCGTCCCCCGACAGAGCCAACCGGCTCAGGCGCGCCGACAGCACGCCATCCCCCTCGCGCCTCCAGGAGATGACACCCTGCGCCTCTTTGCTGTCTAGATGCGCCGTCCAACTTTCGGCATTGTTTGCCGCGCGCAGGTGCAACGCATTGAAGGTATATCCAAAAGCGCGTACTTGCTGGGCATCGAGCATGACGCTCGTCAGTAGTGGCGGTGCCCCATCGCCCCGGCCACTGTCCTCGCTCTCGGTATCACCCTCACTCTCGCCCGTGGTCAGGGACCATTGCCAAGCATCCATATCCAGCGTATCGAGCAAGGCTGCAACATGTACCCCGCCATTGGAAGACGTCGGCGTTGGGCGGCGCAGTCCTACCCCGCCGCGTATTTCCCCGGCTGTATTGCGCTCAAGTACAGCTTCCAGCCCGACGATGCCCATTTTTACCGTAACCGACTGGGGTTTTCCCGCTCCTTGAGAAGCCGCCATGACCTCCAGTGGCCAGGCGTCATCGGCTTCCTTGGCGAAAGGCGCAGGCAAGCGTGAATGCAGCCCCTTGAGATCGGAGCGTACAGCGATTCTGCCGTTATTCTGGCTGAAAACCATCTCGGCACTCCACGGCGTATTTCCACCGATCCATCTCAGTATCGGCCAACCGAACGCCTCACGAGCCGCCGCCGCTTCCACTTGCCCGCGCGCGCTCAGTTCCAGCCCTCCCGCACCCGTCTTGCCCTTGATCGTACACTCCCCGCCAAGCAGGCGGCCACGGATGGAAAGCGTATTCAGCCCATCCCCGGTAAAGCCCAGGTTGCCCTCGGCGGCTTCCAGAGCAGGCCCGAAGGCGATTCCGTCCAAGCGGACGCGGTTGGCGGCAAAACGGTATTCCCCGCTGACTTCGGTTTTGTCGAGATCGTGCAGCGGCATCACCAGTTTGAGGCCGAGTTGACCGTTGCCCTCAGGCCGCAGTGGTTCCGTGAAATTATGCAAACGCGCGGCGAGCGGGCTTTCGGCGATGAAACGCAGAAAATCCGCGCTCGGCCCGTTCGCCGCCCCTTCTATGGTCATGACCCCTTCCTTGAAGTCAGGAATTTCGACCCTTATAGGCTCTACCCGGACGCCTAAAATATCTCCGCCACGGGACTCGATCAGGAGCCCCGGCCCCTTGAAGTGCAGTTCCCCATCGAGACGGTCGAGCGCTGGCCAGCCTTTGGCGTAATCAAGACGGCCATTGCTTGCCTGAACAACCACAGAGAACACCCCGTCTTTCCCGTCCCGAAACGGGAAACGGTCCAATGACCCTTTAAGTTTCACTTCCGCACCGGTTATGCTGGCGCGCGTAATCGCGCCCTTTATCCAGTTATGGACATTTTCTCCGGCAATAATGGGTATGTAGCGCCACACCGCCGCACCTTGGGCGCGGGTCAGCCTACCGGTAATATCTATTTCACCGGAGCCGCTTTCCGCTGGCCAATAGCTGCCCTTGGCCCGGCCTGCCGCATCATCGTTGGCAACCTCGATAGCATCGAGAGTCACTGCTAACTGCCCGCTCTTGCGGTTCCAGCCGCCCGAAGCGTCGAGGCTGGTGACCGGGACACGCGCCTGCTCGAACACCTTGGGGAAATCGACGTAACTGTCCCGGCTGGAAAACACGAATTCCCCCTCCCGGCTATTGCCTTTGATCCGTCCCGACATGTTTCCCATGCCCGGTATAATGCCGCGCGCCGTCAGGCCGATGCCTTCAAATTCCGTATTGATTTTCCAGTCCTGCAAAGCGCCGGATTCGCCCTCCCATTCGAACGAAAGCGCCCGCAAGCGCCCCTTTGGATTGAATTCGTCCAACAACGCGCGCGCATTTTCATATTTGTCGAGTGGCAGGCTTCTGGACAACTGGATGAACGTTGCCAGGTCTATCAAGGAAACCGAAAGCGCGCCCCCATCCAATATGCTGTCAGCGGTATTGTGCAATTCGAGCCTGACATCGATGGGTGCGCCCAGACTGACTTCCTTGGACTCCAGCCACAAACTGCGTGCACCGAACGCCACGCTTTTGGGCGTTTGACTCGCCAGCACTCGCCCGCTGAGGCGGTCAAACTGCAATGGAGCCAAACCGGGCGCCAATGTGGTTTCTATGCCTGTCAGGTCCAAATCCGCGCTCAGGCTGACTGTCCCCTCGCCATTGCTATCGAGCAGTAGGTTCACACGGCCACGCCCCTTGCAGGGAACCGGATAGTCCACCCACGCCGACCAGCCGCCGAGATCGGCGTTTTCGAGTCCGATGGAAAGTTGTCCGGCAAGCTTATCCAGCGTGGCGAAATCGTAGCGGCGCACATCGCCGCGTATATCAAACTTTGCCGCCAGTTCTTCGGGAGGGCGTGCCTGGAGTTCCAGGTGATGGCTGAAAAGACCCCGCTCAAAAGAAAATTGCACTTCGGCCAGGCGCAACGGTGGCGCGGCGCGCAAACCATCGTCCCAGACCAGGGTAGCGTCGCGCACCACGATCCGGGACTGATCGAACAACCAGGCAATGGGGTTGCCGCGCCCCATCGCATTCGGTTCCATGCGGATGCCCGCCACGGTGAAAACACCGTCCTTGTCACGCGCAAGACCAACTTCCGGTCCGATGATCTCCAACGCGCGGAAATAGGGCATCCAGCGTGGCAAGGACATCCATGACAGCGTCGCTTCGACCCGTTCCAGCCGCAGCGCCTCGCTTTCCCCGGAACGAATCGTCAATCCGCCCAAGCGCAAGCGGGGCCGCAATCCGGCCCAATCCGCTTCCAGGCGCTCGATACTCACCGGCGCGCCGACCGCGCCGGAAAGTTTTGCGGCAACCCACTCGCGGTTTTCTCCAAGCCAGGGGAACAGCCAGGCGCGCGCTACAACGTACAGGAGGCCGCACGCGACGCAGCCTGCCAGGGACAGCCACCCCAAGATGCGCGCCAGACGCCGCAAAACGGCAGACTGCCAGACAGAGCGCCACAAAATGAAATGTCGAACAGGGTGTTTTTGGGCAGACGTTTCGGCAAGAAATGGAAACCTGGTGTCCTCGGCGCTCATCTTTCAGCATCCAACAAATATCGCGCCCCTGGTTCGCAATACCGCAAACATGCGGCCGCGCGGACACACCGCTAATAGTAATTGTCTTTACCCACGGACAAAATACCGGACAAACACTTACACGCTTACCCTTACGATAAAGGTGGTATTTTAACAATAACGCAAGGACTTCCGATGCCGCCCGACCTCCCCGCGTCAGAGATCATCTGCCGCGCAACGCGCAAGTCGCGCTTTCTGCAACGCATGCTCGACAGCCGTCCCTGGCTGTCTGCTTGCTTGGCTGACGGCCTTGGACAAACTCTCGGCAGCGATGCCATGCGCGCCTTCATTGCCTGTCGAGGCAGTGACGAGGCGCAACTGCGCCCAACCCTGCGCCAGTTGCGGACTTGGGTGCTGTGCCATCTGGCCGTGCGCGACCTTGAAGGCATGGCCAATTTGGCCGAAGTCACCGAAACCATGACTGAACTGGCCGAAGTCGCCGTCCGCCATGCCCACGACACGCTGCGCGCCCCGCTCCTGGCGCGATACGGCGCGCCCCGCTCACCTTCCGGCGAAGAACAAGAACTGCTCATCATCGGCATGGGCAAGCTCGGAGGCCGGGAACTCAACGTCAGTTCCGACATCGACCTCATCTTCCTCTATCCAGAGGATGGCAGCACCACAGGGCCGAAAGTTATCGACAACTTTGAATTTTTCGAGCGCCTCGGCAAACAGATTATTGGCGCATTGGCCGAAATCACCGAGCACGGGCAGGTGTTCCGCGTCGACATGCGCCTTCGCCCCAACGGCGAATCCGGGCCACTGGTGGCAAATTTCGACATGCTGGAAAACTACTTCGTCACCCAGGGCCGGGAGTGGGAACGCTATGCCTGGATCAAGGCACGGGTCATCGTCGGCAAGCGCGCGGAAGAACTGCAAACCATTTCACGCCCCTTCGTCTTCCGCAAATACCTCGATTTCGGCGCCATCAGCGCCATGCGCGCCCTCCACGCCCAGATACGGCGCGAAGTCGCGCGGCTTGAGCGTGCCCACAACATCAAGCTCGGCCCCGGCGGCATCCGCGAAATCGAATTCATTGCCCAGGTATTTCAGCTCATCCGGGGTGGCCGCGACCAAACCCTTCAAATACGTCCTACCCTCCAGGCGCTCGACCGCCTCGCTGCGCGCGGCATCCTCCAGCCCGGCGCAGCCGAAGAACTCGGCTGCGCCTACATCTTCCTGCGTCGGCTCGAACACCGGCTGCAATACCTCGACGACGCTCAGACCCACGACCTACCGGAAAACGAGGCGGATCTTGCCCTCATTGCCGAAACAATGGGTTTTGCCTCCCACGCCGAGTTCCTTGAAGAGTTGGAGAGCCACCGCGCCGCCGTCAGCCGCCACTTTGAAGCCATCTTCGGCGAACCGGACGCTCCGGACGACGATCCCCAACAACTTGCTGCCGTTTGGCAAAACGCTGCCGAAACCACCCAGGCCGCCGCCGCGCTGGCCAAACTTGGCTACAGCGCTCCGCAAACTACCGCCGCGCGGCTGGCCGCCTCGCGCACGGGGTCACGCTACAACCAGTTGCCGGACAATATCCGCAGCCGGTTCGATGCCCTCATCCCACGCATGATTTCCGCCGCCGCATCCACCCCTGAGCCGGACGGCACCCTGGCACGCTGCCTCGACCTGCTCGACAGCATCGCCCGGCGCGGCGCTTACCTCGCCCTGTTGCAACAATATCCCCAAGCCATGCGCCGCTTGGTCGACCTCATCGGCGCGTCGCGCTGGGCCGCGCAATATCTTGGCTATCACCCGATCCTGCTCGACGACCTGCTCGGCGCGCGCGACCTGACGGCCATGCCCGACTGGCAGCAATTCAGGCGCGGACTCGCCGCCGAACTGGACACCATCGAACCGGACACTGAACAGCAGATGGACTTGATGCGCGAGCGGCATCACACCCAAGTATTCCACCTGCTCCTCCAGGACATCGCCGGGTCGCTTACGGTCGAAAAACTTGCCGATCACCTCTCCATGCTGGCAGACATCATGGTTGGCCTCGCCATTCCTCTGTGCTGGCGAAAAATGAAAACACGCCACCGCGACGACCCCCAACTTGCCGTCATTGGCTACGGCAAACTCGGCGGCAAGGAATTGGGCTATGCCTCCGACCTCGACATCATCTTCCTCTACGACGACGAACACATTGATGCGGGCGACTTCTACGCCCGGCTGGCGCAGCGGGTCAGATCATGGCTGTCGAGCCGTTCCCCCGCCGGCATCCTGTTTGAAACCGACCTGCGGCTGCGCCCAAACGGCGAATCCGGCCTCGTTGCCTGCTCGCTCGCCACCTTCCAAAAATACCAGTTCGAGTCGGCCTGGGTCTGGGAACACCAAGCACTGACCCGCGCCCGCTTCGTTGCGGGCGACCCGGCGCTGGGCGAGAAATTCGAGCGCATCCGCGAAGACGTCCTGCGCCTGCCGCGCGACAGGCAGACCCTTCGCGGCGAAGTCATCGCCATGCGCGACAAGATGCGCGCCGCCCATGCGGGGAAAAGCCCGCTCTTCGACCTCAAACACGACCCCGGCGGCCTCGTTGACGTCGAATTTCTGATTCAATACCTGATACTCGGCTATGCCCACGAACACGCGGAACTCACAGGCAACCTCGGCAACATCGCGCTTCTTGGCATTGCCGCAGGACTCAAGCTGATTCCCGCCGATCTCGCCGCTGCCTGCGCCAATACCTATCGGGAACTGCGCCAGCGCCAGCACCGGCAGCGCCTCAACGAACTCCCCTCCCGCATCCCACAATCCGACACGGCAGCCCTGCGCGAGCCGGTACGGGCACTATGGCGGGAAGTATTTGGGGAGGCCGCCCCGGACTAAAGGCCGGGGCGGCTCAAAACCGTCAGACGATCAGTTTGATCCCTTGGGCCACAAGACCCACATTTTTCCCTGTTGGCGCATCTTTCCAGCCTGTTCGCCGGCCTCATCACCGAACCCCCAGAAAAAATCGGCTCGAACAGCGCCCTTGATCGCTCCGCCAGTATCCTGTGCCATGACCAAGCGATTGAGCGGCTTGTCCGACAGCGGCCATGTAGTAGAGAGAAATACCGGCGCGCCAAGCGGGACATAGGCCGGATCGACGGCAATGCTGCGCTCGGCGTAGAGCGGCACGCCCAGCGCCCCAACAGGCCCCCCTTCCCCGATGGGCATCTCGCGGAAAAAGACATAGCGCGGGTTGCTGTTGAGCAATTCATCGAGGCGCTGCGGATTGCGGCGCGTCCATTGGCGGATGCCTTCCATCGTGGCCTGATTGGCGGCAAGTTCCCCGCGATCGATGAGCCAACGCCCGATGGAACGGTAAGGATGGCCGTTATGCTCGGCGAAACCGACGCGCACCCGGCTACCATCGGGCAGTTCGACCTGTCCGGAACCCTGCACCTGGAGGAAGAACAAATCTACCGGATCAGCCGCCCACAACAGGACGCGGGCGGGCAGTCTGCCCTCGGCGCGGCGCTTTTCCAGTTCCGCACGCGTCCAGTAGGGAACGACCTTCTTGCCTGCCGACCACATGTCACTGGGCGGCGCAAGGATCGGCCACCGCGTTCCGGGCAGCGGCGTCCTGCTGCCATGGATCAGCGGTTCGTAATAGCCAGTAACAAGCCCCTGTACGCTGCCATTGCCCGCGACTGACTGCCGGGGCACAAAACGCTGTTCAAAGAACTGGCGCGCTTCCCGATCAGACAGCGTATCGGGCAGCACGGCGGCGGCGGCGCAGACCGCCACCCAAGCGGGCTTACGGCCAATGGCGCGACAGGACTCACGGAACGCCGACCAGGCCGCACCCAGGTCGTCGCTGTCCCAACCCGGCAAATCGTTCCAGTGCGCCTCGCGCCAGACGGAAGGAACATTGGCCGGGGTAGAGGGAGGCATGGACGAAGTAGACGGGCGTGGAGATGTACGCGCACTCGTCCCCGGAGAACCCGTTTCCGGTGGCAACTGCTGACAAGCGGCTGAAACGACGGCAACGGCGACAGATACGAAGGAAGCAAGTCGATGACGGGAGAGCAGGTTCATGGCGCAAAGAGGTAAACTGAATGGATGGATTCAATGCCCATTGTACCGGCATACCGGCGAATGCCGGGAACTCCGGACAGAGCGACAGGAAGACGGTGAAAGCACGAAGGTGAATGATGAGCGCAAAAGAACTTGAACACGCGTCGAGCGCAATCCCCGTCATTGATGACGGGGTAAGCGAGACAGTTGTATATGGAGCCGAAGGCTCCCCTGAACCGTATCGAGGAATCCCCTGCCTTCAGGCCGGGGTGACTCAAACGCTGCTCGCACGCGCAGAGCGTGTGCTGGCGCGGCTGGAAGCAGTATTGCCCGGCCCGTCCTCCCCCCCGGACTGGAATGCTGCCCATGCTTTCCTGTGGCGCCGCCATCATGGCCGTGCGCTCTTGCAGCCGGTCACCACGCCTTCCGTCGTCCGCCTGCGGGATTTGCGGAACATCGACGAGCAAAAAGAGCGCATCGAACGTAACACGCGGCAATTTCTCGCCGGGCGGCACGCCAACAACGTTTTACTGACCGGCGCGCGCGGCTCAGGTAAATCCTCGCTCGTCAAGGCGCTGCTCGATGGGTACGCCGACAAGGGGTTGCGGGTGATTGAAGTCGACAAAACCGATCTTGCCGACCTGCCGGAAATCATGGAACTGGTGGCTGCCCGGCCCGAACGGTTCATCGTCTTTTGCGATGACCTTTCCTTCGAGGAAGGCGAAGCCGCCTACAAGGCACTCAAGAGCGCGCTGGACGGCTCGGTTTCCGGGCTGGCCGACAACGTGCTGATCTACGCCACATCCAACCGCCGCCACCTGATGCCGGAATACCACGACGAAAACAGGCCGACGCACCACCCCGACGGCGAAATACATCCTGCCGAAGCTATGGAAGAAAAAATTTCGCTCTCAGACCGTTTTGGGCTGTGGCTGTCTTTCTACCCGTTCGAGCAGGATGAGTACCTTGAAATTGCCACTCATTGGCTGAAGGTTTTCGGCGTACCGAAAGAGCGCCTCCGGGAAGCGCGCCAGGAGGCGCTGCAATGGGCGCTGCTGCGCGGCTCGCGCTCGGGACGGGTAGCCTGGCAATTTGCGCGTGATTTCGCGGGGCGGGAAGGCTGAAAACTAATCCAGCATGTACTGTGGCTGGGTCAGGCTTTCCGCTGGGTCGATGAAAGAAACCAAGCAAATGAGCTTTACTCTTCACATTCCGGACTTTTGCGCCCGCCTATTTTTCCTTCGGTTCCAGCCAGCAGACGGCGGATATTGGCGGCATGACGCCAGATAAGGATTGCGCTGATGGTTAGAATGACAAGCGTGATTGCCGTGCTGCCGGAGACGAAATAGGCAACGATCGGCGCGACGAGCGCCGCCGCGAGTGCGGCGGCAGACGAATAACGGCTGACCAGGGCGATCAACAGCCAGACACCGAGGCAGGTAAGCGCAACGCGCAGATCGAGCCCCACTATTACGCCGAGCGCGGTGGCAACTCCTTTGCCGCCCTTGAAGCGCAGGAAGACGCTGAATACATGGCCGATGAAGGCCGCTAGCCCCGCGAGCGCAGCGGTAGCGGTATCGAAGCCGAGCGCCTGTGCGGCCCATACCACCAGCCAGCCTTTCATGCAGTCTCCCAGCAGTGTCAGTGCAGCGGCGGCCTTGCTGCCGCTACGTAGCACGTTGGTGGCTCCGGGGTTTCCGGAACCGTAACTGCGCGGATCGTTAAGCCCGAATACGCGGCTCGAAACAATGGCGAAAGGAATAGAGCCAACGATATAGGCTCCAATGTGCAATAGCGCGTAGGGGATAAAGGCCATTGTTTCTCCGTAGGTTGCGCGCGCTGGGGCGTGGACGGTTAGAATCGTAACAATTTACTGGTTTATTGGTAACTGCAATGAATTTCATCTTTATCGAGGGGTTGCGTGTCGATGCTTGGGTCGGGATATATGCCCGTGAACGCGTCGCTGTTCAGACTGTTGAATTTGATCTGAACTTTGGTATTCCGGAGGCTGCAACCATTCATGATGATATTACCGGCAGCATTGATTATGCGAAAGTGATTGGTGTCATCCGTGCAGAGCTTGCGGAACGACATTTCAATCTGATTGAGACTCTGGGGGAATTTGTCGCCGATCTGTTATGTGCGCGGTTTTCCGTGCCTTGGGTCAAAGTATGGGTCTCAAAGCCAGGGGTGGTGAAAGAGGCGCGCCGGGTTGGCGCATATATACAACGTGGCGAACAGGACACCATTGCTGCTGTAATGCCCAACTGATAGCGGGCTGGAGAGGCAGCCATGATAGGCAGATCAATATACGGACTGAAGGTTGGTATGAGAGACAAAAAACCCGGACGAACCGGGTTTTTTAATTGTGAAAGCGTACTTCCATGCTACCCCGCTATGAATAGCGAGGATTGTACTCGCTACGTACTCAGACAGCGAGTTTATCCAGCGTACCGCCATTGGCGAGGTAATCAATCACCCAGCCCGGTTTGCGTCCGTGTCCCGTCCAGCCTTGAGCAGGATTGACCGGATTGCGGTATTTGATCGCAGTGCCGGTGCGAGAGACCGTCGGGATTTCGTCTGAGCCGCCCGCGACAGTAAGCAGTTCGTTGAGGGATAAACCTTGATCAGCAGCCAGTTTTTGCACGCGCTTAATCAGGCGCTGGGTGGCGGAACCGCGCCGACGGATTTCCGCTTCGATTTGAGCCCGCAAAGTGCGAAGTTCAGGTAGGGGCATGGTTTCGAGGTCGATCATTCTGTGCTCTCCATGAGTTCTAAGATTCATGTTACATGCGGGAAAACGTCACGGCAATGACGTTACAGACACACAATAAACATCGTGTCCCAAACTACGGACACAATGACACCAACAAAAAGTGGCGCAGGGGGAATATTCTGCCAGTGTTGATTTGCAAAAGCAAAGCTTTTTTCAAACTTTTTACTATGTAATCCATCGTCTGAGATTATTCAGGCATCTGTAGGCAAAGAAAAGATGTCTCGTAACATTGGCTTGCGTGTCAAAATTCCCATTCTGTTTTCGTGGTTTTTGTGTTCATAGAGGATGCTCGAACAGACCAATTTGATGTTGGGAGGAAAAAACAGGAAATGGAAGCATGCGGTTTTTTGCTTTATATCAATTCTGTTGACTGCGTGGATGATGGTGTTTGTGCAGTTGCTTGAGCCGTTCGCGGGCAATATGGGTATAGACTTGAGTGGTCGAAATATCGGCGTGGCCGAGCAGCATTTGTACAACACGCAAATCAGCGCCGTGATTGAGCAGATGAGTCGCGAATGCGTGGCGCAGGGTGTGGGGGGAAATCAATCGTGTGGCAATACCGGCGGAAATGGCGTGCTGTTTGATGATGGCCCAGAATCTTTGCCGGGTCATTGCGCTTCCCAGGCGGGAGACAAACAATTCGTCGCAAACGCGCCCGTTCAGCAATTGCGCTCGTGCGATGGAGAGGTAGCGCCGTACCCAGTCGGCGGCGATTTCGCCCAGCGGCACGAGGCGTTCCTTGCTGCCTTTTCCGAGGACGCGCACGGCGCCATCGAGAGTATCAAGCGCGAAAATCTTGAGCCCGGTCAGTTCCGAGACGCGCAGCCCGCTGGCGTACATGACTTCGATCATGCAGCGGTCGCGCAGCCCGAGCGCGGTGTTGGTGTCGGGTGCGGCCAGGAGGGCTTCCACTTGGGCTTCAGAGAGAGTGCGCGGGAATCGGGTCGTGGGCAGGGGCGGGTCGAGTTTCAGCGTCGGGTCTTCGGTGATGCGCCCGTTGAGCAGCAGGTATCGGTAATAGCGCCGCCAGGCAGCGAGTAGCCGCCGCTGGCTTGCCGGTTTGGCGCGGCGGCTGAATTCGGCGAGCCAGGCGGACAGGTCTTCATGGCTGGCCGCGTCGATGTTCCTGCCGCGCGTATCAAGGAGCCAGCGCCCGAAAAGCGTGAGGTCGCTGCGATAGCCCGCCAGGGTGTTGCGCGCCAGCCCGTGTTCGAGCCACATCGCGTCGCAGAAGGCATCGAGTTCGCCCGCAAGCGCGGCGGGCAATTCAGGCGCGGAGCCGGAGTCAGCCCGTGATGCGCGAGGGGCCATTGCGTTAGCGGCGTATTTCGCCGTTACCGAAGACGATCCATTTCTGGCTGGTCAAGCCTTCGAGGCCGACGGGGCCGCGTGCGTGGATTTTGTCGGTAGAGATGCCGATTTCCGCGCCCAGGCCGTACTCAAAACCGTCAGAGAAGCGGGTGGAGGCGTTGATTATGACCGAGGAGGAATCCACTTCGCGTAAGAAACGCATGGCATGTGTATAGTTTTCGGTGACGATGGCCTCCGTATGCTTGGAACTCCAGGCGTTGATGTGGCAAATGGCCTCGTCAAGCCCAGCGACGAGCTTGACCGCGATGATTGGGGCCAGATATTCCTCGCTCCAGTCTTCTTCGCGCGCGGTAATGAGCTTTGCGCCGGGAATGTCCGCTTGCCGCAGCAGGGTGAGCGACGCTTCGCAACAGCGCATTTCCACGCCTTTGGCGGCCAGCGCAGCAGCGATTTCCGGCAGCGCAGACGCTGCCACCTTGCGCGAAACCAGGAGCGTTTCAGCGGTGTTGCAGACACCGTAGCGTTGCGTTTTGGCGTTTTCGACGATGGGCACGATCTTCACTGGGTCGGCATCATCGTCGATATATACATGACAGTTGCCATCGAGGTGCTTGATGACCGGTACGCGCGCTTCAGCCGAGATGCGCGCGATCAGCCCCTTGCCGCCGCGCGGGACGATCACGTCGACGTACTCCGGCATCGTGATGAGCGCGCCGACCGCCGCCCGGTCGGTCGTATCGACGACCTGCACGGACGTGGTGGGCAGTCCGGCGGCGGCCAGCCCGGCCTGGACGCAGGCGGCGATGGCACGGTTGGATTCGATGGCTTCGCTGCCTCCGCGCAGAATCGCGGCATTGCCTGATTTCAGGCAGAGCGCGGCGGCGTCTGCGGTCACATTGGGGCGCGATTCATAGATGATGCCGATCACGCCGAGCGGTACGCGCATCTTGCCGACCTGGATGCCGGAAGGGCGGCGGCGGACATCGGTGATTTCTCCCACCGGGTCGGGGAGCGAAGCCACTTGCTCGAGTCCGGCTGCCATGGCTTCAATGCCTTTTTCATTGAGGGTCAAGCGGTCGAGCATGGCCGACTCCAGCCCGGCCTGTCGCGCCAGGGCAAGGTCTTTGGCGTTGGCGGTGATGAGCGTGTCGCGTTGGCGGCGGATTTCTTCCGCCGTGGCAATGAGCGCCGCGTTCTTGGCCTCGGTGGAGGCTGCCGCGAGCACGCGCGATGCTTCGCGCGCCTGACGGCCCAAGGTGTGCATGACGTGTTGGATGTCCATCTGGATGAAATTCCAGGAAAGAAAAACAGAATTAAAGCACTGAACGCCGAAATCGTGTTTGCCGTCTTTAACGACGGCACAGGCGAAGGGCCAGGAGCAGGAATTCGTCCCAGATTTCACCACGAACGAGCCCCTTGACCATGCGGTCGATGCGGGCGGCGTGGAGCAGGGCGGTTTGCAGGGAGGACCGGGTTAGCCGAGCCAGGGCGGCGCGGATGGTTTGTTGCCGGGCGGAGTCGAAGATGCGTTCGGCCTTGAGAAGCGCGGGCAGCGGTTGCCCCATGTCGGCTCCGCCACGCAGCAGGGCGAGGGTGCGGATTTCGTTGGCCAGCGCCCACAGTACCAGCGGCGCGGGCGCGCCTTCGCCGCGCAGTCCATCGAGCAAACGCGCGCAACGGGCCGCGTCGCCCGTGAGTAAGGCCTGCCGCAGCATGTCGATGTCGTAGCGGGCTACGTTGAGCACTGCCGCTTCGACCTGGGATGCTGTCAATTCGCCTTCGCCGTACAAAAGCCCGAGTTTGAGGATTTCCTGGTGCGCGGCGAGCAGGTTGCCTTCGACGTGGTTCGCGATGAATTCCAGCGCTCCGGCGGGTACGGATTGGCGTTGCGCGGCCAGACGCGCGGTGATCCACGCGGGCAAACGCTCGCGTGATGGAGTCTCGAATTCAACGGTTATTCCGGCTTCTGCAATGGACTTGAACCAGGTGGCCTTCTTCGTTTGCCAGTCGAGTGCGGGCAGGGTAATCAAGGTCACGGTTCCAGAGGGCAGCGCGGCGGCGTAACGCTGGAGCATGTCGCCGCCATCCCGGCCAGGTTTGGCGGTGGGTATGCGTAGGTCGATGAGTTTCGAGCCGCCGAAGAGCGACAGGTTGCCAGCGGCCAGCGTCAGCGCGTCCCACCGGAAATTTTTATCCACGACCAGGGTTTCGCGCTCGTCGATTCCCTGACGGCGGGCGGCAGCGCGTAGTGCGTCCGCCGCTTCCAGAGTTAACAGTTCGTCGCCGTGCAGTACCCACAGAGGGGCAAGGGGCTTTTCAAGCTCGCGGGCGAGATCGTTGGGGCGCAGGTTCACGGACGCTGCCAGGCAGCCAGCCGCCGCATGAGCTGGCGTACGAGGTCGCCTTCCATGTCATTGTAGAGCAGGGCTTCCTCTTGTTCCTTGCCGAGGACGAGTTCGTCGCTGAAGGTGTATTCGCGCCGCGCGGAAAGCGTAGAGGGCGGGATCAGTTCTTTGCCGTCGCGCTCAGTGAGGCGAAAGCGGATGGTCTGGATGAGTTCGTATTCGCGCACCTTGCCGGTGGCGGTGAGGCTCAGGATTTCGCGCGAGCGTTCGTTGGTCAGTATCTGGAGTTTTGTTTCAGCGCGGGAGGCGTCTTCTTCGACCGTGGTCGAGCCGCTCAACGCAATCTGGCGACGCAGGGCGACTCCTAGCGATGTGTTTTTGCCCGCGCTGACATGAACGGTGGAAAAGGCCAATGCCTGCGGGCCACGCAGGTGGAAGCCGCAACCGGCAAGCGCAATGATGCCGAAGGCGAGGAAAATGATCTGCGCGTGGTGGGCGAAACGGGAGAATGAAGAAGACATATTATTAAACCACAATGTTAACTAGCCGTCCGGGCACGACCACCACTTTTTTGGCGGGCTTGCCGTCCATGAACCTTTGCGCGGCCTCGGTGGCAAGCGCGGCGGTTTCGATGGTGTTTCTTTCGGCGTCGGCTCCGACCCGGAGGCTGCCGCGTAGTTTGCCATTGATCTGGAGCATGAGTTCAATTTCGTCCTGCGCGAGCGCGTCGGATTGGGGTTCGGGCCAGGGCGCGGCGAGGATGTCGTCGCCAAAACCGCATTCCCGCCACAGGGCATGGGCGATGTGCGGCGTGACCGGCGAGAGCAGGCGCAGCAGGATGGAAAAACCCTCGAAGGCGACCGCGCTGGCCGAGTCGTCCCCTTGCGGCAGTTTTTCGAGCGCGTTGAGGATTTTCATCGCGCCCGAGACGACAGTATTGAATTGATGCTTGCCGAAATCGTGGCTGACCTGTTTGAGATGGGTGTGAATCTCTCTCCGGGCGTCGGCGAGCGCCGAGGGTAATCCGGAAGGGATGCCGGGCTTTTGGCTGTGTCCGGTTTTGAGGCCGTGGCCGAATGCCCAGATGCGGCGCAGGAAGCGTGCCGCGCCTTCCACACCGGAATCCGACCATTCGAGTTGTTGGTCGGGCGGCGCGGCGAACATGGTGAAGAGGCGCACCGTGTCCGCGCCGTATTGCTCGATCATCGTCAGTGGGTCGACGCCGTTGTTCTTCGACTTCGACATTTTTTCGATGCCGCCGATGATCACCGGCAAGCCGTCGGCCTTGAGCGTCGCAGATATGGGGCGGCCACGCTCGTCGGTGGTCACGGAGACGTCCGACGGGTTGATCCATTGTTTCTTGCCGTTTTCATTCTCGCGGTAATAGGTGGCAGCCACGACCATGCCCTGCGTGAGCAGGCGGGTGAAGGGTTCCGAGAGATTGATGAGGCCGCAATCGCGCATCGCGCGCGTGAAGAAGCGCGAATAGAGCAGGTGAAGGATGGCGTGCTCGATGCCGCCAATGTACTGATCGACGGGCGCCCAGTAGCCCGCGCGCGAGTCGATCATCGCGTCCGGGTTGTCGCTCGATGCGTAGCGCAGGAAATACCATGAGGACTCGACGAAGGTATCCATCGTGTCGGTTTCGCGCCGCGCCGGTTTTCCGCATCGGGGGCAGGCGCATGCGTAAAACGACGGCATTTTGGACAGTGGCGATCCGCGCCCGGTGATCTCGACATCTTCGGGCAGGACGACCGGGAGTTGCTCGTCGGGCACAGGTACATCGCCGCAATCATCGCAGCGGATCATCGGAATCGGGCAGCCCCAGTAACGCTGGCGCGAAATGCCCCAGTCCCGTAGCCGGTATTGCACCCGTTTTTGCCCTAAGCCCTTGGCGGCAAGGTCTGCGGCGATGGCATCGACTGCGCCCTGAAAATCCAGACCGTCATATTTTCCAGAGTTCGCCAAACGGCCGTGCTCGGCGTAGGCGTCGGCCCATTGCCCGGCAAGCTCGTCGTAAGCGCCGCAGGTGGAGCGGATGACCATCTTGATCGGCAGCCCGTACTGGCGGGCGAAGGCGAAATCGCGCTCGTCGTGCGCGGGCACGGCCATGACTGCGCCTTCGCCGTAGCCCATCAATACGTAGTTGGCGACCCATACCGGCAGGGTTTCGCCCGTGAGCGGATGGAGAACGCGTAGCCCCGTATCCATGCCTTTCTTTTCTATCGTTGCCAGCGTGGCTTCAGCGATGCCGCCCTGCCTGCACTCCTCGATGAAGGTGGCCAGTTCCGGATTGCTTGCGGCAGCGCGTAAAGCGAGCGCGTGTTCGGCGGCTACGGCAACGTAAGTGGCACCCATCAAGGTGTCGGCGCGTGTGGTGAAGACCTTGAGTACGCCCGCCTCGCCGATGCTTGCCGTGTCGTAGGGAAAATGCGCTTCGACTCCCTCGGAGCGGCCAATCCAGTTTTTCTGCATCAGTTTGACCTGTTCCGGCCAGTCGGGCAGCGTATCGAGTGCCGCGAGCAGTTCGTCGGCGTAGGCGGTAATCCGCATGTAGTACATGGGAATCTCGCGCTTTTCGATCAGCGCGCCCGAACGCCAGCCCCGGCCATCAATGACCTGCTCGTTGGCAAGCACGGTTTCATCGACCGGGTCCCAGTTCACTGTGCCGAGTTTTTTGTAGATCAGCCCTTTCTCGAAAAGCCGGGTAAACAACCATTGTTCCCAGCGGTAGTAATCAGGCGCGCAGGTGGCGACCTCGCGCGACCAGTCGATGGCGAACCCCAGCCGTTTCAACTGATCCCTCATGTAGTCGATGTTGTCGTAAGTCCATTTCGCCGGGGGGACGTTGTTCTGGATCGCGGCGTTTTCAGCGGGCATGCCGAAGGCGTCCCACCCCATCGGCTGGAGCACGTTGCAGCCGCGCATCCGGTGATAACGCGCGAGCACGTCGCCGATGGTGTAATTGCGGACATGCCCCATATGCAGCTTGCCCGAGGGATAGGGGAACATCGACAGGCAGTAGTATTTCGGGCGCTTACTGTCTTCGGTGGCACGGAAGGCCGAGGTGGATGCCCAGTGATCCTGGGCGGCGGCCTCGATGGCGGCGGGCTGGTATTTGTCCTGCATGGAGTCGGGTATGGCTGGTAGTGGGCTGTCAATGCGAAGGGTTAGAAGTATATCGCGCCGCGCCATGCCAATAAAAAAACACCCGGTAGAACCGGGTGTGTAAAGTCTCCTGTGAAGGAGAGGGAGGGAACCAACAAGATTGTCAAGCCTGTCGAAACAAAACGATTACAATAGCTTCGATTTATCGTATGTTGTTCTGCAAAAACATAAGTTTTAGTAGAAATATTCTTTTATTTTCAATGTGTTAATAAAAATCATAAAAAATATTGTTAAGTTGATTTGTTGCTCTGCACAATCCGGATTCTAGTACAGCTTCAAGGCGCTTTCAAGGCTGAATCGTGCAAAATACGGATTGGATACAAAAAATACACACAGATTTGCTCTGGGCGCACGGCGGTTAGAATAACGGGCGTCCGAGGAATCATCATGCCCGATCCATTGCTTGCCAGCCTGAACCCGCAACAAACAGAAGCTATTACCTTGCCCGCGCGGCATGCCCTGGTGCTTGCCGGGGCGGGTTCCGGCAAGACGCGCGTACTCACCACCCGCATCGCCTGGCTGCTCAGGCAGTCGATGGTGAGCCCGGCGGGCATCCTTGCCGTGACGTTTACCAACAAGGCCGCGCGCGAAATGTTGTCACGGCTCGAAGCCATGCTGCCGATGAGCCCGCGCGGAATGTGGATCGGCACTTTCCATGGGCTTTGCAACCGCCTGTTGCGGGCGCACTACAAAGATGCCGGGCTGGATCGCCTGTTCCAGATACTCGATGTTGCCGACCAACTCTCGGCGATCAAGCGGTTGCTGAAAACACTCAACGTCGATGACGAAAAATTTCCGCCGCGTGCCCTGCAATATTTCATCAATGCACACAAAGAAGCAGGTTTGCGTCCGCATGCGGTTGAGGTTCCGGACGAATACACCCGCCAGCGCGCCGAGCTATACCAGGAATACGAAGCCCAGTGCCAGCGCGAATCGGTCGTGGATTTTGCCGAACTGCTGTTACGCAGCTTTGAACTGCTCCAGCGTAACGAGCCGATCCGACGGCACTACCAGCAGCGTTTCCGCTACATCCTGGTCGACGAGTTCCAGGATACCAACGTTTTGCAATACCGCTGGCTGAAACTGCTGGCTGCCGATGGGGAAGAGGGCGGTGCGGCGCTTTTTTGCGTCGGCGATGACGATCAGAGCATCTACCGCTTCCGGGGCGCGGAAATTGGCAACATGCGCGATTTCGAGCGGGAATTCCAGGTGCAGGACATCATCCGTCTGGAACAGAACTACCGCTCGCACGGCAACATCCTGGATGCGGCCAACGCCATCATCCGCAACAACGCCAACCGCCTGGGCAAGAACCTCTGGACGGAGCGGGGCGGAGGCGAGCCGATCCGGGTCTTCGAGGCATTCAGCGACACGGATGAAGCGCGCTGGATTGTCGAAGAAATTCAGGCGCTACTGTGCGACGGCGCGGCGCGAAGCGACATCGCCGTGCTGTATCGTGCCAATGCCCAATCGCGCGTACTTGAACACCAGCTTTTTTCAGCCGGTGTGCCGTATCGCGTGTACGGAGGGCTGCGATTTTTCGAGCGCCAGGAAATCAAGCATGCACTCGCCTACCTGCGCTTGCTCGCCAATCCCGGAGACGATACCGCCTTCATGCGTGTGGTGAATTTTCCCACGCGCGGCATTGGCGCGCGCACACAGGAAATGCTTCAGGACGCGGCCCGACAGCGGAACGGCAGCCTGTACGCCACGGTGCCCCACCTGTCCGGAAAAAGCGCCGCCTCGCTCGCCCGTTTTGTGACTTTGATCGAAACAATGCGCTGCGAGACGCAAGCCCTGCCGCTGCCTGAACAGGTGGAGCATGTCGTTGAGCGTAGCGGCCTGCGCGCGCACTACCAGGCAGAGAGGGAAGGCCAGGACAGGCTGGAAAACCTCGACGAACTTGTTCGCGCTGCGGAAAGTTTCCACATCGAGACCCGCGCGGCTCCTGAAGCCTTGGCGCAAGCACACGCGCTGCTGGCGGATTTTCTCAGCCACGCCTCGCTCGAAGCCGGAGACCATCAGGCGGGCGCGCAGGAAGAAGCAGTACAACTGATGACTGTGCACGCGGCCAAGGGGCTGGAATTCGACATCGTTTTCCTGTGCGGGCTGGAAGAGGAAGTTTTTCCGCACATCAACAGCCTCTCCGAGTCCGTCGCCGGGTTGGAAGAAGAACGGCGGCTGATGTACGTAGCGGTGACACGCGCCCGCGAACGCCTGTACCTGTCTCATGCCCAGAGCCGCTTGCTGCGCGGGCAGACGCATTACCACCTGCGGTCGAGGTTTCTTGATGAAATACCATCGGGACTGCTCAAGCCACTCACGCAGCTTGCCCAGAAATCGCGTTTTAGCGGCAGTGGATACGGCGGCGATGGATGGCGAGGTGAAAAAACCCATTCCCGCGCGTCAACTTCCATTTCGCCGACAGACACGTTCCAGTCGCGCGAACTCCCCGGCGGTTTTCGTATCGGCCAGAATGTGCGCCATCCCACATTCGGTTACGGCGTGATCATTGACGCCGAGGGCGACGCCACAGTGCGCGTCAACTTCGGCGACGCGGGCGTCAAATGGCTGATGCTGTCGATAGCGAAGCTGGAAGCGGTGATGCCTGAGTCTAAGGATTGATTATATTCATGTAGCGTAGCGTGTACCCCTTTCCCGCAAACAGGAAAGGGGCACAAGTCAAGCGCCTACAGCCTCACAGTACCGCCGCAATCGCCTTCGCCACCACGGGCAGGTTCTTGCCGTTCAGGGCTGCCACATTGATGCGCCCGGAAGAAACGGCGTAGATGCCGAACCCGGTCTGAAGCTGTTCAACCTGTTCCTTCGTCAATCCTGTGAAGGAGAACATGCCGCGCTGCTTGGCGATGAAGGAGAAGTCCTTCGCCACGCCTTCCGCCTTAAGTGCGTCTGCGAGGCCTGAACGCATGTCGCGGATGCGGTTCCTCATTCCCGCAAGTTCTTCTTCCCAGAGCGCCCTCAATTCCGGGCTGCCGAGGACGGCGGCCACGACCGCGCCGCCGTGCGTGGGCGGGTTGGAATAGTTGGTGCGGATGATGCGCTTGACCTGAGAACCAACCCGCCCAGCTTCTTCCTTGCTGGAGGTGATGATGGATAGCGCCCCCACCCGTTCGCCGTACAGGGAAAAATTCTTGGAAAACGAGGAAGAAACGAAGAATTGCGCCCCGGCTTCCGTGAAGGCACGCACGGCGGCGGTGTCTTCCTCGATGCCGTCGGCAAAGCCTTGGTAGGCCATGTCGAGGAAAGGCACGAGGTTCTTTTCCTTGCAGATTGCGGCGACTTCCTGCCACTGGCTGCCGATGAGGTCGGCTCCGGTCGGGTTATGGCAGCAAGCATGCAGCAGCACGATGGATTGCGGGGGCAGGGTGTTCAATTTCTGCTTCATGGCCGCGAAATCGACGCCGCGCGTGGCTGGGTCATAGTAGGGATAGGTCTCCACCGGGAAACCGGCTGCCTCGAACAGCGCGCGATGGTTTTCCCAGGAAGGGTCGCTGATATAGAGCGTGGTTTGCGGCAGGAGTTTTTTCAGGTAATCCGCGCCGACCTTCAGCGCGCCCGTACCGCCGAGCGCCTGGACGGTGAAGACGGAACCATCGCCCGCCCGCGCGGAACCCTTGCCGAAAAGCAGGTCGCGCACAGCCTGGTTGTAGGCGGCGTTCCCGTCGATGGGCTGATAGCCGCGCGCGGGCAGCGCCTTCATGCGGGCTTCCTCGGCAGCCTTCACGGCAGCCAGCAGCGGCAGCTTGCCGTTGCCGTCGTAATACACGCCGACGCCGAGATTGACCTTTTCAGTGCGCGTATCGGCATTGAAGGCTTCGGTCAGGCCGAGGATGGGATCACGGGGGGCCATTTCGACGGCGGCAAAAAGCGAGGCGGACATGTCTTCTCCAGTGTTTAGTGATAAGTGTTGGGGGATGCGCCGGGATCGGGAATAATGCCAGTTTGTCCCGCCGGTTGCGGCTTCTTCATGGCGAAGAGCCAAAAACCATAAGATTCTAGCACCTGGCATGACGGCTTGGTGTGTATTCCTGTTTTGCCTGTCCTACCCATGAACTCCGCAATGCCCCCGTCGCCTTCGCCCGCCGACATCGACATCATCACCTTCCCAGACAGCGCGTTCCGTCTGCATCGGGCGTTTCTGCCTGCGGGCGACCAGCCTGAAGCTATTCGGCAACTCTGCGCGGGCATCGAGAACGGGCTGCTGTTCCAGACGTTGCTCGGCGTGACCGGCTCCGGCAAGACCTACACGATGGCAAACGTCATCGCCCGCATGGGGCGGCCCGCGCTGGTGCTCGCGCCCAACAAGACGCTGGCCGCGCAGCTTTACGCCGAATTTCGCGAGTTTCTGCCCGAAAACGCCGTCGAATACTTCGTGAGCTATTACGACTATTACCAGCCCGAAGCCTACGTCCCTTCGCGCGATCTGTTCATCGAAAAAGATTCCGCCATCAACGAGCACATCGAACAGATGCGCCTGTCTGCCACTAAAAGCCTGATGGAGCGCCGGGATGTCGTCATCGTCGCTTCCGTCTCCTGCATTTACGGTATCGGCGACCCGGTCGACTACCACGCCATGATCCTGCACTTGCGCGAAGGCCAGCACATCGACCGCCGCGACCTGATCGCCCGGCTCGTGGCGATGCAATACACCCGCAACGATACCGATTTTCATCGCGGGACTTTCCGTGTGCGCGGCGATGTCATCGACGTTTTCCCGGCGGAAAACGCAGAATGTGCGGTTCGCATCGAAATGTTCGACGACGAAGTCGAACATCTCACCCTGTTCGACCCACTCACCGGGCAGATACGTCATCGCCTGGGGCGTTTCACCATCTACCCCTCCAGTCACTACGTCACCCCGCGCGCTACCGTCCTGAAAGCCGTCGACGCCATCAAGGAAGAACTCGCCGCGCGCATCGGTTTCTTTCAAAGCGAGAGCAAACTCGTGGAGGCGCAGCGTATCGAGCAGCGCACCCGGTTCGATCTCGAAATGCTCAGTGAAATGGGCTTCTGCAAGGGCATCGAAAACTATTCCCGCCACCTTTCCGGTCGTCAGGCGGGGGAGCCGCCCCCCACGCTTATCGACTACCTGCCGTCCGACGCGCTGCTCTTCATCGACGAGTCCCACGTCACCGTCGGCCAGGTCGGCGGCATGTACAAGGGCGACCGTTCCCGCAAGGAAAACCTCGTCAACTACGGGTTCCGGCTCCCTTCCGCGCTCGACAACCGCCCGCTGAAATTCGAGGAATTCGAGCGTCTCATGCCGCAGACCGTTTTCGTCTCCGCCACCCCGGCGGACTACGAACAGGTGCACCAGGGGCAGGTCGTCGAACAGGTCGTGCGCCCCACCGGGCTTGTCGACCCCGAAGTCATCGTTCGTCCGGCAAGCACCCAGGTCGATGACCTCCTCAGTGAAATCCACCGCCGGAGCGACGTCGGTGAACGTGTGCTTGTGACCGTGCTCACCAAGCGCATGGCCGAAGAACTGACCGACTACCTGGCCGAACATGGCGTCCGGGTACGCTATCTGCACTCCGACATCGACACTGTGGAGCGGGTCGAAATCATCCGCGACCTGCGCCTGGGCGAATTCGATGTTCTCGTCGGTATCAATCTGTTGCGTGAAGGGCTGGACATCCCCGAAGTGTCACTTGTAGCGATTCTCGACGCGGACAAGGAAGGTTTCCTGCGTTCCGAACGCAGCCTCATCCAGACCATCGGTCGCGCCGCCCGCCACATCCACGGCACGGCCATCCTCTACGCGGATCGTGTCACCGACTCCATGCGCGGGGCCATTTCCGAAACCGAGCGCCGCCGCGCCAAACAGGTCGCCTTCAACACCGCCCACGGCATCACCCCCCGCACCGTCACCAAGCGCATCAAGGACATCATCGACGGCATCTACTCCGGCGAAGAATCCGGCAAACAGACTCGCGCCTCCGGCAAAACCCGTGAGACCGACTACGCGGCGATGGATGAAAAAGCCTTGGCCAAAGCCATCAAAAAACTCGAAAAAACCATGCAGGATCACGCCCGCAATCTGGAATTCGAGCAAGCTGCGGCGGCACGGGATGAATTATTCAGACTGCGGGAACGCGCCTTCGGCGCGGATCGGCATGGGGAGGAATGAAACGACGATGGCAAAAATTATGAGAATTATCTGTCAAAAAGCTTTGGTGCGGACTTAATAAAACCAACTATACTTTCATCCCCAGAATTTTCTGTAAAAACTATTATAATTTTATTTGCGATCACCGTTTTTGAAAAATAAGTTAACAGTTTTGTTCTGAAACAATTTCCTTTACAAAAACCTTTGATAGCGTTTGCATTACAAAGAGCTACTTCATTGTTGCGGTAGGAAAAAACCCACACTCCTACATGAGACAAGTATTGAGCTTTTTCATGCTTTGATGATTCAAAATGAAAGTCTACCCCCGCAACTTCTGTAGCAGAAGCCACAATATCGTAGCCAAGACGTTTTTGGGCAATCTCCTTAATAAATGCTACATCAACAGGAGTTTCCTGCTTCAGTCTTATGTCTTCACCATTCAGGAATTGTTCAACAATCGCGTTGCGAACAATTTCGCGCGGTTCCACATCAGGCGATGCCAAAAGATCCCCACAAAATAATCCCAGAAAGAAAATAAGCAGTCCCGCTTTCATGGCATTGATCCTTCAGTTTCACTTTTTCTTCAAAGGAGGACGTTGAGCGGCATTATATGTAATCCACATTGTCCCAGATCGTCCGATCTCCGAGAGCTGTGCTTCACGCGAAGTTGCTTTTGATCCCGACAATTTTATAATTAGGTCATTGAATTTACTGAAACCTTGTGATCCAGTAATCTCGATACAACCAATTGATGCAAATAGTTCAGATGTATTATCCGGGCCGTCGTGAATCAAGAAGTTGTCATAAACTTGCCATGCTCCGTTTTCATCTGAACGCGCGCTGTGCACCCTATAGCTGCCAATCCATGCCTTTATCATATGCTTTTGATGGTCGGCCAATCCTACAACCTGTGGTGTTTTTCCATCCTTACACATGACACCAAACCGCAGTACCGTAAATTTTTCCAGTACAGACTTTCCCGTATCATCACTTCCAGTCACAGTACATGAATAAACAGGAATTGAAAAAACTCCAAGATGTTCTCCTTTCGGGTAAGCCCATGTCGGATATTCACCAATAGGCACGCCCCCGATCCTGATTTCCACAGTACGCATTTATCATGCCTCCTCTGCTTAATGTCTATAGTTTCATATTGTACGCATGACTTTAGCTTAGGCGCAATGGGCGATCGCTATCGCAACATCATTCACTACCGCCTAGTTAAATATATAGTTCCCAAAATTATTGGTACAAAAATGCTGTCCGCATCTTCATTGCCGTCTCGTGAGAGCAATTCTCCCGAACCCGGTCGATGCGTTGGTCTTTCACTTTTTCCAGGAGCGGAGGCAAAGATCCGTGGCCGGGAATGGTAAGGTCAGGGGCGATTTCGGCCAGCGGCAGGAGGACGAAAGCGCGTTGGTGCAGACGGGGATGGGGCAGGGTGAGCGTTGGGGATTGCATTACCGTTTCGCCGTGCAGGAGCAGGTCGAGGTCAACGGGGCGCGGCGCGAGCGCGGCGGTGGTACGGAGGCGGCCAAAGGCAGATTCGATGCCGAGAAGGGCATTGAGCAGCGCCTGGGCGGAAAGGCCGGTATCTAGGGCAATGACGGCGTTGATGTAGTCGGGGTGCGGGCTGCTGACCCCCAGTGGCGCGCTGCGGTAGTACGAGGAACAGGCGGCAATCCGCGTTTCCGGCAAGGCCGCGAGGGCTTCCAGGACACGGGGCAGGGTGGCGAAAGGGTCGCCGAGGTTGGCTCCGAAACCGATGAAGGCGCGCGCGGGCATCGTTTTTAAGAGCTTGGTTCGGGTGGGGTGGCTTCGGCAGGTTTGCGGCGGCTTCGCCGCCGCTTGCGCGCGGGAGCCTTGCCGCTACCCGTGGCGGCGCGCAGCAATTCTTCGCGCTCGTCTTGGCTGGCATGGGCGAAGCGGTCCCACCAGGCAGGGAGTTCTTCCGGGATGCCACCCGCTTGTGCACGCAGGAGGAGGAAATCCCAAGCGGCACGGAACCTCGGATGTTCGATCAGCCGGTAGGGCATCCGTCCCGCGCGTTTGTCGAAACGTGCTTGCAGCCCCCAGAGTTCCTTGATGTCCCCGGCAATGCGGCGGGTAATCGCGAGCCTTTCCGCCTGGGCGGCGAGAACCTCATCCATTGCGTCGAAAAGCGCCGGATAGGGTGGCTCACCGGCGGCTTGCCGCTCTTTCCATGTCCGCGACACTTCAGGCCAGAGCAGGGCGGCGAAAAGAAAACTGGGCGAAACGGGTTTGTCCGCGCGTACCCGCGCGTCAGTGTTTTCCAGCGCCAGCCAGAGGAATCGCTCGGCGACGGGTTGGTCGAGAACGATGTCGAGCAAGGGCAACAGGCCGTGGTGCAAGCCTTCCTCGCGCAGTTGGCCGATGCAGCGCACGGCGTTACCCGACATGAGCAGTTTCAGGGTTTCGTCGAAGAGCCGCGCCGCCGGTACGTTTTCGAGCAGGTCGGCCATGCTGCGGATCGGCGCTCGCGCGGCAGGGTCGATGACAAGACCGAGCTTGGCTGCCAGCCGCACCGCGCGCAGCATGCGGACAGGGTCTTCGCGGTAGCGGGCGCGCGGCTCGCCGATGACCCGTAGCATTTTTTGTTGCAGGTCGGCTACGCCGTGATGGTAGTCGACGATGGTTTCGGTGAGCGGGTCGTAATAGAGGGCGTTGACGGTGAAATCCCGCCGGATGGCGTCCTCGGCCTGGGAGCCGTAGATATTGTCGGCGAGCACCCGCCCATGCCTGTCCGTTTCGGCGGCCTGATTGGCCCGGAAGGTGGAAACCTCGATGGTTTCCTGCCCGTTCATGATGTGGACGATCTTGAACCGGCGGCCGATGATGCGCGAGCGGCGAAAAAGCGCCCGGACTTCCTCGGGCGTGGCGCTGGTGGCGACATCGTGATCCTTCGGCGTGTGCCCGATCAGCAAGTCCCGAACCGCGCCGCCAACGATATAAGCCTGATGGCCGCGATTCTGAAGCGTGGCGCAGACTTTGACCGCGCCGGGGCTGACTTGTTCGCGACGGATACCATGTTGGCTGACAGGGATGCGGGCTGGTTCGGCAGAAGCGGAAAAAGGCAGCGCACGATGGTTGAAAACCCTGTGCAGCAACTTGCGAATCATTTTAATGTCATTTTTTGAAAGTAAATCAGGCGCGTAATATTACCTGATACGCGCTCGCTCCACAGCGAAGCATTTGGGGTTGCCCTGGCTTTCGAGCAGGTATGACCCGAAGTAATTCTCAAACTCCATAAACGTTCAGCCCTGGAGTCTGCCGCCGCATTCGCCACAAAAAAGATCGCCAGCTTGGGTCGGTGTCCGGCAGTGGGGGCAAATCTGGGTCGTTTCCGCGTTTTCCGCTACTGTGGCCGCAGGAACTGTTTCCGCGAGAAGCGATGCCAGGATGTCCTGTGTGTCGTTGCCTGGGGCGCTGCTCATGTCGCTGGTTGCTTGTGGGGCAGGCTGGATGATCGGTTCTTTTTTATTGGCGCTCTGGAACACGGGATTCCTGGCATATTCCCGCACCCTGATCGGAGGCAGATCCTTTGTGATCCGCAGGTAAATCAGGTTGAGACCCATCATGGTCATGGCCGTGAGAGCGGTTAGAAACAACATCAGACCCGTCATGGAGCCGAAGATGATCGCGAACGTATATTTGGGCGAACTGAAGAGGGATATTAGCGAATCGCTCAGGATGGATGCCGATATTCCCAGAACGAACGGGCTGCCCGCGAAAACGATACTGACCAGGATGAAGTTGGCCAGGCCGATGAGCACGGCGAGCAGGAACAGGTTGAGCAGCAATTCCACGGCGCGGTTGGCAGCGATCCGCCAGAGTGTCTCCAGGATCTCGTGGATGGTTGCGCCGCTCCAGGCGGCGGGACAGGCCATCGACAATCCCGCTATGAGGCCAAAATACAGTAAACCGGCCAATATCAAGAGTACCGGGAAAAGTACGGCATAGAGCACCGGGCCGACGGCAGGCAGTTTGCATATGAAAAGCAACAGGCCGAGGAAGAGGCAGAAGATCACCATCAGTACGACGCCGAGCAGCGCGATGCCAAGAATACGCAAAAAGGAGGGAATGCCGTCGGATACGGCTTTGCGAAGCGGCCGCGGCGTTTGTCCACGCGCCTGATCCATGAGTAGCAAACCGGCAACGGAAGTCCCGGCGGGCAATATCAGCAATAGGGTCGGGAAGATGAGCAGAACCGTTGCGAGAGAAACGGAACCGGTCAGGGCATATCCCAGGAAAGGCAGAGCGAGCGCCGTTAAGTTTGTGGCGAGAAGGACGAACAGGGCTTTTTCGTTGCACAGAGCCTTGGGGATATGCGATAGGCCAAAATGGAGGATTCCCGTTTCAGACAGGTTTTGGCTCATGCAAATCTCCAGGAAAACGATTTATCCGGCGAGTTCAAAGTGACGCTCCCCTGCATTCGGGCAGATCACTCCACTGGCTCGTGCAATACTGTCTGCGTACCCTCTCACGGCAGAAGAAGCTCCGGCAATTCGACAGGTCATCGCGCATCTGCCAGAGCCAGGGCGGAGTGGCCGGTTGCGGATTCGTTGCCGTTCGGGCAGGCGCACGCGTTGGGGGAGGCGCGTCTGCCATCTCTTGGTACATTTCAACGGGTTCAGGTTCGAGCATCTCGGCAGGTTCGGGCGTGGCTGTGGCGGCTTGCGTCGGCGTGGGCATCGGTATGAGCGCCGGAGCGGATGTTTGAGCGGGTGTTTGAGCAGATGTCCGAGCGGGTGTTTGAACAGGTGTTTGAGTGGGTATTGGTGCTGTGGGTTCGGTAGGCGTGGGAAGCGGGTAGGGAACTTCGCTATCACTGGTTTCGGCCAAATTATGTTGATTATTATGTCGGCCTTGCTGCTGGTTCATTGGTAGCGATGGGATGCTCATCAATTCTGGTTCCGAGCCCGGTTCCGATATTGATACCTGTTCCACCGCTGGTTCTACTACTGGTTTCGGGTTGGATGCCAGCGTGTTTTCCGTCGAAGAGCCGGGCGTAGGAGGTTCGGTATCGGGAAGAGGTTCAGAAGACAGCGTTTGCGGCAACGCGCCTGAGCTTTCCGTTTCTCCGGAATTCCACCATAAAAGCCCGCCCAGGAACACGATCAGGACGAGTGCAGCGATACCGAGCGCGGCGGGATGGATGCTTTTTCGAATGGACTGCGTTGGTACGGGGGACGATTCGAGCCAGGATGGTTTCGCCGCGATACGGTCGTCCCTCTCCGGGAAGACAAACGTTTCGGCTGCGAGAGGGGAGGCAGGTTCGTCTTGAACCGTGCTTGCGGTGTTTGCGGGAATGAACGGCTCGGCCAGCGTATTTGGCCTGAGAGGCTTTGCGTGCCCGCGCGCTTTTTTGTTTTTCTTCCTGCGATGGCCGTGTTTGGCATTATTGCCGGAAAAAATCATCGTCGGTACAGTGGATGCGGTCGTCATGGCATCCGGTTGCGGCGGCGGCGTGGAAAGCGGTTTCTGTAGTAGGCTGGTTGCTTTGAGTTCGGACAGAAGGATGGTCTTATTGCTGTCTGGGGGTTGCTGCGTGGCGGTGGCTGGTTCTTGTGGCGTTTCAGGCGCTTTGAGCGTGGACAGCAAAACGGTCGAATCGTTGTCCGTATCTGGCGGCGTGGCGGTATCCGGTTCTTGTAGCGTTTCGGGCGTCTTGAGCGTGGACAGCAGTACGGTCGAATCGTTGTCCGAATCTGGCGGTATGGTGGCAGTTGGATCGGTGAGTGTCAGTGCGTTGCCTGTTTGTAGCGATGCTCCGCATTGCATGCAAAATTTTGGAAACCGTGCCCCAAGATCAGCGCCACAAGACGTACATAACATGAATGACTACCTGCCATTAAGCCAGTGTTTGCCCGACATGCCGGGTTTCGCCCGAAAGCACAAAAGTATCATCATAAAAGCTCATTATCATACCAGCCTTTCCGGCAAGGCAATGCGTGGATTCCTTTATCGTGGATGCTCGTGAAGGTTCTGTTTGACTGAATCACAGTGCGGATCTGCATTCGGGCACACGGTTCCAATGCCCTTTGCAATACTTTTGTTGCACTCTCTTGTTACAGCGATAGTCTTCACATTGGCTCAATTCCATGCGTAAGTTGAAAAGGTCGAGTCGCGGCCTGGGTGGAGGAGGTGACGGAGGATCCGGCGGCACAGGAAGAGGATCCAGTGGTGCGGGAGGAGGATCTGGTGGTGCAGGAAGAGGATCTGGCGGCGTGGGAGGAAGATCCGGCGGCGTGGGAGGAAGATCCGGCGGTGCGGGAGGAGGTTCCGGCGACGCGGGAGGAGGATTCGGCGACGCGGGAGGAGGATTCGGTAGCGCGGAAGGAGGATCCGGCGAGTCGAAAGTTACTTTCCCCATCCCCAATTTCCACCATGCAATAGCCACAATCACTGCGAAAGCGCCCAGGCCAAGCAACCAGAGTAATCCAGTGCGCTTCTGGGCGGGCACGGAAACGAGCGGGGATGTGGAGGGAGGCGTTGTTGTTTTTTCCTGGCTCGTCGGCGTGATGTTTTGTGTGCTGGAATCCGATTGGCGCAACGGCGAGCCACAACGGGGGCAGGACCTGTTGGTCCATGACCCCAGATTAGAGCCGCATGAAGTGCAATACATGTTTTCTGTTTTTTAGCCGGATTTTGTGAATAAATGGATTATGTGCAATACGGAACCGGAAAAGGTGGTTTGTGCGCGAGTTTTCTACTTTGCCTCACGCAGTGTCAGAATTTGCCAACCATATTCATGTGCGACCGCGCGCAGGATTTCGTCCGGATCGACCGCGACCGGGTGCGAGACCTGTTGCAGGAGCGGCAAATCGTTATGGGAATCGCTGTAAAACCAACTTTTCTCAAAGCAGCCGAGGTTCAGCCCCATTGATTCCAGCCAGGCTTCAACCCGCGCGATCTTGCCGGACTTGAACGCAGGGATACCCCTCGATTTGCCGGTAAAAACACCGTTTTCCTGTGCCGGAATGGTGGCGATGAGATGCGCGATGCCGAATTCGCGCGCAATCGGCCAGGTGATGAAGCTGTTGGTGGCCGTCACCAGCGCGGTAAGCGCGCCACTTTGCAGGTGTTCGTCGACGAGTGCCCGCGCGGCGGGGGGAATCATCGGGCGGATGTGGCGGGTCATGAATTCATCGCGCCAGACGTCGAGCTGTGCGCGTGGGTGTTGGGCGAGCGGGGCAAGCTGGAAATCGAGAAATTCGTAAATGTCCAGTGTGCCCGCCTTGTATTGTTCGTAAAAGACGAGGTTGCGCGTCTCTTGCGCGCTTGCGTCGAGCACGCCTTTTTCAATCAGAAATTGTGTCCAGGCGACATCGGAGTCGCCTGCGATCAGAGTGTTGTCAAGGTCGAAGAGAACGAGGTTCATAACGGTTTGGCAAATGGGAAAAAGGATGCGCTCCAGAGATGTTTCATGTGTCAGATGCACAGCCCTTGCTGCATGAGTTCGCGCAGCAGCGGCAACGTGACCGGGCGCTTGTGTTCGAGCGAGGCGGCATCGAGCGCATCGAGCGCCGCCGCCATGCCCGGCGGGTCGCGGCGGGCGTGGGTCAACAGAAAACTAGTTACTTCCTTGGTTAGTTGCAATCCGCGCCGCGCTGCGAGCGAATGCAGGATGGCGTCTCGCGTGGCATCGTCGAGCGGACGGACTTCAAAAATCAGGCTTTGCCCGATGCGAGTACGCAGGTCTTCGCGTAAGGCGGGCGCAAGCCCTTTGGGCGCGGAGGGGCCGGAGAGCAGCAGCGATTGGGCATTGGCGCGCGCGCGGTTGAAGGCGTTGAAGAGCATGACCTGAGCCTCGGCAGGCAGTTGGTCGATGTCGTCGATGGCCAACAAAGCGTTTTCGTCGTCCGGTAGGTAGCCGGCGAGATCGGGAGCACTTAGAAAAAAAGCCGGATGGCCTTCATCGAGGGCGCGGGCGACTGTGGCCCGGAGCAGGTGGCTGCGTCCGCTGCCGGAGCCTCCCCACAGGTAGAGATGTGAGACGGGCATCCGTCCGGGTTGGGCGGCGGCGAGCCGCGCGAGGCTTTCCAGCAATTCGGCGTTGCCGCCGGGGACGAAGTTTTCCAGTGTTGGCGGGCGATCCGGCCGCAGATCGAGAAAGAGCTGCTTCACGCCGCGTTCCCGGTTTCGGTAGCGCTATCGTGGGGTGCCGCCGCTGTTGTCGTGTTTTCGGGTGGGTCGGCTCCGTTTGGGTCGCCGGGGCCGAGGTAGACGGGGCTGGCAAACCATGCCGAGGCAATTTCACGCAACCCGACGAGGAGCGCCGCGCTGGCAGGCAGCGCAATGAGTACGCCAACAAAGCCGAACAACTGGCCGAAGGCCAGCAGGGCGAAGATCACCGCCAGCGGGTGTAGGCCGATGCGTTCGCCGACGAGGTAGGGGGTGAGGATAAAACTCTCGATCAGTTGCCCGATGCCATAGACGATGGCTACGCCGATGAGCGGTTCCCATCCGCTGCCCTGGAGCAGCGCGCTGAGTACGGCCAGCACCAGCCCGCCGCCAAAACCGATATAGGGGATGAAGGTCAGCAGCCCCGTGAGTACGCCGACCGGTAGCGCGAAATCGAGCCCGGCCAGCGTGAGTCCCACGCTGTAATACGTGGCCAGCAGCAACATGACCGACACCTGACCCCGACAGAATTGCGACAACACGGTATCAATTCCAGTTGTTATCCGTTGTGCGCGTGGCAGCCATGGGCGCGGCAGCGCACGGGAAAGTCCCGCGATGATGCGCGGCCATTCCTGGAGCAGATAGAAAGTGACGATGGGAATCAGTGTCAGGTTGATGAATATCGCGGCAATCGCCATGCTGCTCTGGCCGATGTGCCTGAGCAGGATCGGTAGCAAATCTTGCGCGCCATCGAGGAATTGCCCGATCCACGCATGGAATTGCGCCGATTCGAGTTGGAGTTGTATGTCGAAATACTTGTTGAGCAGGGGGGATGCGTGTTCATTGAACAGTTCGATCAGTTTTGGCAGCCTTTGCGCCAGCATCACCGCCTTGCTATAGAGCATCGGCAGCAGCACGAGCGCCAGCGCGGTGAACACAAGGCCCAACCCCGCGATGACCAGCAATACCGCCGCCGGGCGCGGCAACCGTCGGCGAGCCAGGGCGTCGACCGCCGGATTGCACAGATAGGCGAACACAGTGGCCAGTGCGAACGGTGTCAGGATGGGCGCGAGCAGCCAGAGCAGGGCGGCCAGCGCCAGCGCAAACCCTGCCCAGGCGGCGGTTTGCAGATGAAGAGGGCGAAAAATAAACATTTTGGTCACTCTGCCATCAATGACGGGGATTGCGCTCGAATGTTCAAGTAAAATTCCTAGCTTCGGTTTTTGGGTCGTTCTTTAGGCCGTACCCGTAAAAATTTCTCAAATGTAGCCACTTGGCGGCGTTACCTCAAGCGCCGCTTTCAGAATTTTCGATTTGCCGGAGAAACGGCCTTGAGCGCGCAGCAATATCCTTCTTCCCAATCCCCTCTTTCCTACCGCGATGCCGGGGTCGACATCGACGCGGGCGATGCGTTGGTCGACCGGATCAAGCCCTTCGCCAGGAAAACGATGCGCCCCGAGGTGATGGGGGGCATCGGCGGCTTCGGCGCGTTGTTCAATCTATCGGGAAAATACCGCGAGCCGGTGCTCGTCTCCGGAACCGACGGTGTGGGAACCAAGCTCAAGCTGGCGTTCATGCTCGATAAGCACGACACCGTGGGGCAAGACCTCGTGGCGATGAGCGTGAACGACATCCTGGTGCAGGGCGCCGAGCCTCTGTTCTTCCTCGATTATTTCGCTTGCGGCAAGCTCGATGTCGGCACGGCAGCCACGGTAGTGCAGGGCATTGCCCGTGGCTGCGAGTTCGCGGGTTGCGCGCTGATCGGTGGAGAAACCGCCGAGATGCCCGGCATGTACCCGGACGGGGAATACGACCTCGCCGGGTTTGCCGTGGGTGCGGTGGAGAAAAGCGACATCATAGACGGTACGCGGATCGTGCCGGGTGACGTGGTGTTGGGGCTTGCTTCCAGTGGCGCGCATTCCAACGGTTATTCCCTGATTCGCAAGATTGTTGAAGTGAGCGGAGTCGATCTCGACGCCGATTTTCACGGGCGTCCCCTGCGGGACGCATTGCTGGAACCGACCCGCATCTACGTCAAGCCGCTGCTTTCGGTTTTCCGCGACCTGCCCGGTGTGGTGAAGGGGCTGGCGCACATCACCGGCGGCGGCCTCACCGAAAATGTGCCGCGCATCCTGGGCAAAGAACTCATCGCGCGGATTGATGCCCGTAGCTGGACGTTGCCGCCCCTGTTCCAGTGGTTGCAGGAAGCGGGGCATGTTGCAGATCAGGAAATGCACCGGGTCTTCAACTGCGGCATCGGCATGGCGGTGGTTGTGTCTGAAGCCGATGCCGACGCGGTTGCAGCCAAACTCACCGGGGCGGGGGAGGCCGTCTACCGCATTGGACGTATCGACCGGCGCGGGGAGAGTGAGGCGCAATGTATTGTGGGGTGAGGTTTATTGCCCCAGATTCCGCCCCTCCGTCATCCCACTATGACGCAGCAGCGCATCCACTGACGGCGCGCGGCCACGGAAGGCGGTGAAGGATTCAATCGCGGGGCGGCTGCTGCCGACGGCGAGGATTTCGCGCCAGAAACGCTCGCCGGTGGCAGGGTCGAGCAGGCTGCGCGCGCCGTCAGTCAGCCTGCCTTCTTCGGCAGCTTCTTCAAAGGCCGCGAAGGCGTCGGCGGAAAGCACTTCGGCCCATTTGTAGCTGTAATAGCCCGCTGCGTAACCGCCCGAGAAGATGTGCGAAAAGCTGTGCGGGAAACGATGCCAAACCGGGGGAAACAGCACGGCGACCTCGCGCCGGACGTCATCGAGGAGCGCCAATACGTGTTCGATGGGCACGTCGCCGGAAGCTGCCGCGCCCGCCGCGTCGCTGTGCAGGAGCAGGTCGAACAGGGCAAACTCGATCTGGCGCATCATCTGTATGCCGCTCTGGAAGTTGCGCGCGGCAATCATTTTGTCGTAGAGCGTGCGCGGGAGCGGCTCGCCGGTGTCGACGTGCGCGGTCATCATCGAGAGCACGTCCCATTCCCAGCAGAAGTTTTCCATGAATTGGCTGGGAAGCTCGACAGCGTCCCATTCCACGCCGTTGATGCCGGAGACGGCCAGCTCGTCGGCACGGGTCAGCAGGTGGTGCAGGCCGTGGCCGGTTTCGTGGAAGAGGGTGAGGACGTCATCGTGGGAGAAAGTGGCCGGTTTGCCATCGACGGGGCCGGGGAAATTGCACATGAGCCAGGCCACGGGCGTGGTGAGGCCGTCAACATTCTGGCTGCGGCTGCGGGCGGAATCCATCCAGGCTCCACCGCGCTTGGTGTCGCGGGCGGTCAGGTCGAGGTAGAACTGGCCGATCAGTTCATTGTTTTTCTCGATACGGAAGAAGCGGACGTCTTCGTGCCAGCCCGGTGCGCTATCGGGGGCGATTTCGACCCCATAAAGCCGACGGATGACGGCAAAGAGACCGTCGAGTACGCGGGGTTCGGGGAAGTATTGTTTGACTTCTTCTTCGGAGTAGGCGTAGCGGCTCATCCGCAGTTTTTCCGAAGCCCAGGCAACATCCCACGGTTCCAGCGGATCGAGCCCAAGCTCTTCGCGGGCAAAGGTTTTCAGTTCGGCCAAGTCGCGCTCGGCAAAGGGTTTTGCCTTCTCCCCGAGTTCGCGCAGGAAGGCAATCGCCTGTGCGGGGGAATCCGCCATTTTCGGGACGAGCGAGACTTCGGCGTAGTTCTGATAGCCGAGCAACGCCGCTTCCTCGGAACGCAGGGCGAGGATGCGCCCTATCAACGGGCCGTTGTCCCATTTCGCCTTGCCGTCACCGTTTCCAGTGTTGGCATCGGTGAATTCCGAGGCGCGGGTGGCATTGGCGCGGTACATGCGCGCGCGCAGGGCGCGGTCGTCGGCGTACTGCATGACTGGTAGCCAGGAAGGGTGTTGAAGGGTGAATTTCCAGCCGGGTTTGCCGTCTCTTTCCGCTGCCGCGCGGGCGGCGGCGCAGGCGGAGGGAGGGATGCCCGCCAGCCCCGCTTCGTCGGTGATCCATTCGGCGTAGGCGTTGGTGGCATCGAGCAGGTTTTCGGAGAATTTCGCAGCCAGTCCGGAAAGCTCTTCCTGTATCGCCTTGAAGCGCGGTTTGGTTTCTTCCGGCAATTCCGCGCCAGAAAGGCGAAAATCGCGGATTTCGCGGTCGATGATGTGGCAGCGCACCGGGCTTAATGCGGTGTACTCCGGACTCGCGGCAAGCGCCTTGTACTTGCGGAAAAGAGCGATGTTTTGCCCCAGTTCGGCGAAGAAGCCGGCAACTTCCGGCAACATGGCGTTATATGCCTCGCGCCAGGGGGGGACGTCCAGCACGCCATGCAGGTGGCCGACGATGCCCCAGGCGCGATTCAGGCGTTCGCCCGTCTCGAACATCGGCGCGACGAATTCGTCCCAGTTCAAAGGTGTGGCATCGGCAGTGAGTTTGTCAATCAACGCGCCGTATTCGGTGAGCAGGGAACGAATCGCGGGGGCGACGTGCTCCGGGCGGATGTCGTCGAATCGGGGCAGCCCTGAAAAATCGAGCAGGGGGTTGGTTTGGGCAGGGAGCGGCATAGGTAAGTCTTCAGTTTTGGGTCAGCCGCGTGTAAGCCTCGCGGTACTTGGCGGCGGTACGGGCAATCACTTCCTCCGGCAATCGGGGGGCAGGGGCTTTCTTGTCCCAATCGAGGGTTTCGAGGTAATCGCGCACGTATTGCTTGTCGAACGAGGGAGGGCTGATGCCTTCGCGGTAGTCGGACTGCGGCCAGAAGCGCGAAGAATCGGGGGTGAGTGCTTCGTCGATCAGGTGCAGGACACCGGCTTCATCGACGCCGAACTCGAATTTGGTGTCGGCGATGATGATGCCGCGCCCGGCGGCGTAATCGGCGGCTTCACGGTACAGGGCGATGGCTGCTTCGCGGGCCTGTTCGGCCAGAGCCGCGCCGTTGGGACCAATCACCTCCGCGCAGTGTGCTTTGGCGCGCTCGAAGGGGATGTTCTCATCGTGGTCGCCAACATCGGCCTTGGTGGCCGGAGTGAAGATCGGTTGCGGCAGTTTTGCCGCCTGACGCAGCCCCGGTGGCAAGGTGATGCCACAAATCGTGCCGCTTGCCTGGTAATCCTTCCAGCCGGAGCCGATCACGTAGCCGCGCACCACGGCTTCGATGGGCAGAGGCTTGAGGCGTTTGACCACTAGCGCGCGGCCGCGCACCTGTTCGCGCTCATCGGCGGCCACGACGATTGAAGGGTCGATACCGGTCGTCTGGTTAGGGATGATGTGACTGAGCCGGGCAAACCAGAAGCTGGCCATCGCGGTCAGTACCCGGCCTTTGTCCGGGATCGGGTCGGGCAGGATGACATCGAAGGCCGACAGGCGGTCACTCGTGACGATCAGCAGCTTGTCGCTGCCAACGGCGTAAATGTCGCGAACTTTGCCGCGTCCAACGAGCGGCAGGCTCTTGATGGAGGATTCAAATAACGGAGTGCTCACGGCGTCTTCCAAAGGAAGGAGGGGACAACCGCGCATTATAGGGCGGCGCACTCCGTCTGGGGCGCGGGCATGTGTTCGTCCGGCAAGGAATCGAGGGGCTCCGGCATGTGGCAGTGGAAGCCCTGCGCGTAATCGACGCCGATTTCGCGGATAACCCGGAGAATGCTGTTGTTGTGTACGAACTCAGCAATAGTGCGTAGGCCGTGGGCGCGCGCCAGGGTGACGATGGCCTTGACCGTGGCAAAGTTGGCCGAATCGGTATCAATGTTGGAGATGAACGCGCCGTCGATTTTCAGGTAATCGGCCTGAAAGCGTTTGAGATAACCGAACGACGACAGGCCGCTGCCGAAATCGTCGAGCGCCACAGTTGCGCCTGCCCGGCGCACGTTTTCGATGAAATGCAATGCCGTTTTGGGATTGGCAATCGCACTGCTTTCGGTGATTTCGAAACAAAGCCTTTTGGGAGAGACGCTGCTGGCGTGAATCTGGTCGAGGACGAAATCCGGAAAACGCTCGTCGGAAAGGCTCGCACCGGAAACATTGATGCTGAAACACTCGATGCCAATTTCGCGCTTTTCTTTTTCCCATTGTGCAATTTGCTGGCAAGCGCTTTTGATGACCCAGTGGTCGATGCGCGTCATCATGTTGTAGCGCTCCGCCGCGTGGATGAAACTGTCGGGGATATCGAAACCACCCTCTGGATTCCGTACCCGCAGCAGAATTTCGGCATGGGAACGGCGATCTCTTGCCAGTGGGGAGAAGCGTTGATAATGCAGCGTGAAGCGGTTCCGAGCCAACATGTTATCGAGCTGCGAAACGCTGTGCAGTTCCTCGCGGCGCTGGCGAAAATAGTCATCGTTTGGATGATAGACCTGGATACGGCTGCGACCCAGTTCTTTCGCGCCGAAGCAGGCGGTATCGGCGGCAATCATCAATTCCTTGAGCGAGCGTATTCCGAGGGAACTACTGGAAGCAACGCCGATGCTGGCTCCCACGCGGTAGCTCTGGCCTTCCCATTCAAAAGAAATGTTTGAAATGTCTTCGATGATGGTTTGCGCTATTTTCTGGATGTCAATCTCGTCATTCAAGGGCATGACCGCGCCAAACTCGTCGCCGCCGATGCGGGCGACGAAGGCTTCAGACAGACGCGATTCGAGCAGATGAGCCACACGGGTCAGCAGGATATCGCCTGCGTTATGGCCGCAACTGTCGTTGATGGCTTTGAACTGATCGAGGTCGATGTACAGCATGATGACGTCGCTGATTTCAGGGTCGTCGAGCAGTTCCGATGCGCGTTTCTCGAATGCCCGGCGGTTGAAAGCATCAGTGAGCGCGTCGTGCTGCGCCTGCCATTCAAGCATCGAAATCTTGCTGCTTACCGTCAGGGCCATGGCTCTGAAATGCTTCAGCAGGCTGTCGAGTTCCGAGACGCCGGTGTTTTCCAGTTGCACACCGTAGTTACCGGCAGTGATATGTTCGGCGGCATTGCTCAAATTGATCAAGGGTTTTACGACATGGCGTGAAAAGATCACCAGCAGGATGCAGGATAGGCATATCCCGACCAGGACAGTGATGATGTTGTACAGAACCAATCTTTCCCGTGCGGCGGTAAGGTAGTCGGTCAGCAGGCCGTATTGCAACGAGCCGTAACGTTTTCCGGCGGAAGTGATATCGAAGTGGACGTGATGAACCGAATCGGCTTTTCCGGGCGTAGGCAGCGGATCGTTGTCCGCCAGCCCTATTGATACCCGGCGGTTTCCGGCATCGTCCATGACGACAAAATACGAAATGTCGCCGGTTTTTCCCCAGATGTCGATAATTTCACGCAGAGATACGTCGTCTCGCTCGGCCAGCGGCGCGACAAGAGCCGTTTGATAGGCGTTCCGGGTGGATTCGATCCGGGTTTCGATTTGGTGATTGATCTGTTCTTCGATTGAATGCAGGTTGATGAATAGCATCAGGATCAGCACGGAAACGCCCATCAGGGCGCCCCAACTGATTACACGAGTCCGGAACGAGTTCAGGCGGAACATTGATTTGTCACTAATGGAGAACACATCGTGCGTGATCGAGACAGAAACATGGAACATCTCCCATGAATTACTGTATAGATATTACTGCGTATATGCTTGTATTGACGTTTTATGGAGTAAATACGTACCATTTACTTGCCCGTCAATGTGACTTTTTACCGCTATTTTCTATCGGGTAGTATGTATGTGCAGATTATACGTGAAAGTACGAATTGAACAATAAAACAATATGTGCGGTATTTGAATAGCAATGAATAGATACTATGAGTTTCGGCGCATAATAATATATGGATGCTATAAGTTCCATCTCTATCAGTACTATTTTGATATGAAGTCGGAAGTTTTTTCTGGGAAATAAGAGGCGGAAACCCGGTTTATTCCTGTCATGCGCGCGCGGGATAGAGCCACATAATTGGCGGCAGGACATGCCATGCAGGCGGGAACCGGGAGATTTGAGCCATGAATGTCAAGCGTTTTTTCGCGCCTTCCACCCGTGAAGCCCTGCGGGTCTTGAAGGCGGAACTGGGCGCGGACGCGATTGTGCTGTCGAACCGGGCCGTCACGGGGGGGGTTGAAATCATGGCTTTGCCGCCGGGAGCCATTGATACGCTGCATGCGCCTCAGATGCCCCCCAAGGCGGCTACCCCGTCGCTTCGCGCGCCCTCTCCGACCACCCCGTCGCTTCGCGCCACCTCTCCGACCACCCCGTCGCTTCGCGCCACCCCTCCAGGGAGGGGAATTAGTAGTGGCGGCGGCGATGATGTGGATGATGGCGATGATTTCCACGTCACGCTTTCCAGCCTCGCAGCGGGCACGGTTCCGCGCAATTTCGCTGCCGCGCCGCCGCGCCGGGAAGTTACGCCGCCCCGTCAGCCCAAAATCCGCCCGTTTACGCCGCCCCGCGTCGAAACAACGGTTTCCGCACAGCAGAACCCTGGAACGATGGCGGAAAGGGTCGCCGAGAAAGTGGCTGAAAAAGTGGCCGAAAAAGTCGCCATGCGCGGTGAGGGTGGCGAGAGCGTGCGCGTACTGCAAGAGGCCAATGCCCGTCTGATGAATGAGCTATCCGGCATGCGCGGTATGATCGAGCGCGAGCTTGCAGGGTTTTCCTGGTACGAGACACGCACCAATGCTCCGGTCAGGGCGGAGGCGCTCGGACAACTGCTCGCGGCGGGATTTTCCGCCTCCCTGGCGCGCCAACTCGTCGAAGGGGTCGGCAAGGGCGATACGTCGGAGACGGCGCTCGGTATCCTGCGCGCGGCGGTTGAGTGCCGCCTGAAAACCTGCTCAAGCACGGACGATCTCATTGACGATGGCGGCATCTATGCGCTCGTCGGTCCTACCGGCGTCGGCAAGACCACCACGGTTGCCAAGCTGGCTGCACGTTTCGTTACCCGCCAGGGCGCGGGGCGCTTGGCGCTGATCACTACCGACGGCTACCGGATCGGGGCGCATGAGCAATTGCGTATTTATGGCCGCATCCTCGGCGTGCCGGTCTTTGCCGTGCGCGATGCTGCTGAGTTGCGCCAGACGTTGTCCGATCTGCGCGACAAGCGCCTGGTGCTTATCGACACGATGGGCATGAACCAGCGTGACCGCATGGTGATGACGCAGGCCAACATGCTGGCGGGTGCGGGCGAAGTGCGCCGCCTGCTGCTGCTCAACGCGACTTGCCGGGGCGATACGCTCGATGACGTAGTCAAGGCTTTCGCTGCCGGACTGTCTGTTGCCGGCTGCATCCTCACGAAGGTCGACGAAGCGGCTTCGCTCGCGCCAGCCCTCGATACGGCAATGCGCCACGAACTCAACATGCGCTATGTCACCAACGGCCAGAGGGTGCCGGAGGATTTGCACCTGCCCAACCGCGCCTACCTATTGCAGCGTGCCCTGCGCCCGCAGACGGAAGAATCCCTCTGGCGGCTCGACGGCGACGAAACCGGCGCGATGTTGCGTGTTCAGGGAGCCTGAAATGATCGACGGACGCGAAGACCAGGCTGCCGGGTTGCGGCGGCTTTTCCGGCAAACCCCTCCGGCGGTGGTCGCCTACTATGCTACGGGGCGGCATCGCGTTAATCACGCGATCCTGGCAGCGCACCGCATTGCCGGGCAGCACCACAAAGTGCTGTTGCTCGATGAAGCCGTGGGCGACGAGGCGCTTGCCGGGGCGCTGGGGCTTGACCCCGGCCCCGACCTCCTGCAAATGCTCGATGGGCGGCTGACCTTGTCCGATCTCCTGCAACCCGTGCCTGGGCTGTTCGGGCGCATTCCCGCCGCCGCCGCCGCGCTTGCCTTGCCCCTGCTCGATGAAGCCCGTCGCGCCTGTCTGCTCGAAGCCATGCGGGTGCTGCACCGTCGCGCCGGGTTCATGCTCATCCATGCCGGTTGCGATTCGGCCAAAGACCCGTCGCCTTTCGTGCAGGCCGCTCCGCAGCGCCTGCTCGTGGCGGAAGCCAGCGCCAGTGGGGCTTGCGAATCGTATTGCGTCATCAAGCAACTGGCTTCGGCGGGCGCCGGCTCGATGCACGTAGCGGTCGCGCGGGCGCACGATGCAGCGGACGCGCGGAATTTTTTCACTTCGCTTCAAGCATTGGTGCGTCACCATGTCGGCGTACCGTTGCTTTGGCTCGGCGAGGTCGAACGTGACGACCTCGCGGCGGGGCTGACCCGCACGCCAGCGCCTCCCCTGGCGCGCGAAGCCAGCGCGGTATTTCTCCGGCGGCTCGCGGGCGTGGGATTTTCCCCAAGTGCGTAATGGGTCACGGGTTTCTCACCTGGGTGAGACGGACGCATGACGGCTCATAACGCGGAAAACCGACTCGATATGGATCGCCTGGTGGTGTCTTATGCGCCGCTCGTCAAGCGTTTGGCGTATCAGATGATGTCCCGTTTGCCCGCCAGCGTGGAAGTCGAAGACCTCATGCAGAACGGCATGATGGGCTTGCTGGACGCCATCAACCGTTTTGAGGAAGGCATGGGCGCGCAGTTCGAGACCTATGCCGTGCAACGCATCCGTGGCGCGATGCTCGACGGGCTGCGTGAAGCCGACTGGGCGCCGCGCAGCACACGGCGCGACATGCGGCGCATCGAAGCTGCCATCAACGCGCTCGAACAGGAAAATGGCCGCCCGCCGAACGAGTCTGAGATCGCCGGGTATCTGGGGCTGGAACTTCCGGAATACCAGCGCACGCTGCAAGATGCGCGCGGCCATCAACTTATTTATTTTGACGACCTTTCCTCCGAAAATGGTGAAGATTTCCTCGAACGCCACTTCGGACAGGACGACGCTAACCCGCTTGCGCTGCTGGAAGATGCCGACACGAAGGCAAAGCTCGTTGAAGCCATACAAAACTTGCCGGAGCGCGAAAGAATGGTCATGGCGCTCTATTACGACGAAGACCTCAACCTGCGCGAGATCGGCGAAATACTCAACGTCACCGAGTCCAGGGTTTGCCAACTGCACAGCCAAGCCGTGGCGCGTTTGCGCGCGATGATATTCGGGCGGCACCATGGATAGCGTCAGCCTTATCGGCCTCATCCTCGGCCTGGGTGCCATCATCATCGGGCAAACGCTTGAAGGAGGCCACATCTCCTCGTTGTTGCAGCCGACGGCCTTCCTCATCGTCGTGGGAGGAACCGTGGGCGCGGTGCTGCTGCAAAGCCCGCTGCGCGTCTTCCTCGGTGGCGTGAAGATGGCGAAATGGGTATTTATGCCCCCGCCTTCCGGCTACGAGAGCACCATTGAACTCATCGTCCAGTGGAGTCACCAGGCTCGCCGGGAAGGGTTGCTCATACTTGAACGCTATATCACCAAACTCGATGACGACCCTTTCACGCTCCATGGTTTGCAAATGCTTGTCGATGGCATTGAACCTGGGCTCCTGCGCGAATCGCTCGAAATCGAGAATGACGCCTGGGCGACACAGATGCGCCAACGCGCCCGCATCTGGGAAAGCGCGGGCGGATATTCTCCCACCATCGGCATTCTCGGAGCCGTACTGGGGCTGATTCACGTCATGGAAAACCTGTCCGATCCCTCCAAGCTGGGCGCGGGTATTGCCGTTGCTTTCGTCGCTACCGTCTATGGCGTCGGCCTTGCCAACCTCATCCTGTTGCCCGTTCACAAAAAACTCCTGGCGCACATCGGCATCCTCGCCAGCCGTCGCGAAATGGTCATCGACGGGCTGATCGGTATTGCCAACGGCGACAACCCGCGCATCATCGAAAATCGGATGCGGGGATACATCCAGTAAAAGGATGTCGGCCATGGCACGGCGACGCAGGCCTCACGGAGAAGAGCACGAAAACACCGAGCGCTGGCTCGTATCCTACGCCGACTTCATTACCCTGCTGTTTGCCTTTTTCGTCGTCATGTATTCCTTGAGTTCCGTCAACGAAGGCAAATACCGGATACTTTCAAACTCCTTGATACAGGCGTTCCGTAGCGCCAACATCAACGCCGAAGGGCAGGCAATCATCGCGCCCCCGGTCGTTGTCCCCACCAGTCCCCCGGTACCCATCAAACGGCTCAAGGCGCGAGACAAGCAAGACGCCGCACGGGAGGAAGCCGCACGGAAAATGCGCGACATGGCCAGCGACATCCGCCGTGTGCTTGAGCCTATTACCGGGGACGGGAAGGTCAGAGTCACGGAAGGCGCTTTTGGCGTGACCGTCGAAATCAATGCCAGCGCGCTGTTTTCCACCGGCGAGGCTGTCCTCGGCAGCGAGGCGAATGCCGCATTGCGCGCCGTGGCCGGCGTCATCGCGGACTCGGAGTTCCCGATCATGGTTGAAGGCCATACCGACAACAACCCGATCAATACCCTGCGTTTCCCTTCCAACTGGGAACTCTCATCGGCCCGCGCCTCGTCGGTCGTGCGGCTTTTCATCGAAAACGGCGTACTCCCCAGCCGCCTTACTGCCGCAGGTTATGCCGACCAGCGCCCCATTGCGGACAATGACACCGACGCTGGGCGTGCGCGCAACCGCCGTGTGGCGATCATGCTCGAATCGCGCGTTCCTGTGAGTGAACCAGAAGCCGCTTCCGAGCCAGAGCTCGAACCCGAGTCCGGGTCCAACTCTGAATCGCTCGTGCCAGAACCTGGCCTCCTTGCTCCCGGCGAGACCATCCAGTTCCTGGAACCAAACGATTTCTGACCGGAAGAATAGTAGTAAAATAAACCGGTCTCTACGCTTGCTTGATGATGCAGCTACAGGGTCGATCAGGCACACGGGCTATCTTTTTTGGTGCCTGATGTGCATAATAGATGTAGTGACCTAAAATTTGGCGAAATAGACCATGTATTGCGTTTCATGCGACTCTTATCTGGGGGCATGGCGTACAAGATGCTGCCCTCGTTGCGGTTCACTGCTGCGTCCGTTGGATTCCGACGCGCAGGATGCCAAACTCACGGAGCACACAAACATGTCCATCATATCCAGGATCGTATCCGTGCCCTCGACCGCCCTCGTTTTCATCCGGCAGCGCGCTGGGTTTCTCCGGTGGCTTGGGTTCCCGATCATTTTCGTAGCCATTGTGGCTGCGGCATGGTGGGGATTGAACATGAGGCAGGCACCCGTCCCCAAACAATTGCTGACTCCTGACCTTGGGAGCGACACCCGCCTTCCGCTGGGCGCATCCGCTACGGCAGACGATGCCCATGTTCCGCCTGCCGATCTTGCACCTTTGGCATTGTCTGAGCCTCCGGAATCATCTGAGCCCATGGCATTGCCTGTATCTGAGCCTTCCGAATCCTCGGTATCGCCTGAAGTTCATCGAGATCGCGTTTCCAGTCTGCTTGCGTCCCCATCCTATCGTGCGAGGGCGGTTTATTCAGGCAAGGCCAAAGGCAAAAGGCGCGTCAAGGTCGAATTTCTGACGAAAGGGGCTGTTTCGGATACCTACTCAGAAGATGCGCTTTCGCGCAAAGGGTGGAAGCTGTCGATCAGTGCGGACAGGCGGACAGCGCTATTGAAAAAAGCAGAAAGTGCCTACAGCATTCCGGTCGTCGATAACTCGTTTTCGAGCAAGTCGAAACAAAAATCGAGATCGAACCGGAGAGTTGCCCGTTCCTCAAGGCTGACGCCGGTAGGCGATCACGCGGGTGTCGGCTATCTGAAACATCTAAGACTGTCCGGCAGGAGGTAACCGCTGCCGGGCTATCCAAACTGAGACACTACCGTCCTCCGGATGAGCTTGAGGGCGTCGTCGGCTAGGTGCTATACTATAAAGATTATCTTCCCGGTGCTTCTGGGAGGATGAAATTCACACGCCGGATTGAACGGGGTGCGCCGCTTTGCTTTAAGTGTGGGCGGTGTCGCTGGCAGGGGGGTTGTTGCTTCCTGCCCGATCCGGCGGAGGTCAAACCCTGAAAACTGGAGTTATATACATGTCAGTCACGATGCGCCAAATGCTCGAAGCGGGCGTCCATTTTGGCCACCAAACACGTTTCTGGAACCCGAAGATGGCTCCATACATCTTCGGCCACCGCAACAAGATTCACATCGTCAATCTCGAAAAAACGCTGGCCAAATACAACGAGGCGATGGATTTCGTACGCAAGCTCGCGGCCAAGCGCGGCACGATTCTTTTCGTGAGCACCAAGCGCCAGGCGCGCGAGATTCTCGCAGAGGAAGCGCGCCGCGCCGGGATGCCGTTTGTCGATGAGCGTTGGCTCGGCGGCATGCTGACCAACTTCAAGACGGTCAAGCAGTCGATCAAGCGCCTGAAAGAACTCGAAGCGATGATCGAGGACGGTTCGGTTGAGCGTTTGTCTAAGCGCGACGCGCTGATGACGCGCCGCGAACTGGAAAAGCTGAACAAGTCGATCGGCGGCATCAAGGACATGGCTGGATTGCCTGAAGCACTGTTCGTGATCGACGTCGGCTATCACAAGATTGCCATTACGGAAGCGCAAAAACTGGGTATCCCGGTGGTGGCGGTCGTCGATACCAACCATTCGCCCGAAGGCGTGGATCATGTGATCCCCGGCAATGACGACTCTTCCCGCGCCATCCGCCTCTACGCCCGTGGCGTGGCCGATGCCGTGCTGCTGGGCCGCAGCCAGGTGCAACTGGAAATCGTCGAGGCGGGCAACGAGGAATTCGTCGAGCTTGAGGAAGAAGGCGACGACCAGGAAAAAGCCTGATTCCACCTCAGGCCCATCGCGGCGGGGCATAACCCGCCGCTGTTGTAAAAGAATGAACACGGGTCTCGCTTATCCCCGCCATTTGTGGCGGAGATAAGCGAGACAAAGCGTAACGGGGAGCCGAAGGCTCCCCAAGACCGTATCGAGGAACCCCCTGCTGAAAGCAAGGGGTGACTCAATAGTCAAGGAGTTAGCATGGCGGAAGTTACCGCAGGCATGGTCAAGGAACTGCGCGAAAAAACCGACGCGCCGATGATGGAATGCAAGAAGGCTTTGTCGGAAGCCGAAGGGGACATGGTCAGGGCCGAAGAGATTCTGCGGGTGAAACTGGGCAACAAGGCGACGAAGGCCGCCGCCCGCATCACCGCCGAGGGTGTAGTGGCCGTCCATATCTCGAACGACGGCAAACTGGGCGTAATCCTGGAAGGCAACTGCGAAACCGATTTCGTTGCCAAAAACGATGATTTCATCGCGCTGGTCAAAAATGCCGCCGCATTGGTGGCAGACAAGGCGCCTGCCGACGTGGCTGCGCTCTCGGCGCTGCCGATGGGCGAAGGCACGGTGGAGTCGACCCGTACCGCGTTGGTGGGCAGGATTGGCGAGAACATGACCTTGCGCCGCTTCCAGCGTGTTGAGGCCAAGGGGCAGCTTCATTTTTACATCCACGGCGGCGCAAAGATCGGTGTGCTGCTCGATCTGGTGGGCGGCGACGCGCAACTGGGCAAGGATTTGTCCATGCACATCGCCGCTTCCAAGCCGAAGGCGTTGGACGCCAGCGGAGTGGATGCCGCCCTGATCGATTCCGAGCGCCGTATCGCCATCGAAAAGGCGCGTGAATCGGGCAAGCCTGAGAACATGCTGGAAAAAATCGCTGAAGGTTCGGTGCAGAAGTTCCTCAAGGAAGTCACCCTGCTCAACCAGGTCTTTGTGAAGGCTGAAGATGGCAAGCAGACCGTGGAACAACTGCTGAAAGCCAAGGGCGCGACGGTTGCGGGCTTCACGCTGTACGTGGTCGGCGAAGGTATCGAGAAAAAGAGTTCCGACTTTGCTGCTGAAGTGGCTCAACAGGCTGCTGCGGCTGCCGCTGCTGCCCAGAAGTAGCCAGGCAAAAGGAGTTTTTCCCATGTCTGCCGCGCCGGCTTACTCCCGCATCCTGCTCAAGCTCTCTGGCGAAGCCCTGATGGGCGAGGACAGCTACGGTATCAATGAAACCGTGGTATCACGCATCGTCTCGGAAATTGCCGAGGTCACGAGTCTGGGCGTGCAGGTTGGCGTGGTGATTGGGGGCGGCAACATCTTTCGCGGTATGGCGGGCGCGGCGAGCGGCATGGATCGCGCCACCGCCGACTACATGGGCATGCTCGCCACGCTGATGAACGCAATGGCGCTCGCAGACGCGATGCGCCGCGCGGACTTGCCCGCCCGCGTGCAATCGGCGTTAAGGATCGACCAGGTGGTCGAGCCTTACATCCGTGGGCGCGCTATTCGCCATCTGGAATTGGGGCGGGTGGTGATCTTTGCCGCTGGCACGGGAAACCCGTTTTTTACCACCGATACCGCTGCTGCCTTGCGCGGAGCCGAAATTGGCGCGCAGATCGTGCTCAAAGGCACCAAGGTGGATGGCATCTACACGGCTGACCCCAAAAAAGACCCCACGGCGCGGCGATTTGCCCGCATCAGTTTTGACGAAGCTATCAGCCGAGGTTTGGCTGTGCTCGATGCCACCGCGTTTGCGCTGTGCCGTGACCAGAAGCTGCCGATCAACGTTTTTTCGATCTTCAAGCCGCAAGCCTTGCGCCGTGTCATCATGGGCGAGGACGAAGGCACATTGGTTCATTCATGATGGTTCATTTTTTGAGGTTTCCGCGATGATTTCCGAACTCAAGAAAACGATCGAACACAAGATGCAGAAGACGGTCGAGGTGCTCAAGCACGATCTCATCAAGATACGGACGGGACGCGCCCATACAGGCTTGCTCGATCATATTCAGGTGGAGTATTACGGAAATATGGTTCCGATCAGCCAGGTGGCCAACGTCACCCTGATCGATGCCCGTACCATCGGCGTGCAGCCGTGGGAAAAACCGATGGTGGCGAAAGTGGAAAAAGCGATCCGCGATTCTGACATCGGGGTGAACCCCGCCAATACCGGCGAGGTCATCCGGGTGCCGATGCCGCCGCTTACCGAAGAACGCCGCCGCGAGCTCACCAAAATCGTCAGGCACGAGGGCGAAGCCGCCAAGGTGGCCGTTCGCAACCTGCGCCGCGATGCCAACCAGCACCTCAAGGACGGCATTAAGGACAAGACCATTCCGGAAGACGAAGAGAGGCGGGCTGAGGAAAGCATCCAGAAACTCACCGACCACTACATCGTTGAGATTGACAAGCTGCTTGCACAGAAAGAACAGGAACTGATGCAGATTTGATTTGCCGGATAATCCCGGCTTTGCCGGGTTACGCGTGGAGATTTCCTCGATGGAGGATCAAACCTTTATCAGTTCCACCCAGACCGTACCCGATCCGAATAAGGTGCCACGGCACATTGCCATCATCATGGACGGCAATGGGCGCTGGGCGCGCAAACGTTTTTTGCCCAGAGTGGCCGGACATACCCGTGGTGTGGAGGCGGTACGCGGGACGATTCGCGCTGCAATCGAGCGCGGGGTCGAATATCTGACCCTGTTTGCATTTAGTTCCGAAAACTGGCGGCGCCCCACCGAGGAAGTCTCTTTCCTGATGCAGTTGTTCATCAAGTCGCTGCAAAAGGAAGTTGCCCGGCTGCACGAAAATGGCATCCGCTTTCGCGTCATCGGGGATCGTTCGCGCTTTGAGCCGACACTGGTCAAGGCCATCGAGGCTGCCGAGGAACTTACCGCCAAAAACACCCGCCTGCATCTCACCGTGGCCGCCAACTACGGCGGGCGCTGGGACGTGCTCTCGGCAGTCAATCGCTTGCTCGCCCAGCGACCGGGTCTGGCAGAGATAAGCGAAGAGATGGTCAACACCGAACTGTCGATGAATTTCGCGCCTGAACCTGATCTGTTCATCCGTACCGGCGGTGAGCAGCGGATCAGCAACTTCCTGCTCTGGCAACTGGCGTACTCGGAGTTTTTCTTTACCGATGCCTTGTGGCCGGATTTCGACGGAAAGGTGCTCGATCAGGCCATTGCTTCCTACCAGGGGCGCGAGCGCCGTTTCGGGCGCACCAGTGAGCAACTGGTCGATGCGGCAGGTGGTGAAGTGGAGCGCCATGCTTAAGACGCGGGTCATCACTGGGGTGGCGCTGCTGGCGGGATTGCTGGCGGCGCTGTTTTTTCTTCCAATGCTAGGTTGGATGATTTTTTGCGCGTTGATTTGCGCGCTTGCGGCCTGGGAGTGGGGCGGGCTTGCGGGGTGGGGCGGGAAGGCGCGGGTTGCTTATGGCGCCGTTTTGGGGAGTCTGTGCCCTGTATTTGCCTTCTACATTTTTTTTTCCCATGATTGGGCGTTTTGGCTCACATGGTTCGCGTTGCTTGCGTTGTTTGCGGGTTTTTTCTGGCTGTTGATCGTGCCATTTTGGTTGTGGCGCAAGTGGCGCTTGCATCATTGGAGTGCGGTGCTGGTTGGGATACTCGTGTTGGTTCCATCTTCAGTGTTTTTCATTGGGCTACGAGAAATTGTTTCTCCTTTGACGTTGCTTGCAGTTTGCGCGCTGGTCTGGGTGGCCGACATCGCAGCCTATTTTTCAGGGCGGGCGTTTGGCAGAAAAAAACTGGCTCCCAACATCAGCCCTGGAAAAACATGGGCGGGCGCAATTGGCGCAGTGATTGGCGTTTTGGTGTATGGCAATGTGGTTTCCCGGTTTTCATTAGAGGCAATCAATCTCGATGGTGTTTTTGTGTTTAGAAATGTGGTTTCCTGCTCTTTACTGGATTTTTATCTTGATTTTCACTTCTTACCGAAGCATGTACTGTTGTTTCAATCCATGCTCATCGTCCTGGCTGTCTGGAGCATCATTGGAGACCTCTTTGAATCCTTGCTCAAGCGCCAGGCGGGCGTAAAAGATAGCAGTAATCTTTTGCCTGGGCATGGCGGTATTCTGGATCGGATCGACAGCCTTTTTCCGATTCTGACATTGATAGGTATTATGGTTATTTTTGTTTCTGATTATCATTGAAATAGTTTGGCATCATGCCCGCATCTTCTCCCCAACAAATTACCCTCCTCGGCGCGACTGGCTCGATAGGCGCGAATACGCTCGATGTCGTCTCCCGCCACCCGGAACGCTATTCAGTATTTGCCCTGACCGCGCACCGCGAGGCGGCTCGCCTTGCCGAACTGTGTTTGCGGTTTTCCCCGCGCTACGCGGTGATGGCGGATGTGGACGCGGCAAAGGAGTTGAGGGGCTTGTTGCAGGCCGGACGTTGCGCGACCACGGTGCTCGAAGGCAAGCAAGCCCTGTGCGATGTGGCATGTGCGCCTGAAACCGATGTGGTGATGGCGGCCATCGTGGGTGCGGCGGGGCTGGAGCCGACGCTGGCTGCTGTGACCGCAGGAAAAAAGGTGCTGCTCGCCAACAAGGAAGCCCTGGTGATGTCCGGCCAGCTTTTCATGGACGCGGTGCAGAAGTCCGGTTGTTGCCTGTATCCGATCGACAGCGAGCACAACGCGGTATTTCAGTCCTTGCCCTGGAATTTTCAGCGATGCCCGGAAGCGGGCGGGGTACGGCGCATCCTGCTCACGGCTTCGGGCGGGCCGTTCCGCAACACGCCGCCCGAAAAGCTGGAAACGGTTACGCCGGAAGAGGCATGCGCTCACCCGGTCTGGTCGATGGGGCGCAAGATTTCGGTCGATTCCGCGACCATGATGAACAAGGGGCTGGAAGTCATCGAGGCTCACTGGCTGTTTGGCGTACCCCCTGGCCAGATCGAAGTGGTCATCCATCCGCAGGGCATCGTCCATTCGATGGTCGATTACATCGATGGCTCTGTTCTGGCTCAACTCGGCAATCCCGACATGCGTATCCCGATTGCCAACGCCCTGGCCTGGCCGGAGCGGATTGATTCGGGCGTCGACGCGCTCGACCTTTTCGATATTGCTATGTTGAACTTCGAGCGTCCCGATTTCGGGCGCTTTCCCTGTCTTCCCCTGGCTTATCAGGCGCTGGAGGTGGGCGGCTCGACGCCTGCCGCGCTCAACGCGGCCAATGAAGAGGCGGTAGAGGCTTTCCTGGAGGGGCGGTTGGGGTTTTGCCGCATCGCCGATGTGATTGCCGCCACGCTGGAACGCGCCGGATGGGAAGGAGCCGAAACGCTGGAAGCGGTGCTGGAGGTTGACGCGCGCGCGCGCGGCTTCGCCCGCGAAGAAATCCGCAAACGAGGAGCAGCATGAGTTTCTTGGTCCATTACATCGTCCCGTTCGCCATTGCCCTCGGGGTATTGATACTGATCCATGAGTTGGGGCATTACCTGGTTGCGCGCTGGTGCGGGGTCAAGGTTCTGCGGTTCTCGATCGGTTTTGGCCGCCCGTTGCTGAAATACCAGGGAAAGAGCGAGACTGAATGGGTGCTGGCGGCGTTTCCGCTCGGTGGTTATGTCAAGATGCTTGGCGAAGGCGGCGACGAGGTCGAAGAGCATGAATCGCACCGGGCTTTCAATCGCCAGCCGGTAAAGCGGCGCTTTGCCATTGTGGCGGCCGGGCCGATTTTTAATCTGTTGCTGGCCGTCGTTTTGTACTGGGGGCTGTTCGTGGGCGGCAGCGATGAACTGCGGCCGCTGATCGCGCCCACCGAGGCACAGGCCAGCCTTGCGCGCGACGCGGGCGTGATCGAGGGCGACCTGGTGTTGAGCGTCGATGGCGACGAAATCAAGAGTTGGCAGGATTTTCGATGGGCTTTGCTGCGCCACGCGGTTGGCCGCGACGAGGCGCGCCTGCTGGTGCGTACCCGCTCTGGCAATGATGCCGTGCGGATTCTCGATCTTCGGAATTTTTCCCTCGACGACGCAAGCAAGGAAGACCCGGTTTTCCGCATGGGTTTGCGCCCAGCTTCGGTTCCCGCGCTCATCGAGCATGTGGAAGAAGGCAGTGCGGCGGCTAAAGGCGGCATAGCCAAGGGCGATGAAATCATTGCCATCGACGGCAAGGCGATGAATCTGATCCAGGAAATCGTTGAAACCGTGCGCGCTACGCCTGGGCAAACGCGGCTGTTTACCGTGAATAGGGGGGGAGAAGAAAGGACGTTTTCTGTCGTCGTGGGCGAAAAACAGGTCAAGGATGGCAGGACGGTCGGCATCATCGGCGTGATGTTCGATACTTCGGCTTTGTTTGCCGAGGTAAGTTATGGGCCGCTCGAAGCCTTGGCGCGCGCCGCGCGCATGACCTGGGAAACCAGCGCGCTGACCCTGAAGTCCATTGGTCAGATGATTATCGGCAACATTTCGTGGAAGAACGTTTCCGGGCCGATCACGATTGCCGACTACGCTGGAAAATCGGCTCAACACGGGACGACAGCCTTCATTCGTTTCCTGGCGTTTATCAGCATCAGTCTCGGGATTTTGAATTTGCTGCCTATCCCCGTGCTCGACGGAGGGCATTTGCTGTATTATGCAGTAGAGTTTATTAAGGGCAGGGCGCTTTCTGACCGGGTTGTGGAGGCCAGCCAAAAAGTTGGTATTGTTCTCCTTCTCGTGCTGATGGTGATTGCCCTTTGTAATGACATTAACCGTCTTATTTCCTGATATTCGACAATCCGCATGATTTACAAACGGCTTGCCGGGCTGATTGCGGCCCTCTCAGTTTCCTTGCCGGCCCTGGCTTTCCAGCCGTTCGTGGTCAAGGATATCCGGGTTGAAGGTTTGCAGCGCACCGAGGCGGGGACGGTATTTAATTACCTGCCCGTGAAAGTGGGCGATATGTTCGACGAGGCGCAGGCGAGCGAGGCGATACGCGCCCTGTTCAACACCGGTTTTTTCCGGGATGTGCGTATCGAGACCGATCACGATGTGCTGGTTGTCGTGGTCGATGAGCGTCCGGCTATTGCGAAGATTGATTTCGTCGGCGTCAAGGATCTCGATGTCGAAGCACTCAGAAAAGGGCTGAAGGAAGTCGATCTGGCCGAATCCCGCACGTTCGACCGCGCGCTCCTCGACCGCGCCGAACAGGAAATAAAGCGCCAATACCTTGCGCGTGGCAAATTCGGCGCAACCGTCACGACTACGGTGACGCCGGCTGAACGCAACCGTGTCGGCATTACCTTCAACGTCGATGAAGGCGACGTCGCTCGCATTCGTCAGATCAAAATCGTCGGTGCGAAGACGTTCAAGGAAAGCAACCTGCTTGATCTCTTCGAGCTTTCCACGCCGGGATGGTTTACCTGGTACACCAAGCGCGACCGCTATTCGCGCCAGAAACTCGCCGCCGATCTCGAACGCCTGCGTTCCCATTACCTCGACCGCGGTTATCTCGATTTCGACATCGAATCCACCCAGGTTTCGATCACGCCGGATAAAAAGGACATCTACATTACGATCAGCCTTCGCGAAGGCGAGCGTTATACCGTAACCGACGTGCGTTACGCGGGCAATTTGGTATTGCCCGAAGAGGAGTACCTGAAGCTGACCACCATTCATCCGGGCGAGATTTTTTCACGCGAACGCTTGACTGAAACCACCAAGGCCATCACAAACCGCCTGGGCAACGAGGGTTACGCGTTTGCCAACGTTAACGCAGCGCCAGAACTGAATGAACAAAAACATGAAGTCGCGTTCACCATCTACGTCGACCCTGGTCGCAAGGTGTATGTGCGTCGCGTCAATGTTCAGGGCAATAACAGAACCCGTGATGAAGTCATCCGCCGTGAGGTACGGCAGATGGAAAGCGCCTGGTACGATGGCGCAGCGATCAACCGCTCGCGCGACCGCATCGACAGGCTGGGCTTTTTCGACGAGGTGACGGTTGAAACGCCGCCTGTGGCGGAGGCGACCGATCAGGTCGATGTCAATTTCTCGGTCAAGGAACGGCGCACCGGCAATCTGATGCTCGGGGTGGGGTATTCCTCTGCCGAAAAGGCCGTGCTCCAGGCGGCGATCTCGGATCGCAATATTTTGGGTTCCGGCAAGAATGCTGTGCTTGCTTTCGATACGTCCAAATCCTACCGTACCGTGTCGCTGTCCCTGACCGACCCGTATTTCACCGTTGATGGCGTGAGCCTGGGAGGAGACGTTTACTACCGCACTCACGATCCGTCAAAAACCTATTCGGTATCGCCCTACAAGACGCAGTCAGTAGGGGCAGGGCTACGTATGGGCTATCCGATTGCCGAGGACGACAGCATCAGTTTCGGCCTGGCGTTCGATCGCACCAGGATTACCACGTCTGATAAAAGCCACGATCTGTACAAGCAATTCTGTAAGGATTTCGGTTGCAAGGGGCCACTGGGAGAGTCCGACGGCATCGGTACTGTTGATGTCAGTAGCATGATCGTGAGCATGGGTTGGGCGCGCGATTCCCGCAACAGCTATCTTTACCCGACCAAGGGCACTTTTCAGCGTATTTACGGAGAAGTTGCGACCGCCCCGGCGGATCTGCGCTACGGCAAGGCTACTTACCAATTCCAGCACTGGATTCCGGTAGGCAAAGGCGGCCATGCCCTGATGTTCAATACCGAGTTTGGCTGGGCGAAGGCCTACAATAAAAAACCGATGCCGTTCTACAAGAATTTCTATGTAGGCGGTCTCGGTTCGGTGCGTGGTTTCGAATCGTATTCGCTTGGTCCGAGGGACTCGGATGACAACGCCCTGGGCGGTACGCGCAAGTTCGTTGCCAATCTTGAGTTCTTCTTCCCAATGCCCGGTTCGGGGAGCGACCGCTCGTTCCGCTTCTCGACCTTCGTCGACGCGGGCTATGTCTGGGGGAAAGACCCTGATACGGGGGAAGATCAGCGTATCAGAGGTCAGGATTTGCGTTACAGTGGGGGCTTGGCGTTGACATGGAACGCGCCGATCGGCCCGCTCAAGTTCAGCCTGGGTTATCCGCTGAAAAAGAAAGAGGGCGATAAAACCCGACCCTTCGATTTTCTGCTCGGCGCTACATTCTGATGTGTGTCGTGTCGTATCAAAAACAACTTTTGGAGAAATATGTGAAAGCTCGTGCCTTTTCCGTGTTCGTCTTGGCTCTGATGGGAGCGTCCCAGTTGGCGTTTGCAGAGACAAAATTCGGTTATATCAATTCCGAACGCGTAATGCGCGAATCCGCGCCGGCCGTGCGCGCGCAGAAACGCATCGAAAACGACTTTTCCAAGCGCGACCAGGAGTTGCAGCGCATGGCCAAGGATTTGGAGGCTCTTCAGAAAGACCTGGAGAACGCAAATTCGAAGATGAGCGATGCCGAGCGGCAGAGGAAAAGTAATACTTTCAGTGAGACCGACCGGAATTTTCAGCGCAGGCAGCGTGAGTTCCGCGAAGACCTCAACCTGCGCCGCAACGAGGAACTGGCTTCGGTCATTGAAAAAGTCAACCAGGTCATCAAGCAGATCGCCGAAAGCGAAAAGTATGACGTCATCCTCCAGGATGTTGTGTATGCAAACCCGCGTATCGACATCACGGATAAGGTGATCAAGGCGCTGGCCGACGGCAAGTAAGGTTTCCGGTTATCAGCGATGCCACGAATCGATGTGCTGGTTGCCCAACTTGGGGGCGAACTTGTTGGAAACGGCGGTGTGGAGGTACACCGGGTTGCCCCGCTGGAACGGGCGGGCGAGGGCGACCTGGCGTTTCTTGCCAGCCCGAAATACCTGAGTCGGCTGAAAACTAGCCGTGCCGTAGCCTTCATCGTCAAGCCAGAGCACCGGGACATAGTCGATGATGGTCGGTCGCTCATCGTGACCGACGATCCTTACCTTTATTTCGCGCGCGCTTCCCAATTCTTCAACCCCTTGCCGCCCATCGTTCCTGGCGTACACTCGTTGGCGTCGGTGCGTTGCGCGATACCGGCAACGGTGGCGGTCGATGCCGGAGCCGTAGTGGAAGAGGGGGCGGAAATCGGCGAAGATGTGCTGATCGGGGCCAATTGCTACATCGGACGTGAGGTACGCATTGGGCGCGGTACGCGGCTGGCGCCCAACGTTACGATCTATGCCAATTGTGTGATCGGCGAGAACTGCATCATTCACGCGGGCGCGGTGATCGGTTCGGATGGCTTCGGCTTCGCGCGGGAGTCCTCCGGTAAATGGGTCAAGATTCCGCAGATAGGCCGGGTCGTGATCGGCAACGATGTGGAAATCGGCTCCAACACCTCGGTCGACCGAGGCGCGCTGGAAGATACCGTGATCGGCGATGGCGTCAAACTCGACAATCAAATCCAGATTGGTCACAACACGCGTATCGGTGAGCATACTGCCGTAGCGGGCAGTACTGGCATTGCGGGCAGCGCAATAATTGGCGCGCGTTGTATGATCGGCGGTCAGGCGGGTATTTCCGGGCACATTTCCATTGCAGACGACGCGGTCGTCTTCGCTGCTACCACGATCACGAGGTCTGTCCGGACTCCCGGTGTTTACGTCAATTGCCTGCCACAACTGACTCACGCAGAATGGGCCAGAAATTTTGCCCATATTCGTCATCTCGACACGCTCGTAAAAAAAGTACGTCTTCTCGAACAGCGCCTGGAACAACAGGAAAAGGCCGGATAAACACTCTGAAATCATGATCATGGACATCAACGAAATTCTGCGCTATCTGCCGCACCGCTACCCTTTTCTGTTGGTCGACCGAGTGCTGGAGATTCAGGAAAACCGCATTCTCGCGATCAAGAACGTCACCGTGAATGAACCGTTCTTTCCCGGTCATTTCCCCCATCGCCCGGTCATGCCCGGTGTGCTCATCGTTGAAGCGTTGGCTCAGGCGGGCGCGCTGTTGTCGTGCAAGGCCGCGAATGTCATCCCGACCGAAGAGTCGGTTGTCTTGTTTGCTGGTATGGACAGAGTTCGCTTCAAGCGTCAGGTCGTGCCTGGCGACCAACTGCTGTTCGACGTTTCCATGCTGCAAAACAAACGCGGTATCTACAAATTCAGGGGGCTTGCCACCGTTGATGGCGAATTGGCCGTCGAGTCCGAGTTTCTGTGCGCTTTCAGGGTCAAACCATGATCCATCCGGCAGCAATCGTTCATCCCGGCGCGAAAATCGGCAGCGGGGTCGAGATCGGCCCATATTCGGTCATTGGCGAGCATGTCGAAATTGGCGATGGCACCTGGATCGGGCCGCATGTTGTGCTCGAAGGCCATACCCGTATCGGGCGTGAAAACAGAATTTTCCAGTTCAGTTCGCTTGGTGGGGAGCCGCAAGACAAAAAATATTCCGGCGAACCTACCCGGCTCGAAATCGGCGACCGCAACACTATCCGCGAGTATTGTACTTTCAGCACCGGTACGGCTCAGGATAGCGGCGCGACTCGTATCGGTAATGACAACTGGATCATGGCTTATGTGCATATCGCGCACGATTGCCAGGTCGGCAGCAATACCGTTTTTGCCAATGGCGCCTCGCTTGCTGGGCACGCTCATATCGGCGATTGGGCTATCCTCGGCGGTTTCAGCGGTGTCCACCAGTTCGTTCGCGTCGGCGCGCACAGTTTCATCGGCGCGTTCGCCTTGTTGCTCCAGGATTTACCCCCTTATGTCACTGTAGGCGGCAGCCCCGCCGTGCCGCATGGCATCAACAGCGAAGGGTTGCGCCGCCGGGGTTTTTCAAGTGAGGCGATCAACGCGATCAAACGGGCTTATCGCATGCTTTACCGTAAAGGTCTTTCTCTCGCGGAGGCGCGCGAACAAATCATTGCACTTGCCGCTGAATATGCCGAAGTACAACCTTTAGCCGATTTCATTGGAATATCTGGGCGCGGATTGGTACGTTGATATGACACATTCGATTGCCATGGTAGCAGGGGAAGCCTCCGGCGATTTACTGGCCGCCCACCTGATTCGCGCCATTCGCACCCATTTGCCCGAGGCGCGATTTTACGGCATCGGCGGCCCAAAAATGCAGGCCGAGGGGTTCGAAGCGATCTGGCCTTCCGAATTGCTCTCGATCAACGGCTACACGGAAGCGATTGGCCGTTACGGGTCGTTGGCCGGCATTCGCCGCAAACTGCTGAAAGACATCCGGCGCACACGGCCCGATGCGTTCATCGGTGTCGACGCGCCTGATTTCAACCTCTGGCTCGAAGGTAAGGTCAAGGCGGACGGTATCCCTGCCATTCATTTCGTCAGCCCTTCGGTCTGGGCTTGGCGCGGTAGGCGGATCAAGGGCATCGCGCGCTCAGTGACGCATATGTTGTGCCTGTTCCCGTTCGAGATGCCGATCTACGAGCGCGCGGGCATTCCCGCTACCTACGTCGGGCATCCGCTCGCGGACGAATTGCCGATGGAACCGAACCGGCAGGCAATACGTGAACGGCTGGATTTGCCGCTGGATGCGCCCGTCGTGGCGCTGTTGCCCGGCAGCCGCCAGTCGGAAGTCATCAACCTGGCCGATTGCTTCATCGCCACCGCAGAAGTCATCGCGCACCGGCGGCCGGAAACCATTTTCCTCGTGCCCTTGGCGACTCGTGAGACGCGCGAGATTTTTACCGAGGCCATGTATCGCCGGGGATCCGCTGAAGATATGTCAATGCGTCTGCTATTCGGCCATTCGGTCGACGCGATGACCGCTGCCGACGTGGTGCTCGTCGCCAGCGGCACGGCCTGCCTCGAAGCCGCGCTGCTCAAGCGTCCGATGGTGATCTCCTATCGCATGGGCAGATGGCAGTACCGGCTGATCAAGCGCATGGCTTACCTGCCTTGGGTCGGCCTGCCCAACATCCTGCTCAACGAACTCGTTGTCCCAGAATTGCTCCAGGATGACGCGGATCCCGATGCTATAGCCGATGCCGTTGAAAAATGGCTCGATGATCCTGACGGCTGCATGGCGCTCGCCGACCGCTTCACTGCCCTGCACCATGAACTGCGCCAAGGCACGGCGGAGCGGGCAGCCAAGGTCATCCTGCCTTATTTGCGCGATTCCGCTTCCACGCGGGAGCCAGAGGCATCCTGAAACGGACATGGCCGGGGTGAAAATCTGCGGCGTCGACGAAGCTGGTCGCGGCCCGTTATGCGGGTCGGTGGTGGCCGCTGCCGTCATTCTCGATCCCGCACGCCCCATCGAAGGTCTGGCCGATTCCAAGAAACTGACTGCCCGTTCGCGGGAACGCTTGGCGTGTTTGATCCGGCAACGGGCGCTCGCCTGGAGCGTGGCCGAAGCGACGGTGGAAGAGATCGACCGCCTCAATATCCTGCATGCCAGCCTGCTGGCAATGCAGCGCGCGGTTGCCGCGTTGGCTGTCACGCCCGACGAAGTGCGGGTCGACGGCAACCGTTGTCCGGAGTTTTCCCTGCCCGCGCACGCCATTGTCGGTGGCGATGCGCTGGAACCGGCGATTTCCGCCGCTTCCATCCTCGCCAAGACCGCGCGCGACGCACAAATGATCGAACTGGATCGCCTCTATCCTCAATTCGGCCTTGCGCGGCACAAAGGCTATCCGACCGCCGCGCACCTCGAAGCCATCCGCCGGTACGGAGTTGCGGATTTTTATCGCAAGAGTTTCGCGCCTGTGCGCCACATCCTCGCCAATCCGCCATTATGGGAAACCGAGGGAGCCGGCTGAATCAAAAACCAGTATGACAGCTCGTGGATAAAACATGACGGCAACACGCTTCACTTTTACCCATCTCAGCTCACGCGACAATCCCCGGCTCAGATTGATTGCAGCGCTCGCTTCGATGCCGCGCGAGCGCCGGGAACGAGGCCAGACCCTTCTCGATGGCATGCATTTGCTCGGTTGCGCCCTCGATGCGGGCATTGCTTTGCTTGATGTCTGTGTGTCCGAGAGTGGATGCGGCAACCCCGAAATTCTGGCTTTGCTTGACCGCTTGCCTCCCGGAGAGCTTCCAATCTGTGTGCCCGATACGCTTTTTGCCCGTCTCAGCCCGGTCGATACGCCTACGGGCATCCTTGCGCGTATTGCACCTCCATTGCGCGAAGCACAGGAACCAGTGGAGCGGGAAACGCTCATCGTGCTCGATGGCATCCAAGACCCCGGCAATCTCGGCTCGATCCTGCGTACCGCTGCTGCTGCGGGCATCCGCCTGGCGTGGCTTACATCCGGCTGCGCGCAAGCCTGGTCGCCCAAGGCGCTACGCGCTGGAATGGGAGCCCATTTCCGTTTGTGCATCTTTGAACAGGTCGATGCCCTTGCGTGGCTCGCTGCGTATCAGGGCAAGGTTGTGGCAACGGGTATGGGAGAAGCGTCCCGGATGTTTTTCGATGCCGATCTGCGCGGTCCTGTGGCTTGGCTGTTTGGAGCCGAAGGGCAGGGCGTCTCGCCTGCGCTTCTGGAACGTGCCGATGAAATTCTCCGCATTCCGATGATGGAAGGCATCGAGTCCCTGAACGTCGGAGCCGCCGCTGCTGTGTGCCTGTTCGAGCAAATGCGCCAACGTGGAGCAACGCCATGATCCAGCCCTCAAACTCCATCCGGTTGAAGGCGGCAGGATGCCGCCCCTGCTACCTTGGATGACGTCGTTCCTCCACCATGCCAAAATCGGGCATGCGATCCTCCACGCCTCTCCCTGCTTTTTCTTCCACCCTCACTGCCGACCGTCCCCGTCTTCTCCATCTCTGGAGCAAGCGCCGAAACGCTGCCGCGCAGGTTGAATTTGACGCTCTGCTTGCCCGTTCTCACGCAGTTTACGCCGCTCGCCTCGCCTCGCTCCCCGGCTCCACTTTCCCAGAAGACCTCCCCATCTCCGCCCGCCGCGACGAAATCGCGGCAGCGATCAAGGCGCATCAGGTCATCATCGTTTGCGGTGAAACCGGCTCCGGCAAGACGACCCAATTGCCGAAAATCTGCCTCGCCCTCGGGCGCGGTGCAGCGGGACTGATCGGCCACACGCAGCCGCGCCGATTGGCAGCGCGGGCGACGGCCAGCCGCATCGCGCAGGAACTAAACAGCCCACTAGGGACTTTCGTTGGCTACAAGATTCGTTTCACCGACCGGGTGGGGGCGGAAAGCCACATCAAGTTGATGACCGACGGCATCCTGCTGGCGGAGACACAGGGCGACCCGCAGCTTGCGGCCTACGACACGCTGATTATCGACGAGGCGCACGAACGCTCGCTTAACATCGACTTTCTTCTCGGCTACCTCAAGGCGCTGCTGCCGCGCCGGCCTGATCTCAAGCTCATCATCACTTCCGCGACGCTCGACGCGGAACGTTTCGCCCGCCATTTCGCGGACGCGGCGGGGTCGCCCGCGCCGGTGGTCGAGGTCTCCGGGCGGCTGTATCCGATTGAAATGCGTTATCGGCCTGTTGTTCTCGATGAGGGGGATGGCGAAGAAGAGGCTGTGAATAAAAAATGGGGCGGGAAGAAACAGCGTGACCTTTTCGATGCGCTGGTCGATGCCGTCGATGAGGCGCAACGTTGCGGCCCCGGCGATGTGCTCGTCTTTTTGCCGGGCGAGCGGGAAATCCGCGAGGCTGCCGAGGCGCTCGGCAAGTTCCGGCTTTTGCCCGGTAGCGAAATTTTGCCTCTCTTCGCGCGGCAGTCGGCGCAGGAACAGGCGCGGGTGTTTGCGCCCTCCGGCGGGCGGCGGGTGGTGCTGGCGACAAACGTGGCGGAAACGTCGCTGACCGTGCCGGGTGTGCGCTACGTGGTCGATACGGGGTTGGCGCGAATCAAGCGCTATTCGCCGCGCAACAAGGTGGAACAGTTACGGATCGAGAAAATCGCGCAAGCGTCGGCGCAACAACGCGCCGGTCGCTGTGGCCGCGTCATGGACGGCATCTGTTTCCGCCTCTTCGATGAAGAGGACTTCAAACGCCGTTCGGTACATACCGATCCTGAAATTCTGCGCTCTTCGCTTGCCGGGGTGATCCTGCGTATGAAGGCGCTCGGCTTGGGAGAAGTGGAGGATTTCCCCTTCATCGACCCGCCCGGTTCCAGGCTGATCGGTGATGGCTACGCACTCCTGGCGGAACTGGGGGCGATGGAAGATGAGGGCGCGGATAAAAAGCATACCTTGACCTTGATTGGCCGCGAGTTGGCAAAGCTGCCGCTCGACCCGCGCATCGCCCGAATGATGCTGGCCGCGCGTGAGCGCGGGGCGCTGGAGGAAGTCCTGGTCATTGCCGCTGCGCTCTCCACGCAAGACCCGCGCGAACGCCCGCAGGAAAACCCTGGCGCTTTGGATCAGGCTCACGCGAAGTTTCGCGGTGCGGAGCAGGATCAGCGTTCGGAATTTCTCTGGTACTGGAATTTGTGGAAAGCATGGAACGAAGTGCAGCGCCACGAATCCGGCAACCAACAGAAACAATGGTGCCGCCGCCATTTTTTGTCCTGGCTGCGGATGCGCGAGTGGCGGGATGTCCATAACCAGCTTCATACTCTATGCGTGGAGCACGGCTGGAAGGTGAATACCGTACCCGCTGGCTATGAGGCGATTCACAAATCCTTGCTTGCCGGACTGCTCGGCAATATCGGCTGCAAGTCGGAGGAAGCCGCCGGGGGCGCTATCGGCTCGCAGTCGGGAAGCTATCTCGGCGCGCGCGGCATCAAATTCTGGCCGCATCCCGGCTCGATGCTGGCAAAAAAGGCGGGCAAATGGATTATGGCTGCCGAACAGGTCGATACTTCGCGGCTTTTCGGGCGCTGCCTTGCCCGTATCGAGCCGGAATGGGTGGAAGAGGTCGGCGCGCATCTCATCCGGCGGCATGTGTTCGAGCCGCACTGGTCGAAGAGCGCGGGCCGCGTACAGGCGTGGGAGCGGGGCGTCCTTTACGGGCTGGTGATCTGGCCGCGCCGGGGCGTGCCATACCGCGACGTCGACCCGGCGCTGTGCCGCGAACTGTTCATCCGCGAAGGGCTGGTAGCGGGCGAAATTGCCGAAGGCGCGGCGCGGTCGATGAAGTTTTTAACCCATAACCTCGGCTTGGTCGCGGACATCGAAAGGCTGGAGCAGAAGACCCGCCGTCCCGACGTGCTCGTCGATGAAACGCTGATCGAAGCCTTTTACGACAGCAAGATTCCCGCCGATGTCGTCGATCTCGCCAGTTTCGAGCATTGGCGCAAACAGGCCGAGTCGGGTGCGCCGAGGCTCCTTTACCTCACGCGCGAACAACTCATGCGCCACGAAGCCGGGGGCGTGACCAGCGAACGCTTTCCGCCCACGCTCGATGTGCTCGGCCAGAAGCTCAAGCTCAATTACAAACACGAACCGGGGGACGCCGATGATGGGCTGACCCTGACCGTGCCGCTGGCAATGCTCAATCAGGTGAATGCAGAGCGTTGCGAATGGTTGGTTCCGGGTTTGCTGGAAGAAAAAGTGATCGCGCTGCTCAAAACCGTGCCGCAGAAAATTCGTCACCGGCTGCAACCGCTTGCCGGGAGTGCGGCGGCTTTCATGGCGGCTTTCGAGAATGGCGAATTTGGAGTCGAAGGCGAGGGCAGGGGATTCCCCCCGCTTTTGAAAACGCTCCAGCACTTCGTCGAAGAGCGCGTACACCTCAAATTGCCGTTGGAGAGTTTTCGCCCGGAAAACTTGGCTCCGCACTGCTTCATGAATTTTCGGGTCATCGACGAGCATGGGCGCGTACTCGGTCAGTCCCGGCAACTGAGCGAACTGCGCGCCCGGTTCAAGGAGCGTGTGGCGGCGCGCTTTGAGGCTGCTATTCCCACCATCTCTCCCTCTTCTGCCACCACCCCGTCGCTTCGCACTACCACCCCGTCGCTTCGCGCCACCCCTCCAGAGGAGGGGAATGGGGAAGGGGGGAAACAACTCTCTTCGGGCTTCGTCGCTTGGGACTTCGGCAAACTCCCCGAGTTGCTCGAAGTCGACATCGACGGGCATGAGGCCATCGGCTTTCCCGCTTTGCGCGATGATGGCGACAGCGTCTCGCTTCGCCCGTTTGATACCCCAGAGGAAGCGGCGCGGGTGCACCGTCGCGGCCTGTTGCGGCTTTTCGCCCTTGCGCTCAAGGATCAGGTCAAAGCCATCGAACGCCTGCCGGGTTTGCGTGAATTGGCCTTGCAATACCGCGATTTCGGCAATGATGCCGAACTCAAGGTGCGCCTCGTTGAAGCGAGCCTTGCCCGTTGCTGCCTCGGCGTCCCGTTGCCGGAAGACGGCGAGACTTTCGAGCGCCGTTGCCGGGAAGCCCGCCCGCGCCTGACGCTGGTCGCGCAGGAATTCATGCGGCTCGCTACACAATTACTGGCGGACGCAGGCGCCCTCCAGAAGCGCCTCGTTGCCCTGAACAAGGCTTTTCCCGATGCCGTGGCCGACATGCGCGCGCAAACCGCTGCGCTTTTGCCCAAGGACTTCCTCATCGCCTTCGAGTGGGAACGCCTCGCCCACTTTCCGCGCTATCTCAAGGCGGCGCTCATGCGCCTCGATAAACTACGCATCGAACCCACCCGCGACGCGAAGCTCCTGTCCGAATGGAAAACGCTGGCCCAACCCTGGCAACGCGAAGTTGCCGCCTGCGCCCGCAATGGCGCGTCGGTTCCCGAACTGGAAACGTTTCGCTGGTTGCTCGAAGAACTGCGCGTCAGCCTCTTCGCCCAAACCCTGAAAACCCCGATGCCAGTTTCGGTGAAGCGTTTGCAGAAGATTTGGGAGAGTCGGCAGAGGTGAGGGGGATTGATCCATGCGGGCTTAAGCCGCGTGAACACGGTTAATCGAATATTTCAGTTACATCAAGCGGCCTTGTTTTAAGGCGATGTCCCTGTTGAAGAGTGCCGATGCGACGACATCGCGCACGTTGGGCAATTCGTCGTTGCCAAAGCGGCGGTCGATGCCGTTGAAAATGGTGACTGCTTCTTCGGTCTTGCTCTGTTTCCCCAAGGCAACACCCTTACAAAAGAGCGCCTTTGCGACCTGTTCGCGCACACCGGGCGATTCGTCCTTGCCAAACCGGTGGTCGATGTCGTCATAGATGGCGATGGCTTCCTTGGCCTTGCCCTGTTCACTCAAAGTAAAGCCTTTGTTGAAGAAAGCCTTTGCGACCTGTTCGCGTATACCGGGCGTCTCGTCGTTGCCAAACCGGCGGTCGATGTCGTTATAGATAGCGATTTCTTCTGCGGTTTTGCGCTGTTTCATCAAAATAATGCCCTTGCAGAAGAGAGCCCTTACAACCTGTTCGCGCACATAGGGTGTTTCGTCCTTGCCAAAACGGCTATCGATGTCGTCATAAATGGCGATTTCTTCTGCGGTCTTGCCTTGTTCCCGCAAGATAGCGCCCTTATTGAAGAGAGCTGATACGATCTGTTCGCGCATGCTGGGCGACTCACCATTGCCGAAACGTTGGTCGATGTCGTCATAGATAACGACTGCTTCCCCGGTTTTGCCTTGTTCACCCAAGGTAAAGCCTTTGTTGAAGAGCGCTAATACGACCTGTTCGCGCACACCGGGCGATTCGTCCTTGCCAAAACGGTTGTCGATGTCGTCATAGACGGCGATTTCTTCCTCCACCTTGCCCTGTTCCTCCAAGGCAAAACCCTTGTAGAGAAGTGCCCTTGCAACTGGTTCGCGTACGCCGGGTGTCTCGTCGTTACCAAAACGGCTGTCGATGTCGTCATAGATGGCGATGGCTTCCTTGGCCTTGCTCTGTTCCCTCAAGATAGTGGCCTTGTTGAAGAGCGCCTTTGCGACTTGTTCACGTACGCTGGGCGTATCGTCCTTACCAAAACGGCTGTCAATATCATCATAGATGTCTATTGCTTTTTCGATCTTGCCTTGTATCCCTAAGGTAACGCTCTTGTTGCGGAGTGCTATTGCGACCTGCCCGCGCACATCGGGCGAATCGTCCTTGCCAAAACGGCTGTCGATGTTGTCGTAGATGTCGATTTCTTCCTTGGTCTTGCACTGTTCTCCAAGGATTATTCCTTTATATAAGAGAGCAATAGAAACTTCTTTTTTAATGATCGAATCATCAGCATCAGCGAAATCGTTGTTGATAATCTCATCAAGTTTTTTGATTGCTTTTTCCAGCAATTCAACAGCATGTACTTTACTGGTTTCAGCATAGTTTGTTTGCGAGTAAAAATTTTCAGCACGAAGTAATCTTATGTTTACGTAGTCCAGTTTATAGTCGTCAGATACATCTGCATTAATAAGCTCTTTGTTGTGTTTCTCTGCTTGTTCCAAATAATTGTCGACCTCCTCAAAATTTTTACTACTTTTAGATTCTCTTCCCAATTCTAATAGGCGTTGAGTCTCTGGGTCAGAACTTTGATTTTTTTCGTTTGTTTCAGATATTCGTTCTGTTTGAAAAATGAGGATGTAAGTATTGCTATGAGTACTGTTATCGACGATGTTCTTACCCCTGTCTTTTTTATTGATTTGAGAAATTTCAACATTTGAAAAATCTGTATCGGAAGATTTATTTTTAGTGGATTTCAAAATTTTAAAGAATAGTGACAATATAGCCACTATCAGAGCAGCAAGCATAATTTTTTCTGGCCGACTCCAATTCAAAAACAAGGAGTTTATTGCCGCTATCATTGCGCTGATAGAGATGTCAGGCGAATCCATAAAGTGCCTCCAAGGAAAGGATCTTTGCAGATATCAGCAGTATACATACGTTTTACTAATAGTGAATATACATTATAAAAGCAGTGATTTTCTTACCACACAAACGCGGAAGGCGACGGCGAACTTCTGTTTTCTACGGCAACCTGGACAAGAGGTCTGTTCCATGGTGGGGCAAATCAGCGTACCGGGCGATTTTGACCGGATGGGTGAAGCGCAGAGGCTGGCAAAGGCGGCATGAGGTTCAGCGCCAGGGCATGGTCATGAGACGAAAAAAGACCAGAACCCTTGTATTTATCAGGTGTTCTGGTCTTTCATGATACGTCTTGAAACAGTAACTTGGTGGACCGAAAGGGGATCGAACCCTCGACCTCTGCATTGCGAACGCAGCGCTCTCCCAGCTGAGCTATCGGCCCGAAGGGTGGGGATTCTAACAGGAGTTGATGCTTTGTGAACCCCTAAAGATTGTCGATGCGCTTCAACGATCCGCCGACTTGTAACTTGTGCTGCTGCAATGTCGGCTCCGAATAGCCGCCCGCTGCCGGATAAGGAATGGGCGCGTATGTTGCATCGGGTGAAGGGTAGGTCACTGGCAGTGGCTACCAGTTGAAGCTGGCTTATGGAGTTTGTATTATGGTTTTCTACAAGGAAGCCGGAAAATGCCAACCATCGCAAATAGCCTGACCGAACTCATCGGGAAGACTCCTTTGCTCCGTTTGAACGGGTACGCGAGGAAGTTGAACCTGGACGCGGTCATCATCGGCAAGCTGGAGTATTTCAATCCGGCGGGCAGCGTCAAAGACCGTATCGCCTTGGCGATGATCGACGAAGCGGAGAAAAGCGGGAAGCTGAAACCCGGCTCCGTCATTATCGAGGCGACCAGCGGCAACACGGGCATCGGGCTTGCGTCCGTTGCCGCAGCGCGTGGGTATCACGTCATTCTCACCATGCCGGAGACGATGAGCATCGAGCGCCGTAAATTGCTGGCTGCTTACGGCGCGGAGATTGTACTGACCGAAGGCGCGCAAGGGATGAGAGGCGCTGTGGCTAGAGCCGAGGAGTTGGCCGCAGAGATACCAGGCTCCTTTATCCCTAACCAGTTTGCCAACCCGGCCAACCCTCAAATCCATAGGGAGACGACCGGCCCCGAAATATGGGAGGGCACTGGCGGCAAGATGGATATTTTCGTTTCCGGCGTTGGTTCGGGCGGGACGATTACCGGCACGGGGGAGTATCTGAAATCAAGGAATCCCGGCCTGAAAATCGTTGCGGTTGAGCCGTTCGATTCGCCCGTGTTATCGGAAGGCCGTGCTGGCCCGCACAAGATACAAGGCATCGGTGCTGGCTTCGTGCCGGAAGGCCTGAATACGAAAATTTACGATGAGGTCATCACCGTAAAAAACGAGGATGCTTTCCAAGCCGCGCGCGAGGTTCTGCGCGCGGAAGGGTTGCTCGTGGGTATCTCTTCCGGTGCAGTGCTCTGGGCGGCGGCCTACTTGGCCTCGCGCCCGGAAAACAAGGGAAAAACCATTGTGGCGATTCTTCCGGATACGGGCGAAAGGTATTTGTCTACACCGCTGTTTGAGGCGTGACCGGGGCAGACTGACTTTTTACGGCGACATCGCGCGGCGCTCGGCCAGCGCCTGCGCGATGGTTCCGATGCCGGTATGTTCGAGTTCCCCGCCCACCGGAACACCCCTCGATAGGCGGCTGACCGTCAATCCCCGCGTGGTGAGCAGCGCGGCCAGGGCATGCGCGGTGACTTCGCCTTCGTTCGTGAAATTGGTGGCGAGGATGACTTCCCGCACTTCGCCGTCGCTTGCGCGGGCAATCAGCCGGTCGAATTCCAGCTCGCGCGGGCCGATACCGTCGAGTGGCGACAGACGGCCCATCAGGACGTAATAAAGACCGTCGTAAGTCTGTGTCTGTTCGATCATCGCAAGGTCTGCCGGGGTTTCGACCACGCACAGGCGGGCAGGGTCGCGGCGCAGGTTTGAGCAGCGCGCGCAGACTTCTTCTTCGGAGAACGCATTGCACCGGGCGCAATGCCGCAACACCGCGAGCGCGTGATTGGCGGCCTCCGCCAGCCGCGCCGCGCCTGCGCGGTCGCGTTGCAGCAGGTGGTAGGCCATGCGCTGCGCCGAACGCGGCCCTACGCCGGGTAGGCAGCGCAGGGCGGCGATCAATTCATCCAGGCAGGATTGTTTTTCTGGCATCAGAATGGCAGCTTCATGCCCGGCGGCAGGTTAAGCCCCGCCGTGAAGCCGGACATTTTTTCGGCAGAGGTGGCTTCGACCTTGCGTACCGCGCTATTGACCGCTGCCGCGATCAGGTCTTCGAGCATTTCGCGGTCATCCATCACCGAAGGGTCGATTTGTACGCGGCGTACTTCGTATTTGCCCGTCAGGACCACTTTGACCATGCCTGCGCCGGATTCGCCCTCGATTTCCATCGCGGCGATCTGATCCTGCATCTTCTTCATGTTTTCCTGCATCATCTGCGCCTGTTTCATCAGGCCGCCAAGTCCGCCTTTCATCATCCGAACTGCTCCGTAAAGGGTAAAAAAGTTGAAATTACACCAGCCTGGCTGTGCTCTCGTTCAGGCTGGCGTCGAAACGCTCGATCAGTCCGCGCACGAACGGGTCGCTTTCAAGCGCTGCCACGGCTTGCGCGTGCCGCTCAAGGCGGTCGAATTCGTCGAGTTGCGCCGGGGTCTGCCCGGCAATTGCGCCCGTCTCGAAATCCAGTTTGATGGGACGGGCAAGCGCGCGGGCAAGGTCGCTTTCGATCCGCGCGAACACGGCCCTGTTTAGCTCTAGTATGTGGCGTTGCGCTTCCGAAAGACGCAAATACAAGCGGTCATCCTCGCATTTCACCCATTCGCAATGCTGGGCGCATTCGCGTGTCAAGCCGGACAGTTTGAGCGCGCGCGCAACTTCGCGCCAGTCGCCGCGCTCGAACGCCGTTTTGACGGCTGCGTTTGCATCCGCTGGGGCTTCAAGCGCGGGCGTGGCGGCGGGCGCTGTGGTGGTCGCGCTCGTGGTCGGCAAAGGCCGTGCCTTGCCGCTGCCATCGCTGCCGGAAGGCGGTTTAGCGCCGGGCGCGGACGGCTGTTCGGGTCGGAAAGCCAGCAGCCGCAACAAGCTCATGGTGAAACCCGTGTATTCGTCTGGAGCGAGCGGCAACTCATCGCGGCCATGAATGGCAATTTGATAGGCCAGTTGCAGGTATTCGGCGTCGAACCGTCCCGCTTGCGCGAGTAACCGGGCGCGCTCATCCTCTTCGGCAATGGCAGTGGGCGCAAGCTGTGCCAGCGCCACCCGCGTGAGTAACGTTGCCAATGCCTGCAAGGCGGCCTCGAACGACAGGCTTCTCAATTCCATGCCGTCGGCTACGGCGAGCATCGCCTCGGTGTTGCCCTCGGCCAGCGCGTCCAGGATTGCGTACAGGTGATCTTCGCCGACCGCGCCGAGCATGTTCGTTACTTGTTCCTCAAGCACATGCCCTGCACCGTGGGCGATGGCTTGATCGAGCAGGGAAAGCGCGTCGCGCATCGAGCCGCTGGCCGCGTGAGCGAGGTGGCGCAATGCCCCCGACTCGAACGGGATCGCTTCGGCTTCCAGGATGCGCGTGAGGTGTTCCGTGATCCGTCCCGGCGGCATCTGCTTGAGATTGAATTGCAGACAGCGGGACAGCACCGTTACCGGGATTTTTTGCGGGTCGGTGGTGGCAAGGATGAATTTCATGTGCTCCGGCGGCTCTTCCAACGTTTTCAGCATCGCGTTGAAGGCGTGGCCGGTGAGCATGTGCACTTCGTCGATCATGTAGACCTTGTAGCGCCCCGCCACGGGCGCGTACACGGCACGGTCGAGCAGCGCCGCCATGTCGTCGACCCCACGGTTCGAGGCCGCGTCCATTTCCACATAATCGGGAAAACGGTCGGAATCGATTGCGCGGCAGGCTTCGCACTGTCCGCAGGGCGTGGCGCTTACGCCCTGCTCGCAGTTCAGCGCCTTGGCGAGAATGCGCGAAATCGTGGTTTTACCCACCCCGCGCGTACCCGTGAAAAGCCATGCGTGGTGCAGCCGCCCCGTGTCGAGCGCATGGGAAAGCGCCCGGACGACGTGCTCCTGCCCGACTAAGGTGTCAAAGGATTTTGGCCGCCATTTGCGCGCCAGTGCCTGATAGCTCATGGGCACGGATTTTAACCTCTTTGACTCTCAAGTCGGAGGGTTTATTCCCCTCCTTGGAGGGGAATTTAGGGCGGGGAAGCGAAAAGCGCCGCGATACGCGGCGCTTTCCATCTGAATTTGGGTGGCGAGCCTGACCCCCGGCACTTACAGGGAGCGGCTGTGGCTGCTGCCTTCCGGCCCTGACCAGGTTCACCGCGCTGCAATGCGGGGAGACCCGCCACGGCGCGGAATTGTATCAGCAAGGGCGCGGCGGTGGGGGGTTTGCCCGTGCTTCATGCAACGGGTGAACGTTGCGCGGGCGGATTATCGTTGAAGTAACGCTGGATGCCGCGCAGGATGGCGTCGGCCATTTTTTCCTGATAAGCCTCGTCGTTGAGGCGGGCTTCCTCTTCCGGATTGCTGATGAACGCGGTTTCCACCAGGATCGAAGGGATGTCCGGAGCCTTGAGCACCGCGAACCCCGCCTGTTCCACATGGGATTTGTGCAGGGTATTGATGTCGCCCAACGCGGCAAGCACGGCGCGGCCAAGTTTGATGCTGTCGTTGATGGTGGCCGCGAGCGACAGGTCGATCAGGGTGCGGGCGAGGTGGTTGTCCTGACGGGCGAGATTCACGCCGCCGATCAGGTCAGAATCGTTTTCTTTCTGTGCCAGCCAGCGCGCAGCCGAAGACGAGGCGCCTTTTTCCGAGAGCACGAATACTGAACTGCCGCGCGCTTCCGGACGCACGAAAGCGTCGGCGTGTACCGAGACGAAAAGGTCGGCCTGTACCTTACGCGCGCGCGTGACCCGCTGCGCCAGCGGTACGAAGTAATCGCCGTCGCGCGTCAGCATGGCGCGCATGCCGGGGGCGCTGTCGATCTTGCGCTTGAGGCGGCGCGCGATGCTCAAAGTCACGTTTTTTTCGTAGCTGCCGCGATGGCCGATTGCACCGGGGTCTTCGCCCCCATGGCCGGGGTCGAGCGCAATCGTGAAAAGACGTTTGACTTTAGGAGTGCTGCTGCGGGCGGTATTGCTGTCTATGTTCTGAGCGGGCGGATTGGCGGGCGGCGTGTTTTGGGCGGGTGGGGCAGGGGATGGTTTTTGGGAGTCTCCCAGCCCGGATATAACGGCGGCGAGGGGGTCTTCCGGCTCGGCGCGCCCGCCCGTTGCCGCGTCCATCGGGGACGATTTCTGGATCAGCGCCAATAGCGGGTCGGGCGGGTTCAGGGGATAGAGGTCGATCACCAGCCGATGGGCGTAATTGCCGACCGGTTCAAGGGTGAAGAGTTGCGGGCTGATTTCCGCCTTCAGATCGACGACGAGGCGCACTACGCCGGGGCGGTTCTGAGCCGCGCGGATCAACCCGATATACGGGTCGCTATCGAGCACCTTGCCGAAAATGTTCAGCAGCACGCTTTCCAGATCGACATCTTCCATGTCGACGACCAGGCGGTCGGGGTCTTTCAGCAGCATGTACTTGAAGGGCAGCTTGTGGCGGCTCTCGAAAGTGATGCGGGAATATTCGTCCGCCGGCCACACTCTCAGCGCCACCAGGCTGTTGTCGCCGGGGGCTGCGCCCGCCCGGCGCACGAGCAGGACAAGCGCCGCCCCGCCTGCGTATTTCAACAGCGCGCGCCGGTTGAGGCAGGGGAAATTTTCCTTCCCCATGCCCGATCCGGTTTCGTCTAGCCCGTCAGTTGTGCTCTGCATATTCGGCCAGTTTGCGTTTTTGCCCGGATTTCACACCACCGCCCCCCGTCCTTGGACGTGAGCGTGATGACGAGATCGGGTGATGCCAGGTAAGGAACAGCCCGGTGCGGCCACTCCACGAAACAGACGCCTTCACCGGAGAAGTATTCATCAAGTCCCGCGTCCAGGAATTCTTCTGGAGTTGTTAGTCGATAAAAATCAAAATGATACAGATTTATTTTAGAAACTACATAAGGTTCGATCAAGGTATAGGTCGGGCTTTTCACCGTCCCAACATGCCCCAAAGCTCTCAAAACTCCACGAACCAGCGTGGTTTTGCCGCTCCCCAGGTCGCCTTCCAGCCAGACGTTCAACCCTGGCGCGAGCAGCCCGGACTCGACCAGCCGCGCACCCAGTGCGAGCGTAGCGGCCTCATCGGCAAGCTGCACACTTGCTGCGAGGTCTTTATCATCTTGGTAATGAGTGAAATCGAACATCCGGGTTTTCCTGCAAACGATGCCAGCGCACACGCAAACCTGAATGCGGCGGAGTTGGCCGCGCTGGCTATTGCCATTCGCCAATGGGCATCCGAACTAGGGTTTTCGGCGCTGACCATCGGAGAAGCCGGGGTATTGCCCCACATGGGCGAAGGGCTGCGGCGCTGGCTTGCCGCCGGGTGCCACGGCGATATGGATTATATGGCGCGGCACGCTTCCGTGCGGATTCATCCCGTCGAATTGATGCCGAATGTTTCCAGGGTGATTTCCGCGCGCATGCCCTATTGGCCGGATGCAGCGCCCGCCGCCGGGGTGCTTGGGAATGGCGCGCTGGCTTACGTTTCCCGCTACGCCCTGGGGCGCGATTACCACAAAGTCGTGCGCGCCCGCCTGCAAAAACTGGTCGAACGCATCACTCGCACTGTTCCGGTCAATGCCCGTGTCTTCACCGATTCCGCCCCCGTGCTCGAAGCGGAATTTGCTCAACGTTCCGGCCTTGGCTGGCGCGGCAAGCATACCCTGTTGATTGCGCGTGATCCTGGCCCGCCGCGTTCATCGGGCTCCTGGTTTTTCATTGGTGAGATACTCATCGACCTTCCGTTGCCCGTCGACGCGCCTGTTCCCAATCATTGCGGGCGCTGCACGGCTTGCCTCACTGCTTGTCCGACGGGCGCAATTATTGCGCCTTACCAGCTCGATGCGCGGCGCTGCATTTCCTATTTGACCATTGAGCATCCCGGCTCCATTCCCGAGCCGCTACGCCCGCTCATCGGCAACCGCATCTATGGATGCGACGATTGCCAGCTTGTCTGCCCGTGGAATCGCCATGCCCCGCAAAGCGTGGAGAAGGATTTCGCCGTCCGCAATGGGCTTGACTGCGCTTCCCTCGTTAGCCTTTTTGCATGGGATGAGGCCGAATTTCTACAGCGGACTGCCGGGAGCGCCATCCGCCGAATTGGTCATGAACGCTGGTTGCGAAATATCGCGGTCGCGCTTGGGAACGCCCCCAAGAGCCCGGAACATCTTGCCGCCTTGCGCGCGCGGGCAGGGGATGCTTCGGCGCTCGTGCGGGAGCATGTGCATTGGGCGCTGGGGCAGCAGTTCCTGTGTCATCTAACGAATAAGATAACCGGCACAGCGTAGCCGCGTCCGGGTTGATTGCCGGGTTAGGCCGCAGCCTCATTAGACTTTCTCATATAGACAAAAGTGACGGTAGGAGAGAGAACCTCCTGATGTGTAATGACATACCCATGTTTGAGATAAAAGCGAATATTTCCCTCACTTCGGCTGCCGGTGAAAAGTTCGAAATATACTGCTGACGAAAATGCAGATTCGATAGCCTGTAAAAGAGAGCCTCCGATGCCTTGACGCTGCATCCCGGGTTCAACAATAAGTTTTCCAATTTGAACAACACCTTCGATCATGCACGCACGAACCGAACCTACAAGCCTGTTTTCAATAATTACCTTGAGCACGACGTTTGACTGAAATTCTTGTTCCAATTCCTTCAGCGTTTGCGTAAGGGGCGGAATACTCCAATCGTTGTACAGACGAGCTTCCGACTGATATGCCTTATGCTGAAGTGCCAGAATAACCGGCGCATCTTCACGTGTGGCTTGGGCAATTAAAACAGTATCCATACGCACCTAACGAATAAGATAACCGGCGCAGCGCAGCTGTATCCGAGTTGATTGTAGGGTTAGGCACCGTGGTCATTTGTGACTGGGCGCTGCTTTCTCCCATCGCTCGATAATCTTTTCCCACCGATTCAAGAGCGCATCTTGACGTTCCAACGTCTCGTCGCTTGTCTTGACTTGGCGTTCGTATTGCTCCTGTAGCCGATCGACTCGCTCGGACTGTTCAAGGGATTTGCGGCGAAGTGCGTCATCGGCGGCTTGAGATGCCTTGGACGATTCGTCCGCCCCGCTATAGAAGACTGGCCGCAGAGCAAACAGCCAAACGGTTCAAAAGATCACGGTGAATGCGACGGCTTTGGCGCAGAAGATAACAGCATTTCGCATATGTCTCCTTTGTACTCAGACGGAGCCTAACGAATAAGATAACCGGCACAGCGTAGCTGCGTCCGGGTTGATTGACGGGTTAGGTAATAATGGGTTGGGCGTCATTACTTTTCGATTACCTTCATACTCTTTTGGACGCGCACGCGGCCAGCACGATAGAGTTCAGCCGCACGACGAATGCAGAACGCTGCCGCGGCAAGCTGACCAACTTTAGTGACTTTGAATGAACTGTAGCCTGCCATATCGGGCTTGAGACTCAGTTCCTCGAAGGGAAGAAATTCATCGGGATTTCCGCGAAGCGTCACGGTGATGTTCTTGGCGCGCTGCCAATAAACCGAGAACGTTACGAAATTGTCAGGAGTCGCAACGTAACGGCCTTGTGAATTCGCTTCAAACGAAAGCCCGGAGAACTGAGCCTTCGCATATTGAATTAGTGCAAGCCCCACGTCTTTCAATTCGGGCAGATGCGACAACTCTTGTTCAAGCATGGGGAGTCTCCAAGGGTGAGGGACTATGGCACCTAACGGACAAGATAACCGGCCCGCCGTAGGCGGGTCGGGTTGAGCGAGAGGTTAGGCACTTGTTCATTAGTTAAGTCCTAAGTCATCAATGAAGCGTGCTTCTGGTGTGATGCGTTCAATAGGGATTTGGAACATGCGATTAATTATTTGCTGTAACTGAAAAATAATTTCATTATAAGACAAATGAATTTCCCTGTGTGTAAGCAACTCATAGAGTAAACGGGCAAGTGCTTCAACAGTGGCAGTTTTCTCTGCTCGCTCATCAGGAATGGAAACATCAAAGTGTTTTTCAACTTCCAGAACTAACTCGACGGTATCAAGTCCCATGATATTCAACAGTGGTTGTGTGTATGGCTAACGCCTGCTTGTGTGCACAGCCTAACGGACAAGATAGGCGTCGTTTCATCTGCAATTTCCGTTAAATCAATAAGTTACGTTATCCGATTCCACGCAAATCGTGACAGAAAACGCTAATGGACGACATGAGACAATGATTGCGAGTCACAAATTTGTCACGCGATGCTAAAGGCATTTTCCCAACGATCGTTACTCTACGCTCGCCGCTTGGCATCTGCCGGAGATGTGTTTTCAACCCATCCCCGGCAGTGCCGGGAGCGTATCTACCGGAGCGCCGTCAATAGTACGCTTCGCCGCCGTGTCCGCTTGAGGACTTGGGAGGTTGAAAAGCCTATCCTCTATCCAGCAACACCGCAACCTTACCGGACGAGAACCGGACACGGCGCTATTGACGGTATCCGCAGCCTCGTAACCGGACACATACTAATCATTGAAAAAATCAAGTGTAGGAAGACGGGCTCTTATCCATTCTAACTTAGATGGTGGCATCTTAATTATTCTACTAGAGGAACTTTCCCAGTCTCCGTATTCTATTAAGTTTTCTTTTATTTTGAAGTAAAATAAGTTTTCCCCTCCACTTTTGAAGTATCCAAGTGACTGAAGGTTTCCTTGTTCATTAAAAATAGCTATTCGAACTTTGTAGTACTCGAAACCCTTTCCAAAATGAACCCCAAAACTCGGCTCTTCTATTGATTTTGCACACAGTTGAACCTTAAACTTTTGTCCTTGAAATTCTTTCCAACCTCCTTTTAACTCCTCGGTAAAGCGTGCGCAGGCTCCATAGTAACCATATTCTTGAAGTTCTGTTGTTGGAACTGTCATGAAGTGGTGGATGCTGAATGGGATATAAAAGAGTAAAAATAAAATTATTGGAGCCAATAAATTGGAGCGCCAAATAACTTTTGCTTCCTGCACCCTCATTTTTACTTGACTCCAAATCTTCCATACTTGATAGAGCAGGAATCCTGCAATAAAAATCTTAGGGGAATTCATTAAAATAGAGTTACTTATCTCCGAAGAAGAGTAAAACATAATCGTAAAAAGAAGGATAACGAAAACAATAAATAAAAAGAATCCTACAATGCAGGCTATTCCTAGCCGAAGAATAGACCCCAAAAGGGTGCTGTAAAGATCAAACCCCTTTGACGCTAAGAATCTCCCAAAGCTAAACCTTTGCAGGAACGACCTGATCAAATTCTTCTTATGTTGAATTGTGGGAGCGTCAGAGGTTGTTTTCATTAATACCCTCCCATTCTCCATAGACCTTATCCATCTTCCATTCTATGGGCTTCTTTAATTTGATAAGTTCTGGCATAGAGAAAACCATGTAGTCTTGCCCTCTGCCATGCTTGTTTCTCCACCGATTGAAGGTCGAGTTAAAAACAGGCCAATAAACTGCTTCTGATGTGTAAACCTTTCTCTCCCCATTGACACTTACTGGAAGATCTTGACTCCAAACCCTTTCTGTTATGGGCTTATCATCAAAGTGGCTACGGAAGAGATGAAAGTGCATTCGATCCATTTCAGAAAAGCCGCCTTTATATGTGATAATAACCCCATGCTTGTTCCAGTGGCCTAGATATTGAGATTTCATGTCTTCTGAGGTGTCGGTAAATTCAAATTTATCCATAAGATAAACGTAAATATGCGTCAAGGAAACCGTGGGTTCATAACACCATCGTTTCAACCCTTTGCTGTTGTCGTATTCCAAATGCCTAGAACAAGTTACAAAAACGTTCCCTATTGCAGCATAGAGAGCAAACCCTCCCAAAATTGCTACTAATTCGTTTAGTTTTGTATACGATCCTGCCGTTTCAAAGAAGCTCAGAGTATTGTATGTAAATTGCCATTTCCTATGAAATTCTTGAAGATTACCCAAATCTATTTGGGTGGAAAACCCGACTGGGATAGGTCGTTTCTGAAGGCTTTGACGAAAGTCTTGCATAATCTTAGCCTCACAGACAGGCTTGATTACTTTAATTAGTGTATCTTTGGAATAAACTATCTCACTGATTAGTTCATTGTATTTTTTGTCAGTTTTTCCAAATTTTCTAGCCCATTTTAACGAAATGGAAGTGCTGTCTTGTGGGTGGGCTTTGCGAACTTCCTCTTTTTTCTCTTTGAAAGTATATGCTGGATTGTCAAACCATCGCGCAACCATCCCTGCGGCAACGTTCCAACCCATAGCTTTCATACCTAATTTTAGGGAACTATATCTTTAACTTCTAAAGCCATAGAAATTATTTAGGTTTTTTGAAATACTTGTACGCGCAGTAACCTGCAAAAATGATGAGAGAAATAGCCACTAGGTTAAGGAAACCATACAATAACCAAAAAAGATCATATATTTCTTCGTAATTCAAATCGCCATAGAAAAAATATCGAACTGGAGCCTCAACTAACCAAGAAGGTATTAGTAAATAAGCACCGTCTTTTACATATTGAAGTCTCGTTAAAATAAAAGTACATAAGGATGTACCAACGACTGCCCAAATAAGCAGTAAAAAACCAATCTTTACATATTTGGCAAACATGGTTATATAACCTGTATTGTGCCGTAGGTAATAATATCCTTGCCAGGTATCTTATGTTTGTGGAGTAACAGAAAGTTACGAAGGTTCGTGTATTCATGGGGTTTGTCGATCACGATACAGCCCTGGCTTATTCCAAGAATACCTTTAGGGTGTAAGCGAAACTGCCCCCTTTCAACATTGTTGCAAAACGTTACATCATCTAGAAACCCGTCGTTCGCATATAGTGCAAACCAATCTGATTTGCCGCTACGTAAGTCTCTCAATTTCCCAAGACGCCCGCCAGATTCTCTATCGACAATGTAATAAAGCCCGTAAGGGATAGACCCCTCATCTTTTAGGCACATAGAACTGCGTTTGTTTCTATGTTTTCCATCCCCTGAAAAAGCATCTGCACGGAAAGGCCCAATATCCAGCCTACTCATTGGCTCGCCGTTCAATCTAAAGATTCCATGCCACATATTCCGCCCTCCGAAAAGTTATGTAGTCAGCGCCTTATACGTAAGGCGCACACCAAAGATTCTACACAAAAAAGCATCAATGCGGTCAAGCGTATGTACTTTGCAGTTCCCATCGTTGAGTCGGAAGGCGAACTCAGAGATGTAGCGGCTCAGGTGCTTGGCACTGAACGAATGATAGACACCATAGAAGCCGCGCTTGAGCACTGCCCACACGCTCTCAATGCTGTTCGTATGCGCCATACCATCGACGAACTGCTTGGCAGAGTGATTGACTGTGGCGTGTTGGTAGCCTGTCATACCGCGATAGCTCCTGAACTCGTCTGTACAGACAGAAGTGCCTTGCGCGACGTTGTCACCAATGAACCCCTGTAGTGTCTTGGCGCTGGTGTCAGCAATATGCTTGGCAACGACTTTGCCGCCACGCTGCCTTGCGCCTACAACTATGGCTTTGCCTACTCCGCCACGTCCTTGCCGTAGTTTCTTGCTGGCGTGTTTGTTTTTCTCTTTGCCTCCAATGTAAGTTTCATCAACTTCGACGATGCCGCTCAAGGAACCGCCGCCCTGATTGTCATCGTCTTTTCCACAGGCTTCACGGATGCGCTGGAGCATAAACCACGCGGTTTTCTGTGTGACACCAAGTTCTTTTGAAAGCTGAAGCGATGAAATGCCCTTGCGGGCAGTTACTACCAGATAAATGGCGTACATCCATTTGTGGAGCGGCACATGGGAACGTTCCATGATCGTTCCTGTACGAATGGTATAAACAGCCTTACAGTGATAGCAAAGGAAATAACCCTCTTTTCCGTTACGCCTTTGTTTATACTGATTTTCTATGCAGCCACACTTTGGACATACAGGCTTACCATTCCATCGCTTTTGCTCAAGATGTAGCCTTGCCGTCTCTTCGTTTGGAAACTTTTTGAAGAAATCGTATGTAGAAACCGTAACCTTACACATAACAATGTACCTCCTATAACCATAGGTACATTATTACATTTTAGACGTTAAAAGTCAAGTATATTGTTTGAATTTTTTACGTTAACAATCCACATTTTTCTACTTTTTTGATATAATGAATCTTGTCTAATAATTGTGATATGCAAGAAATAGCCACCACTGCAATGGCAGCTATTTCATAATTTTGATTCTTTACGCTTTTACGAAATGGAGTTGCTCTATGAAACTGTTTTTCAGTATTGATTCCTCCTTGTTTAAGAGGGCTGGAATTGCTTATATCTTGTATGAGATATTAAGCAAATTATTCTAACCGTTTGTGGAGTTGGTTAATACCCCTAATCAACTCCACAAAAACATTATAACAGAAAACTAACAAATTATGAAATATGACCCCAATTTGCTAACGTTAAAAGTTAAGTATATAAGTCCCTAATTTTATATCTTGAAGGTCAAAGGTTTCTAGCTCTCCTTCTTCAACCTCAACACCTTCTGGCCGAACTCCATTCGCTATATCTTCTGCTTCTTTCTGGGTTTTGGCTTTCGCTGCTTGTTCAGCCCTATCATACGCAGCCACTTCTGCTGAGAGTTGCTTAAATTGTTCATAAGTCATTTCACCAGGTGGAATTTTTGCCCAATCCACTTCTGGTGGGGGAGGCGTTTTCCGTGGCTGAACTTCACCCCATTCTACTCCATCTAAGGAAACTGTCTGCGCTGTGAGGAGAGGCATACAGCCTTCCGTGCAATTAAAGAATTTCCATTTTTTCCCTCCAAACGGAATTGCAGAATTCACCACTTTGGCGTATTCCTGCTTAAATGGTTTTAACTTCTTTGGCTTGCCCCATCCCATTTTTACTCCCACCCTGCTTGTCTCAATATCAAGATTATAAAACGACCCTATCGTGCCAGATAATGCACAGTCTACACAATTTTTGCATTGCTGTCGCATATGATGAAAACGGTTTCTACCGCCATGGGAGGCTTGCCCGGTTAGCGGTTGACGTAGCTGCGGCGGTTCCGCCGCACAGGTTTTAGCGGCGCTTCCGTTACCCCGAGACGACTAGCAGTTATCCACCGGGGGCGTGTCTACTACTCGCCCACGGTGGGTAACTGCGGGTTCAATGCTTGCGGCGCGTGGTCTGCCAGCAGGTGCATGGGGCGCGGCGCTGTTAGCGGCGGTTCGGCAACCCCATGCGCCTGGTGCGGCCACGGACGGCGTGGCCACGCGTCACTACGGGGGCGGGCAGCCTACGTAGTGACGCGTGGGGAGAGGCACTACCGTATCGCCGTAGACGGCGCTTCTCCGGCTGTTGATATGCCACAAGCAAAATGACATCAAATGATGATGGGGGCGGGCTGCGCCCGCGCATCCGCCGGGGGCGGGGCCATGCCTTCGATGGCGCTGTCAGGCGCATTCATGGGACGAAATGGAATGGTATGGAACGTAATGGGACGTAACGGAATGTAATAGAATGTTGCAGAACTTGTTGAATTCATTGAAAAATATTTTCGTTACCCCCTTGCATTCTAGCAGACGGGGCGCATAATAAGTACCGTAACGACCTGCCGATGGGTGCAATCGCTGCAACATCGGAACCAACGGGCTTACTTCCTCCGCCGCCCGTCGCTGACAGCCGTCAGGGAAGCACCTACACCTAACGGGCTTGCCCCGTAAGGAAATTGCGCGAAAGCGCGAAAGAGAAGCAAAGCGGGTTCGTCCCGCAGGAAGTGTGCGCGAAAGCGCAAAGCAGTGCATAGCGTGTTCACGCCGACCGAAAACTGAGCATGTAGCGAGGGGTATACCGGCCCAAAATTGACCAGGGTGTTTAACCTGTTCTGCCTAATTTTTAGGCAGGGGAAACGAGGTGATCACCATGGAGTTG
>WRIU01000009.1 GCA_009782565.1 Betaproteobacteria bacterium
CCATGGTGATCACCTCGTTTCCCCTGCCTAAAAATTAGGCAGAACAGGTTAAACACCCTGGTCAATTTTGGGCCGGTATACCCCTCGCTACATGCTCAGTTTTCGGTCGGCGTGAACATACTTGGTACAGACTGGCTCTACAGCGGCGTGCCAGATCAGCAGCCAGTTTTCGGTTCGGAGAAGGCTTCAAACTTTTTTTGATAGCGCATCCTGCAACATCACCGTGTCAAGCAACAAGTCCGTCACCAAACGCATGGCGCTCGCCACCAAGGACGTTGGGTTCGTTCGGACGATGTAGTATACGCCTGTGCCCAATATGCTGCCTGGGGCAATACTATTTCTCTAAAGCAAGATTGCATAACAGCATCTTGGGCAAACCGCCTTCGAATCTAGGATGACTGGCTAACTGTGAAAGAAGACACTATTTTCGTTCCGTTTTTGAAGTGGGCCGGGGGAAAGCGCTGGTTTGTGCAGCGGCACCTTGATCTACTTCCCAAAACTTTCAACCGCCACATCGAACCGTTTCTTGGGGCTGGATCTGTTTTTTTCTGTCTACAACCAACGAATGCTCTGCTAGGTGATACCAACCCAGATCTGATCGCTGCTTATCTCGGAATAAAAGAAAACTGGCAGAGTGTCGTCAGAAGTTTGAAGTATCACAGCCGTAAGCACTCCGACGAACACTACTATTATGCTCGAAGCATGCGACCACGAAACCTAGTACAGCGTGCCTCACGCATGATTTATCTCAATCGAACTTGCTTCAATGGAATCTATCGGGTGAACCTCCAGGGAGAATTTAATGTCCCTCGAGGATCCAAAGATGCTGTTTTACTCGACACAGATTGTTTTGAAGATATTGCGAAGCTTTTACATGGTGCTGATATTCGGGTGGCTGACTTTGAAGTCTTGATCAATGAAGCCCAGGCTGGCGATTTCATATTCGCAGACCCACCGTACACGGTACGGCATAACCTCAACGGTTTCATTAAATACAATGAAAAATTATTCAGCTGGAGTGATCAGGAACGCCTAGCTAAAGCGCTTTATCGTGCAAAATGCAGGGGTGCCAGCATTTTGTCCACGAATGCCAATCACCCCTCAGTGTGTGAGTTATATCAAGACTGTGGCTTCCGCCTGACTACCGCCTCACGATTCTCATCAATATCCGCTTCGTCAGCGCACAGAAAGCAATTTGACGAACTTCTCATTTCATTTACAGCAGGTAACAACCAACCATGAGTGATCTCTTCCAGATGGTTAATGCTACGGCGACACAAGGCAATCCCATAGATGCTCTGAGAACTTTTCTCGAACATGAAGCGAGTGTCGAAGCTGCCCGGCAAATCGATAAAATGCGGTTTGTTGGATATGTACTGGATTTGGGATATGACACAGCAAAAATCATCACAAGTGATCCTTATAAACTAGCTGTTGGCGGAATACCGCGAGGCTCATTTTTGATTATGACCCCAGTAAGCGCAGAGAACACTCCTCCGCATTTCACGTTACTCCGTGTTACTGGCGTATCTCCCACTCCTCTGAGCAGCCAAGTACAACAAACTTATTTCGAGCTCCATAAAAAATCCATGCCCGAGCTTGATCGCTGGACTCAGAGCGAATTACAGTGGGGAGCATTGGACTGTGATGTGTTGGGCATGTTTTATGCGGATCCGACTAACATGCAGCTTTTAGCATTTTCGGGGGACGTAAATAACGTTGTTAGTGCTCATCGTTACAAGGTTTTCGCTCCGGATGAGGCTTTGCTCAAAATCATCGTCAATGGCACAGTGAAACCAGAACAGCAATTTGAAATTGGTAAACTGAGAACCATGGAGTGCGGGCTAATTAGCAATGGCGGCATCAGTGACATCCCTGTTAACATTTCGATCCGCGACTTTCGTGGTTGCCGGACTGCTATGTTCGGCAAAACAAGACTTGGTAAATCCAATGTGATTAAGCTTATAGCACAAGGTATCCTTGATGCTACAAAGCAGGATAATAGCATCGGTCAGCTGATATTCGACATCAACGGCGAATACGCAAACGATAATCCTCAGGACGGAAATAAGTCAATTCGTTCAGCTTACCAAGACCAATGCCATGTCTATGCTTTGACAGAACGTAAAGCGACGCCTTCAAAACCATTGCGTCTAAATTTTTACGAACAGCCCGATTCTGGCATTGAAATTCTCGCCTCAATGCTTGAAGCAGATAATCAAACATCCAACTACATCAGGAGCTTCACTAACGTGAAGCTCCCATCTGTCGAGTCCATTGATTCTCTTGGCATGGATGAACGTACTCGTCCGATAAGAAAAATTCAAATGTACTGGGCCATTCTCAAGAAGGCTGGATTTTCCGCAGATGAAGCCAAGCTCAAAGCTCTGAATCTTCGGGCAAGACATACAAAACATTTCGATCCGCATTTCAATACTGCTCTTAGATCAGCTGCGTATTCTGCGGTTAGAAATGGTCAGACACCTAATGAACCAGACAGCTTAGATGATCTCGTTGCGGAGTTAGAGGTCATTGCTCAATTCCGTAAGGATGATCCTAATAACCAAGCCTTGATGTCTTGTAACAAACCAATGTTTGATGCAGATGATGCTGCATTACTTAATTTTTTTAGCCCCGTATCTGGCTCTGGCCCGGTCGTTCTACGTAGCTATTTAAACTATCATTCACCAAAAGCAGGAAATTTTGTTGCAGAAATTCTTCAATTTCTTGATGTCGGCAAAACTGTTATTTTAGATCTTGGTAATGCGAGCGACACAATCCGGCGCTACTTCTCTGATATGCTTTCAAAGGCTGTATTTTCTCGACAGGAAGAAAAATTTGTAAGCAGTTCGCTTAATGACAATTTCATTCAGCTATATTTTGAAGAGGCACACAACCTCTTCCCTCCTGATTCAAAAGATCTTACCGGAGTTTATGCTCGCTTTGCCAAGGAAGGTGCTAAATTCCATATTGGGATGGTTTATTCGACACAATCCCCTTCTACGATTAATAAAGAACTTCTTGCACAGACGGAGAATTTCTTTGTTGGTCACCTCTCCAGTCAGGATGAAACTAGAAGCCTATCACGGGTTCAAGTTGCTTTCGCAGGCATAGAAGAAGACATTCTTCGTGCTAAGACTCCTGGCTATATGCGCATGCTAACCATGTCTCATCGGTTTGTTATTCCAGTTCAAGCGCATCGCTTCGAAGCTGTCGCAGCGAAAGGAGATCAATGATGCCATATTCAGCTGGAGCAAGATTACCTAGTGAACATGGCTCAAAATTAGGTCACATCCCGGTTGTCCAAAGCGATTGGGTACACGCACTAGTTGATGAATTTGAGTCCACAAAAACTGAGGGGCAAGATTCGACAAATACACTTTGGGAGAACTACTGCACCGAAGAGGTGTCTCCATTACGAAATGTTTGGGCAGTAGATGGTTCATTTGTTTCGATCCAATCTGAACATAAGCCTCCCAGAGAGGTTGCATTTGTTAAGACAGCACTATTGACGGTTGATCGTGCACGCCTTGAAGCTATCGATAAAGATCACCCTCATCCACTGTTGCTCCAGGACGTTCTAACAGGAAGCGCGGTCTTTCATGCTACTGTTTTCCCATTGAAAAACATCAGAACGCCACTTGGAAACAACTACGATGCAGTGAGGCATATTGTCCGCGATTCGATGAAAATAGATGAAGGTGGAGCCTTTTATGAAACGTTGAAATGGATTGCGTACAAAAAATGGGACAAACTTAGTCGTTCCTCTTCTCCTGGTTTTCGATGTCCTCACGATCACTGCCATGAGGATATTGCCCAAGGGTTGCCCTATGATGTTGACGAAGGTGTTTGCCCTAGCTGCAAGAAAACTATTTTCTTAACCGACATGATTGGTTTTCATCTGGATATGGACGAAGATAGCGCGCCTGATTCAGTCGCATCGGCCTACATGCTGGTCATGGAAACTCTCATGCTTTTTACAGCGATCCGTGTTCTATGGGGGCATACCGATAAAAACCTGGTCACCAATACTCTGTTCATAAAAGATGGCCCTCTTACGCTGCGAAGTCAGTACTCAAAACTAGTGCCAAACATCCGAGCTTTTTTACAGCATGCGAAAGATTCTTCAAGACCGGTTCATGTAATTGGACAAGAAAAGAGCGGGGCTTTTTTTGATCACTTAGCATCTATTGTCCGTTTTGCCTCGCCGCAAGAACGTGGTCAGCCGCCCTCATTCGCCGTGCTTTCGCATAAGTTTGTTCGTCGAGAGGTTCACCGGTCGCCGGATCTTGCCAATCCTTATGGGAAGCGAACCAACTGGGGCGAGAAGGTTTATCTCAAGATCGATCCTGGTACGTATATGGTGCTGAACGTATCAACTGGTGAGTACCTTGATAATGTAGAAATGCCAACCAAGGACGAATTGATTGGTCTTCAACGGATTCTCGCAACGCTGCCTAGCCTCGTGAGTTACAAGTTTGAGGGGGCATTATTCCCTATCGAACTCGCTAATGGTATTGCTTCAATGTCAAGTTATCCGTCGGCAAGTATCCTGCAACGATTCATTAATGAGCAGGCACCATAATCAGATTCAGCGCTGATTTTGGCGGCAATCCAGCACGCTGCGGGTGCTCGTACCTACGAAGCACCCACGCTAGAAAACACACCCTTGAACCCGCACCGTAGCACCCTGGTGCTGCATCTGATCCTGGAAAAACACAACTGGCGGCACAGTACCAAGAACAAGGGCGTGAGCCACAAGACGATGGCCGAGCGAGCGCGCTTTTTTCCTGTGCCCCCCTCCGCGCCATTTCAAGCTCGACCCGCGCACTTTCAGCGGTCGGCACGTGAGGGCCGTCACTGAACACTGGCAGGCCGAAGCGAAGGCGGGCCAGATGAGTCCGGCGACGATCCAGACTTATTTCAGTTTCATGAAGACGTTTACGGGCTGGATTGACAAACTAAAGCTGATGAAGTTGATTGATACTTATATCACCTGATATCACACGATACGAGAAAACGCCTTAACACGTTGAATATATGATGTTTTTCAGATATCTCAAAACCGCCTGAACCACCCTGAAAGCACCTGCTCGCGAAGTAAGCCTTGAAACCCGCATGGTTAGCGGCTTTCGTTGTTTTGGTGATACGGGGTGACACGGCCTGAAACACTATTCGATGTTCTGAACTTGCTCCCGTATCTGCTCAATCTGCACTTTCATCTCCATTGCAATTCCGGTGATGTCGGATGCCGAAGATTTCGAGGCGAGGGTGTTGGCTTCGCGGTTGAGTTCCTGCATGAGGAAGTCGAGCCGTTTGCCCGCCGCGCCGCCTACGGCAAGGATGCGCTCGATTTCGTCCAGGTGGGCCGAGAGGCGGGAAAGTTCTTCGGCAACGTCGATGCGGGCGGCGTAGAGAACGGATTCCTGGACGATGCGCTCTTCGTCGGCAGTGGTAAGCACTTCCTGTAGGCGGCGGGTGAGACGGGCGCGATATTCTTCGACGATGGCGGGAATCCGGGGCGCGGCAGCGGCGGTGAGTTCGCGCATTTTGACAATCCGCTCGCGGATCATCGCCGCCAGTTTTTCGCCTTCGCGTCGGCGCGTAGCCAAGAGCTCATCAAGCGCGGCGCTGGCAAGCCTGTTGATGACCGGCTGTAATTGCTCAAACTCCAGGCTGTCGTCGGCAAGCATGCCCGGCCAGTGTAGCAATTCGTACACAGATAACGGACGGGCATCGGGAAATTGCCCTAGCATAGCGGCCTCAGTGGCCGCCAAACGGGCGAGCAGGGCGGCATTGGGCGTGAGCGCGCGTGGCGCGCCAACAAGCGTTTGCAGGTTGAGCCGACATTCGACCTTGCCGCGCGTGAGCCGTGCGGCAAGCAGTTCGCGCAGACCCGGTTCGGCGGCGCGGAGATCGTCGGCAATGCGAAAACCCAAGTCAAGATAGCGCGAATTAACACTACGCAATTCAATATGGATACTGACGCCATCAAGTTCCTGACTCTGCGTCGCGAAGCCGGTCATGCTGTAAATCATGGAAAGACCCCAAAGATATGCCGGGAATCGGCTGCAATCGGCTAAACTGCCGATTCTAATCAACACATTTTCACATAAGTCCAGTCCTGACGTTCACAAGATGCCGTCTCAAGCAAACTGTGCCCTGCCCGCCGGGTTTCAACTCGACCGGTATCGGATCGAGCGTCAGCTTTCGTTAGGCGGTTTTTCCATCGTGTACCTGGCCTACGATACCGATGGGACGCCGGTAGCCATCAAGGAGTATCTGCCCAATTCGCTGGCTTTGCGTAAAACGGGCGAAATCGAGCCACGGGTGCCGGATGACAATCTCCCGGCCTTTCGCTACGGGATGAAGTGTTTTTTCGAGGAAGGCCGCTCGCTCGCCCGGTTGATGCACCCGAACGTTGTCAGGGTGCTGAACTTTTTCCGCGCCAACAATACTGTCTACATGGTGATGCAGTTTGAGCGGGGGCGCACCCTGCATGAGTACATTCAGCATCATCGCAATCAGGTGTCCGAACGGTTCATTCGCAACATATTCATCCGCATGCTCAACGGATTGCGCGAGGTGCACGCTCATAAACTGCTGCATCTCGACATCAAACCATCCAACATTTACCTGCGCGCCGATGGTACGCCGGTTCTGCTGGATTTTGGCGCGGCGCGGCAAACGTTGGCGCAGGAGCAGGCCATGCTCAAGCCAATGTATACCCCCGGTTTTGCTTCGCCGGAGCATTACACCGACCGCGAGCGGCTTGGGCCGTGGAGCGATATTTACAGTGTGGGGGCAAGCATTCACGCCTGTATCGCCGGAACCGCCCCGCCGCGTTCGGATGAGCGGGTCAAAAAGGACTTGTTCGTTCCATTGTCCAAAACCCATGCCGGAAAGTATTCCGAGCAACTTCTCGAATTGGTCGATTGGTGCTTGATGCTCGATCCGCTGGAACGCCCACAAAGCGTCTACACCTTACAAAAAGAGCTGGGTCAAAAACCGCCACGCGCGGAACCCTTGCCAAAAAGCCGGTTCAACAGCCTCTTGTCGAAAATCAAATCGTCGATTGGCAAAGGCTGAGGGAAATCATCGTGAAATTCACCATTTTTCAGGAAAGCCGCATCGGCAAACGCAAAACCAATCAGGATCGCATCGCGCATTGCTATTCGCGCAATTCGCTGCTGATGGTTCTGGCCGATGGCATGGGCGGGCACCTGCATGGCGAGGTTGCCGCGCATATCGCCGTGCAATACCTGACGCACGTTTTCCAGCGCGAAGCGCAGCCCACGCTGGCTGATCCGGGGATGTTCCTGTCGCGTGAAATTACCCAGGCCCATCACGCCATTATCGACTACTCCATTGAAAAGGGTTTGCGCGAAGCCCCGCGCACCACGCTCGTAGCCTGCATCGTTCAGGATGGGGCTGCCCATTGGGCGCACGCTGGCGATTCACGCCTGTACATGCTGCGAAACGGACGTATCCATACCCAGACGCATGACCACTCGCGGGTGCAGTTGATGGTGGATCAGGGATTGCTCGACGTGCGTAGCGCCGCCGTTCATCCGAACCGGAACCGCGTCTATTCCTGTCTGGGCGGGACCCATGTGCCGCAAATCGAATTCTCGCGCCGCACGCCATTGCAAACCGGGGATATCCTGGCGCTTTGCACGGATGGCGTCTGGGGGCCGTTGGGCAACGACGGCGTACTGCATGGCCTGACCCAGGAAAGCCCGATGATTTCGGTTCCCAACCTGCTTTCCGACGCCGAGTCCCTCGCCGGGGATCGTTGCGATAACCTGTCCCTGATTGCGATGGTCTGGCGCGAAGGCGAGGACGATAATCTTGATCTGACCCACATCGTTTCGACGCAGACCATGGCTATGACGACATTCACGACCCGGATAGATTCGTTCCAGCGGCTTCACCCCGCGCAGAAAGATATGGATCTCTCCGATGACGAAATCGAATTGGCTATCCGGGAAATAAACACCGCAATCCAAAAATTCAGCAAATGAACACGCCGCGAACCCTCCAGCGTTCTGGCTCACGCGCACAAGGCGAACTTCGCCCCATCCGTTTTACGCGCGGATATACCCGTCACGCCGAAGGTTCGGTACTGGTCGAATTCGGCGATACCAGGGTGCTCGTCACGGCCAGCGTCGAAGAAGGCGTACCCGGATTTCTCAGGGGGCGCGGGCAGGGATGGCTCACCGCCGAGTACGGCATGCTGCCCAGGTCTACCCACACCCGCAGCGCGCGTGAAGCTGCCAAGGGCAAACAAAGCGGGCGCACTCAGGAAATTCAGCGCCTGGTCGGGCGCAGCCTGCGCGCGGTCGTCGACCTCGCTGCGCTTGGCGAGCGCCAGGTCATTATCGATTGCGACGTGCTCCAGGCCGACGGAGGAACCCGCACCGCGTCCATCTCCGGCGCCTGTGTGGCGGTGCACGACGCGCTCGCCCGGATGGTGGCCGACTGCCGGCTTGCCGTCCATCCGCAGCGCGAGCTGGTCGCGGCGGTATCGGTCGGCATCGTCCAGGGCGTACCCATGCTCGATCTCGATTACACCGAGGACTCCGCCTGCGACACCGATATGAATGTGGTCATGACCGCTTCCGGCGGATTCGTTGAAGTGCAGGGAACAGCGGAAGGACAGGCGTTTTCGCGGCCTGAACTCGACTCCCTGCTCGATCTGGCCACCCACGGCATCGGCCAGATCGTCGCCTGCCAGCGCGCCGCGCTTGCCACGGCCCTGCCATGAGCCAGAAACTCGTGCTGGCGAGCAATAACGCCAAAAAAGCCTCCGAGATGCAAACCCTGCTTGCGCCGCTCGGGCTGGAAATCATTCCACAAGCCCGGCTTGGCGTGGATGAAGCCGAAGAGCCCTATTTCACCTTCATCGAAAACGCGCTTGCCAAAGCGCGCCATGCCGCTGCCGTTACCGGCTTGCCCGCCATCGCGGACGATTCCGGCCTGTGCGTCGCGGCGCTTGGCGGCGCGCCTGGGGTGCATTCGGCGCGTTTCGCCGGGGAACCCAAATCCGATGAGCGCAACAATCAGTTTTTGCTCGAACGCTTGTCGAACGTACCCGAAAGCGAACGAAATGCCTGGTATTACTGCGGCCTCGTCCTCGTCCGTCACGCAAACGACCCCTGTCCCGTGATTGCCGACGGGCAATGGCATGGCTTCATCCTCGATGCCCCGCTTGGAACGGGCGGTTTCGGCTACGATCCGTTTTTCTGGCTGCCGGAACTGGGAAAAAGTGCAGCCGAACTCGACCCCGCGCACAAGAACGCGCTCAGCCATCGCGGAGTCGCGATGCGCCGCTTGCTCGAACGCCTGCGGGAACGACCTTTATCCAAAGAGCCTGAATAACCCCGAATGCCCACCACTTCCAGCCTCAAAATCTATTTCCGCCTACTCGGCTATGTGCGCCCCTACCTGGTGCTGTTCTTCATCAGCATCATTGGCTTCATCGTCCATGCTTCCGCGCAACCGATGCTGGCCGGGGTGCTCAAGTATTTCGTCGACGGGCTCATTGACTCGGAAAAGGCCGTTCTACACGGAATACCATTCCTGGACGGCCTCGTTCTGATGCAGGCAGTGCCATTGTTGATTGTCTGCATTGCCCTTTGGCAGGGGACAGGCTCCTTTTTAGGCAACTATTTTCTAGCCAGGGTTTCGCTCGGGCTGATACATGACCTGCGGCTGGCTTTGTTCAACAAATTGTTGCGATTGCCGAACACCTGGTTCGATAACCAAAATTCCGGCCGCCTGGTTTCGCGCATCACCTACGACGTCACGATGGTCACGGGCGCGGTGACTGACGCGATCAAGGTTGTCATCCGCGAAGGGCTGACGGTCATTTTCCTTTTTAGCTACCTATTGTGGATGAACTGGAAACTGACCCTGGTGATGGTGGCGATCCTCCCGCTGATCGGCCTGGTGGTCGGCAAAGCCAGCCGCAAGTTCCGCAAACAGGCTCGCAAGATACAGGCGGCAATGGGGGACGTCACCCACGTTGCTTCCGAGACCATCCAGGGCTACAGGGTCGTACGCGGTTTCGGGGGGGAGGAATACGAATCGACGCGGTTCCAGCAAGCCAGCGGCAACAACACGAAAAAGCAGTTGAACATGATTAAAACCGTGGAAGCCTACACGCCGCTTCTGCAACTAATCATCCATACGGCGATGGCCGGGGTGCTGTTCCTGGTGCTGTGGCTGCGCGGCGAATCGTCTCCGGGCGAACTCGTGGCCTATCTCACCGCAGCGGGATTGCTGCCCAAACCAATCCGCCAGTTGTCAGAAACCAATTCGACCATCCAGAAAGGCGTTGCCGGAGCCGAGAGCATTTTCGGGCAAATCGACGAACCAGCCGAACGCGATACCGGAACCATCGAGCGTGAACGGGTAGAAGGCCGCATTACCGTGCGCGACCTCATTTTCAATTACCCCGGCCACGAACAAAGGGTGCTCGACGGCCTGAACTTTGAAATCGAACCCGGCCAGATGGTGGCTTTGGTTGGCCGATCCGGCAGCGGAAAATCGACGCTCGCCAGTCTGATCCCGCGCTTCTATCCAAATGAGCAGGGGCAAATTTTGATCGACGGCATCGACATCGCCGACTACACCCTGCACAACCTGCGCCGCCATATCGCCCTCGTCACTCAGCAAGTGACGCTTTTCAACAGCACCGTAGCTGAAAACATCGCCTATGGCGAACTCGCCGCCACTTCGAGAAGCGAAATAGAACGCGTCGCCGAAGCCGCCAACGCGCGCGAATTCATCGACAGGCTGCCGCAAGGTTTCGATACCCTGATCGGCGAAAACGGCGCCACGCTCTCAGGCGGCCAGCGTCAACGATTGGCGATTGCCAGGGCGCTGCTCAAAGATGCCCCCATCCTGATTCTCGATGAAGCGACCTCATCGCTCGACAGCGAATCCGAGCGGCACATTCAGAACGCGCTCGAACACGCCACGCATGGCCGCACCACGCTGGTCATCGCTCACCGGCTCTCGACGATCGAACGAGCCGACCAAGTTCTGGTGATGGATCGTGGCCGCATCATTGAACGCGGCACTCACGCTGAATTACTTGCCGTAGGCGGGCATTACGCGAAACTGCACGCGATGCAGTTTGGAAATGAGCATGCCAGGAAAAGATAGGTGATCGCTTGTCGTTTTCCCCACTTGCAAGAAAGGAAGTCCCGAAAGGGCGGGGGAAAGAAGTTTTGTACACGCTTGAACAGAAAACGCTCTAAAATTAAAAGGCACGGTTGCTACTCATTGAAAACGCAATTCATGTACGGTCTTTATTTTCAGAATTTTCAATAACATCGGAAATCAGCCGACTGAAATCAACCGCGTTTTTGGAAGAAATTACAGGCTTTCCCGTATCTGCCTCAATCGTTTTTCGTGCGTCTCCTGCGACTTTTCCGCCACGTCTTGCTACCTTTTGATTTTCATATAATCCCCGTACATCATGTGCTTTAGCAAGTTCTGTTGTTGTGGCTTCTGCAAGCATATTTAACACTAATTCAAGTGTAGACATATTGTCGCGCAAGTTTTCCTTCTTCAATCTTTTAAAGTTTTTATATTGCCGCGTTGTCATGCCAGACCAAGCTTTTGATATTTCGTCTGTAAGAATAGCGTATTCTAAGCCTTTTTGAACACCTCTGTCGTCCCATTCATCAGTCAACTCCTTTCGGACTTGAATCGTCTGCAAACGTTGATTAATCCATTCGCGTGAATATCTTTTTTTGAGATAGATTTCAAGGGCACGATCTATTGTTAGTTCCGGGTCAATCGTTTCGTCGATACGTTCGCGCCCAATTGCAGCAAGCCACATCTTGAATGGTTCGGCTTTGGGTGATGGGACGGATTGGATGATACGCAAAAGCTGTTCTGTATTTACAACATCGGTGAGCCGCTTTCTTCCATCTTCGGCGGTCATCTTCAACTGGTTACAAGATGTAACCGTTTGATTTCCTTCTTTGATAATGCGGCTTTTCAGCACTTTCCAATAATTACGAGCCGTCTGATAATCATTGTTAGTCAATATTGCGACCACATCAACGACGGAAAACAGCCATTCCTCATTCTCCTCATCCCAGGCTGTGCGGATATGTTTATTCTCAAATAACTGAACTTTACCGTCATCCATCTAATTCGCTCCTCAAACGAATCATCATGCCCAATCTGATTATAATCATATGACAAAAACCATAATACAGCAAGAAAATGTGACGCACCCGCTCCGCTCAGTGTCTTGCTTTTATCCCTTCATCGGCGTAGCGTGTGAATTGCCTGTGAACAACAGGCACGGGATTGGCGTCCCAGATAACGAAGGCGCATAAACCGCACCAACCATCGCGGTTTTTTTGTGCACAACATGGCTTCAATGGCAGGCCGTGTGGAGAGCCGAAAGGCTCGCCGGTTCCTTCGTTCCGGTACGCCAATCTACACGGCTCTGCCCTCCCGATTGGCGTCAGGAGGGCAGATAACGCAACGAACGAAGGAGCACCGCAATGAGCAAGAAACAATCCAAATCCACGCAACCGCCCGGAGGGTGCGAAATCCATGGGGAAGCGGATATTTGCAATGTCGTGACCGAGTTGTGGAGGCGCGCGGCAAATGAGCTATCTGAAAACGAACTGAAATGGTTTGCAGAAGCCGGAGATTATGCTGAAACGTTTATGGGTTATCTGGCCGAAACAACGAAAAACATTGGCTATTGGATTAGCGAAGAGAAGAATGAATCTGGGGATGGCAGCAATATCGCTATCCTGCTTTTCTTTCTTGCCGAATCCATGCGGTGCGTGAAGGCGCTGATACAGATCAGCATCTCCGCAAGTTACAGGCTATGCAATAAAGAGGCTTCTTGAAAAATTCTGGGCGAATGTTCAAATAAAAACGCCACCCGGTTGAAATCGGGCGGCGTTTTCGTATTCGGTCAGAGTGGTTTTCAGCGATTCAACGCCCGCCGCCTACGAGCGGTTACGCCAACAATGCCAAAGCGTACTGCATTCACTTGCGAAATGTTTTAATATGAAGATATGGTTTTTCATGTTTTTCATTATATTCTGTAGCCCGAATTGAATTTAACCTGTTATCACTAAATTTCGCATCTAATTTTTCAGACTCCCATTCTCCATGCTTTTTAAAAACAAACGGATAAAAAAGGAAAATAGGATCATCTTTATTTATTGAGTAATCAACAATATACGCACCGCCTTTGACATCCACATAAGCAATACGAGCAACTCCTTTTTGGGCGATCAGCGTAGCAATTCTTTTATACCATTGCTCCTTTAGCTTGCTGGGAACATTATTGGGGTTCACTGTCTCATAAAAAGCCTCTGGTGCGAGCATCGGATAACCGCTGGTGCTTTTTTGTATACAGTATCCACTTTTCTCTATGATAGCAAAGAATCCATCTTCACTACTCAGTGTCACAGTTCTTTCACGTGGTTTCGGAAAACCATCGAGAGCTCGAGTGATAATATCCTGGCTCATTTTAGGGAGGCATTTTTTTATTTCAGGCCCTGCGGTATCACGGCTCAGTTTCAGTTCAACAATTGCATTTGGTATGCTGAACAGGTCACCACTACTCTTCCGGACATCTTCCGCAGGGAAAGTTTCAGCAAACGCAGGTACTCTACCCAAAGCAGCAACAACGACCGTAGCGAGCGCGGTGACGAGTTTTACGCGGTTCATGATGCCCTCCTGTTTCCAACGTTAAAAAATTAGGACGAAGGCATTAACCTCGCCACATGCAAACAACAACAAGTTGTAATATTCTTACAACAGAAAAGTATGCCGTCAACCCCCATAAGCATAGCTTCCTGTTCATGGACGAAAAACAGGAATTCGCGTTGCGGCTGGCGGCCGCGATGCGCGATGCGGGCTACGAGCCACGGCCTTCCGTGCTGGAGGCGCAGTTCAATATCCGTTACATGGGACGACCCGTTACGTATCAGGCCGTGACGCGCTGGCTCAAGGGCGAGGCCATCCCCGCGCAGGACAAGTTGCAGGTTTTGGCCGACTGGCTCAAGGTGGAACCGCACATCCTGCGCTTCGGCGGACAGCCCCTGTTTTCAATTCAGGAAAAGAAAAAACGCTGGGATGCCGCACTCTCCGGGCCGGAGCGCGAAGTGCTCGAAGCGTTCATCAACCTTCCCGCCGAGCAGAAAAAGATCGTCCGCTCCGTCATCCTGACCTTCGCACAGGCTTACGCGCTCAATGCGCCGCGCGGTTTGTGAGATTGGCGACCCGACGCACCGCCTATCAGCATTTCTGGATGTCAGTCTGCGCGAAATCGTTGCCGACAAACAGTAACGGTTCATCAAGCAATTTCGCCAGCGCATACACGGCACAGTCGCCGAAGTTGAGTTGAGCAGGATGGCCTTGCCCTTTGCCATAGCGCTGAAAAGCCATGTCAGCGAGCCGAACCTGATGCTCATCGAATGACATGACGACAGCGCCCGTTTCCTCCAGGAAACGTTGTAGCTTGCCGATCATGGCTGGATGCTCACGGGCGCGTACAACGATGTGCGCTTCCAGAAGGCTTACAGCAGAGATACGGCAAACTGGATGCGCTTCCAGTGCGGCAATGATGCGTTCACGCTCCGATTCGTTTTTAAGCCAACTCAGAATGGCAGACGTGTCGATTACCATGCGCCTTGCTTGTTGTAACCCAATATTTCGTCATCGCTACGCGTGTCGGCTGGTATACGTGGCGGTATGGCGTCGACCTCTCGCGCCAACGCGGCAAGCCTTTCACGTAGCGGAGCTTTTCCTGTGGCCACTCCCCGCTGATTTGCCAGCGACATCAAACTTTCACGCAATACCTCGGCAACCGTCACGCCTTCGGCAAAAGCAATTTGCTGTGCTAAACGCTCCATTTTGGAATCTTCGATGACGATAGCCACAAACGTCTCCTTTTGCTTTATCACATGATGATTGTGTTGGAAGCACGTTTGCCCGCTATCATATCAGCCTCTGCCATCGCGGCGCGGGTTTCAAGGTTTGGCGTCTTGAGTACAAATGGCAGTTGCTTTTCAGCAGCGACGCGCATCAGAAATACGCGCACAGCATCCGACAGGGAAAGCCCCATCGTTGCCAACGCTTCCGTAGCTTGCGCCTTTATGCGCTCGTCCAAACGAACGTGAACCATTGCTGTAGCCGCCATATGCCGCCTCCTTGAGATACATTGTATCTCAAGAAGAGGATTTGCAGCGTTAGTTTTGACCTTCGCTCGATGCGCCGCGCGGTTTGTGAGATTGGCGACCTGCCAAAAACTCCTTCAAATATCTCCCCGTGTGCGACCCCTTCGTCGCCATTACCGCTTCCGGCGTCCCTTCCGCGACAAGCTGGCCGCCATGTTCGCCGCCTTCGGGGCCGAGGTCGATGAGCCAGTCGGCTTCGGCGATGACATCAAGGTCGTGCTCGATCACCAGCACAGTGTGCCCGGCTTCGGTCAGGCGGTGGAGGACGCGGATGAGTTTTTCGACATCGGCCATGTGCAGGCCCACCGTAGGCTCGTCGAGCACGTAGAGCGTGTGCCGGTGTGGCGGCAGCGGCATGCCTTTGTCGGCGGCTTCCCCCGGAACCGGGCGAACCCTGGCGAGTTCCGTCACCAGTTTGATGCGCTGCGCCTCCCCGCCGGAGAGGGTCGGGCTTGGCTGGCCCAGGGTGAGGTAGCCGAGTCCGACTTCCCGCAGGAGTTGCAGGGGATGGGCAATCGACGGATGGGCGGCGAAGAATTCCGCCGCTTCATCGACTTCCATCGCCAACACTTCCGCCGCCGATTTGCCCCGCCAGTGCACGAGCAGGGTTTCCGGGTTGAAGCGCGCGCCGCTACAGGCTTCGCATAAGGTTTTGACATCGGGCAGGAAATTCATCTCCACCGTGGTTTGACCCGCGCCGTCGCAGACCGGGCAACGCCCCGCGCCGGTGTTGAAGGAGAAGCGTGCCGCGTTCCAGCCGTGGCCGCGCGCTTCCAGGGTATCGGCAAAGAGTTTGCGGATGGCGTCCCAGAAGCCGACGTAGGTCGCCGGACAGGAGCGCGGGGTTTTGCCGATGGGGGTCTGATCGACTTCCAGGACGCGCCCGACTTGCTGCCAGCCCGAAATTTCCCGGCAACCTGCGACGCCGTCAGGAGCGTCTGCAATTTTCGGATCGCCAAGCAGGACGCGCAGATTGGCATGGAGGACATCGCGAGCCAGGGTCGATTTACCGGAGCCGGAAACGCCGCTCACGACGCTCAAGCGCGCCAACGGAACCCGCACGGCAATTTCCTTGAGGTTGTGCAGGCTGGCTCCCATGACCCACAAGGCGGGATGTGCGTCTTCGACCGGGCGGCGAGGGCGTATCGGATGCGTCATCGGGGCGCGCAGCCGCTGGCCGGTGACGGACGCAGGCGCTTTGATGATTTCGTCCAATGTGCCCGTGGCGACGATCTCTCCGCCCCGCACCCCCGCGCCGGGGCCGAGGTCGATGATGTGGTCGGCGCGGTGGATGGTTTCGACATCGTGCTCGACGACGACAAGGGTATTGCCCCGGTCGCGCAAGGCTTCGAGCGTATCGAGCAACAGGCGGTTATCTCGCGGATGCAGGCCGATGGTCGGCTCATCGAGCACGTAGCACACGCCGCGCAGGTTGGAGCCGAGTTGCGCGGCAAGCCGGATGCGTTGCGCCTCGCCGCCGGAAAGGGTAGGCGCGGAACGGTCGAGGGCGAGGTAGCCGAGGCCGACGCGCCGGAGAAAATCGAGCCGCCCGCGAATTTCGTTCAACAGGTCGCGGGCAATGCCCGCTTCGCGTTCGTCGGGCTCAAGCGCCTCGAAAAACGCTGCAGCGCGTTCGATCGTCAGGTTCATCAATTCATGCAGCGCCCTTTCCCTGAACCGTACCGCGCGCGCCACGGGGTTGAGCCGCGCGCCCGCACAGGCCGGGCAGGTTTCGTCCTGGCGAATCAGCCCTTCAACGTTGCCGAGATCGAGCTGGTCGGGGTCTTGGATGCGCGCCGCCGTTTTCAGCCCGGTTCCGAAACACTTTGTGCACCAGCCATGACGGGCGTTCCAGGAAAACAGCTTGGGGTCGTGTTCCGGAAAACTCGTGCCGCAGGAGGGACAGGCGCGCAGGGTGGAGAACACGGTTGGCACAGCGCCCACTTCGCCCAATTTCAGCACTCTCAGTACGCCCTTGCCGTGTTCGAGGGCATCGCGCACAAAATCGCGCAGCAAGGGTTCGTTTTCCGGGCGCGCGACCGCCATGCCGAGGGGAAGTTCGATGTCGTGCTCTTTGTAGCGGTCCAGGCGCGGCCATTTAGCCGTGGGCAGATAGACGCCGTCGACCCGGAGTTGTTCGATTCCCTTGCTCCTGGCCCATTTGGCGAGGTCGTTGTAAAGCCCTTTCCTTCCGATCACCAGGGGGGCGAGCACTTCGATGGAAAACCCGCGAAAGTCCCGCATGATCTGGGCGACGATGGCCTCGAAGCTCTGCGGTTTAACCGCCGTCCGGCAATCGGGGCAGTACTGGATGCCGAGTTTGGCGTAGAGCAGGCGCAGGAAAGGGGCAATTTCGGTAAGCGTGGCGACGGTGCTTTTATAACCGCCCCGGCTGGTGCGTTGTTCGATGGCAACCGCCGGGGGGATGCCGGTAAGGCTGTCGACGTCGGGGCGGCGCGCGGGCTGCACGAACTGCCGCGCGTAGGCGTTGAGGGATTCGAGATAGCGGCGCTGGCCTTCGCCGAAAACGATGTCGAAGGCCAGCGTGGATTTGCCCGAACCGGATAGCCCCGTGACCACGGTGAGGCGTTGGCGCGGAATGCTCGCGCTGATGTTTTTGAGGTTGTGCTCGCGGGCGTGGAAAATGTCGATGGTTTGCGCGGCCTGAACGCGCCAGGGAGCCGGGGGTTCGGCAACGCGCCGCGCGGCGTTGCGGTTGCGGTCGAGCGCGGCGGCATGTTCGCGCAGAGCCGCGCCCGTGTGGGAAGAAGGATGATGAATCAGCGTTTGCGGCGATCCTTCCGCAACGAGTTGCCCGCCGTCTTCGCCCCCCTCGGGGCCGAGGTCGATGACCCAGTCGGCGCAAACGATGAGGTCGAGATTGTGTTCGATGACGATCAGCGAATGCCCGTCGGCAAGGAGTTTATCGAAGGCTTTGAGCAGTACCGCGACATCCTCGAAGTGCAGGCCGGTGGTCGGTTCGTCGAAGAGAAAAAGCAGCCCGCCCTGTTTCTCCACAGGCTTATCCACAGGGTTTTTCGCCGACTTGCCCACAGCTTTTCCACTGCGCCTCCGCGCGGCTCCGGCCAGATGCCCCGCCAGTTTGAGGCGTTGCGCCTCCCCGCCGGAGAGGGTCGGCACAGGCTGGCCGAGACGCAGGTAATCCAGCCCGACTTCGGACAATGGCGCGAGCGCGGCCAGTACGCCGGGTTCTTCGGCGAAGCATTGCAGGGCTTCATTCACGGTCATGTCCAGCACGTCGGCGACGGATTTTCCGCGCCAGCGCAGTTCGAGCACTTCCGGGCGGTAGCGTTTTCCTTCGCAATCCGGGCAGCGCAGCCAGACATCCGAAAGAAACTGCATTTCGACATGCTCGAAGCCCGACCCCGAACAAGCGGGGCAGCGGCCATGTCCGGCGTTGAAGCTGAACGTACCCGGCCCATAGCCGCGCTGTCGTGCTTCCGGCAGGGCGGCGAACAACTGGCGGATAGCGTCCCAGGCTCCGACGTAGCTCACGGGATTGGAACGCGAGCTTTTGCCGATAGGGGACTGATCGACCATGACGACGCCGGAGAGGGATTCCAGCCCGTCGATTTTCTCGAACGTCCCGGTAGGCGTTTCGATGGTTTGGCCGAAGTGCCGCGCCAGCGCCGGATAGAGCACGTCGCCGATCAACGTGGATTTGCCTGATCCGGACACGCCCGTGAGGCACACGAGCCGCTGCAACGGGAAAGCTGTCGTGAGGGAGCGCAGATTGTGTTCGCGCGCGCCGGTGAGGGTCAGACGGGGCGAGCGCGCATCCACCGGCCGCGCGCGGCGGACGCTCGCAATGTTTTTTTCTCCCGAAAGCCACGGCCCCGTGATGGAACGGCGATTGGCGGCAATTTCCGATGGCGTTCCGCGCGCGACGAGTTCGCCGCCGCGCTCGCCCGCGCCGGGACCGATTTCGAGCAGTTCGTCCGCAGATAACATCACTTTAGGGTCATGTTCGACGACGATCAGCGTATTTCCGGCGTCGCGCAGCCGGGTCATCGTCTTGATGATGCGTCCAATGTCTCGCGGATGCAGGCCGATCGAAGGCTCATCGAGCACGAACAGGGTGTTGACGAGCGAAGCCCCCAGCGCACCGGTAAGGTTGATCCGCTGGACTTCACCGCCGGAGAGCGTGCGCGATTGGCGGTCCAAGGTCAGGTAGCCTAGGCCGACATCGGCGAGGTAATCGAGCCGGCTGCGGATTTCGTTCAATATCAATGAACCGGCTTCATCGGACAGCGCGGGCAGGGTCAAGCCCATAAACCGTTCGCGCAGCTTCGTGACCGGCAGCGCCATCAGTTCGTAGATGGCCAGCCCCGCCCCGACCACCCCGTCGGAGGGGAATGGAAGCCGCCATAGCAGGGCGTCGGGCTTGAGCCGCGCGCCGTGGCAGGCGGGGCATTCGGTGTAACTGCGGTAGCGCGACAGCAGCACACGGATGTGCATCTTGTAGGACTTGCTTTCCAGCCAATCGAAGAAATGCCGCACCCCGTACCAGTAGCGCGGCCAGGAAGAAGACCAGCTTTTCCATTTCTCGTCGCCTTCAAGCACCCAGCGGCGGTGCTCTAACGGCAGGTCGCGGAAAGGTATATCGACGGCAACGCCGTATTTCGGAGCCATCCGCATCATGTCGTCCTGGCATTCGCGGAAACTCTGCGTTTGCCAGGGCTTGACCGCGCCTTCGGCCAGGGTTTTCGATTCATCCGGCACGACAAGGCTGAAATCCACCCCGATCACCCGTCCGAAGCCCCGGCAGGTTTCGCATGCGCCAATCGGGGAGTTGAACGAGAAGAGGCCCGGCGTCGGGTCGCTATAAGCAATGTCGCATTCGGCGCAGTGCAGCCCGGTGGAATAGAGCCATGCCTCGCCGCCATCGCCCTCCCCGGCAAAAACCGTTATCCGGCCTTGCCCGCGTTGCAGGGCGGCTTCCAAAGCCTCGGCTACGCGGCCAGGGTCGGCAGAAGCCAGCCGGAAACGGTCTTGCACCACCTGCAATACGTCCCCCCCTGACCCCGTCTGGCGCATATGGACGCGGGTATAGCCCTGGGCGGCAAGCAGCGCGGCCACTTCTTCGGCGGTGAAATTTCCCGGGACGGCGAGAGGGAAGCAGATTGCCAGCCGGGGATCGTCCGCCCCGGCGGCGCGTTTGGCGAGATCAGCTGCGATGCCCGCCGGGGTATCGCGCCGTACCGGCTTGCCGCAACCCCGGCAATGCAGGCGGGCGGCGCGGGCATAGAGCAGCTTGAAGCAGTCGGCCAACTCGGTCATCGTTCCCACTGTGGAACGCGAAGTCCGCACCTGCCCGGACTGGTCGATGGCGATGGCGGGCGGCACACCTTCGATGCGCTCGACGCGGGGCTTGTCCATGCGCTCCAGGAACTGGCGCGCGTAGGGCGAAAAGGTTTCGACGTACCGGCGCTGCCCCTCGGCGTAAAGGGTATCGAACACCAGCGAGGATTTTCCGGAACCGGAGACGCCGGTAACGACCAGAAGACGGTTCAGGGGCAAATCCAGCGACAGATCGCGCAGATTATTCTGGCGCGCGCCGTGGATGCGGATATCTTTCGATTTTGTCGCCGAGTTTGGCAAAGTTAGTTAAATAACGACGCTTGAACAGGTTCGATCCTCATCACCGGTACTGCCTCCTCCATATCCTGCTCAGGTTTTTTCCTAAGCATGGCTACGAGGCAGCGCCCAATGTGATACCCCAAATTGACCGGCACGGCGTTACCGATCTGTTTATATTGTGCGCCTAGCGAACCCTCGAATTCCCACTCATCCGGGAAGGTTTGTAACCGGGCATACTCCCTGACCGCCAGCGGGCGGGTCTCCTCTGGGTGGCAGCGTTCGGTCTGTTTTTGTGCAGGGGCACATGTCAGGGTCAGCGAGGGCTCATCCCATGCCAACCGTCGAGCCATGCCGGTCTTGCCGCCCGACAGATGGTAGCTCCCCTTTAGGTACTCCCTCTGTAAGTCTTCTGGTAGGTCGCGCCAGTAACCACCAGGCGGAACGAGCCCGAGTATCTCTTTTTTGCGTTCAGAGTATTTCTGATAGGGTGAATCAGGAACGCCATCCAATGCTTCACGCAAAGAGACCGTGTAGTCGCGCTCTTTCGGGAAAAAGATGGGTAAATCGAGGTCTTTCCTGATACCGATGATGAAAAGCCGTTCGCGTTTTTGCGGCACGTCGAGGTATTGCGCGCGCAACACGCGGTATGCAACCCGGTAACCGAGGCCGTCGAGGATGCCGATCATTGTCTGTAGCGTCCTGCCATTATCGTGAACGACAAGGCCACGGACATTTTCGCCAAGAGCAATCTTCGGCTGCGTCTCTTTGATGCAGCGCGCAAGTTCGTAGAAGAGGGTCCCACGAGCGTCCTCAAACCCAAGCTGGTTCCCTGCGTAGCTAAACGCTTGGCAGGGGAAGCCGCCTGCAACGAGGTCGACCTTGTTTCCATATGGGGTAAAATCTACCAGTGCGGCATCCTGGCACATCACGTTCCAGTCCGGGCGGTTCCACTTGAGCGTCCCCGCCGCATACTTGTCGAATTCGACGAGGTGCTGGTGGTCAAACCCGGCGTTTTCGAGGCCTAGCGCGAGGCCTCCTGCGCCCGCGAATAGCTCGATAGATTTGTAGCCGTAACGTTTTTCTGATTTAAGTATCTCAAACTTGTGCTCAAAGTTACCGCCGACATATTTGTTGTGGGCTCGCTGAAGTTCCCTTTCGTCGAATACGCGGTTGTTCCTACGGTCACGCCCCCCCTTGATGAGTCCCTTTTTTTCCCATCGCCGGATTGTGTCAATCGAAATGCCAAGCTTCGATGCCGCTTCAGATACGGTAATCACGCCTTCCCTCAGATAATCAATAAAGTAACCAATGCGTATGCACAGGTTACCTCATAACTTGGCCCTGTCAACGATATTTTCTACAATCTTCATCTGACCGTTGCGCGGATTCGGCACCGTTGGCGGCATATGAAACATTGAGCGAGATACATGAGCAAATCACCAACAACCAATGATGTGAGGCGGCGATATGTTATGAGCCGTATCCGCAGCAAGGACACGGCGATTGAGGTCATGCTCCGCAAGGCGCTCTGGCGTGAAGGGGTACGCTACCGGAAAAATGACAGGCGGTTTCCTGGTTCACCGGACATCATTATCCAGAAGTTTCAAATCGCGGTGTTTTGCGACGGTGAGTTTTGGCACGGAAAAAATTGGGACGCCAAGAAACCCAGGCTCCGGAGCAATCGGGATTACTGGATAGCGAAAATTGAACGCAACATGCGCCGTGACCATGAAACTGACCGGCGGTTAAAAATACTTGGCTGGACGGTCATCCGGTTCTGGGGCAGCGAAATCCGCAAGAACCTTACGGCTTGCGTGGATGAAGTAAAGGACGCGATATTCCAGGTTCAGTTGGATTCTTATGACGATGCTGAAGGGCTTGAGAAGCCGTTGGTAACGTTCTATTAGTGTATTCCACTCAAATGCAAGAGTTAATTTATATACTGATATGACTCTATTTCATTAGCCAATTTTTGGATTGCGTCATTCAGTAAGGAAACCCCGTTTTCCCCAAGCGCTACCTCTCCAAAAGCCCCTATCAAATCTGAGTAAAAGTTCTCCTCGCCAGTAAGGCTATGCCAAAACTTTTTCCCAGGGTATACCAGATAATCTTTCGCTAATGTCCTATACATACCGGACAATTCCCCCTCTTCACCATATATGGTTCCGACGATACAGTCCCTTGAAACGTTGAATTCCTTGTCTTGATTTGTCTTGGCGAGCCTACTAGCATTCTTGAAATGATCCGATACAGTTTTTATGTCGTCTTTGTTTATACAGTTTGGGCCAGCCTTAAGTTGACAATATTTATGTCGCATATCATCAAGATGATCATTGAATTCCACATCTATGCCTGAAACCTTAGAGCCGTTCGCCGACAGGACTTTGCTGCAAAAATGCTGCATTTGCGTACCAAAAATAGTTGTTATAGAAGTCCCTAAAACCCTTGGATACAAAAGTGCCTTTGCAACACTCTCAGGTTTGGCATTGCCGAATGCAAAATTGGATAGGTAATGCCTTAGAAAGGGATTCACATTGAACGACGACAGGGTGATTTCTTCAAGATTTTTCTTATGAGCGGCAACAACTTTTTCCTTAAAGAAGCGTTTTGCATTATCCAGGATATCCAATTTTCTCTTTTCGTCCATAGCTATTCTCCCGATGCGGAATTTTTTATCCATTCCAGATAAGGCATAATATTCCCTTTCCACGGAGTCAAACGGGAGCCTTCCGGCTCCCGAAGAATGCGGGTTTGTCCAGCTTACCGCAGAGTTACTTCACGCGGTTACGATATTCGTCAGTGCGGGTGTCGATCTCGATCTTGTCGCCGATTTCGACGAAGGCGGGAACCTGCAACTCAAACCCAGTGGTGATCCGCGCCGGTTTCATGACCTTGCCGGAAGTATCGCCCTTGACCGCCGGTTCGGTGTAGGTGACTTCGCGCACGACGCTGTTGGGCAATTCCACCGAAATGGCCTTGCCGTTGTAGAACACCACTTCACAGGTCAACCCATCTTCGAGGTACTTGAGGGCGTCGGTCATGTTCTCCGCCTCAACCTCGTACTGGTTGTATTCGGCATCCATGAACACATACATCGGGTCGGCAAAGTAGGAATAACTCACTTCCCTACGGTCGAGAACGACGATCTCGAATTTGTCGTCGGCTTTGTACACGGATTCCGTCGGCGTGCCAGTCAGCAGGTTTTTGAGCTTCATCTTCACAACGGCAGCGTTGCGGCCTGACTTGTTGTATTCGGCTTTCTGCACGATCAACGGATCGTTGCCAACCATGATGACGTTGCCGGAGCGGAGTTCTTGCGCGGTTTTCATGCTGTGATGTCCCTAATCGGGCGGGTTGCCCAATCCATCAAAATTTTGGAGAGGCGGGATTTTATCCAGTTTCTTAAAGGATGTGTCGACAAACTGCCAGAATGTTGTCACAAGGCTGGGCCGCCCGGCCAGAGCGGCACACCAACTGCGCGCATGATTTTCCAGTTCAGGCAAGGCATGCACGAAGGCAGGCCAGGCCGCTACCGTATCCCCGCGCCCGTTCCAGGCTCGCCAGAACGCAATGAGCGCGTTAGCGGCATCGGTTCGCAAACCGGCGCTGTACAGCGCAAGAAATGCATCAAGCTTGACGAAATGCGCGCCGTCCTTTTGCGGGTAGATGTTCCATACGAAGGGCCGCGCCGCCCATTGCGCGCGCACAAAAGAATCTTCCCCTCGCACCAGGTTGAGGTCGCAACGCCACAGCAGCGCATCAAAACCTTCCTGATCTGTGAACGGCAGAGCAACGACGCGCAACGCGCCGCGCCGGACTTCCTCGCCAAGCGGCAAGGCTATACCGAGCACCCTTTCCAGCCCGGCCAGCGAGCGCCCTTCGGGCACTAACAGCAATATCGGACGTTCTCCCTCTTCCCAGTAATGCAACAATTCCGCAAGCTCGAAAGGCTCATAGCCGAAAAGCGACACCACCAGGGCGTCTTCGCGAAGTGGCTCTCGTGTAAATGCGCGCAGCCAATCGGCACGGCTCTGCGCCTCCAGCATCCGGTCGCGCCGGTACAGGAGGCCTTCTTCCAGAATCAGGCCACCTGTACCTTCCAGGAATCCCGGAAAGAGGAAGGTCTTGGTGAGAGGCCATTCCGGGTGAGGCGAAGACAATCCATGACATCCAAGAACCCACTCCTCGGCGGACAGGTATTCGAGATTGACCCATATTGGCGGCCTTTTTCTTTCCGCCATCGCCCGTTCATGTTCCTTCGGCAGATCGCAGCTAAACGCCTCGATCACTACATCGGCAGGTTCTTCCATCGGGAAAGGATTCGCCCAGCGCCGCAGTTCGACCCCGGCAACCCTGGCTCCATCACTGACAGCCTGAGGGCACACCCTGGAGAGGGTTTTCCAGTCATCCACCCAAAGCCGGACATCAACCCCATGTTCAGCCACCAGTGCACACGCCAATCGCCAGCACACGCCAACATCCCCGTAGTTATCAACGGCCCGGCAAAAAATTTCCCACTTCATCTGGCTACCGGAAACAGGCTTCATCTTGATAAATCAGTGAACGAACAGGGAGAACCATGTGGATAACGCGCCCTTCCTTCTGAGAGGCAAAAAGTACTGACATTCCCCGCACACTGGCCAAGAGTGCTTATCAACAGCTTGCCCAGTGCAAAAAATGGCGACGCAGCAAGGGACGTATGGTTTATCCACAGGAAACGGCCTGTTGTATACATAAACTTCTTTTATAAATTAAACAGTTATAAAAACAGAAGGACAACATTGCTGTTCCCATGGAAGATCGTTGAAAGTTACTTTTTCTGCTGTAGGAAACCGTTAAAATGCGCGGTTCCTCTACAGACTATCTGCCCGTTAAAGTTCTTTCGGTGGATTTTCTCATCCCAAAAATTGCATTAACAAGGAATATTTTTATGTGGTTCAGGAACCTTCAGCCTTACCGCCTTCCGGCAGGGTGGGGAATCACTTCCGTACAGCTTGAAGCATGCCTGAATGCCCGCTCACTTCAACCGTGCGGCAGTCAGGACATGGAATCGCGTGGTTGGGTATCGCCTTGTGGTGACGGTGCCCTGTTGCATGCGGTCGGGGGGCAATGGTTGATTGCGCTTGGCGTGGAGTCGCGCCTGTTGCCAGCTTCGGTGGTGCGGCAGGAGGCGGAGGTTCGTGCGGCAATGCTTACCGAGAAGCAAGGTTACAAGCCGGGGCGTGGGCAGATGAAAGAACTGCGCGAACAAGTCGCCCAGGAATTGCTGCCTCGTGCCTTCATCCGCCAGCGCCGTACCTGGGTGTGGATTGACCCGGTGAATGGTTGGCTTGGCATCGACGCATCGAGTGCGGCGCGAGCTGAGGAGGCGCTTGAATGCCTGCGTCAGACCCTCGATGATTTTCCGCTTGCGCTGTTACGCCCAGCCCGCTCACCCAGTTCGGCGATGGCCGATTGGCTGGCGGGCGAAGCGCCCTCAGGTTTTACTGTCGATCAGGATTGCGAATTGCGCTCGGTCAGTGAAGAGAAGGCAACGGTGCGTTATGCCCGCCATCCGCTCGATGGCAGCGAAATCAAAAACCATCTTGCCGCCGGAAAGATGCCTACCCGTCTGGCGCTGACGTTCAATGACCGGGTGAGTTTCGTGCTGACGGAAAAACTCGAACTCAAGCGCTTCGATTTTCTCGATACGGTGCGGGAAGAACTCGGCAACGAGGATGATGCTGAAGCTTTGTTTGATGCGGAATTTGCCTTGATGACCGGCGAGCTTTTACGTTTGTTGCCTGTGTTGGTTGAGGTACTTGGCGGGGAGTTGAACTGATTTTGTTCTTCTTCCGCATAGGCGGTATGGCCTGTGCCGCACTGCCACTCATTGCGGAAATTAAACCCGAAGCATATTCAGGAACGAAGGATGCACTCAATCGAAGTTGTATTGATCATGTTATTGGCGGTGATTGCCAGCAGCTATCTGGTGCGGGCGTTGCCGTTTTCCGTCCCCCTGCCGCTGGCGCAGATCGCGCTTGGCGTCCTGATTGCCGCCACACTGTCGGACAGCACGGTCGAACTGAAATCGGAAATTTTTCTCTTTGTCTTTTTGCCACCGTTGCTTTTCCTCGATGGATGGCGAATTCCCAAGACCAGCCTGTTCCACGACAAAGTCACCGTCATCAGCCTGGCTTTTGGGTTAGTGATTTTTACTGTGCTCGGCGTAGGTTTCCTGATTTACTGGCTGGTTCCGGGCATGCCGCTGCCCGTGGCTTTCGCGCTGGCGGCGGTGGTGTCGCCCACTGACCCGGTGGCGGTGTCGTCCATCGTTTCGCGCTGTGCGATGCCGAAACGCCTGATGCACATCCTCGAAGGCGAATCATTGTTGAACGATGCTTCCGGCCTGGTGTGTTTCCGTTTCGCGGTCGTGGCGGCGACAACGGGCCTGTTTTCGCTGGGAAGCGCTTCCCTGACTTTCCTGTGGATGGCGGTGGGTGGAGTGGCGCTCGGCATCGCGGTGACGTTGGCCATCAGCTACGCGCACTTCTGGCTTTCCAGGCGATGGGGCGAGGAAAGCGGCGCGGCCATCCTGACTAACCTGATGATACCGTTTGGCGCATACCTAGCGGCGGAGACTTTTCATGCTTCCGGGATTCTTGCCGCAGTGGCGGCAGGGATTACCATGAGCTATATCGAGTTAAGCGGTCGAGCCATGGCGGCGACGCGGGTTCAGCGCACAGCCGTGTGGGACATGGCGCGCTTTGCCCTCAATGGCCTCATGTTCGTGCTGCTAGGAGAGCAGTTGCCTGCTATCGTGAGCCGCGCCATGAATACGGTGGGAGAGGCAGGGGAATATGGAACGAGCAGTGTATGGCTGATCGTTTGCGCGTTGGTGATTACTGTCGCCCTCATCGGTCTGCGTTACGTCTGGGTATGGGTTTCGTTACGCTTGATGCTGTTTTTTGCCCGCCGTTCCGGAAATCGGGCGGGCGATGAGATCGTCGAAGTCGACTCGCGCGTCGTGCCGGTAATGTCGCTGGCCGGGGTGCGTGGGGCGGTCACATTGGCTGGCGTCCTGTCCCTGCCGTTGGTGATGAAGCACGATGGATCGCCGTTTCCGGCGCGGGATCAAGCCATCTTCCTCGCGGCGATGGTCATTTTGATTTCGCTCGTTGCAGCAAGCGTTCTGCTGCCCTGGCTGTTGCGAGGGCGGGCGATGAGCGTACCCGAAGTATCCGTCGAGGAGCGCAAGGAGGAAAATGCCATCCGTGCGGCTGCGGCGGCAGCGATCAAGGCCGTCGAAGAAGCCGGTCACGAAATGGCGGTGAACGATCCAGATGCCGATGAGATTGGGCTTTACACTCAGGCAACCCAACGGGTGATCGAAACTTACAGGGATCGGTTTGCCGACGAGCCCTACGCCGTCGATGAAGGACAATTTCTGCGAAACGCGGACGGCATTGAACTCAAACTGCGGCAAATTGCACTAAAGGCAGAGCGCGATACCATTGCGCGCCTCGCTCAAACGCGTCATATTTCGGACGATGTATTCAGGCGGCTGATGGACAGGATCGACTTCCTTTCCGTAGCTCATCATCCGGAAACCCGCCATCACTGATAGATGTACACGGACGCCCGTTCATTCCGTCCGGAGACCGATATGACTTTCACTTTTCGTCCATTTCGCGCCGTGTTTTTCCTGCTGGCGATAGCCGCGATGACCGCATCTGCCATTCCGTCAGCGTATGCCCAAGATGGGGTACGCAGGGGCAATGAAACCAAGGCACGCAAGATCGCTGCGGAGGAACGTAAAAATGAAGACAGGGTGCGTAAGGGCGTTGCGGCTTTCCTTAGCGTACCCGAATCCGTGGTGGAATCAGTGGTTCGTATCCCGCAAGGCGGGCTCTATGAAGTTGTACTGACCAACGGTGAATTGTTTTACACCGACAAGGTGGTGAGTTTCTTCATCCTCGGCAATATCATCGACGTCGAAACACGGCAGAATCTGACCGGCGAACGCCTCGACAAACTCTCCCGCATCGATTTCAAGTCCCTGCCCCTGGAACAGGCAATCAAGCGCGTAAACGGCAACGGCAAACGAATCATTGTGACGCTTGAAGACCCTAATTGCGGCTACTGCAAGCACTTGGGCAAGGAACTGCAAAAAGTAAAGAATGTCACCCTCTACACTTTTCTCTACCCGATGCTTTCAGACGATTCCTTAACCAAATCGCGCCATATCTGGTGCGCCGAAAACAAAGCCGCTGCCTGGACAGCCTGGATCGTCGGCGGCAAGGTGCCGGAAGCGCGTAATTGCGACAGCGCCGTCATTGACCGCAATGTGGAACTGGGCAGGAAATTGCGCGTAACCGGCACACCCGTCCTGTTCTTTGCCGATGGGTCGCGTATCGTCGGCTATCGCGGAGCCGACGACCTGGAACAGATATTGGCGGGGATTTCTGCCGAAGCGGGCAGGTAAACGGGCGGAGGGTTCCGGCGATGGTTTTTGCCTGAATCCGCGCCGAGAGCAATTCCCGTAACCACCCCGGCGCTTCGCGCCTCCCTTTCGGGGAGGGAATGGGAAGCGCTTAATTTCAGGTAGAGTTTTTCTGAAGAGACCATTCAGGTGCGATGAGCTTTGCCTCCGGGGCGGGTAGAATTTCTTATTCAGAACTTTTTGGGATTACTGCCCATGTACCGCCTTGCCCCCAGCCTGCTTTCCGCCGATTTTTCCCGTCTCGGCGAGGAAGTGGAAAATGTGATTGCTTCCGGTGCGGACTGGATTCACTTCGACGTGATGGACAACCATTACGTCCCCAACCTCACGGTCGGGCCGCTGGTATGCAAGGCCCTCCGGCCTCTGACGAAAGCGCCCATCGACGTGCACCTGATGGTGAAGCCGGTCGACCGGGTCATCTCCGGGTTCATCGAAGCAGGCGCAGACTTCATCAGCTTCCACCCCGAAGCGTCCGAACATATCGACCGCAGCCTGGCTCTCATCCGGGACGGTGGCGCAAAAGCGGGGCTGGCGCTTAATCCGGCCACGCCCCTTCATGTGCTCGATCACGTCATGGATCGGCTCGATTTCGTCCTGTTGATGAGCGTCAATCCCGGTTTCGGCGGGCAAACGTTCATTCCCGGCACACTCGACAAGCTCGCAGCCGCCCGCGTGCGGCTCGATGCCTGGAGCCAGGAGAGCGGACGGCATCTTCTGCTCGAAGTCGACGGTGGCGTGAAAGCCGACAATATCGCCGAGATTGCCCGCGCCGGAGCCGATACCTTCGTAGCTGGTTCTGCCGTGTTCGGAGCCGGGCGCGACAGCGACCCGCATCGCTACGACACGATCATTGCGCGGTTGCGCGCCGAACTGGCTACGGTGAGCGCATGAGTGTGCGCTTCGCGGCAAAGGCAGTCCTGTTCGACCTCGATGGCACTTTGCTCGATACCATTGCCGACCTGACCGAAGCTGCCAATCAAATGCTGGCCGAACTGGAGCGACCGGCGCTCAGTCAGGTGCACATCCACGGCTTTGTGGGTCGGGGCGTCAACGACCTCATTCATCGCTGCCTTGCCGAAAGCGCGGAGCCTTCCGCTGCCGAGACTGATGCCGCACGCGAAATCTTCCGCCGCCATTACACGCGCGTAAATGGTCAGGCCACACAGCCTTATCCCGGCGTTCCCGAACTTCTCGCGCTGCTTGCCGCGCGCGGACTGAAAATGGCCGTCGTCACCAACAAGAGTGCCTTTTTCACATTGCCCTTGCTGCAACAGTTCGATCTCGCGCGTTATTTTGGCGCGGTCGTCTGCGGCGACACCCTACCCGTGAGAAAACCCGATCCCGCCATGGTTCTCTACACCTGCGGCTTGCTTGGGGTAAAGCCGGAAGAATCCCTGATGATCGGCGATTCCATCAATGACTCGCTTGCCGCCCGCGCCGCAGGCGTACCCGTGTTGCTCGTGAAGTACGGCTATAGCGAAGGGATGCCGGTGGAGAGCATCGAGTGCGATGGGTTGCTGGAGAGGGCGGAGCAGGTGATGGATTGGCTTGAGGGTTCATCACCAACAGAAAAAAAACGGCTAGAGGGGTCGACGGGGCAGGTTCACTGCAACTCTGACCAAGAGGTAGAATCAGAACCTATTGTGTTTCTGAGGTTTGTTATGCACAAATTCATCCTTCTTGCTGCCCTGTTGTTGTCGGGGGTGGCTCATGCTCTCTCTCTCGATCAGTTCTCCAGCAATGACGCAGCCGCCGGTCTCAAGGAGGCTCTCACCCAGGGGGCAAACAAAGCCGTTGATCTGCTGGGCAGGGAAAACGGTTTTCTTGGCAATCCCAAGGTGCGGATTCCTTTACCCGATAAACTGGACAGGGCGGGGAAAATGATGCGTTCCGTTGGCATGGGCAAACAGGTTGATGAGTTGGAAACAACCTTCAACCGTGCCGCCGAAGCCGCCGTGCCCGAAGCGAAGAAGCTGCTGGTGGACGCGATCAAGGGCATGTCCGTACAAGATGCCAAGGGGATTCTTGTCGGCGGCGACAATTCCGCTACCGAGTATTTTCGCCGAACCACGTCGGCTCCGCTCGGCGACAAATTTCGACCCATCGTACAGCAGGCAATTGCCAAGGTGAAACTGGCCGAACAATACGACAGATTTGCCGGTAGCGCTGCCAGATTCGGACTAATCAGCAAGGAGGATGCCAGCCTGGATAGCTATGTCACAAACAAGGCACTCGATGGCCTCTTTATGATGATCGCGGAAGAGGAGAAGGCAATTCGCAAGGATCCTCTTAGCGCAGCCGGCAGTCTGGCGCAGAAAGTATTTGGCGTACTCCGCAATTAGCCCATGTTGGTTGAGCCTGTCCCCTGAAAACGTACGCCAAGAAGCATTAGATGCAACTATCGTGACGCAACTCGGAAAGTTCCTCGCACAAGCCTCTTTCAACGCCTCCCAGCCCTGCTGGCGGGCGGCTTGGCGTTGGCCTTTGGGCCACTGAGAACTCGTCCCCTGCGGCGTACCGAAGCGCCGCCCCGCCGTCCGAAGTCCGTTTTCCCCTCGTGGAGTGACCATGCTCGAACAGGAATTCAAGGCCCTTGCCTCTGAGGGCTACAACCGTATCCCAGTGACGTTGGAGACCTTTGCCGATCTCGATACGCCGCTTTCCATCTACCTGAAACTCGCCAACGAACCCCATACTTTCCTGCTCGAATCCGTGCAGGGCGGCGAACGCTTCGGGCGCTATTCCATCATCGGCCTCGCTTCCTCCACCCGCATCGAAGCGCATGGCCGCGCCTGTCTGCTGCTGACCGGCAATCGCCTCATCGAGCGCTGCGATGATTCCGACCCGCTTCTGTTCATCGCCGAAGTCATGCGCCGCATCAAAGTCCCGCCGCGCGATGGCTTGCCGCGTTTCGCCGGTGGGCTTGTCGGCTTCTTTGGCTACGACACCGTGCGTACCATCGAACCGCGCCTTGGCGCCTCCTGCTTGCCCGACCCGCTTGGTACGCCCGACATCCTGCTCCTGTTGTGCGAAGAGCTTGCCATCGTCGATAACCTCTCCGGCAAACTCACCTTCGTCGTCTATGCCGACCCTAACGTTCCCGGCGCTTTCCGCCATGCGCGCAAACGCCTTGCCGAACTTCTCAATCGCCTGCGCGACCCCGTGCGTATCCCTGCCGATGTCAGCGTGCCTGCCGCTCCGCCGGTTTCCAGTTTTGAGGAAGAGAAATTCAAGGATGCCGTGCGCCGCGTCAAACAGTACATCGTCGACGGCGATGTCATGCAGGTCGTCCTTTCCCAACGCATGTGCAAACCTTTTGCCGCTCACCCTGTGGCGCTCTATCGCGCTATCCGTTCCCTCAATCCCTCGCCTTACCTCTTCAATTTCAATTTCGACGACTTCCACGTCATCGGCGCTTCGCCCGAAATTCTCGTCCGGCTCCAGGATGGCAACGTCACCGTTCGCCCCATTGCCGGAACCCGCAAACGCGGCGCGACCCCGGAAGAAGACAAGGCATTGGAAGAAGAATTGCTCGCCGACGAAAAGGAGCGCGCCGAACACCTCCAACTGCTCGACCTTGGCCGCAACGACGCCGGACGGGTCGCGGCCATCGGTTCCGTCAAAGTCACCGACCGCTTCACCATTGAGCGTTACTCCCATGTGATGCACATCGTTTCCAACGTCGAAGCTCGCCTTGCCGACGGGTTGGATGCGTTCGACGTCCTGCGCGCCGCCTTCCCGGCGGGAACCGTTTCCGGCGCGCCCAAGGTACGGGCGATGGAAATCATCGACGAACTCGAACCCGTCAAGCGCGGCATCTACGCCGGAGCCGTTGGCTACATCGGTTTTCATGGCGACATGGACTTGGCGATTGCTATCCGTACCGCCGTGCTCAAGGATGGGCAAATCCACGTTCAGGCTGGCGCGGGCCTCGTCGCCGATTCCAACCCCGACGCCGAATGGGCGGAGACGCAAAGCAAGGCGCGCGCCATGCTCCGCGCGGCGGAAATGGCCGAAAGCGGGTTGGATACAAGGCTTTGAGGAGAAACGGCCATGTTGCTCATGATTGACAACTACGATAGCTTCACCTGGAACATCGTGCAGGCTTTCGGAGAATTAGGCGAAGATGTGCGCGTTTTTCGCAACGATGCCATCACGTTAGAAGAAATTACCGCATTAACGCCTTCGCGTCTCGTCATTGGCCCCGGCCCGTGTACGCCCACGCAAGCGGGGATTTCGCTCGCGGCAATCCATGTGTTTGCCGGAAAAATCCCGATCCTGGGCGTTTGCCTCGGCTTGCAATCCATTGGCGAAGCCTTTGGCGGCAAGGTGGTGCACGCCAAGCGGTTGATGCACGGCAAACTTTCCGCCGTGCAGCACGACGGCATGGGCGTATTCCGGGGCTTGCCCTGCCCGCTGGCCTGTACGCGATACCATTCACTGGCGGTTGAGCGCGCAACGCTCCCCGATTGCCTCGAAGTCACCGCCTGGGTGGAAGACGGTGAAATCATGGGGCTGCGGCATCGGGAATTTGCCGTTGAAGGCGTACAGTTCCATCCTGAATCCGTACTCTCCGAGCATGGACATGATCTTTTTCGCAATTTTCTGAACCAGGTAAAGGAAAACAAATGATTACGCCGCAAGAAGCCCTGCAACGCACCATCGAGCACCGAGAGATTTTCTATGACGAAATGCTCGACCTGATGCGTCAGATCATGGCCGGGGAACTCTCGCCGGTCATGTCCGCTGCCATCCTGACCGGTTTGCGGGTGAAGAAGGAAACCATCGGGGAGATTGCCGCTGCGGCTGCCGTACTGCGCGAGATGGCGACCAAGGTGAAAGTGCCCCCGCCCAACGACAACTTCATCGACATCGTCGGAACGGGCGGCGACGGTTCGCACACCTTCAATATCTCTACCACCAGCGCCTTTGTCATCGCCGCAGCCGGGGCGAGGGTCGCCAAGCATGGCAATCGCGGCGTGTCCTCTAAATCCGGCGCTGCGGACGCCATCGAAGCGCTTGGAGGCAGCCTCGCGTTTGGCGCGGAACAAGTGGCCGACTGCATCGCCAACACGGGGCTGGGCTTCATGTTCGCGCCCAACTTCCATTCCGCGATGAAAAACATCGCCCCTGTGCGGCGGGAAATGGGTGTGCGTACCATCTTCAACATCTTAGGGCCGCTCATCAACCCGGCGGACGCGCCCAACGCGCTGATCGGCGTGTTCCATCCCGACCTAGTGGGCATCCTCGTGCGGGTGATGGAACGGCTTGGCAGTAAGCACGTTGTGGTGGTGCATGGACTGGACGGCGTCGACGAAATCAGCCTGGGCGCGGCGACGATGATCGGCGAACTGAAGGACGGCAAAGTGTCCGAGTACACCATCCATCCAGAGGATTTCGGTATCCGCATGGCCGGAACCCGCAACCTCCGGGTCGAGACGACCGAACAATCCGTGGCAATGCTACGCGCCGTACTCGACAACCAACCCGGCCCTGCCCGCGACATCGTGATTTTCAATTCCGGCGTGGCGCTCTATGCCGCCGATGTGGCCGATACCATTGCGGACGGCATCGCCCGCGCCGACGCGGTACTTTGTTCTGGCGCAGCCAAGGCAAAAATGGAAGAATTCGTGCTCTATAACCAAAACATCGAAGGCGTAAATGAGTGACATTCTGCAAGAAATTCTCGCTGTCAAAGTCCGGGAAGTCACCACGGCGCGCGCGCGCCTGCCTTTCGTTGAGATGCAGGCGCGGGCACGGGATGCTGCGCCCACCCGTGACTTCACCGCTGCCCTGCGTGACCGGGTAGAAAAAAAGCTGTCGGCAGTCATTGCTGAAATCAAGAAAGCCAGTCCTTCCAAGGGGCTGATCCGCGCGAACTTCCAGCCCGCTGAAATTGCCGAAACCTACGCCGCCCACGGCGCGGCTTGCCTCTCCGTATTGACCGACGAGTCCTTTTTCCAAGGCTCGCACGACGCGCTGAAAGCTGCTCGCGCTGCTTGCGAGCTTCCCGTTTTGCGTAAGGATTTTCTGATCGACCCCTATCAGGTCTTCGAGGCGCGCGCGATGGGAGCCGATGCTATCTTGCTCATCGCTGCCGCGCTCTCCGATACCCGGATGCAGGAGTTCACCGGCATCGCGCACGAACTGGGCATGGCTGTGCTCGTCGAGTCCCACGACGGCAAGGAACTTGAACGCGCGTTGCAACTGGATACCCCGCTCATCGGCATCAACAACCGCAAACTTTCCTCGTTTGAAGTCTCGTTGGAAACCACGCTGAAGCTGCGCGCGCGCATCCCGCCTGAGCGCATCGTCATTACTGAAAGCGGCATTGGCACATGGGAAGATGTGGCGATCATGCGCTCGGCTGAGGTGTACGCCTTCCTCGTGGGAGAGAGCTTCATGCGTGAGGAAGAACCGGGACAGGCGCTGGCGGAGTTGTTTGGCCTGTAAGGCAGAAATTACAGATGAACACTGTTTAGATTATTCTGCCATTTCATTAGAAAATAATATCTGCTCTATTATTTCTGCGGCATCCTGAACCATTTTTGGGCAGAGCATTTTTACCCGTTCCGATGCTATTTTCTTATCACCATTTATCAAGTCAACGCCTAAAAGTTCGAGGCAGTTTGTTGTTTTGTTTCTTTCCTCAAATAGTGCGGTAAATTTCCGTACTAAAGCGTAACTTTTTTCTTTGGCTTGATTATCTTCTTTTAAGAAGTTGCCATACTTCAACCCTATGAGCAGATAAGCTCCCGACACGGCTCCGCAAGTTTCCTGTAGCCTCCCCATTCCAGCTCCAAGACCACAAGCAATTTTCAGGGCGGTCTTTTTATCAAGGCCGTATTCCTCGCAATAGGTTGACAATATGGCCTGAGAGCAGTTAAAGCCTTCGCCAGAACAGGCAAAACAAGCCAAAGCCTCATTTACTTTACTTTTATTCATCACTCAGACTCCTTATTTTCTGGCCTCAATGGACAGGCTGACCACGTAATCCGCCATTTCCTCGCCTTTCGGCAGGGTTTCAGCGATTTGCCTGTACAAAGGATCGTTCCAGTCCTGCATGTTCCGCACGTAGTCGGGTTTGGGTGTTAGGACGATAGATTTGAAGCCGGTTTTTTCCAACATGGCTCTGGTTTCTTCCACCAGAGCCGCCCCGGCAACGCATCCCACCAGAGCCGCCGCCATTTCTTGGATGTTGGCGGGAAGAGGTTTCAGCAGAGCCAGGTCCGAAACGGAAATCTTGCCGCCCGGTTTGAGTACGCGGGATATTTCGCGCCAGACTTGGGGCTTGTCCGGGGAAAGGTTGATGACGCAGTTGGAGAGCACTACGTCAATGCTGTCGTCAGCCACGGGTAGATATTCAATCTCGCCAAGGCGGAATTCCACATTATTCAGGCCGGTGCGTTGCCGGTATTGCACAATATTCTTGCGAGCTTTGGCAAGCATTTCCGGTGTCATGTCCACGCCGATGACTCGCCCGGAGGCTTTCACTCTTTCGCCCGCCTGGAACACGTCAAAGCCGCCGCCGCTGCCGAGGTCAAGTACGGTCTGGCCTTCCTGCAAGGCCGCGATGGCGACAGGGTTGCCGCAGGAAAGCCCCATATTCGCGCCTTCAGGCAGGTTGGAAAGGCTTTCCGCGTCATAGCCTACGGCTTTCGCCAGCCGGATAGGGTCGGCCTGATTGCTGCGCGGGCTTCCGCAACAACAGGCGCGCTGCCCGGTGGCAATGGCCGCGTACCCTGTGCGGACGGTCTCTCTGACTTCTTCGTTTGATTTGCTTTTGTCCGGCGTGTTCATGGTCATTCCTCCATGCTAGATTGCTTCGCTTCGCTCGCAATGATGGCAGTATCGCAATTCTTGACAAGCTCAACGGCGTGTTTATGGCACTTGTGCGCTGTTCATGTAAGAACGGATGCGTTGGGCGCGCGCTTGTTGCGCCGGGGTGAAAGAGTGCCCATAACGGCGCGGGTTGGGCAGCATGACGGCGAGCCGCGCGCTTTCTGCCAAACCGAGGCGGGCGGCAGGAACGCGATAATAGTGCCAAGCCGCCGCTTCTGCGCCAAAAATGCCGTCGCCCCATTGTGCAACGTTCAGATACACCTCCAGAATGCGGCGCTTGCTCCATAGCGCCTCGATCATCATGGCGATGATCGCTTCCTGACCCTTGCGGAGATAACTGCGAGCCGGTGACAGAAACAGGTTTTTTGCCAGTTGTTGCGTGATGGTGGAGCCGCCAGCCCGCGTTTTCCCACGGGCGAGGTTTTTTTCCAGCGCGGTCTGAATGCCGTCCCAGTCGAAACCGTCGTGTTCGAGGAAGTGGCTGTCCTCGGCAGCGATAACGGCGCGCTTCAAGTGGATGGAAATGCGCTCGTAAGGCATCCAGGTATGAGCCAGTCTGGCTCGCGGGTTCTTGGCCTGCAATTCGGCTTGTGCGAGGCGCATGAAGCGGGTGCTGGAAGGGTTGTTGTCGCGCCAGTAAAGGAGTTGGGCGAAAAACCAGAGCTGTACGCCGAACACGAGCACGAAAACCAGCAACAAGCCGCGCCACAGCCAGCGGAAAATGCGTTTTTTCAACCGTTGGATGCCAGCTTGCGGCGCAGGTTGGAGAGCACGGATGCGCTGTTCGGGCGCACGCCGCGCCAGAGGGCGAAACTCTCCGCTGCCTGTTCGACCAGCATGCCAAGCCCGTCGGAGAGCCGTGCAACGCCCGCCGTGCGCGCCCAAGCCAGGAAGGGGGTGGCACCGCTTGCGCCGTACATCATGTCGTAGGCGAACGCATCGGGCGCAAAAATGTTGCGGGGCAGATGCAAGGCTTCTTTTTTGAGGCTTGCCGAGGTGGCGTTGATGACGACATCGAACTCCCATCCGCCGAGGTCCTCAAAGCCCCCGGCAGTGAAGGCCGTTTGCCCGGCATGGGGTGCAAAGGCCGCGCGAAGCTCTTGCGCGCGCTCGATGCTGCGGTTGGCAATGGTCAGGGATACGGGCTTGGTCTGAAACAGGGGAAAAATGGCTCCACGCGCCGCGCCACCCGCGCCGAGCAGCAGCACATGACGGCCAGCGAGCGGGCAGCCGAGATTGATGATGAGATCGCGTACCAATCCGATACCGTCAGTATTGTCACCGATAATGACATCGTCTCCGAAAGTAAGCGTGTTGACGGCTCCAGCCAACTTGGCCCGTTCTGTCAGGCGGGTGGCGATAGAGCAAGCTTCAATCTTGAACGGTACGGTGATGTTGGCTCCGCGCCCGCCTTCGGCGCGGAACATCCGCACGGTGTCGGAGAAACCATCCAGCGGCGCAAGCAACGCCTGGTAGTTCAATTCCTGCTGCGTTTGGCGGGCAAATGCGGCGTGGATGAGGGGCGATGTGCTGTGCTCAACGGGATGGCCGATGAGAGCGTAACGATCCATTGTAGGCGCGTGTTCAAGGCGATTTCACATAAATTTGACGGAAAAACCATCACCTGGCTTTTACCCCAAGCTTGTCATTGGTGAACATCCAGGTACGAGTAATGTCGAGTATATCGGTATCCCGCGCAATTTCGGGAGGAAACGGTGCGTAAGGTTCGCCCAGGCGGACGATTTTTTCCGCCGCTTCGTTCAGGACAGGATACTTTGAGCGACGGTGGATGACAATTTTTTCAAGAGTTCCATCTTTCTTGATGGAAACCGTCATCAACAGGCTGTCGTACATCTTGCCGCGCGCGGCGGCGGGATAGTGCAGTTCGCCGATGCGTTCAGCCTTGGCGCGCCAGCTTTCGATGTACTGGGCAAAACGGTATTCCCTGGTGCGTACGCCGATCTGCTTGCGGCGCGGGCGCTGGTTGTAGGCAATGGTTTTCTCGGCGATTTCGGCATCGAGCTTGAGCGCCATCGCCGTAGCGTCTGCGGTGTCTGAACCGGTGACGGGTTGCGGTGCGGCGGGTTTTTTGTCCTTGGGGGCGGCTGTATCGATGGCTACGTCTCCATCCTCCTGGGTCAGAACCTCCTCGTGCTGCTTTTGCCGTATGGCTACCCGTTGCCCCCGCGTCATGTCGACCAGGTCATTGCCGTTTTTTATGCTGTCCTGTGGCGGCAGCGGAGAAGCGGCGCGGACATCCTCGCTGCTGTCGCCACCTCCATCGAGATTGGCTTGTGCCAGTGCCTGCGGGTCTGTCGGAGCCGTGTCATGGCGGGCATTGACGAGAATGACGTCAAGGCTGGGCGCGCGTGCCGCAGGCATTTCGGGCATGGTGAAATGGATGAGCATCACCAAGATGTGCATCATGACCGAAACGGCAAAGCCGATAGTCAGCCGCCTGTCCTGGTCGGAGCCCCATGCTGCGGAAAGAAAAGATAGCTTCATTGCCATGGAAGGGATTCTACGCAAGCAATCGGGTCTCGGTCGATTCTGTTAAACAGGACGTAGGTGATAGTGTTTCGTTTCTGTCAATAATCCGTCTCTCCCCACGCTTCCGGGCCGGGTTCAGAGAGGGTGGCGAGGTAGCGGGCATCGATTTCGACGTCGATGAGGTCGCTGCCCGCGATGATCAGGCTGATTTTCGAACCGGGCAGTTGCGGAGGAAGTGAAGGTACCCTGAAAACGAGCGGGATGTCGATGAGGCGAACGAGATTGTCACGCAAAACGAACGCTTCTGTCGTATGCACATCGTTTTGACGCAACCACCGCACACACCAGTAACGTTCGATGCGGCGCTGGAATTCGCTGTATTCGGCGTAAGCCAGCTCAAAATCGCGCATTGCTTCCAGCAAATCGGTCGACCTGGGGGCAAAGGCCGGAGCAGTTCCGTTAAGCACAGCGGCGATTTGCCATTGATTGACAAGATCGGCGTAGCGGCGCAGCGGGGAACTCGACCAGGCATAACAATCGACGCCGAGCCCTTCGTGCGGCGCGGCTACCGTCGCCATGCGTACCTTGCCGCCGCCTTGTACGCGGTACAGGCCGGGTACGCCAGCTTCATCAAGCAACTGGCCCCAGGTGGAATTGGCAAAGATCATCAACTCGGCCACGAGTTTTTCCAGTGGCGAACCGCGCAGCCGTTTTCCGATGGCAATGACGCCGGGACCGTCCGGCGAGTTTCGTTCCCAATCGACGGAAAAAGTGTGATCCACCTGATTTGCGTTTCCGGAAGGTTTGCCGCGTCCTGCTTCAAGTACTGTGGCAAGTTCCCAAAGCAGGGTGAGTTCCTTTTTCCAGGGAAAATCCGGGCCGCCTTTCGTCAGTGCCGTTTCGTTGAAAATCGGCTCGATGTCGTGATGGCGCAGGTTGGCGACGACCGGTACGCATTCAATGCGGCTTTCGTGGCCAAGGACAGTCAGGTCGGCCCGCACATCGAGGTAAAGCGACATGGCATAGCAAGTGCGCCCTGCGCTGAGTGTGAACGCCGAGACGACGTCATCGGGCAGCATCGTGATCTTGCCGCCCGGCATGTAGACGGTGGATAAGCGTCTGCGCGCGATGGCATCCAGCGTAGAGCCGCGCATAAAACCCAGGGCAGGCGCGGCGATGTGGATGCCGATCTTCCAGCCACCGTCTGGCTGTGGCGTGACGGAAAAGGCGTCGTCGATCTCTGTGGTCGAAGCATCGTCGATCGAAAACGCGGCAACATCCGCGCATGGCAAGGCAGTCGGGAAAACGGGCGGGTCGAAAGCTGGAAAATCCGTGCCTTCCGGGAACTGCTCGAACAGGAAACGGCGGTAGTGGTAGTCGTGGCTCGATGGCAGCGCGCCGCACTCCAGCAGCAACCTTGCTGCAGACAGCCCCGCGTCGATGCAGGCCGCTTCCAGCGCCTTCGCCTCGATGCTGTTGCGGTCGGGGCGATAGAGCAATTGGGGAACCATGCCGCCGAATTCAATGGGCAGCCGCCTTGCCGCCAGTTCCGCACGCATCCGCTCGATAGCCTCGGCTTGCAGCCGTTTTTTCTCCATGCCCGCTTTTGCCGCGCGCAGGATGTCTTCTGGAGCCTTGCGGAAGCGCCCTTTGCCCCGGCGGTGAAACCACATTGGCGCGGCGTGCAGCGAAAACAGCATCGCAGCGGCTTCTGCCGCATTTGGTGTGTGGCCGTAATAATCGGCGGCAAACTCCGTGAATGCGAATTCCTCGTCGCCGCAGACGCTCCACAGGAAATCCGTATCGAATTCAGCGGCAGCGGCCTCCGCGCGAGCCAAAAGATCGGCGGGCGCGGGTTCGCGGAATTCGAGCAGCACGTTGGCGCGCTTCAGCTTCACCCGCTTGCCGTGCGTGTTATCCACCTGGAGCGAGCTATCGTTATCGGCTCGCACGGTTCCAGCCTTGAAGCTGCCTCCCTCCTCGAACAGGACAAACATGATGGCTGCCGCGCGCTTAGTCCGGCAAGCTCCAGTCTACGACGCCGAAATACCAAGTAGCGAGAACGACCAGACCGAAAATGATGCGATAATAGGCAAACGGTATAAATGTGTGAGTGGAGATATAGCGTAGCAGGAAGCGCACTGCCCACATTGACGAGACAAACGAGGCGATAAATCCAACCGCGAAGAATGGGATGTGGCCTACGTTGAACAGATGCCAGCTCTTGTAAACATCCAGTACTGTAGCCCCGACCATGGTCGGAATGGCGAGAAAGAAAGAAAACTCCGTGGCGGCCTTGCGCGATAGGCCAAAAATTACCCCGCCGATGATTGTTGCCCCAGAGCGAGAAGTACCGGGGATCATTGCAAGCGCCTGTGCAAAACCAATCTTGACCGCAGTGCTTGCGGTCATGTCGTCGATGCTCGTCTGATGCGGGTGGTTCCGAAGAAAACGCTCGACGATGAAAATGATGATGCCGCCCACGATCAACGCCCCCGCAACGACGAGGGGATTGAACAGTACTTGTTTGATTGTCTTGTGAAAAGCCAGGCCCAGAATGCACGCGGGCAGAAAGGCGAGGATGATCATCAGCACGAAACGCATACTGAGGCGGTTGCGTGGCCTATGCAGGACTCCGACCGTCACTTCGGCAATTTTTGTCCGGAAAACCCAGCACACCGCGAAGATGGAGGCAAGTTGGATAACAACATCGAAGACCTTGCCGATTTCATCGTGGGAGCCGAGCAGGTCGCCTGCGATGATGAGGTGTCCCGTTGAGGAAACAGGCAGGAACTCGGTCAGCCCTTGAACAATGCCAAGCACGAGCGCGGTGATGAAAGCATGAATATCCATTGGGGATGTTTGGCAGAAATGTAAAAGGACGAAGTATATCTGAACCGTTGGTCGTGCCTGTGTTCTTTTGACATGTTGAGCCTTCTCCCCCCGGCTCTTCGCCTGTAAAGCGGGAAAGGGAGCCTTTGAGAGACGGGATAGGGCATATAAATGACGGTGGGAACCGAAGTTCCCACCGGCTGTCTTGGGTTACAAGGCTTCAGCGGCCCCGGCAGTCAGCTCAAGCGGCGACTGCGAAACGCTCATCGTTGGCGTTTATGGTTTTGCGCGGATTACGTCCGTCGCCTCTCGGGTTGCCTGCTTGCTTTTGCTCGCCCTGTCGAATCCGGAACACCCCCACCGAAACGCATTCATCGGAATCCAGAATCGCGCTTCGGTGGAGGTGAGGGGAGTCGAACCCCTGTCCAAAACGTCTCCAGCTCGCCGGAGTTACAACCATGCTTGAAATTGTGGGGGATGCGGGTGGGAAAATCAACCTCCAATCAGGCAGGGCGGCGGGCCTGCATCATGTAGTTGACGGAGGTATCGTGGCTCAGGCTGTAGGCACGGGTAAAGGGGTTATACGACAGGCCGTTCATGGAGGCGGTTACAAGCCCGGCCTCGCGGCAGAACCGGGCAAGCTCGGAAGGCTTGATGAAGCGGGCGTAGTCGTGCATGCCGCGCGGCAGCAGCTTGAGTACGTATTCAGCCCCAACGATGGCGAAAAGGAAGGATTTGGGGTTGCGGTTCAGGGTGGAAAAAAAGACTTGCCCGCCGGGGCGTACCAGGCGCGCGCAGGCCGTGACGATACTGGCGGGGTCGGGAACGTGTTCGAGCATTTCCATGCAGGTGACGATGTCGAACTGCCCGGCATGCGTTTCGGCAAGGGCTTCTGCCGGGATGTGCCGGTAGTCGATTTTCAGTTCGCTCTCGAACAGGTGCAGGCGGGCGACGCTGAGCGCCTTTTCGGACAGGTCGATGCCGGTGACTTCTGCGCCGCGCGAGGCCATGCCCTCGGCCAGGAGACCGCCGCCGCATCCGACATCGAGCGCCTTTTTGCCCGAAAGCCCTGCCATGGCGTCTATCCAGTCGAGGCGCAGCGGATTGATTTCGTGCAGCGGCCTGAACTCGGAAGCAGGGTCCCACCAGCGATGGGCAAGCTCACTGAATTTGTCCAGTTCCGAAGGGTCAGTGTTGAGAGTGCTCATGGGATTCTCGATATGAACAGGTGAGAACAGGCGCTACAGGGTACGTGATTGCCACGCTTGCACAAGTGGGCATCGCAAAACAAAAAACCCTGCCAAAGCAGGGTTTTTTGCGAAACGGAACAGCCAGAGCTTACCGGGTGCCGATAATTTCGATATCGACGCGGCGGTCAGGTTGCAGACACTCGATGAGCGCCGGACGAGCCCTGACGTTGTTGCACTGGGTACCCGTTACAGGCTGTGTTTTGCCCCGGCCTTCGGTATAGATGCGGGAAGGATCAATACCCTGATCGACCATGTAGCTCTTCACGGAAGCGGCACGGCGCTCGGACAGGCGCTGGTTGCCGGCATTGTCACCGATGCGGTCGGTGTGGCCGATCACGATGACGGTTTCAAGCTGGAGCTGCTTGGCCTGGGCAACGATGTTGTCCAGAGCGGTACGGCCTTCGGGCTTGAGCACGGCTTTGTTGAAATCAAACAGGAAGTCGGCTTCCAAGCGGACTTTCTCTTGGGCGATGGCACCAGGAGTCCCTGCAACCGGCTCTTCCTGAGCAACAGGTTCCGCAGGCGGCGGAGGGGCCGCTTCACATTTATCTTTCGGGACGATGTCGCCATCGCATCCGCAGCCGACCGGGAACTCGCCTGCCATGGCGGTTTCGGCGGCAGCCGCAGTCCAGTAACCGGTACGCCAGCACAAACCGGCGCCACTGCGGGTAACGACTTTTCGAGCGTCGATCACGTAAGGGATGACACCTGTGCCGTCAACGACGACATCTTGCGCGAAAGCGGTGGAAGCGGACAGGCCGATCGAGGCAATGGCGGCCAGCGCGAGCAGCTTCTTGTGGTGTTTGGTCATGGTTTCCTCAGTTGTAAAAGGCGAGACAGTGCCGCAGGAACTATGCCGAATAACCTTGAGGGTCACCCGACGACTTCTGTTGAGCGAAAATCCAACTCAGCTAAACAAGCCTAGTTTGCCATAGCGACGCAAGAGCGAGCAATTCAATGTCGCTAATTTGCAACAATGTTTCATTATTCCGGACGCGAATTTTACCATCAACCCAGACATGTGACACCTGTCGGCGGTCACAAACATGAATTAAATGAGAAATTGGGTCGAAACATGGGGTCGTGAGCGGGTCGTTGAACGCGACGGCGCACAGGTCTGCGCGCTTGCCGATTTCGAGTGAGCCGATCATGCCGTCCAGCCCAAGCGCGCGCGCGCCGCCCAGCGTGGCCATGTGCAGGGCCGTATGTGCGGGGATAGCGCTGGCATCGAGGCTGCCTACCTTGGCAAGCAATGCGGCTTGGCGCATCTCCTGGAACAGGTCGAGGCGGTTGTTGCTGGCTGCGCCGTCGCTTCCCAGACCCACGTTGATGCCGTGGCGGAGCATGGCGGGCACGGGCGCGATGCCGCTGGCCAGTTTCATGTTTGAAACCGGGCAATGGGCAATGCTGCAACCGCGCCGGGCAAGCAGGGCAAGTTCGGTTTCGTCGTGATGGACGGCGTGTACGGCGATGAGATTGGGGCCGAGCAGCCCCAGGCGTTCGAGTCGGGTGACTGGGCGCATGCCGAAGGCCGCGAGGCTCTCATTGATTTCGCTGGCGGTCTCATGAACGTGGATATGGATAGGCAGGTCGAGTTCGGCAGCCAGGTAAGCAGCGCGTTCCAGCCCGGCATCCGGAACCGCGTAAGGGGAATGGGGGGCAATGGAGAAACTGACGAGAGGATGCCCTTGCCATTTATCACGGACGGCAAGCCCTTTACGCAGATAATCGTCGGCGTCAGAGGCCCAAGCGCCGGGGAAGCCGAGCACGATCAGCCCGACGACGGCGCGTATGCCGGTTTCGGCAAAAGCGCGGGCGGCGTCGTCGGGGAAAAAATACATGTCGTTGCAAGTGGTAATGCCGCCGCGCAGCATCTCATGGGCGGCGAGCAGGGTTCCATCCCGCACGAAAGCGGGCGATACGTGCCGGGATTCGGTTGGCCAGATCACCTCCCTGAGCCACCGTTCCAGCGGCAGGTCGTCAGAGAGGCCGCGCATCAGGTTCATGGCGGCGTGGGCGTGCAGGTTGACCAGCCCTGGGATCAAGGCATGCGCGGGCAATTCGACTTCGTCGGAGGCTCGATAGCGCGCGCGGGCTTCGGGTTGGGGCAGGATATCGACGATTTTGCCGTCATGAACGGCGATGCTGTGCTTATCGAGCGCGACATTGTCGGGAACGACCGGGATCAGCCAGCGTGGATGAATGAGAAGGTCGACGGCGGCGCTCAAGATGAGTCTCCCTGGGGATACCGGGAATACGATGGTGGGGCAGTGTACCTCTTGTCGGGTGATGTGGTAGTCGGGATAGGTCGTGTTTTCTGCGGAAACCAGAAATTGTGACGGAATGCGCGGCTACCTGAACATTCGCGCCGCGTCCGGTGCGTTCTGGCAAGACAATGCAGTGGCAGGGGTCGTAGCGAAAAGGGCAATGAAACGGATACCCGAAACAATCGGCAAATGCCAGATCGTGCGTGAAGTCGGGCGCGGCGCGACGGCGACCGTCTATGAGGCCAGACATCCGGGTTTTTCTGAGCCGATTGCGGTCAAGCACATCCGTTTCGGCGACGATAGCGGCGACGGAGCCAGGATGAACCGCCGCCTGCTCAAACTGCTGCGGGCCGAGGAAGCGGTGGCATGGCGCCTGGAACATCCCAATATCATTAGAATCCACGAAGTGGTGATCGAGCCGGAGCAGGCTTACGTCATCATGGAGTATTTTCCGGGTACGACCCTGGAGCGATATTGCAATTTCGAGCACCGTTTGCCCGTGCACCGGGTGATCGGCATCATTTTCAAGTGCTGCATGGCGCTCGATTACGCCTACCGGCAGGGCATCGTGCACCGCGACATCAAACCGGCCAACATCCTGGTCGACGAAAAGGACGATGTGCGGATCACCGATTTCGGCCTGGCGCTCAATGTCGATAAAAGGGTTGAAGCGGATTCGACCTTCATCATGGGGGTCGGCTCCCCCGCCTACATGAGTCCGGAGCAGATCAAGAACTACCCTCTCAACCAGAAAACCGATCTTTATTCGCTCGGGGTGGTGATGTTTCATCTGCTTGCGGGCCGGCTGCCGTTTCGCGCCGCTCATCCGGCGCAACTGGTCTATAAGATCATCAACGCCGACCCGCCTCGCGTGTCGCACATCAACCCGGATGTGTCTGAACAAATGGACACGGTCATCCGCAAGGCGATGGAGAAAGACCTCTACTCGCGTTACAAGAACGGCGCGGAATTCGCCAAGGATTTATCGGCGGTCCGTTACAAGATCGTCGATGAGGACGATGTCCAACTCGACACTTCGCGCTTTTCGATGCTTCGTAAACAGGCGTTTTTCACTGAATTCGAGGACATCGAGCTATGGGAAGTGTTGCGTATCAGCGTCTGGCGCAATGCGCCAGGGCGAGTGAAGCTGATAAAAGAAGGCGATACTGAACAGCGTTTCGGTGTGTTGCTGGAAGGCCGGGTCGAACTGTCGGTCATGGGTCGGCGGGTGATGGAATTGGGGCCGGGAACGATTTTCGGCGAGTCGGCCTGGCTCGACAGGATCAATCATCGCCAGACGATGTCGGTCGTCTCATTGGAGCCGTTGGCCTATCTCGAAATCAACCCGGCCGCCCTGGTACTGGCTACCGAGGAAGTCCAGGAAACTTTCCAGCGTGAAGTGGCTTCCGTGGTCGCACACCGCCTGGGCGCGCTGGCGCTCGTTCATGCCGAACACTGCGGAGCCGCGACCGAGGCAAATATGACTTCGACGAGCAACTTTGCCGCGAGCAAGTCCGAGTGGCGGTTGGTCGAGGGTTGATTGTTTGTGGCTATCCCTGCTCGCCCCGCCAAAAATATCGTTTATTCCGGGAAGTCGTCCTGAATGTGACGTTGCTTGCGTAGAAAGCTGCCCAGTGTCGTCAGCATTTCCATCATGGCGGAACGCTCGTTCGACGAAAGCGATTCCAGCAACACCAGAAGTTGTTCCCCCTCGTCTGAACAAGGGAATTTTTCTTCTGTCAGCAGATTGGCAATCGGGATGCGTAACAACGTTGATATGGCCTCCAACGTCACTAGTGACGGCAGCGTTGCACCTGTCTCGTATCTGGAAACGGTGGTCACATCCAGCCGAATAGCTTCCGCCAACTGTTCTTGGGTCAGTCTGGCACACCTGCGATAGTGAGCCAGATTCTGCCCCAGGCGGTGTGCCAGTGCCGAATGAAAGCGTTTGACCATAACTGATTGACAGACAAATGACAGCCATGATCGTTGGGCAGCGTACAATCGGTAATGATCTTAAATGTTCATACAAAACTAAGCATTATTTGCGTGCTTGTGTAAAATTCCTCATACAAGTCAGGGAAAACATTGATGGAATCAGAAAAGCATTTACCGATGACCAAGGCACGGGCTGAACTCGAAATCGCCCTTTTGCAAGCCGAAGCCGATTCCATGAGCAGCAGCGACCTTTACATCTGGCTTACCGAGAGTGGCCTGCCTTCTGAAGTGGCTGTTCGGTTCAGAGAGCTTATTGGCAAAGTAATATTTGTTTTGGATATAACGGTCAGCATCGGAAAAATAATCGTCATCAAACTAATCGAGTTTGTGAAAACTCATCCAAACATGGCAGTGGGTGCCGCTCTCGGAGCGGTGATTTCTTTGCTCGTCAGTTCTATTCCCGTGTGGGGTGTTGGCACCTATCGCGCTCGCCATGGGTATGGGTGTAGGCGCAATTGCGGGACATCGCATGGATATGGGGCGTCGTTACGGAGGCGGCTGGGTTATCGAAATTTCGCAGGAAATTATTGAAATTTCGCGAAAATTCTTTCAAGAATTCATCGGCATTTTCCTTGCCGTGACAGATGAAATTAGGGCGGAACCCGCATGATGAAATTCAGAAAGCAAGGTTCCGATCAAACCAGCGAAGCAGACGGAACGGGTGCGCTTCCGCTCCACGAAATTGACGACGGGAAAAAAATCACCAAAAAGCAGTTGCTGGAAGCGATCGACAGTTTGAAGAAAAATCCCAATGATCGGATACGCATCCTCGGCGACGTGGGTATTACTGGCGTAGGCATGGGAGTTGGGGCAATGGCCGCCGGTTCTGTTGCCGCGATGGCGGGAGCAACCAAAGTTACCATCGTTACGGGGCTCGCAGCAAAGCTTGGCATCACGGCTGTTGCCGCAACGCCCAGCGGATGGGTTGTGGGCACTGCGGCAGCAGGAAGCGCTTTGTTCTATGGGGTTTCGCGCCTGATAAGAAGTGGCGCGATGTCCGAAGGCAGAAAACGCGAACTTCTGGAAAAATTCAACGAACAGATCCGTGAAATCAAAGCAAAAGAAAACATCATTTCTATTACCTCTTCAGATCGCAATCGATTCATCGTTTCGTTGCGGGAAGTGATTGAAAAAAATCTATTGTTACCTGAAAAAGCCTTTCGCCTGATTGAAGCCGTGGAGAATGGAAATATGCCAATATCATCAGCCTGTAAGCTGGTGCAGGGGGTGTTGCAGGCCGAGTGATTGAAGTAATGGCGTGGCATTGCCACGCGTTACGCCAAAAATACAGCATCCTTTCCCGCCGTCGTGCATATCAAGTGCATTGCAATTTGGGCAAAAATCTATTGACGACACTATCCAATGCGATAGAAATATTGTTGAGATCTCCTGCGGAGGCTTCTGGGAGTATGGGTTCTGTCAAAATTGCTGTTATGCTGATCATTGCCCCGGTGGCGTGGTTTTCCCTGCCCGGTTTCACAGGATCGACACCATGAAAGACGCATTGATCATTTTCGACACTACCCTGCGCGACGGCGAACAAAGCCCTGGCGCGTCGATGACGCAGGAGGAAAAACTGCGTATCGCCCGCCAACTGGAGCGGATGCGTGTCGACGTGATCGAGGCGGGTTTCCCAGCGGCCTCTCCCGGCGATTTCGAGGCCGTGCGCGCCATTGCCGGAGCTATCCGGGAGTCTGTCGTGTGCGGGCTTTCCCGCGCTAGCGAGCAGGACATCGCCCGTGCCGGCGAAGCCGTCGCCCCGGCAGCGCGCAAGAGGATTCACACCTTCATCGCCACCAGCCCCATCCACATGGAGAAAAAGCTCCGGATGACTCCCGACCAGGTCATCGAGCAGGCGGTTAAGGCGATTGGTTGGGCGCGCCAATATACCGATGATGTCGAATTCTCCGCTGAGGACGCCGGGCGCTCCGAAATCGATTTTCTCGCGCGCGTCTTCGAGGCGGCCATCCGCGCCGGAGCCGGAACCATCAACGTGCCCGACACCGTCGGCTACAACATCCCCGATCAATACGCCGCTACCCTGCGCGCCCTGATCGAGCGTGTGCCCAATGCCGACAAGGTGATCTGGTCGGTGCATTGCCATAACGACCTCGGCCTGGCTGTCGCCAATTCGCTCGCCGCCGTCGTGGCGGGCGCACGGCAGGTGGAATGTACGATCAACGGGCTGGGGGAACGCGCGGGCAACGCCTCGCTCGAAGAAATCGTCATGGCGGTGCGTACCCGTGCCGATGCGTTCCCCGTACAGACCCGCATCGACACGACCCAGATCGTGCCCGCCTCGCGGCTCGTCTCGCAAATTACCGGCTACCCGGTGCAGCCCAACAAGGCCATCGTCGGCGCGAATGCCTTCGCCCACGAAGCGGGCATCCACCAGGACGGCGTGCTCAAAAGCCGCGAAACCTACGAAATCATGCGCGCTGAAGATGTCGGTTGGGGCGCGAACAAGCTGGTATTGGGCAAACACTCTGGTCGCAACGCTTTCCGCGCCCGCTTGCAGGAAATCGGCATCGAGACGGGTTCCGAAGAACGGCTCAACACCGCCTTTGCGCGCTTCAAGGAACTGGCCGACAAGAAGCATGAGATTTTCGACGAAGACCTCCATGCCCTGATGAGCGATGAGGCTATCGCGCCAGAGCAGGAACACTTCCGCCTGATCTCGGCGCGCTTCCACTCGGAAACCGGCGAAACCCCGCAAGCCGAGATCACTCTTTCTGCGGGCGGCAGGGAAACCCACAGCCGCGCCGTTGGTTCCGGCCCCGTAGACGCCGCGTTCAAGGCCATCGAGGCCATTGCCGAAAGCGGCAGCCGGTTGTTGCTCTATTCCGTCAATGCCATTACTACGGGAACAGACGCCCAGGGCGAAGTCACCGTGCGGCTCGCGCGCGACGGGCGCATCGTCAACGGGCAGGGAGCGGATACTGACATCATCGTCGCCTCGGCTAAGGCTTACCTGAACGCACTCAACAAGCTGCACACAGGCAGCGAGAGGTTGAATCCGCAGTTGTAGGGAAAAACGAAAAACGCGCACGGGACGGATTTGCTGTGCGAACGGTTCACTCACGAACCTGCCGGCCGCTCCGGCAGTGAAGCCGTGCATCCATTGTGCGTCGCAAGGCAAAAAGGCTTGCTACTCCCGTTAAAGGCGTTTGATGGATTATAATTCTGTCGTTTTCCCAAATTTCGTCCTCCCGGACAGAGGAAAGGGTCATGAGTGATCACAAGCAAGACTGCGATTGCGAACGCAGGAATCTCCTGATAGCGACCTCTGCGGTCGGCGGTGTGGCTGTGGCTGCTGCTGCGGTGCCATTCGTCGCCAGCCTGGCTCCATCGGAACGGGCAAAGGCCATTGGGGCGCCGGTCATCGTGGATATCGGCAAACTCGCTCCCGGCGAAAAGACCGTGGTGAAATGGCGTGGCAAGCCAGTGTGGATTTTGCGCCGCACGCCGGAAATGCTTGCCTCGCTGAAGGCCGCCGAGGAAAAACTCAGCGATCCGGGTTCCGAAAAGTCCGACCAGCCCGACTACACCAAAACCCCGACCCGCGCAATCAAGGACGAGTACCTTGTCGCCATCGGTATCTGTACCCACCTCGGCTGCTCGCCGTCCGACAAACTCAAGACCGGCAACGCCGAAGGCATGGCGGCGGATTGGGCGGGCGGGTTCCTCTGCCCGTGCCACGGCTCACTGTTCGACCTCGCCGGACGTGTGTTCAAGAGCCAGCCGGCGCCAACCAATCTCGAAATCCCGCCGCATAGGTATCTTTCCGATACCTCTATCATCATCGGCGAAGATTCCAACGATTCCAAAGGGGCTTAAAGCATGGCCGCGAACAGCAGTTTCCAAAAATACCAGTCGGACGGCTCACGCCTCGGCAACCTGCTGGAGTGGTTTGATGCCCGCTTCCCGCTGACCTCCATGTGGAAGACGCATATGTCCGAGTACTATGCGCCGAAGAATTTCAACTTCTGGTACTTCTTCGGGGTCATCTCCCTCCTGGTACTTGTCATCCAGTTCGTGACCGGGATTTTCCTGGTCATGCACTACAAGCCCGACGGTACGCTCAACGCTTCCGGCATTCCGATCGCTTTTGCCAGCGTTGAATACATCATGCGCGACGTTCCCGGCGGCTGGCTGATCCGGTACATGCACTCGACTGGCGCTTCAGCCTTCTTCATCGCCATCTACCTGCACATGTTCCGGGGCATGCTCTACGGTTCCTACCGCAAGCCGCGCGAACTGATCTGGGTGACCGGCGTTGTGATCTTTCTGTGCCTGATGGCGATTGCCTTCATGGGCTACCTGCTGCCCTGGGGGCAGATGTCCTACTGGGGCGCTCAAGTCATCATCAATCTCTTCTCGGCGATTCCCCTTGTCGGTGAGGGTCTCTCGACGCTCATCCGGGGCGACTTCGTGGTCTCCGACGCGACGCTGAACCGCTTCTTCGCGTTTCACGTCTGTGCCGTGCCGCTGGTGCTGCTCGGGTTGGTTGTCATGCACGTCCTGGCGCTGCACGAAGTCGGCTCGAACAATCCGGATGGCGTGGAAATCAAAAAATTCAAGGACGAAAAAGGCATCCCGCTCGACAGTGTGCCCTTCCATCCGCAGTACACGATCGGCCACGACCTGCCTGCCTGCGTCATCTTCCTGATACTCTTTTTCGGGGTCGCCTTTTTCTTGCCGGAAATGGGTGGTTACTTCCTGGAGTACAACAACTTCCTGCCCGCAGACCCCATGAAGACGCCGGCGCACCTCGCCCCGGTGTGGTACTTCACGCCGTTCTACTCGATGCTGCGTGCGATGGTCTGGAATTTCTTCTGGATCGACGCCAAGTTCTGGGGCGTGGTTTCCATGGGCGGCGGCGTTGTGATCCTGGCCTTCCTGCCCTGGCTCGACCGCAGCCCGGCGAAGTCCATCCGCTATCGCGGCCCGATCTTCAAAACCCTGCTCACGATCTTCGTAATCGGGTTCGTGATTCTCGGTTACCTGGGAACCAAGGCTCCGGGTTATTACTTCTTCGGCTACACCCCGTCCGAAGGCTTCAACCCGCTGAACATCCTGCTCTCTGGCGACATTCACACAAGGCTCTTCACCTTCTACTACTTCCTCTTCTTCCTGACGATGCCGTATTGGTCGAAGATCGACAAATGCAAGCCGGTTCCGGAAAGGGTGACGTCCAAATGAAAACGCACGCAATCAAACTCCTCAAGCGCCTCGCTGCCGCCGTTCTTTTCGCGCCGGTTCTGGCAATGGCATCCACGGCCATGCACCTGGACAAGGCTCCGGTCAGCACCGACCAGCAAAAGCTCCAGCGCGGCGCGGAATTGTTCATCAAGTACTGCTTGAACTGCCATAGCGCCTCGATGGTGCGTTACAGCGAGTTGAAGAAGCTCGGCTTCGACGAAAAGAAGATCACCGAGGAACTGATTTACTCCGGCGGAAAAATCGGCGACCTGATGACCATTGCCATGACCCGCGACGATGCCGAAGCCTGGTTTGGCACTGCGCCGCCCGACCTTTCCCTGATGGCGCGCGCCAAGGGGTCGGAATTCGGCTCGGGAGCCGATTATCTCTACACCTACCTGCGTGGTTTCTACAAAGACGAGAACCGCCCGACAGGCTGGAACAACAAAGTTTTTGACAATGTCGGCATGCCGCATGCGCTGTGGGATCTGCAAGGCGAGCAACCCGCCGAGAAATACGACGAAGATGTCGCCGATCTCGTCTCCTTCATGGTATGGATGGGCGAGCCTGACTCGGGATCGCGCAAGAAAATTGGCATTTTCGTTATTATTTTCCTTGCCGGTTTCTACGTGCTGACCCATAAGCTTGGAAAGACCTACTGGAAAAACACCCACTGACCGCGAACATGGACATGCGGGGTTTTTAGGCCCCGCATGCCCCGATTGTTTACCCTCTTGATACCCTTACGCACCGTTACGCGGTGCGCTTTCGTTTTTGACCCCCTGGGAGCAACCCAACCATGATGAATCTATACTCCGGCACGACCGACCCATTCAGTCACCGTTGCCGGATCGTGCTCTACGAAAAGGGCATGGATTTTGAAATCATAGATGTCGACCTCTACAACAAGCCCGAAGACATCGCCATCATCAACCCCTACAACCGAGTGCCGGTGCTGGTCGACCGCGACCTCGTGCTTTACGAAGCGAACATCATCAACGAATACATCGACGAGCGTTTCCCGCATCCGCAACTGATGCCGCCCGACCCGATCATGCGCGCGCGCGCGCGCCAATTGCTGCACACCTTCGAGCGCGAGATGTTCGAGCACATCCCGAAGCTTGAAGCCAACCAGGAAGGCGTCGAAAAAACGTGCGCCCATGTGCGCGACCACCTCATCCAGCTCGCGCCGATGTTTACCAAGCAGAAATTCATGCTTGGGGATGAATTCTCCATGCTCGATGTGGCCATTGCACCATTGCTGTGGCGGCTTGGCCTGTATGGCATCGAGCTGCCCAAGACGGCTTCGCCATTGATGAAGTACGCAGAGCGCATTTTCAGCCGCCAGGGGTTCATCGACGCCCTGACGCCTTCCGAAAAGGTCATGCGGCGCTAACGTTCAGGGGGAAAACCGTCATGGTATCCACCAAGCCCTATCTGATTCGCGCCATTTACGAATGGTGCGTCGATCAGGGGTTTACCCCCTACCTCGCGGCGCGGGTCGACCAACATGTGCGCGTACCTTCCGGCTATGCCCGTGAAGGCCAGATCGTGCTCAACGTCGGTCCCGAGGCAACCCATCAGCTCAAGATCGACAATGAACAGGTAGCATTCCAGGCGCGCTTCAATGGTATGGCGCACCAGATCATTGTGCCGATCGGCAATGTCATGGCAATCTATGCGCGCGAGAACGGGCAGGGCATGACGTTCGATGTATCGGGCATGCAGGAATTCGCCGAGAAAGAACCTGGTTCTGCCGAAGCGGAATTGGGCCCGCCGGATGAATCTCCGCCGCCGCCCGCTTCCCCGCGTGGCTCGCACCTGAAAGTCATCAAATAACAGAAAAAAAGGGCGCGGAGACAGCAATGGAATGGAGCGAACGTTACGCCCTGGGCATCGTCCGCATGGACGAGACGCACCGGGAGTTCATTGAATTTTGCAATGAGCTTGCCGCTACAGAGCCGGAAAGCGCGGGCTTCCTTGAACGGCTCGACGCTTTCATTGAGCACACCGCCGCGCATTTCGACCAGGAAAACCGCTGGATGGAAGCGGTGAACTTCCCCGTCTGCCACCGCGAAGAACACGACCGCGTCCTGGCCGTAGCGCGCGAAGTGCGCCAGCGCGTCGAAAAAGGCGACCTCTTCCTGGGGCGTCGCCTACTCGAAGAACTCCCGCCGTGGTTCGACAACCACCTCGACACGATGGACACGGCGCTGGCTTTTCGCCTGAAAGAGATTGGTTTCGATACTGAAAGCGCTTAAAAAGCGCCCTAAACACCCCCAAACCTGAACGGGAACTCAACCGGCGGTTTTTCCCCGCTCATCAACGCCGCGAGTGCCGACGCTGAACCGCAGGCAAGTGTCCAACCCAAGGGGCCGTGGCCGGTATTGAGCCAAAGATTCTCGTGATGCTGGCCTCGCCCGATGATGGGTAGGCCGCCGGGTGTGGCGGGTCGCAGGCCGGCCCAGGGCACGGCGCGCTCGCGGTTGAGGGTTCCGGGTAGGCGCGTTTCAGCCCACTCCAGCATGGCGGCAATGCGGGCGGGATCGATCTCAAGATCATAACCGCCCAACTCGGCCATGCCCGCGATGCGTAGGCGCTCGCCGAGACGCGAACATACAATGCGACGCGATTCGTCGGTCAGGCTTACCTGGGGCGCGCGCGTGTTATCGCGCACCGGCGCGGTGATCGAATAACCCTTGAGCGGATAAATGGGCAACCGCTCGCCGAGCGGGCGCAGCAACTGTTGACCATGGCTGCCCAGGCAAATGACGACCGCGTCGGCGGATAGCGTCTCCCGCCCCCCTGCGTGGCAAACATCAATGCCGGTGATACGCAGTGCGTCGGCAGCGCGCAGGCGCTCGATATGTGTGCCGTAATGGAAGCGCACTCCGTCGGCGGCGAGAACCTTGGCCAGCGCTTGACTGAAACGCATCGCGTCGCCGGATTCATCGTTGGGCGCGTACAGGCCGCCCGCCAGATGGGGGACGCTCGCGGCCAACGCCGGTTCGATCTCGGCGCACTGCGTGGCAGTGCATGGCCGCAGTTCGATGCCGAAAGCGGCCAGTTCCCCGATACGGCCTTTGGCGCGCGCGAACGGGACGGCATCGAAGAACAGATGCAGGATGCCCCGCCCCCGAGCATCGTAAGAATAGGTGATACCGGCGTCGTCCCTCAGCCGCCGCAATTCGGCAAGGCTATGGACGGCCAGCGCGGCAATGGCGGCGGTGTTGCGGCGGGAACGCCACGGCAGGCATTCGCGCAGGAAGCTGGCCATCCATTGCCATTGCTTTGTATCCAGCCTTGGATGCAGTTTGAGCGGCGCGCCCGCGCGGCCTATCCAGCGCAAGGCAACGAGCGGCGCGGAAGGGTTGGCCCAGGGTTCCGGGTGGCTTACTGAAATCTGGCCGCCGTTGGCGAAACTGGTTTCTTGCGCGGCGTCTTCCTGGCGCTCGATCACGCTGACGTGAAAACCCGCCTGGTGCAGAAACCAAGCCGTTGTGACGCCGGTAATGCCAGCGCCGAGCACCATTACATTCATGGACATTGAAGATTCACGGTTCGCAGGGGGCTCAAAATTTGAGACGTGCTGAAAACGGCACGCCAGCAGCGAGCATCATACTCCGCCTGTGCCGGGCATGCCGGCGCGCACTGTCTCCATGATCACTTCGCAGCCTTCCAAAGATGCACAGCCGTACCGAAAACGGGATAATCCGTTGTCCATATCTTCATTCTCTATATCTCGACTCCGGGGGATGCCATGCCGTCACGTATCAGCCTGACCCAGTTTTTCATTGACGAACAGCGCGCCGACCGCATACCAACGGATTTGAGGCTGTTGCTTGAAACCGTTGCCCGCGCGACGGCGGCAATCGCTACCACGGTGTCGAAGGGCGCATTGGCCGACGCGCTTGGCGAAGCGGGAACTGAAAATGTACAGGGCGAAGCGCAGAAAAAACTTGATGTCATCGCCAATGAAATTCTGCTCGGCGCCAATGTGTGTGACGGCAATCTGGCGGCGATGGCCTCGGAAGAACTCGAAACCATCTACCCGATTCCCACAGGGTACCCTAGGGGGAATTACCTGCTGCTGTTCGACCCGCTCGATGGCTCCTCGAATATCGACGTCAACGTGACTATCGGAACCATTTTTTCGGTGCTACGCAGCCCACGGGCAAAAGACGAGGAACTGACTGAAGCGGATTTTCTCCAGCCGGGGCGCGGCCAGGTTGCCGCCGGTTATGTGACCTATGGCCCTTCGACCCAACTGGTGCTGACCGTGGGCAATGGGGTGCATGGTTTCACGCTCGACCGGGAGATGGGCGGTTTTATCCAGACGCACCCATTCATGACCATTCCCGCCGAGACGCGCGAATACGCGATCAACGCTTCCAATGCCCGTTACTGGGAAGCGCCCGTGCAGCGTTACATCGCTGAATTGCAGCAAGGTAAGGACGGTTCGCGCGGCAGCGATTTCAACATGCGCTGGATTGCTTCGATGGTGGCCGACGTCCACCGCGTACTGACCCGTGGCGGCATCTTCATGTACCCGCTTGATGAGAAATGCCGTGCAAAGGGCGGCAAGCTGCGGCTGATGTACGAAGCCAACCCGATGGCGATGTTGGTCGAACAGGCGGGTGGTGCCGCAACGACCGGGCGCGAGCGCATCCTCGACATCGTCCCGGAGCGCCTGCACCAGCGCGTTCCGGTCATTCTCGGCTCAAGCGACGAAGTCGAGCGGGTAACGTCCTACCATCTCGAACCCTCATCCTAGAGCTTATCCCTCTCCCCCAACCCCTCTCCCGCGAGGGGAGAGGGGAGTTCGCTTGAACAGAAAACGCTCTAAGCGCCTCCCGGCCCGTCAAAGCAGCAACATATATTCGCGCTCCGCCCGCTTTTCCTTCGCGCGCGCCAGCGCCTCCCGCGCTTCATCGCAGCGGACGCACACGGGCAGGACGAGATGGCGGCGGCGATCCCGCGATTTGAGTTCCATGAAGAGAATCGACGCCGCGTCCGCGTCGTGGGCGGTATCTTCTTGGATGACGCCTCTGCGCGTCACCCAAAGCCGCGTCGGGTCGAGGCTCAACGCCTGTTCGGGCTGCATCAAAAAGTCGGCCAATTCGGCAATGATGGCCTCGGGTCGCAGGGATTGGAATTGCTGCCGCAGGCGCTCATCCAGTGCGGCAATGCGCCGCTCCGGGAAAGCCGTGCCTGTCGGTTGGCTGCGCTGGCGGACGTGTTCCATTTCGCGTTCGGCTCGGAGCGAGCCGTAAGCCTCCCGCGCGTGGGCGAGGTGCTCGGCGAAAGTGAGCAGCAAACTATCGAAAGCTGCCTCCAAGAAAGCGTCACGAGCCGAAGCGGGATTGTCGGCGGGCAGGATGATCGTTTGATTGGAAAATTGGAGCAAGGTTTGCGGCACGTCGGTCGTGACGATCTCGCCCTGCAAGGCCACGCCAAGCACTTTTTTGTCCACCCGCCGCGCTGCCATCAAGGCGATGAAACAATCATCCCGCCAGGATCGGGGTTCGGTGAGATAAGTTCGTACTGGCGCACTGGCGGCCAGCATGCCGCCGATGTCGTCGGCAGAGGCAAACAGGGCATGTACCAGCGGGTCGGCTGCAAAGCACTGCCGGTCAATGGCGACCGCAGGAGGCAGGGAATCCACCAAGCGGGCACAGAATTCGCGCGCATGCGCGACCGGCGCGGCCAGCCGGGTTTTGAAACCCGGAGTCACGGCGAGCGTCTTATCGACCAGCGCCGCGATGCGCTGCAAGCTTGCCTGACAGTCTGGGTCAGGCGGCGAAGCGGGCAGGAAGCGGGAGAAAAACTGGGGAAGAAGACTCATCAAAGCACCCGAACACGTGCCTCGCGCAATCTTCGTCACTCGTTACGGAGATTGCGTGAGGCAAAGCGTAACTGGGAGCCGAAGGCTCCCCAAGACCGTATCGAGGAATCCCCTGCCGTAAGAAAGGGGTGACTCAAAGCTCTCGGAACCATGCCCGGTTTTTTAGGGAAAGGGCATGGCTTTTTAACGCGGTAAACCGTTTTTCAAAGCTTGATCAGAATTTTTCAACATTCTTTTCAATATGCGAGCTTGAAAACTCCTCACCTCGCCCCTATTATTAGCACTCGTTGCACACGAGTGCTAACGCCCGATTAACGTCGGGGTTCAACCCATTTTCTGGCGGGCGCGATGCCCGCCTCGTTGATTTTCAAGACTGAGGAGCCAAACCGATGAAAATCCGTCCCCTGCACGATCGAGTGATCGTCAAACGCTTGGAGGCCGAGCGCAAGACCGCCAGCGGCATCGTCATTCCGGACACTGCGGGAGAAAAACCCGACCAGGGCGAAATCCTGGCCGTAGGCAACGGCAAGATTCTCGAAGACGGCAAAGTCCGCCCGATGGCCGTCAAGGCTGGCGACCGCGTTTTGTTCGGAAAATACGCCGGGCAAACCGTCAAGGTCGATGGCGAGGAACTGCTCGTCATGCGCGAAGAAGACATCATGGGCGTGGTCGAAGCCTAAAGCGGCTCGTCCCGCTGGCCTTTCCACTTTCCAGCTTTCATCCAACCGTATTTTCCTGGAGTCCATTAAATGTCCTCTAAAGAAGTTAAATTTGGCGATTCCGCCCGCGAGCGCATGGTCGCCGGCGTCAACATCCTCGCCAACGCCGTCAAAGTCACCCTCGGCCCCAAGGGCCGCAACGTCGTGCTGGAGCGTTCCTTCGGCGCGCCCACCGTCACCAAGGACGGCGTCTCCGTCGCCAAGGAAGTCGAACTCAAAGACAAGTTCGAGAACATGGGCGCGCAAATGCTCAAGGAAGTCGCCTCCAAGACTTCCGATATCGCCGGTGACGGAACCACCACCGCTACCGTTCTGGCGCAATCCATCGTGCGCGAAGGCATGAAATACGTCGCCGCCGGCATGAACCCGATGGATCTCAAGCGTGGCATCGACAAGGCCGTCATCGCTACCGTCGACGAACTGAAGAAGATTTCCAAGCCCTGCCAGTCCAACAAGGAAATCGCCCAGGTCGGCACCATCTCCGCCAACTCCGATGCCGACGTCGGCAGCATCATCGCCCAGGCGATGGAAAAGGTTGGCAAGGAAGGCGTCATCACCGTTGAAGACGGCAAGAGCCTGAACAATGAACTCGATGTCGTCGAAGGCATGCAGTTCGACCGTGGCTATCTCTCGCCCTACTTCATCAACAACCCGGATAAGCAGGTTGCCATCCTCGACAACCCCTACGTCCTGCTTTTCGACAAGAAAATTTCCAACATCCGCGACCTCCTGCCGGTGCTGGAACAGGTTGCCAAGGCGGGTCGTCCGCTGCTCATCATCGCCGAAGATGTTGAAGGCGAAGCCCTGGCCACCCTCGTCGTGAACAACATCCGTGGCATCCTCAAGACCGCCGCCGTCAAGGCACCGGGCTTTGGCGATCGCCGCAAGGCCATGCTCGAAGACATCGCCGTCCTCACCGGCGGCCAGGTTATCGCCGAAGAAGTCGGCCTCTCCCTTGAAAAGACCTCCCTGCAAGACCTCGGCCAAGCCAAGCGCATCGAGATCGGCAAGGAAAACACCATCATCATCGACGGTGCTGGGGAAACCTCCCGCATCGAAGCTCGCGTCAAGCAGATTCGCGTCCAGATCGAAGAAGCCACTTCCGACTACGACCGCGAAAAACTGCAAGAGCGCGTTGCCAAGCTCGCGGGCGGCGTGGCCGTCATCAAGGTTGGCGCTGCGACCGAAGTCGAAATGAAAGAGAAAAAGGCTCGCGTCGAAGATGCCCTGCACGCTACCCGTGCTGCGGTGGAAGAGGGCATCGTCCCCGGCGGCGGTGTCGCGCTTCTGCGCGCCCGCGACAGCGTTGCCGCCCTCAAGGGCGACAATCACGACCAGGATGCCGGCATCAAGATCGTCCTGCGCTCCCTGGAGCAGCCCTTGCGCGAGATCGTCGCCAACGCGGGTGACGAGCCTTCCGTCGTCGTCAACAAGGTACTCGAAGGCAAAGGCAACTTCGGCTACAACGCCGCCACTGGCGAATACGGTGACATGGTCGAGCAGGGCGTGCTCGACCCCACCAAGGTCGCGCGTACCGCGTTGCAAAATGCCGCCTCCATCGCGGGTCTGATGCTCACCACCGACTGCATGGTCGCCGAGCTGGTCGAAGACAAGCCCGCCATGCCCCCGATGGGCGGCATGGGTGGTATGGGCGGAATGGGCGGAATGGACATGTAAGTCTTGTCCGGCTCCAAGCCCATCATGGAGTGAAGACGGCCCCGCTTGAAGCGGGGCCGTTTTTTTGGCGCGGTGTCATTAACCCCGCCATTGACTTCACCACACCCATCGCTATAATTCGCCCTCTTCCGGCCAGTTAGCTCAGTTGGTAGAGCAGCGGACTGAAAATCCGCGTGTCCTTGGTTCGATTCCGAGACTGGCCACCAGAAAATCAAAGGGTTGCAGCGATGCAGCCCTTTTTTCTTATAAAAAAAGCTAACACATATCCAACAAGGCGGGTGCAAAAACGGCAAGCAGCTCCCGCATGTGAACATCCCTTGCTTGGCGTTATGACCCTTCGTCACTGAGCCGCCAATTCCCCACAGCATTCGGATATACGCTCGTGAAAGAATAAGAGCAGTGGCATATATTTCACGGAGGTTTCACAGCTTGCTGGAAGTACAATAGCGGAACTGAACTACCCCTTGCTCTACGAATCCTCCTGCTCCTGGGCGGCATGGCTCTGGCAGGAGGTGAACAAACGCCGGGGCAAGCACCGCCCAACCAATCTGGCTGAAAAACCAAGCAAACAGAGGAGCCCGACACATGAAGACCCTATCGAAAAGCCTTGCCTGCTTCCTGATCCTGTGTTTTACACATCCGGCGCTGGCCGGTTCCGTCAAGGAATACAGCGCAGACATGGTGGATGTGAAGAGCGGAAAAGTGGTGCAGAAAATCGCCGTCACCCCGGATAAAGTTTACAGCGAAAACATTGGACCCCAGGGCAAACGGGAGGGCATGGCTATCATCCGCCTGGATCAGAAGAAGATGTACGTTTTCATGGAAGAAACCAAGTCCTACATGGAAATGCCATTCAACAAAGAACAGTTCAGCTCCTCCGACCTCAGCATGGGCGCGGTGCAGGCCAAGCAGGAAAAAGTGGGCACGGAAACGGTTAGCGGTTATCAGGCCGACAAGTTCAAGGTTACGGCAACGATCATGGGCATGAGCAACACATCCTTTCAGTGGGTAGCCCCGGAGTTTGCCCCCATGCCCATACGCACCGAGTCCGGGGGCCTTATCCGGGAAATGCGGAACATAAAAACCGTCCGCCCGGACGCCTCTCTGTTTGACCCCCCCAAGGGCTACAAACGCGACATGCAGATGGAGCAGATGATGAAAGGCGTAATGGGCGGCGCTGGCAAAAAATAGAAGCCCCTGTGAACTGACCCGTAGGGGACGCCGTCCTCGGCGTCCCGTCAAAATATAGGCACACCGGGAAAATAGGGGTCAGGGAAAATAAAGCGGGACGCCGAGGACGGCGTCCCCTACGGGCGGGAGCGGGTTATCATCGCCGCTGTCTTCAGGCTTTCCCTCGGCAACATGACCCGCATCACCGATTTCATCACGCGCTGGAAAGCCTCCGGCGGCTCTGAACAGGCGAACTCTCAGCTCTTCCTCGCGGAACTCTGCGACGTGCTGGACTTGCCCCGCCCGGAACCGGCCCGCCCGGTCAACGAGGACAATACCTATTCGTTCGAGCGCAAGGTCTTTGTGCCGCGTGGCGACGGGACGAATGACCTGAAGCGGCTCGACCTTTACCGCAAGGGCTGCTTTGTGCTGGAAGCGAAGCAAGGGCAGGACGACCACCCCGGCGCTTCGCGCCACCCCTCCAGGGAGGGGAATTACCCCCTGCCTGGGCAGACGGCCTCCGCTGCCGTGCGGCGCGGATCCCGGCAGTGGGAGGACGCGATGCAGCGGGCGCGGCGGCAAGCGGAGAACTACATCCGCTGCTTGCCCGCCTCTGAGGGTCGGCCACCGTTTTTGATCGTGGCCGATGTCGGTTATTGCTTCGATTTTTATACGGAGTTCACTTGCACGGGCGGGGTGTACCTGCATTTCCCCGACGCCCGCCGCTGCCGCGTCATGCTGGACGACCTGGCAAAGCCGGAAATACGCGCCCTGTTCCAGGCAATCTGGAACGCGCCGCTCTCCCTCGACCCCTCGCGCCGCGCGGCCAAAGTCACCGAGGAAGTCGCCACCCACCTCGCCACGCTCGCGCGCTTGCTCGAATCCGACGGCCACGCGCCGGAGAAGGTTTCGCAGTTCCTCATGCGCTGCATCTTCTCCATGTTCGCCGAGGATGTGGGCTTGATCCCGGCGGGGGGTTTTACGGACATCATCCAGAAGTCCATCATGGAACCGGACTTATACGCGCATCTCGTCCGGGATTTATGGGAGGCGATGAACAAAGGCGATGTCTCCATCGCCGTTGGCCGCAAGCTCCTGCGCTTCAACGGCAACCTGTTCGCCAATCCGGAAGTGCTGCCGCTGGCGCGCGAGCACCTGGGAACCTTGCTCGAAGCGGCCAGAGCCGATTGGAAAGAGGTGGAACCAGCCATTTTCGGGACACTGCTGGAGCGGGCGCTCGACGCCAAGGAGCGCCACAAGCTCGGCGCGCACTACACGCCCCGCGCTTACGTGGAGCGGCTCGTCATCCCCACGGTCATGCAGCCCTTACGCAAGGAATGGGACAACGTGCAAGCGGTCGCCAGCCTCTTGCACAGCCAGGGCAAGGAAGGGGAAGCACGCAAAACCGTCGACGGCTTCCATAAGCGTTTGCTGCAAATCCGGGTGCTCGACCCGGCCTGTGGGTCGGGCAATTTCCTCTACGTCGCGCTGGAGCACATGAAGCGGCTCGAAGGCGAGGTCTTGCAAGCCCTGGCGACCTATGGCGAGAAGCAGCACGCGCTCTTGCAGATCGACCCGCACCAGTTTCTCGGCCTGGAGATCAACCCCCGTGCCGCGCATATCGCGGAGATGGTGCTGTGGATCGGCTTTCTGCAATGGCACTACCGCACCCACGGCAACATCGACCCGCCCGAGCCGGTCATCCGCAAGTTCGACAACATCCAATGCCGGGACGCGCTGATCGCCTACCAAGACAAGAAATACGCGGCCGACGAAAACGGCGTCCCCGTGACCCGTTGGGACGGAGAGACGAAGAAGCTCGACCCGGCCACGAAGAGGGAGATACCGGACGAATCGGCGCTCGTCGTGGATGAAGTCTATGAAGGGGTGACGGCGGCGCAGTGGCCGGAAGCGGATTTTATTGTGGGCAACCCGCCGTTCATTGGCGGGAAAGACAAGCGCCAGACGCTCGGCTATGGCTATTTCGACGCCCTCATCAAAACCTACGCGAAACTGCCGGAGTCGTGCGATTTCGTCATGTACTGGTGGCACAAAGCGGCGGTGCTGGTGCGGGCGGGCAAGGCCAAGCGCTTCGGCTTCATCACCACGAACAGCATCACCCAAGTCTTCAGCCGCCGCGTCATGGCGCTGCATTTGGAGGATAAAACGCCGCTGCATCTGGCCTTTGCCATCCCCGACCATCCGTGGGTCGATGCGTCCGACGGCGCGGCGGTGCGTATAGCCATGACCGTTGGAGAACAAGGTGCGGGTGACGGCGTACTGACGACGGTGTTGGAGGAGCGCGAGACGGACGGGCGGGAAATTGGCGTGATGCTGGCAGAGCAAAGCGGGGTCATTCACGCGGATTTGCGGCAGGGCGTGGATGTGACGGCAGCCGTGCCTTTGGCCGCAAATGGCGAAATATCAAATCGTGGGGTCGTGTTGCATGGCTCCGGTTTCATCGTCACGCCAAAGGAAGCAGCCTTATTGGGCTTGGGGAAGATAAAAGGATTGGAGCGGCACATCCGGCCTTATCGAAACGGGCGCGACATTGCCGACAAGCCGCGCGGCGTGATGGTCATCGACTTGTTCGGACTCACCTCAGAAGAAGTTCGGGACAAATACCCGGAGGTCTATCAGTGGGTGTACACGCGGGTTAAGCCGGAGCGGGATCACAATCCTCGTGAATCCAGAAAAAAGAACTGGTGGCTATTTGGTGAACCGATAAGCACTTTTCGCCCTGCGCTGTCCGGTCTGCCACGTTACATATCCACCATTGAAACGGCCAAGCACCGGTTCTTTGTGTTCCTGCCCGCTGAGGTTGTGCCGGATAACATGCTGGTAAACATCGCCAGCGCGGACGCATTTCACCTGGGAGTGCTATCGAGCCGGATTCATGTTTGTTGGTCTTTAGCCGCCGGTGGAACCTTGGAAGATCGTCCCCGTTACAACAAAACCCGCTGTTTCGACATCTTCCCCTTCCCCGCCGCCACGCCCGAACAGCAAGCCCGCATCCGCGCCCTTGCTGAAAAACTCGACGCCCACCGCAAGGCGCGGCAAGCGCAATTCCCCGACCTGACGATGACGGGGATGTACAACGTGCTCGAAGCCTTACGCGCGGGCCGGGAACTCACGGACAAAGAAGAAACCCTCCACGAACACGGCCTGATCAGTATTCTGCGCGAACTGCACGACGAACTGGACGCCGCCGTGTTTGATGCCTACGGCTGGCCGGCAAACCTCGTCGACGAAGACATCCTCGCCCGCCTCGTCGCCCTGAACGCCGAACGGATTGAAGAAGAAAAGCAGGGCAATATCCGCTGGCTGCGCCCGGACTACCAGACCCAGAGCAAGGAAGAGCGCAAAGCCGCGCAAGAGGCTCAATTCACGCTCGACCTTGCCCCCCCGCCACAAAAACCCCAAACCGGGGCAAAGGCCGGAAAAGCCCCCTGGCCTCCCGGCATGCTGGAGCAGTTGCAGGCCGTGCGCGGCGCGCTGGAAGCCTTGCGCGAAGCCCAAACCGCCATCACCCCGGAAGCCATCGCCGAACGCTTCACCCGCGCCCCCCGCGCGAGGGTGCAGGAGATTTTGCAGGCGCTGGAGGCGTTAGGACTGTAGTCATTGCGAGAAATTTCTGAAATAAACAAAGCGTTATGGAGACGCTGATTTATTCCAGTGCTTTCCCTCTCCCCTTGAGGGAGAGGGTGCCCCGCAGGGGCGGGAGAGGGGGATGCCAGGGAAAGGGCAAGTCTCGATCTACCAAAAACGTCCTCCCCCCTCTCCCCCAACCCCTCTCCCACGAGGGGAGAGGGGCTTATCCGGGCTGCATTGACCTCTCTCTCGCAAGTGGACGAGGGGAGTTTGAGCAAAATACTGAATAAATCAGCATGTCCTTATTTCAGAAAACAGTAAGAATCTGAAATAAGGCTTGCCGCCCCGCTGAATTTGCGTCCATGATCGCGGAGCATTCAAACCCTGTGGCAAGGCTGCGCCCTTCCTGATGATTTCGGCTCAACCCCATTTCCTTTGCGGCCGCTTTGAACTCGACCTTTTCTGGCCGCGCGTCATGGCGATCATCAATCTGACCGATGATTCCTTCTCCGGCGACGGTTTGAAGGGCGATGTCGCGGCAGCCTTGCTCCAGGCGGAAAAAGCCTTGGAAGAGGGGGCGGACATGCTTGACATCGGGGCGGAATCGTCCCGGCCTGGCAGCAGCCCCATACCCGAAGCGCAGGAAACCGAACGAATCGTGGCGGCGGTGGAAGCCTTGCGGCCGCTCGGCAGCCCGCTATCCGTCGACACCATGAAACCGGCGGTGATGCGTTCGGCGCTGGCGGCGGGAGCCGACATGATCAACGACATCGCCGGGTTTGAAACCCCCGGCGCAATAGAGGCGGTGGCCGGAGGCGCCTGTGGGCTTTGCGTGATGCACATGCAGGGCAAACCGCGCACGATGCAGCGCGCGCCACGTTACGATGATGTGGCCGCCGAGGTGGCCGGGTTTTTCGCCGAACGGGTACGGACGCTTACGGCGGCGGGCGTGGCGCATGGGCGTATCGTGCTCGACCCCGGTTTCGGTTTCGGCAAGAGCGCAGCACACAATTACAGTATGCTTAAACATCTCGGACGTTTCGCGGTCGATGGTTTGCCGGTATTGGTGGGGTTGTCGCGTAAATCCATGCTTGGAGCCATCATCGGCGCGCAATCGGAAAACCGGCTCATCGCCAGCGTTGCCGCCGCAGTGCTGGCCGTGGAACGCGGTGCGCGCATCGTCCGCGTGCACGATGTGGCCGCTACCGTCGAAGCCCTGAAAATCTGGCGGGCTTGTGTGGAAGCCATTTGAGCAATCGGTAAGGAAAGGACAGGATGGGAATGGGAATGCGTAGATATTTCGGTACTGACGGCGTGCGCGGACGGGTGGGGGAAGAGCCGATCATGCCCGAATTCGTGATGCGCCTCGGTTACGCCGCCGGGGTGTCGCTGGTCAAGCGCCATGAGTTGCCTGCTGGCGAGCATCCGGCAGTCCTGATCGGAAAAGACCCCCGCATTTCCGGCTACATGCTGGAAGCCGCGCTGGAAGCCGGGTTTTCCGCCGCCGGGGTGAACGTGATGCTCGCCGGACCGATCCCGACTCCCGCTGTGGCCTACCTGACCCGCGCCTTGCGTTTGCAGGCCGGGGTCGTGATTTCCGCTTCACACAACCCCTTCTACGATAACGGTATCAAATTCTTTTCTGCGGGCGGCTTAAAACTGCCCGATGCCGTGGAAGCTGAGATAGAAGCCCGGTTGATGGACGGCATGGGCTGCGTGGAAGCCGTCTGCCTGGGACGCGCCCGGCGGATCGACGATGCTGCCGGACGCTACATCGAGTTCTGCAAAAGCACCTTTCCGAACGAGTTCGACCTGCGCGGCCTGAAGATCGCGGTCGATTGCGCCCACGGCGCGGCCTATCACATCGCGCCGAAGGTGTTTCATGAACTGGGCGCGGAAGTGATCCCGGTGGGGGTTGCCCCCGATGGCTTCAACATCAACGACGGCGTAGGCGCGACCCATCCCGGACATCTGCGCCGTGCTGTGCTCGAACATGCTGCCGATATGGGCATCGCGCTCGATGGCGACGGCGACCGCCTCCTTATGATCGACCGCCAGGGCGAAATTTTCGATGGCGACAAGCTGCTCTACGTCATCGCTGCCGCGCGCAAGGAACGGGAACGGAACACTGAAACGGTCGGCGGCGTGGTGGGTACGCTGATGAGCAACCTTGGCCTGGAGCACGCGATTGCCCGGCTCGGCCTGCCGTTTGCCCGCGCCAAGGTGGGCGACCGTTACGTGCTTGAACTGCTGCACGAAAAAGGCTGGCGCATCGGCGGCGAGAATTCAGGCCACATCATTTGCCTGGATTGCCACACGACAGGCGACGCCATCATTTCCGCCCTGCAAGTGCTGGCGGCGCTGCGCGCCCATGACCAGACGCTGGCGCAGGCTTGCGCCGATCTCGTCTTCTACCCGCAACGGCTGATTAACGTCCGCGTGAATCCGGGGTTTGACTGGCAGGGCGACGCTGGCATTTCGGCTGCGCGCGCGCGCGCCGGGGCAAGGCTGGGCGACGGGGGGCGGGTGCTGTTGCGCCCTTCTGGAACCGAGCCGCTGCTCCGGGTGATGGTCGAAGGCCGCGACGAGGCGCTGGTCGAGAGCCTCGCGCGCGAAATCGCGGCGGCTGTCGAAACCGCCGCAGGGTGATACCCCTACTGTCGTTACCGTTGACGCTTGGCGTGCACTCTTCCTAAACTCATAACTTTCTGTGATTTTCCTTGGACGAGGACAAAATGAGCGAATCCCGCATCCACAATGCTGCTTTGCGCGGCAAGATCATGTCGGCGGACGAAGCCGCTGCCCTCATTAAACCCGGCGACAACATCGGCGTAAGCGGTTTCACCGGTTCGGGCCATCCCAAGGAAGTCCCGCAGGCGCTCGCCCGACGAATCGCTGCCGCGTCCGAGCGCGGCGAGACTTTCCGCGTCGGCCTGTTGACAGGCGCATCCACCGCGCCCGAACTCGATGGCGCGCTTTTCAAGGTCAACGGCGTTTCCATGCGTATGCCCTATCAGTCCGATCCGGACTGCCGTAACCGGATTAACAGCGGTGATGCCTGGTACATGGATGTTCACCTTTCGGAAACGGCGCAAAACGCGGCTTGGGGGCATTACGGCAAGCTCGATGTTGCCCTGATCGAAATCGTTGCCATCCTTGAAGATGGGCGGCTGGTTCCGTCGACCTCGGTGGGCAATAACCCCACTTGGCTGGACTTGGCAGACCGGGTGATTCTCGAAGTCAACACCGGCCTGAACCCCAGGCTCGAAGGCATGCACGACATCTATTCCGTCGCCCTGCCGCCGAACCGCCAGCCCATTCCGATCACCAAGGCCAGCGACCGTATTGGCGAGCCTTACCTGAGAGTCGACCCCGCCAAGGTCGTCGCCGTGGTCGAGACGGATTGCCCTGACCGCGATACCAAATTCTCCGCCCCGGATGAAAACTCGCGCCTCATCGCGGGGCACATCCTCGATTTCCTCCAGTACGAAGTCGACAAGGGCCGTATCCCGGCGAATTTGTTGCCGCTGCAATCGGGTGTGGGCAACGTCGCCAACGCGGTGATGGCGGGCTTGAACGACGGCCCCTACGAGAACCTCACCGCCTACACCGAAGTCTTGCAGGACGGCATGCTCGACATGATCCGTTCCGGCAAACTGGTTTGCGCTTCGGCCACTGCCGTGTCGCTTTCCAAGGAAGCTCTGGTGGATTTCAACGCGAACCTTGACGCTTACCGCAAGTGCATCATCCTGCGCCCGCAAGAAATCAGCAATCACCCTGAGATCGTCCGTCGGCTAGGCATCATCACGATGAACGGCATGCTCGAAGCCGACATCTACGGCAACGTCAACTCTACCCACGTTCTCGGCTCAAGGATGATGAACGGGCTGGGCGGTTCCGGCGACTTCACGCGCAACGCCTACCTTTCGATCTTCATGACCCCGTCGCTGGCCAAGAACGGCGCGCTTTCCTGCATCGTGCCGATGGTCTCCCACGTCGACCATACCGAGCACGATGTACAGGTACTCGTTACCGAACACGGCTTGGCCGACCTGCGTGGCCTCGCGCCGCGCCAGCGCGCCAAACTGGTGATTGAAAAATGCGCCGATCCCAAATTCCGCCCCGCCCTCCGGGATTACCTCGCACGCGCTGAAAAGAGCGCAAACGGCCAGCAAACCCCGCACCTATTGGGCGAAGCGTTTGACTGGCATTTGCGCGCGCTGAAGGGCGAGTCGATGTAAGCCGCGAGTTGATGCGGGTTGTATGCAAAATCGCCTGACACGCTGTGTCAGGCGATTTTGTTTTTATTCGCAATAAAATTTGCGAAGAGAAGAGGTAATTCATTGATCAAGCTGGTTTTTCTATTTTGTTATTCCAATTTTATTTTCCATTTTTTCGATTCTTTAATCAGGGTTAGCTGACTTTTTTCAGTTTCGCCATTCACGAACTTTATTTCTATTTCGACATGGGCAATATCGTCATTTTTGTCAATAAATTTCAGTGAAAGTGTCTCTAGCCCCCCATTTTCCTTTATCATGTAATGCTGCTGGTCTATCTTTTCATCCAGCGCCACCAAATCTTCTTTCTTTGCGTACTCCAGTGCAAAGCACTCAGCAGCCTTCGCAACTTTGTTCTCGGCGGCGGCCTCTAGATAGTTCCTGACAACGTACTCCGGTTTTTTGGCTGAACAGCCGGTAAGCAGAGCAAAAGCGACAAACGCCCCCAAAAAAATGACCAGCTTGCGGGTGTCGACAGCAAAGAAACGCAACATCAGAGTTCTCCTGACAAATAACAATAAAAACGACGGAAAAACATTATGCTCCCGGCACTTCGTAAGGCAGCTCAAGGACTTGCGCGCAAGGCCCGTCTGGCGTCCCGACGCGAATTTCAGCGCCCGTATGGGCGTACTCTGTCCGGATGACGGCCAGCGCCTCGCCCCCTTCGGGCAATGGCGCGAAGTTGACGATGGCGCCTGCCGCTTGCCCATCTCCAGATTCCGGGGCGTAGAGCGCCGTACCGGCAGCGATGCCCGTAGCGGATGCCGGTGAGGAGAGGGCAATGCGGAACATGCGCCGCTTCGGTTTGCCCAAGTGCTGCGTGCGGGCGATGATTTCCTGGCCGGGATAGCAGCCCTTGGTGAAACTCACGCCGCCGATGAGCTCGAAATTGAGCATTTGAGCGACAAAGGCTTCCTGCGTGGCGGCGGTGACGAGCGGCAATCCGGCGCGAATGGCGGCAAGCTGCCAACTCGCGGCGCTGCCTGGCGTAACGCCGGTCTGGCGCAGCATGTCGAAGGTGGCGGGCGCTTCGGTTGCGGGCAGGTCGAGGATGAAAAGGTTCTCTTTGAGCCGGATCGTGGAAGCCGTCTGCCGCATGTCGGCTTCCGGCACGGGCAGCACGGCGCGCGATAGATATTCGCCAGCCATGGAACCGGCAAGGCCGATGAGTGCCCTTTCCTGTTCGGGGAGGGCGAGTTTCACTTTTGTGCGGAGGATGTAGTTGCTTAGTTTTTTGAGCAGGGTTGGAACGAGGTCGGCGGAGGCCGCGAGGCACAGGCCGTTACCATCGCGCCAGAGCAGGAAATTTGCCAGCATGCGGCCCTGCGCGGTGTTGAAGCTTGTCCATTGCACGGCATTTCCGGCGAGTCCGTCCACGTCGTTTGAAAGCAGCCTGTGCAGAAAAGTGCTTGCTTCTTCGCCCGTGGCGCGGATCAGCCCGAGATGGAGAAGCGGCACGGCTACGGCGTTGTGAGCCAGTGCTTCAACATCGGCATGCGGTTCGCCGAAATTTACGGACGGGGAATTGATCATTCTGCACGATGGAAAGCCGGGAGGCAGTTATTATAGTCCCCCCTCGATACCCTCTCGCTTTCCTTCCCAGACCGCCCATCGATGAAAAAATTCATTCGCCGCCTCATACGAATAACCATCTGGCTCACGCTGATGGCCGTTTTGGCTGTGGCTCTTCTGGTGTGGGTCGGGTGGTGGTATGCACAGCAACCCTTGAAGGTGAGGGGGGGGGGTACTGAATTCACCGTGCCGCGCGGGATGGCAATGCGGCAGGCCGCCAATGTGATCCGGAATTCCGGGGTAGCGGCCGATCCGCGCTTTCTCTCGACGCTGGCGCGCCTCTCAGGTCGGGCGCAACAGATCAAGGCGGGCACTTACCGGGTCGAGGCCGGGATTACGCCGTGGGATTTGATCATCAAGCTCGAATTGGGGGATGTGGCTCGCGGGACGGTGCTGCTGGTCGAGGGTTGGACTTTCCGTCAGATGCGAGCCGCACTGGAAAAACACCCGGATCTGCTCCAGGACACCAGTGATCTTTCCGATGACGAAATTCTTGCCCGTGTCGGCGCGAGCCAGAAGCAGCCCGAAGGATTGTTCTTTCCCGATACCTACGTAGTCACGAAGGGCGACAGCGCGCTTTCCGTGTTCAGCAGAGCCTATCAGGCCATGCAGAAACGGCTGGATAGAGAGTGGGAAGACAAGGCGCTCGATCTTCCGCTGAAGTCTCCTTACGATGCGTTGATCCTGGCCTCGATCGTGGAGAAGGAAACCGGGCGCCACGAAGACCGTACCCGCGTCGCCAACGTGTTCATCAATCGTCTTCGGGTTGGCATGAAGCTGCAAACCGATCCCACGGTGATCTACGGGATGGGCGAAAAGTATGATGGCAAACTGCGCCGCAGCAACCTGGAGGCCGATACGCCGTGGAACACTTATATCCGAACCGGTTTGCCGCCGACGCCCATCGCGATGCCGGGGCGGGCGTCGTTGCGCGCCGCGCTGCATCCGGAAGGCGGGGACATGCTTTATTTCGTCGCGTGCGGTAACGGCAGCAGCGTGTTTTCGCGCACGCTCGGCGAACACAACAAGGCAGTGGATCGTTGCCTACGCAAAAAGGGAACATCGAAAAGTTGAATCTATCGGCCATGAAAACGTTTGGGCGCTTCATCACTTTCGAGGGCATGGACGGCGCGGGCAAAAGTACGCAGATTGGCTTGCTCGTAGAGGCATTGCGCGCGCACGGGCTCGACGTGCTCTGTACCCGCGAGCCAGGCGGTACTCCCCTTGGCGAAAAGCTGCGGGAGGCGCTGCTCGGCATGGAAATGAATGTCGATACCGAAGCGATGCTGATGTTCGCCGCGCGCCGTGAACATCTGGCGGCAGTGATCGAGCCTGCGCTGGCGGCGGGAACCTGGGTCGTGAGCGACCGCTTCACCGACGCGACCTACGCTTACCAGGTGGGTGGGCGTGGGCTGGAAGCGGCGCGTTGCGACGCGCTCGAAGCCTGGGTGCATCCCCACCTCAAACCCGACCTCACCCTGCTGTTCGATCTGCCGCCCGCGCTGGCGGCGGCACGGATGTCAGCCAATGGAGCCGAACCCGACCGTTTCGAGCGGGAGCAGCGCGGGTTTTTCGAGCGTGTGCGCGCCGCCTATCTGGAACGGGCGCGACGCGAACCCATGCGTTTCCATGTCATCGACGCCGCGCAGGAACCACGCGCCATTGCCCAGGAAATTGCCTCGGTGTTCAAAGAGAGGACATGGCTGTGATCCATCCCTGGCTTGAACCGCTGTGGGCGCAATGGATGGCGCTCGGCGAGCGTTTGCCGCACGCGCTGCTCATCTCTGGCGCGCCCGGCCTCGGCAAGCGCGATCTGGCCGAGGCATTGGCGGCAAGGCTGCTGTGCGAGTCGCCACAAACCGACGGACAGGCTTGCGGGTATTGCATGCCCTGCCAGTGGCGCATATCGGGAAACCATCCCGACCTGCACCGGCTATCCCCGGAAAGCGGGGAAACGCAGCCTCCTACGAATGAAGCGGCGGGCGACGAACCGGGCGGCGGCGAAAACAAGGCAAAGCCAACCCAGGCAGCAACCCAGATCGTCATCAACCAGGCGCGCGCGCTGCAAGAGGCACTGTCTGTGACCGCGCATCGCGGCGGGAAACGGGTGGTGATTGTCGATCCGGCTGAGGCGATGAATGCCTTTACCGCCAACGCGCTCCTGAAACTGATCGAAGAGCCGCCGGACGGATGCGTTTTCCTGCTCATTTCGTCTGCGCCGCGCCGCCTGTTGCCGACCATCCGCAGCCGTTGCCAGCAATGGCATGTGCCGCGCCCCGACGCGGACGTCCTGCGGCGTTGGCAGGCAGGGCAGGAGCGCGAGGAGCGCACCCCCGCCAGTCTGCTGGCGCTGTGCGGTGGCATGCCGCTGGCCGCGCGCCGCTTGTCTGCACAAGGTGGCGGAGCCTTGTTCGAGCGTTTCATGAACGACCTGGGCGCGGACAGGGTCGACCCGTTGCGCCTTGCCGCGCAGTGGGAAAGCTGGCTCAAAAAGGACAAGGCGGCGCTTGCCGCCGGTTTCAGCCTCATGATGTTGGTCGAATGGATGCAGCGTTGGGTCAGCGACCTGGCCGCGCTGCGACTTGGCGGGCGTGTGAGATATTTCCCGGCGCAGGCCGAGCGTTTAGCGATACTTTCCGCAGGGGCGAGCGTGGCCTCACTCGTCGCCTGTTACAATGAATTCATCAATATCCGGCGGGTGGCAGCCCATCCGCTCAATATGCGATTGTTCCTGGAAGACATGTTGATGCGCTATGCCCGTGTATTCAAAGGAGTCCGTCCATGAGTCATTCCAATATCCCGCGATCCCGCTCGGCGCGGCCAAGCGTACTGTCAATGAACATCGGCTCCAAAGCCGCGCTCTATGCTGCCTACATGCCCTACCTGACCCATGGCGGTATCTTCCTGCCCACCTCCAAGCATTACGCCTTGGGCGACGAAGTCTTCCTGATGATTCAGTTGATGGACGACCCGGCCAAGTATCCCGTGGCGGGTACGGTCGTGTGGATCACGCCCGCCGGCGCGCAACGCAACAAAGCGCAGGGCGTGGGCGTGCAGTTGGCGGCGGATGAGACCGGCAAGGTCGTCAAGCAGAAAATCGAGCAAATCCTCGCGGGGCACCTCAACTCCAGTCGGCCAACCCACACACTTTGATGCTCGTCGATTCCCACTGTCACGCCGATTTTCCTGAACTGGCCAAGCGAGAATCCGAAGTGCTCGCTGCGATGGCCGCCCACGGCGTCGGGCAGGCGATTTGCGTGGGAGTCCGCATCGAGGATTTTCCGCGCTTGCGCGCGCTCGTTGGCCGACATCCGGAGTACTGGGCCTCGGTTGGGGTGCACCCCGACAACACCGGCTGCGAAGAACCGGATATCAACCGCCTGTGCGAACTCGCCGACGACCCCAAGGTCGTGGCCATCGGCGAAACCGGGCTCGACTATCACTGGCACAAGGATGCGCCTGAGTGGCAGCGCGCGCGTTTCCGTACCCATATCCGCGCCGCGAAGGCTTGCGGCAAACCGCTCATCGTGCACATGCGCGAAGCCGCTGCCGATACCTTGTGCATCCTGCAAGAAGAAGAAGCCGGTGTCTGCGGCGGGGTCATGCACTGCTTCACCGAATCGCTTGAAATCGCCGAAGCTGCGCTGGCTCTCGGTTTGTATATTTCATTTTCCGGTATCATTACCTTCAAGAACGCTTCCGCGCTCAAGGCCGTGGCCGCGAGTGTGCCGCTCGACAGACTGCTGATAGAAACCGATTCGCCCTACCTTGCGCCTGCGCCGCATCGTGGCAAGACAAACGAACCGGCCTGGGTAAAACACGTCGCCGAAGAACTGGCCGTCCTACGTGGCGTACCGTTCGCCGCCATCGAGCAGGCGACAACCGAAAACTTCTTTCGCCTGTTCCGCCATGCCCATCCTGCCTGAATCCTTCCGCGCCTTCCCGCGCAGCAACGTCTCCGCCGCCATATTGGCCGTTCTCACTTTTTTCCTCCTGGCTGTGCCACCCGCCCAGGCCGGGAGCCGGGAAGAGGCGCTTACCGCCGCCCAGCGGGGCAATGCCGACGCCCTTTCCAAATTTCTTAAAAGCGGCGCGGTTTCCCCCAATGCTGAGGATAAGGACGGCAATTCGCTGCTCATCCTCGCCGCCCGCGACGGTCACGTTGAAGCGGCGGAAGCCGTGCTGCGTTTTCGTCCCCAGGTCGACCACCGCAACCGTTCCGGCGATTCAGCCCTGATGTTTGCGGCCTCGCGGGGCGACATGAAACTGCTTGACCTGCTGCTTGCCAAGGGAGCCAAAACCAACCCTCCCGGTAACAAAAACGCCTGGACGGCGCTGCACTACGCCGCGCTTGAAGGCAAACTTCCCGTCGTCGAACGTCTGCTTGCCGTTGGCGCGGACATCAACGCCCTGACGCCCAATCTCTCCAACGCCCTCATGCTTGCCGCCCGCAATGGGCACATCGACATCGTGCGCCGCTTGCTGCAAACGCCCATCGACCTCAACCGCCGCAACGACCGTGGAGTGACTGCCGAAGAATGGGCGATCTCCAAGGGCAACACGAAAATTGCCGGCCTGATCGCGGAAGCGCGTACCGCGCGGGCACGCCGCTAATCTCCTGGCGGTGTACCTTTCCGGTTGACACGTCTAAACCGCCCCCTATAATGGCGGACTTCCCCCGAGCGGGAATAGCTCAGTTGGTAGAGCGCAACCTTGCCAAGGTTGAGGTCGCGAGTTCGAGACTCGTTTCCCGCTCCAAGAAATCTGTCGGGCATATGTGACCGTTCTTTGTCAGTAAGAACGAGCGCACGAATGAACTGGCGCAAAAAGGAGGAGGTTCCTCCTTTTTTTTACGCTTACGCTTCCTGCGGTATCTACCTGACATCGACGAATTATCTGGCTTATAGCAGCTCACTTTACATGGTCGCGTTACCCTCGCCTGTTCCAGAGCCGTCTGGGGTAGTAATGCTTTTGTCTGGTTTGGCGCTTTTGGGTGTTTACCGCAGATCCGGCCGTTTCAGCAGATCGAAAACATGACATTCACTCCCTCAGCCGCGAGCATCGACAAACACCGATGCAGCCAACAGTTCAGCGTGGATGGAGTCGCAGGTTCTTCTGGAAAGCGCGCGGTGGACTGCCGCACGAAGCCTTGAACATGGCTATGAAGGCGCTGACGTTTTCATAGCCGGTGTCATAGGCTATGTCGCTGACGCTTATCCCGTCCGCCAGCCTTGCGATGGCCACATGCACAATGACCGCTCGCTTCCAGAGCGCGAAAGACATGCCGACTTCATGCATGAAGTGTCTGGTGAAGGAGCGGCGCGACATTGCGACGGCTGCTGCTGCCTGATCTGTTCCAATCTTGGCATCTGGATTGGCAAGAAAGCGCATCGCCCAATCGCGCATCCTTGGTGAACGTGGAAGGGTCAGCCCCGGTGCTTCCCGTCCGATGGAGGCAATCTCCAGAGCGATGATCTCCATGAGAGGCGCGGCCATGACATCCTCCGGCGCAATCGAACGCATGCGATCGAGAGCGGCGAGCAATAACGGGGATGCTTTCAGCACGCAAACATCGTCAGGTAGATTCCGCGCCAACTCTTGAGGAACCAACATCAGCCAGCCGCAAACCCGACCATGTGACGTTGAGGCGTGAACAACACTAGCCGGTATCCAATATAGCTTGCCTGCAGGGACTGCCCAGACACGCCCGCCAACCTCAAGGCTGAAAGCGCCCTGCTCTACGAAGGTGAACTGACCCTCCTCATGGGCGTGCGGCGATGCAATATGCAACTCGTGCGTTTCGATGCGGGTGGTATTGGTGAATGCGATCATCTCATCTGGCCTGAACTCCGTATTTTTTGGCATATTACCGATAATATACCGTTCGGCTTCTGGCTAGTATCGTTCCATCACCACAGGCGAACGACCGCCACAGCGAAAGGAGTATGACGATGACCATCTTGCATATCGATTCCAGCATTCAGGGCGAGAAGTCGATCTCCCGGAAGTTAACCGCCGCCATCGTCGCTACGCTCACGGCGCAAGGTAACGAGCCAGTGATCTATCATGACCTTTCGATCGAGACACCTGAAACGATTGGCGCTTGCGTAGATCAATTCCTCACTTCCGATACCATCGTTATCGGTGCGCCTATGTACAATCTTGGCATACCGTCACGTCTCAAGTCCTGGATCGATGCCATCGTCGTGCCAGGGAAAACCTTTTGTTACGCATCCGATGGGCGACCGCAGGGCCTTGCCGGCGGTCGTCGGGTAGTGGCTGCCTATGCGAGTGGCGGATTCCATAATGAGCCTGAGGCAGATTTCGTCGAGCCCTATCTGCGCGCGGTTTTCCGCATGCTCGGCATCACCGAGGTCGATGTCGTCCGTGCCGAGGGTGTCGACATTTCAGCCGATCATCGCGCTCGGGCACTCGCCCAGGCCGAGCGAACCATCGCGGAGATTACGATGCACATCATTGAAGAACGGCGGCAGTAAGTGTAGCCCGCGTAGACCCGAGAGCCAGGAGACCTGCCGCAACATCCCTTGAATCAAACAATGCCGCCTCTCGTGAAAGCCCGATTTCCTGCGAAACGATAAATTATTCGGCCTTGCAACCACACCCGTTGTTGTGCTGCATAGTTTAGGCACGGATAACCTCAATGCGAGACAATACTGCGTTAAAGATTCATATATGAGTGCCTTTCTCCTGTCGCGCCAGATAGCAAAAAAAGAGGGGAAAAAAGTAAGCGGGAAGCGGTTTTTTGCAGAAAAAGGGCAGTATTATTAACATATTCATCACGTAAGTGCCTGGTGAAGGTAAGGTATCATCTCACGGTGGATATCCTGTTCTCTTATTAGGGAGTAGCGGGTCATGCGGCAATTAGTCAGTGGGTTGATTGTGCTGCTGTTGGTCTACGGCGGCTGGCAGTTTCTTCTTGCTCTGCGTACCGGATTTCGTCGGCAGACAGTTTTGGTGGCAGCGAAAAAACCAACGGCGAGAAATTTTAACGACGGCTTTTTCAATTACGAGCCCATATCGGCGAAAGAGCCAAAACCCAACATAACCGTCGCTGTTTATTCGCACGAACAGACGGATATTTCCCCAACCGAAAAAGAGAGAGAGGTTCCGATCAATGCGGCACCGCTCGATTCTTTTGCCATTGAGTTGGAGTTACAGCGCTTGCGGCTTGAAATCAACACGCTGCGGGAGACGGTCGAAACACAGCAAAAAGAAATCGAATCCTTGCGCGCAAATGAGGAACATCCGCCAGCGGCTCGAATCGAAACCGCGACTCCTCTTACGACGCAAGAACCGGATATGTCCCCGGAATACGATGAAGCGTTGGCGCTGGCGCGCCGTGGAATCATGGCCGATGTCATTGCCTCACGTTGCGGCATTACCCGCGCTGAAGCCGATCTGGTCGCTTCACTGGCATCGCGGGGCCGGCAACGGGGAGCAACATGAGGCGGCGCAGAGTTTCGTTTTCTGTCGACCCTCGCCGGACTGCCTTGAAGCGGGCGGGGCTGGCCGTAACGGCAGCGCTGGTACTGTTGCTGGCCGTGTTGTGGTTCGGGGATAGCGACCAATCGCCATCCCCGCCGCCCGAACCCGCAAATATCGACCTGGCGCAGCCTGACGCGCCCGCGCTAAATGCCGATATGCCTGCTCTGCCCGAAACAGCGGTGCAAATGGCTAATGAGCCTACTGAGGTTTTCGCTCTTACTCCTACTCCCGTGGAGATTCCTGCTCCCATTTCTGCCCCCGTAGAGCTTCCTGTTCCCGTTTCCGCCCCCATAACCAAAGAAAACAAGCCCACACCGGGCACAATCCCCGTAGCGAGTAGCGGCGCGGCTCAAAACGCGGGTACGCCAAAAGCAACCGGATCGGAGCCGAAAGCTATCGCGCCACAGATATCCCCGAAGAAAGCGGCCAAAGCGCCCATAAAGCCTGTTTCTTTGTCGAATGGGTATTTTGTTCAATTGGGCGTGTTCGATGACACAGACAATGTCGGCAAGGTATTCGACAATACCATGGCACTCGGCCTGCCCGCCCACATCCAATCGCGGGTCGTGGTCGGGCCTTTTCGTAACAAGCGCGAGGCCGAGGCGGCGCGTAACCGCCTGAGGGGTATTGCGGAAGGAATCGTGTTGCCGCCGGAGAAAACCGCAAAGGCAAACGAAAAACCCAAGGCAAAATCAAAGCCACGGCGGCGCGCGAGATGATCCGTCCCCGCACGGATCGTTCAATCTGTTAGGGGAGTCTGTATGAAGATTGAAAATCCGGTATTGGGCGCTGTTGAAGTTTCCGACGACAAAGTCATCGAATTTCCGGCAGGCTTGCCGGGATTCGGGAACCTGCGCCGATTTGCGCTCCTGCATGAAGAAGGCGGTGAAGGCAAGATTTTTCTGCTTCAAAGCGTAGACGATGCCAGCGTGATGTTCTCGCTCTCCGGGCCGGAACAACTCGGCATTACCTACGAATTTCCGCTCTCGGATGAAGAGGAGAAGGCATTGCGCCTGTCCCGCCCGGAGGATGCCGTGGTCGCCGTCATCATCCGCAAGGGCGACGAGGCACCAACCAGCGCCGGTCTGCGCGCCAATTTCATGGCGCCGGTCATCATCAACATCCGGCAGCAGCGTGGCCTGCAAAAAGTGATCGACAAGGGCAGTTGCGACATCATTTTGCGTGTGCGCGGTTAAAGCGCAGTCGGCTATCATTCCAAGGGGCGCGGCAAACCCGCGCCCCTTTTAATTTGATGTCGTCTTTCTCCGGAGTCCGGGTATGAGCCGCAAAATCATTTCCACTTCCAACGCTCCCGCTGCCATTGGCGTCTATTCGCAAGCGGTGAGGGTTGGCGATACCGTTTATTGTTCCGGCCAGATTGGCCTTGCGCCGGAATCTGGATTATTGGCCGAGGGATTCGAGGCGCAGGCCGTCCAGGTATTTGAAAACCTGAAAGCGGTTGTCGAAGCCGCAAACGGCTCGCTCGCGCAGGTCGCGCGCGTGACCCTTTATTTGACCGACCTCGGGCATTTCGGCAAGGTCAATGAAATCATGGCGCGCTATTTCACCGAGCCTTACCCGGCTCGTGCCGCCGTAGGCGTAAAGGAACTGCCGCGAGGCGCGCTGATCGAGGCCGACGCGATTCTCTTCCTCGGCTGATCCCGGCATGTCCGGAACCGGGGGCGCTCGATGGCCAGCCAAGGGGAGCCGACAGGCAAACCTGCTGGCCCGGCTCGACATCCATCGGTTGGAAGACCTCGTTCTTCACCTGCCCTTGCGGTACGAGGATGAAACGCGCCTCACCCCCATCGGGCAAGCGCAGGTTGGCGCGAGCGTACAGATCGAAGCCGAAGTGCTCTCATGTGAAGTGACCCGGCCACGCCGCCAGTTGCTGGCCCGTCTGCGCGACGAGGCGGGTTCTGAAATCGTCGCGCGCTGGATCAACTTTTATCCTTCGTTGCAAAAGCAACTCGCGCCTGGTCACTGGGTCAGGCTGTTCGGTGAAATGCGCGGCGGCTTTTTTGGGGTAGAGATGGTGCACCCGCGCCACCGTCTGGTGGACAAAGGCGAAGCGTTGCCCCAAACGCTGACGCCGGTATATCCGACAACCGCCGGACTCGGGCAGTCGACCCTGCGCCGCCTGTTGGACGTTGCGCTGGAGACCGTCCCCCTGGACGAGCCATTGCCCGCCACAATCCTGCAACGGTTGGCACTGCCTGGCTTTGCCGAGGCCATCCACACGCTCCACCGCCCTCCACCCAATGTCGACACGCGCATGCTGATGGAGCGCGCGCATCCAGCCTGGCAGCGGATCAAGTTTGAAGAATTGCTTGTGCAACAAGTGTCTTTGCGCCGCGCCTACAACGCCCGCCGCGCACATGAAGCCGTTAGTTTGTTGCCGCGCGGGATGCTGACCCATGCCCTGCGTGAACGTTTGCCGTTCGCCCTGACTTCGGCGCAACGGCGGGTGATGGACGAAATTGCCATTGATCTCGCCGCGTCTCATCCGATGCAGCGGCTATTGCAGGGCGACGTCGGCAGCGGCAAGACCATCGTTGCTGCGCTTGCCATGTTGCAAGCGGCGGAAAATGGCTGGCAGGCCGTATTGATGGCGCCCACCGAAATTCTCGCCGAACAGCATTACCGCAAGCTCGCCTCCTGGCTCGACCCGCTTGGGATCGGCATTGCCTGGCTGTCGGGTGGGCGCAGGAAGCGGGAAAGGGAAGCCGAACTCGCGCGGCTGCGTAGCGGCGAATGCCTGCTTGCCGTTGGAACCCATGCCTTGATTGAAACCCCGGTCGATCTGCCCCGGCTGGCGTTGGCGGTGATCGACGAACAGCACCGTTTCGGTGTACGCCAACGGCTGGCCCTGCGCGAAAAAGGCACAAGCGGGGCGCGCCCTCACATGTTGATGATGTCCGCGACGCCGATTCCGCGCACGCTGGCGATGACCCACTACGCCGATCTCGACGTTTCCACGCTCAACGAACTGCCGCCAGGGCGCACGCCTGTCCACACCCGGTTGGCTTCGACGGCACGGCGCGCGGAAATCATTGCCCGCCTGAAAGCGGCTTGCCTCGAAGGCCGGCAAGCGTACTGGGTCTGCCCCCTGATCGAAGAATCAGAAGCCCTGCAACTGAAAACCGCGCTGGAAACCTGGGAAACCCTGAAAGAAGCCCTGCCGGAACTGCGGATCGGCCTCATTCATGGCCGCCTCAAGGCGGAAGAAAAAACGGCAACGATGACGGCTTTCGCGGCGGGCGAACTGCATGTGCTGGTGGCGACCACGGTGATCGAAGTCGGCGTGGACGTGCCCCGCGCCAGCCTGATGGTCATTGAACACGCGGAGCGTTTCGGTCTTGCACAGTTGCACCAGTTGCGTGGCCGGGTCGGGCGCGGCACGGCACAATCCTCGTGCATACTGCTGTATGAGCCGCCGCTATCGGGAACCGCGCGCGCGCGGCTCAAGGTGATCTTTGAACATAACGACGGCTTTGCCATCGCCCGCGAAGACTTGCATATTCGCGGCCCTGGCGAATTCATCGGCGCGCGCCAGAGCGGGTTGCCGCTGCTGCGTTACGCCGATCTCGAACAGGACGATGCCTTGATCGAACCGGCTCGTGAACTTGCCGGAGAACTGCTTGCCAACGACCCGGAAGCCGTCGAAAAACTGCTCATGCGCTGGCTCGGTGGCCGGGAAGGGCTGTTGCGTGCGTGAACAGAAGCCAGAACAGGTAACATTGCGCCCTGAACGAATGAACCAAAAAAATCACGTATTACTTGTACTCTGATTTAATGTGACTACGCTCCAAATGCCCGCTCCAAAGGTTCCGGCCATTACGGTCGGTCTGCGTCCTTTCGATTTTCAACCGTCTGCATCCGGCGAACTCCCGGCAGTATCGACGCTGCTGGTTACGGTTTGCGCTCTGCCTGGTGGTACTGTCCGCCTTGAATTCGCGCTCGAAGGCCATATCGGGGCTTTGCGCGTACCGGAATCGGAAGCGCCACCGTCCGACCCATTATGGCAACACACTTGTTTCGAGGCGTTCATTTCCGCGCCGGATGGGGAACACTATCGCGAATACAACTTTTCGCCCGCCGGACAGTGGGCGGCGAGCGAATTCCTGCACTACCGCGAACATGGGCATGCGCTCGGAGAGGAAAATCCCGCGTTGCTGCCCATCACGAGCGCCCGGTGCGAAGACCGGCTCACCCTCACAGCCGAAGTGCCGCCCATGCTGTTGCCCACCTCGCCTATCCTGCGGATCGGGCTTGCGGCGGTGATCGAGCATGAAGATGGGAGCCTCGAATACTGGGCCGTCCATCATCCGGCTGAACGTCCCGATTTTCACCATGCTGACGGCTGGACGCTGCGGCTTGACAAACGGTTGGTGACCCAATGAATCCCCAATTTCTGACTGGCCTGGAACGTTTGCTCGCCGAACCGGAACTGGCTCGCCCGCTTGCGGGTCGCCGTGTGGCGCTGCTTGCCCATCCCGCCTCGGTCACGGGGGGGCTCGTCCACGCGCTCGATGCGCTGGCAAACCTGCCCGACGTAAAATTTTCCGCCGCGTTCGGGCCGCAACATGGATTGCGCGGCGACAAGCAAGACAACATGATCGAGTCGCCCGACACCATCGACCCCGTGCACGGCATCCCCGTGTTCAGCCTCTACGGCAAGGTGCGCCGCCCAAGCGCGGAAATGATGGACAGTTTCGATGTCCTGCTCGTCGATCTGCAAGACCTGGGCTGCCGCATCTACACCTTCATCACCACCCTGCGCTATGTTCTCGAAGAAGCGGCTCGTTGCGGCAAATCGGTCTGGGTACTCGACCGCCCCAATCCGGTAGGCCGTCCAGTGGAGGGGCTGTTGCTGCGTCCCGATTGGGAGAGCTTCGTCGGCGCGGGCGCGTTGCCGATGCGCCACGGCCTGACTCTGGGCGAACTGGGGCGCTGGTTTATTGCCACCCTGGGGCTGGATGTCGACTACCGCGTCATCGAGATGGAAGGCTGGCGTCCCGACGACGCGCCGGGTTACGGTTGGCCGACCGGACGCGCGTGGGTCAACCCAAGCCCCAACGCTTCCAACCTGTCAATGGCTCGCGCCTATGCCGGAACCGTGATGCTCGAAGGCACGACGCTTTCCGAAGGACGCGGTACGACCCGCCCGCTCGAACTCTTCGGCGCGGCAGGTCTTGACGTTCCCGCCCTGCTCGGCGCGATGCGCGCGCTCGCGCCACTATGGATGGAAGGTTGCCGTCTGCGCGCATGCTGGTTCGAGCCGACCTTTCACAAGCACACCGGGCAGTTGTGCGCGGGGGTGCAAATCCATGTCGAAGACGGCCATTACGAGCACGACGCTTTCCGTCCGTGGCGGCTGATGGCGCTTGCCTTCAAGGCACTGCGCCAGATCGAGCCAGATTATCCGCTGTGGCGCGATTTCCCTTACGAATACGAATATGACCGCCTGGCCATCGACTTCATCAACGGCAGCCCGTTGTTGCGCGAATGGGTGGATGACCCCGCCGCATTGCCCGCCGATCTCGATGCCCTGGCGGCGGCGGATGAGGCCGCTTGGCACGAAAGCCGCCGCCCGTTCCTGCTTTATCCCTGATCCCTGATTTTCGCGGAAGCCCAGCCTTTCCCGGAGCGCCAACATGACGACAAACGCCCTCAAGATATTTGCCTGCAACTCCAACGAACCGCTTGCCCGCGAGATTTGCAGCCGGCTTGGCATGCCCTTGTCGCAACTCGAAGTCTCGCGTTTTTCCAACGACAACCTGCATGTGCAAATCCTGGAGAACGTGCGCGAGCGCGATGTGTTTGTCGTGCAATCCTTCACCGAATCGGTGAGCCATCACATCATGGAACTGCTGATTACGCTGGATGCGTTGCGTAGCGCCTCGGCCCAGCGCATCACGGCGGTGATTCCCTATTACTCCTACGCGCGCTCGGACAAAAAGGACAAACCGAGAATTTCGATCACCGGGCGCTTGATGGCCGACATGCTCGTCGCCGCCGGGGCGAACCGCGTACTGACGATGGATTTGCACGCCGATCAGGTGCATGGCTTCTTCAGTGTGCCGGTCGACCACCTCACCGCGATTCCGGTCATCGCCGAACATTTCCGTAGTCGCTTCGATCTCTCGAATATGGTTGCGGTAGCGACCGACGCGGGGGGAGCCAAGCGGGTCGGCCGCTTTTCCGAACGGCTCGGCATTCCGATGGCGATTATCGACAAGCGCCGCATTACCGATACTGAGGTCAAACAGGGTCAAGTGGTCGGCGATGTGAGTGGGCGCGACGCGGTCATTTTTGAAGATGAGATTGCCACAGGCGGTACGCTGATCTCAACCATCGAGACCCTGCGCGCCGCCGGGGCGAAAAGCGTCCATGCCGGCGCGGTGCACGGGGTGCTGTGCGGCCCGGCCATCGAGCGCTTGCGTGAAGCGCCTGTCGATTCCGTCGTCGTCACCAACACCGTGCAAGTCGCGCCGGAAAAACGGCTCGACAAACTCACCATCCTGACCGTCGCCCCGCTTTTCGCCGCCGCTATCGAGCGCATTCATAGCGGGGCAAGCGTCGGCGCGCTGTTCGCGTAGATAATAGGATTAAAATTCATATCTTTCTGCTCACTCGGATCGTCTCATGCCTCAGTACCGTTCCAGCCTCTCCACTTCCGGTCGAAACATGGCGGGCGCGCGCGCGCTGTGGCGCGCCACGGGCATGCGGGACGGGGACTTCGGCAAACCGATCATCGCCGTCGCCAACAGCTTCACCCAGTTCGTTCCGGGGCATGTGCACCTGAAGGACCTCGGCCAACTGGTCGCGCGCGAGATCGAATCTGCGGGGGGCGTAGCGCGGGAATTCAATACCATTGCCATCGACGACGGCATTGCGATGGGGCATGGCGGCATGCTCTACTCGCTCCCCTCGCGCGACTTGATCGCCGATTCGGTCGAATACATGGCTAACGCCCACACCGCCGACGCGCTGGTCTGCATCTCGAACTGCGACAAGATCACGCCGGGCATGCTAATGGCGGCATTGAGGCTGAACATCCCGGCGATTTTCGTCTCCGGCGGTCCGATGGAAGCGGGCAAGCTCAAGTGGGAAACAAAACTCATGTCGCTTGATCTCATCGACGCGATGATCAAGGCGGCTGACAAAAACTGCTCGGACGATGAAATCAGCGCAGTCGAGCGCGCTGCCTGCCCGACCTGCGGCTCGTGTTCGGGCATGTTTACCGCCAACTCGATGAATTGCCTCACCGAAGCCTTGGGTTTGTCCCTGCCGGGGAACGGTACGCTGGTAGCGACCCATGCCGACCGCGAGGGTCTGTTCCGCGAGGCCGGGCGGCGCATCGTCGAAATGGCGAAACGCTATTACGAGCAGGATGACGACACCGTGCTGCCGCGTTCGATTGCCCGCTTTGAAGCGTTCGAGAACGCGATGAGCCTCGATGTGGCAATGGGCGGCTCGACCAATACCGTCCTGCACTTGCTGGCCGCCGCGCGCGAAGCCGGGGTGAATTTCACCATGAAGGACATTGACCGCCTGTCGCGCCGTGTACCCTGTTTGTGCAAGGTCGCTCCGGCAGTGGGCAACGTTCATATCGAGGACGTTCACCACGCCGGAGGCGTGATGGGCATCCTGGGAGAACTCGACCGGGCCGGACTGCTTCACCGCGACATCCCCACCGTACAGGGCGGCACGATGAACGATGCGCTTGCGCGTTGGGACGTGATGCGCGCGCCCGATACTGCCGTGTCCGCTCTCTATCGCGCCGCGCCCGGTGGCATACCGAGCCTGAAAGCCTTCAGCCAGGAAAAACGCTGGCCGGAACTCGACCTTGACCGCGCCCAGGGAGTGATTCGCGACCGCGCCCACGCCTTCAGCCAGGACGGCGGGCTGGCGGTGCTTTTCGGCAACATCGCCGAAAAGGGCTGCATCGTCAAAACGGCCGGGGTCGATGAATCCATCTGGAAATTTTCCGGTAAGGCAAAGGTTTTCGAGAGCCAGGAAGACGCCGTCGATGGCATTCTCGGCGACGCGGTACAGGCGGGCGACGTGGTCGTGATCCGTTACGAAGGGCCGAAAGGCGGCCCCGGCATGCAGGAAATGCTCTACCCGACGAGCTATCTCAAATCGCGCGGCCTCGGCAAACAATGCGCGCTTCTCACTGACGGGCGCTTCTCCGGCGGCACATCGGGGCTATCCATCGGCCACGCCTCGCCGGAAGCCGCTTGCGGCGGCGCGATTGCGCTGATCGAGAACGGCGACGTCATCGAGATCGACATTCCCGGACGCAGCATCCATCTGGCGATTTCCGATGAAGAGCTTGCCCGCCGTAAGGTGGCGATGCAGGCGCGGGGCAGCATGGCATGGAAACCTATCGGACGCGAACGCCCTGTCTCGGCGGCGCTCCAGGCTTACGCGGCGCTCACCACCTCGGCGGATACCGGCGCGGTGCGCGATGTCACCCAAGCGCAACGTCAAGGAAGCTGAAAATTGGAAATGGACGCCGAACTCAACCGCCTCGAAGCGCAGCTTGAACAATTCATCAGCATGTATGCAGCGCTCCGCGACGAAAACCGCGAACTGCGCGCACATCAATCCCGGCTGGAAGCCGAAAATCGCCGGCTCGCGAGCAAGGTCGACCTTGCCACCGAAAAACTCGAAGCCGTGCTTGCCAGGCTGCCGCAATAAGGAGAGGGCAATGAAAGAGTCAGAGACGCTCGACATCAACCTCCTTGGCAAGGAATACCAGGTCGCATGTGTTTCGCGCGAGCGTGAAAGCCTGCTCGAAGCGGTGGACTATCTTGGAAAACGTCTCGACGAGACGGCCAGGAAATCAGGCGCTGGCAACGAGACCGTAGCAATGATGACGGCGCTCAACATTGCTCACGAATTTCTGCAACTTCTACACGGTCGCGGGTTTGATTTGCCGACCTTGAAGCGTAGAATCGGTCATATGCAGACGCGCATCGAAGGCGTGCTGGCTCAACAGGAAAAACTCTTCTGATTGGGTGGCGCGGCGGAGTTTGCGCGAGGGAACAATCCCCTGCGGTGTTCGTGAAAGTCGTGAATTCCTTGAACCAATATTAAGAGAACGGTTGCTGACTATAAAAAACGCTGGTGTGCGCGCCCCATGCGGGTGAGCCTGATGCGGAAGGAAGGTGACCCCCTGGACCTTAGGTTCAGGATAGACCGGCAGATACGGCACCTGCGGGGGCCAAAAACGAAGCGCGGCGCTGGCCGCGCTTCGTTTTTTAGGGCGTTTTCTGTTTGAGCATTTACTATGTTTCCCCCTTCCCCTCTCCCGTAAGCGGGCGAGGGTGGTGCGTAGCGCCGGAGGGGAAGGAGAGGGGCGGGGAAGAGGAATGACATTCGATCTTTGGTGGCTTACCTATCCCTTGCTCGGCCTCGTGGTGGGTTTTCTCGCCGGGCTGCTTGGGATAGGCGGCGGCGGCATCATGGTTCCAATGCTGGCTACCCTTTTTCTCGCCCAGGGATTCCCGCGAGAACAAGTGGTTCACATGGCGCTTGGCACCTCGATGGCGACCATCATGCTCACTTCGGCCTCCAGCTTGCGCGCACATCACGCGCGTGGCGCGGTGAGTTGGGAAATTGTCCGCCGGATTACGCCGGGTATCCTCATGGGCACTTTTTTCGGCACATTCATCGCCTCGCGGCTCAATACCGTGCCGTTGGCGGTGTTTTTTGCCTGCTTCATGAGTTTCGTCGCCAGCCAGATGTGGTACGACATCAAACCGAAGCCCTCGCGCGAATTGCCGGGTCAAGCCGGCATGAGCGCCGTCGGGCTGTTCATCGGCTTCATCTCGGCGCTGGTGGCCATCGGCGGCGGCTCGCTTTCCGTGCCCTTCATGGTCTGGTGCAACGTCGAGGCGCGACGCGCCATCGGCACTTCGGCGGCCATCGGTTTTCCCATTGCGCTGGCAGGCACAGCCGGTTATCTCGTCAACGGTTGGGCGGACGCGGGCATGCCGCCTCATACCCTGGGTTACATTCATTTGCCCGCCCTGGTACTGGTCGGCGGAGTCAGTGTGCTCATGGCCCCTCTCGGCGCGGCCTGCGCCCACCGCATGCCAGTGGCGACGCTGAGAAAAATCTTCGCGGGGATACTGATTCTGCTTGCACTCAAGATGCTGTACGGCGTGTTTGCCTAAGCGGGGCGCCGGATGGCGTTATTTATTAGAAAATTTTCATTTATCATATAAAATCCGAAGTATTGATATTTATCACCATATGGGTATAATTTACCACATGGATGCCGTAAAAAAACTGGTTTGGATGGCTTCCTCCAAAAAGGACTTGAAGACAATGCCCGCGCAAGTACAAGATGTTTTCGGCTATGCCCTGTACTTGGCGCAAATCGGGAAAAAGTTTCCAAAAACAAAACCGCTTCATGGCTTTGGCTCGGCTGCGGTTCTTGAAATTGTGGAAGATGTCGGCACGAACGCTTACCGTGCCGTCTACACAGTCCGGTTTTCGGATGCGGTTTTTGTGCTGCATTGTTTCCAGAAAAAGTCCACGCGCGGCATCGCTACCCCGAAGCCGGACATGGACTTGATCATCGACCGCCTGAAACAAGCGGAAAAGCTCTCAAAGGAGAAAAGCAGCAATGGCCGAATTTGAAGAAAGCTCTGGAAATGTCTTTGCAGACCTTGGCTTGCCCGATGCCGACGAAATGCTCATCAAATCGAGGCTGGTTGCCAAAATTGCTGAAATCATCGAAACACACGGCTGGACTCAAACGCAAGCCGCGCAGATCATCGGCTTGCCGCAGCCCAAGCTGTCCAAGATGCTGAATGGACAATTCCGTGGTATCAGCCAGGCGAAGATGTTGGAATGCCTCGCTCGCCTTGGCCGCAACGTTCAGATTGTCATCGGCCCCGAAACAGAGGTCGGCTGCATCGACGTTGTATTCGCCTGAGTTTTTTTGAAGTGCATATTTTTTTCCCTCCGAGCACTGCACCATGATCGAATTCCGCATTCTTCCCGTTACCCCGTTCCAGCAAAACTGCACCCTGTTGTGGTGCGAAAAAACTCGCAAAGCAGCGGTGATCGACCCTGGCGGCGATGTTGAGCTTATCCTCGAAGCTATCGACAAGCTCGGAATCACGGTCGAACGCATCCTGCTCACCCACGGGCACATCGACCACGTCGGCGGCGCGGTGGCGCTGGCCAAAGCGGTTTCAGCGCCCATCGAAGGGCCGCACCGGGAAGATGCTTTCCTGATCGAAGGAGATTACCTGCCCCGGCAATGCAGCATGTTCGGACTGCCGCCAGTTGCGGGTTTCACCCCGTCGCGCTGGTTCGATGACGGCGATGAAGTGTGCATCGGTGACGAGACCCTGCAAGTCCTCCACACACCAGGGCACACGCCGGGGCATGTCGTGTACTTCCATGCCAAGTCCAAATTGGCACAGGTGGGTGACGTGCTTTTCGCGGGCTCGATCGGGCGCACCGATTTTCCGCGCGGCGACTATTCCACCCTGATCCGTTCCATCCGCGAACATCTGTTTCCACTCGGCGACGATGTGAATTTCATCCCTGGGCACGGGCCGATGTCGTGTTTCGGCGACGAGCGCGCGCGCAATCCATACGTCGGCGACGGCCAGGTTTGATTTGACCGGGCAAAAGTAATCAAGGACATGATGCAAGCCGACCGAACGAAAGAACTCCGCCAACTACTCGCACACCGCATTCTGGTGCTGGATGGAGCGATGGGTACGATGATCCAACGGCGCGGATTGACGGAAGCCGACTACCGGGGTGAACGCTTCAAGGATCATCCGAAAGACATCAAGGGCAATAATGATGTACTCACGCTCACACGGCCCGATGTGATCGGCGACATTCACCGCGCGTATCTGGAGGTGGGCGCGGACATCGTTGAGACGTGCTCATTCAATGCCACGCAAGTTTCACAGGCGGATTACGGCCTCTCCGGAATTGCGTATGAACTGAACGTAGCGAGCGCCCAACTGGCGCGTAATCTATGCGACGAATTCACCGCGCGCACCCCGGATAAACCCCGCTTTTGCGCGGGCGTGCTGGGGCCGACTTCGCGCACCTTGTCGATTTCGCCGGATGTGAATGACCCCGGTTTCCGCAATATCGAATTCGACGCGCTCGCCGACGATTATTTCGACGCGGCGCGCGGCCTGGTGGACGGCGGAGCCGATTTGCTGCTTGTTGAGACGGTGTTCGATACCCTGAACGCGAAGGCGGCGGTTTTCGCCATCGAACGCCTGTTTGAAGAACGCGGCCAGCGACTGCCGGTGATGGTCTCCGGCACGATCACGGATGCTTCCGGGCGCACGCTCTCAGGACAGACGGCGGCGGCTTTCTGGCATTCGCTCGCGCATGTGAAACCGCTCTCCTTCGGTTTGAATTGCGCCCTTGGCGCGAAGGAACTCCGGCCTTATGTGGCGGAACTCGCCGCGCGTTGCGGGTGCTTCGTCTCGGCTCACCCGAACGCGGGGTTGCCGAATCCGCTCGCGCCGAGCGGTTACGATGAAACCCCGGAAGAACTCGCCGCCGAGATTGGCGACTGGGCGCGGACAGGGCTGGTGAATATCGTCGGCGGCTGCTGCGGAACCACGCCGGAACACATCGCGGCGATTGCCCGCGCGGTGGAGGGCGTCAGGCCGCGCCGCGCCCCGGAGGCCGCGCCCCGGTTGCGGCTCTCTGGGCTGGAAGCGTTCGAGGTTGGCAAGGAAAGCCTTTTCGTGAACGTGGGCGAACGAACGAACGTAACCGGCTCGCGCGCCTTCGCCCGCATGATCGGAGAGGGGCGCTACGAGGACGCGCTCTCCGTGGCGCGGCAGCAAGTGGAAAACGGCGCGCAGGTCGTCGATGTGAATATGGACGAGGCGATGCTCGATTCGGAAGCGGCCATGGCGCGGTTTCTGAAACTCGTCGCAACCGAGCCGGACATCGCCAGAGTGCCGATCATGATCGACTCTTCGCGCTGGGAAGTCATCGAGGCCGGATTGCGCTGCATCCAGGGCAAGGGCATCGTCAATTCCATCTCGCTCAAGGCGGGAGACGCGGAATTTCTGCGGCAGGCGCGGATCGCGCGCCGCTACGGCGCGGCAATCGTCGTCATGGCTTTCGATGAGACGGGACAGGCCGATACGCTGGCGCGCAAAAAATCGATTTGCCAGCGCGCCTACGATTTGCTGGTCAAACCGCTCGATGAGGGCGGCGCGGATTTTCCACCGGAAGACATTATTTTCGACCCCAATATTTTCGCCATCGGAACCGGCATCGAAGCGCATGACAACTACGCCGTCGACTTCTTCGATGCGGTGCGCTGGATTGCGGAAAACCTGCCGCACACGCACACCTCTGGCGGGGTGTCGAATGTGAGTTTCAGCTTCCGGGGGAACGACGCGGTACGCGAGGCCATCAACACGGTTTTCCTTACCCACGCGATTCGCGCCGGATTGACGATGGGCATCGTCAACGCCGGGATGCTCGGCGTCTTTGATGCGCTCGATGCCGATCTGCGCGAAAAAGTGGAAGACGTGGTGCTGAACCGCCATCCCGGCGCGGCTGAGGCGCTGATCGAGTTTGCCCGAACGATGAAGGAGGAAGGCAGGGCGCAAGGCGCGGGGCAAAACGAACAGAACCTCGCCTGGCGCGACGCACCGGCGGAGGAAAGGCTTAAACACGCGCTGGTCAAGGGCATCGCCGATTTCGTCGCCGCTGATACCGAAGAACTCCGTGCCCGCTTGGAGGCAGAAGGCAAACCGCCGCTCGCGGTCATCGAAGGCCCGCTCATGGCGGGCATGGAGGCGGTGGGCGAGTTGTTTGGCGCAGGCAAGATGTTTCTGCCGCAAGTCGTCAAATCCGCGCGGGTCATGAAGCAGGCCGTGGCGCATCTCGTGCCTTTCATCGAAGCGGAAAAGGCGCGTGGCGGCGGGGCGAGCAAAGGCCGCATCGTGCTCGCCACGGTGAAGGGCGACGTGCACGACATTGGCAAAAACATCGTGTCCGTGGTGTTGGCCTGCAATGGTTTCGAGGTGGTCGACCTCGGCGTGATGGTTCCTGCCGATAAAATCCTGGTCGCCGCGCGTGAGCATGGCGTTGTCGCGGTCGGCCTATCTGGCCTCATCACGCCCTCGCTTGAAGAAATGTGCGCCGTTGCCGCCGAAATGCAGCGCCAGGGTTTTTCAGTGCCGCTCTTGATCGGCGGCGCGACCACCAGCCTCGCGCATACGGCAATCAAAATTGCGCCCCATTACACGCAGCCCGTCGTCTATGTGCCCGACGCTTCTCGCGCCGTCGGCGTCGTCAGCGCGCTGCTGTCGAGTACCAACGCCAATGAATTCCGGGCACGGCTTGCCGCCGATTACGCCCGTGTGCGCGACAACCACGCCAACCGGCAAACGCGGCCTCGTGTATCGCTGGAAGCCGCGCGCGCCAATGCCTTGCGCTTGCCGTGGAATGCAAAGCAAGCCGCCTGCGACTGCCACGCCCCCGCGCCCTACACGCCCCCGCGCCCGCGCGTTTCGGGAAAAGTCATTGCGCTCGATGTCGATCTTGCTGTCCTGCGCGATTACATCGACTGGACTCCTTTTTTCCGGGCATGGGATTTGTCCGGGCGCTTCCCCCAAATCCTCGAAGATGAGATTGTCGGCGAAGCCGCGCGGAACCTCTATCGTGACGGGCTTGCCATGCTTGACGATCTCATCGCAGGGCAGTGGTGCCAAGCAAAAGCCGTGTTCGGCCTGTTCCCCGCCAACAGCGTAGGCGATGACATCGCGCTTTACGCCGACGAGAGTCGGCAAACTCCCGTGCTGGTCTGGCACGGGCTGCGCCAGCAATACGAACACGCGACCGGCAAACCCAATCTCTGCCTTGCGGACTTCGTCGCCCCCAAATCTTCCGGCATCGAGGACTGGTGCGGCGTTTTTGCCGTCACTGCCGGACTGGGCATCGAAACCAAACTGGCTGAATTTGAAGCGGCTCACGACGATTACCGCGCGATTTTGCTCAAGGCGCTAACCGACCGACTCGCGGAAGCCTGCGCTTCATTCCTGCACGAGCGTGTGCGTAAGCACGATTGGGGATATGCCGCTGATGAGGCGCTCGACAACGAGGCCTTGACCCGCGAGGCGCACATCGGCATTCGTCCTGCCCCCGGTTATCCGGCGTGTCCCGATCACACGGTCAAACGCGCCCTGTTTGCGCTGCTCGACGCCCCCGGCAATGCGGGCATGAATCTCACGGAGTCGATGGCGATGACCCCGGCGGCGAGCGTGGCGGGTTTTTATCTTTCGCACCCCGAAAGCCGCTATTTCGCCGTCGGAAAAATCGGCCAGGATCAACTGGAAGATTGGGCCCTTCGCGCGGGAATCAGTGTTGAGGACGCGCGTCACTGGCTTGCGCCGTTGTTGTGAGACAGCGACAAAAACTCTTTACCTGTCCATCCCCCACTTCTGCAACCTGTACCGCAACTGCCTGAGTGTCATGCCCAGTTTGCGGGCGGCGGCGGTGCGGTTCCAGCGGGTTTCGTCCAGGGTCTTGAGAACCTGCGCGCGTTCGTCGTCGGAGATTTCTTCCATGTCGCCATCGACCTCATCGGCGATTTCGCTCTCTTCTTCGCAGGGAGCGGCAGCGCACATGAGGGGCTGATTGTTGAAGGCGGTCAGGTCGATGCCGAGGTCTTCAGCCGTCATTTCGTTGTTTTCGGCTAAGGCACAGGCGCGTTCCAGCAAGTTTTCCAGTTCGCGGACGTTGCCGGGAAAGCTGTACTGCCGCAGGGCGGAGAAGGCGGCGGGGGAGAGGGTGCGTACAGAACCGCCGTCACGTTCGGCCAGCCGTGCGAGCAGGTGCACGGCCAGATCGGGGATGTCTTCGAGGCGTTCGCGCAGCGGGGGAACGTGCAGGGTTAGGACGTTGATGCGGAAGTACAAATCCTGCCGGAAACGGTTTTCGGAAACGAGCTTCACCAGGTCACGGTGTGAGGCGGAGAGGATACGCACGTCGACGGACTGTTCGGCTTGCGCGCCCACAGGGCGCACGGCGCGTTCCTGAATGGCGCGCAATAGCTTGACCTGCATGGAAAGCGGCAGGTCGGCCACTTCGTCGAGGAAAAGGGTTCCACCGTTAGCCGCCTGAAACAGCCCGTCCTTGTCGGCGGACGCGCCGGTGAAACTGCCCTTGCGGTAGCCGAAGAATTCGCTTTCCATGAGTTCCGGCGGTATCGCGCCACAGTTGACGGGCACAAAAGGCTCCGTCGCGCGCATACCCAGGCTGTGAATGAGGCGGGCGATAACTTCCTTGCCCGTGCCCGATTCGCCATGAATGAATACGGGAGCCTGGTTGCGGGCAAATTTTCCGATGAGGGTACGCAGTTGCGTCATTGCGGGCGAACGCCCGACCAGTTTGCCCACGCTCGTGCAGCCTGAAGTCTCCGAAATCGCTTCGGACGGGTTGGGAGGCTGGAGTTTGAGGGCATGATGGACGAGCTCGCGCAAAACCTGGAGTTCAATGGGTTTGGTGACGAAATCGAACGCGCCGAGCTTGAGGGCGCGGATGGCCGTCTCGATGCTGCCGAAGGCTGTGATGACGGCCACGGGCAGGTTTGGCCGATGGCGCTGGATGTGTTCGACCAGGCTCAACCCATCGCCGTCGGGTAGGCGCATGTCCGTAAGGCATAGGCGGTATTGGGCGCTTTCGAGCAATTCCCGCGCCTCGGCGAGCGAACCGGCGCTGTCCGCGCCAAGCCCCATACGCAGCAGGGAAAGTTCCAGCAATTCGCGGATATCTTCTTCGTCATCGACAATGAGGACATCGTGGACGGTGGCGCGGCTGCGGCGCTCTGGAAGACCGGAATTCATGGTTGGCTCCGTCCGGTAAGAGTGAAATGCGCGCCGGGGCGTTCGGGGTCGTCATTCAGCAATTCGAGGCTGAAACCGTTGGCTTCGGCCAGTTCACGCGCAATGTAAAGCCCTAGCCCAGTTCCCTTGGCATGGGAGGTAAAAAACGGCTCAAACAGATGGGCGCGCGCCTGTTCATCGAGTCCGGGGCCGTCGTCATACACATGTACCCGTACCTGCCCATCCCCGATATCCCCGGCGGCGATTTTGATGGAACCGGGTTTGCCGCTGCAATAGCGGTGGGCGTTGGAAAGCAGGTTGTCGAAAATTTGATGCAGGTGGGCGCGGTCGATGCCTAAGGTGAGTCCGGAACCGATGTGTGCCTGGAAAACGGCCTTTTCATTTTCTCCGCCCAGGCTGGAAGCTTCGATCACTTCGGCAACGAATTCCGCGAGCGGGAGCGCCTCAGGCTGCGTCCTGTCCCGGCGGCCTAGCGCGAGCACGTCGCGGATCATGCGTTCGATGCGCCGGGCGTTGTCGTTGATGATGTTGGCGAGCCGCATCTGCATGTTGCTGCGCTTCTCTTCACGCAGAAGTTCGGCAGCCTGCGTCACTGCCGAAAGCGGGTTGCGTATCTCATGCGCCATGCTGGCGGTGAGCCGCCCAAGCGAGACGAGTTTGAGTTGCTGCATGCGGCGCTGGATGTCTTCCAGGTCGGTGAGAAAAATCAGTATGTCGCCTTCGCCATCAGCGTCGTTCTCATCGCCACTGATACGGCCCACGACCCGGCAGCGCAGTAAACGCCGAGCCTGACCAAACTGGATGAGTTGCTCTGTTTCGCCCGCGCCCGTGCGGCAATACTCGGCAAGCGAGGGGGCGATGTCGGCGAGCATGCGCCCCTCCATCTGTTCCAGGCCGAGCAGCGTACAGGCAGAAGGGTTGGCCTGGCACACAGTGCCGTCCGCGCGCAAAACGATGACGCCGCCGCGCATGTCGCGGATGATGTGAGTGTTGATCGCTTCTTGCCGCGCCAGCGCCGCGCCGCGCTCTGCCGCCAGCGACGCATTGACCAGCGCCCGATGCGCCAGCAATCGCGCCACGATGGCGATGATGAAAAAGGAAGCGCAGGCCAGCGCCACCTGAAAGAAGTCCGCCGCCTCATAGGAAAAGTGTGTACGCCAGGCGTTCTCGGTCAGTATGCCGATGGTTGCCAGCGCCGCCATGAAGAGCACGATGCGCCCTTCGGCCAGCAGGCCGGAACCGGCAAGCACGATCATCATCAACACCGGAATGCCGCTACGGTAGCCGCCGCTCGTCCACATGACGATGCTCAGGATGAGCACATCCATGAGACCCTGAACCGCCATCAGCCGCTTGAAGCCGATACGGCTTTCGACATCCGGGAAGCCGAGGGCAAGAACCGTGGCAACGTAAAAGAGCGCCGCAAACCAGAAGAGCCTGGGCGCTTCAAAACCCAGTCCGGTTCGTGCTCCGAGGACGAGCAAAGCAGCGGCGATGATGAGCCGGAACAGGTTGAGATAGCGCAACGCCTTGCGTTGCACCGGATCGACGTTCGGGACGGAATGCAGCACGGATGCTTTCACTTGCGATGCGCTTCGCAGCAAAAGAACTTGCCCGCCGCCTTGACGCCTTCGCTTTCGGGCACATGTACGCCGCAAACGGAGCAAGCCAGCATATGCTCCGCCTTTTCTTCATTTCCGAAGCGGTTGTCACGGGAAAAGGAGCGCCCCCCCCGGCTCTTATTCGGGCGCAAACCGGAAAGAACACCGAAAAAAATACGCGCTAGCGTCCCGATTCCGACAACGAAAACGAGCAAAAGCAGGAGAACGATCAAAACCAGCTTGATAACCACGCTCGCTCCAGAAGGCAATCTATGTCATGGTTCAACAGTTTAGCATCGTCGATACCGTCGCCGTATGGAAGGAATTTGGGCATTTTCCACACGCGCGGCGCATCCGCAGCTAAAATCTGTTATTGGAGGAGGAGACAACCGCCCCAGCGCGGACTTCCCGCCAGAAAAACTGTTCAACAATGTGCCCGTCGTTTTTCGTTTTACGGGAGCGTGCGGCATATCGGGAGAAAGGGAAATGAAATCAAAAAGACTTGAAATCGAACAAGTCGCTTCGTTCCTGCGTGATGGCATGACCATCATGTACGGGGGCTTCATGGGTAACGGCACACCGCCGAGAATAATGCAGGCCATTCTCGATTCGGGCGTCAAGGATTTGACGATGATCGGGGATGACACGGCCTTTCTGGACGCCACAAAGGGGCCGGAAGGCGTGGGTCTGTTGATTCGCAACAAGCGCGTCAAAAAACTCATCACCGGCCACATCGGCCTGAACAAAGAAGCCCAGCGCCAGATGATTGCCGGCGAGATGGAAATCGAGCTGTCCCCCATCGGTACGTTGGCCGAGCGCATCCGCGCTGGCGGTTCCGGCCTGGGTGGGGTAATCACCCCGACAGGCGTGGGCACTTCGGTGGGCGAGGTCAAGATGGATGTTTCCATCAACGGCCAGAAATTCAATCAGAAGCAGACGATCAACATCAATGGCAGGGATTTTCTGCTGGAACTGCCGCTTGTCGCCGACCTGGCCGTACTGGAAGCCGTCAAAGCCGACGCGTTCGGCAACCTCGTCTACTTCCGCTCGATGCGTAACCACAACCCGCTCATGGCGCTTGCCGGTAAAACGGTGATCGTGGAAGCGCACGAAGTCGTCGAAGTCGGCGCAATCGACCCGGATCTCATCATGACCCCCGGCATCCTGGTTGATCACATCGTGTACCCCGCGTAAAAGGAGACAGACATGACGCAAGAAATGAGCGCCAAAGAGTTCATCGCCCGCCGTATCGCGCTGGAACTCAAAGACGGGGATGTAGTGAACCTCGGTATCGGCCTACCGACCCTCGTTGCCAACTATCTGCCCGCAGATGTGCACCTGATGCTCCATTCGGAAAACGGTTTTGTGGGCATCGGCCCGGTTCCGAAAGACATCCCCCCCATCGGCAAACCCCGCCTCGTGAATGCGGGCGGCAATCCCGTTTCCATCCTGCCCGGCGGCTCCACGTTTGACATTTCGACGTCTTTCGCGCTGATGCGTGGTGGGCATCTCGACGCAGCCGTGCTCGGCGGGATGCAGGTCGCAGAAAACGGCGACCTCGCCAACTGGATGATTCCCGGCAAGAACGTACCCGGCATGGGCGGCGCGATGGACCTCGCGGTCGGCGCGAAGATGCTCATCGTGGCGATGGAGCACACCAGCAACGGCGAGAAGAAGATTCTCAAGAAGTGCACACTTCCGCTCACCGTCAAGAACCGCGTGTCCACCCTGGTTACGGAGATGGCGCTGTTCCGCTTCCGTGACGGCAAGATGTTCCTGGAAGAAACCGCACCGGGTGTCAGCGTGGAAGAAATCCGCGCCGCAACCGAAGCGGACTTCACCGTTTCCGACAACCTCAAGGAAATGGTCATCAGCCAGACCGGGCTGTAAGGCCGAAGACGTCTGAACAGAACAATCCGGGCGGCGGTTTGTCGATTTTTGACAATCTGCCGTCCGGATTGTCACTTTTAGGCGCTCATTCCGAGACTCTTGTCACACAAAGAGGTCGCACAAACCAGGCACGGCTCTTGCTGTATCCTGTTCAGCGGAAAACCCGCTTGTTACCCAACAGGAGTTTCCAAATGAAAAAGATCCAACAAGGTTTTACCCTCATCGAACTGATGATCGTCGTCGCGATCGTTGGCATCCTGGCCGCCGTCGCGCTGCCCGCCTATCAAGACTACACCAGGCGCGCCCATGTCGCAGAAGGTTTGGGTCTGGCCGAAGCCGCCAAGGCATCTGTAACGGAATATTTTGCTTCCGAGGGAAGGTGGCCTATCAGTAATACTGAGGCAGGTATGGAAACTACCATCACAGGCAACGCCGTTAACAGCGTAGTTGTCGGAGAGGCCGGGGTTATCACTGTGACATATAATCAAAGAGTAGCCGCAGGTGACACCATAATACTTGTTCCGACGGCTGCCTCTGGCACCGGCTCCATTACATGGACTTGCAATACCGGTACTGTCGATACCAGGTTCCGCCCATCAATCTGCCGCTAACCGCTTACCCGCAGCACCCCAAAAACCGGCTGAACCTCCAGCCGGTTTTTTTATTGGCGCGAAGCGCCTGAACTAGAGCGGTTCTTGTTTAGTCCTATACAGACCCATGTGAGTGCGGCACACCCTTATCCCTCTCCCCTTGCGGGAGAGGGTGCCCCGAAGGGGCGGGAGAGGGGGATGCCAGGGAGAGGGCAAGCAGCAAAAAGCGCCCCCCCCCCCCCCCCCCCCCCCCCCCCCCCCCCGGGCGGGGGGGGGTGTGTTGGGTTTGCTACAAATGCCCACCACCCCCCACCCCTGCCTCTTGATTGGCACGTCTCTATT
>WRIU01000010.1 GCA_009782565.1 Betaproteobacteria bacterium
CAACTCCATGGTGATCACCTCGTTTCCCCTGCCTAAAAATTAGGCAGAACAGGTTAAACACCCTGGTCAATTTTGGGCCGGTATACCCCTCGCTACATGCTCAGTTTTCGGTCGGCGTGAACAAAATCAACCCTGCGCGGGGGCTGAAAGTGGAAGGCAAAAAGGTATCGCGCGACCGTTTCCTGAACCAAGCAGAACTGGCGCAGTTTTTCGATGCGCTTGCCCAAGAGGGTGAGTTCTTCCGCGATTTTCTCCTGCTCGCGCTGCTCACCGGGGCGCGTCGGGCGAACGTCTGCGCGATGCACTGGGACGAGATCAACCTGCTTGAAGCGCAATGGCGCATCCCCAAAACCAAAAACGGGGAAGCGCAAACTGTCATGCTTTCGCCTCCGGCAGTAGAAATCTTGCAAGCGAGACAAGGCAAATATGGAGGCAAAGGTTTTGTCTTCCCCGGCCCCGGAGTCACCGGGCATCTTGTAGAACCAAAGAAAGCCCTCCAGCGTGTGCTAGGCCGTGCCGGTATCCCCTACGGGCGCAACGTTCCGAACGGGGTCACGCTCCATGACCTGCGGCGGACGCTTGGAAGCTGGCAGGCGATCAGCGGTTCGTCGCTACCCATCATCGGCGGGAGCCTTGGGCATAAAAGCCCTGCGGCAACGGCGGTCTACTCGCGGCTCAACACGCAGGCCATCCGCGATTCCGTCGAAAAGGCCGATGCCCGGATGCTCTCAATGGCTGGGCTCAAAGAGGGCGAGTCGCTGGTGCAGTTCCTTGAGGGCAAACGCGAAGGCGCGGCGCAGTAACCGAAGAATTTCTATGGGGGCGAGTACGCTTCGCGTTCTCCCCTCCTTCTGCGTTTTATCCGTTACAACGTTACAACCCGCATGGTTGCTGGGTTTTTTGTAACGGATACGCTTTCTGTAACGGTTGTGCACACGTCTGTAACGCATACGGCGAGCCTGAGCATGGGGAAACGGGGTTCCTTGCTGCTTAATCCAAACCTCTGCCGCAGAAACCGGATCCCAACCCGCGTGACCGCCGCGCAATGACAGGGGCGGATACAAAAGGCCTTGGAATTCTTATGTTTGTCAATACAGAAGAGTGTTATAATTTCTCTGTAGGCATCAAATACTGGTTCATGTTTATTCGGCGGATCGGCGCAATCTGGCTGTTATCTTATTCTAACTAGCACTCACAATAGGGGAATGGAATGAGCAAACTGTCTGAGACCAAGGAATCATTGGAACGAATACAACGCTTCGATCCGGGCTCTTTAGCGAGGGTCCCCGATCTGGGTGAATTATTATGTTTTGCTAATGCAATCGATCCCGCAAATAAATTGATTCGGCTATATAACCAACTAAGTGTAAGTACGCTTGATGATTTTCCAGATTTTTTTCTGGATCAAATTAAGAAGCAGGCGGACGCGGACTATAATCGTTTCAAAGCACTGCTTGAATTTGCGCCGGATCAGGTACAGAGCCCGGCACAGGTTCGAGAGCAACTGGTTTCTAGTATAGATAAAGCATATCCCGAAACATTTAAGGTCATTCAAGCACATATCGCATACGGAGCAAGTAAGTCTATTGATTTTCAAAGAATGGAGAATGAAGCCAGAGCATTGCTACAAGCGATTACTGATAAAGCTGATAAAATTACTGCAAAGCTGAACGAGGATCAGCAGCAAGCAGAACAAGTTTTGCAAGATATAAGAAAAGTTGCATCGGAGCAAGGAGTTTCGCAACAAGCAGTTTATTTCAAAGAAGAGGCCACGGGTCATGAGGGGTTAGCGAATACTTGGCGGAAATATACTATTCGACTAGCGATAGGTCTTGGTGGCTACGCTGTTGCTTCGCTATTCATACATAAGATTCCGTTCTTTCATCCGGAAACTGCATACGATTCAGCACAACTTGTTGCAAGCAAGATTCTCATATTTTTTGTTCTGGCGTACATGCTCTTCCTTGCAGCCAAGAATTTTTTGAACCACAAGCATAACGAGATTATTAACAAGCATCGTCAGAATGCTCTCATGACCTTTAAGGCTTTGGTTGATGCAGCCAAGAGCGGAGAAAGCAGAGACATTGTTCTTACGCATGCGGCCTCGTGTATCTTCATGCCGCAAGACACCGGGTACATTAAGAACAAGGGATCAAGTCCATCCTCTTCTGTCACGGAGTTACTTACTAAGACAGTACTCAGGGCGGATAGCTAATAGCAACAGGCGGGGGCAGGAACCATACGACTGACTGCGTGACCGCCGCGCAATGACAGGGGCGGGGAGGGTGCCGCAAAACTTTTGCAGGGATGGTGTGCCAGATATTTGTATGGGCAAGCCCCGGCGTGACGTCGACATGACACCGGGCAAAATTGACCTGCGCCAGCAAATTTTGTTGTGGAAACGCGACGACAATTAGCTGAATAAGATAAGCTGATAGAATGCAATAGAAGTTGATATAAGAAGATTAAACAATGGGTGAATTTCTACAATAAGAAACATTGATTGCGGCAATAAGCGGCGCATAATTGGCGCAACTCCCAGGGCCGCGCCGTAGGCCCTTCAATTCAGAAATCGGCAAAGGGAGCTGACATCCTTCTATGTCGGCAAAGGCCACCGACAAGGCATGTTGTCGGGCCCGCCGTACCCATTCGGCACGCACGTCCGGGCTAGTAGGGCGCGCACCACGGCCACAGGCATCGGCGGCAGTGGGCAAGCAGGTTGATAGATGCCATGCAGCACGACCCGCCCGCGCTTCCAGCAGGGGGCAAAGCGGGGGCCCGCGCTAATTCGCGGCAAATTTGGAACCGTCTGATTCCCCGCTTTCGCCCCGGCAGCATTGGGGATTCCGTTGATTACGGGATGGCGCAAACACTAACCAGCTTATTTCAGACATTTGCAGCAACGTATAACAATGTACGTATATAACCATTGTCACAAAACCCGGAATTGACGAGGGCAATAATAATGAACTCCAACCCCAACAGCCATTATCTCGCCCATGAATTGCGCGAGATGTGCAAACGCAACCGCGATGGGAGCAAGGCGACACAGGCAGACCGGAGAAATAACCTCCTGCTGTTTGCCCGGCAGCTCCTGGAAGGCGGTTTCCGGCACATGTGCGCGCACTCCATACAGGAAAAGCACGTCGCCTATCTGGTAGGACGCTGGAAAACCGAAGGGATAGCCACCGGCACAATCAAGAACCGCACCACGTACCTGCGCTGGTGGGTCAATCACGCGGGCAAGGCGGGCGCCATCCCGTCAGAAAACGCCGCCCTGGGTATCCCGATGCGCCAGATTGCCGGGCGGCCCAACAAGGCGCAGGTGCTCGACCCGGCAAAGCTCGCCAAGGTCAAAGACCCGTATGTGCGGGCATCTGTGCGCTTGCAGGCCGCATTCGGGCTGCGGCGCGAGGAGTCCATCAAGATCATCATCGCCATTGCCGACCGGGGAAATGTGCTCTACCTGAAAGGCTCATGGTGCAAGGGCGGGCGCGAGCGCCTGATCCCGATTGAGACGCCGGAACAGCGCGAAGTGCTCAATGACGTACACAGCCTGGCCGGACGGGGCTCGCTTATCCCGCCGCACCGGACCTATGTGCAGCAGCGGCGCATCTACGACGCCCAGACCAGGGCGGCGGGTCTCACCAACCTGCATGGGCTGCGCCATCAGTACGCCCAGGCACGCCTGGAGAAATTCACCGGCAAGCCCGCCCCGAAGGCCGGTGGGCCAGATCGCAAGTCGCTCACGCCTGAAGAACGCAAGGCCGATGATGCGGCAAGGCTGAGGGTCTCAAAGGAGTTGGGGCATAACCGACCGGATATTGTGATGACATATTGCGGATAAAGCCCCCACATCGCTTTTCGTGAATCTGAAATCCTCTTTCCAGTCTTTTGCCCTATCCCCGTCAACCCCATGAGGAACCCCATGCGAGGCATCGAAAAACTCTCCGCTTCCCGGATCAGTAGCCTTTTGAGGCCGGGGAAGTACAGCGACGGCGGAGGCTTGTATCTGCAAGTGACACGGGGAGGGACGAAGAGCTGGATTTTTCGCTACATCCGGCAGGGCGCGGAACGGAACATGGGCCTGGGGGCGCTGCATGCCGTCGGGCTCGAAGAGGCAAGGGTCGCGGCGCACCGTGTCCGGTCTCGGCTCGCGCAGGGGTTCGACCCGCTCCAGGAGCGCCTGCTCGGCGGCCGCCTGAAGGCGAACGATAAAACGTTCGATGAGTGCGTGGCCGCGTACATTGCCCGCCACCGGCGCGCATGGAGGAGCGCCAAACACGAATGGCAATGGGAACAATCCCTCCTTGATTACGCCTCCCCCCACTTCGGCAGGATTCATGTCCGCATCATCGACACGGCACACGTTTTACAAGCCCTGGAGCCAATCTGGGTCAAGCGGATCGAAACCGCTTCCCGGTTGCGCGGCAGGATCGAGCGCGTACTGGCGTGGGCGACGGTCTCAGGCTACCGCGAAGGAGAAAACCCGGCGAGGTGGAAAGGGCATTTACAGGAATTGCTGCCACCTCCCGCAAAGATCAAGCAGGTGCGGCATTACCCCTCGATGCCCTACCGGGAGATCGGCACTTTCATCAATCGGCTCACCGCCCGCAAGGGGGATGCCGCCCGCGCGCTGGCTTTCACGATCCTCACCGCGTGCCGTAGTGGCGAGGTGCGGGAGGCCCGATGGGAGGAAATTGACCTTGGAGAAAGTACCTGGACGATTCCAGCGGAGCGCATGAAGGCGGGCAAAGAACACCGCGTCCCCCTCACCCCGGCGATGCTCGGCATCCTGCGCGGCCAGCAGGGACGCGATGCGGCCTGGGTGTTCCCCGGCAACAAACCGGGCAGCCCGCTTTCCGGGGATGCGATTCTCGCCGTACTGCGCCGGATGGGATCAAAGGTGACGGTGCACGGATTCCGGTCGAGTTTCCGTGTCTGGTCTGCGGAGTGCACATCCTGCCCCAAGGAAGTCCCGGAAATGGCCCTCGCCCATACCGTTGGCTCGGCGGTCGAGGCGGCATATCAAAGAAGCGATCTTTTCGGGCGTCGGCGGGCGCTGATGCAGGCGTGGAGCGACTTTTGTACGGATGTGAAAAATACAAACGCATGAGATATTGTGACGGATAAATACTGTCGCAACATCGCTGACTCCCATCCCGAACACAAAAATGAAGAATTCCGGGGGTTGGGGCAAGCGGGCGCAGGCTAGAGGGCGCGTCGTTACAGGGGGGCAGAAGTGTCGGGATGAAAGTTCTGCGTCCCGACGGCCTGTTAAATCAACGGGGAAAACAATGATACCAAGCAATAAAACTGCCCTGAACAGGCCAAAGTATATGCCGGTTTGCTTATTTTTGTGCAGCCCCTTGCAAAATCTGGCCTTTCAGCGAACAGGATGTCATAACTTGCCGTAAATGCGGCCAGATTGCATGAGATGCCGTTTGCGTATCTTGTTTCGCAATGGGGGTCAACATGGGGGTCAGGATGGGGGTTAACGGGGAAAGCGCGCAAACCGGGGCATAAACCCGCTGAAACATCAATAGGTTGCGGAGGGGGTCAGGACGCAGAACTTTCCGCATGTGCTGCCGTAGCCGCAGCGCCGACATGCGCCAGCCTTCGTATCCGGTGTGCCCCAATAGGAACCGTTCCCAACAGGTTTTAGCTGAGTCTGAGACGCGAAATGAACATACCTCCCCCGCCGCATGACGGCCCCTCCTTACGAATCTCCGTAGAGATCGACCCCCTGCGCCCCGCCCGGGTCCTTGAGCGCGCGTGGAAGCGGTTCCCGCAGGCCGGGCAGAGAATCAACAAGTATTTGCAGGAAGGCCCCTGCACCTGCGGGGAATGCAAGCCCTGGCCCAAGTGGTGCCTGCTGCCCGCTTCCTGTTTTGGACACATCGTCACCGATGAGCTACAAGGCAAAGAGGGCCTGGAAAACATCTACTACTACATGATTGAACTGGCAACGCTGGCCACCTGGCGCTATAGCCAGGGCATCTACCTGTTCCACACGTCCGTTTTGTCGGAAATCATCGAAGCGCCTTTTGTCGGCGTCCTGCCCGCCGAACGTTTTCACCACCTGCCGCAATGGTGCGTCTACGCCGATACGCCCAACATGACCTGGTTTGGAGATCAACTGGTCGGGTTTTGGGCGCATCTGGCCTGGGATTCCATACGGGAAGCCGAAGTACTCGTATTTTTGCTCGACAAGGGCGGCGGGCTGGAAATGCGTGTGCTGGAAATCGGCCCCTGGAGCGTCCGGGAGGGCATTCAAAGGCTGGTCGACTTCGCAAGGGAACAATGCCTGCAAAACAACCTGAGTACGGATGAACTGAAAGACGACGCCGAAGAAATCGCCACGGCCCTCGCGCCCCTGGTGTCCATGCTCCTGGTCCTGTGTTCGGACGCGGCAGAAATCGAACACGAACACATCCCTGGGCTACGCCCCGCAAACCCGCTGCCGAAGAAAACCCGCCACGGCCTCAAGCTCTTCGCGCCCGTGCAGCCGACCTACTGGAGGGTCGGCAAAACGTCGGGCGCGTTGCTGGGCTGAACTGGCCTGACACGCATTCCCCCTCCTCCCTGTGCCGAAGTGAAATATCATCACAGATGAATGAAAAGGACCAAACCAATGGATGCCAAGACATACGCCGAGCATGTAAAGAACTGCGGGCTGTGCAACCGCAAGGGGGGGCTGATCCTGCTCACTCTCTACGGCCTTGCCTCCAGGGATTCCAATGCGCCAGAAGTCAGCGGCGACTTCAAGGTCACCAAAGACGGCGCTGCGGGTGTTCCCCTGGATGAGGACACCCTCTACACCCAACGCTTTCCCGGCGCGGGTTTCGTCTACGTCTATGACGAGGAAAACGTCGACATCTTCGGAAAAAAGGCCCCCTGGCAAGGCTACGCCTCCAATGAACTGGGCTTTTTGACGCCGTTTCCTATCCCCATGCCAAGCGGCTACGTGCACCCCGCCGCCACCGCCGCCGGGGGCTGCGCCGTCCCGTGCGACCCGTGGGCGCACGAAATGCAGGCCCGCTGCATCTCGGTCGTCAAACCCGACAAGCCCCGCGCGATCTGGATCGGCTTCTCCAGAACGCAGTGGACGCCCGCCGTGCTCAAGGAAAATGAAAAGGAAAGCGTCCGTGCCCGCCACATGCGCGAGTTCGACCTCGGCAAATGGTGGGGTTCGGGCCGTCACGAACATGCCTGTTCGCTTGAGGAGTGCGACAAGCACATCACGGAAATGGCGGGCGGCATCAAACGCGGCTCGTTCGACTTCAGCCACACGCCGTTGGCGATGGCGGTGTCGAGAGTAAACGTTGAGGAACTGGCAAAATTCATTGGCAAAACGCCGGAGTACCCCGCTACGGACACGAGAGCCGGGGAATTGATGAAGGAAGTCGTCAAGCGGCCCGGTGGGGCGCAGGTCTTGCAGAAAGCGCAAAGCACCCCGAAAGAATCGCTGCTGCGCGCCGCAGAGCGCCTGCTTGGCGCGGAGAACAAACACAAGGCCGCCGTGGTGGCGCTGGACGACCCGGCGGGGATACTGATGGATTTGAACGTCTACATGGATGTTCAGCACCAGCGTTACGTCGATGAAATCCTTGCGCCCGGCACGGAGCTTGGGCGCAAAATCGCTATTGCCGATATCATTGGCAACATGAAGAACGGCGTCAAAAACGACATCCTGGGACGCTGCGAGCGGCAGGCCGACGGCGGCTCGCTCCTGCTGCGCGCCCACACGCACGAACATTTCAGGCGCGTGTACGGCCAGTTGCGCGACAACCCCGACATGCTGGAAGAAGCCGCCAAGAACCGCTGGTCGAAGTACGCGGAAAAAATCGACGAGGGCAAAATCAAGGACTCCTGGACGATCTACAACAATCTCCTCGAAGCCTACGACCGGGATCACACGCTGCCTCTGGCCAGGGCCTACGTGAAATGGTTCAACAGCCCGCTATTTGCCAGCCACATGGAATGCAGCCACGACCCCGCCAATGTCGAGAGCGGGCTAGCTTATGCTGCTATTACCTCGCGCTGTTTGGGCTATGAGCTAAAGGGCGGCAAGCAGGGCGGCGAAGTGCAATTCGGCGGCGCGCAGGACAAGGGGCCGGTGTTAGAGGAAGTCATCCTCCCGCAGCTTCAGGACTGCGTAAAGGACAAGGCCAAGGTGCTCGCCCGCGCGCTGGTGCTCAATCAGGATATCGACGCCGAAAAGGTCGAAAAATGGGCCGCCCAGGGCGTGCCCTCCGGGACGCCAATCGAGCAACTGGATTTCTGGGCAAAAGTCATCAAAGAGGCCGGGAAAGCGGTGGAAGCGGTCACAAAATACCCCGATGCCCGCAATAACCTCATTGGCAGGCTCACCGCGCAGGTGGGCGGCGGCATTCTAAAATTGCAGCAGGAGGCCATCAAGGGCGGGCCGGTTCCTGCGTGGCTGGTGAAGTTCGGCTACATGGGGCAGGCCCCCATCATCAAGGTGGACGTTTCTGGCAATCTGGAAGAGGTGGCCCAGTATCTGGGCAAGCAGTACGCCAGGGCGTCGTCGGCTAAGGGGTACCACGTCAGCGAAGTGACGACGCCAGACATTTTTGCCGCCCGGCTCAAACAGGCGGCCAACGGGCAGACGAGTTTCCGCGCCTTCGTCATCCCCGTCGACGGGCAGTTCCGCATCCACTCCAGCGCCATCCCTGCGCTGCTGCAAGGCAAGATGAGCATGGAGCAGTTCGAGAAGGCGGACTACCGGAATTACGGCTCCGGGCAGAGCGCGGGCTATCTGCTGCGGCCCGGCAAGCTGAACGACATCCAGATTTTTGAGCGGGAAGCGGTCGCGGGCAGTGCCAACAAGGCGGCGGCGAAGGCATTGCCCGCAGGCGCTTCCGTGCTTGCGTCCATCTTGCAGGTCGGCGTCATGGTGGCTGCTGCTGGCAAACTCGATGAGGCCCTTGCACAGCAGGATAAAACCGGGGAGGCAAAACTCTATTTCACCGCCGCCGCGTTTGGGATGATCCATGCCGTGGGCGGGGCGTTTGAGAGGTTTGCGGCACTGAGGGCGGAGCGGGTGAGGTCTGTTTTAGGGTTGACACAGAAGCAAGTGGCTTTCGCATCGAAAATCTGTAAGGGTTTTGGTTTTGTGGGGGCGGGGATTACGGTGGGGCTGAGTGTTAACAATGCCACTAAAGCCTATCAAAATAAGCAGTATGGGATGATGGGGCTATACCTGATTTCCGCTGGTGCCAGCTTTGCTGGCGGGATTTTGATTTTCTCTACGACAACGGCGGCGGCTACACTTGGCCTCCCCCTGTTTATCATTGGCGTCACCATCTCGCTGGCCATTGCCGTCTTTGTGGACGACGAGCTTCAGGAATGGCTTGGGCGCTGCGTTTTTGGGAAAGACAAAGCCGCCCCATTCCCGTCATTGGAAGCAGAAATGCGCGTGTTTGAAAGGATATACAGCAACGCAAAGGTGATATAGCCCATGATAAGCCTCGTAAAGAAGATGCTCGATAAATTGGCTAATTTCGTGATAAAAAATGCCAGATTCACGGGGGGGCGTCCGATTAAGGTAGAAGAGAAATTAAACCGCTTGCCACAAGGCAAACCCTCCCTTATTCCCGTTGCCTGGCCGCAATTGTCGGTGATCCGGATGAATTCCACGTATTTGGAATGCACCAATTACCATTTTGGGGATAAAGGATTTATCACAATGGGGGGCTTTTGGATGCTGCCCATTGCATTAAGTGTTCCTATTTTTTGTTTATTTGCCCTTTTTAATGATTGGTCTAGCGCAACCGGGAGCAATTTCGCGGGATTACTTTTCGCGTGTAGTGGTGGAATTTTTATGTTTACACCACTCTTGGCCTTAGTCATCTTCGTTCTTAAACTTGAAAACTTTACTCTCACGCATTTCCCCATGCGCTTTAACCGCAAAACGCGGATGGTGCATGTATTTCTGGAGTCGGAGAAAGGCAAGATTCTTTCCATTCCCTGGGATGACGTTTTTTTTACTTGCTCTACATTTGGCGGCCTCAAGATATTTGGCGGCGGCGGATGTTCCGTGGTCGGTTTCAAGATGTCCGAGGACGGTGAAACAGTGGAGGAAGCCTTTGAACTCGCAGACCGTAACGCATGGGACAGCGAATACCGTTTCCTGCAATGGGAATTTGTGCGGCAATACATGGAAGGCGATGAAGCAAAGCTGCGTGAACTGGCCAATATGGTGGATTATGTGCAAGACGTTGCCGAGCACCGCGAAACGCTTTACGCCAGTTTCATGCGGACACTGGCGCAATACTCCGGCGGCTATATCCATTTCATGATCATTTCTTTCCCTATCGTCCTCCTCGTCACCCTTGGCCGCCAGATTGCCATGTGGACGTGCAAAATCCCCCGCTGGCCCGCCGAAATAGAAGCCACCTGCCAGTACCCGGCCAACGACCCCATCCTGCGCGACGCACAGCACCATCTCCCGCGTGGGACAGCGATAATGCCGGATGTCAGCCGGTATGCGGGGCGGTAGTTCTGGATTACGATGAGGCTGTTTCACTGACCAGCGCAGGGGCTTTGTGTTTGTGACAAGAACCCGCTCAAGGTAGCGATGCAGAGAGGGCGGTTTGTTATGGCATCCGTTCACCGAATTCATAACTCGTATAGGATGATGTATGAATGACTTTCAAATAACACAATTCATAAATCAAATCACGTCTTTTCTCAAACAACAAATCAAAAACCTTAAAAAAAAGTGGCTATATATACGTATATATTTATATCTCTACATCAAGAAATTGCCTTTATATGCCCGTATCTATCGCATAGGTTTTATTATATGTATTATAGGCATTTTTTTGACACCATTATTAAAACTATCCAGTGATAGTTTATGGTGGCATTTTGCAATGACGTTTTTTGTAGTTGGCTTTGTGGTATTTTCTTGGAAATATTATAAAGCTTGCTGGAAACATCCTATTGGAAGAGTTGTGTTTTTGATAATCCATGCTGCTATCTTTGTTATTGCTCAAGGTTATTCAAATAATTTCGTAGCTTCAGCATTAGGTCTTCCTCCTCAAGACTATTCTATTACCGTCTATTTGTTTGCTTTTCTATTCTATATTCCAGTATGTTTTTATACAATAGCGATTGTTTTTATGATCCCATTGGTTGTTTTTACTGTAATATTTTCTATTTACATTTTAGTAACTCAGGTAGGCATAATAGTGCCAAGCAATTATATTAGAGAGTTAATTTCTAAAAAAATCATGAAAAAACTCTTTGAAAGCAATATAGCCTTTCATTTCATGGGGCTTGCAATTGTTATGGGAACTTTCGCAGACAGTGCTGGTTTTTTGTTGAAGCAGCAATATTTATTATTTCCAGTGGCTCATTTGTCTGCTTATGCTTTTGATTTTCAAAATGTGAGAAATTATCCATGTATAACTGAAACGCAACGGGTACGTATACATGAAAACGGGGTAATTTCAGTTGCCACTATGAAGTCGGAAAATTTTGCCTACGTGCTTGAAGGTTTTCTTGAAAAACGTGTAGATATTGAGATTACAAGTTTGGATAAATTATGTCGCTCCTTAAATAATGATACAAATACAAGTAATTAGCTCTCCGTTATAATGATTAAAGCAAACCTGCGTCAGATCAATAATGGAGTTTTCCAATGGAAACGGAAACAGTGCAAAAGGCTCAAGAGGTTTTCTCCTCCGCTGGTCTGCGGATGTGGAGGCCGAGAGCCAGATTGAGTCGAACGACCCGTATATCCGGGATGAGGATCATCTGGCGGATTGGGAGGTGATGGAAAGGCTGGCAGAGTAGCGGGAATAGGTCAATCCTGCCAGGAAGGGGACGGTTGGCAGGCTGTGCTGCCTGCCAACCGAACCTCCGCTCTCTTTCCGTCACTCGATCTTGGCTTCCTGTTGCACTAACACGAAATGCGGAGAGTCGCACGCAGCTAGAAGTGCCGTTGCATAAGCAAACGCAGTCGTTCTTACGAACCCTGGTGTCACAACGAAAATCCAGAAAAACAAGCCGACAAAAGAAACTGCCCCAGCCAACCAGGATTGAACTGACACTTTAAGCACGTCGCCACCGCTGCCAATCCAGGCGTAGCAGCTCACCGCAAGCAGGGACACAATCGACAAGACCAGAGCTATCGGTTTCACCCCAAGAAGGTTTCTCCTGAATCCATAATTGGTATTCTCAGAAAAAATCAATGGAAACATCTTTGTGTCCCTGGTTTTCTCGCGCAACCATTTTACCGACGACTCGCATACTTCAACCGCACTTTTGAGGTTTGCTGATTCCACTTCCGCATCCAAAAAACGGAGGCCGGATATTCGTGTTTCCAAGAACTGGCGATACCGTTCAAGCGTAAGGTTATCAAGACTGCTTGTGGATCGGAGCAGCAATTGCGTCGTCGGGGTGCCTCCCCATTTTTTGAATAGACAAGGTTCAATACGTCTGCCACGTTCGCGTCCAAGTGAACTGAGCAACATCAGGAAACCGAGAGCCACCGCAATTGATGCCAGATTAACGATTTGGTCAGAATATGCAGGGGTAATAATCAACGCCGCGATGACCGGAACTGCAATGGCTAACAGTGCTGGATATAGCCTCGCTTTTCGGTCGTATGGATTGAGGATGCTTTCAAGCATTCATTCGCCCTCTACTTGTTCATGGAAGGGAACAGGAGTTGAAGTTTCCCAGCCTGCACGATCAGGCATGTTGTGGAAATGGCGCTTCGTTATCCCCTTCGTTTGATGTACGCCCGCTCCGCGCCGCAGGAAAGCGTTGGTCACAACTCTCCGGGGGTGGGTTTCAGATTTCTTTGATGCTGAAACGAAGGCAGATTTTGTTTTGTCAGTGCCCTGTGCGACTTTTGATCCGACGATTCGATTCAGAATGCTGGGCGATACGTTTCTCCTGCTACCGTGGTGCGGTACCTGAATGAATTTGCCCTTGGTTAGATCGAATCCGAGACTCATTGCCTGATCAGCGGCTTTTCCAAGCGCCTGAATGCCAGCATCCCCGGTCAAAAGCACACCTCGCCCTGCGAGGTTCCCATAAAGAATGACGCTGCTTTCGTTCTCGCACGATGTTTCTCCGCCTTCCGGCAAGGTCTCAATGCCCCAGTTTTCTTTGACCCATGACGCAACCCTCTCTAGTGCTCTTACGCCATAACTCTTCAATGCCTCGGCAAGGCTAGAGGTTTTTGCCTCCGGCGTCTTGTTGAACTGTGGAACGAGTTCGAGATACCAATCGAGGGTAGGCGAAAGGACGTGAAAGTCACCAATTCTTGAGCCAGCGTAAGGTTCGTACACTGGAATGCCCTTTTCAGTCGCAAGTTCTTCCAAGCGATAGGCATGGGAAAGAAGATCCTTCAGTCTCTCAGCCAAGCTGTGATCAGTAATCCTTCCGTCCTTGAACCAATGGCGGATTTCTTCTGCGTATTCCCAGGGACGATGAACCCAGACTTCTCCAACCGTCAATTGTTCAAGTACAACCTCAAGTCCTGATGCGTGGTCTGCATCAGGATGCGTGTTGACGACGTAATCGACGTGAGTCGTACCGTAGTGCTCCTTGATGTGGTCAACCAGTGCTTGCCCTGATTCTTTGGTGCCACCGTCAACCACCATTACCTTGTAGCTGCCAGGTTCGCCGTACCGGACAGCGATTGCATCCCCACTCTTATCACCATTTCCGACAGGCAAAAAATCAATCTCATAACCAAAACCAGCCATTTGAATCTCCCTTTTCTTCGTGAAAGCAACAACTTCAACAGCTTTAGCACTCACTAACAGAGAGTGCTAACAAAAACTATATATATACACGTCGGCACCGTCAACGCACTATATGTAGCATCAGACTGAACCTCATGTCGGTTGAAGCCCCCATTGCCGAAACCGTTTTTACCCCGAAGGCGAAAAGTCATTGCGACAGATTCTCCCGTATCCTGCGAAACGGAAAAATGGTGCAAAAGCCGGAAGGGAAGGGACGAATGGAATGGAACAAGGGATAACGGTCTGGCCTGACGGCCTCCCTACCCTGAAAAGGCAGCACCAAAAGGAAAAGGCAAAAGGCCGCCGTCGGCTGGCGCACACCCCCGTGGTTTCCTGTCAGACAACACTGTTGACGTAGATCAGTTTCGTTGACACTGTCAACAAAACTGATCTACGTCAACAGTTATTGGGCGGCAGGCTCGTCAACTGATGTGGCCCAGGGTCAGTTTCGCGCCGCTGCTCACAGGCTTTCCGTCCCATCCCTTCCGGGGTGGAGCACTTCGCCTCCGTTTCTGCTATGGGCTTTGCTGCTTTCACTTCAGCCCGAATTTCGACCTATACCCTGGGTATAGCTTCCCGAACCAAGCCTCACGCCGCAAATATTGTAATGACTGATGCCACCAATATCATGTCTTATATCTTATGCTATACCAGTGGTATAGCACTTTGATCTCTGTCTTCATCGTAGAAGTGCCCACAAAAAAGGGCTGACTCGAAAATCCTATTTTGGATGGAACGCTGTTCCCGTCTGGCGGAAATTGCCCCAACCCGCGCAAGGTGCGCGGGGTTTTCAGGAGCAATGCCATGAAGCAAGACGTATCCATAGGGCCGCGCTATAGCGACGGCGATTTCCTGACGACCCAGGAAGTCGCGCAAGCCCTGCAAGTCTCCAAGCCCACGCTGGACGGGTGGCGCAGCAAAAAGAAAGCCTGCGGCCCGAAGTTCACAAAGTTAGGCAAGCGCCTCGTGCGCTACAAGTGGGCCGATGTCCGCCAGTGGATCGAGAAACAGGGTACGTAGTGAGACGCCCTGATTTCAACAGCAGGCCGGGGCGCAGGGTTCGCCCTGCCTCCCGGTCAAATCCATCCAATCACGGAACCATCATGTCAAGAAGCATTGAACGGCAATGCCGGAGCGGGAGGCGCGGCGATGAACGTTGAACCCCTGCTCTCCCGGCTCGACGGGGTAAAAGAAACACAGTCTGGCTGTTGGGTTGCCCGATGCCCTGCGCACGAAGACCGCAGGCCGTCACTGTCCATCCGCGAAACGGACGATGGCCGCTTGCTTGTCCATTGTTTCGCGGGGTGTGAGACGCCCGACGTACTGGCTGCCATCGGGCTGTCCCTGCCGGATTTGTTCCCGGAGCGGATTGGCGAGCATTTTGCCCCCGAGCGCAGGCCGTTCCCGGCAACGGACGTACTGCGCTGCATTGCGAAAGAGGCCCTGGTCGTGGCCACGTCGGGCGCAAAACTGCTGGCGGGGGAACCGTTCGGGCAACAGGAACGGGATCGCCTCATGCTGGCTGTCGCGCGGATACAGTCGGCGCTCGACGCTGCGGGAGTTCAGAATGGGTGAGCTTTCCAAAGGGGCGCAGCGCGGCGCGGCATACCTGGACGAGTGCATCGCCAGACAAGGCCAGACACCCGAGCAGATGGTCGGCAAACTGCTGTCACAGCAGGACGCGGATACCCGGCGCGATGATGAGGCCAGCATTGCCCGCCTTGCCGGATTGACGGCTGTCGAATATGAACGCATCCGCACAGACGAAGCCAAGCGCCTGGGGGTGCGCGCTGCCGTGCTCGACAGGCTGGTACAGTCTGAACGCCAGCAATGCCAGACAGCCGACGGCATCAGTTTCGAGGATGCCGCCCCGTGGCCGGAGGCTGTGAGCGGGGAAGCCCTGCTGTCCGACATTGCCAGCACCATCGGGCGGTTCATCGTCTGCAAGGTTGAGACCGCGCAGGCGGCGGCGCTGTGGGTTGCGATGACCTGGTTCATCGACATGATCGAGGTTGCCCCCCTGGCCGTGATCTTCGCGCCGGAAAAGCGGTGCGGGAAATCCCAACTCCTCACGCTCCTGGGCAAACTCTCGCGCCGGCCCATGCAGGTGAGCAACATCACCCCTGCGGCGTTGTATCGCGTGATAGAAACCCACCACCCCACGCTGATGATTGATGAGGCCGACTCCTTCATGCGGGAGAGCGAAGAGCTGCGCGGGATTCTCAACAGCGGCCACACGCGCGACTCTGCCTATGTGTTGCGTATGGTCGGCGAAAACATGGCCCTGAAGCAATTCAGCACATGGGGGGCCAAGGCCATCGCGGGAATCGGGAAGTTGGCCGATACGCTCATGGACAGGGCCATCGCGCTCGACCTCCGGCGCAAGATGCCCCACGAACAAGTCGAACGAATCCGCCATGCGCGGCCAGAGCTATTCGACAACCTGGCATCCCGGCTGTGCCGCTTTGCCACGGACCAGCGCGAAGCAGTGCGGCGCGCAAGGCCGCCCGTGCCCGCAGAGCTGAACGACCGGGCGCAGGACAACTGGGAGCCTTTGCTTGCCATTGCCGAGGTGGCGGGCGGCATCTGGCCGGAGGCGGCAAGGCAGGTGGCCATCGCCGTTTCCGGCGGCGCGGAAGAATCCGCCACCCTCGGCACCGAACTGCTGGCGGGCATCCGGGAGGCTTTTGAGGCAAGGCGGGAAACGCGCCTCAGCACCAGGGAACTGATCGGGGCGCTGTGTGAAGACGAGGAAAAGCCCTGGGCCAGCTACAGCAAGGCAGGGCGCATCACGCCCCGGCAGTTGGCAAGGCGGTTAAAGGACTACGGCATTACGTCGAAACTGCTCCGTACAGGCAACGAGGTACTGAGGGGCTATGAGCGCGGGCAGTTCGAGGATACGTTTTGCCGTTACCTGCCTGCCCCCGCATCCGTTACGGGCGAGGGCATGGCCGTTACAGAACAGCGTATGTGTTACAAAAAAACCAGCAACCATGCGGGTTGTAACGTTGTAACGGATAAAACGGGAAAACCGGGCGAGGGCGAAGAGGAATGGCCCTTCTGAACGCGCCCTTCATCCCCGCGCTCAGAGAGTCGGGAATCAGTTTGTCGGTTTCTCCATCGGGTGGACTCACGGCGAAGGGCAAGCCGGAGTTGCTGTGCAGGTTCCAGCCCTTCATCCGGGAGAACAAGGCGGCGTTGCTTGCCGAACTGGTTCAAGCCGATGAACCGCTCTCATATTGGTGGCGGCTGCATTTCCCGGATGGCGGCACGTTGGAAGTTTTTTCGCCGTCGGGCCACACGCGCACAAGCATCCTGAGGGGCTACCCCGAGGCCATATCCGCCGAACCCTTCACGCTGGGGCATACGCGGCCAGAGGCGCGGCTGGCCGTTGAAGAGGCGGCGGCGGTTGTGCTGTGGCTGGCCAGCATCGGGGAACGCTCCCAGGAAATCATCGACGACGTTCTATCTCAGTGCGAGGGGAGCGCCGAGGCACGGGGCTATTACTTGCGGCGGGCAGAGGGGAAACCCGGCTAAAGCCAATGCCGAATAAATACCGGAACAATGGCTTGTTGCCCCCGGTGCGCGTCGATGGGTGATAGTAAGGAAATGGGGCGGGCTATCGGGGCTTTGCGGGAACCTGCGATTTAATGATTCTGGTATATTTTGATAATTCGCGGATTTGCAGGAACAAGGGAAAACTGCCCAACTCCGAAACCGTTATGTTAGATATGCGTTAGATTTTTTAGAAACAAAAAGGGCTGCATTGCTGCAACCCTTTGATTTTTTGGTGGTGATGGGTGGAATCGAACCGCCGACCTGCGGGTTATGAATCCGCCGCTCTAACCGTCTGAGCTACATCACCGAAAGAGATCGCGGATTCTATGTGACGAGCCTTTTGTCGTCAAGAAAAGCTGTAGTACGCTATGACAGTTTACGCGGACATGGCGCGTGGTGGTGATTTCGAGGGCATGAAGAAACTGTATATCCGCACCTTCGGGTGCCAGATGAATGAGTACGATTCGGGCAAGATGGCCGATGTGCTTGGGGCGGTTGAGCCGCTCGTCCGGACGGATGATCCGGGCGAGGCGGACATTATCCTGTTCAATACGTGTTCGGTGCGCGAGAAGGCGCAGGAACGGGTGTTCCACGACCTGGGACGTGTACGGCGGTTGAAGTTGGAGCGGCCTGGAGTCGTCATCGGCGTGGGGGGATGCGTGGCCAGCCAGGAAGGCGAGGCGATTGTGCGGCGTGCGCCTTATGTGGATGTGGTGTTCGGGCCGCAGACCTTGCACCGGCTGCCTGCTTTGATCGCGCGGCGGCAGGAAAGCGGGAAGCCGCAGGTGGATGTTTCCTTCCCAGAGGTGGAGAAGTTCGACGCGCTGCCGCAGCCAAGGGTGGAAGGCGTTTCGGCCTTTGTTTCGATCATGGAAGGGTGCTCGAAGTATTGCACGTTCTGCGTGGTTCCCTATACGCGCGGGGAGGAGGTTTCGCGCCCGCTCGACGATGTGCTGGCGGAGGTATCCCTGCTGGCGGCGCAGGGGGTGCGGGAGGTGACTTTGCTTGGGCAGAACGTCAACGCCTGGCGGGGCGCGCTGGAGAAGGGCGCGGATGGGGAAACGGGCGATTTCGCGCTGTTGCTGGAATGCGTACATGGCGTGCCCGGCATCGAGCGCATCCGTTACACGAGTTCGCATCCGCGTGAGATGACCCCGCGCTTGATCGAGGCTTTCACCCGTTTGCCGGGGTTGGCGCCGCAACTGCATCTGCCGGTGCAATCCGGCTCGGATCGGGTGCTGGCGGCGATGAAGCGCGGTTATACGGTGCTGGAGTTCAAGTCCATCGTGCGGCGCTTGCGCGCGGCGCGGCCAGGTTTGTCCCTGAGTACGGATTTCATCGTCGGTTTTCCGGGCGAGACGGCGGAAGATTTCGAGAAGACGATGCGCTTGATCGAGGAAGTGGGTTTCGACGGGGCGTTCAGCTTCGTCTATAGCGCCCGTCCGGGGACTCCGGCTGTGGAACTCGATGATCCCGTGCCGCAGGAGACGAAACTCGCGTGGCTCGCGCGCCTGCAAAAGCGCATCGACGAACAGGCGCAGGCAATCAGCCAGTCGATGGTGGGGGGCGTCGAGCGGGTGCTGGTTGAAGGCGCGGCAAAGAAGGATATTGATGAGCTTTGTGGGCGTACCGCCAATAACCGGGTGGTGAATTTCCCTGTCCCCGCGCCCGCGCGCGAACGGCTGGCAGGGCAGTTTGTCGATATAAGAATTACCGCCGCCCTGCCGCACAGTTTGCGCGGCGAGGTGGTGACGGGGGAGGTGCCGTAATGGCCAGGGCGACGGTGAGGGAATTGACCCTGGAGCCGGTGGACAATGGGCGTCTGGCTCGCTTGTGCGGGGCGCTCGATGAGAATCTGCGGCAGATCGAGAACGCTTTCGATATTGCCATCGCGCGGCGCGGGGCGCATTTCACGCTGCATGGGCGCAGCGCGCGGCAGGCAGAGGCGGCCCTGCGGCATTTTTACGGGCAGGCTGACCGCGATTTGTCGCGCGAGGAACTACAACTGGGGCTGGTGGAGTTTTCCCATGAGGAAGAGGAGATGCCGCCTTCCAGTCCGTTGAGGCTGTTGACGCGCCATAGCGAGTTGCACGGGCGCACGCCCCGGCAGGTGGAGTATCTGATCAATATCCAAAGCTACGACATTACGTTCGGCATCGGCCCTGCCGGGACGGGCAAGACGTATTTGGCGGTGGCGAGCGCGGTGGACGCTCTGGAACGCGATTTGGTCGAGCGCCTCGTGCTGACCCGCCCGGCGGTGGAGGCCGGGGAACGCCTTGGTTTTTTGCCCGGAGACCTGGCGCAGAAGGTCGATCCCTATTTGCGCCCGCTCTACGATGCGCTGTACGACTTGATGGGGTTCGACCGGGCTACGAAGCTCTTCGAGCGCGGTACGATCGAGGTTGCGCCGCTCGCCTTCATGCGCGGGCGCACGTTGAATAACGCTTTTGTGATTCTCGACGAGGCGCAGAACACGACGCCTGAGCAGATGAAGATGTTCCTGACCCGCATGGGTTTTGGGGCGAAAGTCGTGGTGACGGGCGATTTGACTCAGGTTGACCTGCCGCGCGGCAACCGCAGCGGCCTGGCGGAGGCGCGCGAGGTGCTGGCGAAGGTGCGCGGGCTGGCATTTACCGAGTTCGGCAAGGAAGACGTCGTGCGTCATCCGCTGGTTGCGCGTATCGTTGAGGCTTACGATCACAGAGGAGAGGAAGGGAAATGATGGCGAAAGAAACGGGCAAACCGCAAGTCATCGTGACGGATAGCAATGGCAAGAGCAGCAAATCGAGCGTCGGGCAGATCGAGGTGGATTTTGGGGGAGACCGGCGCCTGCTTTTCCTGTTTTCGGAAACGGGCGGCTACGACCTTGAAATTGAGGCGGTAGCGACTTCCGACAGGTCTGCCCCGGTCATCAGCGTACAGCCGTGTGCCAGTAACGTTATCAGCCTGCGGGTGGATGTGCCGAACGATTCGTCGGCGGAAGACGGGGATATTCCGGTCGTGGCGGGGCCGATGCTGAATCTTTCCGTCCAGAAGGCGGTGGAGGGGGCGGATCGGGACAACGCGCCCAGGAAGCATCAGGTGCGACGATGGGCGCAGGCGGCTCTTCTCCAGGATGTCGAGGTTACGGTGCGGCTGGTCGGAGAAACGGAAAGCCGCGCGTTGAACAAGAACTATCGCGGCAAGGATTGCGCCACGAACGTGCTGACGTTTGCCTATGGTGGGAAAAAAGGGGGAGAGAAAGCCCAAAAGAAGGAAGAGGGCAATGGCGAACCCATGATCGGCGATCTCGTGCTGTGCGTGCCGGTCGTGGCGCGCGAGGCAAGCGAGCAGGGTAAGGCGCTCGATGCACATTTCGCGCACCTCGTGGTGCATGGCATGCTGCATCTGCAAGGGTTCGACCACAGGAAGAAAGCCGATGCCACGGCGATGGAAGCGCGTGAGCGCGAAATCCTTGGCGCGCTTGGGTATGCCGATCCCTATGTTGTTTGAAGTGCCCGTGCGGTGAGTGTGAGAGAAATGGACGATTCCAGTTTTCCTCCGGATAAACCTTCACTGTTTGAGCGTTTTGCGGCGTTGCTGACGCCGGAGCCGGAAGACCGCGACGAGCTTCTCGCCTTTCTGCGCGCCGCTCACGGGCGTGATCTGTTTGACGCAGACGCATTTTCGATTATTGAAGGGGCGCTGCAAATGTCCGACATGCGCGCGTGCGACATCATGGTTGCCCGCGCGCGCATGAATGTGATCCACATCGACGATTCCGTGAATGCGATTGTCGCGTTCGCGGTGAAAACCGGGCATTCGCGCTTTCCCGTGATCGAGGGCGACAAGGATGATGTGATGGGCATCCTGCTCGCGAAGGATTTGCTGCGCTTTTTTGCGGGTCAGGAATTCTGTCTGCGCGAGATGTTGCGTCCGGCGATGTTCATCCCGGAATCCAAGCCGCTCAACGTGTTGTTGCATGAATTCCGCCTGAGCCACAACCATATGGCCGTCGTGGTGGATGAATATGGCGGCGTGGCGGGGCTTGTCACCATTGAGGATGTACTGGAGCAGATCGTCGGCGACATCGAGGACGAATACGATACTGAAACCGCCGACGAAGGCGGCGGCGACATCATCGCTGAGTATGGCGGGCGTTTTCGCGTCAGGGCGATGATTCCGATTGGCGATTTCAATGAGGCTTTTTCCACCGCGTTCAGCGACGAGGAGATCGAGACGCTCGGCGGGCTTTTGATCTGCCATTTCGGGCGGTTGCCGCGCCGTGGCGAGATGGCGGTCATCGAAGGCTGGCGTTTCCGTGTGCTGCGCGCGGACAGCCGCCGCATCTACACGCTGCTTGTCGAACGTATGCCGGATGCGCCTTTCGTCGGTTCCGGGGTGTCTGGCGCATGAGGGGGTTTGTGCATGCCCTGCTGGCTGGCGCGCTGGCCGTGTTTGCCTTTGCCCCTGTGGGATGGTTTTCGTTTTCGCTTCTCAGCCTCGCGCTGCTCGTTGTCTTGCTGGAGCGCGCGGCCTCAGTGCGCGCCGGGTTTTGCCTCGGCTTTGCCTGGGGGGTGGGTGCGTTTTTCGCGGGCATATCGTGGCTTGTCATCGCATTGTGGCGTTACGGCGGGGTGTTCCTGCCGGTCGCGGTGTTCATCGTTTTCCTGTTTTGCGCGTTCCTCTCGCTGTTTCCGGCGCTGGCGGGCGCGTTTTACGCGCGTTGGCAGCACGGCGGCATGCTGTGGCGGGCTTTGCTGTTCGCGGGCTTATGGGTGCTCGTCGAATGCTTGCGCGGCACGATACTGACTGGCTTCCCGTGGCTTGCCATCGGTTATTCGCAAACGCCGCCAAGCCCCATTGCCGGATATTTCCCGCTCTTGGGGGTTTATGGCGTTGGCGGGGCGCTGGCTTTCGTTGCGGGGCTTCTGGGGGTTTGCGCCACCGATTGGGCGGGTACACGCGCTGTTGACCGCTTGAAGGTTCCCGCTGTGCTGATCGGCGCGGTCTGTCTTGGGGGGTGGGCGCTTTCCCGGATTCAGTGGGTGGAGCCAGACGGCTCGCCGCTTGCGGTGTCGCTTGTGCAGCCGAACATCGAGCAATCGCTCAAATGGGACCCGGCACATTTTTCCGAGACGTTGCAGATCAGTGCCGACTTGGTCAGTACAGCGCGCGGCGATGTCGTCGTTCTGCCGGAAGCTGCGCTGCCCATAGCACTCGATGGGCTGCCCCAGGGCTATCTCGACAAGCTGGCCGGGTTGGTTGGCGAACGGAACGGTACGCTCATTACGGGGGTCTTTACCCGCGACGGCAAGCGGTACTACAACGCCGCCGTCACTTTGGGCGAGGGCGGCGGGCAACACTACGCGAAGAAGCACCTTGTCCCTTTTGGCGAGTATTCGCCGCCGTTCTTCGATTGGTTCTACCGGCTGGCAAACATTCCCATGTCCCGGCAAAGCCCCGGCGCGGCGGATCAGCCGCCGCTCAACCTGTCTGGGCGGAAAATTGCCGTCAATATCTGCTACGAAGACCTCTTTGGCGCTGAGTTGATTTCCAGCCTGCCGCAAGCCGGGCTGATGCTCAATCTCTCGAACCTCGCCTGGTATGGCGATTCGTTCGCCCAGCCGCAACACCTGCAAATCGCCCGCGCCCGCGCGATGGAGACGGGCCGCCCCATGCTGCGTTCCACCAACACCGGCATGACCGCCCTCGTCCTCCCGGACGGTTCCGTCCCGGCGGCGCTGCCCGCTTTTACGCGCGGCGTGCTGGAAGTGGAAGTCCCCGCTTTCAAGGGGCTCACGCCTTACGCGCGCTGGGGGGATGTACCTGCGCTCGTGCTGGCGCTGGTTGGGGTTGCCATTGTGGTGGGGGCGGGGCGGCGGGGCAGGGCGTGATATTCCTTCAAGGGTGTTTTCACTACTGAAATCAAAAAAATCCGCGTATTTTCCCACTCTCATGCAGATAGCGCGCGTACTGCATATCTTGTTTGTTGATGTGCTCAAGCCACCATTTTTTCAGAAAATCCAGTAGCGGCTTGGCGTTATTTTCCTGAATAGCAATGTGCTCGATGCATTCTATTTCCAGAGCAAGATTTCTGTGCATTTCTTTATGTTCTTCAAAATTAGGATATCCCATTGCCTGAAGATAACGTTCTTCTGTAATGAAATGAATGCGGGAATAGTTCTTCATCGTATCGCTGATACATGAGTACAGCATGCGATCGCCTGTGCCTTTTTCCATCAGGGAGTAAAATGAATTGATGATGGAAACAATGCCTCGGTGTTGCTCATCAACGAGAGCAATCCCGGTGTTGTTTTTATCCTGCCATTTTATGAAAAGCGGCCGATCCATGTTTCTTCCATGTGAGCCTCGGTTTTACCTGAAATTGGCGATATAGCGCAGATTTTCGCAGTGCTTGCTCTATTGGGTGAACTGAATCAATCGCCTCTTTTTCCGTACTCGCTCAGGCAGGGAACATAAAGCATATCTTGTTCGTTGATGTGTTCAATCCACCATTTTTTCAAAAAATTCAATAATAGCCTGTGATCCTTGTCGTCGAGGGTATTGCGTTCGACGCGTTCTGTTTCTTTAGTGAGGCATTTGTGTGATTCTATATGTTTTTCAAGATCAGGATATTCTGCTGCTTTGAGAATGCGTTCCTCGGTGAGGAAATGGATACGGGAATAATTTTTTATCGTCTTACTGATGAATGAACACAACGCGTCGTCACACATGCCTTTTTCTGTCAGGTAATAAAATGAATTGATGATGGAAACGATACCTCTGTGTTGCTCGTCGATGACGGGAACCCCAGTGTTATTTCGATCCTGCCATTTTATGAAAAGCGGTGGGTACATGTTCATGTCTCCTATAAGTATCGAACTCGCATGGAATCATGGATACGATGCGATTATCGTAGAGTCCATTCTCCTGAGTAGTGAAAAAATTGACGAACTCAATCGTAAAAATATGTTTGATAACTTTGTTCTATTATATGTATACCCAATTCCGATTGGCTTTGCGGTCGGTTTGGGAGCTATGATGCGCCCGGCGTTGTCACAGCCAATGTGACTGTGATTCAGGCTAACCCGTTGTAATCCACCTCAAGGAGCGAGGCTCATGTGCAATTCTCTCATCAACACTCAGGTTCTCCCGTTCAAGGCTACGGCCTACCAGAACGGTAAGTTCATTGAAGTCTCGGACGCCACTATCAAGGGCAAGTGGGCGGTTTTCTTCTTCTATCCGGCGGACTTTACGTTCGTCTGCCCGACCGAACTGGGCGATCTGGCCGACAACTACGCGGAGTTCAAGAAACTGGGCGTGGAAATCTACGGGGTGTCCACAGATACGCATTTCACCCACAAAGCATGGCACGATGCCTCCGAGACGATCAGGAAAATCGAATATCCGCTGGTTGGCGACCCCACGCACGTCATCAGCAAGAATTTCGGCGTCTACATCGAAGAAGCCGGTGTGGATGAGCGCGGTACTTTCGTAGTCGACCCGAACGGCACGATACAGATCATAGAGATCAATGCGGGCAACATTGGCCGCAACGCGCAGGAACTGCTTCGCAAGGTGAAGGCCGCGCAGTACGTTGCCGCCCATCCGGGCGAAGTTTGTCCGGCTAAATGGAAAGAAGGTGACAAAACTCTCGCGCCTTCCATTGATCTCGTCGGCAAAATATGACGTTCTGACGCGCCACTGCATCCGTCTGGGTAGCGGGTCTTCGGCCAGCATCCGGGCGGATGTTTTTTATCAGCTTTTTCAGCCTGCTGCGGAGAATTCGTTATGCTCGATGACAACATCAAGGCTCAGTTGCAAGCCTACCTGGAAAAAGTCGTCCAACCCATCGAGTTGGTGGCCTCTCTCGATGATGGCGAGGTTTCCCACGAGATACGCGAGTTGATCCGCGAGATTGCCGCGCTTTCCGACAAGGTGAGCGCACGCGAGGATGGCCGGTTCGAGCGGCGCCCGTCTTTTGGCGTTGCCCGTGTTGGGGAGGCGCCGCGCATCCATTTTGCGGGGTTGCCGATGGGGCATGAATTTACTTCGCTCATCCTGGCTTTGCTGCAAACCGGCGGCCATCCGCCCAAGGCCGAGCCTGAGACACTTGCACAGATTCATGCGCTGGAAGGGGAATTTCGTTTTGAGACCTTCGTTTCGCTCTCCTGCCATAATTGCCCGGACGTGGTGCAGGCGCTCAATCTGATGGCAGTGATGAATCCGGGCGTCAGCCATGTGATGATCGACGGGGCGCTGTTTCAGGATGAAGTGGAAAAGCGTCAGGTCATGGCCGTACCCAATGTTTTTCTCAATGGACAGCCATTCGATCAGGGGCGGATGGAACTTGCCGGAATTCTCGCCAAGATCGACCCCGGCGCGTCATCGCGCGGCGCGGAAGCCATCTCCGCCAAGGAACCGTTTGACGTGCTCGTGATCGGCGGAGGGCCTGCGGGTTCGGCTGCGGCGATCTATGCCGCGCGTAAGGGTATCCGTACCGGCATTGTCGCAGAGCGTTTCGGGGGCCAGGTGCTCGATACATTGGCGATTGAAAACCTCATTTCAGTCAAGGAAACCGAAGGGCCTAAACTGGCTGCCGCGCTTGAAGAGCATGTGCGCCACTATGATGTGGATGTGATGAGCCAACAAACAGCCGTTGCCCTCGTCCCACCGCCGAAGCCTGGTGCGCTCGCTGAAGTGCGGCTCGAAAGCGGTGCGGTCCTGAAAGCGAGGAGTGTGATTCTGGCAACCGGCGCGCGCTGGCGCGAGATGGGTGTGCCCGGTGAAAAGAAATTCCGCGCTAAGGGCGTGGCTTTCTGCCCGCATTGCGATGGCCCGCTTTTCAAGGGCAAGCGCGTAGCGGTCATTGGCGGCGGCAATTCCGGCGTGGAGGCTGCCATTGACCTTGCCGGGATCGTTTCGCATGTAACTTTGCTCGAATTTGCTCCGGAGTTGCGGGCCGACGCGGTGTTGCAATCCAAACTTGCCAGCCTCCCCAATGTGACAACTGTCAGGAATGCCCAGACGGTTGAAGTCACCGGCACGGACAGGGTCGATGGCCTCGTCTATCAGAACCGCGTCACAGGTGAGACAAGCAAGCTCGATCTGGAAGGCATTTTTGTGCAGATCGGCCTGATGCCGAATACCGCTTTCCTGGGCAATATGCTCAATGTCACCCGGATCGGCGAAATTGAGGTCGATCCGCGTGGGCAGACTTCCGCGCATGGCATCTTTGCCGCCGGGGACTGCACGACGGTTCCCTACAAGCAGATCATCATCGCGATGGGGGAGGGGGCGAAGGCAAGCTTGTCCGCATTCGACTACCTGATCAGGACGTCTGTCCCAGCGGGCGAACGATCCATGATTCCCTGAAACGATGCCGCTGCCCCTTGCCGCCCCGCCGCTTGCGCTCTATGTGCATTTTCCGTGGTGTGTACGCAAGTGCCCTTACTGTGATTTCAATTCGCACGAGCCGCGCGACGGGTGCAGCGCCATCCCGTTTGCGGCTTGGGGCGAGGCTGTGGCCGCCGATCTGGAAGCGGCCTTGCCGCAGATCGGGGGGCGAAGCGTCCATAGCGTTTTCATCGGCGGCGGCACGCCGAGCTTGTTGCCGTCGCTTGTGTTGGAAAAGCTGCTCGATACCCTGCGCGCGCGGCTGCCGTTTGAGCCGGAAATCGAAATCACGCTGGAAGCGAACCCTGGCGCGGTGGAGATTTCGCGCTTCCGCGATTATCGCGCGGCAGGCGTCACAAGGTTGTCGCTTGGCGTTCAGAGTTTCGATGATGGCCTGCTTACCCGTATAGGTCGTATCCACGATGGGCGCGAAGCCCGCCGGGCGCTGGACGCGGCGCGCGAGCATTTCGGGCAGGTGAATGTCGATTTGATGGTCGGCTTGCCTGGGCAAATGCCCGGACAGGCGCTGGCCGATTTGGAAATTGCCATTGGTAGCGGTGTCCGGCATCTTTCCTGTTACCACCTCACCGTGGAACCAAACACCCCATTCGCGTTCGCCCCGCCCGATGGCCTGCCAGATGAGGATGCCGTTGCCGACATGGAGGAAACGATCACCGCGCGGCTTGCCGAGGCGGGGTTCCGGCATTACGAAGTTTCTGCTTTTGCCTGGGCTGGGAATGAATGCCGTCACAATCTCAACTACTGGCATTTCGGCGATTACCTCGGCCTGGGCCCCGGCGCGCACGGCAAATTGACGACATCCGGCGGGATTGTGCGCGAAATGCGCCACAAATATCCTGCCCGTTATCTGGAAGGCGCGGCGCGGAGCGGCTTCATCCAGGAACGGCGTACCGTGGGCATGGAAGAGTTGCCGTTTGAATTCATGATGAACGCCTTGCGCTTGTCCGACGGTGTCCCCGCCACGCTTTTTTCTGAGCGTACCGGCCTGCCGCTGGCGGCGATTGCCGAGGAGTTGGAACAGTCGCGCCGCGCTGGTTTGCTCGACCCAGACCCCGGTCGCCTGCGCCCCACAGCGCGGGGGCTGCGGTTTTTGAATGAGTTGTTGCAGGGTTTTCTGCCGGATCGGTAACTCCGGAGGCAAACCTCCCATCGCACGGAATTGTTGAGCCTGACAGAGTGTTTTTTTCCCAGGTCGCCGAAATATGAAAATGAGAACATTGTGGCACTTGGTTTGACGCACTGGGCAATAAAATCCGGGTATGCAGTATCCGTAGGTTGTTCGTGAAGGAATCCGGGTATGTCGTCATGGAGCGAAACGGAGGCAGGCGCTTCCGTCGTGGATGTGGTGGTGCTTGTGCGTGATGGTCTGGAGGCTGCACAACGCTGCCTTGCTTCGCTCTATGCGGCTGTGTGCCGCACGGCGCGCGAGATCGTCGTCATCGACGATGCCTCGGTTGCTCCGGAATTGACGGATTGGCTCTGTGGCGAAGCCGGGGCAGGGCGCATCGTGTTACTGCAAAATGGTAAGGGCAGGGGCTTCATGGCTTCGGTCAATGGCGCGCTGGCCCTGCACCCGGAACGAGATGTGGTGTTGCTGGAAAGCAGTGTCGAGGTGGCAAACGACTGGCTTGACCGTTTGCTGGACTGTGCGCGGTCACGCGCCGATATCGGTACGGTGACGCCGTTTTCCAATAACGCTATGTTTTGTGCTTATCCCTTCACAGGATGGGAAGGCGGCATGCCCGGAACGCTTGGGTTGGCTGCGCTGGACGCGATAGCGGCGCGAGTCAATGCCGGGCAATGGGTGGGGCTGCCTGCGGCGGAGAAATTCTGCATGCTGATCCGCCGCGCGTGCCTGGATATGATCGGTTTTTTCGATGTCGAGCGTTTCGGGCGCGGTAGCGGGGAAGCGAAAGATTTTTCCCTGCGCGCGGCAGCGGTGGGCTGGCGCAACGTGCTGGCAGCCAATGTGTTCGTGTATCGCGCCGCTGGCGCGGTTCTCAGCCCCGACAGGCGGGAAGCGGTAGAGGACGCCGAATATAAATTAGAGGCTTTGTATCCCGATTCCAGCGCAAAAGTGCGGGATTTCAGCCATTTCGACCCACCTGCGAGGCTGCGGGCGCGCATCGACCGCGCGCGCGCCGCGCTTGGGGGTTCCGAATTTGCCTCGGTCATGGATGAGCAGGCGCAAAAGCGTGCTGCGCGCGCGGCTTCACAGGCGGACGCGCCGCTCGACCCGCCGCTGCCGGTGGTGCTGCATGTGACGCACGACAAGGCCGGGGCAGGGCGTTGGGTGGAGGATTATTGCGCGGCAGACCTCGATTGCCGCAATCTGGTACTGCGTGGGCGTAGTTCGCGCAACGCCGCTACGGCTGAACTGGCTCTGTTCGACCCGCGCCTGGGACCGTTGCCCTTGATGACCTGGACCTTGGCCGATCCGGTTCGGAGTGTCGCCATTGGGCACGCAGAGCTTACCGGGATCGTGAAATGGATATGTGCCGCGTTTGAGGTACGCGCCCTGCTGGTGTCGTCCTTGATGGGGTTCTCGCTCAATCTGTTGCGGTTCGACCTGCCAACAGTCCTGATCATGCACGATCTTTTTCCGTTTTGTCCGGCGGCGTCCGCAACGATGGGCAAGCCTTGCGAATGCTGCGATGACCCTGCGCTGGCGCGTTGCCTGCGCGAGAATCCACGCAATGTCTTCTGGCATCTGACCGATGTCGGCGAATGGCAAAGCTTTCGAGCGGCTTTCAGGGAATGCCTGACGGCGGGCGATATACGGATTGCGGTTCCGGACGAAGAACTGCATGTGCGCTGGGCAGCGTTTTTTCCGGAATTGAGAGAGCAGCCGTGGGCATACATCCCTTATGGATTGGGCGCGGATTTTGCGCGTGGCTCAATGATGCCGGAACAGGATTCAGACAATGGGGACGCAAAATCATCGCAAGCGGATACGCCCCGCGCTCGTTTGCGGGTTTTGGTTCCGGGACGTTTGCTGCCGCATACGGGTTTGGAACTGTGGCGGAAGATTTGCGACGAATTACGCGCCTTTGCCAATGTGCTGTTGCTGGATTGTGGTGATTTCGGCCAGCCCTTCGTGGATTGCGCGTGGGTTGAGGTTGTGCGCGAGTGCGATTCCTTCGAGTGGCCTGAAAAAATAGCGCAATGGCGGCCGGATTGCGCCTTGTTGCTGCCGTCGCAGCCGGAAAATTTCTGCTATGCGCTGGCCGAGATGCAGGCGCTTGCGGTTCCGGCGGTGACTGTCCGGGCCGACGCTTGCCCAAGCCGCATTGATAATGGCTGGAATGGTTTTCTGGTCGAACCCGATACCGACGCTGTGCTGGACATCCTGCGTATGCTCGACCAGGAGCGCGAGCGGCTCGCCGCAATGGCCGACGTTCTGCGTTTCAGTCCGGTACGCACGGCCTTCGAGATGGTGGCCGACTATCGGCGGCTATTGCCGGAACTCGATGATGCGAGGGTCGAAATCGAGGCCGGGGGCGGCACGGAGACGGAAACCCTGCTCGCCGCCCTGGGCAAGCGCACACGGGGGCAGGAAGAAGTCATGCGGCTGAAAGACTTTCTGCAAACGTGCGAGGAAGAGGCTCGTTTCCGCGTGATCAACCAGCGCCGCCTGGAAGCCATGGTAGGGGCGCTGGCGGCGCAGCATGCGGCCATATTCCGTTCGCTGTCATGGAAGGCGAGCGCGCCGGTGCGTTATTTCGAGCGCCTGTGGGAACGCCTGAGCGGCAGGATTTCACCGCCGCTGGAAAGGCCGCAGGTGGTACGCAGCACACGTATGGAACGGCGCAAGGCGCCGCGCCCGGAACGCCCCGTTCCGCTCCTGCTACGTTCCCGCGCCTCAGCCCGTTACTGGCTGTGCGAGGTCATCGGCGTACCGGACGCTTCCGTCATCATCGCGGGAGGCGGGCCGGATCAATCGCAGCGGGCGCTGCAAAACTTCATTGTGCTGGCCGACACCGTTACGCGCAGCAGTACGAAGGCCTGCTTCGTCTGGTGCGGCCGCTTGGACAACCTGCGTTCCGATGATGTATTCGTTTTGAAATTGCTGCGCGAGGTGGGCGACCTTTTCGTGCTCGATACGCAACTGGAAGCGGAAGTCTTCGCAGGGGCCGACGTGCTACTCCTGCCTACGGAAACGGTGGGGCAGGTGGGCTTCAACGGGATGGTGGCGGGTGTTGCACATGTCGAACTGCCGCTCGATCCGCCCGAAGCCGGCGCGGGTATCGTTATGGCTGGCACGGCGACACGGTTGTTGCATTATTGCGATAACACGGATACAACGGAGGCTTCGCAAGCCTGAGCGCTGAATTGAAACAAAATTTCCCGATATGCGAAGCATTATGCCCGGAACGCTCATAACTGTTACTGCGCCCTCCGGGGCTGGAAAAACCACGCTGGTGCGCGAGTTGCTACAGCGCGACTCCAACCTGCGCCTGTCGGTCTCCTACACGACCCGCGCCCCGCGCGAGGGAGAAGAAAACGGGCGTGAATATCATTTCGTCGAAACCGGGCGTTTCCTCGAAATGCGTGATGCCGGTGGGTTCGTCGAATGGGCTGAGGTTCATGGCAACAGTTACGGCACTTCCCGCGCTTGGCTGGCCGAGCAGCTTGAGGAAGGGCACGACACCTTGCTGGAGATCGATTGGCAGGGCGCGCGCCAGGTACGCGAGGCGTTCCCGGAGTCGGTGAGTGTTTTCGTGCTGCCGCCGTCATTGGGCGAGCTTGAAAACCGCCTACGCAGGCGGGGAACCGACAGCGAGGAAACCATTGCCCTGCGTTTGCAGGCCGCGCTCGGTGAAATGCGCCATGTTCAGGAATTTGCCTACGTTATAATCAACGATCGTTTTCCGGTTGCCGCCGATGAATTGGCGGCAATCGTGCGAGTGGCGCGGCTGCGTTGCGCCAACCAGTACAAGCGTTACCCGCAGTATTTTTCCTTTCTCACACAGGATTGATAAAAAATGGCCCGTGTTACCGTCGAAGCCTGCCTGAAAAGAATCCCTAACCGTTTCATGCTGACCCTGGCTGCGGCTTATCGTGCCCGCCAGCTTACGATAGGCGGTACGCCGCAGATCGAAGTCGATCCCAACAGCCGCGATAAACCTACAATCATCGCGCTCAAGGAAGTCGAGATGGGCAAGGTCGGCCTGGAAATGCTCAATCGCGGACAGGCTTAGGAATCCACCGGGAGGTGCCGTGGAATCCAACTCTGCACACGTCCCGCAAGCTGTCGGCATTGTGGCGGACGATGCCGGGTTTGATGCCGTCCGTTCCGGACGGCCTGCGCCTGTCCCCGGTTTGGCGGCTGATCCTACCGGGCCGCTTTTCGCGCTCCTGAAAGAAAAGGTTCTCGCCTACCTCAAAGACGAAGACGCTGTTCGTATCGAAGCCGCCTACCGTTTCGCTGCCGAGGCTCACAGCGGCCAGACGCGCAAGAGCGGCGAAGTCTACATCGCCCATCCCCTTGCGGTGGCTTCCATCGTCGCCGACTGGCATCTCGACGCCCAGGCCCTATGCGCGGCGCTGCTGCACGATGTCGTCGAGGACTCTTCCATTTCCAGGGCCGAGATCGCCGAACGGTTTGGCCAGCACACCGCCAATCTCGTCGATAGCCTTTCCAAACTGGACAAGTTCAAGTTCAGTTCCCGTGAAGAAGCTCAGGCAGCCAATTTCTACAAGATGCTGCTTGCCATGAGCAACGATTTGCGGGTGATCCTTATCAAGCTCGCCGACCGTCTGCATAACATGCGGACCTTGTTCGTGATGCGCCCCGACAAGCGCCGCCGCATTGCCGGCGAAACGCTGGAGATTTACGCGCCGATTGCCCGCCGCATTGGGCTGGATGGCGTCTTTCTGGAATTGGAAGACTTGTCGTTCGCCAATAAACACCCCTGGCGGTATCGCGTGCTCACCCGCGCCGTCGCTGCCGAGCGCAGCAACCGCCGCCGCCTGCTCGCCCAACTCCAGGCGGGTATTGAGGATCGTTTGCCGCAATGGGGCGTCAAGGCGGAAGTGCAGGGGCGTGAAAAGCGCCTCTACAGCATCTACAGCAAGATGAAGGAGAGAATCGTCGAAGCGCATCGCAGCCACATCCAGCCGATGGGCGAAAAGCGCCGGGTCTTTTCCCATGTCTACGACATTCACGGTTTTCGTCTCATCGTTCCCGATGTGCCGGCCTGTTACCTTGGGCTTGGTGCGCTGCACTCGATCTATCAGCCGTACCCTGGCCGTTTCAAGGATTACATTGCCATCCCGCGTGAGAACGGCTACCGCAGCCTGCACACGACCCTGATCGGGCCAGACGGGGTGCTCGCCGAAGTGCAGATACGCACCCGCGAAATGCACCGCATCGCCGAATCGGGCGTTGCCGCGCACTGGCTCTACAAGGACGACGACAAGAACATCAACGAATTGCAGCAACAAACCCATGCCTGGCTGCAATCCCTGCTCGACTTGCAGATGAACTCTGGCGGGGCGAGCGAATTCCTCGAACAGGTCAAGGTCAACCTCTTCCCCGGCGAGATTTTCGTGGTCTCCCCCATGGGCCGTATTTTTACCTTGCCGAACGGTTCCACCCCGGTCGATTTTGCCTATGCCGTGCACACCGATGTCGGGCATCGCTGCGTCGGCTGTCGCATCAATTCCGACTACAGGGCGCTCAACACCGAATTGCAAAGCGGCGATCAGGTGGAAATCATCACCTCGGCCTATCCCAGCCCCAATCCGGCATGGCTCAACTACGTGCGTACCGGGCGCGCCAGGGCAAGTATCCGGCACTTTCTCAAGAACAAGCAGCAGGACGAAGCCATTGGCCTGGGCGAACGTCTGCTCAATCTTGCCTTGCGCCCCCACGGCTTTACCGTTGACGAAATTGCCCCGGCGGCCTGGGAGCGTTTCCTGCGCGACAGGGGCGTGGCCAGTGCCCGCGACATCTATGCCGGTATTGGCCTTGGCAACCGCATGCCGGTGGCTGTGGCGCGCCGGTTGCTGCTCGCCCAGAAACGGGTCGATGGGCTGACCAGCAAAGAAGAGGGCGATGGAGAAAATGTCAGTATGCCGAGGCTCAAGATACACGGCGGCGAGGGGGGAGCCATGCACCTGGCCCGATGTTGCCAGCCGATTCCGGGCGACTCGGTCGTGGGGCTTATCCGTCGCGGGCAGGGGCTTGAAATTCACCTCCAGGACTGTCCTGCCGTGGCTCGAATGCGCGGCCACCTCGGTCGGTGGGTCGACGCCGACTGGGAGGCAGACGAAACTCATCTGTTCGATGTCACGATCTGCATCCTCTGCCGTTCCGGCCACAACATGCTCGTTCGCATTGCCAACGCCATTTCTTCCGCCGATTGCAATATCCAGAATGCCACCATGGATCATCAAGCCGAAGCGTCTTCCATCACCAGCCTGCGTATGACCCTGCAAGTTCGCGACCGCCAGCATCTTGCCCATATCATGCGGCGTGTGCGGCAGGTTCCGGAAGTTGCGCGCATCACCCGGCTAAAACCGGGCGCATAAGGGCTATAGGCACCAATACAAAGGGGGCTTTCCGGCCCCCTTTGTGCAGATCGCCTGTTTTGTAAGCCAGTGATTACCTGTTCCAGCGGCGGCGGCTGCGCGCGGTGATGCTCACCATGCCAAGGCCGGCCAGCAACATGACCCAGGATTCAGGTTCAGGTATGGTGGGCGTTGGCGGGAACACGCCACCATTCACGTTGCTTATCAGGATCACGAAGTCGTCGTAATCTCTCCAGTCGTTACCCGCTGGCATGTTTTGCGGATACCTGTACGTCTCCTCGAAACCGACGAGCGCTTGTCCATTGGAGTAATCATAGAACACCACCATGTGGTCAACGCTGTCGCTATTTTTTCCCGCCTGCAACTGGCCGAACCATACTTTGCCAGTCGTCGTGTCAGTGAATCTGAGAATGATCCTCTCTGGCACAGAGGGGGGAGTGCCGTAGACAACGGCTTCGGGTTCAGTGGGAAGGTTGTAGGTGTAGGTGTACGAATTGGGCGTTTTGCCGCCTGAAGAGACGAACCAACCGGTATCGTTGTAGGAGTCACCTGATTTGCTGAAGACTGTCTGATATGCGCTGTAGGCGTTATTGGCAAATATCGTGGCAACCTCAAGTTTGAGGCCGTCATGCGACTGACTGAACACGAAAGTGAACTCGACAGGCTTGGCGGTATCCGTGATGAAGAGATCGCCGCTAAAAACGGCATCGTCGCGGTTGTCTGGGGCTGAGACTATGGTCTCTCTTCCGGAGTTCAGCCACGAGTCGAACAAACCATCCGAATCTACTGCGGCGAAGGCCGACAGAGAAAAAGAAGAAGCCAATAGAGTTGTGAGAAACTTGTGCATGAAAAAAATCCTTGCTTGCTAATACCGAAGCCAAAGATAACACTCATGTCAGTGCGTGAATAGTGCCTAATTGTAACTGATTGATTTTTCATGAAATTCAATTTTACTAAATGAGTAACTGTAAAATAACGCGACGCAGGATATTCTCAATAGTGTGATAAAAGTCTCAGACAGCTTTAATGCGGGTTCTACTGAGTTTTCTATTTTCTTCCAATAAATTATTGAGTTACATGATTTTGTTATATAAATGAAATATGTAAAATAATTCGACACAAATTATGCTGAATTCAATTCAAAGTCATCGGATAATACTAATACGGTTTTTACTTGAATTCATCCTCTATTTCATTAAGTGATTAAAATATAAATACATTTTCAATTTATTTGAAATAACGTGAAACATTTCTCACAAATTGCAATAAAGTGCATATTCAAGAAATTTGCAGCCTGTAGTGCCAAAATCATTCGATTGTTCTGTCGAAGCCATGCCGTCAGGCTGTCTTTCCGCAAGCGGGCGCACCGCCCGGCTGAGGTCGGGACTGAACAGTCAGGGACACACTGATTTATTCAGTATTTTGCTCAAACTCCCCTCGCCCGCTTGCGGGAGAGAGGTCGATGCAGCCCGGATAAGCCCCTCTCCCCTCGTGGGAGAGGGGTTTGGGGAGAGGGGGGAAGGCGTTTCTGGCTGGCCGAGGCTTGCCCTCTTCTTGGCATCCCCCTCTCCCGCCCCTGCGGGGCACCCTCTCCCTCAAGGGGAGAGGGGAATTTTGTACACACTTGAACAGAAAACGCCCTAATTGGAGAAATTTTTGGGTTGCTCAGAGAGTCCCTGCGGTGGGGCGGCATGTTTGTAGTTGGGTGGGCGCAAAAATGCTACCAGCGCGCCAATCCAAATGACCATTGATGACACTAAGAGGACGGTGATTTCGTGCCCGAACAACCATCCGCCCCCCCACTTGACTCCGTTCAAAAGGGAAATGAATGAAGCGATGTAGGCCACGCCCACGGCAAGTGACAGCCCAAAAGTGAGCCGGTTGTGTCGAAAGTCGATGACCGCCCAAACCGCAAGCATCGGTGCGGCCAGGATGACCATCACGATCATCATTTCCATAGACATTCATCCTCCATGCAAAGCATGAACGATTCAATGTATTAAAAGTCAGTTCAAGTTAATAATATAATGATTTTGCGATAATTTTTGGCTTGGCAAGAAAAAATGAACCTTAAAAATCCATTTATCACTGCGCTTCTTTTGCTGCTTTGCCTCTGTGCGGGGTTTGTGCGGGCGGACGGTGCGGCCTATCCGCCAAAGGGCTTCGTGTTCGTGCAGGACGTGATTCCGGGGGTGGCGCGCGATATTCGTTATTTCGGTGCGGATAACTTCATGGGGGCGCGAGCCGATGGGTACGAGGCGCCGCAGGCCATTTTGAGCGTGGAGGCTGCTGTGGCACTCAAGGCGGTGAGCGGCGATTTGCGGAAAAAAGGCTACGGGCTGAAGATTTTCGATGCCTATCGACCGGAACAGGCCGTGCGGCACTTCGTCCGATGGGCGGAAGACCTGAATGACGCACGGATGAAAACGCGATTTTATCCGGACGTGGATAAAGCGATGCTGTTCAAGGAGGGATATATCGCCGGACGATCCGGGCATTCGCGCGGCAGTGTGCTGGATTTGACCCTGATCGACCTGAAAAGCGGGCAGGAGGTCGATATGGGTTCCACTTTCGATCTCTTCGGAAAAATCTCGCACCACGGCGCGTCGGGGATTACTTCGGTACAGGCCGCGAACCGCGACATTTTGCGGGCGGCAATGGAAGTGCGCGGGTTCGGGCGGCTACAGGAGGAATGGTGGCATTACCGCTTGAAGGATGAACCGTATCCAAAGACTTTTTTCGATTTTCCGGTACGCGACCCCGTACCGGTCGATGCCGCTACGCGGCAAGTTCTGGAGAAACACGCGAGCGGCGCGGTGCGGGTGATCGTCGTGACCGAAGCCGATGGGACGGGCGGGAAGAAAAACCGGGCGCTGCTGCGCGCCTACACCAAGGTCGATGGCCTTTGGAGTTTGCGGTTTACCACGGATGGCTGGCTTGGGAAGAACGGTTTCAGGAAAGACAAGCGCGAAGGGGATGGCGCAACCCCGACGGGGGTGTTCACATTCGGCCGCGCCTTTGGCAACGCGGAGGATCCCGGCGCGTCGCAGCCGTACACGAAAATTTCTCCAAACGATGTCTGGGTGGATGACCCTGCCTCAAAGTTTTACAACCAGTGGGCGCGCGCGGACACGCCGGACGCCGATTGGTCATCCGCTGAACGGCTTGCGGATTACGGGAAACAATACAAATACGCGCTGGCAATCGACTACAACACCGCGCCCGTCGTACCTGGAAAGGGTTCGGCGATTTTCCTGCACGTTGCTACCGGCAGCCCCACGGCGGGCTGCGTCGCGGTGTCTGAAGCGGCAATGGTGTTTTTCCTGGGGTTTATCGAAAAGGATACCCGGATCGTGCTTGCGCCCTCGTACGAGGGGATGGGTATTTAGAGCGGTTCAAGCGTGTACAAAAAACGCACCTCTCCCGCAAGCGGGAGAGGGATAAGCGTGTGGCTTGATGCGTGTTCACGCCATCGCCTCATATAGCGGCAGCGTCAAAAATTCCGGATATTCCGGCGTGAGCGACATGTCGACGAAGATTTTCGCCGCTTGTTCATAGGTGGCGGTGTCTTCGCCTTGGGCGGTGACGATTTCTTTTACCTTTTCAAGTTCCTGGCCGATCATTGCGCGCACCATTTCTGCCGTGACCTTGCGCCCGTCGTCCAGGATGCCTTTGGGGGAGGCGACCCATTGCCAGACTTGTGAGCGGGAAATTTCAGCCGTGGCAGCGTCTTCCATCAGGTTGCGGATTGGCACGCAGCCATTGCCCGCGAGCCAGGAACCGAGGTAGTGAATGCCAACGTGGATGTTGTTGCACAACCCTGTCTCGGTAATGGGCTGCTCCGGCCGAAAATCAAGCCAGTCTTTGGGGCCGAACGTGCCAGCAGGCGTTTTTTCCCACTGGTTTGGTTTGCTGCCGAGAACGCCTGTAAATTCTTCCATCGCCAAGCCGACCAGCCCAGGATGGGCGACCCATCCGCCGTCGTAGCCGTCGGATGCGTCGCGCCGTTTGTCGTGGCGCACCCCCGCCAACGCTTTTTCGTTGGCCGCCGGGTCGCCCTTGATGGGAATCAGCGCACTCATGCCGCCGATGGCGGGTGCGCCGCGCTTGTGGCAAGCCTGCACCAGCGCGAGGGCATACGAGCGCATGAACGGGACTTCCATCGTAATCGCGCCCCGGTCGGCAAGGCAGAACGATTTGTTTTTCCGGAATTTCTTGATGCAGGAAAAAATATAGTCCCATCGCCCGGCGTTCAGTCCGGCGGAATGCTCGCGCAGTTCAAAGAGGATTTCTTCCATCTCGAAGGTGGCCAGGATGGTCTCGATCAACACGGTGGCCTTGATCGTGCCGCGCGGAAGATTGATGTGATCCTGCGCCATGCAGAAGATGTCGTTCCATAACCGCGCTTCCAGGTGGTTTTCCATCTTTGGCAGATAGTAGAAAGGCCCGGCTCCGCGCGCGACCAGTTCCTTTGCGTTGTGGAAGAACGACAGGGCGAAGTCGAATAATCCACCGGAGACGCGCTCACCGTCGACCCGCACATGCTTTTCGTCCAGATGCCAGCCGCGCGGACGGATTTGCAGGGTGGCGGTTTTTTCGTTCAGTTGGTAGGACTTGCCCGCTTCGTTCGTGAAGTTGAGTTCACGCCGGATGGCCTGATAGAGATTGATCTGCCCCTGTATCTGATTGTCCCATTTTGGGCTGTTGGAATCCTCGAAGTCGGCCATGTAGGAATCCGCGCCTGAATTGAGGGCGTTGATGATCATCTTGGCTTCGACCGGGCCGGTAATTTCTACTCTCCGGCATTCCAGCGCCTTGGGTAAGGGCGCGATTTTCCAATCGCCTTCGCGGACGCTCCGGGTTTCCGGCAGAAAATCAGGCGTCTCGCCCGCGTCGATCCGGGCTTGACGCACGCGGCGCATCTCCAGTAGTTCCCGGCGGCACGGCGCAAAGGCGCGATGTAGCCTTGCAAGCAGTTCGAGCGCCTCGAAGCTGAGAATTTTTTCATAACCTGAATGGATTTGTGCATCAATGGTGATGCCCTGAGGCAGATTAAGGTTCATGGCAGTTTTCCCTTTGTCTGGCAGGGGATGCCCTTCTTCGCGTAGAAGAAGGGACGTCGCGATTTTGGTAGTTCAGTGAAATTGCGCTTCTTCGGTCGAACCGACGAGTGCCTTGACGGACGAATGGCCGCCCTGGATGATCGTCGTGACTTCGTCGAAGTAGCCCGCGCCCACTTCCTGCTGGTGGGCAGCGAAGGTGTAGCCCTGATCGCGCGCGGCAAATTCCGGCTCCTGAACCATTTCTACGTAATGGCGCATGCCCTCGCCACGCGCGTAGGCGTGCGCGAAGCGGAAGGTGTTGTACCAATTCAGATGAATGCCCGCGAGGGTAATGAACTGGTATTTGTAACCCAGTTCGGAAAGTTCTTCCTGGAACCGGGCGATGGTCTTGTCGTCCAGGTTTTTTTTCCAGTTGAAAGAGGGCGAGCAGTTGTAGGCCAGGAGCCGGCTTGGACAGACGGTTCGCACCGCTTGCGCGAACTCACGGGCAAAGCCCAGGTCGGGTGTGGCCGTTTCGCACCACACCAGATCGGCATAGGGCGCATAGGCGACGCCGCGCGCGATGGCCTGCTCCAGCCCGTTTTTGACGCGATAAAAACCTTCCGGGGTACGTTCGCCGGTGAGGAACGGCCGGTCGTTCTCGTCGCAGTCGGACGTGATGAGGTTGGCCGCTTCTGCATCGGTGCGCGCCAGGATGAGCGTGGGTACGCCCATGATGTCGGCGGCCAGACGCGCGGCAGTCAGTTTTTCGATCGCCTCGCGGGTGGGAACCAATACTTTGCCTCCCATATGGCCGCATTTCTTGACCGCTGCCAGTTGATCCTCGAAATGCACCCCGGCTGCGCCTGCCGCGATCATGTTCTTCATCAGTTCAAAAGCATTCAGCACGCCGCCGAAACCGGCCTCGGCATCCGCGACGATGGGCAGGAAGTAATCGACGAATTCTTCATCGCCGGGGGAAATTCCCCGCGCGTGCTGGATTTCGTCCGCGCGTTTGAAGGTGTTGTTGATGCGCCTGACCATCGTCGGGACGGAATCGTAGGCGTAGAGCGATTGATCTGGATACATCGTCTCGGAAGAATTGCCGTCTGCGGCAACCTGCCAACCCGAAAGATAAACCGCTTCCAATCCGGCTTTGGCCTGCTGCATCGCCTGTCCGGCGGTGATGGCTCCGAAGGCATTGACATAGCCTTTTTTCGCACCGCCGTGGAGTTTCTTCCACAGTTTTTCCGCACCGGATTCCGCCAGCGTGTATTCGATCTGCACCGAACCACGCATCTTCACAACATCGTCGGCACTGTAATTGCGACGGATGCCTTGCCAGCGCCAGCGGGGGGCGGTTGCCCATTCCTGTTCCAGGGTGGCGATTTCTGATTCACGGGACATGATGAACTCTCCTTGGGGTTGAGGGTACGTGAGGCCGATCATCAGATGTAAATATAAATTACATCTAATAGATATTAGTTTATGTCTTATACAAGACATAATATATGTTAATAAAAGTGACAGGTATGACAAGAGAGGGTTTACCCGATTTTTTGATGATGTTGACTCTTCATATCGATATAACTAAACTTATCGATATGAAAATCTTCAACACTGGCATCGTTTCCATCCCTCTCGAATGGCGCCCAATAGCTCGCGTGTTTACGGCTTTGGGCGACGAGAACCGGCAGCGCATCCTGCTGTTGTTCGACAAGGGCGAACGGCTCAACGTAGGCCGGATTGCTTCTGTGTCGACGCTGGCCCGCTCCACGGTATCGCATCACCTCAAGATACTTCACGATGCAGGCGTGCTGTGCTCGGAAAAGATCGGCAAGGAAGTCTGGTTCTGGATCAATCGGCACTGGCTGGAAGAAACGCTAGGCAATGTGCTCGGCTATGTGCGGCAGAATTGCTGAAAGCCGTATCGGATACAATCCCGCCCCCCTGAGGGATAGGGAATCTAGGCTCAAATTTTTTTAATCAAACATGTCGAAAATTATGGATATGACAAATTCACGTTTTGTAAAGATCGTGATCCGCGCCGTTTTGCGCGTCCTATTTCGCATCTTGGCACGGTTGCTCTTTCGCGTACGGGTACAGGGGATGGATGAAGCCCTGGCGGTGGGGAATGGACAGCGTTCGCGGCTGCTGGTGATCGCCAACCATGAGTCCTTTCTCGATGGCATCCTGCTGGGGCTGTTTTTGCCGGTCGAGAAACCAGTGTTCGTCGTGCACACCGAATACGTAAAGCGTCCGCTCTTGCGGTTCAGCCTGAATGTAACGGCCGATTACCTGCCGATTGCTCCGAGCAATCCAATGGCGGTAAAGCAGATCATCCGGCTGCTCGAATCCGGGCGACCGGTCGTGATCTTCCCGGAAGGCCGGATCACCTTGACCGGGGCGCTGATGAAGGTCTATGAAGGCCCTGCTTTTGTGGCAGCAAAAACCGGGGCGACCTTGCTGCCGGTACGGTTGGACGGGTTGAGCCGCAGTTATTTTTCAAAAATGGCCCACTGGCCGCGAAAACTTTTTCCGCGCATCACGCTCACGATACTGCCGCCCACGGCGCTGCCGATGCCAGAAGCCCCCAATGCCAAAGTGCGCCGCCATAAATCGGGGGAAGCCCTGCGCCGCCTGATGCAGGAAATGGCGCTGGCTCAACCGCAACAGCGTACGCTCTACAGCGCGCTGTGCGACGCGATCAGGCTCCACGGCCGCCGCCGCCGCGTCGTGGAAGACATCAGGCAGGTGGAATATACCTATCATGACCTGCTGAAAATGTCCCTCGCCCTTGGGCGATTGGCCGGACGCATCACCGAACCCGGCGAAAGGGTGGGTTTGCTCCTGCCTAACATGACGCCGACCCTCGGACTTTTTCTCGGCCTTGGCGCGTTTGGAAGAGTCCCGGCGATGCTCAACTACACGGCGGGCGTCGATGGGATGCAGGCCGCGTGCGAGGCCGCCCAGATCCGCACCCTGATTACCTCGCATGCCTTCGTTGAGCAGGCGAAACTTGCCGATAAGCTCGCCGCCTTGCAGGGGCTGGAGCGCATCGTCTATCTCGAAGACCTGCGCGAGGGGATGACTTTCCGTGACAAGCTCTGGCTGATGGGGTGGGCGCTATGGTTCCCGCGCCAGGTGGAAGCCGAGGCAAGCACTGAAGACGCGGCAGTGGTGCTCTTCACTTCGGGTTCCGAGGGCAAGCCCAAGGGGGTGGTGCTCTCGCACCGCGCCGTCCTCGCCAACGTCGCACAAATCCGCGCCATTATCGATATCACGCGCGATGACCGCGTATTGAACGTGCTTCCCATTTTCCATTCCTTCGGCCTCACCGCAGGGACTTTTTTGCCGATCTTCACGGGCGCGAGCGTTTTTCTATACCCCTCGCCGCTGCATTACCGGGTGATTCCGGAACTGGCCTACGACCGCGCCTGCACGGTGTTGTTCGGCACGAGCACCTTCCTCGGCAATTACGCGCGTTTCGCGCACCCCTACGATTTCTACCGCCTGCGCTATGCCGTTTCCGGCGCGGAAAAGCTCTCCGCCGCAGTGCGCGAACAGTGGTTTGAGAAGTTCGGCATCCGCATCCTGGAAGGGTACGGCGCGACCGAAACCGCGCCGGTCATCGCGGTCAACACCCCGATGGCCTACCGCAGCGGAACCGTGGGCCAATTTCTGCCCGGTATCGAACACCGGCTGCAACCCGTGCCCGGCATCGAGCGCGGCGGGGTGCTGCATGTGCGCGGCCCCAATGTGATGAGCGGCTATCTGAAGGCGGACAACCCTGGCGTGCTGCAAGCGCCCGTTTCGAGCGAGGGGCCGGGCTGGTACGAAACGGGGGACATTATCGAGGTCGATACCGACGGCTTCGTACACATCGTTGGGCGGGTCAAGCGTTTCGCCAAGGTCGCCGGTGAGATGGTGAGCCTGGAAGCGGTGGAAAAACTGGCGCAGACAGCTTCTCCCGATGAGTTTCACGCTGCTTCCAGCCAGCCCGACGCGGGCAAGGGCGAGGCGCTGGTGCTCTTTACCACCGACGGGCAGGTCAACCGCGCGGCCTTGCAGAAAGCGGCGCAACAACTGGGGTTCTCTGAATTATCTATTCCGAAGAAAGTCGTGCGGGTGGATGAGTTGCCACTCCTTGGGACGGGCAAAACCGATTACGTCACTTTGAAGCGCATGGCGGAAGAAGCTTGAGCATGGGTGGGCATCATTCGTTTTTAAGCCGCCGCCGTTTCCTCAAGACCGTTTTCCTGGGGGCAGCGGGGGTCTCAGGCGCAATGTTTGCCTACGCGCGCAAACCTTTTCTGGTCAATCCCTGCCTCAACCCCGTGGATACAGCCTTGGAGCAAAGTCCGTGGCTAACGCGCATCTGGCAGGGGCTCGATCCCGCACAGGTCTGGGATTGCCATGTGCACCTGGCGGGGATCGGGGACAGCGGCCATGGGCTATATGTTGGGCAAAAGCTTCAAAACCTGTGGCATCCGGTGCTCTACAGCCAGCGCCTGTTCTATATGAACGCAGGCTGCGTCTCGACAGAACCCGGAACCGTCGATGAAAATTATGTGCGTCGGCTTGCGCTGCTTACGCGAAACATGCCTGCCGGAGTCAAGGCGATGCTCTTTGCTTTTGACTGGTATCACGACGATAACGGAGAGCCGGTTCCCGAATTGAGCACGTTCTGTGTGCCAGACGGCTATGCCCGCCAAATGGCAGAAGAATATCCTGACGTGTTTGAATGGGTCGCTTCGATACATCCCTACCGGCCTGACGCGATCGACAGGCTGGAAGCGGCTGTCGCGCAAGGCGCGCGGGCGGTGAAGTGGCTGCCCGCAGCGCAGAACATCGACCCGGCCTCGAAGCGGTGCGATGCCTTTTTTGCTACGCTCACGCGTTTGCGCCTTCCCTTGGTGATTCATTGCGGGGAAGAAAAAGCGGTACAGAGTGTCACCCTCAACCATTTCGGCAACCCTCTGCGCTTGCGCCGGGCGTTGGACGCGGGTGTGAGGGTCGTGGTGGCGCATTGTGCAAGCCGTGGTGAAGACGATGACTTCGACAGACCGGGAACCCGGCAAAAGAGCTTCAATCTTTTTGCCCGCCTCATGGAGCGGGACGAATGGAAAGAAAACCTCTTCGGCGACATTTCGGCTACTGCGTTGCTCAACCAGAAGCCTGAAGTGCTCCGAACCCTGCTTACGCGCGAAGATTGGCACGGCCGACTGCTCAACGGCTCCGACTATCCCTTGCCGGGGATACTTCCATTGATTTCCCTGCCTTTGCTCGCTCGGTACGGCTTGTTGCCGAAAGAGGCGTTGCCCGACTTGCGGGCACTACGCCAGGCTAATGCCCTGTATTTCGATCTGGCACTCAAGCGTTCCTTGAATTGGCAGGGGAAATCCTTTCCGGCTCGGGTATTCGAGACCCGCGCGTTTTTTGGAGCAGCGTAAATGAATGATGGTCCCCAGCCTCCTGGCGGCGAGGGTGGTCAACACTCCCAGTTCTACCTTCTGCGGGAACGCCGTTTCTGGCCGCTCTTCGCCACGCAGTTCCTGGGCGCTTTCAACGACAACGCCTACAAGAACGCCTTGCTGGTGTTGCTGACCTTCGGGGCTGCTTCATGGATGGGCGTGGGACAGGAAGTGAAAGTGCTTTCCAATCTCGCTGCGGGCCTGTTCATCCTGCCGTTCTTCCTGTTTTCCGCCACTGCCGGGCAACTGGCTGACAAGTTCGACAAGGCACTGCTCGCGCGTTGGGTGAAGGCGCTCGAAATTTTCATCATCCTGCTCGTGGCCTTGGGTTTCTGGCTGCGAAGCCTGCCCGTGCTTCTTGCCGCGCTCTGCCTGCTTGGGCTGCAATCCACCCTGTTCGGGCCGCTGAAATACGCAATTCTGCCGCAACACCTGCGACCCAACGAACTCGTGGGCGGCAACGCGCTGGTGGAAGCGGGAACCTTTGTTGCCATCCTGCTCGGTACGCTCACCGGAGGGCTGCTCGCCGGATTAGATGACGGTGGCGTCATATGGATCGTCGCTATCTGCTTCATCGTGGCACTCGGCGGGTTTCTCGTAAGCTGGCACATCCCCACTGCGCCCGCGCCCGCACCGGAACTGAAAATTTCGCTCAATCCGCTTGCCGAAACCTTGCGCTGCATTGGTCTGGCGCGCCGGGAACGTAGCGTTTTTCAGTCCATTCTCGCGGCTTCATGGTTCTGGGCCTACGGTGCATTGTTATTGACACAGCTTCCCATCTACACCGAAACGGTATTGGGGGGGAACGAAGCTCTGGTTACGGTATTGCTCGCGGTGTTCTCGATAGGCATCGGTTCCGGGTCGCTCATTTGCGAGAAACTCACGCGCCGACGTGGCAAGGCAGTCGAACCGGGACTGGTTCCAATTGGGGCACTGGGTATGACGATTTTCGGGCTTGATCTGGCATTGGGCGCGCCCGGTAACGCTTCCGGCACGTTGCAACCACTCGCTGACATGCTGCACCGGGGAAGTACTTGGCGAGTTTTTTTTGATCTGTTGATGCTGGGTGGCTTCGGGGGCATCTACTGCGTACCGCTCTACGCGCTCATACAACAACGCGCCCAGGCTGAGTACCGTGCCCGGATCATCGCCGCGAACAACATCCTCAACGCGCTTTTCATGGTTGGGATCTTTGTCGGTGCGGCGGCGTTCCTGGGCAAAGGGTTCAGCATCCCGGCGCTCTTCCTCTGTGCGGCCGTGCTGCATGGCATCATCACGATCTACATTTTCAGCGTCGTACCGGAATTTATCATCCGCGCAATGGTGTGGTTGGGGTGGCGGCGGGAGTGAATTCCGGATTCCATTTCCCGCCCGAGAACCTGCTGCCCTCGATGCGGAAAATGGAAACGGTGTTTGCAATCATTGCCTCATCAAGAAGCGGGCAGACGATCAGCGGTAGCGGCGGTATCTGCCATTGTCGTACCGCCGTACATCACGGCGCGGTTCATACCTGTGACGTGCGACATAACGAGGAGGCGTGACGTAGTGTGTCTCTTCATAAATGACGGGCTGTGGCGTGGATGCCGCGAGAATGGCCGCAGGCAACAGCAGGGGCGCCAACAGGATGTCGCGGACAAGGTGCCCATTGTGGTGGTTGCGAGCCAAAGCGGGAGTGCTGAAACAGGTACCGGCAACGATCAAGGCGGCCAGCGTGATGCGCGAGGTTTTGCGAAATTCCATGATGCTCTCCTTGGTGATGGCCGCTTGCGTCATTTCATCGCGAAGCGGCGGTCTTGAACATGGCTGTAACGATACCCGTTCGTGTCGGCTCGATCTTGTCTGGGCGGTAACGATTTGTAAGCGTTTGTAGGGTGCGACCGGAACGATCAACGAGCTTTCCTGCCGGTCTTCATGGGATAATCACACCCCTTTAGCGTTGCTTCATTTCTTTTTCATGTCCGTATCCCTACCCGATTTTTCCCCAGCCCACCTCGTCGTCGCGGGCGACGTCATGTTCGACCGTTACTGGCACGGCGCAACCACGCGCATTTCACCCGAAGCGCCAGTGCCCATCGTGAAAGTGGAAAATGATGAATACCGCGCGGGTGGCGCGGGCAATGTGGCGCTGAACGCGGCTTCATTGGGTGCGGCGGTCAGCCTTGTCGGGTTGGTCGGGCAGGATGAAGCGGCGCGGCTGCTGGCCGAAAAACTCTCTGCGGGCGGCGTGCAATGTTGCCTGGTCGACATGCCGGAACATCCGACGATTACCAAGCTGCGGATCGTCAGCCGTCACCAGCAACTCATCCGGCTCGATTTTGAAAACGATTTCACCAGCGTGAAAACGTCGGGCATCGAAGAGCGTTTCACAACCTTGCTCGATGACGCCAATGCGGTCGTGTTCTCCGACTACGGCAAAGGTACGCTTGCCCAGGTGGCAATGCTGATCAGCGCTGCGCGCACACGCGGATTGCCGGTGGTTGTCGACCCCAAGGGCACGAATTTCTGGCGCTATCGCAATGCCTCGGTCATTACCCCGAACATGGGTGAGTTCGAGGCGGTTGTCGGCGTATGCCCGGATGAGGCGACCGTGCGCGAGCGTGGCGAAGCCCTGCGCGAGCACCTCTCATTGGAAGCCTTGCTCATCACGCGCTCGGAACGCGGCATGACCCTGTTGCAAAAAGGCCAGCCGCCGCTCGATCTTCCCACCCATGCCCGCGATGTATTCGATGTGACCGGCGCGGGTGATACCGTGGTGGCTACGCTCGGTGTCTGTCTGGCCCGGGGGCTCGACTTGCCTCAAGCCACTCAGTTTGCCAATGCCGCCGCCGGAATCGTGGTCGGCAAGCTCGGAACCGCTGCCGTGAGCCGCACCGAGTTAGCTGGGATATTGGCACGTTCCGATCACGGCCAAAAAACAGGAGATTCCCCATGATGATCGTCACCGGCGGAGCCGGTTTCATCGGTAGCAACATCGTACAGGGGTTGAATGCCCGAGGTATCAGCGACATCCTGGTCGTCGATGACCTCTCCGATGGCCGTAAGTGCCTGAATCTCTCCGACGCCAACATCCGCGACTATCTTGACAAAGACGACTTCCTCGCCCGCGTGGAGAAGGGCGAGACTTTCGGCAGTGTTGAGGCGGTGTTCCATGAAGGGGCTTGTTCTACCACGACCGAGTGGGATGGCCGTTTCATGATGAAGGTGAATTTTGAATACACCAAGGCGATCCTTTCCTGGTGCGTGACGCGCAAGACGCCGTTCATCTACGCTTCCTCGGCTGCGGTTTACGGCATGGGGCCGACCTTCCGCGAAGCTCGGGAGTTCGAGTGCCCGCTCAATGCTTACGCTTATTCCAAATTCCTGTTCGATTGCCACTTGCGCGCGCGTATCCAGGGCATCTTCAGCCAGGTGGCCGGACTGCGCTATTTCAATGTTTACGGCCCACGGGAGCAACATAAGGGCGCAATGGCGAGCGTGGCATTCCATATGGATACGCAATTGCAGAACAGCGGTCGGCTGCGCCTTTTTGAAGGTTCGGACGGTTACGGGCCGGGCGAGCAGCAGCGCGATTTCATCCATGTCGACGACGTGGTGGCCGTCAACCTGTGGTTGCTCGATAACCCACAGATTTCCGGCATTTTCAACGTTGGCACGGGCAGGGCGCAGAGTTTCAACGATGTCGCGCGAGCCGCGATTGACTGGTATCGACAGCGCGAGGATCACAGTTTCGGCGGCATCGACTATATCCCCTTCCCCGACCATCTCAAGGGGCGTTATCAGAGCTTCACCGAGGCTGACCTTTCCGCGCTGCGTGCGGCGGGGTTCGAGCGCCCCTTCATGGATGTCGCCGCAGGTGTGCCGCGCTACCTCGATTGGCTGCACCGCGATTGAATGCCTGAAACAATGCGAAAAATCCTGATCGTAGGGCCGTCGTGGGTGGGCGACATGGTTATGGCGCAGAGCCTTTTCATGAGTCTGAAAGCCGGTGGCGAATGTGAGATCGACGTGCTTGCCCCGGCCTGGTCACTGCCGGTTCTTGCTCGGATGCCCGAAGTGCGGCGCGGCATTGTGATGCCGCTTGGGCATGGCCGGTTTGGCCTCGGCACACGTCGGCGTTTGGGGAAGGAACTTGCCAGCGAAGGTTACGATCAATCCATCGTGTTGCCCGGTTCGTTCAAATCGGCGCTCGTGCCGTTTTTCGCCCACATCCCGCAACGTACCGGCTTTCGCGGGGAGATGCGCTACGGGCTTATCAACGATATGCGCCCGCTTGACCGTAGCCTGCTGCCAATGACAGTACAGCGGTTCGTCGCCCTCGGCCAGACGCGCGAAACCGCTGCTGCGCCCATTTCTTTCCCAACACCCCGGCTCCACGCGGATTCCGCCAACCAGGCGGCGCTGCGGGAACGCTTCAAACTCGATTCCGCGCGTCCGTCCATCGCCTTCATGCCTGGCGCGGAATACGGCCCGGCCAAGCAATGGCCGCCTACGCACTACGCCAAGCTGGCGCACCTGCTCGCGGCGCGCGGTTTTCAAGTCTGGGTGTTGGGTTCGGAAAAAGACAACGCGGTTGCTCGCCCGATTGCCAACGGCAACCCCTCGGTGATCGACCTCACGGGCAAAACCAGCCTCGGCGACGCGGCAGACCTCATTGCACTTGCCCGTGTCGCCGTCTGCAACGATTCCGGCCTGATGCACGTCGCTGCCGCGCTCGATGTGCCGCTCGTCGCCCTCTTTGGCTCCTCCAGCCCGGAACACACGCCGCCGCTCGCCCGCCAGGTCGTCATCGAAACCCTCCGGTTATCGTGTGCGCCCTGTTTCGAGCGGCAATGCCCGCTCAAGCACACCCATTGCCTGACCGGCATTGCCCCCGAAAAAGTGCTTGCGGCGCTGGAACCCTTCATCAGTTCTTCTTCATCCTCCTGACAATGCGGATACTGCTGGTCAAAACCTCTTCGCTCGGTGACGTCATCCACACTCTGCCTGCCGTCACCGACGCGACGCGGGCGCTTCCCGGCATCCGTTTCGACTGGGTCGTGGAAGAAGCCTTTGCCGAAATTCCTGCCTGGCATCCGGCGGTGGAACGGGTGATTCCGGTAGCGCTGCGCCGTTGGCGGAAACATCCTTTCGCCCGTGCCACGCACGCGGAATGGAAAGCCTTTCGCGCCTCCCTCGATGCAACTCCTTACGATTTCGTGCTCGACGCGCAGGGTTTGATAAAAAGCGCCTGGCTTGCCCTCAAGACACACGCCCACATACATGGATTCGCTTTCCGCTCGGCGCGCGAGCCTCTGGCAAGCCTTGCCTATGCCCATCGCCATACCGTGCCTTGGGGACGGCATGCCGTGCGCCGTGTGCGCGAACTCTTCGCTGCCGCGCTTGGCTACCCTCTGCCGGAAAACGCTCAAGGGGACGACGACGGCGCGAGCTTCGCCGACGCTGCCGCCTACGGACTGGATCGCGCCCGCATGCTGGTCGGCGAAGCCGCCGTAGTGGAAACGGCGAATGATGCCCCCCGGCTGGTTTTTCTGCACGGAACCACCTGGCCCACCAAACACTGGCCGGAAAACTACTGGCGCGAGCTTGCCCGCCTCGCCACCGGAGCCGGTTGGAGCGTCCGGCTGCCTTGGGGGTCTGAGGCAGAACACGAACGCGCCCAACGCATCGCAAAGGACCTTACTGGCGCACACGTTCTGCCCCGCCTACCGCTCGTGGGAGTCGCTGCCGAATTGTCCGCTGCCGCTGCCTGCGTGGCCGTCGACACCGGCCTCGGCCACCTCGCCGCCGCCCTGGATGTTCCCACGCTGTCGCTCTTTGGCTCGACAAGCCCCGATCTGACTGGCGCGTGGAGCCGCCGCCAGCGCCACCTTGCCACAGATTTTCCCTGTGCGCCGTGCCTGCGAAAAACCTGCACGCTTCGATCTTCCGCCTCCGGCACATCTGCGCCGTTGCTTGCCGTCGATACGCCCTGCTTCGCACGCCTGTCGCCGGAGAGGGTGTGGAACGCGCTTGGCGCGATGCGATGAACATTTTGAACCCACGCTCAATGCAGCTTGCCTTCTGCCTCTTCAAATACTTTCCCTATGGGGGCCTGCAACGGAAATTTCTGCGTATTGCGCTTGGCTGTCAGGCGCGCGGCCATAGCATCCGCGTGTATACGCTCAAATGGGAAGGCGAAATTCCACCGGAATTCGACGTGCGGTTCGTGCCTGTGCGGGCTTGGCGCAACCATAGCCGTTGCAACAAGTTTGGAACATGGGTCAAAGCTGATCTCGCCCATCAGCCCGTCGACCGCGTTATCGGCTTCAACAAGATGCCTGGGCTCGACGTGTATTACGCTGCCGATCCCTGTTTTGAGGAAAAAGCCCGTACCCTACGCAGTCCGCTTTACCGTTTGAGTCCTCGTTACCGTTGCCTCGCAGCCTTGGAGCGCGCGGTATTCGCGCCTGAAAACCACACGGAAATTTTGATGATTTCCCAGGCGCAGCAGCCGTTTTTCGAGCGCCATTACGGCACACCACCGGAACGTTTCCACCTGCTGCCGCCCGGCATCTCGGTTGACCGCCGTGCGTCAGACGATGCTCACGTCATTCGTGCGGCATTTCGCACCGAATTCGGACTGGGTGACGACGATCTTCTGCTGCTGCTCATCGGCTCCGGTTTCAAGACCAAGGGGCTTGACCGCTGCCTGAAAGCGCTGGCGGCCTTGCCTGAGGTTTTGCGCCGCCGTACACGGTTCTTCGTCATCGGAAAGGACAATCCGCGCCCCTTCCAGCGTCAGGCCCGCTTGCTAGGCCTAGGTAAACAGGTTGTTTTCCTGGGGGGGCGCGATGATATTCCACGTTTCCTGCTCGGAGCCGACCTGCTCATTCATCCCGCCTACAGTGAAACCGGCGGGAACGTGCTGCTTGAAGCCCTCGTTGCCGGATTGCCGGTACTGGTGACGGACGTATGCGGTTACGCGCACTATATCGACGAAGCCGGAGCCGGACGCCTGATTGCCTCACCCTTTACACAAAAATCGCTCGATGCTGCGCTTGCCGAGATGTTGGCCGATCCCGTGGCGCGAGCGCGTTGGTCGCGCAACGCGCTTATCTTCTCCGAGCATGCCGATCTATACAGCCTGCATGAGAAAGCCGTCGATTTCATCTTAAACACATGCAATGCCACGGAAAGAATATGAATCAGGTCATTCTCCGCTCCCCTCTTAAGCAATTGTGGGCAGGGCTTGACCCCTTCGCCAAAGTTGAAGCACTGCAAGGGCATGTATTGCGCGAACGGGAGGGGCGGCGCACCCTGCGTACCGAGATTGACGGGCGCGGTTATTTTGCCAAGATTCACCGTGGGGTCGGCTGGCGCGAAATTTTCAAGAACCTCATCTGCCTACGCCTGCCCGTGCTTGGCGCGCGCAACGAATGGCTGGCCATCGAACGTCTGAGGCAACTCGGCGCAGACACCATGTGCATGGTTGCGTTTGGCGAACGCGGCTGGAACCCGGCGCGCAAGCATTCTTTCATCGTCACGGAAGAACTCGCCCCGACCATCAACCTGGAGGATTACTGCCGCGACTGGCCGCGCATACCGCCCGAACCCATGTTCAAGCACGCCCTCATCGTCCGGGTGGCGGGAATTGCACGATTGATGCACGAAAACCAGATGAATCACCGGGATTTTTACCTGTGCCATTTACGGCTTCATACCGACCCGCCGCCAACGCCCGAAGCGTTTCGCCTGTCGGTCATGGACCTGCACCGCGCCCAAATTCACGCTCGGGAAACCGCGTCCCGCTGGCGGCGCAAGGATTTGGCCGGGCTGTACTTTTCGGCGCTGGGCATCGGCCTGACCCGCCGCGACCTGTTGCGTTTTCTGCGCGTGTATTTCAGTGCGCCGCTACGCGATACCCTGCGGGATCAGGCAAAGCTCCTCGCTTGGCTCCCGCGTGAAGCAGCCCGCCTGGACGAACGTGATCGGCGCAAACCTAGTGATTGATACCCCGGCGCAGTGAAGGCCGAAACTCACAGCCGCAGCATCTGCCAATGCCCGATGTGTTCACCTTCGCCGGATTTGTCCGGTTCAACCTGCCCGCAGATGACACGCTCGCACCGTCCGGCTCGTAACCAGGCAGTGGCAAGCGTTCGTGCCCGTTGCCAGTGAATCTCCGGGTCGCCGAGCCAGGATTGGTAGAGCGCATTTTCAATGCAGGGAAAACTCTTTTGCAGTGAGACGGCAGCAACAATGGGTTGTGAGGCGAGAAAGTCGAACGGAAAGACAGGTTCAAGGGCAATTTCAATGCAGGAAACGAGGCGATTTCCGGTGACGAGTACGCCTGTACGCGAACCCCACAACACCACGGTGGGCATATCAGGCTGTTTATCGAGGATCGAAGCTACGCCGACGATGACGAGTTCGGTCAGCGGCCCGGCGCGGCGTAACGGTATGCTGGTGTGCCGCCGCGCGAGGGCGGAGAGAGTGGCCGCATCAAAGCACTGTTCGCGCATGCTTCCGATCTGCGGCATGTGGATCATGAGCAAACTCCCGGCTCAAAACAGCGTTCGATGACCAAGGTGGCGGTGCTGCCGCCGAAACCGACGGAGTTGAACAGAATCCAATGCGGCAAACCGTGGTGCGCCTGCCAAGTGGGCGTATTGAGCAGAGCCAGCAGGGCAGTGAGTTCGGAGGGGCCGCTGGCTCCCAGCGTGTGCCCGATCTGGTGTTTGAAACTGATTTCCGGCGGGCGATGGGAGCCAAAAACGAGATCGAGCGCGGCGTTTTCGGCTTCGTCGATACTGGTCAGGCCGCTACGATGCGGTTTAACGAAGTCGATGTTGTGCGTGGCGATCCCGGCCTCATTGAGCGCGGCAACGATGTTGGCAGCGATGATCCGTCCATCGGGAGTAGGCAGGGTGGGCGCGTAGCCGTCGATCCAGAGCCGGCATGTGGCAATCCGCCAATCTGAGCCAGGGCGCGAAGTTAGAAGAAAACCAGCGGCGGCCTCGCCGAGAATCAGGCCACTATCCTTTTGCGCGTGTGCGAGTAGGCCAAGGCTGGCAAAACCGGCGAGTGACGTGTCGCAGCCAAAATCGACGCCGAGCACCAGAGCTTCATCGATTTCGCCGTGGGCAATCAGGGTGAAGGCGGCTTCAAGCGCGGACAGGCCGGAAGTACAGGCGGTGGAAAACATCCATGGTATGGATTGAGCGCCAAAAGCAAGCCGGATTTCCCTGTCGAGGATGGCAACATTATCGTGGAATGGATCGGCCACCCCTGTGGCGCGGGCAAGGGCTTCGATTTCGCCGGCTCCGTGTGCGCTGGAACCGATGAAAAACGGGATGTGTTCGAGCGTGGCCTGGGAATTCCCGGCGGCGAATTCGGTTTTGATGAGGCCGAGCGCGCGTTGAGTGCGTACTGTCCAGTTTTCTTCCGCAAAGGGCAGAGCGAACCAAGGCCAGGATTCGCCGAGCAGCCTGTATTCAGAGATGTTTTTCTTGCTGGTGAGCAGCGATTCGGCTGCCTCGGCGGCGGACAAACCCAGAGCCGAAACATGGGCGATGCGGTCGATGTAAACGGGACGTGCCGCGTTCATGCAGGTGCTTTGTTCCGCTCTTTCAGCCATGCCGCGAGATTGGCAACGTTAGCGAAAATGATGCGGGTTTCCTTGCTGTCGGTGACTCGGACGCCAAACTCTTTTTGCAGTGCCATCGACAGTTGCAGGGCATCGAGCGAATCGAGGGCGAGCCGTGTTCCCGCACCAAATAAAACTTCATCATCGGCAATGGAAGCGGGATCACAATCTTTATCGCAGGTCTGGACAATCAGGGTTTTTAGGGCGAGTTTCAGATCTTTCATGTTGAAATGGCGCGGCGATTGAGGAAGGCGGCTACAGCAAGCGCAACGAGGCCAAAGCATACCAGCGCACAGATGGCGGGCAGAACATCGGCAATGTTGCCCTGGCGCAGCATGACCTGATGAAATCCCTTGAGTGCCCAATCCATTGGCGACAGATGCGTCCAGGCTTGCATCTCGGCGGGCATCATGAAGCGGGGAACCATGATGCCGCCGATGGCACCCATCAGGATGTTGCTGATGCCGCCGAGGACGGTAGCTTGTTCGTTGCTGTGTGCGAGGCTGGCGATGAAAAGCGCCCAACCGACTGCCGCGACACTGACGGCCAGACTCAACATCGACAGGGCTGTGAGTGCGGCCACATTGCCGGGAAGGGCTAGCGCCTCGCCGCCGCATAGCGGCACGAACCAACGCCCAATGGCGACCATGACCACTGCCTGTATCTGGTTGATGAGCACGAAAGGCGCGAATTTGCCTACCAAAACGAGGCCGAAGGAAACGCGCTGGGCGCGGAGCCGTTGCAAGGTTCCATGCTGGCGTTCACCAATGAAAACCGCCGAGATCGGAATGACGACGAAAAACATCGAAAAAATGAGCCAGGCAGGAACATTTTGCTGCGCGGAGGAGGGCAGTACGGCCGCTCCGTTGTGATGATTGCTGACCGTCTCGATTGCGATTTCCGGTCTGCCGATGCGCTCTGTGACCTGACGCAGTTCCGGCAGCATCATGCTTTGCCCAAGACGTTCAAGGACATGCGTGAGCCAGACCCGTGTGGCCGCCGCCTCGACATACTGGCGGAAACCATTGCGTACCATGCCCGGAATGGTGGGGTCGGTCAGGAAACGCAGTTCGGGAGTCTGGTTTGTGCCGATGCTTCGGGCAAATCCCTGCGGGATCACGACTGCAAAGGCAAGCTCTCCATCCCTCACCCGGAGGCGGGCGCCCTCTTCACTGGTTGGAGGGGCCGATTTACTGAGCAGGTCGACGCTGCTTAACAACGAATCGAGCGCATGGGAAACCGGGGTGCCGTCGAGGTCGAGCACCGCGTAAGCGAGGGAAGGTTCCCGCTGCCCGGAAAGTGAATCCGCAAGCGCAAGCGACATAATCAAAATGAAAATCGCGGGCATAATGAAGAGCGCAGCCAATCCATGCCGGTCACGCGCGAATGCCAGCCATTCCTTTTTCCACAGAGCCGCGAGTTGAATGAACATTTTCATTGCCGTGCTCAGTCCCGCAACGAATGCCCGGTGAATTCCATGAAAACCTGCTCCAGCGTCCTGTCCCCTTTTACTTCCGCAGTCGGCCCCGTCAGCAGCACTTTGCCGTGGTCGATGATTGTGACATCGGAGCACACCGCTTCCACTTCTTCCATATAGTGGCTGGTGTAGAGCACGGTTTTCCCGGTCGCGGCAAACTGTTGGATGGTTTCGAGCAAAAAGCGGCGTGACGCTGAATCGACACCCACGGTCGGTTCGTCGAGCAAAAGAACATCCGGCTCCCCGGTGAGACCAATCGCCAGATTCAGGCGCCGCCGCAACCCACCAGAGAGTTCTCCCGCACGCCGATTGACGACGGCTTCGAGCCGGGAAAACGCCAACGCCCTGTCGCATTGACGCTGCCGTTCCTGGCGTGGTATCCCCTGTGCTCCCGCGAAGAACGCGAGATTTTCGGCCACAGTCAATATCGGGTAAAAGGCATAGTCCTGCGGAACTAGCGCGATGGCGTTGGGTTGAGCGGCTCGCCACTCATTGAGCGATTCACCATCAATGGTAATACGGCCTTCCTTGGGCGTAAGCAGACCGATCAGCACAGAGATCAGCGTGGTTTTGCCCGCGCCATTTGGGCCAAGCAAGCCGTGGATGCTGCCGCGCGCGATGTCAAGTGAGACACCGTCGAGCGCTGGAGGCTCCTCGGGACGGTAACGATAGCGGAGATTGTCGAGGCGGATCATGAAAGACGCGCGGCTTTGTCTAATTCAGTGAAGAACGTCTTTTCACGCGCCGCTTGTGCGCGCAGCAGGGTTGCGAGATGGGCGGGGTCGAGCGGGTCGCGGTCGCGGATCATGCGCGCGGTGGCGAGCGCGAATTCGCGCCAGAAGTCGCCGATTTCAACCAGTTGTGCGGCCAGTTCAGCAAGCGCCGGGCGGGCGGTGAGCGCGGCGGCTTCTTCGAGAAAGGCCGCGTACATGAAACGGAAGCCCCCGCCGCCTGTCCCAATTTCTTCCTGCATGCGTATCAGATGCCCAATGTAGAGTTTGGCGGCTTGCGGATTGGCAGCGGTAGGCAAGCGCTCGAACGCGCGCGCGACCCACGCAAACCCCTTGACGCCGATGAAGGGCAGCGGGGCGCGGAGCATGATCTGCGAGGTTTTCCTGAGTGCGGCGGGAATGGCCCGTTCCCATGCGGGTTCCTGCGGCGCGTTGCTCGGGTAATACAGCAATCCCTTTGGCGCGAGTAGGCCACGGGCGAAACGCGCTTTCGCCAAATCGGCACTCGCGCAACGTACAGGCTCTTCCAGCACAGGATCGGAGAGCAGGTAATCTCCGCTTGCCTCATCGCGCCCATAGGCGAGCAGATTGTGGGCGTTGAAGTGAAAGCGGAAATCCTGCGGTATGAATGGCAGCCAGAATATGGAAACCTGCAATCCCACGACTTGTCCGGCATCAAGCAATTCATTGAGCCGCACCATGCCGTCTTCCGGGCGGCGGAACGTTTCAGTGTGCATCGAAAACCGGAGAGGTTTTTGCAGGCCGCGAATGATCGTTCTGGGCGGCATCCGGTATGACACCAACGGTAGGCCGGAGAGTTTGATAAAGGGCAGAAAGGCGAAAGTCAGTGCCGAAGACAGGCCGAAAGCCATAGGTTCGGAAAGCGGCAGGCCGTAATGGCGCACGATGGCGCTCATGACCCCGCTTTCGCAATGGGACGCTTGTTGGTGGACGAAACTAGCCGATGTCATGTCAGTCGGCTATATCCAACTGATCGGTGGCAATACCCAAAGCTTCCGCGTAACGCGCGCGTAAAGTCTTTGAAAGGCGGGCGAATACCGTCGGGCGGAGGTGGCGGCGCACCTGCCAGCGCCAAAACCCGCTTGCCTGTGCAAGCAGGGCAATGTCCATGCGGGCGCGATACATGTGGGCTTCGAGCGGGGAACTTTTCCCCGCGCGCACTCGCTCAAGTGCATTGGCCGCCAATTCCTCGAATACCTGTACTGCTTGCCGGGTGACGGTTTCTTCAGCTTCCCATCCGCGCGACTGCACGAGTCCGAGCCGACCGTCATCGGTGCGTGCATACACGGCTTTGAGATGACCGCCGTAAGTGGGGCTACCTTCCTGGGGGACGTCATCAGCGTTCATTTCGGGATGCCTCAAACGACCGTCAGGTGCATGAATCCACTCGAAAAACGCCCGCTCTCCGGCACGAAGCACAGTAGGCGCTCGCCTGAAACGAGGCGTCGGGTTCTGCACAACTCATCAAGCATGATGAAGATCGACGCCGAACCCGTATTGCCTTTAGTTTCCAGGTTCGTAAACCAGCGATCGAACGGGATAGGCAATCCTATTTGCGCCAGCGCGTCAAACATGGGTTGTTGAAAATAATACGACGACATGTGCGGCAGGAACCAGTCGATTTCTTCCGCCTTGAGTCCGCGCCGCACGATAAGCGCAGACAAGGGGGTTTTCAGGGTCGCTTCACCGATGTGACGATCCAGGAGTTTTACGTCCTGTTTGACGGCGAAAATGGATTTTTCCGCCCATTGTCTGGGCGAGAATTGCGTCCAGCCGACGAGTGCGCCATCGGGGGTACGCTCGCTGCCTGAGTACATGCACACGGGCAGGCGGTGTGCGGCGGATGAAAGTTCGATCCAGTCGATGTGCAAATTGGTTTGCCCTGCGCGCGGGCGAGGCTCAATGAGGAAAGCGCCTGCGCCGTCGGAAAGCATCCAGCGCAAAAAATCTTTTTCAAATGCGATGCCAGGATGCGCGGAGAGCGCCGCGACGCGGGCAGCGCTTTCTTCGGAAAAACATTCTGCACGCAAAATTGCGGATGACAGTTCGGAACCTGTTGCCACCGCGTTTTCTGTTTCTTCCCCTTTTACGGCGAGCCAAGCGTATTTGAGAGCAGCCAAACCCGACAGGCAGATACCAGCGGTTGAAACAACCTCACAGGCGGGATTGCCCAGTTCGCCATGAACCATGACGCCATGATTTGGCATGATCTGGTCGGGCATGGATGTCCCGGTGACGAGGCAACGGAGGCTATCGAGCGCGAAACCGCTAGTTTGTGCGAGGTTGCGAATTGCCTCGGCAGTAAGGCTGGCGTTGGTGTGCGTAGGCAAGCCGCTTGCCGGGTCGATTGCGTAATGGCGGCTTTTGATCCTGTTCTGCCGCAGGATGATGGGTCGGGCGCGTGAGGGTTTGCCTCCAATCTGGCCAAGAACGGTTTCGATGGACTCGTTGTCGACCGGCGCGTTGGGCAAAGCGGCTGCCGTGGCAGTAATAAAGGCTTCACTCATGGATCATGCGCGTATCATCTGCGCCAGAAGGTTGCACATAAAGCCGAACGATCTCTGCGGCGCGGCGGGCAAACAGCCGCGCGGTCAGACGATTCAAGATGAAATGCAGCGGCACGACGATGGGAATCATTGTGATGAGATAGAGTGCAAACAGTATAAGCGCAGGAACCCGCCGCTTTTGTCCGGTATGCCCGCAAAGACGGACGAACTTCGACCACACTAGGAAGGCACGTCGGCCAGTGCGTTCGGACATGATCAGATGAGGTGCGATGTTGACCGCGCGCAGGCCGCTCAACATAGATTGCCCGCATTTCTCTTCGTCACGGGAAAGAGCCCCGGCCAGCGCTATGCCGAATCTCGCTACGCCTGCTGTTTGCTTGGCGTTGATTCCGGCAGGTGGCAAACCGAGAAAACGGTCGCGCCGACCCGTCAGCATCCAGCGCGGCGTAGTGATGAAAGACAACAGCGGAGGGGATTCATCGGTCAATGCCACATGATCGACGAGTCGGCCACCCGCCTCCGTAATCAGCGTTTTCAGCGTGTCGAATGCAGAAAACCACATATTGCGGCAAGCTACCAAGCTGACAACCGGTTTTCCAGCGAGCAGGCGTTTGCCTTCGGTGCTTTGCAGGAAGGCGGTCATGGGCTGCGATGGAGAGAGATACCAGACCGTCCAGGCGAGAATCACCAGGTCGAATGTCGCATTGTCAGGAACCGTAAGGGGTCTGATGGGACGTGGATCAAGGCGTACCGACTCCGGGAAAGCGTCGAGAAAGGCGAAAAAAGGCCAGGGAAACGGAAAGGCCGGTTCCGGCTTCAGCACTTCGTGATGAACCCTGACCCCCTCCGTTTCCAATGGATCCGCCAAGGAGGCAACAATATCGGCAAGCTGGCCGCTCTGAGAGTAGGAAACGATGAGAACGTTTTTCATCGCCTGTTCAGTTTTGATGTGAGGGTTACACCACCGCTTCCTGTTTCTGCGCTTTTACCTTGGCGAATTGTTCGCGCGACACACCGAGCCACATCACAAGCGGGCTGGCAACGAGCACGGAGGAGTAGATGCCAAAGCAGATGCCGATGGTCAGCGCAAGCGCAAAGTAGTGGAGGGTTTCGCCGCCGAACAGCAGCATGGAGAGCACCATCACCTGCGTGGAACCGTGGGTGATGACAGTACGGGAAATGGTGCTGGTAATGGCATGGTTGATGACTTCGGGCGTTTTCAGGTCTCGCCGTTTGCGGAAGGTTTCGCGCACACGGTCGAATACGACGACGGATTCATTGACGGAATAGCCCAATACCGCCATCACTGCCGCCAGCACGGAGAGCGAGAATTCCCACTGGAAGCAGGCAAAGAAGCCCACGATGATGACGCAGTCGTGCATGTTGGCGATGATGGTAGAGACGGCGAAGCGCCATTCAAAGCGCAACGCGAGATAAATCATGATGCCGATGATGACGAATAGCAGCGCCATTGCGCCGTCGCTGGCAAGTTCCTTACCGACCTGCGGGCCGACGAATTCGACCCGGCGCACGGTAGCTTCCGGGCCTTCGATTTTGTTGAGCATGCTCTTGACCTGTTCCCCCACTTTGGAGACTTCTGCTCCATCGCGGTTGGGCAGGCGGATCAGGACGTCGCGGGAACTGCCGAAGTTCTGTACCTGTGCATCGGGATAGCCGTCATCGGCCAGCGCTTGACGCAGGGCGTTGAGTGGGGCGCTGTCAGCATAGCTGACTTCGACTAAGGTTCCGCCGGTGAATTCGACCGACAGGTTCAAACCGCGAAAAACGATAAAGAGCACTGCTACGACGAAAGTCAACAACGAAATGACGTTGAAGACCGGCGCGTAGCGCATGAACGGAATGTCATTTTTGATACGGAAAAATTCCATGACGAAGTGTTCCTTGTTCGAGCCGGTTCAGTTGTTGCCCGGTTTCCATATCTGGCCGATGGAAAGCCCGTCGAGTTTGCGGCGGCGGCCATAGATGAAGTTGACGAGCATCCGGGAGACGAGAATGGCGCTAAACATCGAGGTGAGGATGCCAAGACAATGCACCACGGCAAAACCCCGAACCGGACCGGAACCGAAGACCAGCAGCGCAATACCTGCAATGAGCGTGGTGACGTTGGAGTCGAGGATGGTGCCCCAGGCGCGCTCATAACCTGAGGTAATGGCTATCTGCGGGGTGTAGCCGCCTCGCAGTTCCTCGCGGATGCGCTCGTTGATGAGGACGTTTGAGTCGATGGCCATGCCCAAAGTGAGCGCCATTGCGGCAATGCCCGGCAGGGTCAGGGTAGCTTGCAGCAGCGAAAGCAGCGCCACCAACAGCAGCAGGTTGGCGGCAAGCGCGATGGAGGAAACCAGCCCGAAGAGCATGTAATACACGCACATAAACACGACGATGGCGGTAAAGCCCCACAGCGTGGAGTTGAAGCCCTTGTCGATGTTGTCTTTTCCGAGGCTTGGGCCGACGGTACGCTCCTCGATGATTTCCATCGGTGCGGCCAGTGCCCCCGCGCGCAGCAGCAAAGCCGTTTTGTTGGCTTCGGCGGTGGTCATGCTGCCGGAGATTTGTACCCGCCCGCCGCCGATCTCGGTGCGGATGACCGGCGCGGTCACGACTTCGCCCTTGCCCTTTTCGACCAGCACGATAGCCATGTGCTTGCCGACATTCTGGCGGGTGAGTTCGCGGAATTTGCGCGTACCTGCGCTATCCAGGGTGAGGTGTACCGCCGGTTGGCTGTTTTCGTCGAAACCGGCCTGTGCGTCGGTGAGGCTTTCACCAGTGAGTTCGATCTGGTTGCGGAGCAGGATGGGGAGGCCTCTGTCGCCCGGCTCTTCCGCTTGTTCCGCCTGGGCGCGGCGGCTGCGGCGCTCGATGTATAACTCCGTGCCGTAAGGAGCCTGCACCCGGCCTGCGGCAACCTCGAATGCCCGTTCGTCGCCGGGTGTGCCCTCGACCATTCGCAGTTCAAGCGTGGCGGTACGGCCCAGGAGTTCCTTGGCCCTGGCGACATCCTGTACGCCCGGCAATTGCACAACGATGCGGTCTGCCCCTTGCTGCTGGATCACGGGTTCGGCCACGCCCAGTTCATTGATGCGGTTGTGCAGGGTGTTGATGTTCTGCTTGATGGCGAATTCCTGGATGTTCTTTTGAGCCGGCAAACTCAAATCGGCAATGAGCCGGAAATCTTCGCTGCCCGCATCGCGTTCGGTCAGTTGCAGTTCATTGCTGAAAGACTGGATTGCCGCGCGGGCGGCGGCACGCTGGGCAACATCGCGGAAACGAAGCACCAGGGTGTTGCCTTCGCGGGCAACGCCCGCGTGGCGCACGTTCTTTTCGCGCAACTGGCCGCGCAGGTCGCCGGCGATGGCTTCCAGCCGACGGGTAATCGCGCCCGGCATGTCGACTTCGAGCAGAAAATGCACGCCACCGCGCAAATCCAGCCCCAGGTACATCGGCAGGGCATTGAGATTCGTGAGCCATTGCGGGGAGTTCGGCAGCAGGTTGAGCGCTACGATGTAGGAAGGGTCTTTTTCGTCGGGGTTGAAGGCTTTCTCGATGACATCCTTGGCACGCTGTTGAGTTTCGGTGTCGGCGAAACGTGTACGTATGCCAATAGCATCAGAAAAGATACCCTTTTGCTCGATTCCGGCTGCTTCAAGTGCACGGGCAATGCGCGTGCTGTCGGCAACGGGGTCGATCTCCAGCGTGGCTTTGGCACTCGAAACCTGTACGGCGGGAGCCTCGCCGAAGAAATTCGGCAAGGTATAAATCAGCCCCCAGAACAGCACGGCGATGATGAGAATATTTTTCCAGAGGGGATAGCGGTTCATGGTCGGCAATTTGACGGGAGAATGACGCGCGCAGCTTCGCTCTGGGTGGCACAGCCGCCCGGAGCGAAGGGGGGATCAGAGGGTTTTCAGCGTACCCTTGGGCAGCACGGCGGTGATGGTCTGTTTTTGTACGGCAACAACGGTGTTGGCAGCGATTTCGACCTGAACGAAGTTGTCATTCACTTCCGTAACCTTGCCTGCAATGCCGCCGCCGGTAATGACTTCATCCCCCTTGGAGAGGGCGTCGACCATGGACTTGTGTTCCTTGGCACGTTTCATCTGGGGGCGGATCATCAGGAAGTACAGCACCGCGACCATCAAGATCAGGGGCAGGAAACCGGCAATGCCGCCGGTCGCAGCAGCTTGCCCGGCGTCGGCAGCTTGGGCGTAAGCGTTGGAAATCAGCACGTTGTTACTCCGAAAAAACTACGTTAAATACTAAATTATATCAGCAGCCGTGCCCGGATTCGACGTTTTATCCAGGCACCCGGTTTCCCTGTACGTCCGAATCGGGCTTCAGGCACATCGCCAAAACACCACGCTCAGGATTTGTCCTGGGAAGCGTTGAACATCGCCAGAAATTCTGCTTCAGTCATCTTGTTGGTTTTTTCGGCGAACGAATACCACGAAGGTTTTTTGTCGACGTAAATCTCGTTCGCCAGCGTCAAGTCTTCGGTGTCGTCGAACAGCCCGACAGGAACGTAATACGAACCGTCGCTTTTCAGCCGGTAGAACAGCGGAGAGCCGCAGTGTTTGCAGAAGCCGCGCTCGGCCCAGTCGGACGACGGATAGGCAGTGACGGCATCCTGGCTTTTGAACACCGTCTCCGGCGTACAGGCAACCTCCACAAACGGGCCGCCCGCCCAGCGTTGGCACATTTTGCAATGGCAAACCCCGGCTTCGTGATTGGCGAGGACTGCCGAAACCTGGACGGCGCCACAGAGACAATGGCCAGTTTTCGTTTTAGACATAGCGTTCTCCTTTCCTGCGTGTTCGTAGGTTGGGGTGAACTTGCGAACCCCAACACCGCTATCGTATTCACTTTTTTGACGTGTTGGCCTGCGGCGTTTCAGATGCTTAACCTTTGCGCGAGCCGTACCATCAAGTCCATGCGTTCGTGAAAAATTGCCACGATCAATGCGGGCGCGTTCTCACGCGGCAGGCAAAAAACGTAATGATGTTCACAGTGCGCCATGAGCAACGCTGGATAGAGTGCGCTCATGTCCTTGAATGCCCCTTGGTGGGCTGCAAGGCGGGCAATGCCTTGTTTCAGCTTGACGATGTAACGGCGCACTTGAGCGTCGCCCCACCGCTTGCGTGTGTAGCGAATGATGCCGCGCAGATCGGCTTCAGCCGCTTCCGTCAGCACGTAGTCCATATTCAGGCGTAACGAGCCTCGTCGGCTAGTTCTTCATCGAGAATTTCGCCGATGGTCTTGGTGGATACGTTACCCGCTAAACCCTCGTTGATGCGCTCGCTCAACAGGGTTTTTAGTTCCTGCCATGCCTGATCGGCGGTGGCATCGTCGGGAAATAGCCGCTCAATGGTGTACTGCTTGATCGTTTTGCCCTGCAACGCGGCCAAAGCCTTCAAGCTTTTATGCTGCTGTTCAGTCATGTCGATGGTCAGTCGGCTCATGCGATAACCTCAATAGTTCCCACATATCCACATTAGCACAAATTTTGCCAAGTCTTCAAACCCATGGGTAGTGTCTCAGTTTGAATTTCATGCGTTGTAGGGGCGGATGGCAATCCGCCCGCCATCGTAAATTTCCGCAATCCGCCAACGGTTCGACGGGGCGATTGCCATCGCCCCCTACAGAAAATCGTCTCAAATTTCAAACTGAGACACTACCAACCCATGTTCAATGGAAACGTCGGGCGTAAAGAGGAACGGGTTATGAACAGGTAGCCACGTGTCTAACGCTAAAGCTTAAACCCGGTCTTTCCCCCACGAGTCCTTGAGCGAAACCGTGCGGTTGAATATTGGGGAGCCTTCGGTGGAGTCGCGGCGGTCGGCGACGAAATAGCCGTGCCGCTCGAACTGGAAACGTTCTTCCGGTTTGGCTGTTCTGAGCGCTGGTTCCAGCAGTGCTTCGATGACACGGATTGAATCGGGGTTGATGTCGTCGAGATAGTCGCGCTCCATGCCTTCGGGGTCGCCCTCGCGGCGCTGCCCCGGTTGGGGGTGGGCGAAGAGGCGCTCGTAGAGCCTTACTTCGGCGCGGTAGGCATGCGCGGCGCTGACCCAGTGCAGGTTGCCCTTGACCTTGTACTGATCGGCTCCCGGGGTGCCGGATTTTGAATCCGGGAAAACTTCGGCGAAAACGGTTTTGACCTGGCCGTTGGCGTCTTTTTCGCATCCGGTGCATTTCACGACAAAGCCGTAGCGCAGCCGTACCATGTTGCCGGGGGTGAGGCGGTGGAATCCCTTGACCGGCGTTTCCATGAAGTCTTCGCGCTCGATCCACAGTTCGCGGCCAAAAGGCATGTCGCGCTTGCCGAGTTCGGGCTTGAGCGGGTGGTTTGGCGCTTGGCAAGCCTCGCTTGCGCCTTCGGGATAGTTGACGATGACGAGCTTCAGCGGGTCGAGCACGGCGATACGCCGGGGGGCGGTTTCGTTCAGGTGCTCGCGCATACATTCTTCGAGCACGCTCATGTCGATCCAGGAGTCGGATTTCGCCACGCCGATGCGCTCGGCGAAACGGTGAAACCCCTTTGGCGTGAAGCCGCGCCGCCGCGCGCCGGAAAGCGTGGGCAGGCGCGGGTCGTCCCATCCGGCAACGTGGCTTTCGTCGACGAGTTGGATGAGCTTGCGCTTGGAGAGCACCGTGTAAGTGAGGTTGAGCCGTGCGAATTCGATCTGCCGGGGCAGCGGGCGGGGAAAATGCCCGGCATCGGCCAGGGCATCGAGTACCCAGTCGTAGAAGGGGCGCTGATCCTCAAACTCCAGGGTGCAGATGGAATGGGTGATGTTCTCGATGGCATCTTCGATGGGATGGGCGAAGGTGTACATCGGGTAGACGCACCATTTATCGCCGGTGCGGTGATGGGAGGCGCGGCGGATGCGGTAAATCGCCGGGTCGCGCATGTTGATGTTGGGGCTTGCCATGTCGATCTTCGCCCGCAGTACATGCGTACCGTCGGCGAATTCGCCCGCCTTCATGCGGGCGAAGAGTTCGAGGTTTTCTTCGATGGGCCGCGCGCGAAAGGGGCTGTCGGTTCCCGGCTCAGTGAGTGTGCCCCGACGCTGTCGCATCTCGTCCGCCGTTTGTGAATCGACATAGGCCCTGCCTGCCTTGATGAGCGATTCGGCGCATGCGTACATGGTGTCGAAATAGCCGGAAGCGAAGTACAGGTGTTGATGCCAGTCGAACCCAAGCCATTGCACGGCTTCGATGATGCTGTCGACGTATTCCTGTTCTTCCTTCTCCGGGTTGGTGTCGTCGAACCGCAAATGGCAGATGCCGCCATAGGCCCCGGCAAGCCCGAAGTTGAGGCAGATCGACTTGGCGTGGCCGTAGTGCAGGTAGCCGTTCGGCTCGGGAGGGAAGCGCGTCGTGACCCGGCCATTCCATTTGCCGGTGCGGTTGTCCTCGTCGATGATGTTGCGGATGAAGTTGCTGGCGGGCGCGGTGGGCGCGGGAGGGGCAGGGGGGGTCATTCCTCGTCCTGTTCGTCGATACCAGGGGTTGTCGTTTTCAAATTTTCGATATCTTCTTTGGATAGCTTGGTGATCTCGATGATTACCTCGATCGGGAGGTTCCAGTCGAGCAGTGTGCGGGCGGCTGTGCACAGCATTTCTAAGCGGCTCTTTTCCACGTCAGATAGTGTTTGGAGGGCGAGGTTTTCCATTTGAGCGAGACCTAAAACGGTAGTTGCAAGCCGGGCCACACGCCGTCGATGGCTTTGCGGAATGCTTGCTGGATGCGTTCAAGCGCCGTGCTGTCGTCCGCCTCAAAGCGGAGCACGACGACCGGGGTTGTGTTGGAAGGACGGGCGAGGCCGAAGCCGTCGGCGTACTCGACCCTTACACCGTCCAGGGTGATGATTTCGGAGGCTTCCCCAAAGGTGGCGTTTTCCCGCAAGCGCCGCACGAGTTCAAAAGGTTCGCCTTCGTTCATCTTGATGTTGAGTTCGGGCGTGCAGACTGCGTTGGGCAAGGATTTGAGCACTTCGCTGGCGTTGGTGTGCCGCGAGAGGATTTCGAGCAGCCGCGCCCCGGCGTAAAGGGCGTCGTCGAACCCGTACCAGCGTTCCTTGAAGAACATATGGCCGCTCATTTCACCGGCCAGCGGCGCGCCGGTTTCCTTGAGTTTTGCCTTGACGAATGCGTGGCCGGTGTTCCACATCGTCGGTTTGCCGCCCCACGCGCGTATCCAGCCCGCGAGGTTGCGCGTACATTTCACATCAAAGATGATCTCGCCGCCGGGGTTGCGTTCGAGCACATCGGCGGCGAACAGCATCAACTGCCGGTCGGGGTAGATGATTTCGCCGTCCTTCGTGACCACGCCGAGACGGTCGCCGTCGCCGTCGAATGCGAGCCCGAGTTCGGCGTCGGTCTCAGCAAGGGCGCGGATCAGATCGCGGAGGTTTTCCGGCTTGCTTGGGTCGGGGTGGTGGTTCGGAAAGCGCCCATCGACTTCACAGAACAGCTCCGTCACTTCGCACCCCAGGCGGTTGAACAGCGCCGGGGCGATTGCGCCCGCTACGCCGTTGCCGCAGTCGATGGCGATTTTCATCGGGCGGGCGAGTTTTACATCTCCCGCGATGCGGGCGATGTAGTCGCTGGTGACATCGGCCTCGCGCCATGTTCCCGCGCCGTGGGTGAGATCCCCATCGGCAATGCGTTGGCGGAGCGCCAGGATTTTTTCCCCGAAAAGCGTCTCGCCGCCAAGCACCATCTTCAGGCCGTTGTAGTCGGGCGGGTTGTGGCTGCCGGTGACGGAAACGCAGGAATGCGCGCCGAGATGATGCGCCGCGAAGTATGTGACCGGCGTCGGCACACATCCGATGTCGATGACGTCGATCCCGGCGGCCAGGATGCCTTCGGCGAGCGCATTGGCGAGTTCCGGGCCGGAAAGCCGCCCATCGCGCCCGATGGCGACGGCTCGCTGCCCGCGCGCGGCGGCCTCGCTGCCGAGGGCGTGCCCGATGGCTCTCACGGCATCGGTGGTGAGGGTTTTATCGACGATGCCGCGAATGTCGTAAGCCTTGAAAATTTCGGCGGCGGGAAGGGCATGGGCTGTCATGTCGCGTCGTCCGTGGGCGCTTTTCGGCTTTAGATCTTGGTAAGCCAGTGTTTGTATTCAGGGGCGCGGCCATTGACGGCGTCGAAGAATTTCGCCTGCAATTTTGCGGTGATGGGACCACGGTAGCCTCCGCCGATGGGGCGGTTGTCGAGTTCGCGGATTGGCGTGATTTCGGCAGCGGTTCCGGTGAAGAACGCTTCATCGGCCAGGTAGATATCGTCGCGTGTCAGGCGGCGGGACAGCACTTCCAGCCCCATGTCATTAGCAATCTGAATGACCGTGTCGCGGGTGATGCCGGTAAGCGCCGAGGCGATTTCCGGCTCGATGAGCACGCCATCCTTGACGATGAAAAGGTTTTCGCCGGAACCTTCGGCGACGAATCCCTGCGTGTCGAGCAGAAGCGCCTCATCGTAGCCGTCGCGCGTGGCTTCGAGGTTGGCAAGGATGGAATTGGTATAAGCGCCCGCAAGCTTGGCGCGTGGCATGGTGACGTTGACATGGTGGCGGGCGAAGGACGACACCTTGACGCGAATGCCATGTTCGATGGCCTCGTCGCCGAGATACGCGCCCCAGGGCCATGCGGCAATGGCGACATGCACCGTAGCGCCCACGGTGGAGACCCCCATCTTTTCCGAGCCGTAGTAAGCGATGGGGCGGATATAGCATTCCTTGAGCTTGTTGGCGCGCACGACTTCCCTTTGCGCCTCCATCAAAATTTCCTGGGAATAGGGGATGTCCATCAAATAGATGCGGCAGGAATTGATCAGGCGCGTCGTATGCTCGATCAAGCGGAAGATCGCGGGGCCATCAGCGGTGTCATAGGCGCGCAAACCTTCAAATACGGCCAGGCCGTAATGCAGGGAATGAGTCAGCACATGCGTGGTTGCCTCGCGCCACGGGATGAGTTTGCCGTCTTTCCAGATGAAGCCGTCGCGATCAGCCATTGACATTTTGATGTTCTCCACCGGTAAAAGTTAGTTGGGAATGTTTGCCGCTAGGGGCGAAAGACCAATAATTTTAACGCAAAGTAAGAAAGCATGCCGGACAGTGGCAAGTGGGCGTTAAAATGAACGGATTTACCCCTTTACCCCTTCCTATCATCATGAATCACCGCTGGAAACCGAGCGTCACTGTTGCCGCTGTCATCGAACGCGATAGCCGCTTTTTGCTGGTTGAAGAAGAGACCGCCGAAGGTTTGCGGTTTAACCAACCTGCCGGACACCTGGAGGACGGTGAATCGCTGCTCTGCGCGGTTGCCCGCGAGACGATGGAAGAGACCGCGCATCCGTTTACTCCGGAATATCTGGTGGGTGTCTACCAATGGCCGCGCCCGCAGGGGGATGTCACCTACCTGCGGTTTGCCTTCGGTGGTCGGGTGGGAGAAGGCGATCCGGCGCTCGCGCTCGACGAGGGCATCGTGCGCGCGGTCTGGATGACGCTCGAAGAACTTCGGGCGACGCGCGAGCGCCACCGCAGCCCGCTCGTCCTGCAATGCGTGGAAGACTGGCTATCCGGGCGGCGCTATGGGCTGGAATTGTTGCGCCATTACGATTGCGGCGACGGGGTCCCATCATGAGCGTGGCGGATGTTTCGGGCGGCATGAAGGTCATCGTCGGCATTTCCGGCGGGGTCGATTCCGCCGTCGCGGCCTTGCTGCTCAAGCGCCAGGGTTTTGCGGTGAGCGGCCTTTTCATGAAGAACTGGGAAGACGACGACGGCGACGGCTATTGTTCGTCCCGGCAGGATTTGATCGACGCGGCGTCGGTGTGCGATGTGATCGGCATCGACCTTGAAGTCGTCAATTTCAGCCGCGAGTACAAGGAGAGGGTATTTGCCGATTTCCTGCGCGAATACGAGGCCGGACGCACCCCGAACCCGGACATCCTCTGCAATTCCGAGATCAAGTTCCGTTGCTTTCTCGACCACGCGATGAGCATGGGGGCCGAGCGCATCGCTACCGGGCACTATGCCCAGGTACGCGCGTGGGAAAACGATGGCCGCCGTGAAGTCCAGTTGCACAAGGCCGAGGACGGCACGAAAGACCAGAGCTACTTTCTTTACCGTCTTACCCAGGCGCAACTGGCGAAGACCCTGTTCCCGCTCGGCGCGCTCGCCAAGCGGGAAGTGCGCCGCATCGCCGCCGACGCAGGGCTTCCGGTCGCCGTCAAGAAAGATTCGACCGGGATTTGTTTCATCGGCGAGCGCCCGTTCCGCGAATTCCTGATGCGTTACCTGCCGACCCTTCCCGGCGAAATACGTAATCTCGACGATGGGCGCGTCCTTGGCGAGCATCAGGGGTTGATGTACCACACCGTCGGGCAGCGAAAGGGGCTCGGCATCGGCGGCATCCGGGCGCGGCAGGATGCGGCGGGCGAGCATGACGCCTGGTATGTGGCAGGAAAGGATGTGGCCGCCAATGTGCTCTATGTCGTGCAGGGGCACAGCCATCCGGCCTTGCTCAAGAATCGTCTCACCGCGCTCGATCTCAACTGGATCGCGGGCCGCGCGCCCCGCCCTCACTGGGTCTACACTGCCCGGCCACGCCATCGCGCCCCGGACATGCCCTGCGTGATCGACTCGCTGGAAGGGGAGGGCGCGCGCGCCGAAATCGTCTTCGCCCAACCACAATGGGCGCTCGCGCCGGGGCAAAGCGTGGTGCTCTACGAATCGCGGGTGTGCCTGGGGGGTGGGGTCATTGCCTGACTTATTCGTGCGTTCAATGGGTTTCGTCTCACGTCATGAAAATATCTTCTGAAAGCGCCGTGTCTGATCGTGTCATTTACATCATTGCCGGTTCGAACGGAGCAGGAAAGACCACATTCGCCCGACGTTTTATCCCCGCTACCGTCAACATCACCCAATTTGTCAATGCTGACCTTATCGCTTACGGACTGTCGCCTTTTGCTCCAGAACGCGAAGCGATCCAAGCTGGAAGACTCATGCTCCGGCAAATCAACAAACTCGTAAACCAAGGTGAAAGTTTTTGTTTTGAAACAACCTTGGCAGGTCGTTCCTACGCCCGCATGATTCCGAAGTGGCAAGCAAAAGGGTTCGTGCGTCTGGTGTTTCTATACCTGTTGAATGCGGAAACTGCTATTGCCCGCGTTGCTGCCCGTGTGGCGCAAGGCGGACATTTCATACCGAAAGATGTGATTCGGCGTAGATTTGCATCTGGATTGCATAATTTCTATACTGTGTATAAAAATCTGGTTGATGGCTGGGTGCTGTACGATAATACGGGCAAGTTTCCAGTGGAGCTTGCCGCCGGAGAAAATGATGTCAGAACAGAAAACCCCATATAGCCCAGAATTCCAGCGCTTCCGACAACAGGTGGAAACGGCGCTTGTCCAAGCTACAGCCGATGCTCGTGAGCTTGCCGAACGGACGGGAACAGAATTGGTTGTTCGCGAAAGGTTGGAACCTGACGGCGATGGTCAGAGAGGGAATGAGCCCGAAACAGGCCGGACAAGGCGAAAGTCCATGTAGGTCGGGGTGAGCTTGCGAACCCCAGCGTTGCTATCTTGCCATTTCTTCATATGTTGTGTTCTGCCCTGTGTACGGACTGGACACCTGTTACCCATGTCTCCAGTCCGTACACCCTGCTCTATCCATCCTTGTATCTACGCGGGCTGTATCAGGCGGCTTCGAGTACCCGCATTTCGATGTGAAGTCCGGCGACGGTTGCCATGTTTACCAGCGCATCAAGGCCAAACAGGTTGATCTTGCCGCGCATCAGGTCGGAAACACGCGGCTGAGTCACGCCGAAGAGCTTGGCGGCTTGTGCCTGATTCATTTCGGTGCGGGTAATGTGGCTCTTCAGCGCCGTCATCAAGATAGAACGCAACTTCATGTTTTCCGCTTCTTCCGGGGTGTCCTCAATGGCATCCCAGACGCTGGCAAATCGTTGGTCGCTCATTGGCCTAGCTCCTTTAACAAATCGCGGTAACACTTGGTCGATCTGATGGCCTGCCTCGCGCCTTATCCGCTCTACGAGCCAGGGCTACGCTCGCCGGTATTCCACAAAATCGACTGCGTACTCATTTTCCGCATCGGCGAGGTGCGTTGTGCGAGAGGTTTCCCGGAAGCGCGCGCGGTCAAAATCCGGGAAACGGGCATCGCCCGCCACATCGGCGGCGACTTCAGACAGGAGCAGAACGTCTGCTTTTTGCAACAGAAGGCGGTAAATCTCAGCCCCGCCGATCACGAACACGCGCGCAGCGTTCCCAATGGCACTTAGCGCTTCGTCCGATGAGGCGAAAATTTCAGCCCCTTGCGCCCGGTAGCCGGTTTGCCGCGTGAGCACGATATTGCGGCGGCCAGGCAGGGGCTTTGCGAGCGATTCCCAGGTTTTGCGCCCCATCAGTACCGGATGCCCCATCGTTGCCGCGCGGAAATGGGCGAGGTCGGCCTTCAGCCGCCAAGGCAGGGCGTTATCGCGGCCAATGACCCCGTTGCGAGCAACTGCGGCGATGAGGATGATCTCAGGGTGGGATGGGTCGTTCATACGGCAACCGATGCTTTGATGTGAGGGTGCGGGTCGTAGCCGCTCAGGGAGAAATCTTCAAAGCGGAAGGCAAAAATATCATCGACTGCCGGGTTGAGTCGCATGGCTGGAAGCGGACGCAATTCGCGCGCGAGCTGTTCGCGGGTCTGGTCGAGATGGTTGAGGTACAGGTGGCAATCGCCGCCTGTCCAGATGAACTCGCCTGGCCGGTAGCCGCACACCTGCGCCAGCATCAGCGTGAGCAGGGCGTATGAGGCGATGTTGAACGGCACGCCGAGAAAGATATCCGCGCTGCGCTGATAAAGTTGGCACGATAGCTTCCCATTTGCCACATAGAACTGGAACAGCGCATGGCAGGGCGGCAGCGCCATGCGGTCGATTTCGCCAGGATTCCAGGCCGTGACGAGGTGCCGCCGGGAGTTCGGATGGTTTTTCAGGTTTTCGACGAGTGTGCTGATCTGGTCGATGGCGCGCCCGTCGGCACTCTCCCAGCGCCGCCACTGCTTACCATAGACAGGACCCAACTCACCGTTTTCATCTGCCCATTCGTCCCATATCGACACTCCGTGATCCCTGAGATAATGGACACTGGTGTCACCTTTCAGGAACCATAACAGTTCATAGATGATCGAACGTATGTGCAGTTTTTTGGTAGTCAGCAACGGGAACCCGTCCTGGAGCGGGAAGCGCATCTGCCAGCCAAAGGTGGAAAGCGTGCCAGTTCCGGTACGATCCGTTTTTTCGTCACCATGTTCCAGGACGTGGCGCATCAACTCTAGATACTGTTTCATAGGCTCGGTTCTATGGAAAGCAGCAGATTCTATCGTGTGGAGCAAGAAATGGCTGAACAGAATATGAATACCCATCCTGACCGGGAATCAGGTGTTTTTATTGAAAAAAATGATAAAGGCATTGACCGTATAGCCGGAGTCATCTCCACGGCAAAGACGTATATCGCTACCCTGCATGGCGGAGACCCCATGCTTTCTCTGGAGGATCGCGCGTCGCGCGCCCTGGAGAAATTTCTCGATACCCTCGAAACTCTTTGCCCAGACGAGGAAACCGGCTCGGATCGGCTTCGCTGGACGGCGGCGGCGTACCAATCCATGCGTGACTTCTTCGAGGCTCTTTGTGCCGCTGACCGAGCCGAGCCGGGCAGCATTCCCGTTGCCGTGCTGGCCAGAGCCGGAGCCGAGACGATCAGGTGGGGCCTGGTCAACCGCCACGCTCCCGATACCCGGCTATGGGCCTGGCTTGGTGACTTGTTTACTTCGGACTATAGCGAGGCCGTGCAGCAAGTACGGGGAGAGAGCGAAGCTGTAGCGCGCGAGTACCTGCGGGCAATCGCCTATCACGCCGCCGTGCTGGATCAGCAGACCCTGAAAGCGGGGTTTGCCGTTGCCCGCCTGATCGTGCGATTGCTGCCGGATTTGTTTATGGTGCGCGAACATGTGGAAGGCGCGCTTTATGGGGTCGATGTGGCGCAACGCGGAATCCCCGTGCGTCTGGCGAAGTCGGCATCTTTCACGGGTTGGTGGTTCGTGACAGCGGAAGCAGTGGATAAGCTGTCCGAGATTCACAACAGCCTCACCCTCGGACGGACTCCCGATGGCCTTGAACATGTGGACGCAAAGGAACTGTACGCTGCTGTGACGCATCTGCGGCGGCAGTGGTCGTTCAATCCGCCGTTGCGGCGGCATCGGCGCTATCCCCTCAACGCCCGTCTGTGCGTGGTGCGCGGCTATGAACAGGCCATGAATCTTTTGGACGACGACTCGACGGAAGCCATCGCCGTTGGGATGGGAACCTGGCATATCACCGATATGAGCCTTGGCGGCGTGGGGGCGATCACCCCGCGCAGCATCAAGGTCAACGTACCCACGGCAGGCGATCTGGTCGCTTTTTGTCCCGAAGAGGGAACCCAGTGGCATATCGGGGTCGTGCGCCGCCTACGCACGACGAAGTCGCATGTCGAGATAGGCATCGCTACTTTGTCGGTTAGCCCTGAGCTTGCGCGCGTAGACGACGGCCATCGCCAGCGCGAATTGTGCGTCTGCGATCCGGTACGCCGTGGTGGGGCGATTCGCCTGGTTGCTCCCGCAGGGACATTGGAAAATGACGATCCTATTTTTGCCATGGGAAAAAATGCAGTTGTTCACAAACTGCGCCCAGTAGGCGATGCGTTGAAGGGCAAAAGTTTCGATTTACGCATTTATCATGTTTCGTGAGATAGCCATCTCCATTCATGCACGGATGTAACGGTCATGTTTGATGATCGGCTCAAGATCGAAATCGGGCGCAATGTTGCTGTTGCGCTGGCCGAAGATGTCGGCAGCGGCGACCTGACCGCTCTTCTCGTTTCTTCCCGTACGCAAGCCCGCGCTACGGTCATTGCCCGCGAGGCTGCCGTTGTGTGCGGCATGGCTTGGTTTGATGCCACTTTTGCCGCGCTCTCGCCGATAGCGACGGCGCACTGGCATGTGCGGGAGGGCGATTTTGTTTCGCCCGGCCAGGCGCTATGCGACGTATTTGCTCCAGTGCGCGTTCTGTTGACCGCCGAGCGCACCGCACTCAATTTTTTGCAGTTGCTCTCGGCTGTCGCGACTGTCACCCGTCGTTACGTGGATGCGGTCGCCGACACGAAAGCCCGGATCGTCGATACGCGCAAAACCTTGCCGGGGCTGCGGCTGGCGCAGAAATACGCGGTCATGACCGGGGGCGGGCTCAATCACCGCATGGGTCTCTACGACGGCATCCTGATAAAAGAAAACCACATCATCGCGGCAGGCGGGGTCTACAAGGCGGTCAAGGCGGCGCAAGCCATCTCGCCGCCGGGGGTTTTCATCGAGGTTGAGGTCGAGAGCATCGAGGAGTTGCGGGCGGCGCTCAAAGCCGAAGCGGGGATGATCCTGCTCGACAACATGAGCGTGGACGAGATGAGCGAAGCGGTGCGGATCACTGCCGGGCGCGCCGTACTCGAAGCCTCAGGCGGGGTCGATTTCGAGAGCGTACGCGCCATTGCCGCCACAGGCGTCGACCGCATTTCCATCGGCAGCCTGACTAAGGATGTGAGGGCGCTTGATCTATCCATGCGGTTCGTGGACGGCGGGCGAAAAAACGCGCCATCTTGAAGAGATGTTTAGTCCCAATAATCAGGGGCAAATTACGCCAGGGCGAGCCTGTGTACAGAATTCAGAATACCGCAGATGCGGCTGGCCTGTACAAAGTTACCGGTTTGAGTCACCCCTGCCTGATGGCAGGGGATTCCTCGATACGGTCTTGGGGAGCCTCAAACTCCCCGTTACGCTTTGTCTCGCTTGACTCCATAACGAGTGACGGAGATTGCGCGAGACACATGTTCAATGACGGCCTAACATGGCATAGAATCCCTGCCACTTCCATCACCATTACAAGAGTTCCGCCGTGAGTGTTCCTTCTCCCATGAGCGGCCGCGCGCCAGACCGTATCGTAATCGCGACCCGTGAGAGCCGGTTGGCGCTGTGGCAGGCCGAGCACATCAAGGCGCGGCTCGAAGCGGTTTATCCAGGTTGCCGGGTCGAGTTGCTGGGCATGACTACGCGCGGCGACCAAATCCTGGATCGGCCACTGGCCAACGTGGGCGGCAAGGGTTTGTTCGTCAAGGAACTGGAAACGGCACTGCTCGAAGGGCGCGCGGACATCGCGGTGCACTCGATGAAGGATGTGCCGATGGTTCTGGGGGAGGAATTCGCGCTGGCCTGCGTTACAGCGCGTGAGATGCCGTTCGATGCGTTCGTATCCGCACGGTATGGCTCGCTCGACGACATGCCGCCGGGCGCAGTGGTCGGTACGTCGTCATTGCGGCGGGAATCGCAGATTCACGCTCAATATCCATTTCTTGCCGTCGCCAGCCTACGGGGCAACCTCGATACCCGCTTACGCAAGCTCGACGAGGGCCAGTTCGACGCCATCATCCTCGCCGCTGCCGGGTTGCGCCGCTTGGGGCTGGAATCGCGTATCCGCGCCATATTGCCTGCGGAGGTGTCCTTGCCGGCAGCCGGACAGGGGGCGCTCGGCATCGAATGCCTGACGGCGCGTGCCGATCTCATTGCTTACCTGCAAGCCTTGGCCGATGCCGATGCCGCCGCCTGTGTCGCTGCCGAGCGCGCGTTCTCCCGTTCATTGGCGGGCAGTTGCGAAACGCCGCTCGGTGCGTATGGAGAGATGCGCGCGGGTCGCGTGTGCTTGCGCGGTTTCGTCGCTCTGCCCGATGGCAGCCGCGTCGTGCGCGGGGAACGCGAGGGCGAGGCGTTGGAGGCTGAGTCGCTTGGTCGGGCGTTGGCGGACGATCTGCTCGCCCAAGGGGCCGGAGAGATTCTGGCCGAACTGGCTTAAGGGCGCATGGCGATGGGCGGCGCGCTCGCCGGTCGGACGATTGCCGTCACCCGTCCGGCGGCTCAGGCCGAAGCCCTGTGCCGCGCCATTGAAGAAGCGGGCGGGCGGGCGTTTCGTTTTCCGCTGCTGGAAATTGTCCCCGTCACTGACCCTGCCGTGTTCGCGCCTGTCGCGGCACGGCTCGATACCTTCGACATTGCGTTTTTCGTCAGCCCAAACGCGGTCGAGCATGGTCTGGCCGGATTGCATCAAATCCGACCATGGCCGCCTGGGTTGCGTGTGGCGGCGGTGGGGCAGGGCAGTACCCGCGCGCTCGGCGCGCGCGGTTTTGTCGAGGTGATCGCCCCAGTGAAAGGCTTCGACAGCGAAGCGGTGCTGGCACTGCCAGCGTTTGCGCCCGAGGCTGTGCATGGCCGGGCGGTGTTGGTCGTGCGGGGCGGCGCAGGCCGGGAATTGCTCGGCGAAACCCTCGCGGCGCGTGGTGCGCGCGTCGAATACCTGTCCTGTTATCACAGGCGCTGCCCGGCAGCCGATCCGGCACCGCTATTGGAACTTGCTGCGGGCGGAAAGCTCGATGCCCTTTCGATCACGACGAGCGAAGGGGTCGACCATCTGGCTCGGATCGTCGGCGGCGAAGGGCTTGCCTGCTTGTCGGCTGTGCCGATTTTCGTATCACATTCGCGCATTGCCGCACGTTGTCACTTGCATGGACTGAAGAAAACTATTGCCGCCGAAGCTGGAAATGACGCATTGTTATACGCGCTTACCGCATTCTTTGGTTAAACTCTCTTGCCATGAACTCGCCTATTTCTTCACACGACGATAGCTTGCCCGAAGCCGGGGTCATGCCTGAGCAGCCTCCCCCAGAGCCGTCTTCCGTGCCCCCGGCCGGTGAACCGGCGATTTCCGCTCATCCGGCGGATGAACCGACAATTTCAGCGCCCGCGCCTGAGTTGCCCGCCGTGCCACCGGTATCGGTTTCTGTTTCGGCGAGTCGAAGGGACAGGCGCGGCGCAGTGGGTTGGGCGCTGCTTCTTGCACTGGTATCAATCGGTTTTGCCGGATTCGCCTTGTGGCAGGCATACGAGTGGCGCGCCCAAGGCGAAAATTTGCGAAAAGAAGTTGCAGAACGTTTGCGGGAAAGCGATCAGGCTCTTGGCGAGTCGCGTGCGAGCGCGAAACGGGAACATGAGAGCCTGGATACCATCCTGGCCAAAATCGGCGCTCTCGAAGGCCAACTCAGCAAAAGCGAGGGACAGGCCGTAGCGTTGGAGGCGCTCTACCAGCAATTCTCCCGCTCGCAGGAAGACCGCGCCGTTGCCGATGTTCAACAGGCGGTGGAGTTTGCCGGGCTACAGTTGCAGTACGCGGGCAATATCGAAATGGCGCTGATCGTGCTCCGGGAGGCGCAAACCCGTCTGGAACAGAATGACCACGGCCAGTTTTCGGCCTTGCGGCAGGCGCTTAAGGCCGACATCGAAAAGTTGAGCCGCCAGGACACTTTCGATATGCCTCGCACGGCGGAGCGACTCGAACATGTACTTGGAAAGATCGACGCGCTTCCACTGGCCTATCAGGGCGAAGTCTCCGACGGGGAGGCGTCCGCCAGATACGTTGAAAAAAATGATGAGGGAGGAGTTGCCCATTTCATTCGCGGCCTTGCGGCGGATATGTGGGTGGAATTGCGCTCTCTGGTGAAGTTCGAGCGGCTCGATACAAAAGGCGAGTCTGTGCTGCTTGCGCCGGAGCAAAGCGCCTTCTTGCGCGAAAACGTGAAAATACGCTTACTCACCGCGCGTCTTGCCATGCTCGCGCGCGATGGGAATACCTATAGCGCCGATCTTGAACAGGCGCGCAACTGGATAGAGCGTTTTTTCGACATGGGCAGCAATGACGTGAAGGAGGTCGTTGAAGAACTGCGGACACTCGAAAGCATGCAGGTCGGAGTCATACGCAATGAATTGGTCGAAAGCGCCGCTGCCGTAGGCCGCTCCCGGACGCGCGCCGGAGAGCCTTCCTTGCCGCCTCCGCCGGTGCAGCAACCGATGCCGCCCGACAATGCCTCCGCAGCCCCGGAAGCTGCGATCCTGCCGACGCAGCCCTGAGGGTCGGGCGATGCGTATCCTGATCTGGATCATCACTATTTTTGCCCTGGCCGTGGGGCTGTCCATGCTCCTCAGCCAGAACTGGGGCTATGTGCAGTTTGTGCTTCCGCAGCAGTGGCGTTTGCAGATGTCGGCCAAGATTTTTGCAGGGGCGCTGTTGGCAGCCTTCATTGCGGCATACCTGCTCGTCCGCCTGGTACGCAATACCCTGACGCTGCCAGAAGCCGTCGGCCAATGGCGTAATCGCCGCCGTCGGCAACGGGCGGATCGCTCCTTGCGCGAAGCCGTGCTGACCCTCCATGAAGGGCGTTACGCCAGGGCGTTGAAATTTGCGGAAAAGGCTTATGAAGCCAGCGACCAGTCAGTGGCGGCGATCCTCCTGGCGGCACGGGCCGCGCATGCGTTGCGCGACGACGTCCGTTATCGCGAATGGATTGAGCGGCTGGGCGATGAAGAAGAAGTTCAAATGGCGCGGTTGATGACGGAAGCCGAACTGGCCGTCATTGCGTGTAATTATGAGGAAGCTGCCGCGAAACTCGATGCCTTGCGGCCGGATGGCCGCCACATCGCCGCCCTGCGTTTATCGCTACGGGTATCCATGGCCCTGTGGCAATGGGATGAATCCCTTCGCCTGATCCGCTTGCTGCGAAAACATAAGGCGCTGACTGAAGAGCAGGTGCGACCGCTGCTGTGCCGCGTCCATGTCGAACGTCTGCGCGCGCGCGCCGATGAACTCGATGCCATCGGTGGCGGCAATGACGATATGCTGACCGAAATATGGGATGCTATTCCCGCCCAGGAGCGCGAAGACCGCCAACTGGTGCTGGAAGCCGTGCCGCTTTTCGCGCGACTGGGCAAGGGGCGTGTCGTGCGCCGTACCTTAGAGCGCCTGCTCGATGCCGAATGGGACACAGAGCTTGCCCGCCTCTATGGGTTTTGCGGGGATGTCGGCGCGTGTCTGAGCAAGGGTGAGAACTGGCTGCTCGATCATAGGGAAGACCCTGGGCTGCTCTTCTCGCTTGGCCGCCTGTGTGCGGAATCGCAGTTGTGGGGCAAGGCCGTGGAGTACTTTGAACTTTCACTGCGGTGGCAACCGGGAGTCGAGACCCATCTGGCGCTCGCCAACCTGTTCAGACGTCTTGAGAGAAGCGAGGATGAACAGAAACATTACCGCGCGGCTGCGGAGATGATTGCTGCCTGGTAATGGGGCGTTTCTCGCCCCTCCATCTCTTGCCCTCCAGCAACCCGCCCCACCACTCGCGCTCCGGTTCGCGGTTGGTGGGGGTGTCGCTACGGCGGGCTTTCCCCAGGCATTCTTCTATCTGCAAGCGCATGAACATGGGCAAGCCCGATGCGGCCGTCCAGCGGCCTTCGGGGTAGTCGATGGCCTTGGCACCGGGGCGGGTCACATGGTAGCCGTTGGGGTTGTCTTCCGTGCTCCAGCGCAGCGCGGAATCCATGGGAGCTATCCAGTTGGAATTCTTGTGGATGAGGACGTATTCGCCACGCTCTACCTGATCCAGCAGCCAGTCAATGGCGTCGTGCAATTCGGTCTGTGAGCCGTAAGGCGAATACCAGCGGGCATAGTCCCTGAGCGCCTCGCCCAACCCGAAGATCCGGAAGAAGCCAAATGGTGCGTTGACGGAGCAGTCACGCCCGATTGTGTCACGGGCGAAAAACGGGATTTCTATGCCAGGTAGATCATTCCAGGTGAGGCGCGAGATGTGCTTGATTTCCACGGGCAGGAGGGGCAGCAAAGAATTATTGGAAAAATCCATAATACAAACGAAAAACTTAGTTTAAGAGAAAAAGGTAACGGAAAGCAAAATTGCATCCGTCTGTCTTGCGCCAGAATAATGTTGTTGGCATCATCCGGGAATGTGTTTAGTCGCATTCGGCATACTTCTGGGCGTCTGCTGCCTGCAATGGGCGGCGGGTTTGCCGTTTTGGGCGGCATGGGGATGGGCGCTTGTCGGTGCGTCGCTGGCCGTGATCGGGTTTTGCAGAATCTCTCGTGCGGCAAGGTCGGCGCGCGTGTCATGGATGCCGTGCCTGATGGCGGCTTTCGTCTTGGGATATGCCTGGGCGGCGTGGCGAGCCGATTTTCGGATGGCGGATGCCCTCGATCCCGCTCTCGAAGGGCGTGACCTGCTGCTTACCGGCGTGATCGCTTCGCTGCCTGAAGATCGGGGCAACGGAATCCGTTTCGTGTTTGAGGTGGAACGCGCGGACGCGGCTAAGGAGGGCGATGCGTCAGGCCGGGTCGGGATACCGCGCCGGGTGCTGATGTCCTGGACTGCCGGGCGCGGCAGATCAGGGCAGGATGCGTTGTCTTTACCCGCTGTACGACCGGGGGAGCGTTGGCAGTTGCCGGTGCGTTTGCGGCAGCCTCATGGTGCGGCGGTTCCGGGTGTGTTCGATTACGAAGCCTGGTTGCTGGAACGGGGGCTGCGTGCAACCGGGTACGTCCGGGGAGATGGGGCGCTGATTGCGACGCAGACCAGCGGTTGGATGAACCGTGTCCACCGCTTGCGGGCGCACGTCCGCCAGAAATTCGAGGCTGCGCTCCCGGATGCGCCGTATCGCGGGATACTGGTGGCGCTGGCCGTGGGCGATCAGGGCGCAATCAGCCCGGAACAATGGGAAATACTTCGGCGCACGGGAGTACAGCACCTGGTTGCCATATCGGGGATGCACATCTCGCTGGTGGCATTGGCCGTGGGGGGGCTGTGCGTGTTGGTGTGGCGCAGATTGCCATGGCTGGTGCGGCGTTGTCCGGCGCGGCTGGCCGGTGCGGCGGCGGGGATGGTCGCAGCTATCGCTTACGCGCTGCTTGCCGGGCTGGGGATTCCGGCGCAGCGCGCGTTGCTGATGCTCGCGGTGGCGGCCCTGTGCATGGTCGCGCGGCGGGAAACCAGCGCGCGCAATGTACTGTCCCTGGCCTTGGTGGCTGTGCTGGCGGTCGATCCCTGGGCGCCTCTGGCAGCGGGTTTCTGGCTCTCTTTCGGGGCGGTAGCAGTGATCTTGCTGACGCTGAACGGGCGCGTCAAACCCGTGCGGGGCTGGCGCTCGGCGGTCGGGCTGCAACTGGCCATCACGCTGGCGATGGTTCCGATATTGGTGGCCTTGTTCCAGGGATTTTCGCTCGCCTCTCCGTTTGGAAATGCCTTGGCTATTCCGATGGTGAGTTTTGCCATTGCGCCGCTTGTCCTGTTGGCGGTGATTTTTCCCGCAGACGGGTTGTTCGGCCTCGCGCATGGGCTGACCGCGTGGATGATGGCGGCTCTGCAATGGTTATCGGAGTTCTCTCTGGCCTTATATGAGCATCCCCTGCCGCCGCTCTGGCTTCTGCTGACCGCGACGGCGGCGGTATTGCTGTTGATCCTGCCGCGTGGCACACCCGGTCGGCTCGCGGCGCTGGCAATCCTGGGCGGTTTTTTTCTCTGGCATCCGGAACGGCCCCGACCGGGTGATTTTCGTGCCGCCGTGCTTGATGTCGGGCAGGGGTTGGCAGTGCATGTCCAGACTGCGCGCCATGACTTGCTCTATGACAGTGGCCCGTTCTTCGGTGACACGACCGACGCGGGGGAGCGCATCGTAGCGCCGTATTTACGCGCGATGGGAGTCGGGCGGCTCGACGTGGCATTGATCTCTCATGATGATGCCGATCATGCGGGCGGGCTGGAAAGCGTGCGGGCGCGAGTCGGGATCGACAAAATGTTGGCGGGAGGCGAGGTGATAGAGGCCGGGACACCATCGAAACCCGGCGCGTGGAACGCGCGTAACGCGCAGCTTGTGCCCGTGCGCGGCACACCATGCGTCGCCGGGTTGCGCTGGCGATGGGACGATGTCGATTTTGCCGTGCTCGCGCCTGCACACTTGTCTGGCAAACGGCGCAGCAACGGTGAATCTTGTGTCTTGCGGGTCAGCGCGGCGGGCGGCGCGTCGCTGCTTTTGACCGGAGACCTCGAACAGACGGGCGAAATTGAACTGGCAGGGCAGCAGGGCTCGGCATTGAAGAGCACGGCAGTGGTCGCCGGACATCACGGCAGCCGCACATCGTCTTCCCCGGCTTTCGTTGAGGCGACGTATCCCGAACTGGTGATTTTCTCATCGGGCTACCGTAACCGATACGGCCATCCGCACCCGCATATCCTGGCTCGCTGGGCGAGGACGGCAGCCCGTCCGTACCGCACGGATTCAGACGGCACGGTGCTGCTTGAGACCGAAGGCGGGCGGATGAAAGCCGATGCTTGGCGAGAGGTTCATCCGCGTTACTGGCATCAGCACTGAGTTTTAGAGAAACGGGGACATTGAGAGGTGCTATCAGTTTGAAGCCGGTCAAGGTGTAAAAATTTTCGACACTGTATAAGCACAAATTTTATTGCATATTGCATATTGCATATTGCATATTGTAACTCAATACACCCAGAAATGTCAAGCTTGTCACTTATTTATGACAATTATTTGTCATAAATGCCATGCCCCGTAAAAGTGTAAAATTTGTCGACATTTCTCATTTTATACCGAAAAAGACAATTAAATTCAACAGTTTGATTCAGAAATGGATAATCGGATTACAGCGGTAAATCCTGCAAACAAGCATTCATTTCGGCAGGAATACGGTGTATACGAGAAGAAAAAATGACGTTAGCAAATTGGTATGGGGTTTGCTTGGGAATGTCTTCAGATTGTTTTGCTGATGTCTTACAAAGTCGCCATTTTTCTCATGAGGAGAACTTTCATGTTGAAACTGCTTTCCGCTTCGCTTCTGGCGTTGGGTGCCATGTCTGCCATGCCGGCTTATGCCAATATCCCAGATGGTGAATTTCTTGGCACAGTGCATGACACCTCGAATGCCGGTGACTGGCAGGTGAAACGCTTAGGGGGTACCTTTGCCGATGGCTATGATTGGAAAACTCCGCTGGCCGACCCTACGATACCGTATCAGGACGCATATAACTTTGTGCACAGAGGATGGGGAATGCCTACCCTATGGGGTAAGTCTACTCCTTGGATAGGTGCAGCTAGTGATGGGGAGACGGGGGCGGGATACTATTCCTACAAGACGACTTTTATCGACGATCTCAGTCAGCTTGGCAGTGACCAATCCGCAGAATTAAAAGTGCTTAATGTCATATTTAGCGTAGACGACTACTTGCATGCCATTATCGTTAATGATGTTCAGTACGATGGTATTATGAGTCCCATCGTCGTCGTTGGCAGCAACTATCCCCAGTATGAGATAAGCGACATTGACTGGAACGTCGGGGGATTGAACACGATCGAGTTCATTGTTCGTGACGTAGGAGGCTTTGCGGGTCTTTCAGCCTCAATGCAGGCGACTTATTCAGTCACCTCCGTCCCTGAACCCGAAACCTACGCCATGCTTCTCGCGGGTCTGGGTGTCATCGGTGCGGTTGCGCGCCGCCGGAAGGTCAATGTGAATTAAGGCTGGCGTACCGTAGGCAGGTATGAAACTTATACCTGCCTACGGCGTTACTTCTACAAAAAGACACTTTTTTCCCACGAGGAGAACTTTCATGCTGAAACTTGGAAAAACAATCGCCACCGTTGTTTTGGGGCTGGGGTGTGTCGCTGGCGCTGGTGCACAAACTATTGAAGAAATCGAAAAAATGATCGGAGTCGAAAGGATGGGCGAACTGTCTTTCAACCTAGATCGCATGACCACGTATAGTTATGTGACCGATGATTTTACACATTACATTTATTATTTTTATACAAATTCGGTGGGCGGCTATGCCAATTTCTATGATACCCCTGTCATGACTCAAAACCATCGCGCCACGAAGAACTTTTCCTTTACGCTCAAAGAGGAAGAGTTTAAAGGGTTTAGTGAAGAATTTGGCGATATGGATGGAGCTGACCTTTCTGCTACAGTTATTTTTTCAGCCTATTTTTATTCACCCTATTTTTACTCCAAAGAGGGTTTTGACTGGTCATTAGAGGCTTTGGAGTTAGGGTTTGAGGTATATGGCTACAATGGTGACGGCTCCCGCGATCTTGTCGGCAGTCATAGTGAGTTTCGTTCCATCGATTTCACGAGTGAGTACTTGATAGTGGATGGGTATTTTACTTTCAGCGCCGATTTTCGGTATCCCTATTACTTATTACAGGCTTATGTCAACCCTAGCAATGGGTACTGGTATACGTGGGGGGACGATTTTTTTGTGCAGGGGGGAGTTCAGGTCGATGTGGGGGGCGCTCAACTCTTCTATGTCAGTTCGCCAACCATTCCTGAACCCGAAACTTGGGCCATGCTGCTCGCAGGTCTGGGCATCGTCGGTGCGGTCGCGCGCCGCCGGAAGGTCAATGTGAATTAGCGGGTGCACCGCAATTCGTAGGCACGAAAAAAGGCCGGATGCCTTCGGGCATCCGGCCTTTTTTCTTTGAAAATTACCCGCTTAGAGCGTTTTCTGTTCAAGTGCGTACAACACTCCCCTCTCCCCTTGTGGGGGAGAGGGGCGGGGGGAGAGGGGTCAATGCCGCCTCCATCCCCCCCCCCCCCCCCCCCCGGGGGCCCCCCCCCCCCCAGGGGGGGGGGGAAGAAAGTAAAAAATTTAATAGAAAAAACCCCACTTTTTCAAAGGTGGACATCCCCCCGCCCCGCCGTTTTTATTTG
>WRIU01000011.1 GCA_009782565.1 Betaproteobacteria bacterium
TCAAGATAAACTTGATCACTAATTAAGCCTTCCCCATATACAAACTGTCCCAATGCTGTATAGCCTGTACGAGGGTCTGACGAAGTCATAGTCAACTTTACACCTAATAAAGTCTCCACTTTTCTTCGTTTCCAGGGCTCAGCATTTTCCAATTTTTGCACGAATTTTTTGAGCGCCATCTCGCTCTCTCCGCTCCAGGATGGACTCACCAGGCATCCGATAAGCAGGCTGGCCAATAGGTATTTCATCTCTCTTCCTCCTTTATTTTTCAAGGTGTCCCCGTATTCTGGAACTGCTTTTTTTCTCTAGCAAAAATTCTTCCCATTCAGAACGATGATCCGTATCCCAGTGTCTTTCGTAATATTGTTGATATGTCTCAAGCTCGCGTAGAAACCCATCATTTCTACACGTAGCGCGGTAGGATGGGTAGAGCTACACGTAGCGAAACCCATCATTTTTCGAGCAATCTTTTTCATCATGCTTACAGTCATTCCAAGTTCAATGTTGTCGCGAAAATTGCCGTTGACATAAAAATGAAACGCGATGGGTTTCGCTACGCTCTACCCATCCTACACTTGCTATCCAACTGCCCGTACCGATCAAGAAACACCTCATACTTTGCCCGCAGCCTGTCGCCCGTCTGAGCGTCAAGCAAATGCAGCCGGCCATAGTTATGCGCTACGTCTGCGCGTTTCACTTGCGCCGAAATTGGATTTTTCATCACTCTTGGCAGGTAACTTTCGTGGTAACTCTCACCCGGTTCATGCGTCATGGCACGGACGGCTTGAGCTATTTCTTCCCCGAACTTCTCAGCGATCATCTCGAAAGAGACAATGGATCGATCCTTGCAATCCTCTACGCTATCGTGGAGCAGCCCCACGATTTCGTATTTTTCACCCAAATGCCGCACCTTTTGTGCAACCGCCTTGACGTGCTCAACGTATTTCACGCCTGATTTGTCGACCTGCCCGTGGTGGGCGGTTTCCGCTAATTGAAGCGCCTCGGCAACCTTTGCATTGTCAGTCATCCCATCCCCGCCATTTTGCTTCTTCGCGCCCCTTTTCGCGGCGCGCAATAATCACTTCAGGGGCTTCGGCTACAATGTTTGGCGGGTAATGATTAACCTTGGTAAAATCATTGACCATTTTAGCTTTGACTGCGTCGATGCTAGACAATCCCATTGACCGAGCCGTATCACACGCCTCCGCTTCGGTTAGTAGATGGCCGTCATGAATATCATGTTCCTCCAGATCATCTCTAAAAGAATTCAGTATTAACTTTTCATTGCGCCACCCAACTTTCTTTCGACCCTGCGTTGCGCCAAGAAGCCCCCCTGATGGCCCTTCCATCGCTACATACAGCATCGGATTATCTTTCAATCGGGTGTCGAGGTAGTAACGAAAACAATACGGCTCATTTTTGTCATCCGGGGTTGCCATTACGCGCGCAATGATTTGCTCGACCGTTTCTTTCATTGCTGTGTCTCCTTAGTGAAGGCTGGCAGCGCGGTAGGATGGGTTTCGCTTCGCTCTACCCATCCTACGCGGGTTCAACTGCTTGGCTTCTTTCATCAAAACACCCGCTTCCCAGAAAATGACATTATTATATCATGGGAGATGGTTGTGCAGAGTACCCCTATGGCAATTATCACTGTAGTAATGATGCTCTGGTCTGGCAAGTGCCTGTAACCGCCTCGAAGCAGCATCCCGTAGCCTGTTCCGTTTGGTCAGGGTACGGGGCTTCATGATGAAAACCTCGATGTTTCGGCGCGAAAGGAGCGATTCGACTGCTGTTACACTAGTGGTTTACGTCACACCTACTTCTTTTCCCCATGCTTGTTCCAATTGAACACCGGATTGCCGATGAACTCGGCGTTTCCACACATCAGGTTGCCGCCGCCGCGCGCTTGTTCGACGATGGCGCAACGGTTCCCTTCGTCGCGCGTTACCGCAAGGAAGCCACAGGCGGGCTGGACGACACGCAGTTGCGCACGCTCGCCGAACGGCTGGCCTATCTGCGCGAACTGGAAGAGCGCCGCACGACGGTGCTGGCCTCCATCGAAGAACAGGGCAAGCTGACGGAGGAATTGCGCGAACAGATTGAATCTGCCCAAACCAAACAGCGCTTGGAAGACCTTTATTTGCCTTACAGGCCGAAGCGCCGCACGAAGGCGCAAATTGCCCGCGAGGCGGGGCTTGCGCCGCTGGCCGGGGCACTGCTCGCGAACCCGGAGTTGGAGCCGAAACGCGCCGCGCTGGAATACCTGAATCCCGACGCGGGCTTCGGGGACGCAAAAGCGGTGCTCGACGGGGCGCGCCAGATTCTGATGGAAGAGTTCTCGGAAGACGCCTCCTTGCTGGGCGAACTGCGCCAGCTTCTCCATGACGAAGGGGAAATATGCTCTACTGTGGAAGAAGGCAAGGAAAACGAAGGGGCGAAATTCCGCGACTGGTTCGATTTCCGCGAGCCGTTTGCCGCGATGCCTTCGCATCGGGCGCTGGCCTTGTTGCGCGGGCGTAACGAAGGGATATTGAAACTCACTCTCGACCTGCCCCGCCCCGACGGCGACGCCAGTGTTCCGCATCCCTGCGAGCAACGCATCGCGGCCCGCTTCGGCATCCGGGATGAGGGCCGACCCGCCGACAGGTGGCTCGTCGAAACCGCGCACTGGGCCTGGATGGTGAAAATATCGCTCTCGCTGGAATTCGACCTGATGGGCACATTGCGCGAATGCGCGGAAGAGGAGGCCATCCGCGTCTTCGCCCGCAATCTGAAGGATTTGCTGCTCGCCGCCCCGGCGGGCGCGCACTGTGTGATGGGGCTCGATCCGGGCATCCGCACGGGGGTGAAAGTGGCGGTAGTGGACGCCACTGGAAAACTGCTGGATACGGAAACGGTCTACCCGTTTGAACCTCGGCGCGACCGCGCGGGGACGCTTGCCACGCTCTTGACGCTGGCGAAAAAGCATACGGTGAAACTGATCGCTATCGGTAACGGCACGGCTTCGCGCGAAACGGACGCGCTGGTGGCGGAACTATGCGCCAGCCAGCCGACATTGCGGCTCACAAGGGTGGTAGTCTCGGAAGCGGGGGCGTCGGTGTATTCGGCGTCGGAACTGGCGGCGCGGGAATTCCCTGCGCTGGATGTTTCCCTGCGCGGGGCAGTATCGATTGCGCGGCGGCTGCAAGACCCGCTGGCGGAACTGGTAAAGATCGAACCCAAGTCGATCGGCGTGGGCCAGTATCAGCACGATGTCAATCAGGGGCGGCTGGCAAGGAGCCTGGACGCGGTCGTCGAAGACTGCGTCAACGCGGTCGGGGTCGACGTCAACACGGCTTCCGCGCCGCTGCTGGCGCGAATTTCGGGACTCAACACGCTGCTGGCGGGAAACATCGTCGCGCACCGCGACGGCAACGGCCCGTTTCGAGATCGCCGCGCGCTGCTGGAAGTCGCCCGGCTCGGCCCGAAGACTTTCGAGCAGGCAGCGGGGTTTTTACGCATCCCGGACGGGGATAACCCGCTGGACGCTTCAGCCGTACACCCGGAAGCCTACCCGGTCGTGGAACGCATCCTCACGAAAACCGGCAAAGGCGCGCATGCGTTGATGAAAGATGCGGCTTTCGTGAAAACGATTGACGCCGCCGAGTTCACGGACGAGCGTTTCGGCCTGCCTACGGTCAAGGACATCCTCGCGGAACTGGAAAAACCTGGCCGCGACCCGCGCCCGGAATTCCGCACCGCGAACTTCCGCGAAGGCATCGAATCACTCGCCGACCTCACTGTCGGCATGCTGCTCGAAGGGGTGGTCACCAACGTCACAAACTTCGGGGCATTCGTGGACATCGGCGTACATCAGGACGGACTGGTGCACATTTCGGCGCTGTCCGACCGTTTCGTGAAAGACCCGCACAGCGTGGTGAAGGCCGGGCAAATCGTGAAAGTGAAAGTGCTCGAAGTCGACCTGCCACGCAAGCGCATTGCGCTCACCATGCGTCTGGCCGACGAAAACCGCCGTACTGAAACGAAACACCACGAACCGAAACGTACACCTTCGCGCGCCAACTCGCAGCCTCGGAAAAACTCTCGCCCCCCGCGCGGCAACACTCAGCCGGAAGCTGCCGAAAGCGCGCTGGCACTGGCCTTCGCCCGCGCCCTGAACAAATAGAACGACAAAAGCAACGGAAACCCCACGACATGAACCCTTCTAGCGCCATCCAGCGTTTTTTGCTGGAAAACCTCGACATCCGCGGAGCCGTCGTCAAACTCACCGATGTTTGGCAAGCCCTGCAACACGAGCGCGGCTATTCCCCAACCGTTGCCGGGCTGTTGGGCGAAATGGCGGCCGTCTGCACGATCATCGCCGGGAACCTCAAACAGCCTGGTCGCCTCACGTTTCAGGCACGGGGCAACGGGCCGGTCAAACATCTGGTGGTCGATTGTTCCGAGGCACTCAACCTGCGCGGTTACGCCATGGCCGAAGATTTCACCTTCGGAGACAAACTGGTTTCGCTCCTTGGAGACGGACAGTTGCAATTAAGCCTGGAGACAGAAGGGCTTGAGCAGCCTTATCAAAGCATCGTCCCGCTCGAAGGCGACAACATCGCCGAAGTGTTCTCGCACTACCTCGAACAGTCCGAACAACAGCCTGCCGGACTATGGCTGGCCTGTAGCCAGAACGCCAGCGCGGCGCTTTTCGTACAAAAACTTCCCGGCGCGGATGCGAAAGACTCCGACGGCTGGACGCGCACACTGACCCTGGCAGAGACCGTGCGCGAAGAGGAGTTGCTTGAACTGGATGCTGCCGCCCTGCTCCGCCGCCTGTTCGCCGAAGAGGATGTGCGTCTCTACCCGCCCAGAGCCGTTACGCACGACTGGCCGCGCAAGCCAGAACAAATTGCCGACCTGTTGCTTACGCTGGGCGAAGAGGAAGTCCGTTCGATGATCACCGAAGACGGCGAACTCATCGTCCGCGATGAACTGTCGAACCATACCTATTCGTTCGACACAGCCGATGTCGATGCCCTTTTCCAGCCGCATACACTGCACTGACGGCATTTTTGCCTTGGGCTACCACGCTTAGGCTGTTTATACTCACTGCCTCGATTGCGCGCCGTAGAGCGCGCCCTGACCCGGATTCACGAGGAGAGAGCATATGCCCACACCACAGCAACTCGTCGCCGCGCGTTATGGCGACGCTTCCCTGCCTGCCCCGGCAGCATGGTCGCCCGTCATCGAACACCTGCTCGGCCACCGCTCGGTACGCGCATACCTGCCCGACCCGATCGATGACGATCAACTCGCTGCCATCATCGCTGCCGCACAATCAGCATCCAGCTCATCCAACCTGCAAGCCTGGAGCGTGGTAGCGGTGCGCGACCCGGCACGGCGGGCGAAACTGGCCGAACTGGCGGCCAAACAGGATCAAGTCGCGGAAGCGCCGCTGCAACTGGTGTGGATTGCCGACCTCGCCCGACTGGAGCGCCTGACCGAGATGACTCAGCGCCCGGACGGGGCGCTTGATTACCTCGAAGCCTTTCTCGTAGGGGCTATCGACGCGGCGCTGGCCGCGCAGAACGCGGCAGTAGCGGCAGAATCGCTCGGGCTTGGCGTGGTCTATATCGGCAGCATGCGCGACAAACCGGAAGAGGTTGCCGATTTGCTCGCGCTACCGCCCAAAACCGTTGCCGTATTCGGCATGTGCGTGGGCAAACCCGACCCGGCCCGACCCACCAGTATCAAACCGAGATTGCCGCAGTCGGTGGTGCTGCACCATGAACGTTATTCGCTCGACGCGCAAGAGTCCGGCATTGAAGCCTATAACAGCGCGATGGCACGCTTTTACGAGCAACAGAAGATGAACGTGCGCGGCACTTGGGCGGTACATTCGTCCAAGCGCATCGCGGGAGCGGAAACCCTTTCCGGACGCGACAGGTTGGTTGATTTTCTGCGGGCGCGTGGTTTCGCGCTGAAATAATCGCCACGCTTTCAGCTTCATTTCCAGGATGTGCCGCCATGCCCAGATTTGAAGACCTACAGGTTCTCGTCATCGCCAGCAATTCAAAACTACGCGCACAACTGCGCGATATGTTGTCCTCGTTCGGGTTCGGCGTCGTGCATCTTGCCGTAACGGCGCATACCGCCCTGCGTCACCTGCGGGCACGTCATTACGAGATGATCCTGTGCGATTTTGAACTGGGGGACAGCCAGGACGGGCAACACTTTTTAGAAGACTTGCGCCAGCACGAGATCATCGCCAGCGATACGCTGTTTGTGATGATCACGGGCGAGCGCAATTACGAGCGCGTGGTCGGAACCGCCGAATTGCTGCCCGACGACTACATCCTTACGCCCCTGGCTCCCGGCGCGCTTGAAACGCGCCTGGCGCGAATCGCAGACAGGCGCGAAGCTCTTCTTCCGGCATGGCAACTGGCTGCCATCGGCGACTGGCTCGGGGCGATTGAATACTGCCTGGAGGCGGAAGCCGCATATCCACAATACCTGTTTGATTTTCATCGGCTCGAAGCCGGGTTCTACATCGCCGCAGGTCAACTCGACGAAGCAGAGGCAATTTATCGCCAGATTACGGAGAGCCAGCACATTCCCTGGGCGCAACTGGGGTTAGCCCGCTGTCTGGCACTCAAGAAAGACTACGCGCAAGCCGATACCCTGCTCTCCGATCTCATCGTCGGAAATGACCGTTTCATGGCTGCCTACGATCTTCTCGCCCGTGTGCGCGCAGAATGCGGACAGGCCAAGGCCGCATGCGAGGTACTGCATACGGCAACTGAACACTCGCCCTATCGACTGAGCCGTCAGCGGCGGCTCGGTGAATTGGCGATGGAAGCGAATGATGCCGCCGCCGCTGAAACGGCTCTGGCAGAAGTCGTCCGCCAAAGCGCGAATTCCGGCTTCCGCAATCCAGAAGACCATGTACGGCTGGCGCAGGCGCAACTAGCGCAAAACAAGACCGACGCCGCGCGCATCACCATCGGCGACATCGACCGCAATCTCGGTAGCCAGCCCAATGCCGCGCTGTGCAAGGCGCTTGCCAACGCGATGTTCTACGCGCATACGGGCGATGAGCAAGAAGCGCGAACGGAACTCAGCGCGGCCGCCAGCCTCGCGGGCACGGGCGCGATACTCTCCTCTGGCTTGTCCCGCGAACTGGTGAAAGCATGTTTCGACCACGACATGAGAGGCGCAGGCAGTGAAGTCGTCTCGAACATCCTGCGCGTGACCGGCGACGAACAAACGGTCAACGCCCTGCGTGGGCTGCTCCAGTCTCGTGGACTAAAACTGCTCTCGGAGAGCCTCGAAAAAAATATTCAGGAAGAAGTCCGCAAGCTCATCAAGGGCGGTGCCGAAAAAGCGCGCACCGGCAACTACACCGGCGCAGTCGAAGCGATGATGGACGCCGTGCGTCAGATGCCTGGCCATCCGGTAGTGCTGTTCAATGCCGCGCTCGCCCTCTTGCGCCACATCGAACATCGCGGATGGAACCACACGCTTGCCAGTCAGGCGCGTTCCCTGATCGAGCGCGCCCGTGCGCTCGACCCCGCCAGCACTCGCCTGAGCACGCTCGCCGAATACATGCACATATTGATTGGCCGCAACGGCATCGTTGCCGACAATTTCGCGAAACCCGCCCACCGCGCGAAACGGAATTACGCCGCCGCCAGATGGCAGAATGCCCCCTTCGCATAAGCCAGCCCCTACCCCCTTCGCGCTTCCAGCACCCCCTTCACTTCCCCGATTTGTACAAGCGCCCGCTGCAACTGCGCGATGCTGCCAACCTCCAGGGTGAAACGCATGTTCGCCATGTTCTTTTTGCTTTGGGTGTTGACCGCCGTCAGGTTGAGCTTTTCGCGCAACAGTAATTCGGAGATGTCACGCAATAACCCTTGGCGATCCATCGCCTGAACGAAAATGTCCACCGAAAAGGTGGATTGCTCCTTGTCGTAAGCCCGTTCCCCCCACTCGGCGACGGTGACACGCTCAGGGTGCTGCTCGGCGAGATGGCGAAAATCGCGGCAATCGACACGGTGGATCGACACCCCCCGCCCCCGCGTGACGAACCCCTTGATGGCATCCGGCGGAGCCGGTTTGCAGCAACGCGAAAGCGAAGTCAGCAGGTCACCCATGCCGACGATCAATACTTTGCCGGAAGTGTTGCCCGTGCGCGAACGGCTGACGACAATTTCCGGCTTGCCATCGCTTCCGGTTTCCGCCGCGTTGGAGGCTACAACCATCTCGCGCATCGCCGACTGCAAGGCGCGCGGGCCGGGTTCCCCCCTGGCAACCGCAAGATAAAGCGCATCGGTATCCTTGAAGCCCAGGCGAGCCGCCAGGGCTTCAAGGTTGATATGCGTATGGCCGTCACGCTGCATTTCACGCGTCACGGCATTGCGCCCGCGCGTGAGCAGTTCCGCTTCGTCCAGCGTTCCGAAATACTGCCGTATCTTGCGTTTGGCCTGCGCGCTCGCCACGTAAGCCTGACGCGCATCCAGCCAATCGCGCGATGGCCCACCCTCCTTGGCCACGACGATTTCCACCGTCTGCCCGTTCTCCAGCCGGGTATTGAGCGGCACGAGATGCCCATCGACCTTGGCACCACGGCAACGATGGCCGAGGTCGGTATGCAGCCGATAAGCAAAATCGACCGGCGTCGCCCCGCGCGGCAGATCCATCACCCTGCCCTGCGGCGTGAGCACGTAAATGGTATCGCTGAGGGAAGCCAGCTTGAGCTGTTCGACCCACTGCTTTGACCCCGTCACCTCGTCGCGCCACGACAGCAGGTTTCGCAACAACGCAATCTTGTCGTCGTACTCGTTCCCCCCGATGCCCATGCCTTCCTTATAGCGCCAGTGCGACGCTACCCCCTGTTCGGCATGCTGGTGCATGGCATGGGTACGCACCTGCACTTCCAGCGCCTTGCCGTCACCAGCCAGCACGGCGGTATGCAAGGACTGGTAATTGTTCTCCTTGGGGCGAGAAATATAGTCGTCGTATTCATCATGGATCGGCAGCCATATCTGATGCACGATGCCGAGCACCGCATAGCAGTCCCGCACTTCCTCGACCAATACCCGCAAGGCGCGAATGTCGTAGACCTCCGAGAAACTGATCTTTTTGGAGCGCATCTTGTTGTAGATGCTGTAGATGTGTTTGGGGCGACCCTGTATTTCAGCCTGAATACCAACCGCTTCCAATTCATCGCGTAGGCGCGCGATAGCGTTCCGGATGAATGCCTCGCGCTCGGACCGGCGTTCATCGAGCATCCCGGCGATGCGCCTGTAGGTTTCCGGCTCAAGGAAACGGAAAGACAAATCTTCCAGTTCCCACTTGAGTTGCCAGACTCCCAGGCGATTGGCGAGCGGCGCATAGATATCCAACGCCTCACGCGCCTCGTGCCGCCGCCGTTCGTCCGGCATATCAGCGAAATAACGCAAAGTCTGTGTGCGCGAAGCCAGGCGCAACAGCACAACGCGAATGTCCTCAACCATCGCCAGCAGCATCTTTCGCAGGGTTTCGGTCTGAACGCGAACCTCCGGCGCAGAGGCCACGGAAGCGGTCTGGGTGACTATCCGCAGACTGTTGAGTTTGCGCTGCCCCGTCACCAATCTGGCGACATGCGACCCGAAATCAGCTTCAACCCGGTCACGCGCGCCCTTGACGAATTCCTCGATGGAAAACAGCAGCGCGGCAATACGGGCATCCACATCCAGCCGTAGCGATGAGACGATCAGCGCACAACCGAGCGCATGCGTCCAAACCGATTCCCCGGTTCCGAGCATATGATCCGCGTAAGCCTCTTTAGCAAGCGCGAGCGCACGCTCGATGACAGCCCGCTCCTCCTGTGTCATCCCTTCGGCAAGCAGGTCAATGGGAAGCGTGACCGCGTCGCGGTCAACGGCATGTTTGACGGAAACCATATACGTGATTATCCCATAAGGTTTCGTATCATCTCTTTTATTCTTCCACTATCCCGGTACAGGCAAATATGTTCGACAAACTGAAACGTTGGCTGGCCCTACCCGGCGGGCACGGCACACCCGTGCCCGCCGAACTGTGGGCGCACGTCGAAGCGCGCCTGCCTTTCCTCAACTGGCTCCCCTTTGAGGCGCGCGCACGGCTGCGTACCCTCAGTGAAGACTTCCTGACGGAAAAAGAGTTCTATGGTGCGCGTGACCTGCGGCTCGACGATGAAATCATGCTCACGATTGCCATACAGGCTTGCCTGCCCATCCTCAACCACCGGGGGCTGGCCGCCTATCGCGGCTGGGTCGGCATCGTAGTGTATCCGGGCGATTTCGTCGTCCCGCAACAAATCATGGACGAAGCCGGCGTGGTACACGAATACGAAGAAATTCTCCTCGGCGAAGCCCGCGCGGACGGGCCGGTGCTGCTGTCCTGGTTCGACAACGGCTCGCCTCCCGGCGTCAACATCGTCATCCACGAATTCGCCCACAAGCTCGACATGGCAGGCGGCAGCGCCGACGGCTGCCCTGCCCTGCCGCCCGGGATGTCCCGAAAAGCCTGGGCGAAAACGTTCTCTGCCGCCTATGAACGCCTGTGCCGATTGGAAGACGCCGGGATCGAAACCATCCTCGACCCCTACGCCACGACCAGCCCTGGCGAATTCTTCGCCGTCGCCTCCGAAGCCTTCTTCGAGGCTCCCATAAGCTTGCGAGCCGATTTTTCCTCCGTCTACGCCCAACTGACCGCCTTCTACGGGTTGGACACCGCTACGGGCGAAGAAAAACTGCGCGGTACGCGCCTTGCCGTCTGAGTCGTTGCCCTTCGCGGCCCGCCGCGTTTATAATGCGCCTCCTTTTTGGATCACGGCGCGATAGCAAAGCGGTTATGCACCGGATTGCAAATCCGTGTAGGTCGGTTCGACTCCGGCTCGCGCCTCCATAAAAATCAAAGGGTTACGAAAACGTAACCCTTTCGCAATTTGAGAGGGTCGCCACCCTATTGGAGCTGCTATGTGGAAGGAATTCAAAGAGTTCGCCATCAGAGGCAACGCTGTGGACATGGCCGTCGGCATTGTGATTGGCGCGGCATTCGGAAAAATCGTTGATTCTCTTGTCAAAGACATCATGATGCCCCCATTGGGCATGCTGCTGGGCAAGGTGGATTTTTCCAACCTGTTCCTGGTGCTGGCCGACGGCAAAACGCCCGGCCCCTACTCCACCTTGATGCTGGCCCAACAGGCCGGAGCCGTGACCTTGAACGTGGGGCTGTTCATCAATATGGTGATCAGCTTCCTCATCGTTGCCCTTGCGGTGTTTATGCTGGTGCGAGGCATCAATAAATTGCGCGCGACAGCGGAAGACTCCGCGCCTGCAATCACCACAAAAGACTGCCCGTACTGTTGCAGCAACATCTCCCTGGCCGCCACCCGCTGCCCGCACTGCACATCGGCGCTGGGGTAGAAAGGGTCAGAAAGTCCGGCGCTGTTTTTGATGTTGGCGTAAATCTGTTTTATCCCAGGTTTTTCCGAAAACAGTACGACGCAATAAAAAAACCTTCCCGGAAATAGAACCGATGCGCCCCATGGCGCATGACACCGCGCAGTTGCCGATGCACGGGTTCGGCATGAGGAAGCCATTCCGGGGCGATGATCGCGCCGGAATCGTCGGTTACGCGCAGGAACGAACACGGCAATTCCATTCTTCGGCCTTTCACTCGTCGAGCCGCGCGACGAAACTCTGCAATTCCGCAGGCAATGGCGCTTCAAACACTAATTGATTACCTTTTATCGGATGGGGAAAGACAAGTTTCGCGGCATGCAGGAACATCCGGCGCAAACCGTCATTCACGAGCATCCGATTGAGCGCGAAATTCCCATACTTGTCGTCACCTACAATCGGAAAACCAAGATGGGAAAGGTGCACCCGTATCTGATGGGTACGCCCCGTTTTCAGTTCAACATCAAGCAAGCTGAACTGCTGCCAGCGTTTGAGCGGGCGCACGATGCTGTGCGCGGGTTTGCCCACCTCGCTCACCCTGACGCGGCGCTCCCCGGTCTCGGTGAGATATTTGAGCAGCGGCGCGCGCACATGCTGCAACTGATTCGGCCATCGCCCGGCGACAAGGGCGCAATAACGCTTCTCCATGCCTCTTTTACGCATCATATCCTGCAACTCGGTCAGCACCGAACGCTTCTTCGCTACGATCAGCAGGCCAGATGTTTCGCGGTCGAGCCGGTGCACAAGTTCCAGCATCTTCAATTCAGGCCGCTGGGCGCGCAATTGCTCGATCACGCCAAAACTGATGCCGCTTCCGCCATGCACGGCATGCCCGGCAGGTTTGTTCACCACTATGAAAAACTCATCCTCGAACACCACGGGCAAGGGGTTTCCCGTAGGCACGAACGCGGACACGAACGATTTGGCCAGCCTCAACGGCGGAATCCGTATCTCGTCGCCGACGGAGAGACGGTAGAGTTGCGATACCCGCCGCCCATTCACCCGCACCTCACCGTCGCGCAGAATGCGGTAAATGTGGCTCTTCGGAACGCCCTTTGCCAGACGAAAAAAATAATTGTCAATACGTTGACCGGCGGAAGATTCGTCAATTCGCTCATATCTGACAACATTTACTTTGCTTTGCATCATCATCGTGAATATAATCTGCCCCGGCTTGAAATCGGTCGCGGTCGGCATGCTATGCGCCAGGAGGCGATAGAGAGTGACGACGCTTGAGCCCGCCATGCGCGCTCCCGATTTGCCGCATGTGCTATCTACGCGCCCTTGAAAAGCGGTAATGATAGCGCAGTAACCTTTTTCTGACACACCCATCCAGCCTAGTGGCTGGATACACAAACAACGCATAATACGCAACAACCGCAGGATCAAGTGCTCCTGCCCGCGCCCAAGGCCGAGGCAGGAACAAGTGAAGAACACGACCAGCCAGCCCATCACAGCTCAAGGATTGCACTACCGGATGAAAGCAGCCCGACACAACCGCTCCTGAACCCCGGATTAGCGCGATGGCGCGCGCCGGTCGTGCCTGCCCGTGCGTATTGACGCGGGAGAACGACCCAGAATGAAGCGCATGCTTTTCAACGCGACGCAGGCCGAGGAACTACGCGTCGCAATCGTCGACGGTCAAAAACTGATCGACCTCGACATCGAATCGGCCAACAAGGAAGAACGTAAAGGCAACATTTACAAGGCCACCATCACCCACATCGAGCCCAGCCTCGAGGCCGCTTTCGTCGACTACGGCTCGGAGCGGTATGGTTTTCTGCCTTTCAAGGAAATTGCCCGTTCCTACTTCAAACCCGGCGCGGATTCCCGCGCGGGCATCCGCGAAGCCCTGCGCGAAGGCCAGGAACTGATCGTCCAGGTCGAAAAGGACGAACGCGGCAACAAGGGCGCCGCGCTCACCACTTACGTCTCGCTGGCGGGGCGCTACCTCGTCCTGATGCCGAACAATCCGCGCGGCGGCGGCGTCTCGCGCCGCATCGAAGGCGAAGAGCGCAATGAACTGCGCGAAGCCATGGATCAGATCGAAGTGCCGCAGGGCATGAGCCTCATCGCACGCACCGCTGCCATTGGCCGGGGCGTCGAGGAACTGCAATGGGACCTGAACTACCTGCTGCAACTCTGGACGGCCATCGAAGGCGCGGCACACGAACAGAACGGCGCGTTCCTCATTTATCAGGAAAGCAGCCTCGTCATCCGCACCATCCGCGACTACTTCCAGCCCGACATCGGCGAAATTCTCGTCGACACCGACGACATCTTTGAGCAGGCCCGTCAGTTCATGGGTCACGTCATGCCGGCCAACGTCAACCGCATCAAGCGTTACAGCGACGATGTCCCGCTCTTCTCGCGCTTCCAGATCGAGCACCAGATCGAATCGGCCTACTCCCGTCAGGTTTCCCTCCCCTCTGGCGGCGCGGTCGTCATCGACCACACCGAAGCGCTCGTCTCCGTCGATGTCAACTCCGGGCGAGCCACCAAAGGCGCGGACATCGAAGAAACGGCCCTGCGTACCAACCTCGAAGCCGCTGACGAAATCGCCCGGCAACTCCGTCTGCGCGACCTGGGCGGCCTCATCGTCATCGACTTCATCGACATGGAATCCGCCAAGAGCCAGCGCGAAGTCGAAAATCGCCTACGCGACGCGCTACGTTACGACCGCGCCCGTGTACAGACCAGCAAAATCAGCCGTTTCGGCTTGCTCGAACTTTCCCGCCAGCGCCTACGCCCCACGCTGGCTGAAACCAGCTACATCACCTGCCCACGTTGCACCGGGACGGGCCACATCCGAGGCACTGAATCTTCGGCTCTGCACATCCTGCGAATCATCGAAGAAGAAGCGATGAAGGAAAACACCGCCGCTGTACACCTGCAAGCGCCGGTCGACGTTGCAACCTACCTGCTCAACGAAAAGCGTGTTGACATCGCCAGGATCGAAATTCGTCACAAAATCCAACTTATCATCGTGCCCAACCGCCATATGGAGACCCCGGTGCACGAAATCACGCGCCTACGGCACGACCAACTCAATCAGGACGACAAACTCACTGTCAGCTACCAGCTCGTACAGCAACCTGCCGAAGAAATCCCCGTCAGCAGCAACCGCAACGGCGACAAAACCGCACGGCAGGAAGCCGCCGTCAAGTACATCCCCCCCTCGCAGCCTTCGCCTGGAAAGTCTCCTGCCGGAGATGCCCCGCAAGCTCCGGGGCTTATTACGCGCTTCATGCGCTGGCTCGGAGGCGTATCCGCTGGAAGCTCCCACGAAAAAGCGAAAGAAAAAACGAAAACCGCCGTTCCTGCGTCCCGCGAGTCCCGCGCCCGTGGCGAACAGCGCAACCGCAACGGCGAACGGAGCCGCAACAATAGCAACGCCCGGAACGATAAAGGACCGCGCGGCGAACGGGAAAACAGCCGTTCCGCCCGCGCCGAAAAAAGCGCCCTTTCCTCTGCCCAGGAAAAACCACAACGTCAGGCCAAAACATCGGGGGAACGCCCTGAAACCCCGGCGCGCACATCCGGAACCGATAACGCGAAAGCCAATGCCAGCAGCAACCGCCGCCGTCGCCGGGACAAAACCGCCGACGAGGACAACGCTTCGGCCCCTACGCCCGTCCAAGCTGTTCAAGTTGCCGCACCGGAAACCCTGCCCTCCGCGCCGCAACGCCCGGACGTCGTGGAACCCATCGTAGCCGAACAAGCTGCCGCGCAAGCGCAAGCCACCGCCTTGGCTTCGGGCGAACCCGGCACTCCAGCCGCTGACGCCGAACCCTTGCCCGAAAAACGCCGCCGCCGCAGCCGTGGCAACCGTCGCGGACGGTCTGCCGAAGCTGGAGACGCCTCTCCGGAGTCCACAGAAGCTGCCGGTAGCACACCGGAAGAAACCTTGCCTGTCGCGGCAGGTTCATCTTTCGACGCTCCTCCCGAAGTACCGACTACCTCACTGGACGCGCTTCCCGTTGTCATCAGCCAGCCGTTCGAGCTTCGGCCTACGGAAGAGGCCATCCCAGCTCCCGTATTGCGGCAGCAGGAACGCATCGGCGATGAATTGATTCCCCTGCCCCTGATCCGGGAAAACGGCCCGGCAATCGAACCACCCGCCACCATCGCGCCCGTCATCGCAACGCCCACCGTTGTCACCCAAGCGGCAGAGACAGCGGCAGAAGCCGAGATTACGCCCGTGCCGATAGCCCCCGCGACAGCCGATCTTTTCGGCTCGCAGGAAGAAACAACAGGGCTCGTCATGATTGAGACCAACTCGGAGAAAAAAGCCCAATTCGGCACTGGCGCACCGGAAGAACCCACCCGCCGTGGCCGCAAACCCCGATCGGCCGCTGTGCTTGTTGACGAACCATTGCAACAGGTTGAAACGCTCAAGGACTAGATGTTTAGGGGCACGCTGATTTATTCAGTATTTTGCTCAACCCCCCCTCGCCCGCTTGCGGGAGAGAGGTCAATACAGCCCGGATAAACCCCTCTCCCCTCGCGGGAGAGGGGGACGGAAAAAAGAGTTTAACAGTGAATTCCACTCTTTAACTTTATCCATAGAATCAGTAGGTTATTTGCTTCGTCGTTTCCCTGTGTGTAGCGTAGTGGGCTGTAGTGGCTCTCCCATTACGGCAAATTTACGGCAACCCTACATAGCAGGTGAACACAATGGCATCTTTTCGCAACCGCGGCGACAAATGAGAAGCGTCGCTTTGTCTGTCTGGCATCCGGCGTTCCGCGTTGTTCCCCTCCAAGCGCGAGGCGGCAGAATGGGCGGCAGCACAGGCGGCAGCGATTAAAACGGTACAGGCCGGGGGCACTCCAGACATTCCGGTTGCGGCGCTGCTTGAAAAATACATGCAAGAGGTCACGCCCCGCAAGCGCGGGCGCGTGAAAGAGGCATTGCAGCTACAGCGCCTCATGCGCGACGAACTGGCGCAAGTGCGCCTTCCCCAGTTAAAGCCCGCGTACCTTTCGGCATGGCGTGACCGGCGGCTCTCGGAAGTCTCGGCGGCAAGCGTGCTCCGTGACTGGTCGCTGCTGTCGCATGTTTTCTCGGTGGCGGTTCGTGAGTGGGAGTACCTGCCGGGCAACCCGTTAAAGCCTGTCCGCAAGCCGAAAGCGCCTCCCTCGCGTGACCGGCGCATCTCCGAGGCGGAAATATCGCGCCTCCTGCTAGGGCTTGGCTACAGCCGGGAGGGCACGGCAAAGACCGTGAGGGCGCGTGTCGCTATAGCATTGCTTTTCGCTATTGAAACAGGCATGCGGGCAGGTGAGATACTTTCGTTGAAGTGGGAGGCAGTACGGGGCAATGTCGCACATTTACCCGTCACGAAAAACGGCTACCCGCGCAACGTCCCCCTATCGGCGGAAGCCGTGCGGCTGTTCGGGCAGCTTCCCAAAAGCGGGGCGGGCAGCGCGTTTAACCTCACCAGCGACCAGTTGAAGGGCTACTTCAGCCAAGCGAGGGAGAGGGCGCAAATTGACAACCTGCATTTTCACGACACGCGGCATGAAGCCATCACCCGGCTTGCCCGCAAGCTGGATGTGCTCGACCTTGCGCGGATGGTCGGGACGCGCGACTTAAAAATCCTCATGGTGTATTACAACGCCACGCCTTCGGAGATTGCCGCAAGGCTTGGGTAAATCCCGACGCAATCCAGCCCCGACCGAGACGGCGACCGCGCGCACCGGGGGCGCGGTCGCGGTCGGGGCTGGATGCAATACGGTTTACATTGTGCCGCTCGCCCGTCATAATTTCCCCTTGTGACCTATGTCACACTTTCTTCTATCCAGTCATGAGGTGAGATTATGTTTGACGCATTCCTGAAAGTTGATGGCATCCCCGGTGAATCCAAGGACGACAAGCACAAGGACTGGATTGAGATTATTGACTTTGTGCATGGCGTGAATCAGCCCTACTCCATGACCGCCAGCAGTGCGGGCGGCGCGACGGCTGAACGGGCCGACTTCGGGACGTTCAACGTCAGCAAGCTGGTTGATAGGGCCTCGCCGAAGCTGTGGGAAGCCTGTTTCACGGGCAAGCACATCAAGGAAGTGGTCATCGAGTTGTTCCGTGCGGGCGGCAAGGAATTCCCCTCTGAAACGATCAGCTTCGTACCCGCCAAGATCACCATGGACTACACGCAGCAGAGCCGCGCGGACGGTACGCCAGCCGGTCATATCTTGGCAGGGTGGAACTTGATGACAAATGCGGTGGCCTGATTTTCAATGGAAGGTGTTTATCATGTTTGAATGCACTTTTACATTGAACAGCCAGCCGATGAGCCTCATCAAAGGGCTTGGCTTCCAGTATCCCGCGTACTCAGGGTTTCCAGCCTATCGCAACAAACCAACGTGGCAATGTATTCCCTATTTCGGGGCAATTCCTGTTGGTCGATATGCCATCGTGGATAAGGAAAGCGGGGGGCTGAAAAGCAAAATCAAGGATGCTATCAAGAGCGTAACCAGTGGAAGCAATCACTTTGAATGGTTCGCGCTGTATGCTTTGGATAGCCACGTAGATGACGAACTGTTTTGTGCAGGAGTCAGGCGTGGGGAATTTCGGATACATGCAGCTGGATACTTTGGGAGAAGCGAAGGGTGCATAACCCTGCCCAACCCCACAGACTTCCACATGCTGCGTAGTCGAATTCTTGTCCATAAGAACACTGCCATTCCCGGTGCGAGTATCACAGGTTACGGGGTGCTTGATGTTAAGCAGACTTTTTAAGGTTGTCGGTTGGTTATTCTGTGTCTTCGTTGTCCATACGTTGTACTGCGCGTTTTTAGCTAACTTCACGAAGTTCCCCGCATGGGCAGAAGCCCCTGTCTATCGGTTAATACATTGGCTACAACCGAAGTTTTTCGTGGGATATGACGGCGAATCGGCTATGTTTGTAGATGAGTACATTGCGGTAGCATTTGTTGCCGCCATCCATCTTACTGTCATAGCAATAATTGTCAGCCTTGTCTATCTGGGGTTCAGAAGGTGGAAGCGCCATCGCGGGCAGCCCTGACAGCACAGTAATGCCTCCGGTCTTATCCTGCTTACTTCGGGGTACGCTTGCTGTGTCATTCCCGGTACGAGTATCAAAGGTTACGGGGTGCTCCATGTTAAGCAATCTTTTTAAGGTTGTAGGTTGGCTATTCTGTGCCTTTATTGTCTGGATACTTTACTGCATGGTTTTAGCGTACTTTACGGATTCACTACCCGCATGGGTGGCTCCAGTAGGTTGGTTTAAGCAGAAATTCTGCGGGGAGGTTTGTGACGGTGAATGGGCTATGAATGCAGAAGATGATGCGTTGTTACTTGTAGGGGCTATTCATCTCACTGTGATAGCTATAGTTGCCTATCTTGCTTTCAGATGGCGGAAGCGCCATCGTGGGCAATCCTGACAGCACAGTAATTGCCTCCGGTCTTATCCTGCTTACTTCGGGGTACGCTTGCTGTGTCATTCCCGGCACGAGTATCAAAGGTTACGGGGTACTCAATGTTACGCAGATTTTTTAAGGTAATCCGCTGGCTATTCTTTATCTGTATCGTCTTTATGCTGTACAGCGCGTTCATAGCGAACTTCACGAGCTTCCCTGCATGGGCAGAAGCCCCTGTCTATCGGTTAATACATTGGCTACAACCGAAGTTTTTCGTGGGATATGACGGCGAATCGGCTATGTTTGTAGATGAGTACATTGCGGTAGCATTTGTTGCCGCCGTCCATCTTGTTGTCATAGCAATAATTACCGGCCTTGTCTATCTGGGGTTCAGAAGGTGGAAGCGCCATCGCGGGCAGCCCTGACAGCACAGTAATTGCCTCCGGTCTTATCCTGCTTACTTCGGGGTACGCTTGCTGTGTCATTCCCGGCACGAGTATCAAAGGTTACGGAGTGCTTGATGTTAAGCAAAGTTTTTAAGATTGCCCGCTGGACTTTCTGCATCCTCGTTATCCACTTGCTGTATAGCTGGTTTTTGATGGCGAACTTCATGAGTTATCCAACATGGGCTGTTCCAGTAGATTGGCTTGCACAGAAGTTTTTTTGCGGGGAGTTTTGTGACGGCGAAAGTGGCATAGATGCCGCAGAGAATGCAATGGTATCCGTCGCCGCCATCCATCTTATTGTCATAGCAATAATTACCGGCCTTGTCTATCTGGGTTTCAGATGGCGGAAGCGCCATCGTGGGCAATCCTGACAAATAGCCGAACAGTATGGCGGTTCGGCTGCTGAATCCGCTTAGACAGTCAAGGGCGTTTTGTCCGTTGCGCTGTAGCGTGGTTTCGCCTTAGTATTTCTACGTAGCAATAGTCATGACGTTGCCCTGCCGTCCTGCGGACGAGACGGCGCAAGCGCACCCTTGAACTGCGCTCCGGATTGATACGCTTCCGGCCCTGCCGGGGAAGGGGTGAAACACATTCCCCGGCAGATGCCGCGCGGCGAGCGCATACTAAAGTGTTACAGTGTGACGCACTGTAAAGCGTTTGCAACCCATTGTAAAGATTGATACTTTCTCTGTATCTCTTTCATTCCAATGGGTTTTTTGTGTCCCCTCCATGTCCAGAGTTAATACATGCGGGCGTTCCGGCGCAGAGCACGCGCGCGCGCACCGACGCGGGCGCGGCGCAAAGCGCCGGGACTGGGCTTGTCTCTTCTCAAACAAGTGGAACTTCCAGAACTCAGGGGGATTTGCTCCTGATCGACCGGAAAGAGGCCCGTCTCAGGCGGATGAGGCGGCGCGTCTTGACCGGGGCGCGCCTGCACGTCTCGCAGGTGACGAAGTGGCGTCCTGCTATGCTCACTCTTACCTACCGCCCCGGCGTTGAATGGGACAAGCGCCATGTGTCCGAGTGCATCCGCCATGCCCGCCAGTGGCTCAAGCGCCGGGGCGTCCGCCTGCGCTACACATGGGCGCTGGAACTGACCAAGGCGGGCAAGCCCCACTACCATATTGTCGTCTGGCTTCCGTGGGGGGCAAAGCTCCCAAAACTCGATGACGCCGGGTGGTGGCCGCATGGGATGACGAAGATGGAATGGGCGCGTTGCGCGGTCGGCTATATCTCCAAGTATGTAAGCAAAGGGCAGGAGGATGTCACCCTGCCCAAAGGGGCGCGGATGTACGGCGTGGGCGGATTGGAGGGGGAAGCCCTCCAAGAATCCCGTTGGTGGGCTTTGCCGTCGTGGTTGAGGGATGAGCACAGCGTCACCAAAGACCAAACCATCCGGCGGCGCGTGGGAGGCGGCTGGATAGACCGGGGCAGCGGGGAGGTGTTCGCCTCGCCGTGGCGGGTAGTGCTCCATAAAGGGCAGGTATTCGCCTACCGCCCCGACCGTCTGGGCGATGCGGAGGCGCGGCGGCTAATCCTTGCCGGTTCGGGGGGCAAGGTCACTCTTGCGGGAGAGGGGTTTGGGGAGAGGGGGGAAGATGTTTCTGTTAGGTCGAGACTTGCCCTCTCCCTGGCATCCCCCTCACCCGCCCTACGGGGCACCCTCTCCCGCAAGAGTGACCTTGCCCCTAAAAAAACTAAGGGGGGCTTTCGCCCCCCTTCACATATCCCTTTGCGGGAAAAACTTCAGATAACCGAATCACAAGCTCCTGTTACGGCGGCGGCGGACAACGGCACCGATCATGCCGAGGCCGGCCAGCATCATCGCGTAGGTTTCCGGCTCGGGAATGGCAGCAGTATAAGTCGCCTGAATCGTAGCGGCGAATCCCGTTGCATTATCCGTGTTCCAGTAAGAGCTAGGACGACCATTGTAGGTGTCGCCGCCATAGGAGTTGCTGTGGTTATTGTGAACGATGAACTCTATCGTGTTGGAACCATCGACGTTCCAGGCAATATCGGTCAACGTGAGATGCGTATATTCCTGCGTCCAGCCGGGGTATTCTTCATGCTCTGCATTGAAACCGCTATATACAACCCCGTTGATAACGATGGCATGCAGATGGTCATCCGAAACATAGTTGATGTCCAACTTGCTGAACTCTATCGACTGGTAGCTGCCCAGCGCACTGAAATCTTCGGCATACGTTGTCACGTAGGAATAGTAACCATTCTTCCAGTACCCTTCCTTGTTGATACTTATCCAGGGAACATTGCTGTTCCAGTCGGTACCAAGATTGGATACCTTTTGCGCGGTTGAGTATCCTGAAGTGTTGAGTATCCCATTGCTGTAGGTTCGTTGGGCTGCCCAGTTAAAGGTTTCATTCGAATTGCACTGCTGAAACTGGCTATTGCAGTTGGTATTTTCCCCACCCAAGTATTTCACCTGCCAGTTACTGGCGTTCACGGTGTCGCGCAATATGCCAACAAACTCATCCCCAGTGGGATTAGCATAAGCTGGCATAGCGGACATGGTGCCCAATGCCAAAAGTGAAGTAGAAAGAAGCTTGGACATGATGAATCCTTTTTGATGAATGAGACTACACAAAACAAACCTAGGTTATACAAGCAAAAAATAAGCCTGAATTGTATACTTTTGATTTTTCAACAGTATTTATGTGTCAATAGAGCAAAATGTAAAAAATCACGACAACTCATTGTAAATATGAACTATCGGAAAACACGTATACAAAGCATAAAACTCATGGTTATTTATTGTTGAAAATACGTAGACAGCCCAAAATTCTCATTCCTTTTTTTCTGCCATTTTGATCCTACCGGCCGGAAATTTCTCTGGGTATTCAAAGATATCATCCGCGCGGGTGAAAATGCACGACGGCGCGGCCATCGGGGCGTGCCCCGGATTGCGGCTGTTTTTCCGCGCTCCCGGTTTTCCAGGCGTGACCCTGGATGATCTCGATCGTCACCGGAAGGCGTTCTTCGCGGCGACATTGTTCGTAGCGCGCTCGGGCTTGCTCCCAGGCAGTGCGTCCGGAGAGGCCGCGCGGGCGGGCAAGGGCGGCGTTGTTGGCAGCGTTGGCGCGCAGATCGGCAAAAAGCTCATCGAGGCTGCCGTAGGTGAGCGTAGCCATCTCCATGTCCATCACGGGATCGGAGAAACCCGCAGCGATGAGGGCGTCGCCCAGATCGTGCATGTCGATGAAGCGGTGCACACGCTCACCCGCGTGCGAGGGAAGAATCTCGCGCAGTTCCCGCAAGGTATCCGGCCCAAGGGTGGAAAACATGACCAGCCCGCCGGTCTCGATGACCCGGCACATTTCGCGAAAAACGGGCAAGGGGTCGTCGATGAAGGGCAGCATCAGGTTGGCCCAGACGAGGGAAACGGAACCCTCGAGAAGCGGCAAGCGCGCGGCCTCTGCGGCGGCAAGGCCGACAGCGGGCAGGCTCTTGCCGAACAGGCGGCGCAGGGGGTTGGGCGAACCGTTTGGAGTAAGCCGCGCACGCGCGTGGAAAGGGGCAACGAGATCAAGCCCGATCCGCATGACGTCGGGATAACGCTCCCCAAGGCGCGCGAGGTCATGACCCGCGCCGCAACCAAGGTCGAGAATGCGGCGGGGGGCGATGCGGATGAGGTCGAGCCGTTCATCCATGCGGCGGGCGATTTCGCGGGCAAGAAAATCAGAGTCGGTTTCGCCGACCCGCACGGCAGCCTGCCGGAGCCGTCGGCGCAGCAGGGCGTGATCCAGGCGGAAGCTCTGGGGCGCAGCCGTATCGGGTGTCTCCACGCGTCGGCTCCCGGCCCGCCAGGTCAGATGGAAACGAGGCCGAGGCGGGCGAAAAGGCGCATGTCGGCGTCGGTGTCAGCGTTGCCCGTGGTCAGGAGCCGTTCGCCGTAGAAAATGGAATTGGCTCCGGCCATGAAGCACAGCGCCTGCAATTCGTCGCTCATCTGTTCGCGCCCCGCCGAGAGGCGCACGGCGCTTCCCGGCATGGTGATGCGCGCTACGGCGACGGTACGGACGAAGTCGAAGGGGTCGATTGCACCACTGTCGGCAAACGGCGTGCCGGGAAAAGCGATGAGTTTGTTGATGGGCACAGATTCCGGCGGCGGATCCATATTGGCGAGTTGGGCGATGAGGCCCGCACGGCCCACTTGGCCTTCTCCCATGCCGACGATGCCGCCGGAACAGACGTTGATCCCGGCTTCGCGCACTTTTTCGATGGTGTCGAGCCGGTCTTGCAGGGTGTGGGTGGTGACGACTTCGCCGTAACGCTCGGGCGCGGTGTCGATGTTGTGGTTGTAGTAGTCAAGCCCGGCTTCGGCGAGCCGTTTGGCTTGTTCCGCCTCCAGCATGCCAAGGGTAACGCAGGTTTCCAGCCCTAGTTTCTTGACTTCCTTCACCATGTCGATGACGGCGGCGAGGTCTTTTTCCTTGGGGTTGCGCCATGCCGCGCCCATGCAGAAGCGGGAAGAACCGTTTTCCTTGGCGGCACGGGCGTGTTCCAGCACTTCGTCGAGCGGCATCAGGGCTTCGCGTTCCAGCCCCGTCTGGTGGCGCGCGGACTGCGAGCAGTAGCCGCAATCCTCGGAACAGCCGCCGGTCTTGATCGAAAGAAGGGTCGAGCGTTGCACTTCGCCAGCCTTGAAATGGGCGCGGTGCACTTCCTGCGCGCGGAACATCAGATCGAGGAAAGGCAGCGCGAACAGGGCTTCGATGTCGGCAATTTTCCAGCGGGCGTTGGCAGGCTCCGCCGGAGCGGATCGGGAAGGTTCGGCGAAGAACGTGACGGATGATTCGCTTGTCATGTCGCGTAATTTGGTCTCTAATTGGGAAGCTGTAATTCTCGTTCAGCGGGCAAAAGCAAGTCAAATCAGGAACAACCCTTGGCAAGGCTGCTGTCATCCCTTCTCGATACCTTGATATCGCCAGACTGTTGTTTGTGCGGGACTCCCGTTGGGAGCGGAAACGGGGGCATGCCCGTGTGCAGCGGTTGCGCGGGCGAATTGCCGCGCCATGACGCGCCGGCCTGCCCATGTTGCGCGCGCCCCACGCCGGAGGGGCAATTTTGCGGGCATTGCCTGCGCGACCCTCCGGCGTTTGACAGTACCCGCGCGTTATATGGCTACGTCTTCCCGGCGGATGCGCTGGTGCGCGCATTCAAGTACCGTCATCGCCTGTCGCTGGTTCGGTTCTTTGTCGGCGCAGTGGGGAGTTTGCCGGAGGCCGATGTGGTCGTGCCCATGCCGCTGCATCCAAGACGTTTATCCGAGCGCGGTTTCAATCAGGCGCTGGAAATCGCCCGCCCACTGGCTCGTGCGGCCGGTTTGCCGTTGGAGCATGGAGGAGTCGCGCGCAAACGTTACACGCCACCGCAGGCAATGCTCGACCGCGAGGCGAGGCTTGCCAACCCGCGCGGCGCGTTTGTCTGCCGCCGCCGGTTCGATGGCCTGCGCGTAATGGCAATCGACGATGTGATGACCACTGGAGCCTCGCTCGATGCGCTTGCCCGTTGCCTCAAGGCAGCCGGAGCGGCGGCGGTACACAATTTCGTCCTTGCGCGCGCAGGGTGATGAGGCGCTTCAGGTAGAATGCGGGCTTTTCGGCGCAACTTACGTTCAATATGGAATTTATAGCTCAGTTTATCGACATCATCCTGCATCTGGATCAGCACTTGGGGGCATGGGTCGTTCAATATGGCATATGGATCTACGCCATATTGTTTTGCATCATTTTCGCGGAAACGGGGTTTGTCGTGACGCCCTTCCTGCCGGGAGATTCCCTGTTGTTCGTGGCAGGGGCACTGGCGGCGATAGGCATGGCGGAGGCCGAGGGCGGCATGAATATCGGCTGGCTGCTGGCGGCGGTTTCCTCGGCGGCGATATTGGGCAACATGGTGAATTACCAGATAGGCCGTTTCCTCGGGCCAAAGGTGTTCCAATGGGAAGGTTCCCGCTTTTTCAACAAAAAGGCGCTTTTGAAAACGCATGCCTTCTACGAGCGGCATGGCGGCAAAACTTTGGTCATTTCCCGTTTTTTACCGATTTTCCGCACCTTCGCGCCGTTCGTGGCAGGCGTAGGCGCAATGGACTATCCCCGGTTTTTCCTGTTCAACCTGGCGGGGGGGTTAGGATGGTGTTTTTCGCTCACGCTGGCAGGGTACTGGTTCGGCAATCGGCCGTGGGTAAGACAGAATCTTTCCCTGCTGATCGTTGGGATCATTCTCGTTTCCCTGCTGCCGATGCTGATTGCGTGGCTGATGCGGGACAAGGAAGGGGAACAAGCATAGGCTGATGCCGTGCAATCTGTTTTTTTGAGCATTCATTTTTTAATCCACTGGCGCGACTGCAATGTTTCTCAAAGTTCTGATAATGGCGGCGTTCATCGCCGTGACGGTCTATATCGGCTTCTATGCCCGCAAGCATGCGCGGGATGTCGAGGGCTTCGTGCTCGGCGGGCGCAAGGTCGGGGCGTGGTTTTCCGCGTTTGCTTACGGCACCACGTATTTTTCGGCAGTGGTCTTCATCGGTTACGCTGGGCAGTTCGGCTGGAAATACGGCATGGCGGCGTTCTGGATCGGACTGGGCAACGCGTTTATCGGCAGCCTGCTGGTCTGGTATGTGCTCGGGGCGCGAACGCGGGCAATGACGCATCACCTGCGGGCGCACACCATGCCGGAATTCTTCGGCGCGCGCTTTTCAAGCCCGAGCCTACGCATTGCCGCCGCCGCGATCATTTTCATTTTTTTGATTCCCTATACGGCCAGTGTCTATAACGGCTTGTCGAGGCTCTTCGACATGGCGTTCGGCGTACCTTACGAATGGTGCATCGTGGTCATGGCGATACTGACCTGTGTCTACGTGGTCATGGGCGGCTACATGGCAACCGTCATCAACGATCTGGTGCAGGGCTGCGTCATGCTGTTCGGCATCGTTGCCGTCATCGCCACAGTCCTGATGAAGCACGGCGGTTTCACGCAGGCGATGCTGACGCTCTCGCAGGTGCCGAGCGACGCACCGGGCATGGAGCAGATGCAGGGAGCCTACGTTTCGATCTTCGGGCCTAACCTGCTCGATCTCGTGGGCGTGCTCGTGCTGACTTCACTGGGCACATGGGGACTGCCGCAGATGGTGCAGAGGTTCTATGCAATCAAAAGCACCGACGCAATCAAGCGCGGAGCCATCATTTCGACCCTGTTCGCGGTAGTGGTGGCGGGAGGCAGTTATTTTCTGGGCGGGTTTGGCCGGCTGGCTGCGGACAGTATCGCGCTTTCGCCCAGCGGCGCACCCGTCTACGATTCGATCATTCCAACCATGCTCATGGATATGCCGGATTTGCTCATGGGGCTGATCGTGGTGCTGGTGTTGAGCGCCTCGATGTCGACCTTGAGCGCGCTGGTGCTGACTTCGAGTTCCACGCTGACGCTGGATTTTCTCAAGGGCAATTTCATCCGGGAAATGAACACCAGGAACCAAGTTACGGTTATCCGGCTGCTCATCGTCGTTTTTGTGCTCATTTCGATGGTAATCGCGCTCGTTCAGTACAATTCGCCGATGATATTCATCGCGCAACTCATGGGGATCAGTTGGGGGGCGCTTGCGGGTTCGTTCCTCGCGCCTTTCCTCTACGGGCTTTACTGGCAGCGCACGACCACGGCAAGCGTGTGGGCATGCTTCATCTTTGCGGTCGGTTTGGTGTGCGGGAACTTGATGCTTGGCAACGTAATCTCGCCCATCAACGCGGGCGCGCTGGCGATGCTCGCGGGGCTGGTGATCGTGCCGGTGGTCAGTTGGCTCACGCCGCGCCCGGATGCCGAGCGGACGAGCGCGCTCTTCAGGGAGTCGTACCTGAACCTGCACGATATAAAGATCGACGCGGACTGATTCGGGCTATCCGTGTTCTTCGTGGTGTGCCAGGGCTTCGTCGAACTGGTAAATCAGATCGTCGGCGATGTCGTCCAGGTCTGAGGCGGCATAGCCCAGGCAAACGGAGACGGCTTCGCGCGCCCGCATCCATTCCGCGTCCTGCACCGTGCGAAGGTGGGTGCTTGCGGCATACTCGGCCATTACGTTGATGGCGATCAGGCGATGCGCTTCACTATTGATGTGTCGCGGGTCTTCGAGTTGGGCGTAGTCATGATGACAAAGAATGCCTTGGGTGATCGCATCCGCCAAACCCCAGGCGCGCGCGAGGTAATAGCCGATGATCGCATGGCTGGTTTCAAAGGCTTCTTCTTCGACGTCGGTGAATATCCGTTTGGTGTCCTTGTTGGCTTCGCGCAGGACGCCCTTGTATTCCGGATAGCGTTGCGTGAGCAAGGGAATGCCACAATCGTGAAACAGCCCGAAGGTATAGGCGGTATCCGGGTTGACCCGGCCTACAATGGAAGCCAGGCGTTTCCCGGCTATGGCGGTATAACGGGAGTTGTCCCAAAAACGGTCGAGCGAAACGTTGTTGCCGTTGATGGAGTCTTGCAGGAGGGCTTCCCGCACCAGGTTGGTCAGGGAATCGTAACCAAGCGTATCGATCGCGTCCGAGATGGAAGAGATACGGCAGCCATTGCCGAGGAGCGGAGAATTGGCCATGCGGATAACGATGGCGGAAATCCCCGCGTCCTGGCTGACGAGTCCGGCGATCTTTTTGCTGTTGGTGGGCGTACTCTTCAGTTCGTCCATCAACTGAGTGAGAGTAGTCGGGCAAGCCGGGATGCTAACTCCGCGCAGAACCCTGTTTTCGATCTCGTTCATGTTGTAGAAATTTTTGTTTGCGCTCAACAAAACGGATTGGCAAAGTCTAGTGCGCGCTTACCGCGCATGCCGAGCACAATGTCGCATTCAGGAAAGGAATCCCTTATAAAAGAAGTATTTGTGTCAATATGAATAAAAAGACATGGAACGGCTGTTTTCACCCTTACCCGCATCGCCTGATCGGAGGCATGAATCATGGAATGGCTTGAATCCTGGCTTGAGCGGCTCGCCGGTGGAGATACCATGACGCTGTTTTCCCTGCACGCGCTGCTGGTCGTGCTTGCCATCGTGATTTTCAACGCCGTGACGCACCGAGTGCTGGCCCGGTTCGGCAAGGCGGCTCATAAGGCGGGCACCTTCTGGGAACTGGCCTTGGCGGCGTCTGCCAAGCGTCCGCTATCCATATTGGCCTGGGTGGTCGGCATCTCGTTTGTCGGCCAGATGGCACAGGAGCAAACGGATGCCGCCATTCTCGCGTTTATCCATCCCGTGCGCGTCATCGGAGTCATCGTTTGCCTGGGCTGGTTCCTGACGGGATTCATCGGCAACGTGAAAGACGCGATCATCCAGCGGCGGACCGCGCGCGGCGCGGAAGTCGACCGGACGACAGCCGAAGCGATTGCCCAGCTTTTACGAATCACGGCATGGATCACGACATTTCTGGTCATCCTGCAAAGTTTGGGATTTTCGATCGAGGGGGTATTGGCGTTCGGCGGCATCGGCGGGATTGCCATCGGTTTTGCCGCCAAGGACTTGCTGGCCAATTTCTTCGGCAGCCTGATGATCTATTTCGACCGCCCGTTTGCCGTCGGCGAGTGGATACGTTCGCCGGACAAGCAGATTGAAGGCACGGTCGAAGACATCGGCTGGCGCCTGACCCGCATCCGCACTTTCGATAAGCGCCCCCTGTATGTGCCCAACTCGATATTTACAACCATCACGGTCGAGAACCCATCGCGAATGAGCCACCGCCGCATCAATGAAACCATCGGCCTGCGCTACGACGACATCGGCAAGATCAAGGCCATCGTCGGGGACATCCAGGCCATGATGCGCGCGCACCCGGAAATCGACCAGAAGCAACCCGTGGTCGTGAATTTCGATAAGTTCAACGATTGTTCGCTCGACATCGTGGTGCGCGCACTCAGCCATGTGACGGCAGGCGCGGAATTCCAGCGGGCCAAGGAAGGCATCCTGCTGAATATCGCCGACATCATCAATCGTCATGGCGCGGAAATCGCATTCCCGACGCGCGTCAACCTTACCCGTCCCCTGCCGCCTGTATAGCCGCAACGCTCGCCACGCTTTTTCCTCTCCCGCAAGAGGGGAGTTGCGGGCGGCATTTTGCCGCCCGCTTTCACTGCACAGGATTAAACAGAAACTGCTCTAACGCCCTTCCTTCAGCCAGCGCGCCGCGTCCAGCGCGTAATACGTCAGGATGCCGTCCGCACCAGCGCGCTTGAATGCCAGGAGCGCCTCCAGCACACAGGCTTTTTCATCCAGCCAGCCTTGCTGCGCGGCAGCCTTGAGCATCGCGTATTCACCGCTTACCTGGTAGGCGTAGGTCGGCACACGCAGTTCGGTCTTGACCCGGCGCACGATGTCGAGATAGGGCATGCCGGGCTTGACCATGAACATGTCGGCGCCCTCGGAGATGTCGAGTTCGACCTCGCGCAATGCCTCGTCACTGTTGGCGGGGTCCATCTGGTAGGTGTACTTGTTGCCCTTGCCGAGCGTTCCGGCAGAGCCTACGGCATCGCGGAAAGGACCGTAGTAGCTGGAAGCGTACTTGGCCGAATAGGCAAGGATGCGGGTATGGATGAGGTTGCAGCGGTCGAGTTCCGCGCGAATCTTCCCTACGCGCCCGTCCATCATGTCGGAGGGAGCCACGACGTCCGCGCCCGCCCGCGCGTGGCAAAGCGCCTGACGGATGAGCGCAACGAGCGTCTCGTCGTTCATCACGTAGCGGTCGGTGTCATCAGGGTCGATCAGGCCGTCCTGCCCGTGGATGGTGTAGGGGTCGAGCGCCACGTCGGTGATGACGCCCAGCGCCGGGAACCTCGTTTTGAGCGCGGCGACGGCGCGCGGAATCAGGCCGTTCGGGTTCCAGGCTTCCTCAGCGGTTTCGCTTTTCAGATCGAAGTCGATCACCGGAAAAAGTGCCAGCGCGGGTACGCCAAGCCTGAGCGCATCCTCCGCGAGCACGAGCAGCCGGTCGAGCGACATGCGCTGCACGCCGGGCATGGACGTGACCGGGGAAGCAACGTTCTGCCCCTCCTGCACGAACACGGGATAAATGAGGTCATCGGCAGTTAGCAGGTTTTCGCGCATCAGGCGGCGGGAAAATTCATCGCGGCGCATGCGGCGCAGGCGTGTCTCGGGGAAAGCGGGAATAGCGTACATTTCGGTTTCCTTGAACGCGTGTTCAGTCGGGGTGGGTAATACAAACTCAAACGGGGCGAGATGCGATTAGATCGTACCCGCATACGGGATGCCAAGCGCCCTTATTCACAGTCTGTATAATCTATCGCACCCCATCGAGGATTTCAGCATTTCATTATTCCACTATTTTCTCATTACATCGTGGACGACTCCCAACTACGCCGTTACAGCCGCCACATTCTGCTCGATGAGCTAGGCATCGCGGGGCAGGAACGCATCCTGCAAAGCCACGCGCTCGTCATCGGCGCGGGCGGCCTGGGTTCCCCCGCTGCGCTGTACCTGGCTTCCGCTGGGGTCGGCACACTGACGCTGGCCGATGGCGACACGGTCGACGCAAGCAACCTGCAACGCCAAATCCTGCATACGGAAGCGCGGATCGGTCAGGCCAAGGCAAGCTCCGGCGCGCAATCGCTGGCACAGATCAACGCTACCGTGCGGGTCGTCCCGCTCCATGAGCGGCTGGAAAGCGAAGCGCTGGAAGCCCATGTGGCAGCCGCCGATGTGGTGCTCGACTGTTCCGACAATTTCACCACGCGCTATGCGATCAACCGCGCCTGCGTCCGGAGCCGGACGCCGCTCGTCTCCGGCGCGGCAGTGCGCTTCGGCGGGCAAGTGAGCGTTTTCGACTTTTCGCGCCCGGACTCTCCCTGCTACCACTGCCTGTTCCCGGATGGCCAGCCTGTGGCGGAAGAACGCTGTGCCGTCACCGGCGTATTCGCACCCCTCACCGGCGTCGTCGGCAGCCTGCAAGCGGCGGAGGCCCTGAAACTGCTCGCCAACATCGGTACGCTGCTCACCGGGCGGCTGTTGCTGATCGACGTCCTCTCCCAGACCTTCCGTACCGTCACTTTTGGCAAAGACCCGGCTTGCCCGGCCTGCAGTAACGAAACCACATATTGACTTTCAAGCTTGCAATCTGTCCCATCATTAAGTTAATAAGGCAGTTTGTTATGATTTGAATCGCCTCTGCCGAAAGATTTGGGATTCCTCGATGTAATTAAAAAGAGGATGCTGAGTTAAGAGGATGCTGAGTTCGTCTGATCGAATAATGGATAGTTCCAGCCTCACGGCCATTTGGCTCACCTGCAAACTGGCAACGCTGACAACCGCGCTCCTGCTTCTGATCGGGACGCCTATCGCTTGGTGGCTGGCCAATACCCGATCGCGCCTGAAAGGGCCGGTGGGCGCGCTAGTCGCCCTTCCGCTGGTGTTGCCGCCCACAGTGCTCGGGTTCTACCTCTTGGTCGCGTTCGGGCCACACGGTTTCATTGGGCGGGCGATGGACGCGCTGAATCTGCAACGGCTCCCCTTCACCTTTGCCGGACTGGTGGTAGCTTCCGTCCTGTATTCGCTCCCATTCGTGGTGCAACCCATCCAGAACGCGTTCGAGGCCATCGGCAAACGCCCGCTGGAGGCGGCAGCCAGTTTGCGGGCATCTCCCCTTGACGCGTTTTTCAGCGTCGCCCTGCCGCTGGCCCGCCCAGGCTTCGTGACCGCCGCCGTCCTGGGCTTCGCGCACACGGTGGGCGAATTCGGCGTGGTGCTGATGATCGGCGGCAACATTCCCGGCAAAACCCAGGTGCTGTCGGTCAAGATTTTCGACTACGTGGAAAACACCAACTACACGCAGGCGCACTGGCTGGCTGGCGGCATGGTGTTTTTCAGCTTCATCGTCCTGCTGCTGCTCTACAGCCGCCGCAAACAGGTAGGCTGGAACTGGTGATGATCGGGCGTTTCCATATCGGCTACCCCGGCTTCACGCTGGACGTCGACCTGTCCGTGCCGGAGGCAGGCATCACGGCGCTGTTCGGTCCGTCCGGCTCCGGCAAAACTACGATCCTGCGCTGCATGGCCGGGCTGGAACGATCAAGGGAAGGCTTTTTGTCCGTTGCGGGCGAGGTGTGGCAGGACGAACGGCGCGGTATTTTCCTGCCTACCCACAAACGCCCGCTGGGGCTGGTGTTCCAGGAAGCAAGCCTTTTCCCTCACCTGTCCGTCCGGGAAAACCTCCGATACGGCATGAAGCGGGCGGGCAACGGCGAAGGGTTCGAAGCCATGCTCGACCTGCTGGGCATCCGCCCCCTCCTCGACCGCGCCCCCGGCAGCCTTTCCGGCGGCGAGCGGCAGCGGGTCGCCATCGCGCGCGCGCTCCTTACTCGCCCACGGCTGCTACTGATGGACGAACCGCTCGCCGCGCTCGATATGAAGCGTAAGCTGGAAATCCTGCCCTATCTCGAAAAACTGCGCGACGAGCTTTCCATCCCCGTGCTCTATGTCAGCCATTCCCTGGATGAAGTGGCACGGCTCGCCGACCAACTCGTGCTCATCGAAAACGGCCATGTCACGGCAAACGGGTCACTCACGGACATCCTGTCGCGGCCCGACCTCGCCGCCGCTTTCGCCGGGGAAACCGGCGCGGTGCTGGAAACGACAGTGGCCGAGCGCGAGGCGGATGGCCTCACACGGCTGGAATTCCCCGGCGGAAAACTCTACATCGCCGGGGACGCGCACGCACCCGGAAACCGTTTGCGCTGCCGCATTCACGCCAGCGACGTCAGCCTCTCCTTGAGCGCGCACACGGACACCAGCATCCTGAATACCCTGCCCGCCACGGTCGCCGCCATCGTCAACGCCGATACGCCCGGACATGTGCTCGTACAACTGCAACTCATGAATGGAGAAACCCTACTGCTGGCGCGCGTCACCGAACGATCCCGGCAGGCACTGGCTATCACGCCCGGACTCCCCGTCATTGCACAGGTAAAATCCGTGGCAATTCTGCGCTGATTTTCAATCACGTATGAACAGAAACTTTTCTCGCGCCTAAAATTACCAACGGAAAATCTGTGTTATTTGTCCGCAAAAACTCACAAACTCAATAAATTAGTTGTACGATTTTCCGGAAGAGGATTTTGAGCCGATGATACTCTTAGAAGGTAGCGCATAGCGTCGTCGGCAAACGTAGCATAAAAATACCGTCGAGCTTTCGGGCAAGGTATGTGGCGCAAGGTATGTAGCATTTGACACCTCTTTATATGGAGCATTCAAATGGATGACAAAAGCAGCATATTCTTCAAATATCGCAAGATCATTCTTGCCGTAATCCTGTTCATGGTGGCAGACGCGATCGTCATCGGCATCAATTTCTACAACACTTACAAAGCCGATGAATCCGCCGTGTCGATCAACCTGTCCGGTCGGCAGCGGATGATGTCGCAACGCATGACCAAGGCGCTCCTGACAATGGACCGCAGCCTGGAAACAGGGGATGAGGATGGCGTCAAAACCAGCCTGAAGGAACTGACGCTGACCGTCAGGCGTTTCGACAGGACCCTGATGGGTTTCCGCGATGGCGCTATGGTCACTGGTGGCGACGACAACCCCACGTATCTTACTCAGGTTGATACGGACAAATCCCGGCAGTTCGTAGCGGACGCCTACGAGATATGGACTCCTTACATGAAGTGGCTGAAACCGCTGCTGAACGGCGACAGGGAATCCTTCCTGGACGAAAGGTTCAAGCAAAAGCTGACGGATACACAAACACTGGAAGAAGTGAAAAACAAGTTCAAGGCGGAGGAGGCTTTCACCGATGAGGAATTCGCAAAGAAACTGGAATACATAAAGAACGACCCTGACGCATTCAGAGCCGATCTCAAGGCAGCAGTAGACTTCGCACTGGAAAAAAACCCGACACACAGTGAGCCGCAGAACAATCGGGCCGTCCTGAAGCTCATGAACGCCCTGACCACCGACCTGGAACACGTTGCCAATGAGCGAGCCGCGACTTTGCGGATCGTGCTGGTCGTCGGCATCCTGTTCGCGCTCTTTAACTTTAGCTACACCGTCGTCGTTTCGATCCGGGATTTGATAAGAGGCGACAGAAATCTTGCCCAAGCCCGTAAAGAGACGGCAGAAATTCTATCTACCGTGCGCGAAGGGCTATTCTTGCTGGACAAAGAAAAAAGGATCGGAACGCAGTTCTCGGAGTCTCTACCCGATATATTGAGAAGGGATATTGTACCGGGTTCGGATTTTCTGCCTCACCTCGAAGCAATCGCCCCCAGGAACATTTACGAAGCCGCCATGGACTATATTGATCTGCTCCTCGGCGACAGGGTCAAGGAAGCCCTGGTGACCAGCCTCAACCCCCTCACAAACGTACCCGTCCTTGCTACCGACGTACGTGGCAACACCCAGACACGCTATCTGTCCTTCTTCTTCAACAGGGTCGTTGCGGAAGAGAAAATCTCGCACTTGCTGGTCACGGTACAGGATGTCACCGACAAGGTCGTGCTCACGCAACAAGTCGAGCAAGCGAAGAACCAGGCAAAAATCGAGGTCGAAACCCTGCTGCGGCTGGCAAGCAGCGATTTCGATTCGCTCAAGCAATTCATTGACGGCGTTGGAGAATCGCTGGCACAAATCAACGAGAAGATGAGTACGCCCCATGACGATTCTCGTGAGCGCCTGCATACCCTGAACTACATCATGCGTATCGTGCACAGCGTCAAGGGCGAAGCGGCGGCACTCGGCATCGACGTGCTGGAGGCCTACGCGCATGAATGCGAAAAGGAAATGGTCGCCATGCGCGAAGAGGATTCGCTCAGCGGCGATCAGATGTTGCGGCTGGCCGTGTTGCTGGAAGGCTTCTACCAGCGCCATTCCTCGCTCGCCCAGATCGTCTCCCGCCTTGGCAACGCGCTCGGCAAGACGCAGACTGCGGGTGAATGGACTGCCCAGAAACACCCGTTCGCGGATCACATCACCGCGCTCGCGCAGCGGATCGCTGTGGATCATGGCAAGCAGATCGAAGTCTCCTGCCAGTTTGAAAGATTCTTCTCCCTGCCCAAAGCCACGACAAAGGAATTACAGGACATTTCCATTCAACTCGTGCGAAACGCCATGACGCACGGTATCGAAGTACCCAACAAGCGGACTGTTAACAACAAGCCGCCAACCGGCGCGCTAAGCCTCTGGTGTGAATACCTGGGCCACGGCCAGTACACCTTCACAGTGCGGGATGACGGATGCGGCATCGTCCCGGAGCGCCTGCGCGAGCATTTCGTGAAAAAGAACATCATAAGCCCAGAGGAAGCGGCTGCCCTGAGCGACCATGAAATAGCCAACCATCTTTTCCAACCGGGCATTTCGACCTCAGAGGCAGCCGATCAGGATTCCGGGCACGGTATCGGGTTGGATGTAGTATTGGAAAAAGTGAGGGACATGGGCGGGTACATGCTGGTCAAGAGCCGCCCGAACCAGTTCACCGAATTCAGCATCCAGTTCAGCACGGTACATTGAAAGAAAATCACAGAAATGAAACTCCTGATCGTCGATGACTCCGCGCTCATCAGAAGCCGTATCGCCCGCATTCTGAATGACCCGAGGCTGAACACCATCCAGCTTCTGGGCATGGCCAGGAACGGCAAGGAAGCCATCATGCTCTTCCTGCAACACATGCCTGAGCTTGTAACAATGGACATCACCATGCCCGAAATGGATGGAATAGAGTGCACGGAGAAAATGATTGAACTCCGCCACGATTGCAGCATACTTGTCATCTCCGCGTTGAGCGACAAGGCTACAGCCCTGAAAGCGCTGAAAAAAGGTGCGCGTGGATTCCTCTACAAACCATTTTCCGACGAAGACCTGATCGCGGCATTTTTGGAGCTTACAAGTCCATGAAAGGCATCAACGAAAAAGACATCCATATTTTCGTGGACGCGGTCAGCAACTTTTTCTTCCACGCAACCCAAGAAAAAGTAGAGATCAAAACCGCGTACCTGCTGGAAAACGATGTCCCGTCCTCCACATACGACCTGACCAGCTACATTACGCTGTCCGGAAGTTTCACCGGGCGCATCTATTTCTCCGCGCCGCGTACCATGCTGACTCATCTGCTGGTCGCGATGGGCGAGCAGACACGGGACAACGACCGCCTGCTCGATGCCGCCGGAGAAATCGCCAACACAATTTCCGGTAATGCACGCAAACACTTCGGCGAAACAATGGAAATTTCGGTGCCAACCGCGCAGGCAACGGATCCCGATTGGCTGAAAACCGTCGTCTCACCACACTCCTACATCATTCTCGTGAAATGGAAGCACTACCGGGCTTCCGTCGTTGTGGATATCCAGCGCGCCGATGTCCCGCTCATCGTACCGAAAGCGGAAAATTAACAGCCAAGTTATCCTATCCAGAACTCAAAAAAGCTATCTGGAGTTTACGTGCTCTCTCGTGGGTACGCCTCTGTTTTTTTGATATAAATCAAGGTTGTCCTCAGCCCACAGGTTAGTATGGAATTCTATATACTTATTAATTATATTCCTGAAATGGGAGAGGGTTTGTGGATATGGGTCGCCGCGCTTTCCTGCGCGGCCAGCGTTTGTGCAGGATCGTGGCGCCATACCGTCCCCCTTGGGCAATGGCCGAGGCGTTTTTTACACGCGCCTGTACTCGTTGCGGCGCTTGCGTGATGGCGTGCCCCACCGGGTTGCTCACACAAGGCACGGGAGGGTTTCCAGAAGCCAATTTCCAGCGGGCGCGTTGTACATTTTGCGCGGACTGCGCCCATGCCTGTGCGGAAAACGCCCAACAAAGCACGTCACCCCAGCCACCGGCCTTGGCCTTTTCCCCCGATCTTCCGCCTTGGACGCTCCATGCCACGGTTAGCTCGGCCTGTCTGCCTCACCGGGGCGTATTGTGCCGTTCCTGCGAAGGCCATTGCGAGGCGGGAGCCATCCGCTTTGTCCCGCGCCCAGGCTCTCCCGCACAGCCGGACATCACAGGATCACATTGCACCGGCTGCGGCGAATGCGTGGCATCCTGCCCGGTTCATGCCATTTCCATGCAGGCTTTTCCGCCACACAATCCATCTGGCCTACATTCAACCCCTTTCCCGGAAAAACCCCCTCAATGAAAATCGTCAGCCTCGTCCTGAAGTTCATGCCAGACTATGCCGATGAAATAAAAGCCGCCGTCGAAACCGTACCCGGAGCCAGTGTGGCAGCCGATAGCGGCGACGGGCGTATGATTGTTTTGCTGGAAGACGGCCCGGACTATGCCGTCTCCGACTCCATCATCCAAGTCCACCAAATCCCCCAAGTGATGTCTGCAACCCTTTCCTACGAATATTCGGATGAAGTACACGCTCTCGAGGAGAACTGAAATGACCAACCGCCGCGACTTTCTGAAAACCCAAGCTGTTGCCACCGCTGCTGCGGCAGCCGGCATGACACTGCCTGTCACTAAAGCCATCGCCGACGATAACATCCGCTGGGACAAAATCCCCTGCCGTTTTTGCGGTACGGGCTGCTCAGTGCTGGCAGGCGTGCAGGGAGGCAGACTGGTTGCCACGCAAGGCGACCCGGACTCGCCCGTGAATCGTGGGTTGAACTGCATCAAAGGATATTTCCTGTCCAAGATCATGTACGGCAAGGACAGGCTCACGCAGCCCCTGCTGCGGAAGAAAGGCGGCAAATACGACAAGAATGGCGACTTCACGCCCGTTTCATGGAAAGAAGCCTTCGACATCATGGAACAAAAATGGAAAGAAGCCCTGAAGAGTTCCGGGCCGACCTCCGTCGCTATGTTCGGTTCGGGGCAATGGACGATCTGGGAGGGTTACGCCGCTGCGAAACTGTACAAGGCCGGTTTCCGCTCCAACAACATCGACCCGAACGCCCGTCACTGCATGGCTTCCGCCGTGGTCGGCTTCATGCGGACCTTCGGTATTGATGAACCGATGGGCTGCTATGACGACATCGAGAACGCCGACGCCTTCGTGCTCTGGGGCGCCAACATGGCGGAAATGCACCCGGTACTGTGGTCGCGCGTCACCGACCGCCGCCTGACCCACAAAGGCTGCCAAGTCCATGTGCTGTCCACCTTCGAGCATCGTTCGTACGAACTGTCCGACAACTCGATGATATTCCATCCGCAATCCGACCTGGCCATCCTGAACTTCGTCGCCAACTACATCATTCAGAGTGGCAAAGTTGACAAGACTTTCGTCGACAAGTGCGTCAACTTCAAGAAAGGCGTCACCGACATCGGCTACGGCCTACGTCCCGGTCATGACCTTGAGAAAAACGCCACCGCCAACGGCTATCCCGGCGCTGACGACAAACCCAAGGGCGACCCCGGCAAATCCGAGCCCATCAGCTTCGAGGAATACGCCAAGTTCGTCTCCGAATACACGCTGGAAAAAGCCGTTCAACTCTCCGGTGTACCTGCCGACAAACTCAAGAAGCTGGCCGAACTGTTCACCGACCCGTCCAAGAAAGTGGTCTCCTTCTGGACGATGGGCGTCAACCAGCACGTGCGCGGCACCTGGGTCAACAACCTGATCTACAACATCCACCTGCTCACCGGCAAGATTTCCAAGCCCGGCAACGGCCCCTTCTCCCTGACCGGGCAGCCTTCGGCCTGTGGCACGGCGCGGGAAGTCGGCACCTTCGCGCACCGGCTGCCCGCCGACATGGTGGTTGGCAATCCGGAGCATCGGAAATTGTCAGAGACCCTCTGGAAACTGCCCGAAGGGACAATCCCTGAGAAGGTCGGCCTACACGCCGTAGCGCAAAGCCGCGCCCTGAAGGATGGCAAACTCAAGTGCTACTGGACGTCCACAACCAACAACATGCAGGCCGGGCCAAACATCAACGGGGAAATTCTCCCCGGCTGGCGCAACCCCAACGCCTTCGTAGTGGTCTCCGACGCCTATCCCACGGTATCCGCGCAATCTGCCGACCTGATCCTTCCCACGGCCATGTGGGCAGAGAAGGAAGGAGCCTACGGCAATGCCGAGCGGCGCACCCAGTTCTGGCGCCAGCAGGTCAAGGCACCAGGCGAATCCCGTTCCGACCTCTGGCAATACCTGGAATTCTCCAAGCGCTTCAAGGTGGAAGACGTCTGGCCGGCCGACCTGATCGACAAGAAGCCAGAATACAAGGGCAAGACCCTGTTCGATGTCCTCTTTGCCAACGGCGCTGGCAACAAGTTCCCCAAGGACAACGTAGCTGCCGTTGCAGCCAAGGCAACAAAGAACGTTTTCAAAGGCTACACCAACGACGAATCCGAATACTTCGGCTTCTACGTGCAGAAAGGCCTGTTCGAGGAATACGCGGCCTTTGGCCGGGATCATCATCACGACCTGAACGAGTTCGACACCTATCACCAATCGCGCGGCCAGCGCTGGCCTGTCAAGGATGGCAAGGAAACCTTGTGGCGCTTCAACGAGAAATACGACCCCTACGTCAAGAAGGGCGAAGGTATCAGGTTCTACGGGCAGAAAGACGGCAAGGCGAATATTTTCGCCCTGCCCTACCAACCGCCCGCTGAATCGCCGGACAAGGAATACGACCTCTGGATGTGCACGGGCCGTGTGCTGGAACATTGGCACACTGGCTCCATGACCCGCCGCGTTGAAGAGTTGCACCGCGCCGTACCGGAAGCGCTCGTCTACATGCACCCGGAAGACGCCAAGGCGCGTGGCCTGCAACAAGGCTCCAGGGTCAAGGTCATCTCCCGCCGGGGCGAGATCATGTTGCAAGTCGACACGAAAGGACGCAACAAGCCGCCTCGCGGCCTGGTGTTCGTACCCTTCTTCGACGAGCAAAAACTCGTCAACAAGCTCATCCTTGACGCCACCTGTCCGCTTTCCAAAGAAACGGACTTCAAAAAGAGTGCCGTCAAAGTGGTGAAAGCCTGAGAAGTTTTTCGCTGAAAGCGCCAGGCCATGAACGCGGAGAAAGCCGTTGAACGCGCCAAAACCCCGGAGAAACCCACGGTTTCTCCGGGGCGGCGGAAATTCCTCTCCGGAATGGCCGGGGCGGCTGGTGGCGGCTGCCTCATGGCAATGGGCGTTGGTATCTACTCCCGTCAGGCCAGTGCGCTCCCCGCGCTGGCTCTGCGGCCTCCCGGCGCACTGCCGGAGGCGGAATTTCTCGCAGCCTGCACACGTTGCGGCCTGTGCATCCGGGACTGCCCTTACGACATTTTGAAGCTCGCCGCACCGGGCGACCCCGTACCGACCGGGACGCCGTACTTCACGGCTCGAACCGGCCCATGCGAGATGTGCGAGGACGTTCCCTGCATCAAGAACTGTCCCACGGGCGCGCTCGACCCAAAGCTGCTGGTCGACGACGCCGACAAAGCGTCCGACGCCAAGCCCGACATCAACAAGGCGCGCATGGGGCTGGCCGTCCTTGTCGACCAGGAAAACTGCGTTGCTTTTCTCGGGCTGCGTTGTGAAATTTGCTATAACGCCTGCCCGCTTATCGGCAAGGCTATTACGCTGGAAAAACGTCACAACCCCCGCTCCGACCGTCATGCCATGCTTCTGCCTGAGGTGCATTCGGAATACTGCACCGGCTGCGGCCTGTGCGAAAAATCCTGCATCCTGGAAGAAACAGCTATCAGGGTGCTGCCGCCCACACTGGCTCAAGGCAAGGGTGGCGAACATTACCGCAAGGGATGGGAAGAACGGGAAAAACACGGCGGCTCGCTGATCGGCGACCAGTTGGAACTCCCGGTACGCGGGCTGGAACACAAGCGATTCGGGGATACCCGTGTCTACGAGGACACGCCCACGGACACCGGCCCCGGCATTGACCCTCCACCCTTTGATCCGAGTTTACTCAACGGTTCTGATCCGGAGGCCAAGCCATGAGCGCCAGCAGCCAGAACAGGCCCGGACAGGACGCCATCGCCAGCAAGGGCTGGCTTGCGGCTCACAAGTGGCTGCTATTGCGTCGTATCAGCCAGTTGTTCATCCTGGCTCTCTTCATGATCAGCCCGTGGCTCGGCATCTGGATCAGCAAGGGCAGTTCCTCCTCCAGTTCCGAACAAGAGGCTTTGTCCCTGGTCAATACGGGCAATCTGGTCTCCAGCATACCCACCGGTCTTACACAGAAGGCTCCGCCCTCAACCGATGTTTTCTGGATCATCAAAGGCAACCTGTCCTCCAGTCTCTTGCTGGACACTGTGCCCCTGACCGACCCCTACATCTTCCTGCAAATGCTTGCAGCGGGCTTCCTGCCTGCCGCGACAGCCGTTATCGGCGCGCTCATCCTGGCCGCCTTTTACATGCTCATCGGCGGGCGTGTGTTCTGTTCCTGGGTTTGCCCGGTCAACATGATTACCGACGGTGCCTCATGGGCGCGTCGGCGCTTCAATATCAAATCCAACCACGCACCCCACGCTAATACCCGCTATTGGTTCCTGGCCGGAACGTTCGTTGCTGCCGCGATTACCGGAACCTTGGCCGTGGAATGGGTCAACCCGGTCTCAATCGCCCATCGCGGCCTGTTTTTCGGCATGGGCGCGGGGCTGTGGATTCTCGTTGCCCTGTTTCTTTACGATTTGTTCGTCGCCAGCCGAGGCTGGTGCGGTCACCTTTGCCCGATGGGCGCGTTCTACAGCCTGCTCGGCAAAACCGCCCTGCTGCGCGTGGCGGCTCCCCTCCGGGATGCCTGTGACGACTGCATGGACTGTTTCGTTATCTGCCCTGAACCTCAGGTCATTCGTCCTGCACTCAAAAAAGTGGGGCAGAGCACCCCTGTCATTCTCGATTCCCGTTGTACGACCTGCGGACGCTGCATAGACGTTTGCAGCAAACAGGTTTTCAGACTCACCCATCGCTTCGACCAGAGGAGTTCATCATGAAAAGACGCTTCCTTGCTATCGTCCCGACTGCCGTACTAGCAACGAGTTTGATGTTGCTCACCGGCATTTCCCAAGCAGCAGATGACGGCGGTCTTGCTACGTTGCGTGGCGCACCCGTTTCGGCGGCGGAGAAGTCGCCCACTGGCGACGGGCTCAAGAAGGCGCTCGAAACCGCGCCGGTGGATCGTAATTTTGAGGATCAACCGCCATTGGTGTCGCACGCGGTGGATGAGTATCCTGTCACCAAGGACTTCAACAAGTGCATGGACTGCCACTCCGAAGCGAATTACAAAAAGGAAAAGGCCACCAAAGTCGGAAGTTCCCACTACAAGGATGCAGCCGGAAATCAGTTGAAAGCCATTTCATCTCGCCGCTACTTCTGTGTGCAGTGCCATGTTCCCCAGGTTGATGCCAAACCACTGGTCGGTAACACCTTCACAGGCCCGAAATAATCCCCTATCAACTGTCAGGCGCATAGATGATGGATACCGATCAACCTGATAACGCTCCCGCTCCCGCCCAGAAAACGAAACGACGGCGGAAGCGGGAGAAGAAACGCCTCGTGTCGGTTTCCGTCGTAGTGGCCTTCGTTTTGGGCGTCCTGTTCCTGGGTATTTTCAACACAGTGCTGGACTGGGCATACACGGAAGAGTTCTGTATCAGTTGTCACGAAATGAAGGACAACGCGTATCAGGAATACCAGTACAGCGCCCACTTCACCAGCCGTAGCGGTGTACGGCCAACTTGCAAGGATTGCCATCTACCGGAGAAAGGTCTCTTCAAGATCATCCGCAAGATTGAGGCGTCCAACGATATTTGGCATAACCTGTTAGGTTCCATCAACACGCCTGAAAAGTACGAGGAAAAACGCGCGGTATTGGCACAAAGAGAATGGCAGCGCATGAAAGCCAATGACTCGCAGGGATGCCGTAATTGCCACGATCCAAACTCTTTCGACTTCAGCAAGCAAGGCTACCGTTCCGTCCAGCAGCACGAAGACGGGTTGTTGTTGAAAGGGCAGACCTGCATCGATTGTCACAAAGGCATCGCGCATCGCCTGCCGAGAATCGACCAGAAAATCAACCAAGCCGATCCGCCAGGTATCTTGGAGGAGATTTTCCGGTCTATCGCCGTTCAGAAAGAAGAAACCTCCAACGAACAAACAAAGTAAGAGCATTCACTGAGGTGATGTGATGCGCGATCCGCAGAGAGCGATGCCTTGTCTCGACAATTTGCAGCGCCCTCTGCGCGATCTGCGGATTTCCGTGACGGATCGCTGCAACCTGCGCTGTACGTACTGTATGCCAGGCGAGGTTTTCGGGCGGGATTTCGTCTTCCTGCGCCATGCCGAACTTCTGAGTTTTGAAGAAATCGTCCGTGTTGCCAAGCAAAGTATCGGGCTGGGCGTACGCAAGATACGCCTCTCCGGCGGCGAGCCGTTGCTGCGGCACGGCATCGAGCGGCTGGTCGAGATGCTGGCCGGACTGCATGGCGACGATGGCAAGCCCATCGAACTCGCCATGACGAGCAACGGTACACTGCTGGCGAAAAAGGCTCGCACCCTGAAAGATGCGGGCCTGAAGCGGCTGAACATCAGCCTCGACGCACTGGATGAAAACATCTTCCGCCGCATGAGCGGCAGCAACGTCTCGCCCGAAATCGTGCTCGAAGGCATTGCTGCCGCGCAGTCTGCGGGGCTGACGCCGGTCAAGGTCAACGCGGTCGTCAAACGGGGCATCAACGAGGGCGAAATCCTGCCGCTAATCCGCCATTTTCGCCATACTGGCGTCATCATGCGTTTCATTGAGTACATGGATGTCGGCAACACCAACGGCTGGCGGCTCGACGACGTGGTAACGGCCAGGGAAATTCTGGCTCGGATCAACCAGGAGCACCCACTGGCCCCCATCGACCTTCACGCCCAAAATGAGGTGGCGCAACGATGGGCATTTCAGGACGGGGGAGGTGAAATCGGCGTCATCACCTCGGTCACGCAGACGTTCTGCCATACATGCAGCCGTCTGCGGCTTTCCACGGACGGCAAGCTCTACACCTGCCTCTTTGCCACTGAAGGCGTTGACCTGCGCGCTTTCCTGCGCGCCCAATCCGGCGACGATGCGGCATTACGGCAACGCATCGCCGCCACTTGGCACTGCCGCACCGACCGCTATTCCCAACTGCGTCACGAAATGACCGAGGCGCTTCCCGGAAGAATAGAAATGTCGTATATCGGAGGCTGAACCTAAGGAAGCACTGATTTATTTCCGTGCCTCCCTCTCCCATCCCTTCATAGCATCCTCCCCCACTTCCGGAAAGGAGCCTCCTTGGACGAACCCGGTAACTTAAGCCATTTTTCCGCCACGGGCCGCGCCCGTATGGTCGATGTCTCCGCCAAGCCGGATGGCAAACGCTCCGCGACCGCAAGCGGCATCCTGCGGATGCGCCCGGCAACCCTGGAACGCATCCGCGCCGGTACACTCGCCAAGGGTAATGTGCTCGCCGTTGCAGATGTCGCGGCAGTCATGGCCGCCAAGCACACCCCCGACCTGATCCCGATGTGCCACCCTCTGCCGCTGTCCGGCGTTGAAGTTGAATTTTGTGAAATTCTCGTAGCAGACGCCAAAGGCTGCATCGGCATTCAAACCAGGGTCACAGCCCATTGCACCGGCCCGACCGGAGTCGAAATGGAAGCCCTCACCGCCGCCGCAGGGGCATTGTTGACCATCTACGACATGTGTAAGGCCATCGACCGGGGCATGCACATCGAAAACATCCAACTGGAAGAAAAAAGCGGGGGCAAGAGCGGCACATGGCGGCGCAACGCGCCCACCGGGGAAACATCGCATGATTAACGTGCTCTTTTTCGGCCCGGTCGCTGAACGTGCCGGAGTACGCCAGATCAGCCTGAATTTCCGGGAAGGCTTGCGCTGGCAGGATGTGCGTGACACCCTGCGGGTACGCCATCCCGAAGCCTTCGAGATTGTCTCCATCGTGGCAGTCAATGGCCAAAGAGTCGGCGAACAAGACGCATCTTTGCTCGCCGACGGTGCCGAAGTCGTTTTCATGTCAGCCTTTTCCGGAGGATGAAACCCTTGATGATCGACGCCGTCCGCCTGCAAACGGAAGATTTTTCCCTCGATGCGGAGGTCGCCACCCTGCGCGCGGGCTCGAAACGCATCGGCGGCATCAGCACTTTCCTTGGCTGCGCGCGCGATTTTTCCGGAGAACGTGAAGTCCACGAAATCGCGTTCGACGCCTATCACGGCATGGCGCTTGCTGAACTGACGCGCATACGCGATGAGGCCATTGCGCGGTTCAGCCTCATCGACGCGCGCATCGTCCACCGCCTTGGCACTGTGCGCGCAGGGGAAAACATCGTCCTCATCGTCGTGGGTGCGGAACACCGCGCTCCCGCGTTCGACGCCTGCCGCTGGTTGATCGACGAACTCAAGGCGCGCGCCCCAATATGGAAAAAAGAAGTCTCTCCCCAGGGCGAATCCTGGGTCACACCCCATCCTTAGAACCTCAAAAAAACATGTCTCCTCCCGTTTTCATCTTCGTCGGACACTCCAATTCCGGCAAAACTACCCTCATCGAACGGCTCATCCCGGAACTGGCTCGCCGGGGAATACGCGTCGCCACCATCAAACACGCCCATCACAAAGTCCAACTCGATACCGAAGGCAAGGACAGTTGGCGCTACAAGAACGCAGGCGCCGCCCTCAGCATGCTCGTCACCACAAACGCGCTGCAACTGGTGGCGGATGCCGACGAAAAGCGCGAACCGGTACAACTGGCCATGCGCTTTCTGGGTGAAGCCGATATTGTGCTGGCCGAAGGTTTTTCGCACGCGCCCGGCCCGAAGATCGAAGTCCTGCGCCGTGGGCTCGGCAAACCGCCACGTTGTGAAATCGGCGACGGCCTGATCGCCATCGCAACCGATTGCCCTGAGGTTTACCCGGAACTTCCGCATTTCACGCTCGACGACCACGAAGCGCTGGCTAATTTCCTTTTGCAATACACCGTCCGGGCATGATTTCGGACTGTACGGCGCTGATTTTCGCGGGAGGCGATTCTCGCCGGATGGGGCGCGAAAAACTTTCCCTGCAACTCGGCGGGCAAAGCCTGCTCCAACGCATGCTCGACTTGACGCAGGCGCTTTTCCCTACGGTACTGGTCAGCGTCCAGCATCCCCGCGACGACATCGATGCGCCGCAGGTCTGCGACGAAATCCCCGGAGCCGGACCGCTCGCCGGACTGTGCGCGGGGCTGCAACACGCCACGACCCCTTGGGTTTTCGCCGTGGCCGCAGACATGCCCTACCTGTTGCCGGAAGTCATCGAGCGGCTGGCCGCCAACCGCGCCGGATACCAGGCCGTCGTACCTGTCATTGATGGGCAAGCCTACCCTCTCACGGCGTTCTACGCCGCCTCGGCCCTACCTACGTTGCGCGACATACTGGCCCGCCCCGGAAAACCCGGCCTGTTCGCGGCGCTCCCATTCCTGACCACCTGCCGTATCGACGAGCGCCATCTGACCGATATTGACAAGGATTTTCGTAGCTTCATCGACGTTGATACCCCGGAAGACGCCGCAAAAGCACTACGGCACTTTGGAAACTGAAAGCACCATGAACCCACCCATCGAAACCCCGCAAGAACCCACCATAGCCATCGGCCTGTCCGTCCCGGAAGCGCAAGCCTGCATCCTCGACAGGATCATTCCCCTGGAAGCGGAGGAAATCGAACTCGCGCAGGCGCTTGGCCGGGCGCTTGCCGAAGAAGTCTACGCCAACCGCGACCTGCCGCCCTACGACGTTTCCGCGATGGACGGCTACGCCGTGCGCGCCGCCGACCTCACTGAACTCCCTCGGACACTGCAAGTCATCGAAGACATCAAGGCGGGCGACATGCCCCGTTTGTCCCTTCAACCCGGCCAGTGCTCCAGGACCATGACCGGCGCGCCGCTGCCTTCCGGCGCGGATACCATCGTCCGTGTGGAAGACACTCGCCCACTGGAAAACGGCAAAGCCGAATTTCTCGTCCCCACCAAACCGGCGACAGATATTCGCCTGCGCGGCGAGAGCATGCGCCAGGGCGACGTCGTCCTCCAAGCCGGAGAAGAAATCACCCCCGCCACGGTCGGCGTACTGGCTACGGTCAAGCGAGCCAAAGTAAAAGTGGTTCGCAAACCGCGCGTCGCCATCCTGTCGAACGGCGACGAACTCGAAGCCCTGAATGAGCCGTTCGACCCTCGCAAAATCCCAGACTCCAACAGCCATGTCCTCATGGCGCAGGTGCAAGCCCTGAGCATCGAACCCGCGCTTCTCGGCATCGCCCACGATAATCCGGACGAACTGACCCGTTTCATCGAACGCGGGCTTGAATACGACGTATTGCTCATCTCCGGCGGAACCTCCGTCGGCGACTACGATTATGTGCGCCCCACGCTCGCGGCCCTAGGCGTCACCATGCGCTTCTGGCGCGTCGAAATGCGCCCCGGCCACCCTGTAGCGTTCGGCACTTCGGAACACACCCTCGTGTTCTGCCTGCCCGGCAACCCCGTCTCCAGCATGGTCTGCTTCGAGCAATTCGTCCTGCCCGCGCTACGCCGCCTCATGGGGCATCGCCGCCTGTTCCGCCGCACGATCCCCGTCCGTCTGGCTCAGGCAGTCAAGTCCAGGCAGGGGCGCGCCGAATTCGTTCGCGCAACGCTCTCCCGCGACACATCGGGAGCCTACGTAGCAACGCCCGTTGCGTCACAGAGCAGCGGCGACATCCTCGCCATGGCACGCGCCGACGCCCTGCTAGTAGCTCCAAGCGGGCGCAACGGCCTTGTCACAGACGAAATCGCGCAAGTGCAGCTTCTGGAAACCGCCTCCTGGCAACACTTGCCGGATACGGAAAAATAATGTAGCGAAAATTTAGCATGACCCTTTGCAACTTCATAAACAAAAGAGTATGGTCGGAAAAAGTTCTGGTTCTTCCTGACAGGGAAGGGAGCCTAAGACAACGGAGCGTCCGTTTTGTTCCCGCAATTCGGTGCTTTCTCTTGAGCTTCCGGCAAAACTTGATGGCGAACCAGTTGTGAAAGGAGGGTCACATGTCCGAGCAGTCGTCTTGTGGTTTTTTTAAAGGCATTCTCAATGCCATACCGAACAAGCTCATCATCCCGCTGTTTCTGCTTGGCGGAATTGCGGCAGGGCTTGCTCTCTACAGCATGTACGCATCGCGCGTATTCTCGTACCTCAGCGATGATCCCGCCGCCTGCGTCAACTGTCACATCATGTCCGCAGCCTACAAGTCGTGGGAAAGGAGTTCGCACTCGAAGTGGACAAATTGCAAGGACTGCCACGTCCCGCAACACAACAAGCTGGCTGGACTACTGTTTGAAGCGAAGGATGGGCTACACCACGCTGCCGTGCTCCTCACAGGAAGAGAGCCGTCCGCTCCGCGCCCGCTCGCAGCGGCGGCGAAGGTCATCCAAAGCAACTGCGTCCGCTGCCATACCCAGCTCACCTCAGAATTCGTGAGAGTAGGCAAGGCGACAATCTCCGACTTCAGACATAACGAGGAGAAGGCTTGCTGGGACTGCCACAGGCATGTTCCGCATACCAAGAACAGCGGATTAGCTTCAGCGCCGAACGCCTCTAACGTGCCCGTACCGCCCGCTTCGCCCGTGCCGGACTGGCTCAAGAACATACTTAAGTAGCAAACGTGGTAACACGCTAAGACTCTTCGACTCAAAGGGAGTATGACATCATGAGTGAAACCAAACGCAGCCCCTTCGTCGGCTGGCTTATTTTTCTCGTCGCCTTGGTAGTTGTTTTCGTGCTCGGGTTGCTCGCAGCCGGCATCACGGAAAAGCGCGCGGAAGTCGCTTCTGTCTTTAATAACCAAAGGACAGAGATTCCCAGCACCAAGCCCACTTTCGTTGCTTCCAAGATGCCTTCTAAAGAGCATGAGAAGATGAAAGTGGAAATCGCCCCCTCCACGCCTGCCATTGATGGGCGTAACGATGTGTGGGGGAAAGACAATTTCCCACGGGAATTCGACTCCTGGAAGAAAACCAGGGAAACCACTGGAAACAACGAGTTCAAGAGCAGGTATCTCGGCAACAACGAGGAAGACGTGCTGCAAGAACGGCCGAACATGGTCATACTTTGGGCCGGATACGCGTTCTCCCGTGATTACTCTGCTCCGCGCGGTCACTGGTATACGCTACACGACATGCGTAAATCGCTTCGTACGGGCGCGCCTGGTGTAGCGAAAGATAAAGAGGGCAACCTTCTTCCAGCCGGGATTGGGCCAGGCAAACAAGATTTGCAGCCCGGAACCTGCTGGACCTGCAAGAGCCCGGACGTACCGCGCATGATGCAGGAAATCGGCCTCGAGAAATACTACGGTTCTTCGTGGAGCGACCTTGGGAAGGAAATAGTCAATCCTTTGGGTTGCGCGGATTGTCATGATCCCAAGACGATGAACCTCTCTATCTCCCGTCCGGCGCTGGTCGAAGCTTACAAACGGGGCGGCAGGGACATCACCAAGGCCACGCCGAACGAAATGCGTTCCCTCGTCTGCGCCCAATGCCACGTCGAGTACTATTTTGCCGAAGGCGGCAGCAGGTACCTGACGTTCCCGTGGGATCTGGGCAATTGGAAGAAGGAAGGCGACCCCTTCATCAGCGTCGAGGAAATGGAAAAGTACTATGATCAGCCTATTTTCGGCGAAAACCAAAAGCCTTACGCTGACTGGACGCACGCATTGAGCAAGGCACCGATGCTCAAGGCGCAACATCCGGACTGGGAACTTTGGGCCATGGGTACACACGGCAAGCGCGGTGTTTCATGCGCCGACTGCCACCTGCCTTACGTAGTTGAGGGCGGCGTCAAGTACACTGACCACCAGATCATGAGCCCGCTCAAGAACGTCGCCAGAACTTGCCAGACCTGTCACCGTGACAGTGAAGAGAAGCTCAAAGGCTACGTCTATGACCATCAGGACAAAATCCTTGAGATACGTGACCGCGTCGAGCTCGAACTCGCCAAGGCGCACATCATGACCAAGGTGCTGCTGGATAGCGGAAAAGTGACTGCTGACAGCGCGGAGATCAAGCCCGTGCATCAACTGCTCCGTGAGGCTGGCTGGCGTTGGGACTATGGTGTCGCCTCTCACGGTGGCCCCTTCCACGCGCCAGTAGAAACGGCTCGCATCCTCTCGGCCGCCCTTGAAAGGAGCCTGCTCACGCAGATTGAAGTGCAAAAGCTGCTCACCAAGTACGAGGTCACGGTAACATTCCCCGACCTCTCCACCAAGGCGAAAGCGCAAGCCTACGTCGGCCTCAACATGGAAAAACTCAGAGCAGAGAAGGCTGAGTTCATGAAGACGGTCGTTCCTCAGTGGATCGAAGACGCCAAGGGCAGAGGCAAGGTGTCTGATCCCGACCTGCTGAACCAGTACAAGAACTATGAATACCGCCAGGTAGATGGCCCGCCTAGCCATCCAATACCGACTGTTCAGCCTCAATAAGTGACAAACACCGCCGTACTTGACTGTGCGGCGGGTTGTCCTTCTTGATAAGTAGTCATGAATACCCGCCGAAAGGCGGGTATTCTTTTCCATCGGCAAAAACATGACTTTCCCCCTCTCTCAGCCTTCGCATGGCCATTCCATGACAAGAAAACTTTGGCAATTCCCGTGGGGATACCCGGAAGCCGCCCTATTCGTCGCGGGCATTGCCATGGTCGGTTTCTTACTACAACTGACCGTCGGCCATTTCAACTTCATTCTTCTGTACTTCCCGTCAAACCTCATCGCCCTCGCGGTTCTGATTGGGCTCATCACCCTCGGCACCTGCTTTCAAAACAACCCGTTTATGCGCTGGGTTGCGGGCATTCCGCTGGCCGTCACGCTCACCGTGGCGCTGCTCATCCTCGGCCTCTACATGGAACTGACCCCACAGCTTCCCCGGTTGCCGTCGCAAACGCTTGACCTCACCTCCCGGCTCGGATTCAGGATGGTCACGTCTTCGTGGCCCTTCGTGCTCCTGTACACCATGACGCTCATCGCCTTAGGGCTTACCACCTTCAAGCGTCTGCTGCGCTTTTCCCGGCGGGACATCACTTTTCTCTGTAACCACCTGGGGCTATGGATATTTCTCGTCTCGGCCGGATTCGGCGCAGCGGACATGGTGCGTGTCGTCATGCATGTGGAACTCAAAAGAACCCAATGGCGCGTTTTCAACAAGGACAACAAAGCCCTGGAACTGCCTATCGCCTTCACTCTCAATAAATTCACGATAGAAGAATACCCACCCAATCTGACGATCATTGACCGAAAGGATGACCCCGATCCTCTATCCGAAAGCAAGCCCTTACCCCAAAACAAACAGAAGTTTTTCCAGATCGACCCTAAACGTCCCAAAGGGCGCATCGGCGACTGGGCTATCACGCTTGATGAATACCTGCATACCGCCGTGTTCGTCCAGGGTGAATATCGCTTTAACCCAATGCCTCAATCCTTCCCTGCCGCAAAAATCACTGCACGAAACCTTCTCACCGGAAAAACCCAAACGGGTTGGGTCTCCACCGGTGGCAATGTTCGCGGGTTTTCCTCGGCACTATCCCTGGGCGACCATCACCTCCTCGTCATGACGCAGCCGGAACCCAAACGCTACGCCTCGGACATCACCGTCATCCCGAAAGACGGCAAACCCTTCGACGTCATATTGGAAGTCAACAAACCCGTTTCCGTCGGCAACTGGATGGTCTACCAGTACGGCTACGAGACCGAACTTGGAAAACTGTCCTCCACGAGCGAACTGGAACTAGTTTACGACCCTTGGCTGCTACCCGCCAAAATCGGCATGGGACTCATGGCGGTTGGGGCACTCCTGCTGGCATGGAATGGTACGGGCGCGAGCAGACGGAGGAAGGACAAATGAGCCTGAGTTGGAACGAATTCCCCTTCATCGCGCTCCCCGCCGCCCTGTGCTGGCTCGCCGCCGGTCTGCTCGCCTGCCGCCGCGCCCAATCGCCCCGTTCGAGATACGTGGTCGACGCGCTGGCAATCATCGGCATCACCCTCTTCGCCGCCTTCATCATTGCCTTCTGGAATGCCCTGTCGCGCCCGCCGTTACGCACGATGGGCGAAACCCGGCTTTGGTACGCCCTTTTCATGATCCTTGCCGGATACGTCATCTACCGCCGCTGGAACTACCCGTGGCTACTGCTCCTATCGGCCATCGTGGCAACGGCATTCACCGCCATCAACCTACTGAAACCGGAAATTCACTCCATCGCGCTGATGCCCGCCCTGCAAAGCTTTTTCTTTATCCCGCACGTCATCATCTACATCATCGCCTACGCCCTCTTCGGCGTTGCCACGCTCGCCGCTGGCGCGCTGCTCGTCCAGCGCAGGAAAAGCAGCGACGATCACGGCCTGTTCGACTTTATCGACAACCTCGTCTATATCGGCTTCGGCTTCCTCGTGCTCGGGCTATTGCTCGGCGCAATCTGGGCAAAGGATGCGTGGGGCCACTACTGGTCATGGGACCCAAAAGAAACGCTCGCCTTCATTACCGGCGCGGCTTACCTCGTCTACATCCACCTGCGGCACCAGGGTCGGAAAGATAAGCTCGCCATCTGGACGCTCCTTGGCGGCTTCCTGCTGCTACTGCTATGCTGGTTCGGCACAGCACTCTTCCCCGGAAGCAGCCTCCACCTCTATTCTTGACGGACAGTTTCCTGCATGAACAACGACATCCGCATCGGCATCCTCACCGTCTCCGACCGAGCTAGCCAGGGCGAATACGAAGACAAGGGCGGCCCCGCCATCCGCGACTGGCTCACCCTGGCAATCAAAGGCTCCTGGGAAGCCGTCGCCCGCATCATCTCCGACGATGAAGCGCTGATCGAAACCACGCTGCGGGAACTCAGCGACCGCGAGAGGTGCTGCCTCATCATCACCACCGGAGGAACCGGCCCCGCTCTGCGCGACGTCACGCCGGAAGCCACCGAAAAGGTGTGTTCCAAGATGTTGCCAGGCTTCGGCGAACAGATGCGCGCGGCCTCGCTCGCCTCCGTCCCAACAGCGATTCTCTCCCGGCAAACAGCCGGTATCCGGGGTCAGAGCCTCATCATCAACCTACCCGGAAAACCGGCGGCCATCGCCGAATGCCTCCATGCCGTCTTCCCCGCCGTACCCTACTGCATCGACATCATCGGCGGCCCGTACCTCGAAACCCACCCGGATTTCTGCGCGGCTTTCCGTCCGGTCGGCGCAAAGCGCGGGTAAAACCAGCCTCTGCTTGACCAAGGTAAAGTAAAAAAGCATAATACAAACGCAAACATTACTATGCTTTTGACTCATCCCAAGGAAAAACCGTGGCGATAAGACCTTCTTTTTTGACGATGTGGTCGAGATTCATCGAAATCTACGGCGACGGGGAAATCACCAGTGTAGGTAAAAAAATCGGCGGAAAGGTTGAGGAAAACATTAATCTTGGCATTACGAGCCCAGACTTGGGCTTCACAAATGCTTGTGCCATTCGCATGAGTTACGCCCTGAATTATTCTGGAGTTATGATAACTCATGGCACCTGGAATACCGTATCTGGAAAGGATAAAAATTGGTACATCTATCGTGTTAAAGACATGACGAAATTCTTGACCCATAGCTTCGGGAAACCAGACATTGTCAAAAGAAATCCGCAGCAGAACGACTTTATCAACCAGAAGGGGATTATTGTATTCAACGTCGGAGGTTGGGGAGATGCAAGCGGGCATACCACCCTCTGGAATGGGAACAGTTGTTCCGACAGGTGCTATTTCCCTCTCGCGGCAGAGGCTTCACTATGGCTTTTAAAGTAGTTGCATTCGTAAGCTTGTTATCCTTTTCCTGTATTGCATCAGGAGAGGAACAATACGAGCGCGTCGAATATTCACCTATCGAGTTCTTCAAGAACTATGCCCTCAGTGCCTGTATTGCGAGAGGCTATTCATCGAAAGAAGTCATTGACGATGCTACTGCTTCGGCAAGAGGGTATCTGGAACTTGGCGATCATCCTGTTGAGGCATATAATGAAGTTGTCATTCTTGGTAAAGAATTTCTAAAAAAAGAATATAAGAGTCATTTGTCTGACGAGCGCTTGATTCTCATGAAATGTATTGATTTCTATCACAGCAAGGAACTGGACAAGCTTGCCCGTAAATACTGCAGCAATAAATGATGATTTTTTTAGGGAAACCCTGATCTACCTCCGCCGATCCCTCTCCCCTTACAGGAGAGGGATCGGCGGCTAACGCTTACGCGCCGCTCACCGCCAGCATCAACTGGTTGATCCTCTTCACGAAACTTGCCGGATCATCGAGTGTGCCGCCTTCGGCAAGCAAAGCCTGGTCGAAGAGCACTGCCGCCCAATCGTCAAACTGTTTTTCTTCGGCCTTGAGCCGCAGCACTGCCGGGTGATGCGGGTTGATCTCAAGGATGGGTTTGGAGTCCGGGGCGTCTTGCCCCGCTGACTTGAGGATGCGGCCCAGGTTCATGCCGAGGTCGTGCTCGTCGGCGACGAGGCAGGCCAGGGAATCGGTGAGGCGGAGCGTAACGCGCACTTCCTTGACCCGCTCGCCGAGGCTGGCTTTCATTTTTTCGAGCAAAGGCTTGTATTCGTTGGCAGCCTGCTCAGTCTCTTTCTTCTCGGCCTCGTCTTCAAGCTTGCCAAGATCAAGCCCGCCACGCGCGACAGAAACCAGCGGTTTTCCGTCGAATTCGGTGAGGTTGCCCGTCACCCATTCATCGACGCGATCCGAGAGCAGCAGGACTTCGATGCCTTTCTTGCGGAAAATTTCAAGGTGCGGGCTATTGCGCGCGGCATTGAAACTCTCGGCAGTCACGTAATAAATCTTCTCCTGCCCTTCCTTCATCCGCGCGATGTAGTCCTTCAATGAGACGGTTTCATCGGTCGTATCGGCATGGGTAGACGCGAACCGCAGCAAGGCGGCGATTCTTTCCTTGTTGGCGAAGTCCTCGCCCACGCCTTCCTTGAGCACACGCCCGAATTTCTTCCAGAAGGCGGCGTATTTTTCCTTCTCCGCCGCTTCCTCGCTCTCGGCAAGGCCTTCCAGCAGGCCAAGCACTTTCTTGGCGCAACCCTGGCGGATGGCGTCGATATCTTTCGATTCCTGGAGAATTTCGCGCGAAATGTTCAAAGGAAGATCGGCGGAATCCACAACCCCGCGCACGAAGCGCAGATAGAGCGGCATGAGTTTTTCAGCGTCATCCATGATAAAGACGCGCCGCACGTAGAGCTTGACGCCGTGGCGGGCGTGGCGATCCCAGAGGTCGAACGGGGCATGCGCGGGGATGTAAAGCAGTTGGGTATATTCCTGCCGCCCTTCGACTTTCGCATGCGCCCAGGCAAGCGGCTCTTCAAAGTCATGGCCGACATGCTTGTAGAACGCCTTATATTCGTCATCGCTGATTTCATTGCGGGGACGCGCCCAGAGGGCGTTGGCCTGATTGACGGTTTCTTCTTCTTCGGCCAGGACTTGCGCTTTTTTCTCTTCGTCCCATTCTTCCTTTTTCATCAAGATGGGCTGGACGATGTGGTCGGAATACTTGCGGATGAGGCTCTTCAGCCGCCAACTGGAGAGGAGGTCTTCCTGGCCTTCGCGCAGATGAAGCGTGATCTCGGTTCCCCGCGCGGCACGCTCGGTAGCCTCTACCGTATACGCGCCCGCAGTATCGCCGCTCATGGTGCATTCCCAGCGCACCGCGTCCGTGGCAGGCAACCCGGCGCGGCGGGTAACGACGGTCACTTTGTCGGCAACAATGAAAGAAGAGTAGAAACCGACACCAAACTGGCCGATCAAGTGCGCGTCTTTTTGTTTGTCGCCGGTCAGGCTGCCGAAGAATTCGCGCGTACCGGATTTAGCGATGGTTCCCAGATTGACAATGGCTTCTTCACGGCTCATGCCGATGCCGTTGTCGGTGATGGTGATGGTCTTGGCTTCGGCATCGAAAGCGGCGCGGATTTTCAGTTCGCCGTCGCCTTCCAGCAATGCGGGCTGGTCGATGGCTTCAAAGCGCAGCTTGTCGCAAGCGTCCGACGCATTCGAGATCAGTTCGCGCAGGAAAATCTCGCGATTGGAGTACAACGAGTGAATCATCAGGTGAAGCAGTTGTTTAACTTCGGCCTGGAAATTGAGGGTTTCTGCGCTCTGGGTCATGGGGATGCTCCGTAAGGTTTGCGTGGGCTCGTGTGGCCGCATAGTTGGGGGTGACAGGCGCAAATTTCAAGTAGGGGACGCCGTCCTCGGCGTCCCGTGGAAAGCGTTGCGACAATTTACGCCGAGGACGGCGTCCCCTACGCCTGTTTCGCGCGCAACCGGCATTCTGGAAGCATGGTACGATCTGATAGATCGTTGAACCGCGCAAACGTTTGCGCTACCCAACAAGGCTCAATCATGACCAATATCGACATCAAAGCGCCCAATATCGGCGACTCTTCCGCCCTCGAATGCGACCTGCTCGTCCTCGGCGGCGGCCCCGGTGGCTATTCCGCTGCTTTCCGCGCCGCCGACCTGGGCCTGAAAGTCATTCTCGTCGAGCGATACCCCACCCTTGGGGGCGTCTGCCTCAATGTCGGCTGCATCCCCTCCAAGGCGCTGCTGCATGTCGCAGCCGGCATCGAAAATGCTGAACACCTCGAAGCCTGCGGTGTGCGCTTCGCCGCCCACACGCTCGACCTCGACAAACTGCGTGCCCATAAAAACGGCATCGTCAAAAAACTCACCGACGGCCTCGCGGGCATGGCAAAAGGCCGCAAAGTGCAACACCTGCAAGGCGAGGGGCAATTCATCGACCCGCACCGGCTCGAAGTCACCATCGCCAGCAATGAAAAACAGGGCGAAACCGTCACCGTAACATTCGCTCAAGCCATCATCGCCGCCGGGTCACGCGCTGTAAAACTGCCCTTCATGCCAACGGACGCGCGCATCATCGACTCCACCGGGGCGCTCGCGCTCGGCGCCATCCCCAAAAAGATGCTCGTCATCGGCGGCGGCATCATCGGGCTGGAAATGGCCACCGTCTACAGCACCTTGGGCGCGCGCGTCACCGTCGTGGAACTTGGCGACCGTCTCATGCCCGGCACGGATCGCGACCTCGTGAAAGTCTGGGAAAAGAAAAACGCCCACCGCTTCGACCGCATCTTGCTCAACACCGGCGTCACCGCCGCAAACGCCACGGCGGCGGGCATCGAAATCACCACCAACACCGGAGAAAAGGAAACCTTCGACCTCGTGCTCGTCGCAGTAGGCCGCGCGCCCAATGGCAAAACGATCTCTGCCGAAAAAGCGGGCGTACTCGTCACCGAGCGCGGTTTCATCGACGTCGACCCTCGGCAGCGCACCAACGTAGCGCACATCTTCGCCATCGGCGACATCACCGGCAACCCGATGCTCGCGCACAAGGCCGTACACGAAGGCCATGTCGCCGCCGAAACTGCCGCTGGCCTCAAAACCGCGTTCGACGCCCTGCAAATTCCCGGCGTTGCCTACACCCACCCCGAAATTGCCTGGGCGGGGCAAACCGAAGAAACCCTCAAAGCAGAAGGCCGCGCGTTTCAAAAAGCCGTCTTCCCCTGGGCCGCGAGTGGGCGGGCCATCGCAAACGGCGCGGAAGAAGGCTTTACGAAGCTCCTGTTCGACACCGGGACGCACCGCATCTTGGGCGGAGGCATCGTCGGCACACACGCGGGCGACCTGATCGGAGAAATCTGCCTCGCTATCGAAATGGGGGCAGACGCAACCGACATCGCCAAAACCATCCACCCGCACCCCACCCTGTGCGAATCCGTCGGCATGGCGGCGGAAGTCGCGGAAGGAAGCTGTACGGATTTACCGGCGGCAAGAAAAAAGGCGTAAAAACAGAAGCGGTGTCTCGCTCACGCCCATGTATTGACCATCCCCCCCACCGTTCCGGAGGACATCGCAGGCGGCGCGGGAATAGCCTGTACGAGCGCCAATGCGCCAGCGGCTTCAATGTCTATGGCTTTCTTGAGTACGCTCAAGCCAACCGCCTCCTGTGTCAGTCCAGCAGAGTTGGCGGAAGCTGTAGCGGCAATCGGCATAATATCCATGAAAAGCGTTTTCTCGCGTCAGTGAGTCCGGAGAACCGGGGACGCTCCGGTAACGGCAGCGAAGCTGCAAACTTGAGCGGATTCAGTTCAGGTCAAGTAAGCCAGATCCCGACGAACGCCGTCTGTGCGGCCAAGGACTAACGCCCATAGTCAAGCAAGCTCTGGCAATTTTCCTCGCGCTCGGTGATGCGGCTGAAGCGACTCAACCGTTCGCGCACGAAATTATCGGACACTTTTTTATTCGAGCAGTATTCGCGCAGGATCATCGCCTGCACCATGTTTTGCGCTGCCGCAATCGTATCTGCCAGTGCAGGAAATGGGTAGCCGGAGGTATCGCGCCAGCCTTTCCCGGATGAGACATTGGGCGTTTTGGCTTCGTCCGAATCGTCCACAGAAGCGGCATCGCTCTCTACCGTTGCGGCGGGCACCGTATCAGGCACGGACTGCCCCGCCCCCAAACCAGGCATGAAAAGCAGCAGGAATACAAGGAAAATACGGAAAAACATCGTGCTGATTTTTGTTCCCAAGTATCAGCACGATATGACAAACATCAATCCACTGTAATCCGCATCCGCTGCCTGAGCGTGATCTTTTTCCCCGATCCCTGACGGAAAAAGCTGAAAGGCAACGATTCCTGCCTCACGACGCCATCCGCCCCGATGCGCGCCCGTCGCAGGTCGAAATGCAGGTGCGGCCCACCGGCATAGCCAGAACTGCCGGATTTGCCGACCATCTGCCCCGCTTCGACCCGCTCGTCGGGACGCACCAACACGCTATGCGGGGCAAGATGCGCGTATTGGGCGAAAGTGCCATCGGAATGAACAATGGAAACCAGATTGGTTTTTTCGGCGAGTTTCGGGTCGAACCGCCCTTCGTCGAAAGTATCCCTGATTTCAATCACGATTCCCGCGCGCGCGGCAAACACAGGTGTTCCCTGGGGGACGCTGAAATCGACAGCATAACGGCTCAGGGCATCCTTATGGGTCGTCAAAACACCATTGGGTTCCTGGGTAACACGAACGACAGTGCCTTTCTTAAAAGGCAAGCGATACCGATAATGCCGGTCAGGCACGGCGAACGCATTGCCGACACTGTGCGAGTAAGTCATCTCTACCCGGCAAGGCTCTTTATTTTCTTTCGCGACAATCCGGGCAATTTCATGGGTGGAATTCGGCGCAATCACTTCATACAAAGGCCATGTTCGATCAGATCGATATTGAGCGCCTTTGGCAATCCTGAGCGCTGCGGTGATCGGCGCAACGCTTTTGTTGACCGCGACAATCCAGCACACCGACCCGGATTCGATTTTGTCGATCCGGAAGGCAGCCTCTTCTGCGCTTTGCACCAAAGATACCGGCATCGCGCAGGTAAGCAGGATTGGAATAAACAAAGAGTTTCTCAATGGCAATCCTCATTTATCGCGCTGGAAACCGGGCACGGCCGTAGACGATACCAAAGCAGCCCGCAAATGCCCATTGCTTCAGCACATCCAGCTTCGCCAGGTTAGCGGCTAAAAAAATTTACGCACTCGTAAAGATACTGTTTGGCGGCTCATTTATGCCACGATATACTAGAGAAAGGACTCGTTTATCAAGATGAGATGTTTTGGCCGTCCAGACCTTCTCGGCCAGTGATTCTTCGATACGGTTTTACCTCCTCTTGAGGGAAATATCCGAAGGGGCGGAGAAAGTTTTATCCTGTCACGAACGATGGAACCGCACCCGACACTTGCTTCAAATGAAATACCGGCTACCAATTCTCCTCTGCATCCTGCTGCTGACCGCAATCGGCATTTTCTGGGTTCAACCCAAGATTGAGTCGGTAAAGCCGTCTTCCATTACGGCAAATTGCAGCAGGGTAAAACAATGCCTCAGGACTGAAGTCGCGTGGCCTCCAGGCATGGAGTCCTGCCCAAAACTACTGGCTCCGGAAACAGTCAGAAGCCGTAGCAAGGATGGCAAATGGGGCTACTCGATAAATTTTGGGGAATGCAGCAATGACTCGATCATTGCGCCAAAATTCGATGCCGCAGAGAAATTTGGGTACAACGGACTGGCAAAAGTCAGCCAAAACGGCAAATGGGGCTATGTCAACCTCAAGGGTGAAGACATCATTCCGCTGCACTTCGACGAAGTGGGCGATTTCGATTATGGTCTGGTTCCCGTCAAATTGAACGACAAATGGGGTTACTTCAATGCCCAAGGGCAACTCATGGGCTCCATCAACTTCGACGCTGTATCGAGTATCTGGCGTGATGAACTTTCAGCAGTGCAACTCCAAGGGAAATGGGGTTACGTCAACCCTCTGGGCGAAACCGTCATCAAACCCGGTTTCGACAAGGTGACAGAATTTCGGAATAAATTGGCCAAAATCGAAGTAAACCGGAAATGGGGCGTCATCGACACCGCCGGTAAAGTCATCATTGCGCCAACCTTCGATGCCGTTTTTTCAACAAACGACCCCCAACTGCTGTTGGTCGCTCTCAACCGGAAATATGGTTATTTCGATAGCAGGGGCAAGGAAATCATTCCCCCTCTCCTCGTCAAGCCGGTTCAAGCAAGAATCGAAGGGGGCGTCCAGATTCTCCTCAACACAGCCGCGCTAACACCAACCGGCAACGCCACCCCCTCCCCCTCCCCAGACGTGCGCCTGAACCGATGGTATTTCCTTGGCACGGAACTACGTTTCGACGAAAACGGCAAGGCACAGTTTCAGCGCAATGGGGAATGGTTCCATATCAGCCAAAATGGCATGCTGCTGAAATAAAAACAGGCTCCCGCGAGGGGAGAAGGGAGTTTTGTGTACGTCTGAACCAAAGCCGCTCTAGCCGGGCTTTCTTACCATCGTCCGCTTCAGTTTGGGCGGGCGTTCCCTTTCAGACCCGATCTTTTTCGGCGCGGGCAGCCCCGCCAGACGGCAGGTATCGGCTTCCGGCATTTCCATCCACATGCCGCGCTTGAGCCTGGGCGGCAGTTCAACCGGGCCGTAGCGCACCCGCATCAACCGGCTCACGGTGAAACCGATGGCCTCGAACATGCGGCGCACTTCGCGGTTACGGCCTTCCGGGAGAACGACCCTGTACCAGCGATTCACTCCCTCCCCCCTTTCCTGTCGCAAGGAGCTGAAACGGGCGTGGCCGTCTTCGAGCGCGATGCCTTCAGTCAGCGCCCGGATGTGCTCGTCGCCGAGTTCTCCCAAGAGTCTCACCGCGTATTCGCGCTCAAACCCGTAACGCGGGTGCATCATCCGGTTGGCAAGGTTGCCGTCGTCCGTGAAGAGCAGCAGCCCGGAAGTGTTGAAATCCAGCCGCCCGATGGCGAGCCAGCGCCCGCGCCGTAAAGCGGGCAGGCGCTCGAACACCGAAGGACGGCCTTCCGGGTCATTGCGGGAAACGATCTCGCCCTCGGGTTTGTGATAGATCAGCACTCTCGGCGCGCGCGCGCCGAAGCGTAATTGAACCAGGCGGCCATTGAGTTTGACCCGGTCGCCGGGGCCGACTTTCTGGCCGAGGCTGGCAGGCTGGTCATTGACCAGGATACGGCCTTCTTCCACCCACTCCTCAATCTGGCGGCGAGAAGCCACACCCGCGCGGGCAAGCACTTTTTGCAAGCGTTCCGGTTCGCCGCCGTCGCGCGGGAAGCGCGCGCCGCGACGGACGGTACGCCCGCCACCCGCCGGGCCGTCATCCGGCTTGCCCGGTTCCAGGTCAGACCCGTCATGACGTAAAAATTTATTCTTGCTCGGCGCCCGCAGGGGCGTCCGCTTCGATGTTCGTGGTGTCGACAAGTTCCATCATCCTTTCAATTTCGGGCAAGGCTGGCAATTCGGTCAGGCTGCACAAGCCCATGTCGTCGAGAAAACGCTTGGTCGTGGCGAAAAGCGCCGGACGGCCCGGTGTGTCGCGATGGCCTACGACGTCGATCCAGCCACGCGATTCCAAGGTCTTGAGCACGTTGGGCGAGACGGCTACGCCGCGTATCTCCTCGATGCCGCCCCGCGTAACCGGCTGGCGATACGCAATGATCGCCAGCGTTTCCATGACCGCCCTTGAATAACGCGGCGGCTTTTCGTTCTTCAGCCTGTCCAGGTAAGGCTGTAATTCGGCGCGCGTCTGGAAGCGCCAACCGCTGGCCGTTTGTACAAGCTCTATGCCCCGCCCCGCCGCTTCCCAATCCGCGCGCAATTCGTCGAGCAGGCGGCGCACGATATCAGAGCCGGGGTCTTGCGCGAACAACTGGCGCAGGACATTCACAGGCAGCGGCGCGGCGCTGGCAAAAAGCGCCGCTTCGAGGACGCGCTTGACATCCGCCGGGACGTTCAACTCCGCCGCCACGACAGGCGCGGAGGTTTCTCCGTCCGGCAAGCTTTTTTCCTCCTGCGCGGGAATGCTCTCTTCAATGTTCACTATCGGCCAGCTTTACGTAAATCGGCGCGAACGCCTCATTCTGGGTCACAACTACCAGGGCTTCCTTGACCAGTTCCAGCATGGCAAGAAAACTCACCACCAACCCGGCGGCCCCTTTTTCCAGATCAAGCAGCGTATCAAAAACAACGAACGCGCCGCCATGCAGTTTCCTCAGAATGAGCGACATATGTTCGCGCACCGATAACTTCTCGCGCTCGACATGGTGATGCTGCACGAGCCGCGCCCGCTTCATCAGCCGCAACCAGGCCAGTTGCAAATCATGCAGGCTCACTTCCGGCATGCGTTCGACGATTTTTTCCGTCACAAACACGCCAACCCTTTCAAAATTCCGCCCCTCCCTGGGCAGGGCATCGAGCCGCGCAGCAGCAAGTTTAGTCTGTTCGTATTCGAGCAGCCGACGCACCAGTTCGGCCCTGGGGTCGATCTCGATGGCTTCCTCGCGCGGCGGGCGCGGCAGCAGCATACGCGACTTGATTTCCAGCAACATCGCGGCCATCAGCAGATACTCCGCCGCCAGTTCCAGATTGCTTGCGCGCATGGCTTCCACATATTCGAGATACTGCACAGTCAGCGGAGCCATTGGAATGTCGAGCACGTCGATGTTGGCGCGGCGGATCAGATAAAGCAGCAGATCGAGCGGCCCCTCGAAGGCTTCCAGAAACACGCGCAGCGCATCGGGTGGAATATATAAATCCTTGGGCAATTCCAGCACAGGCTCGCCGTAGAGACGGGCCAGTGCGTCGTTCGCCGCCTCGTTCGCTTCGCGCGGGGCCGGACAAGGCTCTTCCGACAGGCTATGGCTTTCCATCATGATCGTCTCAGCGCCCAAACAACTTCAGCAAACCAAACAAAAAAACATCCAGCAACGGCCAAAGGATGACGCCAAGCGCGCCGGTCGCAATCAGGACGAGCAAAATAAGGAAGCCGAAAGGTTCGATACGCGCGTATTTCCAGGCCAGACGATTCGGCAGCAGGCTAACCGCGATACGCCCGCCATCGAGCGGCGGTATCGGCAGCAGGTTCAGTAAGAGCAACGCGCCATTGATGGTCATTCCGGCTACGGCCATCGAAACATAGATTTGCGGCACTTTTCCGGCGATGAGCGCGAAGATCATCGCCCAGATCACCGCCATGACCAGATTGGCAAAGGGACCCGCTGCCGCTACCCAGAGCATGTCTGATTTGGGATTACGCAAGCGGTTGAAGTTGACCGGAACCGGCTTCGCCCAACCGAACGTCCATGCCATACCGGAAAGCACAAAAACGCACAGAGGCACGATCACCGTGCCCACCGGGTCGATATGGCGAAACGGATCGAGCGAGATACGCCCAGCCTGCTCGGCGGTCGGGTCGCCGAAATGACGCGCCACATACCCATGCGCCGCTTCATGCACGGTAATTGCCAGCAGCACCGGCACAGCCCAGACCAGGATATTTCCAATGATTTCTTGCATTCCGCCCCTGCCTCGCTTTTTCTCAACTCTCAACAAGCCCGAAGGGTTCCAGGCTGCCACATCCTGCCCGCACCAATACCGGAGCGCCGCTTGAGAGGTCAATCACCGTCGTCGCCTCTGGATGGCATGCCCCGGCTTCGATCACCAGATCGACCTCTTTTTCCAACCGTTCGCGGATTTCCCATGCGTCCGTAAGAGGCTCCTCCTCTCCTGGCAACAACAAGGTCGAAGACAGCAACGGCTCACCCAATGCCTCCAGCAACGCCCCCACCACTGGATGCTCCGGTACACGGATACCGATCGTCTTTCGCTTCGGATGCAGCACCCGGCGCGGCAATTCGCGCGTGGCTTCGAGAATGAACGTGTATGGGCCGGGCGTGCTCGCCTTCAGCATCCGATACTGCACATTATCGACACGGGCAAAGGTTCCGATTTCCGACAGGTCACGGCACAACAGCGTGAAATGATGCCGCGCATCCACGCCGCGCAAACGGCGGATGCGGTCGAGCAGCGCCGCGTCCCCCATGTGGCCGCCCAACGCATACGCAGAGTCCGTCGGAAACGCAATCAGCCCGCCTTCGTGAATGATGTTCGTCGCTTGCCGGATCAACCTTGGTTGAGGCGATTCAGGAAAGAGAGAGAAAAACTGAGCCATCTCTATCTCAGGTCAGGCGAGACCACACCGGCTCCAAATCCGGCGGCAATGGATTACAGCGCCCGACATCGACCGGGCTTTCTCCTTCTCCATGAAAATCCGAACCGACTGAGGCCAGCAAACCGCGCCGTCGGGCGACCGTAGCGAAACGTTGCGCCTCTTCCGGGCTGTGCGCGCCGGCCACCACTTCCACGCCCTCACCACCGGCGGCCACGAACAGATCGAACAGCCGATCGAACGCCGCCGTCGAGAGCCGCTGGCAATACCGCGCCGGATGCGCCAATACCGCGACGCCGCCCGCGCCCCGTATCCAGCACACCGCCTCTTCCAGATCGGCCCAACGGTGCGGGATAAAACCGGGTTTGCCGTGCGAGAGATAATGATCGAATACCGTCCGCACATCCGGCATGACCCCGCTCGCTACCAGATACCGGGCAAAATGCGCCCGCCCGATCATCGTCGGATTGCGCGCAAAACGCCGCGCACCCGAGAGCATCCCGCCCAGACCCGCCCGCGCCAGCGCGTCCGACATGCGCCGCGCCCGCTCCTCGCGCCCTGAACGTACCCGCGCAAGCCCTGCCTGAAGCGCCGGGTTTTCCGGATCGACGCCCAAGCCCACTACGTGCACCGTCACATTCTGGTAAGTCACCGAGACTTCGACTCCCGGCACAAAGCGCACCCCCAATCGAGCCGCCTCTCGCGCCGCTTCCGACGCGCCGTCCAGTTCATCGTGGTCGGTGAGGGCAAGCAAAGTAACGCCATTATCATAAGCGCGGCGCACGACGGCGGCTGGTTCAAGGCAACCATCCGAGACGGTAGAGTGACAATGCAGGTCAGCGTTCATCTGGCGGATGATAGCAAAGCCCCCCATCCCCCGAAATGCCCGCTCGGAGGCGCGCGTCAATCGTTGTAAAATTTTCCATTTCAGCCTGAAACCGAATCACCACAACAGGGAGGAGACCACCATGAACGCCATTCGTGAAGAAGACTTTATCCAGTCCATCGCCGACGCTTTCCAGTTCATCAGTTGCTATCACCCGCTGGATTTTGTCCAGGCACTCAGCGAAGCCTGGGCGCGCGAAGAAAGCCCCGCCGCGAAAGACGCCATTGCCCAAATTCTCACCAACTCCCGCATGTGCGCGGAAGGCCGACGCCCGATCTGCCAGGACACCGGGATTGCCGTCGTCTTCCTCAAGGTAGGCATGGACGTCCAATGGCAAACCCGGTTAAGCGTACAAGAGATGATCGACGAAGGCGTGCGCCGTGCCTACAACGACCCGAACAACAAATTGCGCGCCTCCGTGCTGCTCGACCCGGCGGGCAAACGCCAGAACAGCCGCGACAATACCCCGGCGGTCGTCCATTACGAGATCGTCCCCGGCGACCATGTGGAAGTGATCTGCGCGGCCAAGGGCGGCGGCTCCGAAAACAAAACCAAGGTTGCTATGCTCAACCCGTCCGACGACATCGTCGACTGGGTGCTCAAGACCGTCCCCACGATGGGCGCGGGCTGGTGCCCGCCGGGTATTCTTGGAATTGGCATCGGCGGCACGCCGGAAAAGGCCGTGCTCCTTGCCAAAGAATCCCTGATGGCTCCGGTCGACATCCATCTTTTGCGCGAAAAAGCCGCCAATGGCGCAACGCTTACCCGCGCCGAAGAACTCCGGCTCGAACTCATGGAAAAGGTCAACGCGCTCGGCATTGGCGCGCAGGGGCTTGGCGGCCTCACCGCCGTGGTGGACGTAAAAGTGCTCGACACACCCACGCACGCCGCCTCCAAACCCATAGCGATGATTCCCAACTGCGCCGCCACCCGTCACGTCCATTTCCACCTCGACGGAACCGGCCCGGCCATCCTCACCCCACCCAAGCTCGAAGACTGGCCGCAAGTCACCTGGAAACCCGACACCCAATCGGCCACGCGCGTCAACCTCGACACCCTGACGAAAGAGGAAGTCGCAGCCTGGAAACCCGGCCAATCCCTGCTCCTGAACGGCAAGATGCTCACCGGGCGCGACGCCGCGCACAAACGCATTCAAGACATGCTCGACAAGGGTGAGGCGCTACCCGTCGACTTCACCAACCGCGTCATCTACTACGTCGGCCCGGTCGACCCCGTGCGCGATGAAGTCGTCGGCCCCGCAGGCCCGACCACTGCCACGCGGATGGACAAATTCACCCGCATGATGTTGGAAAAAACCGGCCTCATTGCCATGATCGGCAAATCCGAACGCGGCCCCATTGCCATCGAAGCCATCCGCGACAACCGATCCGCCTACCTCATGGCCGTAGGCGGCGCGGCCTACCTCGTCTCCAAAGCCATCAAAGCCGCAAAAGTCGTCGCCTTCGCCGACCTCGGCATGGAAGCCATCTACGAATTCACCGTCGAAGACATGCCCGTAACGGTAGCTGTCGACTCCACCGGCATCAGCGTGCACCAGACCGAGCCGAAAAAGTGGCAAGCGAAGATTGGGAAGATTCCGGTTGTGGTGTAATCCTCCCCTTTTTAACGGGGATCGGAAGTAGAAGCTACGCGGTCATCGACTCCGGCTTGCGTCTGGGCCGAAACGATCGGATGGGCAGGGAAACAGAAATCCCATAGGGGAGAAGGCTGCACTTGCAAATAAAAGTCCCCGTCTCAGTCGCCATACACCACCTTCACCGCCCCAGGCGGCAGCCATTCGCGCAGGTTTTCAAGCAGGGCGTCATCGGGCTTCACCCGCCAGGGGTCTCCCAGGGCAAGTTCGCCTTCCGCCCGGCCATTGCGGACGCTGACCCGCACGGGGCAAACGTCGGCGCGGAAAGGTTCGAGCAAGGCGGACAAACGGTTGATGGCTGTATCAATCGTGCCATTCAATGCCCCGATGTCCAGCCGCAGGCTCAGGCCGCGCGCGAAGCGGGCGCGGGCTTCGGAAAAATTCATCAGATGGTCGGCAACGATGCGTAACCCACCGGAAAATTCGTCGTCGCTCGCCTTGCCTTCAATCACCAGCACTTCATCGACGGCAATCTTGTCGCGGTAGGCATCGAGCGTTTCGCTGTACACGGTCACTTCGCGCGGTAAAGTTCCATCGTCGAGCAGAATGAAAGCCATTTTTCCGCGCGCGCCCACCTTGTAGCGCACTTCCATCACTATACCGGCCAGCATGACCGGGTCGCGCGAGGCGGTAAGCTGGGCGAGCGGCTGGCGGACGAAGCGGCGCACTTCGTCCTTGCAGGCGTCGAACGGATGGCCGGAGAGGAAAAATCCGATGGCCAGTTTTTCTTCTTTCAACCGATCGCGTTCCGCCCAAGGGCGTGCCGCGACAAATTCGACCGCTGCCCCCGCCGCTTCCGGCAGCGCGTCGAACAACCCACTCTGCATCGCGTTTGCCGCCGCCTGCTCGGCGGCATCCATTGCCAGGGCGACGGAGGCCATCAACTGCGCTCGGTCGCGTCCAGCATGGCCGGAAAGCGTATCCATCGCACCCGCGCGGATCAGGGCTTCAATGACCCGGCGGTTGACATGGCGGCGGTCGACGCGCATGCACAAATCGAACAGGTCGCGGAACGCGCCGTCCTGTTCGCGCGCGGCAAGGATGGCGCGCACGGCAGGTTCGCCTACGCCCTTGACCGCGCCAAGCCCGTAGCGGATGGTCTTGCGGTCGACCGGCACGAAGCGGTAGGCGGAGGCGTTGATATCGGGAGGCAGAATCGTGAGGCCGTTGCCGGTGGCGTCTTCAAAGAAGACCTTGATCGCGTCGGTGTTGTCGAGATCGGACGATAGCGTAGCGGCCATGAAGGCGGCGCAATGGTGCGCTTTGAGCCAGGCGGTGTGGTAGGTAACGACCGCGTAGGCGGCGGTATGGGACTTGTTGAAACCGTATTCCGCGAACTTCGTCATCAGGTCGAAGAGCCTTTCGGCCAGCTTCGGGTCATATCCCTTCTTTTTTGCGCCTTCGGCGATGATGCCGCGATGCTTGGCCATTTCCTCGGGTTTTTTCTTGCCCATTGCCCGCCGCAGCATGTCGGCCCCGCCCAGGGTGTAGCCGCCGACGATCTGCGAAATTTGCATCACCTGTTCCTGGTACACGATGACGCCGTAGGTCGGCTCCAGGCATGCCTTGAGGTCGGGATGGAAATAGTCGATGGCCTGACGGCCTTTTTTTCGCAGGATGAAATCATCGACCATCCCGGAACCCAACGGGCCGGGGCGGTAGAGTGCGAGTACGGCGATGATGTCCTCGAAACGGTCGGGAGCGAGCTTTTTCAGGAGCTTTTTCATGCCCTCCGATTCGACCTGAAAAATCGCCGTGGTATTGGCATCCTTCAAAATCTGATAGGCGGCGGGGTCGTTGAACTCCAGGCTCTCCAAAGGGGGGCGGCTGCCTTCGAGGCGTTCTACGTAATCGAGCGCGAGTTCGATGATGGTGAGGTTCCGCAAGCCGAGGAAGTCGAATTTCACGAGCCCTACGGCTTCCACGTCATCCTTATCGAACTGCGACACCGGCACGGCATCCACGCCGTCGGCGAGGTAGAGCGGGCAAAAATCGGTGAGTTTGCCCGGCGCAATCAATACGCCCCCCGCGTGCATGCCGACGTTGCGCGTCAATCCTTCCAGCGGTTCGGCCAAGCTCCATAGTTTCTGGATGGCTTCGCCATCGTTGCCGTCCCGCATCATTTCAGTGAGTTGCGGTTCCATCTCCAGTGCGCGGGCGAGCGGAACCGGCTTGGGGCCTTCGAGCGGAATCAGCTTGGAGAGGCGGTCGCACAAACCGTAAGGCAAATCGAGCACACGCCCCACGTCGCGCACCACAGCTCTGGAAGCCATCGTGCCGAAAGTGGCGATTTGGCTCACTGCTTCCTTGCCGTAGCGCGCCCGCACGTATTCGATGACCCGATGACGGTTGTCCTGGCAAAAGTCGATGTCGAAGTCGGGCATCGACACCCGTTCCGGGTTCAGGAAACGCTCAAAAAGCAGTGCGTAGGCGAGCGGGTCGAGATCGGTGATGCGAAGGCTGTAGGCGACGAGCGACCCTGCCCCCGAACCGCGCCCCGGCCCGACTGGTACGCCATTGTTTTTGGCCCACAGAATGAAGTCGGCCACGATCAGGAAGTAGCCGGGGAAACCCATCTGGATGATGGTGTCGATCTCGAACTGAAGGCGCTCTTCGTAACGGGGACGCTGGCGCATGCGTTCTTCTTCATCCGGATAAAGCTGCGCGAGGCGCGCTTTCAGCCCTTGCCGTGCTTCCAGCGCAAGAAGATCGTCCAAGCTCATGCCTTCCGGTGTCGGAAAGAGCGGCAAGAAGCTCTTGTCCAACTGCACCGTGAGCGAACAGCGGCGGGCGATCTCCACCGCGTTTTCCAGCGCCTCTGGAATGTCGGCGAAGAGCGCGCACATCTCCGCCTGACTCTTGAAATACTGATCGTCGGTGAATTCGCGCGGGCGGCGCTTGTCCGCGAGCACATTCCCTTCGGCGATGCACACCCGCGCCTCGTGCGCCTCAAAATCCTCTCGGCGCAGAAATTGCACCGGATGCGTAGCGACCACCGGCAACCCGAGCCGTCCGGCCAATGCCACCGCATGGCGCACATAAGCCTCCGTGCCCGGTTGCCCTGCCCGCTGTAGTTCGATGTACCAGGCGTCAGGGAAAAGCTGCGCCCATTCACGCGCCAACCGTTCCGCCAGTGCCTCGTTGCCGTTGGCAAGCGCCTGTCCCACATCGCCCGCCAGCGCCCCAGAGAGGCACAGCAACCCGCTTGCCGCGCCATCTTGAAACCATTCGCGCCGTATCAACGCCCTGCCCCGCGCCCTGTTCTCCATCCAGGCACGGGTCAACAGCCCGCACAGTTGCCCGAATCCTTCGCGGTTCCTGCTAATCAGCAGCACACGCCAGGGTTTGTCACGGTCGTTTTCGTTCTCGATCCAGACATCTGCCCCGATAACCGGTTTCAAGCCCCGGTTTCGCGCACCCTTGTAGAACTTGACCATGCCGAAGAGGTTTCCGAGGTCGGAAACGCCCAGTGCTGGCATGCCATCCTTTACGGCAGCAGCCAGCACCGAATCGATCTGGACGATACCGTCGGTAACCGAGTACTCGGTGTGTAGACGCAGATGGATGAATCGGGGGGAATGCGGCGCGGAGCCGGAAGAGGATGCGGGTGCGTTCATCCGGGCATTTTAGCCGAGTCGCACCCTCTCCCGAACTTCTGAGTTGGCAAAGCTAAACCACCCCGGCGCTTCGCGCTGACCCCTCCTAGGAGGGGAATTTAGTGCGAGGCTTATTCCCCTCCTTTGGAGGGGTACCCCGAAGGGGTGGGGTGGTAGCGGCGTATGGAAACCGCTATACGCTTCTTAACCACCGCACCACCCCGGCGCTTCGCGCCACCCCTCCTAGGAGGGGAATGGGTCGTCTCAGAATGAAACGCCGACTCTCAGCCCGTATTCGTTTGTTCTGTTTTTTGGCTCATGCAAACCGTACTTTACATTCGATGCTGAGATATTCCAGTACCGGTAAAAAGGTTCTGCGAAAATCCCCACTGACTGAAGGTTTTTTTCAACCTTAATGGAGAGTCTTGTCCCATATCCGCTTTTCTGCCGGAAATCTATTCCATCACTCGTATTTTCGCCTCTCAGCAAAACATCGAGTTCAGTATTGATAGCAAGCTTCCAGCCAGAACCCAGAGGCATTTTCCAGTCGGCTCCTATTGGAAGGTAATAATAAGTTTGCTCGCGTTTGTAGTCGTACACAAGATAGCCGTCCACTTTATTGGTACGAATACCACCACTATCTTCAAGATAGCGATAACCCAACCCCAGATACGGAGCAACAGAGAAGTTTTCGCCTAATTTAGATTCAAAACCTCCTGCAAAAACCATATCAACGAAAGAATTGGTTCCTGCCTTCATCTTGACGGGATCATGCGGTGGCTCCAAGTATCCACCTTCATAATCAAGTTCGCCACGCATGTAATTCAATCGCGCGCGCAACTGGACCGGCATTGACTCCTTGATTTGCCCGACTCCGCCGTTATTCAAGTATTCAAACGAAAATCCCACCATCGTTCCGCTGATTTTCATCAGCCCCGGTTCCTTGTATTCATAACTGGAAACTTCCGGCGCAATGTTGAAATTGTGCGTTTTTCCTGTATCTTGTGCAAACGACGTCGCACAAAAAGTAAAACTGATTGCTACGCTCAACAGCAGCTTACTGGGACGAGTTGCCATGATCACCCTCCTTGTTTAGTTAATCAAAACATGACAAAAACAATAATATTCTACCATAAAAAATACTACTTGACTACTAAAACTTGCAACACTAATAATACCAAGGGTTTTTTGTACAACTTTTCTGTCATGACATAATAATGACATTTCGATGAAAGTGGATGTTCTTGTAAAAGAATTCAAACAACTGAGCCTCACGAAGACGGATTTTCTGTCGGAGGTGAATGCCCATCTGATTGCGGTACATGATTCGACGAAGAACGCGAGCAAGAAGCGCGACCCGAAAATGAGCCAAACGAAGAAAGGTAGAAATCATCCCTTTGGTATGAAGGCGTAAATCGGCCTTATTTTGCTGCTTGGGCAATCCAAAACTCATTCGTGCGAAAACTCTTGGGTTGTTCAGGAAATCCCAAGTTGATCGGAACGATTCAATCGGAGCCTAACCCCTTTTGACTATCCTGGATAGTAGGGATAGCGGCGGACGGCGGCCTTTGGCCTTGGGACTCCAAGAATTGAATAGTTAGATTGAGCTCCTCAAGAAGGCGGGAAAACCGATCTGGTACGGCACTCCATCTGGAGTGCAATCCGATAAGCATGCGAAGAGAGTACGGGTAATAGCGCTTGAAGTTTCGCAATTCGAAAATGATCGCTGCCTGGCGATCTATGTAAAGAGTGCGGTTTTCCCCAGATGGCTCTACTAATTCTTTGACAAGTTTATGGAATACCTCGAACTCTTTCCAATAGTGACTCTCTCGACGTTCCTCCAAATATTTGTAAACGCCAAATAAGAAGGCAAGGACTGCACTAATAGCGCTGAGTTGGTTGCCGTATAAACGGATGAACTCAAATAGTTTCATGAAGTCTCACAGTAGCGGCTAATTGTAAATAGACGACCATTGAGGCTACCCCCCCAAATAAGCCGCCTTAATTTCCGGCCTATGCAGCAATTCCTCAGCGGGCCCTTCGGCGACGATCTCCCCGGTATCCAGCACATACCCCCTGTCCGCCACCTTCAGCGCCAGATGCGCGTTCTGCTCTACCACGATGATGGTCAGACCCTCGGCATTGAGCCTTTTCAGTGTGCGGAACATGTCGTACATGATGAGCGGAGCCAAACCCATCGAAGGTTCGTCCAGCAACAACACGGAACACTTCGTCATGAGCGCGCGCCCTACGGCGAGCATTTGCTGTTCGCCGCCGGAGAGCGTGTCGCTCCTCTGGCGCGCCCGTTCCGCAAGGCGCGGGAACAACTCGAAGACATGCTGGATTTCCTTGTCCGTGCTCTCCCCTTTCCGCGACCAGGAAGCCAGTTGCAGGTTTTCCATGACCGTGAGGTTGCCGAAGATGCGCCGCCCCTCGGGCGCGAGGGTCATCCTGATGTCGGAGACGATGCGATGCGCGGGCATCCCCAGAATGGAAGCGCCGTCGAATGTGATGTCGCCGCCGGTCACGGTGGGCGCCTCCGGAGGCACGAGCCGCATCAGCGCCTTGAGCGTGGTGGATTTGCCCGCGCCGTTCGCGCCAATCAGCGTGACGATCTCGCCCTTTTCCACATGGAAGGAGATGCCGTGCAACGCCTCGATCTTGCCGTAGGCCGCTTTCAGGTTGCTTACGCGTATCATCAGAGTGTGTCGTCCCCCAGGTAAGCCTTGATGACGTCAGGGTTGTTTCGGACTTCTTCCGGTTCGCCAGAGGCGATGACGCAGCCGAAATCAATGACGGTCAGGTGTTGGCACAAGCTCATGACCACTTTCATCTGGTGCTCGATCATCCAGATCGACAGTTTGAATTCGTCGTGTATCCAGCGGATGAAACGGATGAGGTCATCGGCGTCGGATGAATTCAGCCCCGCCGCCGGTTCGTCCAGCAGAAGCAAGCGGGGTTTGCCCGCCAGCGCGCGCGCCAGTTCCACACGGCGTTGCAGACCGTAGGGCAAATTCTTGGGGAATTCCTCGGCAATGTCCGAGAGCTTCATCATCTCCAGCACTTCGCGCGCCCGGTTTTCGATGGCCTTTTCCGCTTGCCGGTATCGCGCCGTGCGAAGAATGGTATCCAGGAAGTTGTAACCGAGTTGGGGGGTGCGAGCCAGACGGATGTTGTCCAACACCGTCATGGCGTTCCAGAGCCGGATGTTCTGGAACGTGCGCGCTATGCCGAGAGCCGTGATCTGATGCGGCTTCAGCCCATTAATCCGCCGCCCGTCGAAAACGATGTTGCCTTCGGTCGGCTTGTAGAAACCGGAGACGATATTGAAAACAGTGGTTTTTCCGGCGCCGTTGGGGCCGATCAAGCCAACGAGCTGGTGTTCTTCCAACTGGAAAGAAAAGTCCGTAAGCGCCTGAAGACCGCCGAAACGTTGGGTGAGGCCGGAGATTTCGAGAAGAGGCATGGTCAGTGGGTTATCCGCGCAGTGTCACTTCAAAGTAATCCAGCGTTTCAGGCGCGGGAACACATGCGTCAATTCCCGGTTCCCTAGAAAACCCTCCGGACGGAACTGCATGAGCAATATCAGCGTGAGAGGAATGATGACCCATGTCCATATCTGATCCAGTTGATAACTCGCGGGCAACAGGTTCAGGTCGTGGAAAACGGTGTTCAGCCCAGGGATGATGAAGCGCAGCAACTCCACCAGCAAAGTGAAGGCGACTGCCGCCATCAATACGCCCGTGATGGAGCCCATGCCGCCCAGATACACCATGACCAAGCCTTCGGTGGATTTGAGCAGGTTGAAGGATTGAGCGTTGACATAACCGTAGACGTGGGCGTACAGCACACCGGCCAAGCCTCCAAGACCGGAAGAGACCATGAAGGCCATGATTTTGACGTGATTGGTGTTCACACCCATCATTTCCGCCGCAACCTCATTCTGGCAGACGGCGGACACGCCCTTGCCGTAGGTGCTGGTCATCAGGCGGCGGATGACCACCACGCAAACGAAAACGCCGATGAGCGTCCAGATGAGCATCCAAGGCAAGTCGATGAGGTCCGACATGGCATTGACCGTTTTTTTCATGCCGGAGAAACCGCGCGAGCCGCCAATGGCGTCGATGTTTTCGATGATGGAAATGATGATGTAGTTGGCGGCAATGGTGATGATGGCCAGATAATCGTCGCGCGTGTGAAAGGACGGCAGCGCCACGATCAAGCCCGCCAGCGCGGCGGCAAGCATGGCTCCGAAGAGCACGAGGGGGAAAAGAAACGGGGCCAGTTCCGGCGCGAAAAGCGCCGCGCCGAAGAGTTTGCTGTCGGTGAAAAACGCCACCGAAAGCAGGGAACCTACGTAGGCCCCCACGCACATGAAACCCCCATGCCCGCAGGAAAACTCGCCCATATAGCCGTTGACCAAGTTCAGGCTGACCGCAAAGATGCAGTTGATGCCGATGAGCATGATGATGTTCAGCACATACTTGTCCAGCGTTTCCGTTTGGGCAAGCACGATGAGCACAACGGCGGCGACGCACAGGAGGATGTTGATGGCGTAACGCTGCATGGCGGGGTTCCGTCAGATTTTTGCTGTCAAGGGTTTGCCGAAAATACCGGTTGGCCGATGCCAGAGGATGAGCAACAGGATGGAAAAAGCGTAAAGGTCGCGGTACGTGGACGGCAGGAACGCGGCCACCATCACTTCCACGATAGCCAGCAGAAAACCGCCAACAAAAGCCCCGCGAATATCGCCTATTCCACCGACCACAGCGGCGATGAACGCTTTCCATCCCGTCGTCGCCCCCATGTAAGGGTCCAGCACCGGGTAGGACATGGCGAAAAGCAGGCCGCCAAGCCCCGCAACTGACGAGCCGAGCACGAAAGTGAAAACGACCACGCGGTCAAGCGGTATGCCCATGAGCGGCAAGGCGAATTTATCCCAGGACACAGCGCGCATCGCCATGCCCATGCGCGTCCTCGTCACGATGAAGTGCAGGATGAAAAAAACCAGAATCGCCGCAAGGACGACAAACAGCTTGAGATTGGTCACAGTGATGCCGCCTATGTGATAGACAGCCTTATCCATGAGTTCGGGCAGCGTTCTACGACTGGCGCCGAGCAGCGCCAGATTGCCGTTTTCCAGGATAAGCCCGCACATCAGCGCGGTGATGACCACATAAAGCCGGTGCGCCCCTTTTCGCATCAAGGGTCGATAGGCGACCCGCTCCAGCGTCACCCCCACCAGGGACGTGAGGATCATCGTCAACGGGATGGTCAGGATCAGCGCCAGTTCGCGGGAAAAGCCAAACATGCCTTCCGGCGCGAGCAGGCCGGTGGAAATGAAAAAGGCCAGATAGGCCCCCACCATGAAAACATCGCCGTGGGCAAAGTTGATGAGGCGCAAAACGCCATAGACCAACGTATAACCCAAGGCGATCAGGGCGTAGAAGCTGCCCCATTGCAAGGCGTTGACGCACTGTTGCAGGAAAAACTCCATGCTGCCGTTTCCTGTTTTTTGCTGTTTTTTCCGCGTTTCCCGCCGCTGCCGGGTAAAGAGGGCAGCAGCGGAAAACCGAATTTATTGCGTCACACCGTCACGGACAGACGGATTCCTTGAAGGTGAAATCTCCCTTCTGATCAATCTCCACGATCACCGCGCATTTAACCGGGTCGCCCTGCTCGTCGAAACGCATATTGCCCGTAATGCCCTTGAACTCCTTGACCGCCGCCAGATTGTCACGAATCGCCTTACGCATCTTGCGCGTGTTCTTCTCCACTGCGCCGACCTTCTGAATCGCTTCCGTGATCAGAGCCACCGCGTCCCATGTCAGGGCCGCCACATCGTCCGGCACATAGCCGTATTTCTTGTTGTATTTGTCGATGAACTCCTTGGTGGCTCCCTGTGCGCCAGCAGCCGCGTAATGGGTGGAAAAGAACAGCCCCTTGCAGGCGTCCTTGCAGAGCTTCATCAACTCGGCGGAACCCCAGGCGTCGGAGCCCATGAACGGCCCTTTGTAGCCGAGGTCACGCCCCTGCGTCACGATCAGCGCCACGAAACTGTAATTCTCCGGCAGGAAAATGAAATCCGGCTTGGCCGCGATGATCTTGGTCAACTGGGCGGAAAAATCCTGATCTTTCGGGCCGTGAGACTCGAAGGCGACGACCGAACCCTTACCGTTGCCCTTTTCCCAGACGGTCCTGAAATTGTCTGCCAAACCCTTGGAGTAATCGTTGGAAATCTCGAAAAGAACAGCCGCCTTCTTGGCACTGAACTGTTTGGTCGCGAAATTCGCCGCCACAGGAGCCTGGAAGTCATCGAGGAAGGCCGCGCGGAACACCCAGGGGCGATCCCTGGTGGCGTCGGGATTGGTCGACCAGGGCGTAACCATCGGCGTCTCGTTATCGTTCGCCACCGCCCCGGCAGGAACCGCTTGACGGGAAGACTGCGGGCCGATAATCGCCAGGACGTTGTCGCGGTCTATCAGCTTGAGCGTGACATTGACGGCGGTATCAGGCTTTGATTCGTTATTTTCGTAAATGAACTCCAGTGGATACTTCTTGCCGCCGACTTCCAGCCCGCCCTTGGCGTTGACTTCTTCCCGGAAGAGTTCCGCAGCGTACTTGGAGGATTCCCCAACCTTGGGAATTTCGCCCGTCAGTGGGATAGGAAAACCGATCTTGATCTTCTCCGCAGCCAGCGCGCCGCCTGAGGCCAACAGCGCCGCCGCGCAAACCAATAATGAAGACGCACGTACAAGTTTCAACATGGGAACCCCTCCGTGTTCAACACAAAAATAAAAAAAACAAAAACCCCCATGATTCTACCGCCAATGTTCGCGCTGGCAACACGCCCAAGCTCAATGGGTGTCATGGTGTTGTAGGGGCGGCATCCTGCCGCCTGATGGACTACCCGACCCGTTCAAACGGTGTTCATTGCGGCATGCTTTGCGGGCGGCAGGATGCCGCCCCTACGAATCAAATTTCAAACTGAGACACTACCAAGCAGACATCGTAGTTGACACTCTACCGCTTTTTTGTGTTACATTAATTATGTGGCACCTATGAAATATTTCCTTTACTTCCTCGGAGAAAATAATGCGTTTGAACATCATGAAATCAATTTGCGCTGTCGCGCTACTAGGAGTCGCCAGTGCCGGGGCGAACGCCGATGTCATCCGCGTCACAGAGGAGAATTTCCTGGCAGGTTCTGGCATGATCACCTTCAGCGAGTTTTCTCTCGGCACCACGAATCCTGTGTATTCGCCCGCCGATTATGGCGGAGAATTGGGTGATCCCACTGTCAGTTTTGGCGGATATTTCCTGGGGCAGAGCCTGAGCACGACGCCGTCCATCGATTGTCCTGGCGCGGCTGCGACCGCTTGCATCGTCGGAACACCAATCGGCCCCTTGAGTCTCGATCCGAATTCTCCTGTCACGTTCATCACGACAGACGCCAGCAACCCGAGCAGCCCCGTCCTGTCTGGCCGACCAACGTACAATGGCCCTATCGCCATCCTGTTTGACATAGACGTTGCTGCTGTCGGTTTCGACGCGGGATATTTCGATGCAATAGGCAGCACGGGCATTACCGCATTCGCGCGAGATGGAACGATTCTCGGCACGGTAGTCAATACAGGACTCGGCATTGAATTTCTCGGTCTTGTCACCTCTGATCAAAGCGAGATGATCGCGGGGGTTTTCCTTGATCTCATCAGTGATGAGCCAGCCGGGTTCGCCGTCGACAATCTGCGTTTCGGGTACAGAGAAACAGTCACTGTTCCTATTCCCGAACCCGAAACCTATGCCATGCTTTTAGCCGGTCTTGCCGTTGTGGGCGTAGTCACGCGCAGGCGGCGTAGTATAAAAGCAACAATGTAAGTGCGACCAAGAGAAAGAAGCAACAGCGTCCCGCATTCCACACAATGCGGGACGCAAAGGTGCAGGTCGGCGTTTAATGTGCTTTACAAAGTATTCCCATGCTAAGGGTTGGGGGATGGGTGCAAATAAAATTGACGACCAATCCTTATCCCATCTGGCTTTAGCCGCTTTCCTCGCAATCTCTGATCGTTTCTTGGTTCTCTAAAACTCAGTGCTGATGCCAGTAACGCGGATGAACCTCTCGCCAAGCATCGGCTTTCATCCGCCCGCCTTCGGTCTCAAGCAGCACCGTACCCTCTGAATCCGTGCGGTAGGGGCAAAACAAGCAGTCACCTCACCAAGTGCCATTTGGCATATAACGCATTGTTTTTGATAGAACAGTACCCATGTTAGCAAGGACTGTCTTGCTTATCGTTAATAAATTTTTCCAGATGCCATACTGAATCGAGTATGTCTTCAAATTTTGGAGTTTCACCGAAAATCATTCCTTGCATCGCTCGATAGTCTGATCTGAGCGCATTCTCCATTGGAGGAGAGGGCGCGATTTTGAAAGAACCCGGGTGTGCATGTACCAGATCAAGGTCAGTACTGTTGAAAAACATGAGCGCGTGGTGTGTGCAATCGAGAGCCAGTGTCTGGTTCGCCGCAGCCTGCTGCCCCAGTGGCGAACGCCACATCATGTGAAGATCATAATAATGCCGTGAAGCGCGATGCCCCTGGTGACGCAGTATGCCCCGGTTGTCATGCCAGCAGCGCAATCCGTGCAGGATGACGATCTTGTCCCAAAAAGTGCGCTCGGCATCAATTGTGGTGATGTTCGGGACTGTGAGGTCAATCATCCTCATATCGTCGGCGATGTAAGGCCGAAGCTCGACAAGGCGATGGGGATCGAGCGCCGATCTAGCCCCCGCCTCAATCTTGACAGTGGGCTGGATATAAACATCACTGCCAGAAATGATAGTCGGGTAACGGATCAGCAGTGTTTGTCGGTCTGGGTCGTCCGGGTCGAGAAAAACGGGTGGTTCTGGAGCGTCTAAACGAGCTTCGCAAAATGCTGCCTCAATCTGGCGGTTCAACCGTTCCCTCAAAAAATTCTGAATGTAGTCCTGGCATGCTTTCCTGATTCGCTCCAACCGAAGTCGCTGCTGTTTTCCTGTCAATTTTTCCAGATCTGTTGCGTCAACATCTTGGCCGATGTCTTGCCTGAACACGGTAATGTCGATGTCTTCCGAAAACCGGGAAATCAAGCCGTAAGCCTTGGAAAGCGAGGTTCCTCCCTTAAATAGCAAACGTGGCTCGCCTGCTTGCCTGCCACCGAACAGTAACGCCAGCACCCATGTTACCCAGAAATCCTTTTCGACATTCTGTAAGGGCGTGCCCAACCGGGTGGCTGCTTTCAGGAACAGGTCACGCCGATCAGCAGGAGAGGCAGCGATAATGTCAATAAAACCTTGTGTCACGCTGGTTTTTCTCCAACGCTTTGCTCAGATCCGGCAAGCAGTTCTTGAATCCACCGTTGCATCCACGCCGGGACGGTGTGCAAGCCGGCCAGCAGATCATCACGGATGGCCATTCCTTGCCCAGAGTCCTGTAATACTCGGGTAAGTTTGGCAAAGATCGTGTCACGGTCGACTGACGTATTCGTTTTCAACCCGTCGCGCAACCAGTAGAGGGACTGCACGACCCGCATGGCGGGGTGGCCGACCCAGTAAAGTTTGCTCGGCGCGGTAAGTTTGAAGCGTAGCGTCAACTGCCCCAGCCGGATTGGCCGCAGCCGCCCGTCGGTATGGACGATGATTTGCCCAGGTACGGCGTTGGTGAGTCCTAAATCGTTGGCGGCGGTCATGCCATCAATCAGTAGCCGTACCTGATCGCGCCTGCCAATGGCCTCAATCACGCTCCGATAATCAGGGACGGTACTTTGCCCGGTTAGTGCATTCGTTCGTGGCTGGTCATATAGTCCACGGCAGATGCGGCGCAAGTCGCCTGCGGCGACCATGCGTTGGAGTGCCTTATCCACAGCATCACGGTTACCCAGGTCAAGGAAATCCACAGGCGTCCATGCTTGAGCAGCGGGCGCTTCATTGATGCGGCGCATCACTTGTTTTTTGAGAATGGGGGTCGAATCAAGCATGACGTTTCCTCGTCCGTAGATTATATACACATTTCGGACTTATTGTTGTCGCTAAACACATGCAAAACGACAGGCTCGGGGAAGTTCACCCTTTGCAAACTAGAGCGATTTCGATTCAAATCTATACATTCTTATCCCTCTCCCCTTGAGGGAGAGGGTGCCCCGCAGGGGCGGGAGAGGGGGATGGAGGCGGCATTGAAACCCCCCCCCCCCCCCCCCCCCCCCCCCCCCCCCCCCCGCGGGGGGGGGGGGGGGGGGCGGGGCCGAAAACCCACACCGAGCG
>WRIU01000012.1 GCA_009782565.1 Betaproteobacteria bacterium
GATACGATCATGGAAGGAGCACAAAAAATAGAATTGCCTGCCCCCATGTGCGCGCTGCCCCCCGGTACGCGCTTGCAGGAATATGTCATCCGCTCGGTGATCGGCGAGGGCGGTTTCGGCATCGTGTACCTGGCTCACGACACGCTGCTGGACCGTGAAGTCGCCATCAAGGAATACCTCCCCGCCACGCTGGCCACGCGGACCCATGGCCTGCAAGTGGGCTGCCGCGTGGCCAGCAAACGCGAATTGTTCAGGAAGGGCTTACGCCACTTCGTCGATGAGGCGCACATCCTCGCCAGATTCCGCCACCCCGGCCTGGTCGCCGTGCTGCGCTTCATCGAGGCCAACGATACCGCCTATATGGTCATGCCCTATTACCGGGGCACCACCCTGCACGACATGGTCCGCGCCGGTTATCGGGCAAAAACCGCGAAAGACCTGCTCTCCATCATGCTGCCGGTACTGGAGGGGCTGTCGCAGATCCATTCGGTAAGGTGCTATCACCTCGACGTGTCCTCCGACAATATCCTCATCCTTGGATTTCGGCTCCGCCAGGCATGTGCAGGAGGATAAAACCGCCCCTTCCACGATCTTTCTGAAACCCGGTTTCGCCTCCGTGGAGCAATACAGCGAAACGGACACCATGAAGGTCGGGCCATGGACGGATATTTACGCGATTTCCGCCCTGGCCTATCTGGTCGTGACCGGCAAGATGCCGATCATCTCCGTCGCCCGCGTGGTGAAAGACCAACTCGTCCCATTGTCTGCCTTTGCCTCTGCCGAATTGCCCGCGCGATTATTGAAAGTCATCGAGGCGGGTTTGTCGGTTGAACCGTGGCTGCGCCCGCAGAGCGTTGAGGCGTTTATTGCCGCCCTGGAAAGAGAGGCGATGAAGGGCGCTCTGAAACCACCCGTGCCCGGTCCACGCGCGGGAACGGAGGAAAGGCGTTCTTTGGCGCGTTCATTTCTGGCGCGTGTCGTGGATGGCATGACCGCGACACGCGCCCGGTTACCCAAGCTGCGCGACATACTGGCTCCAATCCGTGCGGGACTGGTCAGGATACGCGGATGGGGAACGGCACTACACAAAGCGATGTTCGCCGCGTTAGCCGCAATGCGTACCCGCTTGCCCAAGCTGCGCGATGTGCTGGCCCCGATCCGTGCGGGGCTGGTCAAGATGCGCGGATGGGGTATCGCGCTACGCAAAGCGATGTTCACCGCGCTGGCCGCAATGCGCGCCGGGTTGCTCAGGATGTTCGCCCGTCTGGCCTCGATGCTTGCCGGTTTAGCGAAGTCCATTGCCAAGATGTTGGGCAAGACAGGAACCGGAATAAAAGCCGGGACGGACTGGCTGCTGGATGTGGTAGTTTCCGCCGCCTCGAAAACCAGAAATGCTGCTGCAAGCGCCATGTCCGCATTTCAGAATCGCTGTGGAAAACTTTCCAAAAAAGCATTTTCCGGAACCGGAAGAAAAACCTGGTGGGGCGTCATTGGGGCAGCTTTGCTGCTGGTAGTCGTTCTGCCGAGTCTGTTCTTTTTCTTCTTTGAAGGAAAAGTGTCCGCAGAGATGAAAACCGTCAGGCTTGCTCTACCGGAACCGGTCGTCGTCAATACGGAACCGGAACCCGCTTATCCGCCTCCACCATCGCTTCCGGATCCATCGCCCGAACCTCCGCCTCCCCCCAGAGAGCCGCTTCCTTCCGACGTGCAAGTCACGATTGCCGTCAAACCCTGGGGAGACATTTATATTGATGGCGTAAAAATTGGCACGGCCCCGCCAACGTTGAACATAAAAGCGAGCAGGATCAAAGAAGGTCCCCACAAGATCGAAATACGCAATGAAAGCGGAAGAACTTACACCCAGAACATAATGGTAACGCGGGGCCAGCACATCTCTCTCACTCATGTTTTCAAGTAGAGACCGAGATGCTTTCGCAAGACGGATACTCCGTTTCAGGCTGTGATACTGCAAGGGTACAGGGCGGATGGGCCGTTGTGCGCGGCAAGCCCGTTCCAGACAGATGAGGTGAACCGACATGCTCGAAATTCAAGCGCTTATGTACCACGATCTGCCCCCCATCGTACCCGTCAGAGGCGTCATCCCCAAGGGAGGCGGTACCTTGGGCCGTGATGAGGAAAACGCGTTGATGTTGCCCGATCCGATGAAATCGATATCGAGATTACATTTACAGTTTTCCCCCGCAGCCAAAGGTTTGTACAAGGTCAGCAACATCAGCAGCGGCAATCAGGCTTTTGTCAATGACAAGGAACTGCATTCCGGCAAGGGGTGCGTACTGAAGGAAGGGGACAAAATTTTGATTGGCGGATATGTGCTGCAAGCTCACTACATGGAAGGGGAAGAACCGGAACAAGCACCCGCCGCCGCTGATAAGGACACAGATGATCCGGAGAAAGACGATTTTCTTTCCATGCTGCTCGAATCGGAAAGTGAGGCCAAACCAGATGCCGAGTCTGAAAACGTTTCTGACTCCGATCCGTTTGCCTATGAAAGCAAGGCCGTTCAGACCGACCCGATTCAGACGCTCAATGAACGCGGATTGGAACTCAGTGCATTCGACAACTCTGGCGATAAGCTGATAAACATCCACGATGATGCCCGCAACATAACCGAGTTACTGAAAGACCCGCTCGCTTCGGCGCAGGATGCGCTGAAGAGCGACAATGAAAGCCTCGACCCGCTGGCGTTTTTCGGCAACGATTCCGGTGGCGACCTGAACAGCATTTTGCAGATAAACGTAACGGGAAACCCACTGGAGAGCCTTGCCATTGCTGACGCGCCGCCTTCTTTCGCAAAGGGCAATCGCCGTTCCCGCAAGAAAGCCCAGCCAGCCGCGCCGCCGACTGCATCCACCGCCATGGCCGATGATTTCGACCGTTTTCTGGAGAGAGCCGACTCGCCTTCCGTGGCAGTGAAAATAGCGGATGAAACGAAAGCAGCAGACGTTTCCGATACAGCGAAACCGTCGCGCCGCAAAACCTCTGCGTGTGAAAAAACCCGTGCCGTGTCATCCGTGAAGCTTAATAAAACCGCCGCGCCCTCATCGCAGGACGCGGAGACGCTTTATCAGGCTTTCATCGAAGGGCTGGGCATCGACGGGTTACCAGGACGAGAAGCGTTGGATGACGATTTCATCAGACTGGTCGGGCGGCTGTTTCGCGGATACGTACAAGGAACCGTGGACTTGGTGGCGAGCAGGGCACTCACCAAGCAAGAGGTCAGGGCAAACGTCACGCTGATCGCGCCAGAGCGCAACAATCCGTTGAAATTCTCACCGGACGCCAGTGTCGCGCTGATGCACTTGCTTGGGAAACGGATTCCGGGATTCATGGAACCTGACGAGGCAGTCGAACAAGCGTTTCTCGACTTGCGCGCTCATCAGATCGGTCTCATTTCCGGTATGCAATCGGCGCTGAATCATGTGCTCGACCGTTTCAATCCCAACGTGATAGGCGACGACAAACCCGTACAGGGCATGTTCGGCGATATTTTGTCGTTATGGCGCAAAGCCAAGCTTTGGGATGATTACGGACTCTACTTTCACAAAACGCGGGAAAGCGCGAGCGATCATTTTCAGAGCTTCTTCGGGGCCGCGTTCCTTGAAGCGTATGAAAAAGCAATATCAAGGATACGGCCCGGCGAGAGGGAACCATGATGCAACTATCGGTAGCGCAGCGCAGCGAATGCGGCGGTAGGGAGCGGAACGAAGACTGGGTCGGATTCTGTGCCAATGACACGCGGGGCTGCTTTGTCCTCGCCGATGGCGCAGGAGGCTGTGGCGGCGGCGCGATTGCGTCCAGGGTCGTCGTCAAGGAAGTGCTGTCGCACTTTTCCGAAGCGCCCGAGGTCAACCAGAGCGCAATTTCCGAAATCATTCCGGCAGCACGTACCGCTCTTACCAACGCGCGAGAGCGTTATCCCCGGCTATCCCAAATGGACACCACGCTGGCGGTGCTGATGCTGGATACGCAGCAGGCACTTGCCTACTGGAGTTCCCTTGGGGACAGCCGCATCTATCTTTTCCGTCATGGACGCGCACATGCCCTGACCAGCGATCACAGCGTCCTGCAATCCATGATTGATGCGGGGCTGATCAGCAGTTCCATGCGCGGCAACAAAAAAAGGGCCGTGCTTTATGCGGCGGTCGGCAGCGGCGACATTCCCGAGCGAGCGGTGTGCAAAAAACCGCTTGCCCTGAAGTCGGGCGATATTTTCCTGCTCTGTTCCGACGGGTTTTGGGAAGGCGTCTGCGAAGAGGCGATGGAAACCGTGCTCCAACAAGCCATCTCCCCCCAGCATTGGATCAACGACATGGTGTACCAGCTTCCCAACCCGGAGGCGGACGATCAGGACAATTTCAGCGCGATGGCGATCTGGGTTGGCGACCGGGAGGAAACGACACGCATCATTGTCAAGAAAACGCCCGCGAGACCGGCTCGCCAATGATGACGTGCCGCCGCGTGCAGGCATCCAGCGCGGCGCGTTGTCTGGTCAAGTACCGCAATAGGGGGAAGGACACTCGGTACCGGTTTTCCGCACCGGCAGAATCAGCAATTCAATGCGGCGATTCACGTTGCGCCCTTCCTCCGTTTCGTTGTCTACGAGCGGATAAGCGGAACCTTTCCCTTCGGACGAAACCAGCGACTCATCGATTCCTTTGTCGATCAGATAGCGCTTCACCAAAGCCGCACGCCTGGAGGATATGAGGTAATTGGTGTTTTGAGGGTTTTTAGGGTCAAGATTGTCGGTGTGTCCCACCACGACGATCCTGTAGGCGGCGCGATTCTTGTGCAGTACGCTGATGACATGATCGAGCACGCCATACAGTGCCGGGGTCGGCGCCAGGCTATCGACCTGGAACGAGTCACCGGAACGAACCTGGGCGGAAATACCTTCGGGATCGAGATGCTGCACCATCAGGTGCGGATTCTGCCGCAGTTCAGAGATGATCTGCTGCTCCCAGGAACTCTCCTTGACGGGCCAGGTTTGGCACGAGGAAAGCAGGGCCACGAGCAGAACACAACAAAAAAGCCGCCACCTGTTGATTGCTTCGTTGGAAAAAAAACTAGTGACCAAAATCTATCCCCTCACTGTTCTTCTCGGAGTTCCACGCCGCCGGTTTCCATGTCCCAATGGGCGCGCACAACCATGTCGATCGGATAAGGCTCGAACCAGTAACTGGCCTCGATCCGGAAACGGGCATGATTGTACCTGTACACGTCGACATTCTTGCCATCCCGGATGACGGAAACCTTCAGGGATTCCGGGATGATGCGCGGCTCGAAACAGGCAAGCGAACGCTGTATGCCCGCCGCAACCGCATCAAGGTCGGACTCCGTGAAACGCGCGCCCGCCAGAGGCGGGATGCCGAAATTGAGCACGGAATCCCTGACCAGCGGAAAATTCTGCATTGGCAGTTGCTTCTCGATGTTCGTGCAGTTCAACAGCCAGTTCAGATCCCTGAGCACCGTCTTGCGGTAAGCATTGCGGTTCACGGCTCCACTGCCATGCTGCGAGAGCCTGTCCAGCAAAGTCGGCAGGAACAGATCGCCCGTAGGACTCACATTTTTGGAATCACTCATTCGGCACACCGCCATCCATCAGTGAACAAAAGAGGCTCTCATCGGGAGTGCCGCAATGTACGATCTGTTTCAGAGGATGCACAGAAGAAGGTTCCGACCACCAGAAACTATAGTCGTTGCGCTCCCCGAACAGCCCAGGAAGTTCCGGCCACGCAAACCAGTCCTTTTGCGTACCGGAATCGGCTCCGGCATTGCCGATGCCCAGGTCGCTGAGGATATTGGCCGTGGAGTTCTGCCCGCTCTTCTCGGCCTCCACCAGTTGCAAGAGAAGGCTATCCAGCCCATCGACCGGGATACGTTCACCGATGGTTCGCCGCAACAGCGTGTCGACCCGGTACAGCCAGCGGCTTTCCGGTGGCAATACGCCGAAAATCTTGTACTTGTCGAACGAACGCAAGACGATCAGGGGCGAATAGCGCCCTACCTTATCGACGCTCGGCGCAAGGCAACCTACCAGGGGGGGCTTGTCCCAGATGCCCGGCCCGATGATGAAATGCCAGACCGGCGAAACCAGGTAAGCGGCCTGCCAGTCATCCGGACGCGAGTGCGCGAGCGCCGCCATGCCGGAAGACATCCACTCGTGGACGGTCTCTTTCAGGAGAAACGGCATCCCTTTTCCGGCAAAATCGCCTACCGAAGGCAGTTTTCCGAACCAGCCCATATAGCCGGGCCGCTTGAAAAAACGGAGCATTCTCATTGCTGCCTCATTCCTGCTGGGGATTTTCAAGCAGGATACGGGTCGTTGTCGCTTCACGTTCCCCAATCCATACGGCCATGGCGCTGAAGTTGTCCTGATCGGGCGAGAGGGGATCCGGAATTTCTTCCATCATGTCATCAATCCACTGCTCCGGGGTTTTTGCCTCCCTGAGCGCCTCCTCCATGATTCCTTCGTCAACGTTTTCCCAGAAACCATCGGTACACAGCAAAAAAGCGTCGCCCGGCTGCAAGGCGAGCGGTTCATCGCGAACCGCGTGTTCCGGCATCTCGTCACACCCGACTGCTGCATACAGCATGTTTCTCTTGCTATTGCCGCGCAGGGCCCCGGTGACAAAACCGGCGTCGATCATGGATTGCAGGATGCTATGGTCGGTCGTCAGGCTGCGCGCGCGCCCGTTGCGGAACAGGTAGATGCGGCTGTCGCCCAGGTAGTTCCAGTAGGCACTCCCTTGTTCCACATCCAGTACCAGAGTCGCTATCGTCGTATTCATTTCAGGAAACTGAGGATACCGTCTGCGTACATCGGACAGGGCCCCACGCGCCACCGTTATCAGCATACCAGCCGACTCCTCGCCGACATTGGGCATTGCAGAGAAATGAATAAGCACCTGCTTGACGACGGTATTCGACGCGAGCGCCCCTCCCTCATGCCCGCCTGTGCCATCCGCCAGCACGAAACAGCCCTGCGTTTCGTTGGCACAAAAGGCAACCGCGTCTTCGTTTGCCACCCGGCCTCCGCGTTCACTCCGCTGCGCTACGGACAACCGCATCATGGCCCTACCTTGCCCTTTCACCGGATTGAACCGTCAAAATCGCTTTTTCATAGGCCTCCACAAAAGCTTCCCCGAAGAACTCCTGAAAATGGTCGCTGGCCTTTTCCCGGAGGGCATGGAAGTAGTACCCATATTCGCCCCATAAGCGAGACCTGTGCGCCACCGGCAAGATGTTCTCGATCAAACCCTGGGCAGGAATCCTGTCGCCAAGCATTGCCGGATCGAAGCGATCCAGCACATGATTCAGCGCCGCTTGCATGCCCGAGATGACGCCGATCTGGTGGGCACGCAAATCAACAAAGGCGTTGCGTATGGCTTCGACGGGCCCCATGAATCCCGGCAAAGGCCGCCCAAACATGCCCAGTACGGCAGCATTGCCATCCGGCGAAAATTTGAGCGGATTATTCCGCTCCGGCGCAATCACGGTGACATTGGCCCTGACCGCCTGCTTGACGACCGTCCGACCCGCCATCAAGTCTACCGTGCCTTGGGTATAGTTCCGCAGTACCTGGCCGAGCATGTGCATGAAAGCTTTGTCCAGCCCCTCCCGACCAGGTAGCTGCATGCCGAGCCCTTCGATGAATGCCTGGAAGAGTTCCTCCGTGCCCGGCGCGACGGAAGGCGCGGTGGCAGGCGTACTGGACGCGCTGGATGCGTTGGACGATGCAGGTATATCGGATGCCGAAGGCGGCAAAACGGAATCTGCAGGCTGGGAATCCGATAACAATATGGAAAGCGGATCGTCGGCAGGTTGCGCGGTTTTCGGCGTTGGCGTGGGGCCGAGACCAGATAAAAACATGGAAATCGAATTGTCGGCAGATTGCACCGCTTTCGGCGTTGGTGCGGAGCCGCCGCCAAGTTCTTCAATGAGATCGCCGATGCCGCCAGAATCAGGCGCTTCCACAACGGGCGGGGGCTTCGACGATTCGGGCGGCGGTTTCTCGCCCGTTTCGGGCAAATGAAGCAAAGCGTCAAGTTCCGAACCATGAGTCAGGTTCAGGCCGGGTGGGATATTCGATGCCGTGCCCTTGCCTGCCCGCAAAATATCCCCGAACACATCGCTGCCTCCGGTTTCATCAAACACCGACAGGGGATCCAAACTGTTGTCATGCTGCAATGGCTGATTCGCCGGGGTATTCAGGGGGTCTCGCAGCAATTCTTCCATCGTCGCGCTGACATCTTCGCCATTGATCAGGTCATCGCCCTTACCATCGAGGCTGCCGGGTTCAATTCCGTGTTCGTTGAGCGCCTGCACGATGTCGCCTGGCTTGGAAGCCGTTCCCTGCAGAAACGAATCGAGCATCCCGGACTCATCTTCCGCTTCCGGCTCAGGCGCTACGGGTTTGACCTCCACTACAGCGGAACCAAGCAGTTCGGCAAGAAAATCATCACCCCCTGTACTCCCTCTCTCCACAGGCAAGGATACGAGCGGCGGCTGGGGCGCACACTCACGTCCCTGTGCCACGTAAGCCACCTGCAGCACGTAACCGCCGACGAGAATCTTGTCATGATCCCGCAACGGACACTCCTCACCCGGTGCAAGTTCTTCACCGTTGACGAAAACAGGATTCCCGCTACCGATATTGCGTACCCGGTATACATTCTCATTACCGAGAATGAACTTCAAATGCTGGCGTGATATCAACCGCATCGGATCGGGCAGGATAATGACATTATCATTTCCCCGGCCTATCGTCTCGCCATCGCCGGAAATCGTCCCCGCGACAGGAACCACGGGAGGAAGGTCGTTGTAGGTCAGCCCCAGTATTTCAAGCATCTCAATTCCTTTTTCCGTCACCGCTTCATCGTTCGCTTGCCGGACGAACAACGCCCGCGCAAAACGACCCTGTCGTTTTTCGCAAGATAGAAATCTGCCGAAAACGGAGGATCGAACGGGCATCTGACCTGCAACATGTGACGTCCCGTTCCAATCAGCGCAATTCGCCCCGCCCGCGTCATCTTGCCCGGCTCGATCTGTTCGCCATCGAGCAGCAACGTAGCTTCGTCCAACCCCCACATTGCCAAATGCGGCATATCCGCGTTGAACCGTTCAAACGACAGACGAGGCATTTCCCATTCGCCAGATTCTTCCTCTTCCGTCCCGTCGCCGGAACGCTTTTTAATACCGTCGGCCTTGCTTCTACCAGCGTTCATGACATCCTCCGAGGTGGCGGAAAGCACCCTGCTCATGGTCTGGAGCTTTTCTGCCGGATCCACCTCTTCCCTGCCCGGCGGAGAATCGAAAAGCGACAAGCAACCGGACAACAGCAAAGTGGAGGCGCCCATCAGCATCACACCAATGACATGTCTGGTGCAAAACCGGATAACGATATTACATTTTATTGCCACTTTTCACTCACCCGGTAAAGTTGGAAAGTTTCTTTGTCGATTCCCATCATTGCCTGACTCAATACCCGGCAGGACGGAAAAAAAGATTGCCGCGAAAACCAACAGAGCCACGAACAAGGCGCTCCAGCGTACAACGGCGCTGCTCCATCTCGGTTTGCCAACGCTCTTTGTTTCGGGATACCGCATGTTTCCCATAGGAGGCAAGGACGGTGCTGAAACGGATGTATCACCCTCCGTCGCGGGCAGAACGAAATCTTCCGCCGCGTTCAGCAATGCCTGGATGTAGGCAGAAACCGTTCGCGGACGCCCAAGCGGCCTTACCGTCAGGCCTGCGTCGATGACTTTCAATACCCCGGCAGGCAAGTCTGGCGAGGCATAACTCACCGCCGGTTTGAGCGTGTCTTTCATGATTCGCGTCACCGACACAGGCGGCATGGTGCCACTGACGATCAGATAAGCCACGGCGGAAATCGCGTAAACGTCCGTCCAGGACCCCAATACCAACTCGCTATCGTCAGAACCGTATTGTTCGATCGGTGCGAATCCGGGTTTGAGGATGATCGTGGTCGATTCCTCGCCGGAAAGTTCCGTATGCCGGGCCGCACCAAAATCCAGCAGGACGGGTGCGCCGTTCTCCAGAATCATGATGTTGTCGGAAGAGATGTCGAGGTGATAGCACTCCACCGAATGAATCTGGGTCAAGCCTTCCAGTACCGGCAACAGGATGGAAAACAGATCTTCGGTCGTTTTCGCCCGGAATCCGTTACGCACCATCTCGCGCAGGGTCTTGCCCCGGTAGAAAGGCATGATCATGTACGCGGTTCCATTGGCTTCAAGGTAACGCAGCACCGAAACCAAGGCGGGATGCCTGAATTTTGCGAGGATGTGCGCCTCGTTGATGAAACGGCGCATCCCTTTCATGAACAGTTCGCGTTTATCGTCCAGGCGCACCTCTACCTGCAATTCGCTCCCCCTGGCAGCCAGGCTGCCCGGCAGGTATTCCTTGATCGCCACTTCCCGGTCGAGAAATGTATCGCGGGCCAGGTAGACGATGCCGAAGCCGCCTTCGCCGATCACGGAGTGAATGACGAACTCTGCCAGCCTCGTCCCGACGGGCAGCGCGTTCATGGGCGCAACCGCTCCGGTTCCCTGTTCATTGCTCATTTTTGTTCTCCCTCCAGGGAATGCCCACTGGTCGCTCAGTCGCCCTCCTGGGGTTCCGCCCTGCCCGCTTCCAGGTCACGCATCTCGAACTCGTAGGCAAAATCATCGTTCTCGGCCTTCAATACGATCCGCAGCAAACCCTGCCCGGCGACCAGCCCTTCGAGATGGCGGCGGCTGATCGTCGGCAGCACAGAATTGGTCAATATCGCGTCGATCATACGCCCACCGGCGTCGACCGAATTGCAGCGCTTGATGACCAGGTCGACAACGGAATCGTCGTAATCGAAAGACGCGCCATGCGAGTTGGCAATCCGCTTCTGAATGCGCCGCAATTGCAGCCGCACGATACTGGCGAGCGTCTCCAGGCTGAGAGGATAGTACGGAACCACGATGAGGCGTCCGAGCAACGCGGGCGGAAACACTTCGAGCAACGGCTTGCGTAGGGCACTGGCCACCGTTTCGGCATCGACCGGCAAATCCGGATCGGAACACAGGCTCATGACGAGGTCCGTGCCGACGTTCGAGGTCAGGATGATGACGGTATTGCGGAAATCGATCTGCCGCCCTTCCCCGTCTTCCATGCGCCCCTTGTCGAAAACCTGGAAGAAAAGTTCGTGTACGTCAGAGTGCGCCTTTTCGATCTCATCGAGCAGCACGACGCTGTACGGGCGACGGCGTACTGCTTCCGTCAGTACGCCACCCTCGCCGTAGCCGACGTATCCCGGCGGAGCGCCCTTGAGCGTGGAAACGGTATGCGCTTCCTGGAATTCGCTCATGTTGATGGTAATCAGGTTCTGTTCACCACCATAGAGAAATTCCGCCAGCGCCAGCGCGGTTTCGGTTTTCCCGACGCCGGACGGCCCGCACAGCATGAACACGCCGATCGGTTTGTTCGGGTCATCGAGCCTGGCGCGCGAGGTCTGGATGCGGCGGCTGATCGTGGTCAACCCATGCCGCTGCCCGATGACCCTGCGTTCGAGGTTATCGACCAGATCAAGCACCGCCTGCGCTTCGTTACGCAGCATTTTTCCGACTGGAATGCCCGTCCAGTCGGCCACGACCGAAGCAACCGCCTGCTCGTCGACCGCTGCCAGCACGAGCGCCCGTTCGCCACGGATTCCAACCAATTCCCTATCGAGTTTTGCCAGCTCGGCAAGCAACGCTTCACGCGAAACAGGCGGCGCGGCAGCGCCCTCGCCTTCTGCGTCCGAAGGCTCTGCACCCGCTTCCGGCGGCGTTTCGCCCGACGGGAGCGTTTCCGCGTCGGCAGGTGGCACGGCGGTTTCTTCGCCGCTCTCAGGCGCAGCCAATTGCTCGCGCAGTTCGACGATACGCGCAATCAGCAACTTTTCCTTTTCCCACCGCTGGCTCAGTTCGCCTTCTCGCGTTTCCTGTTCCGCGAGTTGATCGCGGATTTCATTGCTCCGCCCGATAGTGTCCCCGATCCCGGCAGACTGCTCCTGGCGCAGCATCTCAAGTTCGCCCCGCAGGACCTCAATATGGCGCTGGCAATCTTCCAGTTCGCCCGGCGTCGTATGCTGGCTGACCGCCACGCGCGCAGAGGCGGTATCCATCAGGCTGACCGCCTTATCAGGCAACTGCCTCGCGGGGATATAACGGTGCGACAGCGAGACTGCGGCGCGGATGGCGCTATCGAGCACCCGCACGCCATGATGCTTTTGCAGCGCCCCGGTGATGCCGCGCAACATCGCCACGGCCTTTTCCTCATCGGGCTCCTGGATTTGTACAACCTGAAAACGCCGGGTCAGAGCCGGGTCTTTCTCGATGTATTTCTTGTACTCGGCCCAGGTCGTCGCGCCGATGGTGCGTAGGGTTCCGCGCGCCAGCGCCGGTTTGAGCAGGTTGGCCGCATCTCCCGTGCCCGCCGCGCCGCCTGCGCCGACCAAGGTATGCACTTCGTCGATGAACAAGATGATCGGCTTGGGAGAATGCTGGACTTCTTCAATCAACTGGCGCAGGCGCTGCTCGAATTCCCCTTTCATGCTCGCGCCCGCCTGGAGCAGACCAACATCGAGCGAGCGTAGTTGCACGCCCCGCAAACCCGGCGGCACATCGCCGCTGGCCAGGCGCTGCGCGAAGCCTTCAACCACTGCGGTTTTGCCGACCCCCGCCTCGCCGGTGAGCAGCGGATTGTTCTGGCGGCGACGCATCAGGATGTCTACCATCTGACGGATCTCGTCATCTCGCCCGGTCACTATATCCAGTTCGCCCTTGGCGGCGCGTTCAGTCATATCCACGGTGAACCTGTGCAGGGCTTCCTGCTTGCCCATGGCCGCCGGAGCCATCGCGGCCGAAGCCTCTCCAGGAGCCGCGTCGCCATAGGTCTGCCCAGCACTCACCGTTCCGTCCTCAGGGCTGTCCGCGATAAGCGAGGCCAACTGCGCCAGACAATCATCCACGTCGATCTTCGTGAATTGCGGTGAAAGCGCCAGCGTCACGGCACGCAAAATCTTGTCGGTCAAAAGCGCGCACAACAGATGGGAACTACGCACCGCTCCCGCGCCAAAAGAGAGCGAAGCCATGACCCACGCACGTTCTGCCGCCAGGTCAATATCGCCGGACAAATCCTCGATGGCCAGCGCCCCGGTGGGCATGCGTTCAAGCGCGGTAAGCAGATTGGCGGCAAGTTTGCCGCCATCCACATCGTAATGCCTGAAAATGCGATGCAGATCGCTATCGTCGAGTTGAATCAGTTGGTAGAGCCAATGGCTGAGTTCGACATATGGATTACCGCGCAATTTAGCGAACACGGTGGCCGATTCGATGGCCTTGTGCAAAACCGGATTCAACTTTCCGAAAAGCGCCACACGGCTAATCTTGGACATATGTACCTCAACGTTTTATTGACTGGAAATCGAAGAAGCCGTGTGTCATACGCGGCCAACCATAGAAATCATCTTACCCCGGTGTATCGGCAACACCCGCAACGAGCCGCTCCGGCCTCTCCCCATTCAGGACGAGATCGCCGCGATCCTCCCCCGGCGCAAGCCGGCCAAGCCAAGTCGTCCATCCAAGCATGCCTGTGGCCGCACCAAGGCGCAGGGACGGAATTTCGTCATGCCGCAAGATGAGCCGGGTATCCCATGAAAACTCGATACTCACGTAATTTCGCACCCAGTCGCGTAATTGGCGGAAACGCGCCTGCCCCGGCAAGAATGCCCGATACCCGTCGAACGGCAACGGGCCAACGTGAATGCGAAACCCGTGCTGGCGGTCGAGAACCGACATGCCGCAAATCGCGCCATGTCCCAACCGGCTGGCAACGGCCTCGTCCCCAAGGCGGGTGCAATCCCTCTCCCTGAGCCTGAGCCAGCGGGGCATCCATTCCTGGATGCGAAAGGAACAGGCAAAAAAACTCCGCAAAATCGCGGCCAGCCCTTCCGGGTTGCGAGTCTGCCTGAGCAGATGCCCTGCCATGTAATGTCGGGCGTGATCTGGGATCGAGTCGCATTTGTCGAAGAAAGGCTCGCCGTAACCAATCAGGCTGCCGACATAGCGTGAAAAACGATCCTCCTTCCGCCTATCGAGGCTCGGCGCGGGCTGCACGCCCGCCCAGGCGCGATAGAACAACAAGGCGAAACGGTGATGAAAAATATCGAGGAAGCCTTGCAGGACAGGGTCATTGTCGTATTCGCAACGTTCCCGCGCAAATTCGGTGAAATGCAGAGGCATCGGGCCATTGGGCCCATACAGGCCGAACGACATCTGCTCGATGCGGGTATAGCCCTGGGCGGTGCGGGAAAAACCGCTCAGGGTTGCCGGGGCAAAACTGAGTGATGGTTTTTGGCTGATACGCACAACTTCATGGGCGGGGCGCACCGCCGTGCCGAAACGGGGAAACGAAGGGTTGCGCGCTTCCAGCCAACGCATGATTCCGAACCAATCGAAACGCCACGGCTGGTTACGCGCTTCTTCCGCAAAAGGGATATCGGGCGCTCCGGTGGCGCTTTTGGCTTTAGGCATCGGGACGCCCCCCAAAGCGTGGCGGCCAAGTGGCAATCTCACCCCGTATCGCGCTGTGAAGCGACAATTCACAGAATGAATTCATGGAAACATGCCGTGCCAGAAACTGCTCCAGCACACAGCCGAACAGATACGAACTGCTTCCGTCGAAAACCAGTTCATCGATAGTCGCCTTGATGCCGACTCCCCGTCCGAACACCAGCGGCCCGGAAACCGGCAAACGGCGGATCACGGGAAAAGATTCCATCCTGACGATGGATTGACCGTATCTTGCCATGGCGGGGTCGCCAAGCGCCCCGTACAGCCCGAGCAGACCCCGCATCGCCATTGCGCCCCCCTTGACATCCATGTTCCGCATGGCAAGGTAGTTCAGCGACAGATGGCTGATGAGCCGCCAGGTCATCTCCCGCTCGGCCACTGGAAAACGTGGCCGTGAAGGGCCGCGCAGGATGCGCCCCCAACTCATCGGCATATTCGCTTTCACCGCCAGGTCATGCGGGCTGTTGACGGAAATCAACAGCGGCAAATCGCGGTTCGTCAACAGCATCGACAGCGACAACTGAGCCAGATCTTCCTGCCAGGGCGCTTCATTCATGTCGACGAGCGACAGGAACACCTCAGTACCCGCATAGCTCGATCGCGCGCCCCTGCGCTGCGAAGACTCGGACGCCCGCCGCATCTCGCGCCGCGTCGTGAAATAGGCTTCGCGGCCACCGGCATCGTTGCCGATGAAATGGTAAAAAGGCGCAAACCGGGTGATGGGATTGTTACCGCGATCAAACCCCTCGACGCTATCGATCCGGTACACCTCGTAATCCCGGGGCTTGCTGCGATCCGGGACGACATGCTGCTCGGAGGCGGAATGCGTCAACACCAGGCGGACGCCCTGCTGGCTGAACACGTTGATGACCGGTACGCAATCGAGTTCGAAACAGTCCTTGTGCACCGCGCTGGCGAGTGTGCCGACATCCCGGTCGATCAGCACCGTCAGATCGAAAACGCCCTTGCCCAACCGGCTCAGAGCCGGCCGTAGCCCGTTGATGGAAAAGAAAAGGTAACGCTGCGGGAACGCAAAATATTCGTGCAGCAACCTGTAGCCCTGAAAAACCCTGGGGTCCGTCGGCAACAGCGCCTGATCGGCTCCGAAACCCTCTGCCTGCAAGGCACCGGCAGGCAGATACATAGACCCGCTGCCGCCGGGGGCACTCACCGTTACTCCCAGGCAATGACCAAACAATTCTTCATATATCTGGGTCGCGACCACATCCTGAGCCGAGATGAAAAATACCAATCGGTCAGGATGCGGCTGCCCCTCTTCGACCGGCACCCGATAGTTCAGGCGCAACCGGATCTCCCCCTGCACTTCCTTGCTGCCGTGTACATGGGGCAAACCATTCGGCTTCTCGGTGGGAACCCCCGCCTTCGCTTCCCGGATTTCGAGCGGCCAGGCTTCCATATCCTGCGCCGTCACGAACGTGCAAGGCGTCGACGTCCCCGTAACCATGGCGCTTTCGAGCACCGTGCCGCGAGGTAGCCGCGCGCCGGACTGCACCTCTGCATCCTGGTTCAACGGTATCTGCACGATGGCCATCGACGGCGTTGGCGCAAGGTAATGCGGATAGACGACTTCGAGCAGGTATTGTGAGAAACGTGGGAACTCGGCATCCATTTTCAGGTGGATGCGGGAAGACAGGAACGCAAACCCTTCCAGCAAGCGTTCGACGTAGGGATCGGCTATCTCGGTTGCCTGCATGCCGAGATGACCAGCCGCCTTGGGGAACGATTCGGCAAATTCCGCCCCAAGTTCCCGCAGGTAGACCAGTTCCCGGTTGTAGTAGTCGAGAAACTTTGCATCCATCTGCGTTTAACCTCTCGGCGTACCCTGCGACGGCATGACCTGCGGACATCTGAATTTTCTCAGTTCCGGCAGATTGAACGGGTTATTGGTGCTCGATGGGCGAATTTCAAAGGTCGACCTGCGCCCGCCGACATTAAGCACGACCTCGAAAACATCGGGAGATGTGCCCGGACGTATCTGCCCATACTTGTCAAACAGCCGATGCAAAGCCCATAGCCCGGTCTCAGTGACGTTATTGACGCCGTTATCGACGGGCGGCAACAGAGCCATACGCACCTCGCCACCGCCTGAACCTGGCCATGCGACCGTTACCGGCACACTCGGCCCGTGGGCATACCGTATCTGTTGCCCGCCAATGTTCAGATTCAGGTTCGTGATCGAGCCATCCATGAGCAACGGTTTGATCGAGAAAGAAATTTCGGGCTGGTTCCCACTGCGGAAAAAGGTATCCATGATGGTACGCGCATACTCAAACTCAACGGGCAACCTCGCGCCCGGCCCCTGTTGCTGGCGGAACCGATCCATCCTGCCGCCAGGCGCGAACATGTCCGCAAAATCATTTTTCTGAACACTGGCTGCTGCGCCAGAACTGAACGGGTAACGACCAGCAATCGTCTTCTTGCAGAATTCCGTCACCTCGTCCTTCAGGTTGTTGGTGTCGTGGCTGCGTTTGGCAGTATCAATCTCAGTTTTGCTTCCATCGGAGACATCCCTGAGCACGCCCCTGAAAGGCTCCGGCATTACTCCCGGCGGAATGTTCGACAATGACGTCAGGGAACCCGTATCGGGCATCGGTTGGCGTGTTTCCTTCGCATAAACCGCCCGATCCAGGAGATCCTTGACCCCATTGAGTGTTTTCATTTGCTGGAGTATCGGGGCGCTGCTGCCCTCCCCGCCGTTGCCATTGACGAACTTACGCAAAGGGGCGAAATGCCTGTTGACGGCCATCGCGGCTTCATCCTCTCGCGGCAGCAGGCTGGATGCGGCATCCGCAGCTCCCGAAACTCCCGCGCGGCTGTCGACTGCTTGCCTGACACGGTTCTCAAGCGAGGAGACCAACGAACCGCTCTCTTTACTTTCCGGCTCCTTCACCAGTTCCGTTTCCCGCACCACGCCCTTCAGGAAGCGCAGCAACGGAGAATCGTCCAAGGACAAGCGCGTGACGATTTGCGAGGCTTCAGTCAGCGACTTCGGTTTGGCGACCCCTACGTTGTCGATGTAGTTCTGCCAATGCGAAATGTATTCACTCGCATACAGGACGGTGACGGCACGGCTCAATTCGGCCTTGTCCGACCCGATAGCGCGCGCGTTTTCATTAATACCGAGCACCCACGATTCATCCTTTTCGATACGGCTCAAAACGCGCTTACGTTCCTCCTTGAACAATTCGTAGCCTTTTTTCGTGAACAAGGATGGAACGAACTGCGTCTCGTCTCCCGTCCTGAAAATGAGCGGCCACATATGCCCGTCGAGTTCGCTCAACATTGAAAAATTTTGTAACACGTCAAATTTCGAACTGCCTTTCACCTGCCTGAAAGCGCGCTGTGCGGGCGTTTTCCTGTTGAGTTGATCGCGAACGTCCCTGACCAGTTTATCGTTCTTCGTTTTGGAAGCAGCCAGCGCGTTCATGGAAACCAACGCTCTGGCATGGCGCACGAACGACGCCCTTTCCCCATCGTTGGAAAAAACGGTTCCCAGAGAAGCGTCCACGGACTCGATGAAGGCACCCTCGTTGAGACGATCCTGCTCGTGCATCATCAGGTAAGCTTTCAACGCATCATACGCCGGGTCAATGTCACCAGCATCCACGGCCCGGCGCAGCCTTTGTTCCAGGCTGGCGTCGATTGCCGGAGCGAGGCGCTCCGACAACAACCGCCTGTACAACCCCCTTTCCCCCCTGACTTTCGCCTTGAGAGCCGAGCCCTGAAAAAGCCCGAACCGCCACCACAGCGGCGGATTGTCGACCTTGACCGAATCGGTATCCAGCAAGAATTCCGCCATGTCCAGCGTCGGTAGCAACTGGTCGATGCCGCCTCCAGGCACCGAGGGGAGCCTGGACAACTCCTTGCCCATCTCGGTGACTCTCCTATCGACTTCTCCGAGATAGCTCTGATTGTTGTGTCTGCTCGTCGCCCAGGCCAGCGTCGCGCCCGCCAGCGCAAGCACGCTGAAGACATATCCGCTTGTATGCCAGGCATATGAACGCCGTTCCGCGCGCCGATCTTGACCGGCAATATGCGCTTCCCCGAAAACGACCTTGCTGAGAAGCTCATGCAAAAAGTAAGCCTTGCCTTCCCCGGCAACGGCCTGTTTCTGCGGGCGTTGCACCACAAAACCCTGCCCAAGCGCGTGAACGACCCGGTCGAAGGGCGTGCCTTCCTGCGTGGCGCTGGTGAAATAAATGCCGCGCAGGAGCGGGGATTCCGAAAAACGCGAGGTTTCCAGCAAATCCGACAACATCCCCTTGAGGACTTGCGTGAGCGCCTCGAACTGCTGCGGGAAAGCGTAAATCAGTTCACGGCGGGCCAGGTCGGATTCGGCCTGTAAGACATCGACCAGCCCGGCGTTGATCCGCGTTTGCAAAAGATCGCATTCGGAGGCGAGGTTCCCCAGGTCGAACAGGTATTTCCCGGACGGATCGAGCGGCAAGGTCGTGCCCCACACCTGCGCGCGTCCGGAGCGGTCGAGCGTCGAAAAATACTCATCGAACCCCAACAGCAAGTCGCACTTGTTGATCAGCAGATACACCGGGAACGACATCCCGAGGTCGCTTCGCAACTCATCGAGCCGCTGGCGCAGTGTGGACGCGTGTTTCTGGCATTCTTCCCGTCCCTGCCCGAGCAGTTCGGCCACCGAGAGCATCACCAGCACACCATTGATCGGTTGCCGGGCGCGGTTTTTCTTCAACAGCGAGAGAAAACCGCGCCATTCCGCCTTGTCCGTCTGCACATCGGTTTCGTGCGTCGTGTAGCGGCCGGCGGTATCAATGAACACGGCTTCATTCGTAAACCACCAGTCGCAATTCCGCGTACCACCGGCGCCGCGTATCGCCCCCGCGCCAATCTGGCCGGAAAGCGGAAACGAGAGGCCGGAATTAAGCAGCGCCGTGGTTTTTCCAACACCCGGCGCGCCGATGATCACGTACCAAGGCAACTCATACACATACCGGCCATGTCGCACGAGACGCCCCCAGAACGAGGAGGACTGTCCGGGAGCCTCGAACCGCGCCTTACGCAATATATTGAGCGCCTCGGTAAAACGGTCTTTCAGAATGGCCGTCTGGCCCTTGTCCGCAGTAGCACCCGTGTCCGCACTCAGGCTTGTACGCAGCATATTGGCAATGCGCTCGTTCATCCGTCCGGCATGCCAACGCGCAATCAGCAGACGCACCAAAACCCAGATGAGGATCAACCCGATCAGGAACCCCCTGGCCCATGGCGATTCGAGCGGGCGTACTTCGCCGAACGCGAGCAGATCCCCGAACATCCAGATCAGCGCGCAAAGGATGATGACGCCGATCAAGACCCAGAAGGAGCGGGAACGCAAGAGCTTGAAAATACCCCCTATCACTGCTCGCCTCCTGATCGGTTAAGTGGCTCTTGCGCGGCTTGCCTGATGGAAATTTCAACGCGACGGTTCCTTGCGCGGCCTTCCGACGTCTCGTTATTCGCAATCGGGTAATCCGCGCCGTACCCCTCGGCTCTGGTGCGGCCCGTCGTCCCCAAACGGCTGTCGAGCAGTTTCTTGACCGATTCGGCGCGCGCCTGCGACAGCTCTTCGTTGGAAGTGAAACGCAAGCTACAGGAAGCAAGCCCCCTGCTGCAAATGGGAATATTGTCGGTATGCCCCATTACGATCGCCTCGACCTTGACATCCCGAACCGCGTCGGCAACGCCATTGATCACATCCAGGTAAGCAGTACGGATGGTGGCGCTCCCGGACCCGAACAGTTCGTCGCCCTTCAAGGTGACGACGCAGTGGCCTTCATATGGCGTCACCGTGACGAGGCTCCCGTCCATTCTCCGAGTGAGTTGGACGCACAGGCTTTCCACGACGGGAGGCGTTGGAAGCGGCGCGGGTTTCTCCACAGCCAACGCCGGAATTTTCAACGAATTCAGGTTCGCGGAGGTGACATTCATGCGATCACCCAGCGAAAATAAAAATACGATGTAAATCCCCATCCCGATCAGGGCGCACAACATCGCCACGACCCAGGGGGGAATCAGCCGCCAGGCGGGCGGCGTGGAACTGACGCCCTGCCAGTGCGGAGAGAGGCGATTTTCATAGCCTCCCCTGCAATTGGCGAGAATCGTGGCAATCCGCCTCTTAAGTTGCTCAAGCTGGCTGTAGCCGTTGTTTTCGACCCTGAAACGCCCTTCAAAACCCAAGGCATTACAGTAATACAGCAACTCGATCAGATCCTTGTGGCGCTCAGGGTTTTGCGCGAGGCGGGCGAGAAGTTGGTAATACTTTTCCCCGCCCCAAGTTTCATTGTGAAAAGAGACAAGCAGACCTTGTTTAGCCCACACACCATTGCTTCCCCACGGCGTCATTGCCGCGACTTCATCGAGGACGGTGCACAGGCAATAGCGCGCCCCGATCAAATCCTCGCGCGGTACACCGACCGATTGCGCGCGCTGCTCGAAATGGTTGATTTCCAGAACCAGGCGTTCCCGCAATTTCGCGGGATCGCCAAGCTGATGTGTGCCGCGGATCTGTGCAATCATGTCGAGAAGGCGATTGGCCGCCCACACGAGCGGATTCACACCGCCAGCGCGGTTGTATTCCGGCTCAGGCAAAGACGCCCGCATCGCGCCGCTCATTTGCGTATCGCCCAGCATTCAAGGGCAAGACCCGGAAAATCTCCTGCAATATGCAGCGCCATGGCCGCGCTTTTCTCCATGTCCTGCCATAACTCGTGCCGGGTATCGATTTCGAAATAACTGAACCCCGCGTGGTACGGAAGCTCCCTCGGCGCAACAGGCAGTGGCCGCAGGGGGACGCCGCCCAGTTGCAGGTTGATGAGGTCGCGTATCTTCTCCACCGGCCCGATCTTGGTTTGAGCCGGAAACTGCGCCTGTATCTTTTCCGGGGGCATATTTGCGTTCATGGCCAGCACGAAAGAAGCCTGTTTGAGCAAGGAGCGGTCGGGGATCACCGCAATCCTGACCCCGAATTTCTTGAGTTCCAGTTCGATGCTGATGACCGTCTGGTCGAGCACGATCGCCAGCGCCTTTCGCAAATCGTCCATGAGCGGCGAAAATGTCGCCTGCAAATTGTCGTGGACATATTCCAGATATTTGGGCGCGCGCTTGTTTGCTGCCGAAAAGGAACCCATCTCCCCACCCAGGCAAATCAGATTCGCATAGAGGCGTTCCGGGTGCAGCGGTTCGACTTTCGTGAGATGCTCGATAAGCGGATGCCAGCGGTTGATGAACGAGAGCAACAGAAAATCACCGACTTCGGAAACCCCACCGCGCCCGCCTCCCGACAGCCGCGCAGCGAGAGCCCCCCCCCGCTGGTCAAGCAATCCCAATATCTCCCTGACAAATCCGGCCAGTTTTTCCTGCGCGCTGCAATGCAACGTCGGTGGGATATACTCGCTATCGATGCGTAGTTCGTTGTTCGTCCGCCGCTCGACGACCTTGAGCATCCCCATCGCCATCCAGCCATTCGGCACGTCGGTTTCAAGCTTCAACTGAAAACGGGGGCGCCCCACCTGTATCTCCGCCTCCTCCGCGCCGGATTCATTGCCATCCTCGATCTTGAACGCCACCGCCCTGAACCGCGCCGCGCTGGTGTCGCTCTCATCGTAAATGACGCTTTCCGCGCCGTCCCGCAATGAGGGCAGCACCAGGCAGACCTTGACGCTTTTCGCGCCCGGCGGAACAACAAACTCCAGCGGCTGAATCTTGTCCTTGTTCAGATCGAAAGGTGTCCCATCCGGCATCACCCCCTTGGCCCGGTTGACTACGATCTTTCCCTGCATCAACGCATTGGGATCGATCTCAAGCGCGGAAAACCCCCAGAAAAACCCTGTGAAAGAAGTGACACAGCGTTGCACATAAGACTCGACATAACGCTCCTGCTGTTGGAAATGCTGCGGGCGCAGGAACATCCCTTCCGACCAGACAACCTTGTTGATATAGCTCATCCGTTACCCGACAAAAATAAAAAATGAATCATGACATAGGAAAACACACTGGAACTCCCGCCCCAAAGCAGCCTTGCACCAGGCTCCGACAGCGCCGCCTTTCATTTTTCGGACGGTTCTTCCTCGCGGATCACCACGCCGTTCTTGTCCAGCACCACGAACAGCCGCACGGTTGGCGACACGGATTTCGTCCAGAGGCGGCCAGCAAGGTAAGGCTCCGGCAGCGGCACGGCAACGCGCCATGTACTGCTGCCCAAGTCGCGGTAGCCCGCGACGACCCCCAGGAATTTGCTCTGAAGCGAGGCCCGCTTTCGCATGACCCGGACTTCACCGGGGAGCAGGGTATGTTCCTCGCTGGAAAGCACATCCCCTTCCAGCGACACATTGCCCTGCCCCATCAACTCAAAATAATCGGCAGCCTGGAACCGCGACTCGTTTGTAAGCTCAAATACCCTCACGACGATCGGTGAAGGCCGACCCGTTGCAGTTGGATTGACGTTTTCCAGCGCTCCAAGGGTGATTTCCAACGGAATCGGAAGCTTTTCTCTCTCCCCCGTATTTACTTTTGGCCCTAAAAGGCCGCACCCTGAAAGCACCAATCCGGCAAACGCGCCAACAAAACAATATATGATCGAACGAAGAACCCTCAAATACACTTCGCACCCCCTCAAAATTGCCCAAAGCCGCTGACACCCGCACAAATGGCATCTGATTATGTTGACCGGGAAAGCATAGCAAGATATATTCGTAATGTCTAGTTTCCTATATTACCTGTTTTAGCTATTCTCCCATAATGGATTCTATCTTCAGTCCCACACTCCTTGAAGCAGCAAGTTCTGCTGGAGAAGACCTGGAGTATGCTCCTGCGTTCTCCGAGTTCATGATGCTTTCAACCGCCCGTGAAGAACGCCAGATGGGCGAACATATCATTCCGGCGCAACCTCCCAATTGGAATGAAGTCTTCAGAATGGGAACCGGCCTGCTCGAAAAGAGCCGGGATTTACGCATTCTCATTAAAGTTTGCCAGGCTGCCCTGCATAAATACGGCCTACCAGGGCTGGCTCAGGGGCTGACCCTGATGGCGCAGTGGATTGAGAACGACTGGGACTATTTATATCCTCTACTCGAAACGGATGGCGATCACGATCCTCTTTTCCGCAGTAATGTCATCTCGGAAATATCTGATCGTGAAGGGCTTGTTTACGCTTTGCAGCAAGCTACATTCCTGGAAACATCTGTCGGCGCGATAACCGTATTCGTTGCGGAGCAGGTACTCGAAGGCAAACAGGAAGAAAACTCACTCGTTTCTTCTTCCGATCAACTTTCCAGGATGCTAATTGCGGAAAAAGACAAAAACAGGGATCGCCTGGTCGCGATTTCTTCCATTTCTTCTTCGCTGGCCTCACTCAATTCCACGCTCAAGCTACGGTTCGAATCGGAATATTGGCCCAATATCGACCTGGTAACGAGAATCGTTGCCCGCCTCGACCGTTTCGTCGCTGCACAATTACAGGAAGAAGCTTCCACCAACTCGGCCCCAGCCCAGGCAGATGAAAACATGGGCATCGTCAGCGCACCGAGGGCATCGGCACCGCTTCCCTCGTCGCTGAATACCCGCGCCGACGCGTACAAGGCACTGGCGCTGGCGCGCGAATATTTTGAACACTATGAACCTTCCCATCCAGCCCCGCTGCTGATCCGGCGCATCGAACGGATTGGCGGTTCGGATTTTTTTGCCATCATCCAGGAACTGATGCCGGATGCCACGGGTCAGGTTCGCCTGTTCGCAGGCGAAAGTTGAGGCCGATGGTAAATCAGCGAAATGTACCAACAGGGCTTCATCCCACAGAACTGCAGGATCGGTTGTTTTTTCTTTACATGTTCGGCGCTGCCGCGCCAATGACCTCAAGAAAGGAGTTCTCATGACTAACGGAAAAAGCGGACAGAAATTCATTGCCCGTAATCGCGCTCCCCGCGTACAGATCGAATACGATGTCGAACTGTACGGTTCAGAAAAAAAGGTTCAGCTACCGTTCGTGATGGGCGTCATGAGCGATTTGTCCGGAAAACCGAAAGAAGAATTGCCGCCGGTTCTGGATCGGAAATTTCTCGAAATCGACATCGACAATTTCGATGAGCGCATGAAGGCCATCAAACCGAGGATCGCTTTCACCGTCGACAACACGCTGACCGGCGAAGGGCAGATTGCGGTCGATATCACCTTCAACAGCATGGACGATTTCAAACCGGGCGCAATTGCCCAGAATGTCGAGCCATTGCGCCAAATGCTGCAAGCGCGCACCGAACTGAACAACCTGTTGTCCTACATGGACGGCAAGACTGGCGCGGAAGACCTGCTCGGCAACGTGCTGCAAGACCCGACGCTGCTCAAGTCCCTTGCCAGCGCCCCTGCCAACACTCCCTCCTCCGCCGCCAAGGGTGGCAATGACAAACAGGAAGACTGACCGCCATGCCCGCCACCAAAACCACTGCTTCAACGGCTGCTGCCGCCGCCTTCGCCGAACAGACCGATTTCGCGGCCCTGCTCGAAAAAGAGTTCAAGCCCAAATCGGACGAACAACGTTCCGCCGTGGAGTCGGCTGTACGCACACTCGCGCAGCAAGCCATTGGCTCTGCTGTCACTTTATCGGGTGACGCCTACCGCACCATCGAGGCGATCATCGCGGAAATCGACCGCAAGATGAGTGAGCAGATCGACCAGATCATTCATCACGAAGACTTCCAGCAACTCGAAGCAGCATGGCGGGGTTTGCACTACCTCGTCAACAATACCGAGACGGATGAGATGCTCAAAATCCGTTTCATGAACATTTCCAAGAAAGACCTGCACCGCACCCTGAGGCGCCACAAGGGCGTCGGTTGGGACCAAAGCCCGATTTTCCGCCGCATTTACGAAGAGGAATACGGTCAGCTTGGCGGCGCGCCTTATGGCTGCCTGGTTGGCGATTACTATTTCGACCACTCCGCACCGGATGTCGAAATGCTTGGAGAAATAGCGAGAATATCCAGTGCCGCGCATTGCCCATTCATCGCCGGAGCCGATCCAGCCTTGATGCAAATGAAATCCTGGCAACAACTCGCGAATCCGCGCGACCTGACCAAGATCTTCGAGAACACGGAATATGCAGCCTGGCGCAGCCTGCGCGAATCGGATGACTCGCGTTATCTCGGATTGGCCATGCCACGCTTTCTTGGCCGCATGCCCTACGGCATCAAGACCAACCCGGTCGACGAATTCGATTTCGAGGAAGACACCGGGGGTTCGGATCATCAGCGCTATCTATGGGTCAACGCCGCCTACGCAATGGCGACGAACATCAACCGCAGTTTCAAGATGTACGGTTGGTGCACAGCGATTCGCGGCGTCGAATCCGGCGGCGTGGTTGAGGGCCTACCCTGCCACACCTTCCCGACCGACGATGGCGGCGTAGACATGAAATGCCCGACCGAAATCGCCATTTCAGACCGTCGCGAAGCCGAACTGGCCAAGAACGGCTTCATGCCGCTGATCCACCGCAAGCATACCGATTCTGCCGCATTCATCGGGGCGCAGAGCCTGCAAAAGCCCATTGAATACCACGATCCAGATGCCACAGCCAACGCCAACCTGTCCGCGCGCCTCCCCTATCTGTTCGCCTGCTGCCGCTTTGCCCATTACCTCAAGTGCATCGTGCGTGACAAGATCGGTTCCTTCAAGGAACGCGAGGATGTCGAGCGCTGGCTCAACGAATGGATCGTCAATTACGTCGATGGCGACCCCCGCAATTCGAGCCAGGAAACCAAGGCCCGCAAACCGTTGGCGGCTGCCGAGGTCACTGTCGAGGACATCGAAGGAGATCCGGGCAGATACAAGGCCAATTTCTACCTGCGCCCGCATTATCAGCTTGAAGGGCTGACGATGAGCCTACGCCTGGTTTCCAAACTGCCGTCGGCCAAGGGCGGCACCGCGTAACGCGCCTCTTCTTCGGCAAAACCACGCCATACCTGCTGGTATGGCGCGGTTTTTTTTATACCCTTGCGGTCACCCCGCTCGCGGGAGCAAGTGAGGAGAGCAAACCACAAGGCGCGGATATCGATAAAAACCCTGCCTCAGCCGTCGGCGTTGATCCGCGAAATCAGTACCTTGAGAACGTCATCCGCTTTTTCGTTGTCGATCTGGCAGGTTCCCGCCGCCTCATGCCCCCCGCCGCCGTAACCGAGCATCAATTCACCGATATTGGTTCTGCTGGAGCGGTCCAGGATGGATTTTCCGGTAGCGAAGACGGTGTTCTGTTTTTTCAGGCCCCACATGACATGGATGGAAATGTTGCATTCCGGGAATAGCGCATAAATCACGAAGCGGTTGGTCGCATAGATGACTTCTTCGTTGCGAAGGTCGAGCACCACCAAGTTTCTATACACGGTGGAACATCGCTTGATCTGCTCGCTGGCCTTTTCGACGTGCTGGAAGTAAAGATCCTTGCGCTCCTTGACATCGGGAAGTTCTAAAATTTCATCGACGGTATGCTGTTTGCAAAAACCGATCAACTGCATCATCAAGATGTAGTTGCTGATGCGGAACTCGCGGAAGCGTCCGAGGCCGGTTCGGGAATCCATCAGGTAATTGAGCAATACCCACCCTTTCGGGTCGAGTATCTCTTCGCGGGTAAATTGGGCGCTGTCTGCTTTGTCGACCGCTCCCATCATCTCGTCGGAGATGTTGGAGAAAGTGGCCTTGCCGCCGAAGTAGTTGTAGACCACACGGGCGGCGGAAGGGGCTTCCGGGTCGATGATGTAGTTGTCGCGCGCCTCACCGGGATTGCGGAGAGTCTCAGAGAAGTGATGGTCGAACGCGAGATGCGCGCCAGGAACGTAAGGCAGGTTGGTAGTGATGTCACGCTCGTTGATATGGATCAAGCCGTCCTGCATGTCCTTGGGATGAACAAATTTGATTTCATCCAGGAGATCAAGTTCTTTCAGGAGCACGGCGCAAACTAAACCGTCAAAATCGCTGCGCGTGACCAGCCGGAATCGCTGCGTTTTGTCCATGGAAACCCCCGATGAAAAAACACACAAGGGTTGATTAGAACATGGCATGCGCTTGGGACAGTGTATGGGCTCGCGCCATACTGAGTAACCGTTCACGGCAACCGCATCATGGGTGCGCCTGAACGCTTGGGCGTTACGCCCGGCCTGTATCTACCCGCCCCGATAGTTCCGCGCAAACAATCTCGATCATCCGTCTGGCAAGCGAGCCGGGATGCGGTTGGAGGGGCAAGCCATCCGGTCTGAACCAGCCCAAGTCTTCGATCTCGTCTTTCTGCGCGGCCAGTTCGCCGGAATGATAATCGGCGATGAAACCAATCATCAGCGAATGCGGATACGGCCAGGATTGGCTGCCGAAATAGCGGAGATTGTGAATTTCGATCCCCGCTTCTTCCCGTATCTCGCGGCACAGGCACTCCTCGGCAGATTCCCCCGCCTCGACGAAACCGGCCAGCGCACTGTACATCCCCGGCGCAAAACGCGACGAACGCGCAAGCAGTATCTCGCCCCCTTTGACGACCAGGCCGATCGCCACAGGCGAAATGCGCGGATAAGCCTTGTACTCGCAGGCCGGACATACACAGGCAATTTCCATCTGGCCGAGGATCATCGGCTGCCCGCAGGCTCCGCAAAAAAGGTTGTGCAGCGCCCACACAGCAAGTTGTTTGGCCCGAACGAGCGCTGCAAGAGGCCCTTCCGGCCATCGCCCCCAGAGCGCGCGGTAGTCGCCGACCGACAGCCCCTCGGGAATAGCGCGTTCGGAAGGCCAGACTTTCAGTACGCACTCCTGGCCTGCCAAGATTCCGAAACGAAACGTCCGCAAAGGCTCCCCCAATGCCTGCACGTCTTCCAGGCGCGGCAGCTCTGCGCCCGAATCAAGCAGCAAACTTTGCCCGATGAAAGGGAAAAGCAGCGCGCAAACGTCTTGCGGCTCCCCAGGGGCGTAAGCCGGTTCAAAATCCGCCCGCGCGGTCATGATGCCTGACGGTGAGGTTCGCTTCCGGCTCCTTCACTGGAACCTAGCAGGAAATCCCGGATGACTGCGATCTGATCTGCCGACATCAGCATCGGAGCATGGCCGATGCCAGGGAACTCGATGAGTTTGGCCCTGGAGCCGCGTTCGGCCATTTCCAGCCAGGTATCGCGCCTGAGCAAATCCGATTCCGCACCACGTATCGCCAGTACCGGGTGACGAATACGGTCAAATGCGTCCCATACCTCGACATCGAGCAGGATAGGCATCATTTGGAAGGAATCGCCCAGAGCGAAGTCATAGATGAAGGTATAGCCCTCCTCGACAGCGCGCACGCTGTGACGGGTGAGATGCTGCCATTGCTCGTCGGTGAGGGGGCCGTAAGAGGCCCCTATCTGGCGCATGTAGCCCTCGGCGGCGTCCAGGGTCGGAAAAACCGGAGCCCGCCCGATATATTGCCCGATGCGCCGCAGCGATTCGGCAGTAATCCTTGGCCCGACATCGTTGAGCACCAACCGCCGCACGGGGGTATGCGGTTGCCCCGCAAGCAGCATGCCTATCACGCCGCCCATCGAGGTACCGACCCAATCGACATGCTCCACGCCCAGCCGCGCAATCAGCGTAATCATGTCCGAAACATAGAGCGGGAAGGTGTAATCGGATTTCACCTTCAGCCAGTCGCTACGGCCCCGCCCAACCACATCGGGGCAAATCACCCGGTAATCGCCGGAAAGCGCCTGAGCCAGCGCATCGAAATCCCGCGCATTTCGTGTGAGCCCGTGGACGCAGAGCAGGACGTTTTGGTTGTCCGGGTCCCCCCACTCGGTATAGGCCATGTGATGCAGCCCATGCGGCCCCATGCACTGAACGCGATGTTCGCGCATACCGAAACCCGCACGCGAAGGCATGGCGGGCTTGAACAAACGGCACAAGAATTTCGGAATGAACATGAAACGGCTATCTCTCTGTCATAGTATGGGCAGTCATTATACTCCGGGGATCAGCACGGGATTTTTACAAGGTTTCACACTTTTATTCTTTCTTCAAAAATATATGCTGCTCCGTATACCCAACCGATATGGGGACGATATCGGCAAGGGCGGTGCTATAATTCGCATCCCTGATTATAAAAGAATGCCATGCGTATCACCCGCCGTCTCGAATTCGATGCTGGCCACCGCATCCCGGACCATGCCAGCCAGTGTCGGCATTTACACGGCCATCGCTACGTGATCGAGATCAGCCTCGAAGGCAGGGTCATCGACGCCCCCGGCAGCGCAACCAACGGCATGGTGATGGACTTCGGCGAAATAAAACGCATTGCCTGGGAAAAAGTAGTCAGCCAATGGGATCACGCGTTTCTCGTCTGGCGTGAAGATACGCGCGTATTGGAATTCCTTGCGTCGCTACCCGGCCACAAGACAGTGGTCCTCGACATGGTTCCAACAGCCGAGAACCTCGCTGCCACCGCCTTCCGCATCCTGGATGCGGCCTATCGCGATACCTGTGGCAACGCACTACGCCTCGAACAGGTCAGACTGTTCGAGACTCCGAATTGCTGGGCCGACGCGACGCGCGGCAAAAACTGATGGAACAGAAGGTCCCTGAATCAGTTGGGACGGCTGCCGACGCCACCGGAAGCCCCATTGGGAACAAACAAGACTGACGGCGACAGCCCAAGCGCCCCGGCAAGCTTGCAGATATTGCGTAGCGCAATATTGCGTTGCCCGCGTTCCACTCCACCTACGTAACTACGAGCCAACCCGCTCTCTGAAGCCAAGCGCTCCTGAGACCATCCCCTGCTCTTTCTGATTTCGCTCAACCGCAACCCAAACACACTGCATGGATCATTTAACATGGCCTTTTCCTCGTAAAAGGCAAAAACGCGGCCACGCAAACCTGCTGATCGGATGGGAACTAGCATGGCACACGCTATTAAAGAACTGCCAAGCCATTATATATCTTAATTAGTACGGATTTCCACAATAGACAAACGTAAATTTTTCACTGTTCACAACTTCACTACAGGGGCTAGTTTTCGCGCATCAGCGCGGCGGCAAAGAAACCATCCGTGCCATGAGCGAGCGGAGACAGGCGCAAGCGCTCGCCCGTACCGGGCGCGATGCCCTGCCGCACGAGGATGTCTTCGGCTGAAACGGACACGAATTCAGGATGTTCGGCGAGAAAGGCATCGACCACGTCGTCATTTTCCTCGCCCAGCAAGCTGCAAGTTGCGTATACCAGACGGCCACCGGGACGTACCAGCTTCGCGGCGGCTTCGAGAATCGCCCGCTGGCGCGAAACCATCTCATCAATCGCGACAGGCGTTTGCCTCCACTTGAGGTCAGGGTTGCGCCTCAGAGTCCCCAAGCCGCTGCATGGCGCATCGACCAGTACCCGGTCAGCCTTGCCCGCAAGACGCTTAAGGCGGGCATCGCGCTCATGCGCGATCAAAATCGGATGCACATTGCTCAGACCGGCGCGCGCCATGCGCGGACGCAGGCGCGCCAACCGCTTTTCGGCCACATCGAGAGCGTAAAGGCGACCACTGGAACGCATCATCGCTCCCAGTTGCAGGGTCTTGCCACCCGCCCCGGCGCAAAAATCGACGATGAACTCCCCCTGTTTTGGCTGTACGAGAAAACCCAGTATCTGGCTGCCTTCATCCTGCACCTCGACACTGCCATCGAGGAAAAGCGGATGCTTCTGCAACGCAGGTTTTCCCATGAGGCGAATCCCGTGCGGCGACCAGGAGCATGGAACGGCGTCAAGCCCGTCATCCCGCAAACGGGCAAGCGCGGCATCACGGTTGAGCTTGAGAACATTGACCCGGAGATCGAGCGGCGCGGGCTGATTGAGGCTCTGCGCCAAGCGCAGCAGCCCTTCCTCATCATGCGTGGCAAGCAGACGTTCACATAGCCAGTCAGGCAAATCGGCACGCTCGGCCAAGCTTCCACCGGAGAGGTCAATCGCTTTCAGGGCTTCGATCCAGCCTCGCTCTGAGTCCGTCACCATCCCCTCGAACCGGTGCAGCGGCCACCCCTCGCCCCGCGCGAGCCAAGCCAGCAGTAATTGACGTGGCACTGCGCCGCCCCCGGTCAAACGGTGCAACCAGCGTAAACGGCGAAGGACGCCATATACGCTCTCGGCAATCAAGGCACGGTCACGGCGGCCAAGAGCATGATGCTCCCGGAAAAATCTTGAGAGCACCGCGTCAGCCGGATACCCGAAACCAAGCACCTCGCCCAGAGCCTGGGCGGCCTGCGTCAATATCGTTGCTTGCGTATCCCTGCCCCGCGCGGGCCGTCCGGTTTTTTTCACACCCTTCATAGAATTTCGTCCCATGTTGCCCAGGCATAGCGTTCAGTTGGATGAAGGGACATCGATGGCAATCGCTTCCAGGACGAGCGTATCCGATTTGTCATCGCCAAGAATGGCTCGCACCGGCACCATGTGATGACCATACGCCAGCCAGAGGTCGATCTTCAGCTTTCCATCCTCGGAAAGGGCGCTGAAATGCCGGGTCGCAAAACGGCCCGCCGGCACTTTGAGGTCGACGTCTTGAAGGCGCACAACCTTGGCGCGGCGGGCATTCTTGTTGCCAACCACAAGCAGGTTATCTGGAAACTTATCCACATGGCCAAGCTGCCGCCAGATGCTGAGAATGTCCTGATCCCCCGGCGTCAGTTCAAAATTGTGCCGTTCCTTCGAGCCACGGCGGATACTCACCCGCCCAGGCTCACCAACCCAGTCGAACAACGCCATTTCCGGCGTCTTGCCCAGATGGATGACATCGAAGCGCAACGGACGCAAACCATTCTTTCCAATCTCCCCCTGGCTCAACTGCACATAGTCGAGCTTGTGCAACATCGCCGCCATACCTGTCGTTTCCAACGCCAACCGCATCTGGTACTTCTCGCCGCCATGTTCCCACGAATAATGCGCCTGACCAATGACCAAACCACCCAGGCCATAGGAGACGCGGTAATCAACCGCCCCTTTTTCCGGCCAAGCTGAAGAAGAAGCCCCTTTTTCATTGTCTGCCCGAGCCATGTCCGAAACCATCCCGGACAGAACGACCAACAGCGCGATACAAACAGCCGACATAGTACGAAGCGTCATCGTCAATCCCATGAGTTCATGATTCAACAACATCGAGTGGTGGAGAATGCAAGGCAAACGCGGCGGGACGGACACCGGCCACTTTGACCCGGCCACCTTCCGCAACGCAGAGTCGCCCTTCGACGAACCAGCGCACGGCTTGCGGGTAAATACGGTGCTCCTCGGCCAGCACACGGCTGGCGAGGCGATCCTCATCATCATCGGGCAACACCGGCACAGCCGCCTGGATCACGATGGGTCCATCGTCGAGTTCAGGCGCCACAAAATGTACGCTCGCCCCGTGCAGCCTCACCCCGGCCGCGAGCGCGCGCCGGTGCGTATGCAGCCCAGGGAAAGCGGGCAGCAGCGAAGGATGGATATTGAGCAAACGCCCTGCGTAATGCCGGACGAAATCTTCGCCAAGTACCCGCATGAACCCGGCCAGCACGACCAAGTCCGGCGCATAAACATCAATGGCAGCCCGCAGGGCAACATCGAACTGGTCTCGGTCGGCATAATCGGCATGCGCGACAACCGCCGTTTCGATACCCTGGCGCGCGGCAAACGTGAGGCCAGCGGCATCGGCGCGATTACTGACAACCGCCGCAATGCGCGCACCGGGAATATCCGCCCGGACAATAGCCTCCATGTTGCTGCCCCGGCCGGAAACAAGGATGACAATGGATTTCATGACGCCCAAAACAAAAATAGCCGGGCAACAGCACGGCACTAAAAAGATTCATCTGTTGGGGCGACATACCGGATTTGAACCGGTGGCCACTGGAGCCACAATTTGTCACCCATTACAGATAAATCAACAACTTACGCTAGTTTCCTATCTTTAATCGTTAAGATTGTACCACCCTGCAACCCGCGCTGCTGCTGGAGGAAGAAAAAATTACAGCGCGAAAAATGCCTATTATGCTCACTGGGCATAGGCCGCATCCTGAATAGCGAAGTCCGTCTGGTTATTTAATGCAATTACATTACACAAAACAAAAAGGCTTGCAGGATTAAACGCCTGTAAGCCTTTGATTGTTCTGGTAGGGGCACAAGGGCTCGAACCTTGGACCTACGGATTAAGAGTCCGCTGCTCTACCAACTGAGCTATACCCCCAAGAAGAGGCGCGCACTATAAACGATGTGGTCTTGTTCTACAAGCACGGGAATCGGCTTTTTCCGATACGAGCCCCAATCAACCCACAAGCCGGAAGCGCGTTTAACGCTTCGAGAACTGCTTGGCGCGACGCGCCTTGTGCAGACCGACCTTCTTGCGTTCGACTTCGCGGGCATCGCGGGTCACAAACCCGGCGGCGCGCAGATCCGTTTTCAAGGCAGAGTCGTAATCAATCAGGGCGCGGGTAATCCCGTGGCGCACCGCACCGGCCTGCCCGGATTCGCCGCCGCCGATCACGTTGACCATGATGTCGAAGCGGCCTTCGTTGCCGGTGAGCACCAGCGGCTGACGGACGATCATCCGCCCGGTTTCGCGGGAAAAGAACTCATCGACCGGCTTGCCGTTGACGACGATATTGCCGGAACCCGGCTTGATGAATACACGGGCAACGGCAGTCTTGCGGCGGCCAGTGCCGTAGTTGTAAGTGACGGCCATCTGCGGCTCCTCAGAATTCAAGAACTTTCGGCTGCTGGGCGGTGTGCGGATGTTCCGCGCCCGCATAGCACTTCAATTTTTTGAGCATCGCGTAACCGAGCGGCCCTTTCGGCAACATGCCCTTGACGGCCTTCTCCAGCACACGCGCCGGAAAGCGCTGTTGCAGCTTGGCGAAATTGGTTTCATAGATACCGCCCGGATAACCGGAATGGCGGTAATACTTCTTGTCGGTGGCTTTATTGCCGGTGACGCGCAGCTTGTCGACGTTGACCACGATGATGTAGTCGCCCGTATCGACGTGAGGCGTATAGATAGCCTTATGCTTGCCACGCAGACGGCGAGCCACTTCAGCGGCCAACCGCCCAAGCACTTTGTCCGCGCCATCGACGACAAACCAATCGCGCTGAACTTCGTGCGGCTTGGCGGAAAACGTTTTCATGTAAGAACCTCGAAGCGTACACCGGGCCAAAATCAAAAAAACCCAGCCATCAAACGGAAAGCTTTGGATGTTAACACACACCACCGCAGACGTCAATCATGAACACGCATCGAATAATCGCCCCTTCGATCCCCCTCTCCCCTTGCGGGGAGAGGGAACCAAATTCAGACCGTAAACATCTCCACCGCGCCGCGCACGGCTCGCGACAACTGCTCGATATTTTTTGCCACGTCCGAAGAATTGCGTGCGGCAGCACTGTTCTCTTCCGCCAACTGGGCAACCCGCTCGACCTGCTGCGCGATCGTCTGGCTGGCGATGCCCTGTTCGGACAGCACTACGGTGATGTCGCTGACGTGCGTCTGCACCTGTTTGGCGCCCTCCTGGATATTCATGATCGCCTCCCCGGCCCGGTCAGCCAGCTTAACGCCGGATTCCACCCGTGTGGCAACATTGCCCATCGCGCTCACCGCCGAATGCGAACTGCCCTGGATGGCTGCGATCATCGCCCCAATCTCACCCGTGGCACTCGTGGTGCGCTCGGCCAGCTTCCTCACCTCATCGGCCACGACGGCAAAGCCGCGACCCTGCTCGCCCGCGCGCGCCGCCTCGATGGCCGCGTTCAGCGCCAGCAGGTTGGTCTGGTCGGCAACGTCCTTGATGACCTGCACGATGCTGGATATCTGTTCGGACTGGCGGCCCAGCTCGGTGATGCTCTCGGAGGACTCGCGCACCGCTTCGGCCATCGCGTACATTTCGCTGACGGTTTGGCGGATGACCTCCCCGCCCTGCTGCGAGAGTTCGTCGGTATGTTGCGTGATCTCGGAGGTCTCCTGTGCGTTCTGGCTGATGTGGGTGACGCTGACGGTCATTTCCTCAACCGAGGCGGCCATCGACGAAGAGGTTTCGCTGGTCGTCTCTGAACCATGGGCCACCCGCTGCGAGGTCACGGTGAGCTCGGACACCGCAGCGTCGAGTTGAGCCGTATCTTTAAGAATTTCGCCCAGGGTTTTTTGCAGCGTAACCAGCAATTGGTTGAACGAGGCCGCAGTTCGCCCCACCTCGTCGGAACCGGAAACCTCCACGCGCCGGGTTAAATCGCCGCTCTGCTCGACTTCGCCTATCACCGTCTGCAAGCCCGACAACGGGGCAACAATGGAGCGAATGATCTTCCAGGCAATGAAAACACTAAGCAACAGGCCGACGGCAAAAGCTATCAGCATGTTTGTGCGCGACGATTCATACGCTTTCGTGGCTTGCTCAAAGTTCTCTTTTGCGAGCCTGCCATTTATTTCTATCAGGTCATGGATAGCACGTTCCACAGGCAGCCCCAGCGCTCGGAATCCCTTGACGACCCGCTCGTGGACCTCATAAGAATAATCGTTCTCACGTAGCGAATTGATGGTGGGGCGGAGAGCCTCCTTGATAAACCGGGCATAGTTTTCGTCGAACTGGCGTTCCAGTTTCTCTTCTTCACTCGTCTGAGGGATAGATTTATAGACAACCCACATTTCGTCTATATCCTTAAGCCGCTTTTCGACCGCGTTCAGGTGCTCCACAACCGAATGGTCGCTGTGGATTTTGTTAATCTCCGAGTCGGGGTTGTGCTGCAAAGAGCGGAAAATATTGGCAAATATATCGCCAAGGTCGCTTTCGATCCTGCCGAGATAAGTCAGCGCAGAAGTCCTTTCGTTGTACATGACCGCCAAGTTATTCGATATCGTTACCATGCCGAACATCCCGAACAGCGCGACGATAACGGTAATCGTGGAGGCGAACGCGGTCAGGAGGGAAAGCCTGCTGCCAACGTTGAGTCTGTTAAACATGGTGTACTCCAAAGGAGGCGCCCGGCAACCTGAGGCAAATCAAGGCAAACCGGACAAACTGAAAGGAACGCCCGTTTTCATGAAACGGGATTTTTTATGGAACCGAAAACTCCCCTGAACCGTCTCGGTGAATCCCCCACCTTCGAGCTAGGGTGACTCAAAACGGCCCCGCCCTCCAAAAGAGAGACGGGGCCGTTCAAAGAAAGGGCTGCCGTGTGTAACGCCTTGCAGCAAGCGCGACAACAAACTACTGTGTGCAGCAAAAATCGAACCAGGGCCACAGGCTTGAGGTTTGAGTTCTTTTTTAGCCGGGTAGATGCCGTTTTTTCCGCCGCCTGGGCGACGATGGCGGTAATTCGTGGAGGCGAGCGCAGTAAGGAAGAAAAGCCTGCTGTTAACGTTGAGTTTGTTGGGCATAATGCGTTCTAAAGGGATCGTCCTACAGATTAGACAAATTGAGCGATGTACCCATGCTTTCAACAAGTTTCTACGAATCGAATTTTTTCATGGCGTAAAAAATTCACACCATTCATAAGTTTCGTAAGGCTTATACAAATATCCTTGATATGTCGTCTTGACATACTGAAAATCATGTAACTGCTGAAAGTGACAATCATTGCGCCAATCTCGCCCATGGTGCGCGCGCAAAAAAAAACGCAGTCCGGTCAGGACTGCGTTAAATCCACACCAAAGATGAGGGTGGAGGAGACACCATGAGACCGCGCACTGCGCGCGATCAAACCGGCGCGGATTATGGGTCTAAACCCACATAAAACGCAAGGTCTTTATGCGCCTCACCCAAAACTTCACCTCAATAATGACAAGTAGGACGAAGAACCCCGCACCGCAAAAGGGAAAGCCGCCTGTTGCGTTTACACCGCCCGTTCTTCCATCGATTCAGGCCGCGAACGGTAACTCGCTGGTGGTTCGATATGCCGGGAACGAAACAGCAGACGCGACAACTCGATCAAGGCGAGTTGATACACCCCGCGCTTGAACTCGATGACTGCGTCCAGCGGAACCCAGTAATCGTTCCAGCGCCAAGCATCAAACTCTGGATGCGGGCTGGATCGCAGGCAAACATCCGTGTCGCGCCCCGTCAGCCGCAGCAGAAACCAAATCTGCTTCTGGCCGCGATAGGTGTTGCGCCACTCCCGTTTGACCCAATGTTTGGGTACATCGTAGCGCAGCCAATCGCGGGTACGGCCAAGAATCCTGACGTGCTCGGGGCGCAAACCGATTTCTTCCTGTAACTCCCGGTACATCGCCTGCTCCGGTGTTTCACCGTGCTTGATGCCACCTTGCGGGAACTGCCATGAATGCTCGCGGACGCGCTTTCCCCAGAACACCTCATTACGAGTATTGACAAGGATGATGCCGACGTTCGGGCGATACCCTTCACGGTCGAGCATGATCGAACCTTCAGATTCGTAAAGTTAAGGTCGATTCTTTCATACTTGCCCGCACATTTGAAGCCATCATGTTGCCGCGCGCTGAAATGAACTTGCGGGCGCGTTAGAATTATTGAACTAAAACAACCTCGAACCATTGTCATGCGCGCCAGCCAATTTCACTTCAACACCCTCAAGGAAGCCCCCGCCGATGCCGAAGTCGTGAGCCAGAAGCTCATGCTGCGTGCGGGCATGATCCGCAAAGTTGCCGCCGGTATCTACGATTACATGCCGTTGGCACTACGCTCCATCCGCAAGATCGAGGCCATCATCCGCAACGAACTTGACCGCGCGGGCGCGCTGGAGATTTCCATGCCGCTGGCGCAGCCCGCCGAGTTGTGGCAGGAAACCGGGCGATGGGACAAAATGGGCCAGGAAATGCTGAGGATGCGCGACCGCCACGGGCGCGACTTTGCCTTCCAGCCCACGTCGGAAGAAGCCGTCACCGACATCGCCCGTCAGGAACTCAAAAGCTACCGGCAACTTCCACGCAATTTCTATCAGATTCAAACCAAATTCCGCGATGAGCGCCGCCCCCGCTTCGGCCTGATGCGCGGGCGCGAATTCATCATGAAGGATGGCTACTCGTTCGACCGTAACGCCGAAGGTGCCGGTAAAAGTTACGAGGCGATGTACGCAGCTTATCGCAACATCTTTGACCGTATTGGTCTCGTCTATCGCGCGGTTGCTGCCGACACCGGCGCGATTGGCGGCGACCGCTCGCACGAATTCCAAGTCATCGCCGAAACCGGCGAGGACGCCCTCGTTTATTGCCCGGATTCAGATTACGCCGCCAACATCGAACTGGCCGAAGCCTTGCCGCTCATCCCGGCGCGCGGTGCTGCATCCGCTTCGCTCGTCAAAACCGCCACCCCCGGCATGGAGGCCTGCGGCGCGGTAGCCGAATTCCTTGGCGCGCCGCTCGCCTCCACCGTCAAATCGCTCGTGCTCGCCAGCGATGAACTCGATGAGGCCGGGAACAGCGCCGCCACGACGCTCTGGCTGCTGCTCGTCCGGGGCGACCATGAACTCAACGAAACCAAAGCAAGCAAAATCGACGGCCTCAAAGCTGGTTTCCGCTTTGCTTCCGAGTCCGAAATCATTGAGCACTTCGGTTGCAAACCCGGCTATCTCGGCCCCATTGCCCCCTTGAAACCCGTGCACGTCGTTGCCGACCGCACCGTGGCCAACATGACTGATTTCATCTGCGGCGCGAACGCCGAGGGCTACCACTACACCGGCGCGAACTGGGGGCGCGACTTGCCCGAACCCGAAACCGTCGCCGACATCCGCAATGCCGTCGCCGGCGACCCTTCGCCGGACGGCAAAGGCACGCTTGCCATCGACCGGGGCATCGAAGTCGGGCACGTCTTCTATCTTGGCGACAAATACTCCCGTGCCATGAATGCCACCTTTCTCGATATCGACGGCAAACCCCGTTTCTTCGAGATGGGCTGCTACGGCATCGGCGTCACCCGCATCCTCGGCGCGGCCATCGAACAGAACAACGACGCGCGCGGCATTCTCTGGCCCGCCGCCATCGCGCCGTTTGAAGTCGTCATCTGCGCCGTCGGATGGGGCAAATCCGAGGCTGTGCGCCTTGAGGCCACGCGGATTTACGAGGCGCTCACTACAGCCGGTGTCGACGCCATTCTCGATGACCGCGACGAGCGTCCCGGCGTGATGTTCGCCGATTGGGAACTCATCGGCGTCCCATTCCGCGTAACCGTCGGCGAACGCGGCCTGAAGGAAGGCATCGTCGAAATCCAGCCCCGCCGGGGGGGCGAACAAGTAAAGATTGCCCCCGTTGATGCCGCCGGATACCTCGCCGACCTCATGCGCCGCGCTTGCGCCGTGAGTTGCGAGACGTGAAGCCCCGCTTCCCGCTCCTGCTCGCCGTTTGCGCCTGTGCGATAACCAGTCCGCTGGCGCAAGCGGGAAACCAGAAAGAAGAACGTCTGGCCGCCAGCGTGCGTACTGCTTTGCATCATGCCGTGAGCGACGCCCCGCCCACCATTGCGATTGAAGATGCCGCCGAGCGTGACCGCTGGCTCAGCGAAATGTCCCAGCGCCTCGAGAAGCGCGTTCCCGACCCAAACACCCGCAAGGAACTGTTGACCACGGTTCATTACGAAGCCACTCGCGCGGGGCTCGACCCGCAACTCGTCCTTGGCCTCATCCACATCGAAAGCCGGTTTCGCAAATACGCGATATCGAAAGCTGGCGCGCGGGGCTACATGCAGGTCATGCCGTTCTGGGTCGAAGCCATCGGCAACCGGGAAGACAACCTTCTCCACATGCGTACCAACCTGCGCTACGGCTGCACCATCCTGCGCCACTATATCGACCTCGAAAAAGGCAATCTCTATCTCGCCCTGGGCCGTTACAACGGCAGCCGGGGCAAGCCAGAGTACCCGACCCGCGTATTCGCCGCCTTGAAAAAGCAGTGGTCATGGGAGCCATCGCAAACGACCGCGCAAGCGGCGGCCGATTCTCCAGCGCCAACCCCGGCGGCTCCTGCCCCCGCGAGTGTGCCATCCCCTCCTCCTGCCGCCTTGCCACCAACCGCCGCCGTGCCGGACAAACCGGCTCCGGAACCGTTACCGCCTGCTCCGCAGCCTTCCGCCCCGGCAAGCAAACCACCCATCACAGCGCCGCAACAAACCGCTGCCGTAACACCCGCTCCGGTTCCCGCCCTCCCGCGTGCAAAAAATGCTCCCAGTCCAGCGCAAACCGCTTCGCGCATGCCTGTCCGTCGGGATATCGTCATCGTGCATTGACCGAAAATCCCCTTCCTTTTCGCCGAACTTATTTTTTTACAGGCAGTGGATGCCAAATAGAAGTATTGCCATGATTCGCCACAAGAATTATTTCTTTTTGGCCTTTTTCTTCTTCGATACGAGGTTTTCGTACAGGGCGACGAATTCCTGAGTGAGCTTGTGGCGAGGGTCGAGGTGAATCATCGGGGTCGCGTGTTCGTGCGATTCCCTGATCTTCACCGAAGCCGACAGATACGGTTGCAGTACCGGCAAGCCTTCGTCGATCAACTCCTGCACGACTTTTTGCGGCAGGTTGGCGCGTGGCTGGTATTGGTTGACCACGATGCCTTCCACTTTCAGGTCGTGATTGTGGTCGGCGCGGATTTCTTCGGTGTTGGCAAGCAATGCGTAGAGCGCGTTGCGCGAAAACTCGTCGCAATCAAAAGGGATCAGGCAGGCATCGGCGGCAATCAGGGCCGAGCGTGTGAAGAAATTGAGAGCGGGCGGCGTGTCGATGAATATCTGGTCGAAGTCTCCAGCGATTTCATCGAGCGCTTCGCGCAGTTTGTAAATTTTGTAACGGGATTCCAGCTTGCCCTGCAATTCTTCCAGCCTAGGGTGAGAGGGCAATACAGAGAGCCGCTCGAAAGGCGAGGCGGCGGCAAAGTCTATCGTCTTTTTGGGGTCGAGCCGGAACATCAGGCTTTGCTCGAAGAACTCCGCGAGCGTGGCTTCGGGCGGTGTGGCGTTGCCGCCAAGCAGGTACTGGGTGGAATTGCCCTGCGGGTCGAGGTCGACCACCAGTGTGCGTTTGCCTTTTTTGGCACTGATTGCCGCCAGGTTGCAGGTGATGGTGGATTTGCCGACCCCGCCTTTTTGATTGAAAACTACGCGCCGCATGACGTTTTCTCTCCGGTTCATTTCATTGCCATGCGGCATTGTGCCCGCTCCCGACAGAAAATCAAACATGCTCCGAAGTGAAGCGAGGGTAAACCCCAAACTGATTACCCTGTACGCATCCTCTCCCGGAAAGCTAGAATGCGCCTTTCCGGTTTTGCCCGCAGATGAGACTGCCAGGGCGCGTTTATTGGTTTTTTGAGGATAAATATGGATCAGGATTTCATCGCCGCCGCGCTCGAATATCATCGTGCGCCGACGCGCGGGAAAATTTCGGTTGTGCCGACCAAGAGCTTGACCAATCAGCACGATCTCGCGCTGGCGTATTCGCCGGGGGTTGCAGCGGCGTGCGACGCGATTGTTGCCGATCCGGAACAGGCGCGCGAATTGACCAGCCGGGGCAATCTCGTGGCGGTCGTCACGAACGGCACGGCGGTGCTTGGCCTGGGGAACATCGGCCCGCTCGCTTCCAAGCCGGTGATGGAAGGCAAGGGATGCCTTTTCAAGAAATTCGCGGGCATCGACGTGTTCGACATCGAACTGGACGAACAAGACCCTGACAAGCTGATCGACATTATCGCTTCGCTCGAACCGACCCTGGGCGGCATCAACCTGGAAGATATCAAGGCTCCCGAATGTTTCTACATCGAGCAGAAGCTGCGCGAGCGCATGAAAATCCCGGTCTTCCACGACGACCAGCATGGAACCGCCATCATCTCGGCGGCGGGCCTCATCAACGGCCTGAAGATCGTCGGCAAGGAAATAGACAAGGTCAAACTCGTGTGTTCGGGCGCGGGTGCGGCGGCGATTGCCTGCCTTGACCTCATGGTGGGCTTGGGGCTGAAGCGCGAAAACGTTTTTGTCTGCGATTCGCGCGGCCTGATCTACCAGGGACGCGAACCGGACATGGAGCCGACCAAGGCGCGTTATGCACAAGCGTCCGACGCGCGTACCCTGGGGGATGCAATCGTTGGCGCGGATGTCTTCCTTGGGCTTTCCAAGGCGGATTTGCTCAAACCTGAGATGGTGGCGAAGATGGCCGACAGGCCGTTGATTTTCGCGCTGGCTAATCCGATCCCCGAAATTCTGCCCGCCGAGGCTAAGGCTGTCCGCCCGGATTGCGTCATCGCCACGGGTCGTTCGGACTATCCTAACCAGGTCAATAACGTCCTCTGCTTCCCCTTCATTTTCCGGGGTGCGCTCGACGTGGGCGCGACCACCATCAACGATGAGATGAAGCTCGCCTGCGTCAAGGCCATTGCCGAACTGGCTCAGGCCGAGCAAAACGACATCGTAGCCTCGGCCTACGGAGGCGAGGAACTGAGCTTCGGGCCGGATTACATCATTCCCAAACCGTTCGATCCGCGCCTGATCGTCAAGATTGCGCCAGCGGTTGCGAAGGCGGCGATGGACTCAGGCGTCGCCCGGCATCCGATCAGCGACTTGCACGCTTATGCTGCCACCCTGAACGATTTTGTGTACCGCTCCGGTATCGTCATGCGGCCCGTGTTCGCGGCAGCCAAGAGCGTACGAAATGAGCTCAAGCGCGTGCTTTACGCTGAAGGGGAAGATGAGCGCGTCATTCACACTGCGCGCGTCGTGATTGAAGAAGGGCTTGCCCGGCCCGTGCTGATTGGCCGTCCTTCCGTGATCGAAGCGCGCATCAAAAAAATCGGCCTCAACCTTGTTTCCGAACGTGACTTCGACGTGATCGACCCGGAACAAGATCCGCATTACCACGAACTATGGAATGAGTATTACAGACTGATGTCGCGTAATGGCGTCACGCCTGTTTTGGCCAAGGTGCGAGTGCGCCGCGACTCCACGCTGTACGGCGCGTTGCTGTTGCGCCAGGGTTATGCCAACGCGCTCGTATGCGGCACGTTCGGTTCTCACGCCTACCACCTCCAGCATGTACGCGACGTGATCGGCCTTAAACCGGGGGCGAGCCAATTCGCGGCGATGGATTTGCTCATGATGCCTGGCCGTGTGCTGGCGATTACCGACACGCAGGTCAACGAGAACCCGACCGCCGAGGAAATCGCCGAAATTGCGCTGGCAGCGGCATCCGAATTACGCAGCTTCGGAATCGAGCCGCGTGTGGCATTGGTGTCGCATTCCAACTTCGGCAGTTCCCAATCGGCTTCGGCCCGCAAGATGCGCGCCGCCAGCGAGATACTGCGCCGTACCGCACCGACGCTTGAATGCGATGGCGAAATACGCGCCGACGTGGCGCTGTCTCCCGGAATTCGCGCTGTACAGCACCCCGATTCAACCCTCAAGGACGAAGCCAACCTGCTGGTGATGCCCAATCTGGACGCGGCCAATATTTCGTTCAACTTGTTGAAGGTTGCGTATTGCGACGGCGTCACAGTTGGCCCGATCCTGCTTGGCCCGGCTAAACCTGTGCATGTCGTTACCCCTTCGGCCACCGTGCGGCGGCTGGTCAACATCACCGCGCTGGCGGTGGTAGACGCGGCGGGGTCGAATACGGGAAGCAAGTAGCTCCGATGAAAGTCGAGCCTGTGTTGTCGTGCAGGATCGTTTCGTAATCTTATTTACGGATAAGCACTCACTCAGTAAGCAACCGATAGAGCGTCATCAACATGCCCGCCGTCGCGCCCCAGATGAAGTAGTCGCCATAGGGCATGGCGTGGAAGCGGCGCATCTCGCCGCCGTTTATCCGGATGCTGTGCTGCCGGTGGTTGGCAGGGTCGAGAAAATGCGCCAGCGGCACTTCAAACGCTTCGGCAACTTCAAAACCGTCCAGTTTTAGCTTAATCGGCGGGTGCAGGAGCCCTACCACGGGGGTGACGCGAAAACCGGTTCCGGTCAGGTAGTCCGGCAACCGGCCAATGAGTTCGACCCGTTCCGGGGCAAGGCCGATTTCTTCTTCCGCCTCGCGTACCGCAGTTTCTTCGGCAGAGGAATCGCCCTCTTCCATACCGCCGCCGGGAAAGCTGATCTGCCCCGGATGATGGTGTAGATGATCGGTACGCCGGGTGAAGAGCACAGTAGGGCTATTTTTTCGGTGCTCGTGAAGCACCAGCGGCACGAGCACCGCCGCCGGGCAGGGCTGCGCGCCACCCGCGCCGGGCCAGTCCCCGGCAGCGGCGTCAGGTTCCTCCAACCCCGGCTCAGATCCGACCCGCGCCAACTTCTGCCGCAGTTTTTCCACGATTTCATGCGCTTTACTCACATTCGCCCTTCGCTATAGTTTCTTCCTCAAACGCATCAGCTTGCCGTCGCGCCGCATTTCCATCTGTTCGAGGATATTCATCCCAAGCAACACCTGAGGCATATCGGCCTGCATCACAACCGCATCGATATTATCGAAACGCAACCCGCCTATCTTCAACGATTTCAGCGTCACCCGCCACGTATCGACCAATCCGCCCGCAGTATGCGCCCGGCTCTTGTGCCCGTCATCCAGGTCTAGCCCCAGACTCTGCGCGGTCGAATAACCGATGGCGATGAGCGAAGCCCCCGTATCGACAAGGAAGCGAACACCACGCCCATTGATTTCCCCATCGATCAGGAAATGCCCCAAAGCATCTGATTCGATGGTGATTTCCACACCACGCGCCAGCACCCTCCGGGCTTGATCGCGATCAAGCGTACCCACGCCAGCCTTGCCCGCATCGCCGCCCGTCTGCCGTACGACCCGTTCCCCCAGACGCAGGGTTTGGCGTCGCCCCTCGAATTCGACCACCGCCGCATTGTCTTTGATCGAGAGCAGGCGTACCCCGTCCGGCGTGCTCTTCCCCACTGCCAGCAGTTGCGGCGGCCCATTATCGACGTTGATCACGGCACGGTTCCCCACAATCCCCGACAAGGCCAACTCGGTCGCCTGCGCTCCCCCCGCCATCGCAATGGCGAGCAGCGCCAGCCCAGGCAAGGCTTTCACCTGCTTCAGCATCCACACACCCTTCGTCCGGATTTACTTATACGGATGAACGCTATCGTTCCAAACGCACTTGACGTCAGCCCGAAACGTCACAACACTCCAAACGTACATTCAGGCGTGAGAACTGATATGACTTTTTCCACAAAACGGGTATTGTCCGCGCGCTTTTCTCGCTCAAGCGGCCATGACGGACGGACGAACGGGTTCACTCTGATCGAAATGCTCATCGTGATCGCCATCGCCGCCATCCTCGCGGCCGTCGCGGTTCCCTCGTTCAGAACCATGAACCGCAATATGGCTGTTCGCGGCGCGGCCGACGAACTTGTCGCGGGCATCCAGTTTGCCCGTTCCGAAGCCATTCGTACCAATCAACCGGTCTTGCTGTTGCTCGATGGCCGTAGCTGGCAAGTTTTCAACGATACCGATGGAAGCCGGACTCTCACCGGCGATGAAGTGCTGCTGCGCGTAGGCAGCTATTCCGAGTTGATAAACGCCCAGGCCGCAACGTCATGGTTTGAATTTTCCCCAACCGGTACGACCACGTTGTCCACGGGGACGTTCCCAGCGGGCGTCTGCCTGACGACCACTGACACTCCGCCGATCCAACGCCGGGTATTGTTCCCGGCGCGCGCTGCTTCCCCCGTGATTCAAGCCAGTTGCAGCTAAAGGCATCACGGATTCAAGGCCGCTAATTTGCCCGGACTCAGGCAAAAGTAACGGCTTTAAAAAAACGCCTCGCTGTATCCTCCGAGTATCACTGGCGGCGCATGCCGCCAGAAATCCGAATAAGAGCATCTCATCCGATCTGCTCAAGGAGGTCACATCATGAGAACCTCGCTTCCCCATAAATACTGGATCCGCCTGTTCGTGGGCGTCATGGCAATGGCGTTTTCACTTGGGTACGGTTTCTCGATGTCGGCATCCGCTGCCTCGGCGCTTCCACAGGCCGGGGAGGATTCAGGCACGGAAGCTCCAGCGCCTGAAACCCCACAGCCCCCGAAACCGAAACCCCCTCATCAGACAAGCGAGCATTGTTGACCGCCCCTGTGGTCAATAGCGTCGTCGCGGTGATCTGCCGCGAGACACGCTGATGAAGTTTGAGGCTCCCCTGAACTGCTTCCCTCTTGAGGGAGGCGTCATCCGCCAAAGGTGGGTGACGGAAGAAGTCTGCCGAGGATTCCCTGACCGGGAGGCCGGAGTAAATCAAAAAAAAGGAAAGATCATGAAGACTTCAATTCATTTTCGCCATTCTCCCCAAGCATTGACAATCCGCACAAGCCCCCTGGTTCAGGCCGTCGCAATGGCCATTGCGATAGTCAGCTATAGCGGAAGCGCGCTGGCGCAAACGGTTAATTTTCCTTCCGTACCGTTGACGGTTGCCACAGCCGTTCCGGCTAATTTGTTATATATCCATGACGATTCCAATTCAATGTACTGGTCGTATATGCCGGACGACATACATCGATCAACCATGGGGGCGCCGGGCACATCGAAAGTTCCAGTCATATTTTATATGTCGCCGGATCTTAACAAGGCGTACTACAACCCGGAATTCAGATATATACCTCCTCCCGCACCACCCGGAATCAGCATTGTCGATGCGGACAACAAACCCGTTACGGACGGCACTCTTGGCAACGCGAAATTCACAGATGCCTGGTATAACGGTTACGACCTTGCGTACCGGAATCAGGCTGGTGCTTATGTCACCAGTGGATCGGATTCCATTAACCGCAAGGTCAACTTGAGCACGAGTTACATTCCCACAGACTATTGGAGCCTTATTTTTAATAACACTGCATATAACGCTCCAATTAAAGGTACTCTGGCCAACTCTGGCGAATTCCTGAACATCACAACGCCTATTTCCCTTTCCGGGGCTGGGACAAATAAAAATTACTATTACAGATGCCCGATGACTGCGTGGAAAAATTACCCTACGCCCACAGCAACCGCTGGCAACTATAACGAATCATTGTGTACGGGATACACGCTCGTCACCGATGAAGAAAAGCAGAATTTTGCCAATTGGTATTCCTATTACCGCACACGAAACAATGCCTCCAAGGCAGGAATCGCCAGGGCTTTCGAGAAGCTCGACCCCAGCGTCCGCGTAGGCTGGGGACTCATCAACAAGAAAAACTCCGTCAGCATTGACGGAAAAAGCGTCAACACGGTCATCCAGGGTGTGCGGAGTTTCGATATCAACAGGAAAAAAACGTTCCTGGACTGGCTATATAAAATCTACCCTGCCGCCATGAACAGGTCGCCTGTTTTCATCAGCTCGATGAGCAGCACAGAAAAGGATGCGGGCGGCACACCGCTCAGGAGGGCGCTGGACAATGCCGGACGGTACTATGACAGATCGGATGGTGCCAACTTCGGCCCTTGGGCGGACGATCCCGCCAAACCGGGGAACGCTGCCACGGAGAAAGCCGCCGCATGCCGCAAGAGTTTCACCATACTGATGACCGACGGCTATTGGAACAGTGACGCCGCCAGCACCACAGGCATTGTGAACGTCAACGTCGACGGCAGCGCGCCCTCCCCGTTCAAGGATAGCTATTCCAACACTCTGGCGGACATCGCCTGGTATTACTGGAATAAAAAACTCCTGCCTTCCTCGGTTGCCAACAAAGTTCCCAAGACCCCGGCTCCCGGAACGCTGGGCGCTGTTCCCCCGAAATACCGGGATGGCGCCGAATATCAGCATGTGACGACCTTCACCATCGGCTTGGCGGTAGTCGGCTCTGTCGATAAGGACAAAGCCTTCAAGGCAATCTATGATCCTTCAGTCGGAACGATCACCTGGCCCAACCCCGTTCCTGATGGGAACAATACTGAAAAAATCGACGATTTGCTGCACACCGCCGTGAATGGGCACGGGGACTTTTTCTCGGCCACGAACCCCGACGAATTCGTTGCCGGCATGTCATCCATCATCAACTCCGTCAACAGCGCGCAAAAAGCTTCTTCAGGGAACATCGACGCCAGTTCTTCCCAGGTCGAACCAGTCTCAGTCGATGTTTACATCTACAAGACGAATTTCAAACCTGATGACTGGAGGGGAGAACTCATCGCCCAGAGAGTAGATCGGGGAACCGGGCTTGAAGAAGAAGTCTGGCTTGCCTCGGAACAGATGCCTTCACCCACGGCGCGCAGGATATACACCCGAAAAAGCAACAACAACGGGGTCTCCTTCACATGGGCCAGCTTGGACAGCCCGCTTCAGAACGCCCTGAGGGGGCCGGGGCAACTGCTCGACGGACAGAAGGTTCTCGACTACATCCGAGGAAGCAACGAAAACGAGGGTCCGAATCCCGGCCAATTCCGTCCCCGTTACCGTGGCGGCGCAAACCGTGCCCCGCTTGGCGACAACCCACACAATTCGCCACTTTTCGTCAAATACAGCGAATCAGCCAAGACGCTTTTTCTGGGAGCCAATGACGGCATGCTGCATGCTTTTGACGCCAGCAATGGCAAGGAACAGTTCGCCTACATTCCGTCAGCGCTGGTCTCAAAACTGGCTGAACTCACCAACGGACACAATTTCTATGTAGATGGTGAAATCCTGGTGACGACGCCGACCCAGACGCCGGATCAGTATCTTCTGGTCGGCGCCCTCGGACGCGGCGGCAAGGGACTGTACGGGTTGGATGTAAGCAATCCGGCGACTTTCCAGGAGAGCAATGTCAAATGGGAGTTCAACGGCTCCCAGGCCTGCCCCGACCCCAATCCCAGTTCGGCCTTTCTGGGCAATGTCATCGGTTCGCTGGCATACGCTGAGATCAGCGGGCAACCGAGCGCCGTCTTCGGTAATGGCTACAATAGTTGCAATGACAAGGCTGCCCTGGGCATAGTGAGTGTCGCCAATGGCAGCGCGACTTTCATCAAGGCATCGGACGAACTCGGCAATGGCCTTGCGGCTCCCAGCATCCACGAAGATGCCGTAACCCACGCAGTGTCGGCCTATGCGGGCGATCTGCGCGGCAAGATGTGGAAATTCGGATTGATCCCGCAACTCTCTGGTACGCCTCAAAAACTTTTCGACACGGGCACGGCGGATCGGCCGATTACCGCGCGCGCTGCGGCAGTGACGCTCAATACTGCCCCCGATGCCAAAAAGACTTTCGTCTTCTTCGGAACAGGGCGTTACCTCACTATCTCCGACAGAAGCATCCCTCCAGTACAGCAAAACATATACGGGCTGACCGACAACGATGGTTCCACCCTCTTGCACAGCGACTTGCAAGAGCGCGTTTTCGGCACGACGGGTTCCGTAAGCGGCGTTCCGGTGAAGTCCATCTTGCCGCTGGCGGGTAATGCCGTCACGAACAACAAAAAAGGCTGGTATATTTCCCTGGTCGAAAAAGGCGAGAGGGTCGTGAGCACACCGATTATCGTTCAAGACATCGCCATATTTACCACGATCATCCCGCCCGTCGATGGCGATCCCTGCGACCCGAAAGGTTCCGGCTGGCTCTACTTTGTAAACGCCCAAACCGGCAGCGCACTGGACTTCGTCTTTCTCGATATCAATGGCGACGGGAAACTCGATGAGAACGACAAGGTCGACGGAAAATCCCCCTCAGCCGTCAAGGTTGGCGACCTGCTCGGCGGCATGCCTGGGCAAGCCAAAATGGTCAACGGGCGGGTGGTTGTCTGCGGGCTGGATTCGGCTAACTGCATTTCGTTTGGCACCCCATTCTCACAACCCGACGACGACACGCACGACGGTGCGGCTCGTGGCCGTATCTCCTGGCGCGAGATCATCAACTAAGGATCGTTCATGAACACGCAGAAGGGGTTCACACTGCTGGAGCTGGTGATCGTTGTTGCGATCGTCGCCATCCTTGCCACTATCGCGATACCAAGCTACCAGTCGTACATGATAAAAACCCGCCGGGCGGCGGCAGCGACCTGCTTGCTGGAAATATCGCAGTCGATGGAACGCTTCCACACCGTGAACATGACCTACATGGGCTATACCCTGCCAGCTCTACAGTGCAGCAACGATCTGGCAGGGCACTATATTTTCACCCTGTCGGATCAGGCCGCGCGCGCCTACCTTCTCAGTGCCACCCCCCAAGGCGCGCAAGCCAGCAAGGATCCCGCGTCATGCGGAACCCTCACCATCGATCAGGCCGGGCAAAAGGGAGCCGCAGCAGACGTCAGCGCGTGCTGGAGGTAAACCCCTGCGCCGCCATCTTCCGCCGCAGGAATGCAATTTGCGTTTGCAGCGGAAGCGACTTGGGGCAAACGTCCTGGCAGGCGAGTAACGACATGCAACCGAACACGCCGGTATCGTCGCCGATCAGTTCATAAAAATCGTCATCCGTGCGGACATCGCGCGGGTCGAGCCGGAAACGCGCAATCTTTCCAAAACCGACCGCGCCGACGAAATCCTTACGCATCTGCGCGGTTCCGCAGGCAGCGACACAACAACCGCATTCGATGCAGCGGTCGAGCTCATAGATCTGCTCGGCGACATCGGGGTCCATGCGTTCTTCAACGCGGCAAATGTCGACCTCGCGCTCCTTCGTGTGCAGCCAGGCTTGCAACCGCTCGCTCATACCGCGCATCCATTTTCCGGTGTTGACCGAAAGGTCGCCAATCAGCTCGAAAAACGGCAGCGGCGCAAGCGTGATTTCATTGGGCAGATCGCGGGTCAATGTACGGCAAGCCAGTTGCGGGCGCCCATTGACCATTATCGCGGAACTGCCGCAAATACCGGCGCGGCAGACGAAATCGAATTGCAGGGTCGGGTCTTGGTGCTCGCGAATTTCGTTGAGGGCGATAAACAGCGTCATGCTGTCGGCCTCTTCAATCCGGTACTCCTGCATGCGCGGCGTCGAAGCGGGGTCTCTCGGGTCGTAGCGCAAGATGCTGATGCGTAACTGCCGGTGTTGTTGCCGGGCATTTTGAGCGATGTCGTTATCAATGGCGCTCATTGCGCGGCCTCCAGCGGTTCATCGAGTCGTTCGTTGCGACCCGCGAGCGAAGCGGGTAATTCTCCAACATAAGGCATGAGGGTTTCCTGGACGGCAAAGCGATCCTGGCCTTCCATCTGGCTGCGGATAGCTTCTATTTCCTGCTGGCGGCGCGGCGTATCCGGATGTTCGATGTAGTCCTTCGCGCCGTAACCGCGCCAGCCCGGCGGCAGTTCCATCTTCATGACATCGAGCGGCTCATACTCGAAACGCGGCAAGGTGGCCGCCTCATCTGGCCAGAAAGTCAGTGTGCGTTTGAGCCATTCCTTGTCGTTGCGCCGGGGGAAATCCTCGCGGAAATGCGCGCCCCGGCTCTCGGTACGCAAGTAAGCACCCTGCGCGACGGCAAGCGCCAGTTTGAGCATGCGCCGGACACGATAGGCCGCCACCAGTTCAGGATTGGCCGCGCGCGACTTGCCGGAAACGCCGATTTCGGCGCTCCGCTCCCGCAAGCGTTGCAGATGCGCGACCCCGGCGAGCAGCGCGTCGCCCTGCCGGAAAATACCGACGTGATCGGTCATGACGTGCTGCATCTCGGTGTAAATCTTGAACGCGTTTTCGCGCCCGCCCCCATCGAGGAGCTTTGCCAGCTTCGCCTCCTCGCGCTGTACGAATTCGCGCGCGAGCGTGAGCGGGAACGGCGCGCCGTTTTCCGGTTTGTCGCAGAAATCGGCAATGAATTCCCCGACGATCATGCCCGCGACCACGGTTTCGGCCACGGAATTGCCGCCAAGCCGGTTGAAACCGTGCAAATCCCAGCAAGCCGCCTCGCCAGCCGCGAACAGTCCCTTGAGCCAAGGCGACTGGCCGCTATGGTCGGTACGCACACCGCCCATCGTATAGTGCTGCGTCGGGCGCACGGGAATCCACTTCTCGGCGGGGTCGATACCGAGGAAGTACTGGCAGATTTCTTTCACTTCGCGCAGGTTGTGTTCGATGTGCTGGCGGCCCAACAAGGTGATGTCCAGCCACAGGTGCGACCCGAAACGCGAAGACACGCCCTTGCCGCTGCGGATGTGCTCTTCCATACGGCGGGAAACGACATCGCGTGAGGCGAGTTCCTTCTTTTCCGGCTCGTAATGCGGCATGAAACGTTCGCCGTTCACGTCCCGCAACAGGCCGCCGTCTCCCCGGCAACCCTCGGTGACAAGGATGCCAGACGGAACGATGCCGGTCGGATGGAACTGCACGGCCTCCATATTGCCCAGGGGCGCGACGCCGGTCTCCAGCGCCAACCCGTGGCCCATGCCCTCGCAGATCACCGCGCTGGTCGTAGCGCTGTAGAGCCGCCCCGCACCACCGGCGGCAATCGCCGTGGCCTTGGCAAGATAAGCGACGAGTTCCCCGGTGATGAGGTTACGCACCACCGCGCCATAACAGCGCCCCCCATCATGAATCAGCGCCAGCGCCTCGGTACGCTCATGCACCTCGACGCCGTGGCAAATCGCCTGATTGCTGGTGGTAAACAGCATGGCATGCCCGGTTCCATCCGCCGCATAGCAAGTGCGCCATTTCTTGGTTCCGCCGAAGTCGCGCTGCGCGATCAGGCCGTGCGCCTCCGTGCGTTCGGTGAGGGTCACTTTCTGTTCGTTGATGATGACCTTGTGCTCACCACCACGCACCCGGCTCCAGGGCGTCCCCCAGGCCGCGAGTTCGCGCACCGCTTTGGGGGCAGTGTTGACGAACATGCGCGCGACGACCTGATCCGCGCCCCAGTCGCTGCCGCGCACCGTATCTTCAAAGTGCACGTCCTCATTGTCGCCCGTGCCTTTGGCAACATTGGCGAGCGACGCCTGCATGCCGCCCTGGGCGGCAGAGGAGTGCGACCGTTTGGGCGGAACCAGAGAAAGCACCACTGCCTCATGCCCGCGCTTTCTGGCTGCAATGGCAATCCGCAACCCGGCGAGGCCGCCGCCAATCACTAGCACATCGGTCATGACTGTCTTCATTGCCCGTCTCCCCGATCTGCGTTCGCTTCCTTCTCCATCACCCAGTCCGGCGTATAAGGTTCGCCCATATAGGCGCGGTGTTCATAGCCAATTTTCATGTACGCGGCCAGGCTTGCCAGTCCCAACACCAGGAAAAACCCTGTCAGAGCCCATTTCACTTTCTTCAGCGCCTCACGGGGCGCGTTCGGCCAACCCCACTTGACCACCAGCCGGTACAAACCGATACCGCCGTGCAATTCCACAGCCAACAGCATGACGATATAAAACGGCCACAAGTTCTCAGACCACACGCGGTCGGACGAAAGGTAAGGGCCGATCTTTTCCGGCCAGAAAAACATCTGGTAGAGATGTGCCGAAGCGAGGAAAAACAGCAGGAACCCGGTATAAACCTGCCATATCCACAAAGTGGAATCCTCATGCCGCATCTGTTTGGTATGCGCGCGGACGATGCGCCATTGCTGGTAATTGATCGGAAACTTACGCACCGCCAGGAGCGCGTGCGCGACGAACGCCAACGCCACAAAACCGACGACACAGGACACCAGTCCCGAATAGGCTTTACCGAAGAAGAAATAGCCCTCGAAAAACCTGGCGATTGTCCACATGGCCGACTCGCTCACGAGGATGGAGGCGACGAAAAACATGTGCAGCCACATGAAGAGCGCGAGGAAAAGGCCGGTGGTGCTTTGCAGCAAGTCAAGCCGGGCCGGCCATCGGCTTTTTCGGGGCTTGTCGGCCAAGCCCGTCTGAATGAAGATAGTTTCGTGAGACACGGTCTGCCCTGGGTACAACGACACAGCCGGGCATGATGCCTTTTTTCCGGATAAAGTCCAGCCGTGATGACAAAATCGGCAAGATACACCGTGAAAGAACCCACGCCCGCAATCATTCCCGACTGAACATAAACACAATTCAGCAGCGGCTTAACCGCCCTCTTGACGTATGACGATAAAATACAAAATCGGGTAAACAGTAATGTTGCAACTCCGCTACAGAAAACACCTGTCGGCCTTTTTTACACCGACAGGCGAGCGGCGACATAGCATATATACAAAAATACAAATGATTCATGATGTTACGGTATTGACAGTTTTACGGCATTAAACTTGCTTGACACTTTTACGTACCAATGCGTACGGTTTATTTATAAGGAGAAATAAAATCATGAACAGCGCAACAAAACTCATCGCCGCGTTCGCTTTCGTATGCACGGCATTCAGCAGCGGCGTGAATGCTGCAACGATTGATTTCAAAGTGACCGATCTCAACGAGGTCAGTCTTGGCCCCGATGGCTACATAACAGGCATTCCTATGGATGGCGCACATATAGGAGTCGCTCAACACTGGGGAGTGGGTGTGCCAGACTCGTCGGATGGCTCGACAAGAGATGTCGCTCTGCCTGCGGAAAATCCACTTCCTTTGTATTGGGAAACCTATACGTTTCTGATCAATACATCGGGAGCCTCCTGGCCATACGATGCTGGTTTCAACATCGGCGTGTACACGGACTCCGATGGGAACACCAAGATGACCATGTATAGAATTCCCGGTTACGGCCTGTCGAGTTTTGATTCCGAAGGGGGTACGATGACTATTGACCCCAGTGGAATCACTACAGGGCAAAGCGGTATTTATTACGACATCTTCTTTGACCTGGAACAGTCATGGGTAGATTTCGGCAATGGGCGTATCTATTTGTCGCAATTTGGGCAGCAGCCTGGCCCAGGCATTTTGGGAGGGTCTATTTCTATGGACATCGAGAGCGGCTATTTCAAAGAGGCTCATATTGTTTATAAGGTCATGGCCGTCCCCGAACCCGAAACCTGGGCCATGCTGTTGGCCGGTTTGGGGCTGATGGCGGGTGTGACCCGGCGGCGGAGAGCAAATCGCTGAACAAGGCTTCATGAAACAAAAACGCCGTTCGGGTTTGGCCGGACGGCGTTTTTTATCTGGACATTCACCGAAGCTACTTGCTTCCCGTATTCGACCCCGCCGCGTCTACCACCGCCAGCGCGGTGATGTTGACCAGCCGCCGCACGGTGGCCGAAGGGGTAACGACATGCACAGGTTTAGCCGGGCCAAGCAGGATCGGGCCGACTGTGACGCCGTCGCAATACGCAACCTTCATCAGGTTGAACGAAATATTGGCCGCAAGCCAGCCTGAGCGCGCAAACGCTGCAACTCACCGATATGCTCCCTGAGGCTTGTAACGGTCTCTCCCTTCAGGTTGCGATAGGTGATGTAGATGCCGCCGATCAGGCCACGTTCGGCCAATGGTTTCAACTCATTGAAATCCCGGAAACCTACCACGAAGTGCTGCCCAACCCGGGACAATGCCGCCCCGCCCCAAAGAACGCTGTATCGCTGCCAGCGGAACCACCCTTCCTGTCCAATCCGAAATGGAACGCCAACGCTTCACGACACTCATCCAGGAACAGGCAGACCGCCTCTACCTGGTGATCGAGCGCATGTTACAACTGGCAAAAGTCGAGCAATTACAACGATTGGAAGACAATCAGGCACTCGACCTGTCCGATCTCGTCGAGCAGGTCGTCGAAGCGCACCGGGCCGCACTGCAAAAGCGCAACCTCTCTGTGAAAATCGAGGCCGAATGTGAAGCTTCCTGTCACGGCGACGCTTTTTTACTACAGCAGGCCATTGCCAACCTGCTCTCCAACGCCATCGACTTCTCCCCAGAGGGTGGCCTCATCTACATCACACTGAAAAAGGATGCCAACAAACTCATCCTGAAAGTCCGTGACCATGGAGAAGGCGCTCCAGAGTACGCCTTACAGCAAATTTTCGAGCGTTTCTATTCACTGCCTCACCCCACGACCGCGCGAAAAAGCACCGGGCTTGGGTTGCCCTTCGTGCGTGAAGTTGCGCGCCTGCATGGCGGCGAAGCGCATTTCGGAAATCATCCTGAAGGCGGTGCACAAGTGTTCATGGACATCGCGATCGGGTAAGCAGCGATCTCAAACAAAAACACTGCACTGCCGCCGTTCATGGATGAGCAAGCTTGGTACAAGCTTACGTCTGATATTTAGTGCCCCCCCGGTCAGACGATCAACTCTCCAACCCCGCCAACACCGCATTGAAGGTCTTGCTTGGCCGCATGACCGCGCCGCATTTTTCAGAGTCCACGCGGTAGTAACCGCCGAGGTCGGCGGGTTTGCCCTGAACGGACCTGAACTCTGTAACGATGTCTTGCTCGTTGGCTGCCAGTGCCTTGGCAAACGGGAGGAAGCGGGCAGCAAGTTCCTTGTCCTCATCTTGGGCGGCAAGCGCCTCGGCCCAGTAGAGCGACAGGTAGAACTGGCTGCCACGGTTGTCAAGCTCGCCTGTGCGGCGTGAGGGGGATTTGTCGTTGTCGAGGAGCCTGCCCGTGGCCTCGTCGAGCGTTTTGGCAAGAATCTGGGCGCGGGCGTTGCCGGTCTTGATGCCGAGGTCTTCAAACGAGACCGCGAGCGCGAGGAATTCGCCAAGCGAATCCCAACGCAGATGGTTCTCTTCGACAAGCTGCTGGACGTGCTTGGGAGCGGAACCGCCCGCGCCGGTTTCATACATGCCGCCACCCGCCATCAGGGGAACGATGGAAAGCATCTTGGCGCTGGTTCCCAATTCCATGATGGGAAAGAGATCGGTAAGGTAATCGCGCAGGATGTTGCCGGTAACGGCGATGGTATCGACGCCGCGTATGACGCGCTCCAGGGTGTAACGCATGGCCCGCACCTGGCTCATGATGCGGATGTTCAGCCCCGTGGTGTCGTAATCCTTGAGATAGATTTTAACTTTCTTGATGAGTTCGGCTTCGTGCGGGCGATAACGGTCAAGCCAGAAAACTGCCGCCATGCCGGAATTGCGGGCACGGGTAACAGCGAGTTTCACCCAGTCGCGGATGGCGGCATCCTTGACCTGACACATGCGCCAGATGTCGCCCTCTTCCACGTTTCGCGAGAGCAGCACCTCGCCGGTTGCCAGGTCGACGATGTTGGCAATGCCATCTTCTGGAATTTCAAAGGTTTTGTCGTGCGAGCCGTATTCTTCAGCCTGCTGCGCCATAAGGCCGACGTTAGGCACGGTTCCCAAGGTCCGAGGATTGAACGCGCCATTGGTTTTGCAGAAGTTGATCATCTCCTGATAGATGCGGGCAAAAGTGGACTCCGGCATCACAGCCTTGACATCTTTCTGTTTGCCGTCCGCGCCGTACATCTTGCCGCCCGCGCGGATCATGGCAGGCATGGAGGCATCGACGATCACGTCGTTGGGCGAATGGAAGTTGGTGACACCCTTGGCGGAATCGACCATCGCCAATTCGGGACGATGTTCGTGACAGGCATGCAGGTCGCGGATGATTTCATCGCGCCAAGTCTCTGGCAGGCTGGCGATTTTCTCGTAGAGATCGGCCATGCCGTTGTTGACGTTGACGCCCAGTTCCTTGAAAAGCCGCTCGTGCCTGGCAAAAGCCTCTTTGTAGTAGATGCGTACGCAATGGCCAAACACGATAGGGTGCGAGACTTTCATCATCGTGGCCTTGACATGCAGCGAGAAGAGCACGCCGGACTCGAGGGCATCCTGCATTTGTTCTTCATAGAACGCGCACAACGCCTTCTTGCTCATGAACATCGAGTCGATGATTTCGCCCGCGAGCAGCGGGACCTTGGGCTTGAGCAGAAGGGTTTTGCCGCTCTTCGTGAGCAGTTCCATCTTCACGTCACGGTCGCGGTCGACCGTCATCGACTTTTCGCCGTGGTAGAAGTCGCCCGCCTTCATGAATGAAGCATGGGTGCGGGATGCCTGTTTCCACACGCCCATCGAGTGCGGATGCTTGCGGGCGTAGTTCTTCACCGACATCGGCGCGCGGCGGTCTGAATTACCCTCGCGCAACACGGGGTTCACGGCGGAACCGAGGCAGCGGGCATAACGCGCTTTGATGGCTTTTTCTTCTTCGTTTTGTGGGTCTGCCGGATAGTCGGGAATCCTGTAACCCTTGCCCTGCAATTCACGGATAGCCGTAACCAGTTGAGGAACCGAAGCGCTGATATTGGGCAACTTGATAATGTTGGCCTCGGGGCGCAGGGTGAGTTGCCCTAGTTCGGTGAGGGTATCGGGCACTTTCTGCCCGTCTTCGAGGCAATCGGGAAACTCGGCAAGGATGCGCGACCCCAGGGAAATATCGGCCTCGGCCACATGGATGCCCGCTTGCACGGCAAAAGCGCGCACTACCGGCAAAAAGGCTGCTGTCGCCAGCATTGGGGCTTCGTCGGTGATGGTGTAGACGATGGTCGGCTGTTCGGACATAGCTGAAATCCTCTCGATCTCTGATGGTAGTGATGTGGGACGTGCCATGACACGGCATTTACCCGCCAGACGGCTACGATGCGAGGGGTGGGATTATATACCGATACAGCGTCGGCATTGGGCGAAGGAAAGGCACGGCGATATTCCAGAGGCTACCATCCCAATTCCTGCATCCATCCGCCCTCCCCCGCGCATTCCTTGGCTTGAAGCGCCACTTTCACATACGGCACGATTTCTTCCGGCAAACCATCGCGCGCGAACCACCCCATGCCGCCACATTTTCCCGGCTCGCGCAGGACGGGTTCGCCCTGCCAGCGTAGCGCGCGCACGAAAAAGTCGATGCGGTTGGTGTCCGAGCGGCGATGGATGATACCGAGCCAGCCAAAATCGCCGGGTGCAATCCGCAAGCCGGTCTCTTCTTCCAGTTCCCGCGCCGCTGCCTGGAAGATGGATTCGCCTGGTTCGACATGCCCGCCCGGAAGGCTGTAGAGGCCGTCAAAAAACCCTGTCCCCGCGCGGCGCAGCAGCAGGACGCGCCCTTCGCGTTCGCACAGGATATGTACACCGGTGGGAATGCCCAAGCGCTCCGTCATCATTCATTCCACTCCACGCGCTCTCAATGCTTGCCGGTACTGCCGAAACCACCCTCGCCGCGATCAGAAGCAGCGAATTCATCGACGACGTTAAACCCGGCCTGTACGACGGGCACGATCACAAGCTGCGCGATGCGCTCCATCGGCTCGATAGTAAACGCCTCGCTGCCACGGTTCCACACAGAGACCATGACCTGCCCCTGATAATCGGAATCGATCAGCCCGACCAGATTGCCGAGTACGATGCCATGCTTGTGCCCAAGCCCGGAGCGCGGCAGCACGATTGCCGCCAAGCCGGAATCAGCAAGATGGATGGCAATGCCGCTTGGAACCAGCGTGGTTTCACCCGGACGCAACATGACCGGCGCATCCAGACAGGCTCGCAGGTCGAGACCGGCAGAACCGGCAGTGGCGTAGGCCGGAGTTTGCTCGCGCAAGCGCGGGTCGAGCAGTTTCATGTCGATGCGGTGCATATTTTTTTATCTCCAAAATCTGATTCGACTCACTTCGTCGGCAGTAAACGGGCAATGCGTTCAACGATCTGGCGCGCGATGAAAGTTTTGGGCGCGCGCGGCAGCGGGTGGCGCCCTTCCTCGTCGTAAATGACAACGGTGTTCTCGTCGCCGCCCAATCCATCGCCGATCAGGTTGCCTACCAGCATGGGCAGACGTTTGGCACGCCGCTTCTCCTCGGCGAAAGTATCGAGATCGCGGCTCTCGGCAGCGAAACCAACACAGAACGGCGCCTCCGGCAAAGCCGCGACTTCGGCGAGGATATCCGGGTTGGGAACGAGTTCGAGATGAATCGCCGCACCCGACTTCTTGATTTTGTGCACGGCAGGCTCCGCAGGGCGATAGTCGGCCACCGCGGCCACCGCGATGAACACGTCCACACCCATCACCGCCGCAAACACCCCATCACGCATTTGCAGGGCGCTCGTCACCTCGATGCGCCGTACCCCCACGGGAACGGGCAATGCCACCGGCCCGCTCACCAGCACGACCTCAGATCCGGCGCGCGCGCACGCCGCCGCCAGCGCGTACCCCATCTTGCCCGAACTGGCGTTGGTGATGCCGCGTACCGGGTCGACAGCCTCGAACGTCGGGCCCGCCGTCAGGACTACCTTACGCCCGGCCAGCAGTTTGGGCGTGAAAAAAGCATTCAATTCCTCGCACAGCACCTCAGGTTCCAGCATCCGCCCTGGCCCGGTTTCGCCGCATGCCTGCTCGCCCACGGCGGGGCCGAGGATGGTGACGCCATCGGATTGCAGCGTCGCCACGTTACGTTGGGTCGCCGGGTTCTCCCACATCTGGCGGTTCATCGCGGGAGCAACGAATAACGGGCAGTCGCGCGCCAGGCAGAGCGTGGAAAGCAGATCACTGGCCAAGCCAGCGGCCAGGCGGGCAATGAAATCGGCGCTTGCCGGAGCCACGAGAATGGCATCCATTCCGCGCCCAAGGCGGATGTGTGGCATACCGTCTTCCATTTTCTCGTCCAGGAACCCCGACCACGCCCGGTTGCCCGACAGAGCCTGGAAAGTCAGCGGCGTTACGAAACGCGCCCCGGCTTCGGTCAAGACCACATGGACGTCCACCCCCATATGCCCGAGGGCGCGCGTAAGTTCGGCGGACTTGTACGCCGCGATACCGCCGCTCACGCCGAGCACAATCCTGCGCCCGCGCAACCCGTCAATGACGTGTGTATAATCCGGCATTTCTTCCTCCAATCCTTCTGTCATGGCAATTACCGACTGGCCTGCGGACGAACGCCCGCGCGAAAAACTGCTTGCGCTAGGCGCGCAGGTTCTCACCGACGCCGAACTGCTTGCAATCTTCCTGCGTGTCGGCATAAAAGGCCAAAGCGCCGTCGACCTCGCCCGCACCCTGCTCGGCCACTTTGGCACACTAAACCACCTGTGCAATGCTTGCGCGGACGAATTCGCCTCGATACCCGGTATGGGGCTGGCGAAGTATGCCCAACTCCAGGCGGTGATGGAACTGGCTCGCCGCGCGCTCGCCGAACGCCTGACTGAAGGTGCCCTGTTCGATTCGCCCACGGAAGTCAGGGACTGGCTGCAACTGCGGATGGCACACCTTCCCCATGAGACCTTCTGCATCCTGCTGCTGGATGCCTGCCACCGGCTGATCGAAGCCGTCGACCTCTTTCGCGGCACACTGAACCAGACCAGCGTCTATCCACGGGAAGTCGTCAAACTCGCCCTGCGCTACAATGCCGCCGCCGTCGTCCTTGCACACAACCACCCCTCCGGTGTGCGCGAACCCAGCCACTCGGATGAACTCATCACCCGCGACCTGCGCGACGCGCTCGCGCTGATCGACGTCAAGGTGCTCGACCACTTCGTCGTCCCCGCGCACGGCAAACCGCTATCATTCGCTGAACGGGGCTTGCTATGAGTCCCTCTTTTGCGATAGCATTGAATGTTTCAAGGAAATCACAAACTTTCAGGAGCACATCATGGCTCGCGTCTGCCAAGTCACCGGCAAAAAACCGATGGTGGGATACAATATTTCTCACGCCCACAACAAAACCAAGCGCCGTTTTCTTCCCAACCTGCAAAACCGCCGCTTCTGGTCTGAGGCCGAGAACCGCTGGATCAGCCTGCGCGTCACCAACGCTGCGCTACGCACCATCGACAAAAAAGGGATTGACGCCGTCGTCGCCGAGTTGCGCGCGCGTGGCGAAAAAATCTAAGCTCACCCATTGAAGAACGGAGACGGTCATGGCTGCTAAAAGCAAAGGCGCCCGCGAAAAGATCAAGCTGGAATCGACCGCCGGCACAGGTCACTTCTACACCACTTCCAAGAACAAGCGCACCACACCCGAAAAGCTCGAATTCAAGAAATTCGATCCGGTTGCGCGCAAGCATGTGGTCTACAAGGAAATCAAGCTGAGATAAGTTTCTCGCCAAAAAAATCCAGCGAGTACGTTCACACGGCAGGCTTACAAATTCAAGTTTTGTACCTCCCACAAAAATCACAAAGGGTTACGGCATATCAAGCCGTAGCCCTTTTTCTTTACAAAAGGAAACCCTGAACAACCTTGGATTCGCTTCGCTCGCAATGACACCCATTTTTACCCGTCATTGCGAGGAGCGAAGTGACGAAGCAATCCATCAAAAGGGGTTATGCAGAGGTTCCCAAAGGGAAAACAATGTTTCTGCCCGTTCAAAACTGACCCGCCCTCGCCTGTAAGGCCGCCAGCGCCGCCAACCCGGCAGTTTCAGTACGCAAGACGCGTGGCCCCAAACCAATCGTCCGGCTGTTGGCGCGCGAGCAGAGCGCCAGTTCCTCATCGCTCCACCCGCCTTCGGAGCCGATGAGAAGATGAATGGACGAAGGGACGGGCTGAATCGCAGAAAGAGGCTCGCCGCCGGGCACAAGAACCCACCGCGCGGCTTCCGTAGCTTGTGCGAGATAAGCGGCAAGGCTTTGCACCGGGGCAACGAAAGGCAGCCTATTGCGCCCGCACTGCTCGCAGGCGGCAACCACAACCTGCCTCCAGTGTTCGAGTTTTTTTTCGGCGCGCTCTCCGGTCAGGCGCAATACCGAGCGCGCGGCCTGCACGGGAACGATGCCACTGGCCCCAAGTTCCACCGCCTTCTGGATGACCCAATCCATCTTGTCGCCACTTGCCAATGCCTGTACCAGAACGACATCGAGCGGCGACTCCCGGCTAACCTCCTGCCATTGGGCATCGACCGCCACAGCCAGGCGGCCACGGACATCGAGCCGCGCATGCAACTCGCCGCCGCTCCCATCGAACAGCACCACAACATCACCACTACCGAGGCGTAAAACCTTCAAGGCGTGATGTGTGGCAGCAGGTGGAAGCTCGACTTCTCCCGCATGCGGTAAAACTCCAGGAAAATAAAAACGTGAAAACGTCATAGTATGTCAGTTAGATTTCGTTAATCTCATGAATTATAAAGATTTTTTCATCTTCATGTCTAAGCGGGCGCAGCGGTAGCGACCCCGGCGACACGGACGCTGAAAGCAGTGGCGTCTACGCGAAGTCCGGGTCGCGCATAAGTTCGGAGATGTCGATCATTTCACCACCTGCCATTAAACACGTTTGACGTTAATAACGCACTGCATTACTATTGCGCCATGTCGATTCAATCCTTCTACTGCCCTGACACAAAAGCCTTGTTCGAGCGTCAGCGCGTCGCCCAGTTTGCCAATATTCAGGCCGTAGCGCGGCGCAAGCTGGAGCAGTTGCACATGGCTGGGCGGTTGGACGACCTGCGTGTACCGCCCGGCAACCGGCTGGAAAAACTCTCCGGCGACCGGGAAGGCCAGTGGAGCATCCGCATCAACGACCAGTGGCGTGTTTGCTTCGTCTGGACAGGGGAAGATGCAGAATGCGTCGAAATCATTGACTACCACTGACGGAGAGCACTCATGAACAAGAAGCTCAGCCCCATCCATCCCGGCGAAATCCTGCGGGAAGAATTCCTGATACCGCTCGGCATCAGCCAATACCGGCTCGCCAAGGAAATTGGCGTTCCTGCACAGCGCATTGGTGAAATCGTAGCAGGGCGGCGAGCCATCACCGCCGATACCGACCTGCGCCTGTGCCGCTTCTTCGGCCTTTCCGAAGGCTATTGGCTGCGCGGGCAGGCGCGTTTTGACACGGAAACGGCCAAGGACGCCCTCGCGTCGCAACTGGCGAAAATCACGCCGTGGCACATGGAAACCGCTCACGCCTGAGCAGACAGCCATCATTTGTCACCACACCAGCGGATTTCACGGGTTAGAGGGCAGCACCCATCTTAGATACTTACGTTCAAGGGGAATGCCCGTCGCTGAACCAGTCTGTCTGAAGCGATCTTAGTCACTTTGCCGAATTTTTAGACAAAACAGCCTGTAAACCGCGTAGTTATCACTGTCACAGAAACCATCGTATTATTATTGCGAGTATGCCTTTGCCTCTCCATCTTTCCCGTCCCGTGCAATCGCCCAACATGCTGTCGGTCTCCCCCGACACGTTGTTGAGCAAGGCGCGTTTGCTCGAAGCCCTGGTGCGCGAAATCGCGGCCTCAGAGATTCTTCCACGCTATCTCAAGGTGTCACGCGGACGCAAGGCCGACGGAACGCTTTTTACAGAAGCCGATCTTGCCTCTCAGCGGCGGCTGGTCGAGGTTTTGCCGACTATCCTGCCTGGGCCGGTGCTTGGCGAAGAGATGAGCAGAGAAATGCAGGCCCGTTTGTGGGGCGCGGGACGTAGCGGCTTATGGTGCATCGACCCCATCGACGGCACAACCAATTTCATCAACGGCATCCCGTTTTTCGCCATCTCGATCGCCTGGCTCTTCGATCACGAACCGCGTCTCGGCGTGATCTACAACCCGATCAGCGAAGAATGTTTCCTGGCCACCCAAGGCGCGGGCGCTTTTCTCAATGATGAAGCGTTGCCGTTACGCCGCACGACCCGCCGCCTGCGCGAAGCCGTAGCAGGTTTCGACTTGAAGCAGGTCAGCCCACACCTAGGCGACGAACTGGTGACGCGCCCGCCGTATTTCTCACAGCGCAATTTCGGCTCCAGCACGCTTGAATGGTGTTTTCTCGCCGCCGGACGCTTCGATGTATACATGCACGGCGGGCAAATGCTGTGGGATTACGCCGCCGGACAACTGATCCTGGCCGAAGCGGGCGGTCAAGCCTGTTCGCTGGACGGCGGAACCTTATCGGCAGGGCCTGCGGTCAAGCGTGGCGTCATCGCCGCCGCCAACCCCCTGCTGTTCGCCGAGTGGCGCACTTGGCTGCAATCGCATTCCTGATCTGAACGCGAAAATACGGAATTTCACGCCGACGCGCCTTTCCGGGATAATTCGCGCTTTCACCGCACACCATACCGATTATCGAGTCCACCATGCCGCAACCACCCGCCCCCGTGTTCAACCCGATCACCGGCGCGCTCCGCGCGCTTGCCATCGACGCCATTCAAAAAGCCAACTCCGGGCATCCCGGCGCACCGCTCGGCATGGCGGAAATCGCCGAAGTCCTCTGGCGGCGCACGTTGAAACACAACCCCGCCAACCCCGATTGGCCAGACCGCGACCGCTTCGTCCTCTCCAACGGGCACGGTTCCATGCTCATCTACGCCCTGCTCCACCTCACGGGCTACGATCTTTCCATCGACGACCTTAAAAACTTCCGCCAGTTCGGCTCCAAAACCGCCGGGCATCCGGAAACCGGCCACACGCCCGGCGTGGAAACCACCACCGGCCCGCTTGGGCAAGGCATCGCCAACGCCGTCGGTTTCGCGCTTGCGGAAAAACTGCTTGCCGCCGAATTCAACCGCCCCGGCCACACCATCGTCGACCACCACACCTACGCCTTCATGGGCGACGGCTGCCTGATGGAAGGCGTCTCCCACGAAGCCTGTTCCCTCGCGGGCACGCTCGGCCTCGGCAAACTGATCGCCTTTTACGACGACAACGGAATTTCCATCGACGGCCACGTTGAAGGCTGGTTTACAGACGACACGCCAAAACGCTTTGAAGCCTACGGTTGGCAAGTCATCTCCGACGTTCCCGGCCACGACCCCCAGGCCATCGAGGCGGCGCTGGCCGCTGCGCGAAAGGAAACCCGGAAACCCTCGCTCATCTGCTGCAAGACCGTCATCGGCATGGGTTCCCCCAACAAGGCGGGCAGCCACGACTGCCACGGCGCGCCATTGGGCGCGGATGAGATTGCCGCCACGCGGGAAGCCATCGCTTGGCCGCATTCCCCGTTTGAAATTCCCGCCGACGTCTACGCCGCCTGGGATGCACGGCAAAAAGGAAAATCGCTCGAAGCCGACTGGCAACAGCGGTTCGATGCCTGGCGCGCCGCCTTCCCCGAACTTGCCCTTGAGTTCGAGCGCCGCGTCATCCGGCGGGAGCTTCCCGCCGACTGGCTTCAGGTTGCAGCGCAGACCATCGCCACTTGCAAGGAAAAAGCGGAAAACATCGCCACCCGCAAAGCCAGCCAAAACACGATAGCCGCCCTGCTCCCTCATCTGCCGGAACTCTTCGGCGGCTCCGCCGACCTTGCCGGTTCCAACCTGACCTTCGTCAAGGGCAGCCGGGGCATGACGGCTCTTGAGGGCGGCAACTACTGCTACTACGGCGTGCGCGAATTCGGCATGACCGCCATTGCCAACGGGCTGGCGCTCCACGGCGGCCTGATTCCCTACACCGCCACCTTCCTCGTCTTCTCCGACTATGCCCGCAACGCCATCCGCATGGCCGCGCTCATGCGCCAGCGGCAAATCATGGTCTACACCCACGATTCCATCGGCCTGGGTGAAGACGGCCCCACGCACCAACCCGTCGAACATATCCCAAGCCTGCGCCTGATTCCCAACCTCGATGTCTGGCGGCCATGCGACGCCGTGGAAACGGCAGCAGCCTGGATTGCGGGCATCGAGCGCACGGACGGCCCCACCCTGCTTGCCCTCTCCCGGCAGAACCTGCCCACCGTCACAGGCAACATCGACGCGGACGACATCAAAAAAGGCGGCTACATCCTCGCCGAAGCCGAAGCCGGAGCGCCTCAAGCCATACTCATCGCCACCGGTTCCGAAGTCAAGCTGGCGCTCGACGCCAAGGCCGCCCTGGAAAAAGAAGGCATCCCCACCCGCGTCGTCTCCATGCCCTCCACCAACGTCTTCGACCGCCAAAGCCCGGAATACCGCCTCAAAATCCTCGGCCAGCACGTCCGCCGCATCGCCATCGAAGCCGCGCACGGCGATTTCTGGCGCAAATACGTCGGTCTGGATGGCTCAATCATCAGCATCGACACCTTCGGCGCTTCAGCCCCGGCGGGGAGGCTGTTTGAGCATTTCGGGTTTACTGTCGGGCATGTGGTGAAGGCAGTGAAAGGCGCAACAAGCGCATAGCCAAAACACAAAGAGAAATAAACCGGTGGCAAAATAAAACAGTCCGGCAGGTTTCCCTGCCGGACTGCTGGATACGAATTGCGTTAAAAACGCATTTCTTATTGTAGCAACGGCTCTCACCCCGGATAGCCACAATACTGAAAATTATGAGGGAGGAAGACATGCTTGGCAAGCCCACCGATCCGCTCACTTTTGGTTTCGACATTGGCATTGCCTCGGTCGGCTGGTGCGTACTCGGCGAAAAACATATCGTTGATCTTGGTGTGCGTTGCTTCGACAAGGCAGAAACTGCCAAGGAAGGCGAATCGCTCAATCTCGCCCGCCGTACCGCCCGCCTCATGCGGCGGCGTCTGCGTCGCCGCGCGTGGCGATTGACCAAACTGGCTCGCCTATTGAAACGCGAGGGGCTGATCGACAGCGTCCAAACCATACACCAACCTGCCGCAAAATCGCCGTGGCAGCTTCGTGTAGAGGGGCTGGATCGAAAGCTCGCGCCACAGGAATGGGCACAAGTTCTTTACCACCTCTGCAAGCATCGCGGTTTTTACTGGATCAGCCGTGCGGAAGAAAAAAAAGCCGAAGCAGACGGGGAAGGCGGCAAGGTCAAGAAGGGTTTGCAGGATACCAAGCGCCGCATGAATGAAAAAAATTACCGAAGCGCGGCTGAAATGGTGCTGAAGGAATTTCCCGATGCACAGCGCAACAAGCAGGGTGAATACAGCAAGGCACTTTCCCGCCTTCTGCTTGCCGAAGAACTCGTCTTGCTGTTCAAGCGCCAGCGCGAATACGGTAACCCCCACGCAACGCCCGATCTCGAAACGCACATTGTTGGATGCGGCGACCGCAAAAGCGGTTTGTTCTGGGAACAAAAACCGGCTCTATCCGGGGAAAAACTGCTGAAGATGCTTGGACGCTGCACTTTTGAAAAAAGCGAATACCGTGCTCCCAAGGCCAGTTTCACTGCCGAACGCCACGTCTGGCTGACACGCCTCAACAATCTGCGTATCGTCGTCGGTGGAAACGCACGTCCGCTCAATGAAGCCGAACGCAGCATTGCCTTGCCCCTACCCTATCAACAGGCCAGTGACTTTACTTATAAGCAGTTGAAAAGCGCCTTGTTCAAGGCGGGTTTATTGCCTGAAAACGTCAGATTCACCGGGCTGGCTTATCCAACACAGCAAACCGAAAACAAAGCCAAAGACCCGGAATCTGAACGGCTAGTCAAACTTCCCGCTTGGCAGGAACTACGCAAAACTCTTAAAGAAAAAGGGCTTGAAACCGAATGGCAAAGTATCGCCGGAGCCGCCGCCGGAGGACAACCCGAACTGCTCGACCAAATCGCCTGGACACTCAGTGTCTTCAAGGACGGCGATGAGGTTGAACGAGAATTACGCAAACTCTCCCTACCGGGTGGAGAAAAGATGATCGAGGCACTCAGCGAAATCAGCTTCGACAAGTTTCACAATCTGTCTCTCAAGGCGCTCCGCAAGATCGTTCCTCACATGGAAGCCGGCTTGCGCTATGACGAGGCATGCGAAAAAGCTGGTTATCATCACAGCCAGTTATTCAAAGCAGGAGAAGGCCAGTACAAATACCTGCCTCCTTTCTACTCTGGCCGTGATAAAGATGGCCGCATGGTATTTGATGACAAGGAGGACATTCCACGTAATCCGGTTGTTCTTCGTTCACTCAATCAAGCGCGCAAAGTGCTGAATGCGTTGGTGAGCCGTTATGGCTCGCCTTCTGCCGTGCACATTGAAATGGCACGAGATTTGTCGCGTCCAATGGATGAGCGTAACAAAGTCAAAAAAGCCCAGGAAGAGTTCCGCGACAGGAACGAAAAAGCCAAAGCCGATTTCATGGCCGAATTCAATATGCCCGCCAAAAGCCGGGAATTTGAAAAATACATGCTCTACCGCGAACAGCATGGTAAATGCGCCTATTCACTGAAACCGCTTGATCTTGATCGAGTATTACACGACCAAGGTTATGCTGAAGTCGATCACGCCCTTCCCTATTCGCGCAGCTACGACGACAGCAAAAATAATAAGGTTTTAGTGTTTGCCAGTGAGAACCGCAACAAAGGCAACCGCACACCTTATGAATACCTGACTTCGTTCGCGGGGGGCGAAAACGGGGAACACTGGCGCAGCTATGCCGCCTTCGTCGAAAGCAACAAGTCCTACAGGATTGCCAAACGCAGCCGCTTGTTGCGTAAGAATTTCGGCCAGGACGAATCCAGTGAATTCAAGGAGCGCAACCTCAACGATACGCGCTACATCTGCAAATTCTTCAAGAATTATATCGAGCGCCATTTGCAACTGGCCGAAGGCAGCGACAGCAAACGTTGTGTCGTACTCAGCGGGCAACTCACGGCATTTCTGCGCGCCCGCTGGGGATTGACCAAGGTACGCGGAGACAGCGACCGACATCATGCGCTCGATGCTACCGTTGTCGCCGCATGCAGCCACGCGCTTGTCAAACGTCTCTCCGACTATTCCAGGCGTAAGGAACTGAAACACGCCGAAAATGCAATTGACGCGGAAACTGGGGAAATCTTTGATCTGGATCTGTTGTCGAAACTGGAACAACATTTTCCAAAACCCTGGGAATATTTCCGGGAAGAACTCCTGCTGCGCCTGAATACGGACGATCCCGCTTTGCTCAAGAGCGAAGCGGAACGTTACGGCTATCCGCCAAAAACCGTGGAAAACCTGCGTCCCCTGTTCGTTTCCCGCGCACCGCAACGCCGCAACGGTGGCGCCGCGCACAAGGACACCATCTATTCCCAGCCAGAACGCTTGAAGAGTAAGGGAAGTGTCACGCAGAAAGTGCCTTTGACGGGTTTGACGCTCAAAGACATGGATAATCTGATCGACCCGCACCGTAATGAAAAACTTTACGCAGCAATACGCGCTCGGCTGGAAGCGCACGGCGGCAAAGGCGATAAAGCCTTCCCCTCGGACAATCCGTTACACAAACCCGACCGCAACGGCAATCCGACCGGCCCCGTCGTCCGTACCGTTACGATGATCATCGACAAACTTTCCGGTATTCCGGTTCGCGGCGGCATTGCCAAAAACGACACCATGTTGCGCGTAGATGTGTTCAGGCATAAAAAAGACAAGAAATATCACCTCGTCCCCGTATATATACACCACGCGGTAGCAAAGGAATTGCCCAATCGAGCAATTGTGCAAGCCAAAGATGAGAATGACTGGACGCTCATTGATGAAGGCAACTTCGATTTTTGTTTCTCCCTTTATCCCAATGATCTGCTCAAAATTGGCCTGAAAAACGTGGTTATTCAGGGCTACTATGCAAGTTGTGATCGCTCAACTGGCAACATAGGACTTTGGATGCATGATCGGAATACAGCCATTGGCAAAGATGGGTTCATTCGCACGGGCGTCAAGACAGCACTATTTCTAGAAAAATTCCACGTCGACTCCTTGGGCAACATCTACCCTGCCCCGCCGGAGGAGCGCCGTGGCCTGGCGTAGCGTAATGATCTCCCGTCCGGCGCGTCTGCGGCGGGAACATTACTCGCTGGCCATCGACCAGGAAGAAACGGCCTTCGTGCCTTTCGAGGATATTGCCGTAATCGTTCTCGATCACCAGCAAATCACACTAACTCACCCAGTACTTTCAGCCTGTGCCGAATACGGCATCAGCGTCTATGCCACCGGCGGCAATCATCAGCCCGCTGGCGTTTTTCTGCCGTTTCTTTCGCATTCGCGCACTACGCGCATGATGCGTAAACAGTTGACCATGACCCGCCCGACAGCCAAACGTATCTGGGCCGACATCGTGCGCCGCAAGATCGAAAATCAGGCCACCTGTCTGCGCCTGTGCGGAAAAAGAGGCGTGGAAAGGCTGGAAGCCTGTATGCGAAGGGTTCGTTCCGGCGATCCGGATAATCTGGAAGGACAAGCCGCCGCGCTTTACTTTGTACAGTTGTTCGGCGCGGATTTTCACCGCAACGACGAAGCGCGCTGGACGAATGCCGCGCTCAATTATGGCTATGCCGTCTTGCGAGGCGCTATCGCGCGCGGCCTGGTAGCGCATGGTCTACATCCCGCCATCGGGTTATTTCACGACAGCGAGCAAAACGCATTCAACCTGGCCGACGATTTAATCGAACCTTTTCGCCCACTGGTCGACCTGCACGTCGCCAAGCGCCCCGCCCTGACGGAAGGCAATCTGATACCGGAGGACAAACAAGCCCTGATTGCCCTGCTGAATGTGGATGTCGACATGGCACAGGGAAAAATGTCGGCGCTCTCTGCCATCGAGTACGCTGTCGAGAGCTTGGCGCGCGCCTACGAATCCGGCCACGCTGAACTCGACCTTCCCCGTCTGATCGGCCTCCAAGCGCACAAGCTGGAGTATTGTTCACGCCGACCGAAAACTGAGCATGTAGCGAGGGGTATACCGGCCCAAAATTGACCAGGGTGTTTAACCTGTTCTGCCTAATTTTTAGGCAGGGGAAACGAGGTGATCACCATGGAGTTG
>WRIU01000013.1 GCA_009782565.1 Betaproteobacteria bacterium
CGCAAACCGGCCAGGCCGAGGAGCCAAACTTCTACTCCTCGGAACCCCCCACTGTTCCCGCAGAACACAGGGCGCCGCCGCCCCGAACAAGCACCGAAACCAGCAGACACAACGCCGTCACGCCCTCGGCGAAGGCCGTTCAAAGGAGTTTCAAACTCCATAAACGGCTGTTTCGCTTATCCTGTCATAATTATTGGTTATCACTTTCCGCTGGTTTCAATCATAGCGATAACCTTATCAACGGTTCCTTTTAATTGTTTTTTTGCAACCGCCCCAACAAAGCCGTCTATTCCGCCTTCATTGTTCCCCAGCAAATTCACAAAAGCCTCAACCTGAATTCCTTCCGGCACCTTTGAAAATTTAATAAATTTTCTCCCCACTAGCATCCGGCTACCTTTGCGGTACACGGTTTCATTACCGTAATTTTCAATACAGTAACTATCCGCAATCAAAAAATCATTGATAAGGGCGCTCATGCTCTCAAAATCACCAGAGAAGTTCACCAGTTTTTTGAACCGGCCACCTTTATGGCTCAGCAAAATAACAAAACCGATCACTAATCCAATCAGAGCACCAGTCAAAATCGAGCCAGACATAATAGCCTCCTGAAATGACAAAACGCATCAAACACCATTCCTAAAACGAATGACGGAATAAGCTACGCCATGTCAAGTTACCATATGTATAGCAAGCGAGAAAGCGGTACTGTCAAGAAACACTTTTATCCCGTTTGCCGGTGCAACCGATCCCAAAGCGCCGTCAATACGTGCGCCGCGCCCATTTTCAGGCGATGGGAAACGATCATGCTCACTTCGGTATCGCCGGGATTGATTTCCACCGCAGCCACGCCGTTCTGACGCGCCCACCATACCGGATGGGCAATATAGGGAAAAACGCTGGTCGTGCCGATGGAAATCACGATATCCGGTTCTTCATCCATGACCCGCGCCAGTTGTTTCAACGCCAACTGGGGCAGCATTTCACCAAAAAGCACCACATCGGGACGCACCAGCCGCCCACACTTGGAGCATGTCGGGGGTAATGTAAGCTCCGCGTAATCTTCCACTTCGCGCTCATCATTACACGCGGTGCACAGCAGCCGATGTACGGTTCCGTGTATTTCGATCAGGTTTTTCGACCCGGCCTTGCGATGCAGGCTGTCGATGTTCTGGGTGAGTACCCAAAGGCCGGGTTTTTCCTCCTCGAATGCGGCAATCAGCCGATGCGCGGCATTCGGGCCGGCTCCCCGGCAGTTGCTCTCGATCTGCCCGATATAGCGCCAGGTAATCTCTGGGCAGCGCGCCAACATTTGGCCGGAAAGCGCCTCCTCAATCGGGAAACCTTCGTCGGTCAGGCGGTCGTTATAAAGCCCGCCGATGCCCCGGTAGGTCGGCAAGCCGGAATCCGCTGAAATGCCCGCGCCGGTAATGAACAGCGGGCGCTTTGCGCGGCCAAGCAGGACAGCGACTTCATCCAGTATGGCCTCAAACGGTTCGTTTATCGTCACCGCCGTCCCTCCCACGGCACCTCGTTCGTTCAGTCCTTTCGGGAATCGGACGAGGTAATTTCAAGGTAGTGCTGGCGGTCGGCATCGAAACGCTGGCGCAGGCTGTCGCGCTCATTGACTTTTCTCTCGATGGCCGCGCGCGCCTGCGCCAATTCTTCGTCGGCGTAATTCATCGCTCTTTTGAGATCAGCCGGAACCGGCTTATCTTCCAGGGATTTCTTTTCGTCATCGAGGCTTTTGCGCCGCGCGACGAGCCTTTCTTCATCGGCGCGCAACTCACCGATGGCCTTGTCGAGTTCGGCAATCTCGCGGTCGCGGCGCTGATCGAGCGACTCCAGCGAAGGGTATCTTTCCCGTAGCGCGTCATTCTGACGCTTCTGCCTGGCGGCTTCCTTCCGTGCTTCCTCTTGTTGGCGTGCCAGTTCCCTGCGGCGGGCGCTCTCATCGGGCGTGGGTTGCGCCTCCTCCCGGTAGACGACGACGCCATTGATCTTTTGAACCCAAGCACGGCCATAGCATTCTTTCGGCAAGGTATCGCCAAACACCGGGCGGCCGTTGATCTCGCAACTGAACACCTTCACCCCACCGATATTGCCCTTTCCCTGCTGCCCTATGGCGGAAAACGGCACAGCCAGCAATGCAACAACAGCAAGGCTTCGGAGAAATTTACCGTATCGCATCATGCGTTCCATAAGCATCCCGGTAAGCCTGGACAGCCGCAAGATTGTTCGTAAATTCCGGCGTATCGGCCAGATAGGCGATCAAATCTTCGAGTGTCGCCACCGGCACGACCGGAACACCGTAAGTCTCTTCTACCTCTCGCACTGCCGAAAATTCCCCTTGGCCGCGTTCCATGCGGTCCAGCGCAATAACGACCCCCGCCAGTTCAGCACCGTGAGAGCGGATGATGTTGACGGATTCCCGTACCGAAGTGCCCGCCGAAATCACGTCATCGAGAATCAGCACCCGTCCTTCAAGCGGCGCGCCGATCAGCGTCCCGCCCTCACCGTGATCTTTGGCTTCCTTGCGATTGAAGGCGAACGGCACGTTTACCCCCTCCCCGGCCAGTCGCATCGCCGTACCGGCCACCAGCGGAATCCCCTTGTAAGCCGGACCGAAAAGCATGTCGAACGCCACACCGGAATCGAGAATCGCCTGAGCGTAAAACCCGCACAACTCGCTGAACGAACCTCCGTCGTCAAACAGGCCCGCGTTGAAAAAATAAGGCGAAACACGCCCCGCCTTAGTCACAAACGACCCGAAGCGTAGCACGCCCTTGCGGCAGGAAAGCTCTATGAAGTCACGACTGAATGGCATATTTGGCTCTGGTTTTTGTGCAACGTTACACTATATTGGATTCGATTCTGAACCACTTTGCAGAGAATGACATGGCAAAAATCGTCACTGCCAATCTTAACGGCATCCGTTCGGCAAACAAAAAGGGCTTTTTCGACTGGCTTGCCCCACTTGAGGCCGATATCGTTTGCGTTCAGGAACTCAAGGCGCAGGCCGGCGACATCTCCCCGGAAATGCATCATCCTGCCGGGCTGAAAAGTTGGTTTCATTGCGCCGACATGAAAGGCTATAGCGGTGTCGGCCTCTTCAGCAGACACCCTCCCTTGCGGGTCATCGAAGGGCTTGGCTTGCCCGACATCGACGCGGAAGGACGCTACTTGCAACTCGATTTCGAGGCGCTGTCCGTCGTCTCGCTTTACCTGCCCTCTGGTTCCAGTTCCCCCGAACGCCAAGCTGCCAAGTTCAGCTTTATGGAGCGCTTCCTGCCTCATCTCGCCAGACTTGCGGCAAGTGGCCGCGAATGCGTGATTTGTGGCGATTGGAATATCGCGCACAGTGAGATCGACCTCAAAAACTGGAAAAGCAATCAGAAGAACTCCGGTTTCCTGCCCGAAGAGCGCGCTTGGCTTACGCGCGTATTTGAAGAACTTGGTTGGGTCGACGTTTACCGTCATCTTTATCCCGAAGCGCGTGAAGAAGCCTATACATGGTGGTCAAACCGGGGACAGGCATGGATTAAAAACGTCGGATGGCGCATCGACTATCAAGTTGCCACTCCTGCCACTGCCGCGAAAGCTATCGGAGCTACGGTGTACAAGGCGCAACGCTTCTCCGATCACGCGCCGCTCATTATCGATTACGGGTTTGATCTGTGAGGTCACTCCTTCAGCAGTCTTGGTTCAAAGCATTCTTCTACCCCGTCGTATTCCCCACTACGGTTATAATTTTGCGCTTTCCAGGATTGTTCCCAACGGAGCAAACAATGCCCGCCGTCCAAATCGAAAACCTCAATATCCTGTCCATCGACCACATGCCTTCGCCGGAAGAGATCAAGGCGCGCGTGGCGCTGGACGACGGCACAGCAGCCACGGTCGTCGCGGGGCGTCAGGCATTCATCGACATTCTCGAACGCCGGGATTCCCGGCTTTTCGTTATCGTCGGCCCCTGCTCCATCCACGATCCAGAGGCTGGGCTCGATTACGCACGGCGGCTGCGCGCGCTGGCCGATGAAGTCGCGGATACGATGATGTTGGCGATGCGCGTGTATTTCGAGAAGCCGCGTACCGCTGTCGGCTGGAAGGGCTACATCAATGACCCCTGCATGAACGACTCCTTCCGGATTGACCTGGGTATGGAAAAGGCTCGCCACTTCCTGCGCGAAGTTTCGCGCCTTGGGCTACCCATCGCTACCGAGGCGCTTGACCCCATCGCCCCGCAATATTACGGCGACCTTATTTCCTGGACGGCCATCGGGGCGCGCACCTCCGAATCGCAAACCCACCGCGAAATGGCCTCCGGCCTCTCGACGCCGGTTGGTTTCAAGAACACGACCGACGGCGATGTTGCAGCCGCTATCAACGCCATCCTTTCGGCAGCCAATCCGCATAGCTTCCTGGGCGTCAACTCCCAAGGGGAAACTGCCATCGTACGTACGCATGGTAACCGTTATGGTCACATCGTGCTGCGTGGCGGAGAGCGCCCCAACTACGATTCCGTGTCCGTCTCCTGTGCCGAACAAGCGCTTGCCAAGGCCGGATTACCCCATAACATCGTCATCGACTGCTCGCACGGCAATTCCTGGAAGCGTCCCGAAATGCAGCCCCTGGTGATGAAGGATGTCATCAACCAGATTCGGGACGGCAACCGCTCCATCATCGGCCTGATGATCGAAAGCAACATCGTGGCGGGCAACCAATCCATTCCCGACGACCTTTCGCAGCTCAAATACGGCTGTTCGGTTACGGATGCCTGCGTTGGGTGGGAAACCACCGTTGAGATGATCCGTTCCGCCGATTCGATATTGCGCGAAACGCTAGAGAAACGGGGCATGCCTGAATGAACCTGGTCGTCCAGGGCAATACGCTGACCGCCGCCACGCTTCAATCCCTGTCCAGGCTTATCGGCGCGGATGGCATCGAAGCCATCGACGATCATGCTTGCCGCTTCAAAGGGAAAAACCGCGATCACATCACTGCCGACCTTGCCTGGTTCTGCGCCGATGCCGCGCTCGACTGGGCCTGGATACCGGAGGGGCGGCGTTTGAGCGATTTCGGCCTCTTCGTCACCGATATGGATTCCACCCTCATCAACATCGAGTGCATCGATGAAATCGCCGACATGCAGGGAATCAAGGACGAAGTCGCAGCCATTACCGAGTCGGCAATGCGCGGGAAAATCGACTTCCGCGCCTCGCTGGAGCGCCGCGTATCCCTGCTGACCGGGCTGCATGAACAGGCACTGGCCAAGGTCTACGCCAAGCGACTGCGGCTCAACCCTGGAGCCGAAGCCCTCATGGCCAGCCTCAAGGCCGCTGGCGTACGCACCGCGCTCGTCTCCGGCGGCTTCGCCTATTTCACCGACCACATGCGCCGGGAGCTCGGTTTCGACTATGCCTGGGCCAATGAACTGGAAGTTGCCGATGGCCGCCTCACCGGGCGCGTGATTGGCTCCATGATCGACGCCCAAGCTAAAGCCGACCGCCTCACCGCTACCCGCGACGCCCTCGGCCTCGCCCCGGAGCAGGTTCTTTGTTGCGGCGATGGAGCCAACGACATCCCCATGTTCCGCGCCGCCGGTTTCGGCGTCGCCTACCGCCCCAAACCCGCGCTACGCGAGGTCGCCGATTGCTGCCTCGACCATGTCGGGCTGGAGGGTATCGCGCGCCTGTTTGCCTGAGTATGGCGCGAAGCGCCTGAATAAAGCCTCCCTATTGAGGGAAACATTGAATCAGCGCGCCTTTGGCGCGGGGATATTCGCCACTTGTCCGGCGACGCCCATCTTTCCAAGCGCCTCGCGTAACACCCGCGCATTGGCGGGGTCGTGCCAGCGGAGAAACGCCTTGTGGAGCCGTCTTTGCCGTTCACCATACGCACAGGCAATAGGTTCCGGGGCGGGATTCAGACTCTTCAGCGGATTGAAACCGCTGTGATACATGGCCGTGGCGAGGGTGAGCGGCGTAGGCAGGAAGGTTTGCACCTGATCCGGACGAAAGCCGCGCGCTTGCAGCCAGCGCATGAGCCGGAACATATCCTCAACCGTCGTGCCGGGATGGGCGGCGATAAAGTACGGGATGAGATGCTGCTTTTTGCCCGCGCGACGGCTGGCACGCTCGAAAAGCGCGGCAAAGGCGTCGAACGTGTCAATGGAAGGTTTCATCATCGCGGCGAGCGAGCCGGGTTCGCTGTGCTCGGGCGCGATTTTCAGCAGACCGGAGACATGGTGCGCGGCCAGTTCGGTAATGTATTCGGGAGACCTTGCGGCAAGGTCATAACGTACACCGGAGCCGATGGTGATCTTTTTAACTCCGGGCACAGCGCGGGCGGCACGGTAGAGCGCAATCAATGGGGTGTGGCTGGTATCGAGCCGGGAACAAACGGCAGGCCAGACACAGGACAGCCGACGGCAAGCGGCCTCGATCCGTTTGTCCCGGCAAGCCATGCGGTACATGTTGGCGGTGGGGCCGCCGAGGTCGGTGATGTGCCCCTTGAAGCCCGGAGTGCGGGCGCGGATGTCCGCGATCTCACGCAGGATGGATTCCTGGGAACGGCTCTGAATGACACGGCCTTCGTGTTCCGTGATGGAGCAGAAGGTACATCCGCCAAAGCATCCGCGCATGATATTGATGGAGAAACGAATCATTTCCCAGGCGGGAATACGCACACCGCCATAGGCCGGATGCGGTCGACGGGCATAGGGCAGCCCGTAGACAAAATCCATTTCGATGGTCGATAGCGGCAACGGCGGCGGATTGAGCCACACATCCCGCGCGCCCGGCCCTTCGCCGTGACGCTGCGTCAGTGCCCGCGCGTTGCCGGGATTGGATTCAAGGTGAAAGACCCGCGAAGCGTGGGCGTAGTGAAGCGGGTCGGCCTTGACCTGTTCAAAGGACGGCAAGCGGATGACGCTGCGGGCGCGGTCGGTCTTTTGCGCCGGAACCTCGCGGGGCGTGGAGGCGTCGATCTCCGTCCAGCCTTCGGGGCGCCAGCCGGGCGACACCATAAAGGCTGTGCCGCGCAAATCGCGGATGGCGGCGGCTTTTTCGCCCGCGCCGAGCCGCCGCGTGAAGTCGATGAGCGCCCGTTCGGCATTCCCAAAAAGAAGAACGTCGGCTTTGGAATCCGCCAGCACAGAACGCCGCACGGTGTCGCTCCAGTAATCGTAATGGGCGATGCGGCGCAAACTGGCCTCGATGGAGCCAATGACCACGGTGACGCCAGGAAAGGCCTCCCGCGCGCGCTGGGCGTAAACGGTGACGGCACGATCGGGACGTTTGCCGGGTTCGCCGTCCGGTGTGTAGGCATCGTCGGAGCGGATTTTTCTCTCGGAGGTGTAACGGTTGACCATCGAGTCCATGTTTCCGGCAGTGATGCCGAAATACAGGCGCGGACGACCCAGGGCACGGAAAGCTTCAGCGGAACGCCAGTCCGGCTGGCTGATGATGCCTACCTTCCAGCCATGCGTTTCCAGCAGCCGCCCCACGAGCGCCATGCCGAAACTGGGATGATCGACGTAGGCATCGCCCGTGACGAGGATGATGTCGCACGCCTCCCAACCCAGCGCCTCCATCTCAGGGCGCGACATGGGCAGAAAAGGAGCGGGCGCAGCCGGCGGAGAAGGTGGAAGGATGGGTTCTGGAAGCGGGAGCGCCCGCATCCCGCCTTCAGTCATTCTGGCCGCCGCAACAACAGAACCACGGCCTGCGCGGCAATGCCTTCACCCCGACCCGTAAAGCCGAGTCCTTCGGTCGTCTTGCCCTTGACGTTGACGGCGGACGCAACGATGTTGAGATCGTTGGCGATGTTGTCTGCCATTTGCGCCGCGTAAGGCTGTATTTTTGGGGCTTGGCAAATGATAGTCGCATCGACATTGCCAATTTCCCATCCCGCCTCCCATATCCTTGCGAACACCGCGCGCAAGAGTGCACGGCTGTCCGCACCCTTGTAGCGCGGGTCGGTATCGGGAAAGAGGCGGCCAATATCCCCAAGCCCCGCCGCGCCGAGCAACGCGTCGGAGGCGGCATGCAGCAGTACATCGGCGTCGGAATGCCCAAGCAAGCCGCGCTCAAACGGGATCGTGACGCCGCCAAGAATCAGGGGGCGACCCTTGACAAAGGCGTGGACGTCGAACCCTTGGCCGACACGGATCGCGCATTTCATGGGGTCTTCTCCTCGATGGTTTTTTCCACTTCGTTTTCGCGACGGCGCAATATCCATTCCGCGAGCAGAAGGTCATGTGGCCAAGTGACCTTGAGATTGGCGGCATCCCCTTCGATGAGCCTGGGGCGCAAACCGGCGGCTTCGATGGCGGAGGCTTCGTCGGTCACGTCCCGCGCGCCTTCCAATGCGCGGCGCAGCATCATGTAGCGGAACATCTGCGGGGTCTGCGCGCGCCATAAACCCTCGCGCGCCACGGTTCCCGCCACGCGATGGCTCTCGTCGGCGCGTTTGAGGGTATCGGCCATAGGGACGGCCAGAAGTCCCCCCACGTCATCATGCGCCAGTTCGTGCATCAACTTCTCGATCTGCCAGCCCGCCACACATGGACGCGCGGCATCATGCACCAATACCCAATCCGTCGCGGCAAGCTCATCCCTGATCGCACGCAAACCGCCCAGCACCGAATCGGCCCGCGTCGGCCCGCCACAAAAAAGCGGTACCAAGCGAGAACCCAGAACGCTCCAATCGTAGCGCGCCCACTCGGCATCATCGACCGAAAGCACAACGAACACCCGCTCGATGGCAGGCACCGAGCACAGGGCGGCAAGCGTGTGATGAATCAGCGGCTTACCGAGCAACGGTAGATATTGCTTGGGCAGTTCCCTACCCATGCGCGCGCCGCTTCCCGCAGCGGGCACGAGGGCGAAATGACGGGTATCGAAATGTCGGTTTTGCATCCTGCACATTCTACAACGGCACATTTACATGCCTGTCCGAGAAATAACGCGCATCCCGGCAAGGAAGGCGCTTTTCTCACGCACGATGATGACCCAGACTTAGAGAAGCGAAAACCCGTCTGCCGTTTCATTTATTTGTCACGCTTTATTTCCATGGTCCCCGGCCTCTCCCCTTCCGTCGACAACACCATCCAGAATGCTTCGACATACGCGAATCAGTGGCGTTCCGATGCGTCCGGGAAAGTTGGGGAGCAGGATATTTTCGCGCCGCGCCCGCGCAATGATGAGCTCTCGCAAAAATCGGGCAAGCCTCGCGCCGAACAACTCAGTTCCGCTGACCGTCGCCAAGTCGAGGAACTGAAATCCACGGATCGCGCCGTGCGCGCGCACGAAGCCGCGCACATGGCCGCAGGCGGCAGCCTGGTCACTTCTGGCGCGAGTTTCTCTTATGAAACCGGCCCGGATGGGCAGCGTTACGCGGTCGCCGGGGAAGTCGGCATCGACACCTCGAAGGGGCGCACTCCGGAAGAGACGCTTGCGCGCGCCGACCAAATCCGCGCCGCCGCGCTCGCACCTGCCGACCCCTCCGGCCAGGATCGCGCCGTAGCCGCCGCTGCCGCGCAAATGGCCGCCGATGCGCGCGCTGAAATCGCCCGCGCCAGCATGGAAAAAAACGCAACGGGCAACCCACGGGAAAGCGGCGAAAATCGCGGCCTCTCGTTCGGACAAGCCATCGAGCGCAGCCTGAATCCCAACGGGCAGGCCGTCAATTTTTACGCTTGAGCGGCGATAGCTCCCTGAGGCCGTTTTCGAGCAAAAACACACTCAAATCTGGATAGCCATAAAAAAAGCGCGCCAAAGGCGCGCTTTTCCAGTTGCTGACTATCTTGTTCAGCGCTGCTTGCGGCGGCGGGCAACCGCACCCACCATGCCAAGCCCCACCAACAGCATCGCCCAGGTTTCCGGTTCGGGAACGGGGCTGACGCCAGTGACGGTTACTTTCCAAGCTCCATTACCAAATCCGCCTGGCCACAAACCCGGTCCTTCGGCACCAACGGTGGGATACGCGTTACCGATGACAAAGTAATATTTACCATCGTCGATCTGACCCAAGTTGATAGACGCATTCCAGTCCTGCATGAACATGTTGTTGCTATACGCGAGCTCTTCACCCTGCGAATTAAACACTTTCAAGTACGGAGCAAATTGAACTGTGCTGTAATCATCCGTAAAGGAACTCGTGAACAGCGATACTCCATTTGGGTTAACGGCATTATTTACCTCGAACCACCCTTTCTCCCATGTGTCCGTCATCTCTTGGAACCAAAAGTTTTCGGTTGTAGAGGTAAACACAAGAGTACCGGTCTCAGGATCATAAGTAGCAGCCTGAACGGCAACAGTAGCGGAGAAAAGACCTACAGCCAGAACCGCTGCGGAAAGAAGCTTCATTTTCATTGTTACGACCCCCTGTTTAATAAACTTAGCTGACAGAAAAGCAAGCAAGTTTGATACCAGAAAAAATACTTCATTGATTTTCATCAATTTTTTTTACACACTTCTATTCGTCATCCAAAGTGTGTAAAAAATCCCGACGCATCCAGAAGATACCGGCACATCCAGAGCCTGCCTTGTTCCAAAACAGAGCGTCATAAAAAAACAAGTGCCACAGGATACTCAGTACAACAGCCTAATCACATGGTTCGGCGCAAGGAAGTACTTATGTCACTCATTTACGACAAAATATGTAAAAAACACCGACATCTACACATCACCCTGTCTCGAATTCCTATTTCGCGGTATCCGTCCTGGCAGGGGCGACATTGCGCCCGACCAGATCGCGGATCAGCCCAAGCTTGCCGTGGAAAAAATGGTCGGCTCCAGGCACTACGACCACCGGGAGTTTTTGCGGGCGCGCCCAGTCGAGCACATTGGCCAGGGCAACGGTATCGTCTGCTTCGCCGTGGATGACGAGGGTCGGGATGTTCCCCGGAACGGCAGGCGTCTCATAGTGTCTCGAACTGCCCCCGGACATGCCTTCGGTCATGCCCGCCGCCATACCGACCAGCACGAGATGCCCCGGCGGCGGCATACCTGCGGCAGCCAGACGGGCGGCAAGCCGCGTTTGCACGTAAGCGCCGAACGAAAATCCGCCCAATACCAGGGGCAAACCTTCCCCCCATTGTTCCTGCGCCCAGCCGAGCACCGCCAGCATGTCTTCGGTTTCGCCTTGGCCGTGATCGTGCCCGCCCTCGCTTTTGCCGACTCCCCGGAAATTCGGGCGCAGGGCCGCATAGCCTGATTCCCGGAATGCGCGGGCCAGGGTCGTAACGACCTTGTTGGAATTCGTGCCGCCGAAAAGCGGATGAGGATGGCAGACGAGCGCGATGCCCTGCGTCACGGCAGGAAGATCAAGCTGGATTTCGATCTGCCCCGCCGCGCCGCGCGCGAAGGCGGAACCTGTGGAAGCTGCACAACACATGAAACGGCTCCTTGCCAGGGTAAGGATGATGAAGGGTCAAACCGCAGAGTGTTCATTTGCGAGGCGTTCGCCCCGCCACAGACCAAGCCCTGAAAGGTAGGCCAGCGCAACAAAAGGCCAGATGGCCGCTATCAGCCGACACAGGGCGTAGAAATTCGGGTAGTTGGCGCGCCGGATGATGACCGGCCCACCGTTGATGTTTCGCAGGAAGTAAGGACTCTCCGGCATCATGTTGATGAGCACGGAAGCCATCAGGAGGCTGGCGCCAGCCAGCGCGTGCTGTGCCACCCTGGGCAGGCGCAGGGCGACGAAAAGCAAAACCACCCCAATAAAAAACCCGTATTGGACGCCGGGCGTCAACCAGGCCAGCGGGCTGGAGGGGACAAAGAAACTGGCGGAACCTGCCAAGCGCGCGCCCATGCCCAGCACAAGCAGCGCTACGACCAGCGCTGAACCCGACACGCGCAGCGTACAGCGCGCGAACAGGCCGATGGCAAGCATCATGCTGGCGGTTTGTGCAGCCTCGAACATGATGAGGCGGCCTGGCCCGAAAGGCAGAGGCGGGGCAATATCGAGCAGCCTACGCAATTCGCCCCCGGCAAACAGCAGTTGATCCGGAGTCAGTTGCACGAATACCCAGAGAACGATGAGGATCAGGGCAATATCGCCAGCCAGCCCGTCATCGGCGATGTAACGTTCGCGCCAGCGCGCCAAACCGCGTCCCGGCGCAAATATCGCCTGCCCCCATCGCACCCCGGCCAGTGCGCCCAGGAACGCGCCAAAGGTGTTGGCAAACAGATCAACGTTGCTGGAGACGCGCGTCGGCAGAAAATTCTGCATGGTCTCCATGCAGAAACTGAACAGCATGCCAAATAAAACCGTGACAGCCACTTTCCTCTTCCATGCCCAATGTCGCGGCAGCGCCGGAACCATGACCAGACCCAACGGCATATAACCGATGAGGTTGACGACGATCTCCCCAAGTTCAAAATATTTCGGCCAGGGAGCGACCAGGTAATCGAATATCGGCAGCCCCGTCTCCCGCCAGCCGCTCATGGGATACAGGCTGGCGCAGATCAGGAGCGCGACGTAGACAATGGCGAGGTGACGTGGAAAAGACCAGGAGGAAGGCACTTCGGGAAGGCATGGCGCGATGACCGGGTGAGTTTAGCGGAGTTTTCCGGATGGCGGCGAACGATTCACGCAAAGGCATTTGCCCTGGTGAAGCGATTCGTGCTTTTCTCAGGGCTTCTTTCCGGCTAAAGTTTCGCGCTTGCCAATTCCTTGTTTCTCCCTTCCATCGTGCGTCTCCTGCGCCTTGCCAAGATTGTTTCCTTAAGCCTGCGATTCGGCCTCGACCGTGTGGTTCTCGACGCCGACTCAAGCGGTCGGCTCGTGCGCTGGTGGAGCAGATTGTTTTTCTGGCGCAAGTTCAATGAACCAAGAGCGGTGCGCCTACGCATGGCGCTGGAAACGCTTGGGCCAATCTTCATCAAGTTCGGGCAAGTGCTCTCGACGCGGCGCGACCTGCTGCCGCCCGATCTGGCCGACGAACTCGCCCTGTTGCAGGATCGTGTGCCGCCCTTCCCGACCGAACAAGCCATTGCCCTGCTGGAGTCGTTTTATCAGCGTCCGGTCAATGAAGTTTTCCGGCGTTTCGAGCATGTGCCGGAAGCCTCGGCTTCGGTGGCGCAGGTACATTTCGCCGAACTGCCCAATGGCACGGAGGTCGCAGTCAAGATATTGCGGCCGGGGATCGAAAAGATCATCGAGCACGACATCGACCTCCTGGAAACTGGAGCCCTGCTGTTGGAGAAAATCTGGGCCGGGAGCCGGCGCCTGAAACCGCGCGAAGTCGTGGCCGAGTTCAGCAAACATCTGCGCGATGAACTCGATTTGATGCGCGAAGCAGCCAATTGCGCGCAACTGCGGCGCAACTTCAAGAACTCCCCCCTGTTGGTCGTGCCAGAGGTGTATTGGGACTGGTGCGGCCCCCGCGTCATGGTGATGGAGTACATGCACGGTACGCCGATTTCGTATATCCCCAAGTTGCTCGAACAGAAAATCGACATCAAGGCGTTATCACGGGCCGGGGTCGAAATATTTTTCACCCAGGTGTTCCGCGACGGTTTTTTCCACGCCGACATGCACCCCGGCAACATCTTCGTGGATAGCAAAGGCCGCTATGTCGCCCTCGATTTCGGCATCATGGGAACCCTCAGCGATATCGACAAGGATTACCTCGCGCGTAACTTCCTCGGTTTTTTCAAGCGCGACTATCGCAAGGTGGCGCAAGCGCACATCGACGCGGGATGGGTTCCCGCGCATACCCGGGTCGAAGAATTCGAGTCGGCCATCCGCAGCGTATGCGAACCGATTTTCGACCGCCCGCTCAAGGATATTTCCTTTGGCAAGACCCTGTTGCGCCTGTTCCAGACCGCGCGACGGTTCGAGATGGAAGTCCAACCCCAACTCGTGCTGCTGCAAAAAACCCTGCTCAATGTCGAAGGACTGGGTCGCCAGCTCGATCCCGAACTCGATCTCTGGACGACCGCCAAGCCCTTCCTCGAACGCTGGATGCAGGAACAGGTCGGCTGGCGGGCGCTCTTGCGGGAAGTGAAAAGCGAAGCGCCCGGCTGGACGTCCATCCTGCCGCGCCTGCCACGGCTCGCGCATCAGGCGCTGACCGACAGGTACGCGCAACGTTTAGCGCTTGAAGGGAGAATCGACGATATCGAACGCCGCCAGCGCCTCATCACCCGCTTCATCGCGGTGCTTTCCACCCTGGCCGCCGCGCTCTTAGTATTTGAGGTATGGCGGTTTTTCAGATAAACATCACTGCGTCTCGGATTCACCCGAAAAAAATATTGATCGCATTTTGCTTTCATATGGCTCTGCGAGCGCAAGTAGTTGATAAACTTGCCGCCCTTTAGTGTTGATTGATGCCTTACCAGGATCGCCCTCATGCACGTCACGCTACTTCAACTCGTCATTGCTTACCTGGTCATATCCATCGGTATCGGGCTTTTCGCTGCCACGAAGGTGCATAACGCGCGTGACTACATCAACGCCGGGCGGCATCTGCCCATGTCCGTGGTGCTTGCGATGGTCTTCGCCACGTGGTTCGGTGCCGAAACCGTACTCGGAAACTCTGGAGCCTTTCTCAAGGAAGGTGCCAGCGAACTGATTTCCGACCCGATCGGAGCCGGAGTGTGCCTGATGTTGTTCGGACTGCTTTTCGCGCGGCCACTCTATAGAATGAACCTCCTCACCCTGGGAGATTTCTTCCGACGGCGTTACAACCGGGGCATCGAACTGGTGCTCTCCATCTGTATCGTTGTTTCCTACCTCGGTTGGGTCAGCGCGCAGATCACCGCCCTGGGGCTGGTATTCGACCTGCTCTCTGGAGGCGTCGTCGACCGGAATACGGGTATGCTCATCGGAGCAACGGTGGTACTGCTCTATACCCTGTTCGGCGGGATGTGGTCTGTCGCGGTAACAACCTTCGTGCAAATGATCGTCATCATATTGGGGCTGCTCTACATCACCTGGACCGCCAACAACATGGCGGGCGGCTTCGCCCCGGTGATGGCTCACGCCATTGATGCGGGCAAGCTTGATATTTCCTTTTCCATGTCGCGCGAAACCTTCGCCTATATCGCGGCTTTCTTCACAATGGCGCTTGGTTCCATTCCCCAGCAGGACGTTTTCCAGCGCGTCAACTCCTCGGCCAATGAACGCACCGCCGTTTGGGGAACGACCTTGGGGGGAGCCTTCTATGTCATTTTCGCGCTTGTTCCGATCTACCTCGCCTACACGACCCTACTCATCGACCCGGCAATAGCGGAGACGGCAAGCGACACGCAAAAGATCATGCCGACACTGGTCATGAACCACATGTCGTTCGCCTCCCAGGTCATCTTTTTCGGCGCCCTGCTCTCGGTCATCATGAGCACCGCCTCGGGCACATTGCTCGCCCCCTCGGTAACATTCTCCGAAAACGTACTGCGGGGCTTCTACCCGAAGATGGACGACAGACAATTCCTGTGGGCCACGCGCGTCACCGTGGTCGTTTTTACCGTGATCGTCACCCTATACGCGGTCATGACCGATTCCTCCATCCACAAAATGGTCGTCAACGCTTACCGCATCACTTTAGCCGCAGCCCTCGTCCCCCTCGTCGCCGGGATATTCTGGAAGCGGGCCAATAACCTGGGCGCAGCCCTGTCCGTCGGCATGGGGCTGGCGTTCTGGTTCATCGCCGAGATACTGGTTCACATCGGCATCCTTTCCGACATCCTTGAACCGCAAATGTACGGGTTCTTCGCAAGCATCGTGGGCATGGCGCTGGGCGTCACTTTTGGCCCTCCCCAGCCTCAGAAAATGAATCCAAACGTGGGACAGCAAGCCGAAATACCGGCATGAACAAGCCCTCCTAATCAGAGAAGACAGAGAAAAGATATGGCAGTCACCCCGGCTCAAAAAATCGAACTCGTTTGCCCCGCTGGCGGCCTACCGTCGCTCAAGGCGGCGGTCGACAACGGCGCGGATTGCGTTTATTTCGGTTTCAAAGACGCCACCAACGCCCGCAACTTCACGGGGCTGAACTTCGACCTCGCCCAGATTCAGGAAGGCATCACCTATGCCCGCCAGCACGGGCGCAAGGTTTTTTTGGCCCTCAACACCTACCCGCTCGACGCCAATCAGGCGGACTGGATCGCGGCCATCGACCGCGCCGCCGAACTGGGGGTCGACGCCGTTATCATGGCCGACCCCGGCCTCATGGCCTACGCTGCCCGCGCCTACCCGGAATTGCGCCTGCACCTGTCCGTGCAAGGCTCGGCAACGAGCTATGAGGCCATCAACTACTACCATGAGCGCTTCGGCATCCAGCGCGCGGTGCTCCCGCGTGTGCTCTCGCTCGCGCAGATCGAGCAGCTTGTCGCCAACACCCCGGTAGAAATCGAAGTGTTCGGCTTCGGCGGCCTGTGCGTGATGGTGGAAGGCCGTTGCGCCCTGTCCGCTTACGCGACGGGGCAGTCCCCCAACTGTTTCGGAGCCTGTTCGCCCGATGCCTTCGTGCGGTGGGAACAAACCCCGCGCGGCATGGAAACCCGCTTGAACGGCATCCTCATCAACCGCTACGCAGACGATGAGCGCGCGAGCTACCCCACGCTGTGCAAAGGCCGTTTCACCGTCAAGGACGAAACCTATTACGCCATCGAAGAACCCGCCAGCCTCAACACCTTGGAAATGCTTCCCATGCTGGCTGGCGCGGGCATCTCGGCGATCAAGATCGAAGGGCGGCAGCGCAACCCGGCCTACGTCGCGCAAGTCACGAAAGTCTGGCGCGCCGCGCTCGACGCCTTTGCTCGCGACGGGGAACGCTTCACGGCACAGGAGGACTGGATGGCCGAACTCAACAAGGTCTCCGAAGGCCAAAGCTATACCCTGGGCGCATACTACCGCCCCTGGAAATGAGCGAGCATCACGCAATGAAACTCTCCCTCGGTCCCCTGCTCTATCACTGGCCGCGCCAGCAGATATTCGACTTCTACGAAACCGTCGCCGCCAGCAATGTGATCGACATCGTCTATCTGGGCGAGACCGTCTGTTCGCGACGCCACGAACTGCGCTGTGAAGACTGGTTCGAGCTTGCCGCCCGGATCAAAGCCTCCGGCAAGGAAGCGATCCTTTCCACCCAAACGCTGATCGAATCCGAATCCGACCTTAAAACCCTGCGCCGCATCGTCGAACAACAGGATTTCCGCATCGAGGCCAACGACATGGGCGCGGTACGGCTGCTTGCCGCCGCTGCTCGCCGCGACTGGGTCGCCGGGGCAACGCTCAATGTGTTCAATCCCACCACGCTGACCCTGCTCACCTCCGATGGCGCAAACCGATGGGCCGCGCCGCCCGAAATGCCCGGAGCCGATATTGTCGGCCTGCGCGCCAGCCTGCCCGCGCCCATCGAAACCGAAATTTTCGCCTATGGCCGCCTGCCGCTTGCCTACTCCGCGCGTTGCTTCACCGCCCGCCATTACAACCTGCAAAAAGACGCTTGCGAATTCCGCTGCATACAAGACAGTGACGGCATGCTTCTACGCACCCGCGAAGGCGAGGCATTCCTGACCCTCAACGGCATCCAGACCCAATCTGCGCGGGTCTACAACCTGCTCGGCGACCTTCCCCTCATCGCGGGTCGCGCAGAAATTCTGCGAATCAGCCCGCAAAGCGCGCACACGCTGGAAATCGCCAACCTGTTCCGCGAGGCGCTCGATGGGCGCATCGCCCCGGCAGCCGCCTTCGAGGCCAGCCTTGCCCTGATGCCGGAAGCCCCCTGCAACGGTTTCTGGCATGGACGCGCGGGACACGAACAGCTTGCCGCAGAGGATACCGGGCAACCCTCAAGCGCCCTGGAGGAAAACACCGCTTCCGCCGGAACGCCTGACGAGCCGCCCATTGCTGAAACAGCCTCCGTTACACCCTCCCTGTCGGCCTCTCTCGGCAAGCTCCTGCCCGCCGGGTTACGCGCACGCCTCGAAGAGCGTTTCAGGCACTTGGCAAAAGACCCTCACCTGCGCCTGCCCCCCTTCACCGTGCCGGAGCCGCTCGCAAGGATCAATGCCTGTCTGCCAAAACTCCCGCCCACGTTGGCACTCACTACGGCGCTCAACCTTGCGCCGGAGAGCGTACTGCCCCGCGCGCCGCTCGCCCCGCTCACTGGCCGCCGCCTATGCCTGTGCGTGCTCGATGCCGGGCTACGGCTCGATTTCACGCTCAACGCCAATGGCCGCTTCCGTCCCTGCCACGCAAGCGCCCCGCCAGAAATGACCATCTCCGCCTCGTTGCGCGATTTCATCGCCCTCGCCTTGGGCGAGGAAGACGCCGATACCCTGTTCTTCGCCCGGAGGTTGCTGATGGAAGGCGACACCTCCCTCGGCGTACTGGTCAAAAACACAATCTCTTCGGCCAAGTGGAGCACCCTTACGCGGCACTGAGCCGCGACTCCAATCACCCCTTTGGCAAACTCACCACCCTTGTGCCCGCCAGCCTGTCGTGCAGGAAAAGATTGTCGAGGTCGAAAAAAGCCCAAAAGATGCCGATCCCGAAGCACAACACCGAAGGCCAAGCCAGCGCGTAGGCCCGGTATTGTCGGGTAAATAGACTCTCAGCTTACCCACGCTTTGCGCGGCGCAGCCGCCAAACCACCCAAGGCGTCACGACCACGATCATGGCGAACGTGATGAGTCCCCAGTTAGCAATCGACAGGCCGAGGAAAGTCCAGTCAACAGCGCTGCAATCGCCTTCGCCCCGGAACAGCTTGGGCAAAAGCTCAGTCAGCGGAAAGTTTTCCAGCATGAATTCAAGGCCGGGGCCGCATCCCATCGTTTGCGGCGGGTACAACTGCAACCAGCTTTGCCGAACAGCGACGCCTCCCCCGGCCAAGGCCACGAGCGTCACCAAGCCCCCATAGACCCACGCGCCCCGGTTGTGGAGCGCGCCAATCAGCGCGACAAGGCCAACCCCTATTAGCGCATAACGCTGCATGATGCACATCGGGCAGGGTTCGACCCCTTTCACCATTTGCAGGTAAAAAACCCCGAAACACATCTCGGCGGCGCATAGCGCGAACAAGGCAAGAAAATAGAAACGAAGAGGCAACCGTGGCAACGACATACATAAATCTCCAAAAAAACAATCTACAAAACCTACGCTAACATCACGACGCAAATCACGGCGAAGCCGACGCTTTGAACTCCCGCGCACCGTAATGGCGGAAGCGTTCCAGCGCTTCGCCCATTTCTTCTTCAGACAACAACACCGGCGGCCCCGGCTGGCAAGCGCGCCAGTATTGCTCGCACAATGTTTCCAGTTCGATAGCCTGAGCCAGCGCGTGTGCAAGGTCGCGCCCATAAGCCAGCATCCCGTGATTGGCGAGCAGACAGGCATTGCGTCCGGCCAGCGCCGCCAGCACGTTTTTCGAGAGCGCTTCCGTGCCGAACGTCGCGTAAGTGGCGCATCGCACACTGTCGCCTCCGAAGAGCGCAATCATGTAATGAAACGGCGGGATGTCCAGACGCTGGCAAGCCAGCGCCGTTGCAAACGGCGAATGGGCATGGACAACCGCCCCAGCTTCGGGAGCGTTCGCGTAAATGTCGCGGTGAATCCGCCATTCCGAAGAAGGAGCAAGCCCCCCTGCCCCGTCCCTCTTGCAATCGCCCTCCATCGTCACCCGCACCATGTCTGCGACAGAATACCGCTCCGGCGGCAAGCCGGACGGCGTAATCAAAAATCCGTCGCCACAACGCGCGCTGACGTTGCCCGAAGCGCCGACATTGAGCCGATGATCCTTCAAGGCGCATGCCACCGCCAGCAACTCACCGGCCAACGCATTCCCGCTTTGATTCCTGTCCTTGCTCATGCCTGGACACCCCGCAAAAAATCGGCCAAACCATCAACCCCAATCACGCCGCGCTCGGTAATGAAGCCCGAAACGAGCGCCGCCGGAGTCACGTCGAAAGCGGGATTGACGGCGCGGGCATCTTTCGGGGCCAAGCTCAAACGCCTTGGGCAACCCTCCTCGTCCAGCCCGTCGATGAAGAGCACTTCCTCCGCCGCGCGCTCTTCCACCGGAATCGCCTCACCGCAGGCCGTCCCCGGATCGAAAGTCGACAATGGGGCCGCGACATAGAACGGAACTCCCGCCGCGCGCGCAGCCAATGCCTTTAAGTACGTGCCTACCTTGTTCGCGGTATCGCCATTGGCCGCGATGCGATCCGCGCCAACGATCACCGCATCGGCTTCGCCGCGCATGAGCAGCAACCCGGCAGCATTGTCGGCCATCAGCGTATATTTGACGCCAGCGGCGGCAAGTTCCCAGGCCGTCAGCAGCCCCTGGTTGCGTGGGCGCGTCTCGGACACGAGCACCTCCACCTCCAGCCCCTCGGCACGAGCCGCGTAAATTGGCGCAAGCGCCGTCCCCATCCCCGCCGTCGCCAGCCAACCCGCATTGCAATGAGTCATCACCCGCAAGGGGCGTCCTCCCCGCGCGCGCAAGGCGCGAAGCAGCCCCAACCCGTGCGCCCCGATGGCCGCGCACATTGCGGCATCCTCCGTGAGAATGGCCGCAGCCTCAGCCCATGCCGCCTCGCGCCGCGCGTGAGAGGGAAGCGGCCTCAACCGCTCATCCATGCGATTCAGTGCCCAAGCAAGATTAACCGCCGTTGGCCTGGTTGCGCGCAACACGGCCAGCGCGTAATCGAGCGCGGCATCATTCGCCTCCCCTCTTGCCAGCGCCACGGCCACGCCAAAGGCCGCAGCGCAGCCAATCAGCGGCGCGCCGCGCACCCGCATTGCGGAAATGGACTCGGCAACATCTTCGAGCGTGGCAAGCCGACGCTCCGCAACGCGCCAGGGCAAGCAGGTCTGGTCAAGGACGGTCAGGCCGTCGCCGTCGCGCCGCAGGGTAGCAATGGGTTGGACGAACATGGATAGGCAAGCAGGCAACAAAACAGGATCCAGGTGCAATTTTAAGCCCTGATGTCCATTTCATTCGTTCTCTATTGAAGCAACGTAAATGTCACAAATGATGGATTTCGCAAAGCTCAATCCCTCTACACGGGCTTACCCTCCGCGCCAGACATCCCGGCGGTGCGAATTTTCCGGTTGGAAGGCGCGTAAGAGGCGGTCATAGACGCTTTCCGCCGCGGCGCGGTTGTCGCGGCTGAAATTGCAGACATAGAGGTCAAATGTTACGGCCTGCCGTTCCGGCCAGGTGTGGACGGCAAGATGCGATTCGGCCAGGATCACTGCGCCTGTTGCGCCCAAAGGCGCTTCCGGCGTACCGAAAACATGAAACAGCTTGCCGACGACCGTTAATCCCGCTTCCTGGCAGGCGGACAGGCAAAGCTGCTCCAGCGCGCCAGAAGAACGCATGAGTTCCTCGTCGGCATGGCATTGCCGGAATTCCGCGAGGATGTGCAAGCCTTCCATGTCAGATCAGCCTCGTCCGCAAATGGCCGTGCGCGGCCAGTATTTCTTCGGCAACCCGCACGCCGTGGTAATTGGCTTCTTCAAAAAGGGAAAAACCCGAAACGTCGGCATGCGCGAAACGCACCTTGCCCCATCCCGCCGTCAGGCGCATACGCCGCATTTCGTCACGAAAACCCGGTAGCGGCCGGGCCATCGCATGGCCATAGCGGAAAATATCCAGGTGGGTGACGCGATTGCGGAGAGCGCCATGTGCATGAGACAAATCCTTGAGGATGATTTCCGCCCAGCCCTCATATGGCATATCGAGCAGCATTTGCCGGGCAGCGGCAGGGGGATATTCCGAGAGGGCGTAGTAATAGGTCAGTACCGTCGGGCCGGAAGCAAGGCGGATGTCCTGGTGGGTCGCCACCACATACCCCAGGGCACGGCTGTCCTGCAACACATTGTCCCAGGCGATTCCGGCACCCGCACCCGGCTCAGGCAGCGGCGCGTCCAGAGTCAGGTTGGCCACCAGCCAGGGCGCGTAAGTGATGGTGGAAATCGTCTCGGCCAGACCGTCCGGCAGCCCGGAGGCCAGATGGGGCAAAAGGAACAGCGGCGCGGCCCAGATGACGTGTCCGGCATGAACGCGCAGGCTCGTCTGGCTCGCCTCATTCCAGACATCGACCTCGCATCCCACTGCATTTTGTCTCAGCGCGTAAACCGCTTGCCCTGTGCGTAACCAACCTTCGTCGGGCAGGCAGGCATTGGTGATGAGCTTGTGCAACCCATCGACCAGCCAACCGTTGCCTTCCGGCGCGGTCAGTACGCCATCATCCGTTTTCGCGCCAAATGCCGAACCTTTGCCCGCGCGGCAGGCAAAATAGTGAATCCCGGCCCAGGCGGAAACCTGGCGGTAGTCGGTACCGTAATCATCGCGGCAAACGTAATTGACATACCAATGAAGCGAGGGCGCGTCGAACCCTTCCCGCGCCATCCAGTCGCGCATGCTCAGGCGATCCAGTTCCGTCCATTCGGGCGCATCGCTGCTATAGGCCATCGGCAAGGCGAATGCCCTGCGGCTTGCCGCGTCGCGCGCGTCGCGCCATTGCGCCATGCGGGCAAAAAAGCGCTCCTGTTGTGCCAATTCAACCAGGGGGACTCCCAGGCGCGGCACGATTCCTTCCTGCCAGAATCCCAGCCGGTAAAGCCGTTCGTGTAGCGGATGGCACAGATAGCGCTCATCATATTCCGGGGTTTCTGTTTCCGGATCACCACCCAGTATGCCCAACTCCGCAAGCAGCGCCCGCACCGCGCGGGCTTCGCGGTTCGGCAGCGGCAAATAATGCGCGCCCAGCGGATAGCGGGAAATGGCGTTTTCGCCGTAACGCGCGTTGCCTCCCGGCTTATTTTCCAGTTCCAGGACGAGAAAACGTGGACGGGCAGGAAGCGTTTCCCGGCAAAACCGCCAGGCAGCGGAAAGCCCCGCGACACCCGCACCGACGATCAGCACGGGAATATCGATGGTCTCCGTCGGCGGGGGAAAATCGGTCTGCCGCAGGCGATGCCCAAGCCCGGAATCACTGCCGCCCAGTTCACCAGGCGGCAACGATGGCGTCTGCGGCGCGCACCCCGTCAAAACCGCCGCGCATCCGGCTATGCCGCAAGTGGCCAGGAAATCCCGACGCTGCATCAATGCACCGCCTTTTTCCATTCTTCCTCGAACGTCCGCACCAACCCCTGATCGTTGAGGCGATTGGGTTCGGCAGGGACACGGGACATATCGGCGGGAAAACGGAACAGATCCGGCGTGTTCTCAATAGTGAGAAAACGCAGCCCTTCAGGATAAGATATTGGCATTTCCGGAACGTCTTCGCCAGCCAGTACATAACCCCATTCCCCAAAGCTGGGTACGAGCGCATGGTATGGAGCGGTTTTGAGCCCTGCCGCCTCAAGCGTGGTGACGATGATCCAGAATGCGCGCCGCGCGTAATACGGCGAGGTGGACTGCACCACGACGCGCCCGCCGGGCGCGAGATGGCGCTTGAGCAGACGGTAAAAGCCGGTCGAATAGAGTTTGCCGAGGGCAAAATTGGAAGGATCGGGAAAATCCGCGACCACGAAATCGAACCCGCCCACGTGTTTCTCCAGCCAACGCGCGGCGTCATCGTTGATGATCGTTACCCGCGCATCGTTCAGGGCATCGCCATTCAGGCGTTTGAGCAGCGGCGCGCTGGAAAACAGCCGCGTCATGGCCGGGTCGAGGTCGACCAGGGTAATGGACTCGACCTGCGGGTAACGCAGGATCTCCCGAACAGCCAGACCGTCCCCGCCCCCCAATACCAGGATTTTTCGGGCATGCGGCAAAGCCGCCAATCCGGGGTGCACCAGCGCCTCGTGATAGCGGTATTCATCCTGTGAAGAAAATTGCAAATTCTGGTTCAGGAACAGGCGTACATCGTCGCGCCAGCGGGTCACGACGATGCGCTGATAGGGAGAGCTTTCCGCATGGATGATCGTGTCGGCATACAACCAGCTTTCCGCGATGTCGGACACCTTTCCGGCCACGGCGAAACCGCCCAGCAACAGGCCAATGCAAACAATCGCCATACCATACAGCCCCGTCAGCCGACGATGGCCGAAAAGCCGCAGCGCGTAAAGCGCCACCCCCGCGTTGAGCACTCCGAACAGCAGCCCGGTACGCATCATGCCGAGATAGGGCGCGAGTAAAATGGGAAATAGCAGCGACACCGCGAGCGCGCCAAGATAATCCACTGCGAGGACGCGGGAAACCAGATCCTTGAAACGCACCTCCCGTTTCAGAATCCGCATGACAAGGGGAATCTCCAGCCCCACCAGCACGCCCACGACCAGCACGGCAAAATACAGCAGGACGCGGAAAGGCCCGGTTTGCGAAGCAAACGCAAGAAAAAGCCCCATCGGGGCGAAGCCACCGAGCACACCGACCGCAAGTTCGATCTGCACGAACCGCCGCACCAGATCGCCGTCGATATGGCGGGAGAGCCATGAGCCAAGGCCCATCGCAAAGAGATACGCGCCGATGACCGTGGAAAACTGGGTAATGGAATCACCGAGCAGGTAACTGGCCAGTGCCGCCGCCACCAACTCATAGGCCAACCCGCAAGAAGCAATGACGAAAACCGACACGAGCAGCGCGTGCTGCATGCGCGCGGGCGTCGGTGATTCCTGTGCCCGTGAAATGGAAACGTCAGCCAAGGCAAAACCGCCGTAAAGCGTTCTTCAAGGCATCCTCAATGAATGGCTGAGGCGACGATGATAGCAATGCCTATACACATCGCAGCAATAACCGTGGCTAATGGCTGATTTCTCTCCTTGACGATTTCCTTCCACAAATCGTCATGTGGCGTCACTTTCTCAAGAATAAGAAACGAGACCCAAAACACAACGACTCCGAGCACGGAATACAGGAGTGAATTGAAAAGCACTTTCAAGTCAATGAATTCAGGCATGTGTTTCTCCTTATTTGTGAAAAATGGTGCGCGCATCCGTTTGTCCAGTTGCGCGTCCAGTTGCCGCAGAATCAAAAAGGCTGTAGCCATTGTATTGCGCCCAAGAAAAGAACGCAAACGCCAGAATAGAAAAAACGAGATAAGGTTTCATTAATCATCTCCTCCGTTGAATCGAATAGAAAAAAGTTTATTTTCACTTTCAAATAGAAGACCTGGATGATCGCTTTCTTTCCAACGCGCAACTTCGAATGAAGTGAATTTGAAAAGAAGTATCACAGGCCAAATAAACAGTCCGAAAAAAAGAATCCAAAAATTTCCCCACAGTGCACGATATCCTGTTATCTCCAGGGATAATACTTTAGGAACACTTTTTTCACTGGATTCAATTCCCTCTAACATTAGACGCCAAGTGCCAGGTGGCACATTTTGAAAACTCAAGGTACGACTCCTGCTGCCTTCACTCCAATAACCATCTTCCGAATCCCATCCGCTGTAATAACTTATTTCTGTGCTACCATATCTGACCTCTCCGTCCGATTCCCTAATGAACGCCAAACCAACTTCAAACCATCCATTATCTAATTCTTTAGCAGTACTTTTCAACGCCAAGTTAGTCTTCTTATTCAAGTTAAAAGGGGGCAAAAGCACGGCATCAGAACCGACAAAAATGGTAGCAGTGTTTTGTGCAATAATTTTATTTGAAGACAGAGTAAACTGTACAGCAAAAGCCAACGAAATAAATAAAATGAAACACTTCCATATCGTTTGTAATTTCTTTTTCAAAAGATTTGGTTGATTGGCGTAAACGCCAACAGGTGTCGGCAGACTTTTGAGTTTGAATGCAGAAAAGATCTCCTGAAACGGCACATATTCAGCAAGACTCCAGGAAATTTCATTGTCCGTCCTTTCCAGTGTCAACATGAACGGCGGCGCGACGTAATCGACGAGTTTCACCGTGTCCTTTGTTTTGACCAGCCAAGTGAATTCGCCGATCACATAATCTACTACGCCCTTATAGCTCTGAAAATGCCTGAAAGATTGCCCTTGATAGTTCAAGTGAGAGGTTTCTGTATCCGGCGTTTTCGGAATGGCTTCCAGCGCATCCGCCACGCTCCAGTGCCCGTCGTATTCGACCAGGAAACGATAGCCAGGAGAACCAACGCGAGCCAGCAGATATTCCCGCCAGTAATACCTCTGCCCTTCGGAAACCATGTAACGCTGCATGAAACCGATGACTTCCAGTTTGTCGCCCCGAAGTACGCCGGTACAGCCTATGGGAAGCAATGGAATTACTTTCCGGGAACCTGCGAGGTTGATCTCGTCGATCAAGCGCCCCGTTTCCGCGTCGCTGATACTGCCGCAGTGAGCGCAGGCGATGGAGACAATCCCTTCGTGCCTGAGTTCGAACGTCGCACCGCACTTCTTGCAAAGCAGGGCTTTGGCCCGAAGCTTTGGCCCGGTAGGAATCGGGTCGTCTTCACGCAGGTTGCGCCATTTCAAACCGGAAAAATCTATTGTTTCCCCAATGAAAAGCAGCGGGGTTTTTTCATCCTCGCTGTAATCCAGCGTAACGAACGCATTTCCTGCATTGGAGCGCAAATCCGCAACCGGAGCGGGATAGCCCCCGCCAACCCTGAACGGCAATTCGCCTTCCCCGGCCACACATGTAGCGCGCTCGATGTTGGTGACGGTCCATTCGGCATTCCCTAGCCGCAGACGGTACCCGGAACTCAACTCGGAAAAAGCCGGTGCGCTGCCCGTCAAAGCTCGTTGAAAAGAAATTGAAAACGTGCCCGCCGCTTCGGAAAGCCAGCCGGTGCGCTGATCGTCGAACAGCAGGAACCATTCGTTCCACAATCCCTGTTCGTACTGCAACTGGATGCGGCCTACGACGGTAAAAATCTTTTGGCGGTAAACACCCTGTGCTCCGATCTGCAGGCGTGAACGGTCTTGCGCCAATTCCGCCATCTTGCCCAGGTTTTCGATTTTGCCGTCGACATTGAGCAGCGTTGCCCGGCAGTACTCGCAAACCGCCAAAATCGAAACACCGCTCCGGAACGTGACCGAGGCTCCGCAGGATGGGCATTGAGCGGCCTTGGCCATGAGGCAATCAGTCCAGTTTTTTGAGAATTTCCGCTTTTTTCGCGTCGAATTCGTCCTGGCTCAGAATGCCCTTGCCTACCAGCGCATGCAATTTCTCCAGCGTCGCAGCAATCTCATCGGCCAGTGAAGTGCCGGATGAGGGCGCGGGAGCGGGAGCTTGAGTTGCCGCGAGCATACTCTGTCCCATGACTTGCCCCATCGAGATGCCCGCGCCGATGCCTACTCCCGCGCCTGCCGCGCCGCCTTCGTTCTGCGCCGCCAGCGGAATGCTGCTGGCGACCTGATAGCGGGTGTATTGCCCCAGGTCGCCAACCAGGTTCATGTTGATGCGGGCATCGAGCGCCTTCTCCAGTTCTTCCGGCAGGGAAATATTCTGTACGACAAAATTGTCCAGTGCCAGCCCGAAACTGTCGAACAACGGCGCAACTTTCTCCTTGAGAGCCTGCCCGAAAAGTTCCTGGTTGGCGGCCATGTCGAGAAACGGCACACTCGTTTCACCAAACAGGCCAGCGATATGGCCCACGATGGTATTTCGCAACTGGCTTTCCAGTTCTTCCACGCCATAGCGTTCCAACGTACCGGAAACAGAGGTATGAAATTTTTTCGCATCGACAAGGCGATAGGAATAAATGCCGAACGCGCGAAGGCGTACCGCTCCGAATTCCGCGTCCCGCACCGTAACCGGATTGGCCGTTCCCCATTTACGGTCAAGCCGCTGGCGTGTGCTGAAAAAATAAACGTCCGACTTGAAGGGCGACTCGAAGAGCTTGTCCCAGTTCTTCAGGTAGGTCAGTACCGGAAGGGTATTGGTCGTGAGTTCATACCGTCCAGGCTCGAATACATCGGCAATCTGGCCTTCATTGACGAATACCGACACTTGCGATTCACGCACCGTGAGAATCGCGCCATTGCGGATTTCCATGCCCTGCATGGGAAAACGCCATGCAATAACGTCGTCGTCATTCTCTGCACACTGAATGACATCTATGAACTGCTTCTTGATGAAGTCCATCAGCGCCATATCATCGACCTTTTGTCATGTTATGAACAAAAACAAAATCATAGAGCAAAGAGGCTGGCATGTCGATGCAGCAAGACAGTAAAAATCACCACGGCATGAACAAGCGAGAAGAAGGGCTTTATCTCAAGAACAAAGTCGATACCTTCAGGGAGGCAACAAGCCGCCTTATTCCCGCGTCATGGTAGCGAACCATGACCGATCCAAAGACACAACAAGAAAGACAGAAAGACGTCACCCGCCGAAGGCGGGTGACGCAGGGTGTATACAGATCAGGCCCGTACTTTCACATACCGCCCAGGCGCCGGTTCTATCGGCTCGTATTGCGCGTTACCAAGCCGACCGCGCGCCGCGATCTGGCGACCGCCAAACTGATTGAGCCATTCGATCCAGTGCGCCCACCAGCTTCCTGGATGTTCCTGCGCGCCTTCCAACCATTCATCCGGCGAAAGTATTTTGGCCGGGTTCGTCCAGTAGCTGCGCCGATTCTTCTTCACCGGGTTGATGGTTCCCGCGATATGGCCGCTTGCGCCCAGCACGAACGTGGTTTCACCACCCAGCAGGGGGCGACCCAGATAGGACGTCGTCCACGGCACGATATGGTCCTCCCGCGCCGCGAAGAAGTAGACCGGGGCGTCGATCTTGCCCAGGTCGACCTTCTGTCCCGCCACAGTCAACCGTCCGGGTATGCGTAGGCTGTTTTCGAGGTACATATTCCGCAGGTACCACGCAAGGAAGGGCCCCGGAAGGTTGGTCGCGTCCGAATTCCAGTGCAGAAGGTCGAACGCCTTGGGCGTACCGCCCTTGAGGTAGTTGCCGACGACGTATTGCCAGACGAGGTCGTTAGCGCGCAGGAAGGAGAACACATTGGCGAGTTCCTGCCCGCGCAGCAGCCCCCCCTTGCCGATGCTGTTTTCACGCATCTGTACGCTTGCTTCGTCGATCAGGCAGCCAATTTCGCCTGTGTCGGAGAAATCGAGCAACGTCGTCAGGAAGGTCACGCTGGCAACCGGGTCTTCGCCACGCGCCCGCGCCACTGCCAGCGCCGTGGCGAGGATCGTCCCGCCGACGCAGAACCCAAGGATGTTGGGCTTCTGAACCTTGGTCACTTCGCGCACAACCTTGAGCGCAATCAGCGGACCCTGCTCAACATAATCATGCCAAGTCTTGTTGGCGTCTTCCTGCCCCGCGTTCTTCCACGACATCAGGAACACAGTGTGCCCCTGCTCGATGATGTAGCGCACAAACGAATTTTCCGCCTGCAAATCGAGGATGTAATACTTGTTGATGCACGGCGGCACGATCAGAAACGGCGTTTGTGCAACCTTTTCCGTCAGTGGCGCATACTGGATCAACTGGAACAGATCATTCTCGAAAATGACTGCGCCAGATGTAATAGCCAGTTCGCGGCCTACTTCAAAAACCGTCTCGTCCGTCATCGAGACCCGACCTTTTTCGAGGTCGGAGAGCAGGTTCTGGACGCCGCGCGTAATGCTCTGCCCCTCGGTTTCGAGCGCGGCACGGATGAATTCCGGGTTGGTCGCGGCAAAGTTGCTCGGAGCCAGCGCGTCGATGTATTGGCGGGTTAGAAATTGCAGGCGGGCTTTGGCGCGCCCATCGTTCATCGGTACGCTATCCGTAGCTTCGCGCAGGAAATTGGAATTGATCAGATATGCCTGGCGCAGATAGTCGAACATCGGGTTGTCCGTCCATTCCGAGGACGAAAAACGCTTGTCGCCCGCCTCAGGGGAAACAACCGGCTCGGAACTCTCTCCCGGTTTGCGGCCCAGCATCGACGTCCACAAGGCCATGTGGTTGGATGCAAATTCTTTCTGTAAGCGCGTCAGAGTTTCATTGTCAGGCATGGGTATTTTCGTTGAGGCCAAGCCCGTCGAATCCTGCATGGCGACCTGCTGCTTCGCCAATGTCTCGAAAAAGCCCTGCATCATGGCCTGCCCAGCCTGCATCATGGCCTGAAAGCCATCGTTGCTTGTTTTGTCAGACATGTTCTCCTCCATGAACCCGAATAACAATCACGCGGTGCCGTCCGTGCTTGCCGGTTATTTATTGATAGCCATCTATCCAGTGACAAATCACGGCTCCGGCGTAGATGGTAATGATAACGCAACATGCCCCTGTGCATCGAGCCAGACCATCGAGGCGAAACGGCCTGTCACCGCCTCACGCCGGTAGGAGTAGAAGCGCCCGTTTTCTGAGACGGTGCACACTCCCCCGCCGTAGATTTTTTCCTGCCTCACTCCCGCCCGCTCCAGCCTACGGCGAGCCAGCATGAAAATATCGGCAAACCATTTTCCACCACTCTCGCGCGGACTGAAAGCCCCCCGCGCTCCGGGGTCGGATGCCAGAAAAGCCTCACGCACTTCATCGCCGACTTCAAAGGCATTTGAACCGATTGCCGGCCCGAGCCAGGCCATGACCTGCCCCGGTTTTTCCCCTATTGCGGCAAGCGCCGCTTCCAACACACCGGAGGCCAAACCGCGCCAGCCCGCGTGTGCGGCGGAAACGACCGTACCCGCGTCGTTGCAGAACAAAACGGGAAGGCAATCGGCGGTCATGACGACGCAGACCACACCGGCTTCCCGTGCCACCGAAGCATCAGCGCGAATACTGCCCAAGGCGGAAGACGGAGGGAGCCGCGCAACTTCGATACCATGCACCTGTTCGAGCCAGAACGGTTCCGCAGGTACATACCGCCGTAACCGGGCGCGATTAGCGGCAACCGCTACCGGGTCGTCGCCAACGTGCAAACCCAGGTTGAATCCGTCGTAAGGCGGCTTGCTAGCCCCGCCACATCGGGTCGTCACCAATGATCGCACCGTAGGCGGCGCGGGCCAGTCGGGTACGAGGAAAGACGCCTGTTCAGCCATCGCCCGCGTCCATGCCGTCTGCGCTGCGGCTGCCGAGTGCGCGCAGCAAGGAGGAAAAATCTTCCGGGAGCTTTGATACCCAGCGCATGGCCTCATTGCTCGCCGGATGAAGCAACTCCAGGCAAAACGCATGCAGTGCCTGACGCTTGAAACCCGCCAGAAGCGAATCGGCGACGCGGCGCGGCCCATACACCGGGTCGCCGACGAGCGGATGGCCGAGATGAGCCATATGCACCCGTATCTGGTGAGTCCGCCCCGTCTCCAGCCGGCACTCGACCAGCGTCGCCGCGTTCAGCCGCTCGCGTATTCCGTAGCGGGTCAGCGCGACACGCCCTTCCCTGACTACAGCCATTTTCGTGCGCTGTACCGGATGGCGGCCAATCGGCGCGTCGATCTCCCCGCCGTGGGCAATCGCGCCATGTACGAGCGCCAGATAGCGCCGCCCAACCGTGCGCGCCTGCAACTGCCGAACCAGGCTGGTCTGCGCCGTCAGTGTTTTCGCCACCACCAGCAGGCCGCTGGTGTCCTTGTCCAGCCGGTGCACGATGCCCGCGCGCGGAATGGAGGCCAGCGCCGGGGCATGATGCAGCAGGGCATTCATCAGGGTCCCGCTCCGGTTGCCGTTGCCCGGATGCACAACCAACCCGACGGGTTTATCGAGCACCAGCAGGTATTCATCCTCGAAAACGACGGCGAGCGCGATGTCCTCGGCCTCCGCCGCTTCCTGCCCGTCGGGCATCTCCGGCTCAATTTCCATCTCCAGCCGCTCGCCACCATATATTTTTTTGCGGGGATCAAACATTTGTCCGTCAACACGGATACGCCCCTCGCGCAGCCATGCCTGCAAGCGGCTGCGCGAATACTGAGGAAACAGGCGGGCCAACGCCTGATCCAACCGCAGCCCGGCACAGGCTACTGGAATAACGTCCGCCGCAAACGGCACACCCTCGGCTTCCCTGCCAGGGATTCCTCCCGCATTCGTTGAGCCAAGGCTATAATTCGTCACTTTATTCAGTTGAGAGCTTTCGATGGTTTCCACATTTGGAAGTGTAACGGGAAAGTTAGCCCGGCATGCCGCGTTGGTCGCTGCCCTGGTTCTGGCCGGGTGCAGCAGCGTTGCCGAAGATGAAACGGCGGGCTGGGACGCGCAAAAACTTTACTCCGAAGCCAAGTCCCTGATGAGCAAGGGGGGCTACGATCAGGCGATCAAGCTATACGAGAAGCTTGAAGCGCGCTATCCCTATGGCCGCTACGCCCAACAGGCGCAACTGGACACCGCTTACGCTTACTACAAATCGGGAGAACCGGATCTGGCGATCCTCTCCGCCGAACGGTTCATCAAACTGCATCCCAATCACAGCGATGTCGATTACGCCTACTACCTGAAAGGGCTGGCCAATTTCAACGAAGACCTCGGCGTCCTGGGCAAAGTGGTCGACAAAGATTTGACGCAACGGGACCCGCGCGCCTCGCTCGAAGCGTTCGACGCTTTCCGTGAACTCATCGAACGTTTCCCGAACAGCAAATACGTCGCCGATTCCCGGCTACGCATGCAGTACCTGGTCAATACGCTCGCCGCGCATGAAATCCATGTCGCGCGCTACTACTACAGGCGCGGCGCTTACATTGCCGCCGTCAACCGCTGCCAGTCTGTCATTACGCGATACCCGAACGCCCCATCCCACGAAGAAGCCCTGCTCCTGCTGACCGCGAGTTACGACAAACTCGGGCTCGAAACCCTGCGCGACGATACCGGGCGCATTCTTCGCCAGAACTTCCCCAACAGCCAGTATTTCTCGAAGGGTACGACAGACTGGTGGAAACACTGGAATTAGAGCGTTTCTTGTCTAGCCCTAACAGACATAGGCCCATGTGAGTACGGCACACCTTTATCCCTCTCCCCTCACGGGAGAGAGCCCCCCGAAGGGGCAGGAGAGGAGGGAGAGGCGGCATTGACCCCTCTCTCCCCGCCACCAGCGTTTTTCGAGCCGCCCCGCCATAAATGGCGGAAGTGGCCGGGTGGTTCTATTTACTGCTGGCCGCAGCCTTACTTCTCGCGCGGGGTTTCGCACCGCCACTGGCCGCAACCGACGCATTAGCGGCGGGCGTTGCCTTCTTTTCCGCTTCCGCATTGCCGCTCATCACAGTCCACGGCCACAGGAACGGATTGTTCCCGGCAGTAGCAGCTTCTTTACTTTTCCCTGCCATCGCCTGCTGGTCACCACCCTGCGCGGATTGCACCGGCAGGCTCATCGCATGCACTGCCGCAATGGCGGCACGCTGCATGTCGAGCCCCTGAATAGCCATTTGCAGCATGCTGAGATTCATCTTCAGCCAGCCTTCGACCGCCCGCATGTCGCCGATGCGCTTTTCAAGCTCGCTGACATCAAGCGTGGGCGTCATCATGCCCGGCAACGTAAAGCCCATCCGGCCCCACATGTTTCGCACGAATTCCAGCGGGTCATGAGCCATGTTGTCCATTGTCATCATCTCCCTTCTCCCTCAGATGGCATGCCTCGATTGCATGCCCCGTTATCTTAACTGAAGCAAGCGAACTCGGCACACATGCGTTATGTGCGGAGAAAATTATCTCTCATGCTTGTGCATGGCGCAGGCGCATCGGCGTCTCGAAAGCTGGCAACCGTTCGATGCAGCAACCCGCAGGCACCTCATCGCTGTCGCTGTCGCTATCGATTTCCAGGATATCCAGCACTTCGCGCCCAAGGGCACGGCAAGCCCGGATGAGCGGGCTAGGCAAACTCTCCGGCATCTGTTTATGCAACAGCAACTTGGATGAGGACAACGCGGCTACCGGCTTAAGGAGGCGGTCGCGGAAAGCGCCCATCAAGTGTGAAACGTTGCGGTCGGCAGCCTCACGCTGCCAGAGATTGCTCGGCCATTGCGCGGGTACGCCATAAGCACGGGGGAAAAGGTCGAGGTCGCGGCTGACGGCGCGGATATCTTCGTGCGAATCCCGGAACGGCAACAGCACGATGTCGGCCAGATCATAGAGTTTATGATCCATGTCGGTGCGGTTTCCCGCGCCGTCGACAACGCCAATCCATTCATCGAGCGTCCGCAGTTTGTCGATGACCTTAGCCAGGGCGTCCCCGTTGCGGGCATCGGCGGTGATGTAGCGGCGGCCATTGGGAGTCAGCGGCTCTCGGGAAACGTCGGTCAGTACACAGGCAGCACGATACCCAAGCAAACCAAACCCCTGGCACAGCATATGGGAAAGCGTGGTTTTGCCTGTGCCGCCTTTGTTGCCGATCACGCAGATGATTCTTGCCATGATTCCATCCTGAACGCGCGGGAGAAGCCGCAGTTCGCCCATTGTGGCTCCAGGCGCTCCAATGCCAGCCGCGAAAAAACGCCCGTTCGTGGGGCTTATTCAGCGTTTCGCACGGAGGTTGCGAGGCGGCGATTTTCTCTACAGCCGCATCCGCGCCGATCTGGCATGCGCTTGCAAGCCTTCTCCGTCGGCCAGGATGGCGGCGGCGTGGGCGAGTTTTTGCGCCCCGTCCCGCGAAATCTGCACGACGCTGGATCGTTTCTGGAAGTCGTAGACACCCAGTGGCGATGAAAACCGCGCGCTACGCATCGTCGGCAAAACGTGATTCGGACCCGCGCAGTAGTCGCCCAGCGCCTCAACCGCCCAATGCCCCACAAAAATAGCCCCGGCGTGACGGATTTTTTCAATCCAGCCCTCGGCCTGGTCGAGCGCGAGTTCGAGGTGTTCGGGGGCAATGTGGTTGGCAATCTCGCAGGCTTGTTCGAGGCTTTCGACGTGAATCAGCGCGCCCCGGCCCGTAAGCGACCGGGCAATAGTCTCGGCGCGCGGCATCTCTGGCAACAGGCGGTCGATGGCCGCATGCACGGCGTCGATGAAAGCGGCATCCGTACAGAGCAGGATGGATTGCGCCAGATCGTCGTGTTCGGCCTGGGCGAACAAATCCATTGCCACCCAATCGGCATGGCCGCTGCCGTCGGAGATGATCAGCACTTCGGAGGGACCCGCCACCATGTCGATGCCCACCGTCCCGAACACCCGCCGCTTGGCTTCCGCCACGAAGGCGTTGCCGGGGCCGACGATCTTGTCGACACGGGGGATGGCCTGTGTGCCGTAGGCAAGCGCCGCGACGGCCTGCGCGCCGCCCACGGTAAACACGCGATCCACGCCCGTAATGGCCGCCGCCGCCAGCACGAGCGGATTTTTTTCACCCATCGGGGTCGGCGCGGTCATGATGAGTTCGCCGACGCCCGCAACCTTGGCAGGAATCGCGTTCATCAGCACCGAACTTGGATAAGCCGCCCGCCCGCCCGGTACGTAAAGCCCCACGCGGTCGAGCGGGGTCACTTTCTGCCCCAATACCGTGCCATCGGCTTCGGTATACGTCCAGGATTCACCTTTTTGGCGCTCGTGGTAGAGACGCACCCGCTCAGAGGCCAATTCCAGCGCCTCGCGCTGTGGCTTGCCCAACCCATCGAGCGCCGCCCTCAGTTCGCTTCGGGGAACTTCCAGCCCCGCCGCCGAATGCACATCCAGCCCGTCGAAGCGGCGCGTGTATTCGAGCACCGCCGCGTCTCCCCTTTCACGCACCGCGCACAGAATTTCGGTCACGGCCTGATTGATGCGCTCATCGGCGGAGGACTCGAAAGCGAGCAGCGCGTCGAGCGTGGCGGAAAAATCGGGGGCGCGGGCATCGAGCCTGCGGATAGCGGTCTGGCTCATGTCCTGTCTCCGGTCACTGCGCCCTGAAAAGCATCGAGCAAGGGCTGGATGAGGTCGCGCTTGAGTTTGAGCGCGGCCTGGTTGACGATCAGCCTCGAGCTGATCGGCATGATTTCTTCGACTTCTTCGAGATTGTTGGCACGCAAGGTGCCGCCCGAGGACACCAGGTCGACGATGGCGTCGGCCAATCCCACGAGCGGCGCAAGTTCCATCGAGCCGTAGAGCTTGATGAGGTCGACGTGCATGCCCTTGTCGGCGAAATGCGCCTTGGCCGCGTTGATGTACTTGGTCGCCACGCGGATACGCCCGCCGGGCCGCACCGCCGCCGCGTAGTCAAACCCCTTACAGGTCGCCACGCACAAACGGCAACGCGCGATATTGAGGTCGAGCGGCTGATACAGCCCCGCGCCGCCGTGCTCCAGCAAAACATCCTTGCCAGCGATGCCGAGGTCGGCAGCGCCGTACTGCACATAAGTGGGCGTATCGGTCGCGCGCACGATCACCAGCCGCACATCGGGCCGGTTGGTGTCGATGATGAGCTTGCGCGAACGCTCTGGGTCATCGGCGGGAACGATGCCCGCCGCAGCAAGAAGCGGCAGGGTTTCCTCGAAAATACGCCCTTTGGAAAGGGCCAGGGTCATGCTGGTCACGGCGCGAACCTTATGGAAGCGGGGCGGTATTGTAACCTGCGTGGGAAGGTGTACTGCTTTTAGCGGCAAGCAGCATGCCATTCCAAGATGAACAAGCGCGCGGAGTATACTGAGGGTCTCTTTTAGGAGGTTGAAAAATGATTTTCGATACGTTCTATAAAAGACAATATCTCAACTCCAAAACCGCCAACATATTGAAATGGATGAGGCTAAGTACCGCAAACGGATGGACGTATCCGTCTCCGAGTTGTTGAGTCGCCCCGGCCTAAAGCGTTTTTCATTCAAGCGTGTACAACTCCCCTCTCTCCCGAAGGAGGAGAGTAAACCCTCACTCCGCCCCACCCCGCCCGCTCTGAACTGGAGCGGGTTTCCCAGGTTCTTTCAGCGCCTCCGGTCTCTGCGGAACCTGCACGAAAATCTCTCCGGGGCGCACCAGCCCCAGGTCGTAGCGCGCCCGCTCTTCGATTGCGTCAGTGCCGGATTCGGGTTTGAGGTCGTTCACTTCAGCGTCGAGCCGGGCGTTGCGCTGCTCAAGGCGCTGGTTGCTCGCGCGCTGCTCTTGCAGGTTCTTGTCCAATTCCCATACGCGCAGCCAGCCGCCGCGCCCCAGCCATAGAGGGTATTGCAGCGCCACCACTAATACAAAGAGAAGAAAAACAGGCCAACGCATCCTGAAAATATCCGGGCGACAGGTCAAAACAATGCCAGCGTAAACAGCGCCGCCCGCTTTCAGCGCAGGTTGTAGAACGCGCGCCGCCCAGGATAATTCGTCGAATCGCCGAGTTCCTCTTCAATACGCAACAACTGGTTGTACTTGGCGATGCGGTCGGAACGCGACAGCGAACCGGTCTTGATCTGCATAGCACGCAAGCCCACGGCGATGTCGGCGATGGTGCTGTCTTCCGTCTCGCCGGAGCGGTGCGAAATCACCGCCGTGTAACCGGCGAGCTTGGCCATTTCCACCGCCGCGAAGGTTTCAGTCAGAGTGCCGATCTGATTGATCTTGACCAAAATCGAGTTGGCAACCCCCCTGGCGATGCCCTGTTCGAGAATCCGGGTGTTGGTCACAAACAGGTCGTCGCCGACAAGCTGGACTTTTCCGCCCAGGCGCTTGGTGAGCAGTTTCCAACCTTCCCAGTCGCTCTCGGCCATACCGTCTTCAATCGAAACGATGGGAAACCTTTCGACCAGGTCGGCAAGATAATCAATAAATCCCCTCGCATCGAGACTGAGTCTTTCGCCCTTCAGTTCGTACTTGCCATCCCTGTAGAACTCGGAGGCGGCGCAATCGAGCGCCAGCAGCACGTCCCTGCCCGGCTCATATCCAGCCGTCGCCACTGCTTCGAGAATCAGCTTCAGTGCCTCTTCCGTGCCGGAAACATTCGGGGCGAAACCGCCTTCGTCCCCGACGGTGGTCGGAAAACCTTTCTTGTCCGTAATTTTTTTGAGGTGCTGGAAAATCTCCGCCCCGCAGCGCAACGCCTCGCGGAAGCTCTTCGCCCCCACCGGCATAATCATGCATTCCTGGATGTCGAGGCTGTTGTTGGCATGTTCGCCGCCATTGATGACGTTCATCATCGGAACCGGCATGACCATCGGGCTGGAGCCGCCGAAATAGCGGTAAAGCGGCAATCCAGCTTCCTCGGCGGCAGCCCTCGCCACGGCCATCGACACCGCGAGGATGGCGTTCGCGCCGATGCGCGATTTGTTTTCCGTACCATCGAGTTCGATCATCGTGCGGTCGATGAACGTCTGCTCCTCGGCATCCAGCCCGATAATCGCTTCCGAAATTTCGGTGTTCACATTCTCAATCGCCTGCAAAACACCTTTGCCGAGAAAGCGCCCGACATCCCCGTCCCGCAATTCAATGGCTTCACGCGATCCGGTCGATGCTCCCGATGGCACGGCGGCACGCCCCATGACGCCGGATTCAAGCAGCACATCGGCTTCAACGGTGGGGTTGCCGCGTGAGTCGAGAATTTCACGCGCGATGACGTCAACGATTGCACTCATTTCATTTCCTGTCGGGTTTTTGGTTTTGGGTTCATGGATGGGATGTGATGCCGGATGCTGCCCGCTCCCGGAGCGCGGCGGACTTTGCCAGCTGGTCGAATTCCTTTAATGTTGCCAGCAATGCTTCCATCTGGCCGAGCGGCCAACTGTTCGGCCCGTCGGAGAGCGCCTTTTCGGGGTTTGGGTGCGTCTCCAGGAAAACGCCCGCGATGCCCACCGCCACTGCCGCGCGCGCGAGCACCGGCACAAATTCGCGCTGCCCGCCGGAAGCCGTCCCCTGGCCGCCGGGCAACTGCACCGAATGCGTGGCGTCGAACACCACCGGGCAGCCGGTCTCGCGCAAAATCGCCAGCGAACGCATGTCGGAGACGAGGTTGTTATAACCGAATGACGCGCCACGTTCGCACACCATGATGTTGTCCGCACCGCCGTTGGCTTCGCGCGCCTTGGCAACAACGTTTCTCATGTCGCCGGGCGCGAGAAACTGCCCTTTCTTGATATTGACCGGCTTGCCGCAAGCGGCCACTGCGTGGATGAAATCCGTCTGCCTGCAAAGAAACGCCGGAGTTTGCAGCACATCGACCGCCGCCGCCGCTTCGGGTATTTCGTCCTCGGCATGCACGTCCGTGAGCACTGGCACACCAATCTGCGCGCGCACTTCGGCCAGGATTTTCAACCCGGTTTCGATGCCGTGGCCGCGAAAACTCTTGCCCGAACTGCGGTTGGCCTTGTCGTAAGACGCCTTGAAGATGTACGGAATGCCAAGCGAGCCGCAGGTTTCCTTCATCCGCCCGGCCACATCCAGGCATAACTGGCCGGACTCGGCCACGCACGGCCCCGCAATCACGAACAGCGGGCGGTCGAACCCCACTTCAAAGCCACAAAGATTCATCGCCATCACGCTCCCTTTGCCGCCCGGCGCGCGAGCGCGGCCTGTACGTAAGCGATGAACAACGGATGCCCGGTACGCGGGTTGGACGTGAATTCGGGATGGAACTGCACCGCAAGGAACCACGGATGCCGATCTCGCGGCAACTCCATGATCTCTGGCAGGTTCTCGTTGGGCGTGCGCGCCGAAATCACCAGACCGGCAGCCTCCAGCTTCGGCACGTAGAAATTATTGACCTCATAACGGTGGCGATGCCGCTCATTGGCCTCAACACCATAAATGCTCGCCGCCAGAGAGTTCGGCAGGATCGGGCAACGCTGCGCGCCCAGGCGCATCGTTCCGCCGAGCCCGGATTGTTCATCGCGGCGTTCCACCCTGCCCTCGCGGTCGAGCCATTCGGTAATCAGCGCCACCACCGGGTGAGAGGTCGTGGAATCGAGTTCCGTGCTATGCGCGTCGGCCATTCCTGCAACATTACGCGCAAACTCGACGACCGCAAGCTGCATCCCCAGGCAGATGCCGAGATACGGCAGCCCGCTCTCGCGCGCATGGCGAATCGCGGCAATCATCCCCTCCGTGCCGCGCTTGCCGAAACCGCCCGGAACCAGGAGGGCGTCCATTTTTTCGAGCACTCCGCAACCGTCCCGCTCGATCTCCTCTGCGTCGATGTAGTGGATATTGACCTTCGAGCCGGTGTGCATCCCCGCGTGAATGAGCGCCTCGACCAGCGATTTGTAGGACTCGATGAGGTCGATATACTTGCCCACGAATCCAATATCCACCATCGCTTTCGGATGTTCCAGCGTATCGGTCAACCTGTTCCAGATCGACAGGTCCGCCGCGCGAGCCAGAATACCGAGCTTGTGACAGACGATTTCATCAATCATCTGCCCATGCAGCATGCCGGGAATCTTGTAGATCGAGTCCGAATCCAGGCACTCGATTACCGCCTCCGGCATCACGTTGCAGAACAGCGCGATCTTGCGCCGTTCCTCGGCAGGCATGGCGCGGTCGGCGCGGCACAGCAGGATGTCAGGCTGGATGCCGATCTCGCGCAGTTCCTTCACCGAATGCTGTGTCGGCTTGGTCTTCAACTCCCCTGCCGTCGGAATGTACGGCAGCAGCGTGAGATGGATATAACAAGTGTTGCTGCGCCCTTCCTCGATGCCCATCTGACGGATGGCTTCCAGGAAAGGCAGGGATTCAATATCACCCACCGTTCCGCCGACTTCGACGATGGCCACCTCGGCCCCATCGGCCCCGGCCTTGATCTTCGTCTTGATCTCATCGGTGATATGCGGGATCACCTGCACGGTTCTGCCCAGATACTCGCCTCGGCGCTCCTTTCTGAGCACCGCGTCGTACACTTGCCCGGTGGTGAAATTATTGCGCCGGGACATCCTGGCACTTGAAAAACGCTCGTAGTGCCCAAGATCGAGGTCGGTTTCCGCCCCGTCCTCGGTCACGAACACCTCCCCGTGCTGGAACGGGGACATCGTGCCCGGATCGACGTTGATGTACGGGTCGAGTTTGAGATGAGTCACGCGGATGCCGCGCGACTCCAGAATGGCTCCAAGCGAAGCCGCCGCAATGCCCTTGCCCAATGAGGAAACGACACCGCCAGTAACGAAGACGTACTTTGTCATAGGAACTGTGCTGCTGGAAAGCATGATGATAACCGATACCCGCTCTCCGCGTTCACCTCATCGTCACCGCCCGCGCGTCCCCGCCCATACGCACGGCGCTTCCCCTCCGCGCCCGAAGCCGTTAGAATTCCTCCCCTTCCACGGAGAGGTGGATGAGTGGTTTAAGTCGCACGCCTGGAAAGCGTGTTTAGGGTGATACCCTAACGCGGGTTCGAATCCCGCCCTCTCCGCCAAATACACAATAAAATCAATAAGTTGCATCGCGTTTTTCTCCTTACCCATCATAAAACCCATCATAAATTTTTAGTTGTTTTCCTGCCAAAACCTGTCTCACAGGGCGCCATCGTTGGTGTCTCCGCACAGAGCAGAAAATTTTTCGCGCACGCGAAAATCTCACCGCAGAAGTTGATATACGCCCCCCAGGTGCTGTAACAAATCGGGTGCCTCCCCTGTTCACGCCGACCGAAAACTGAGCATGTAGCGAGGGGTATACCGGCCCAAAATTGACCAGGGTGTTTAACCTGTTCTGCCTAATTTTTAGGCAGGGGAAACGAGGTGATCACCATGGAGTT
>WRIU01000014.1 GCA_009782565.1 Betaproteobacteria bacterium
ACAATGTGTCGATCACGGTGAAGCTGATCTGCCCGATCGCGATGGAGGAGGGCTTGCGCTTCGCCATCCGCGAGGGGGGCCGAACGGTCGGCGCCGGGGTCGTCGCTAAGGTTATCGAGTAACATTTACATCGGCGCGCGGGGCGAGTAGCCTTGCGCGCCCTGCTCTTTTGGAAAAATCATGCAAAGCCAGAAAATCCGCATCCGTCTCAAAGCCTTCGACTACAGGCTGATCGACCAGTCCGCGCTTGAAATCGTCGACACTGCCAAGCGCACCGGCGCAGTCGTGCGCGGTCCCGTCCCCCTGCCCACCCGCATTGAGCGTTTCAACCTGCTGCGTTCGCCGCACGTCAACAAAACCTCACGCGACCAGATGGAAATCCGCACTCACCTGCGCTTGATGGACATCGTCGACCCGACCGACAAGACCGTCGACGCCCTGATGAAGCTGGACCTTCCGGCAGGCGTGGATGTGGAGATCAAGCTGCAATAATGCAGCTTTTTCGTTCCGGACAATGTGGCCGTAAAATGACTTTTTCCAAACGGAAGCGCCATATTTGAATTGAGTTATCTCGGCCTGAAAGCCCAGAATTCCTCAATATGCGGACACTGTTTCTCACAGAAGTTTGAATAGCCAAAAAAGCCTGGGGTCTGGATGGAAACATCCAGACCCCAGGCTTTTGGATCGACCGCGCTTGTTGTAGCGCGGTGTGCCGCTGCCGTTCAGATGCGCCGACGGCGAGCCACCATACCGATCATGCCCAAGCCTATCAGCATCATCATGTAGGTTTCAGGCTCCGGAACTTGGGAGACAGAGGTGATTACGAAATTCACCTCGTAGGCTTGGCCCTTATGCAACTTCTCTCTCCCCCCCAGTACGAAACACGTTTCGAAACCAGAGAACCCGCATGCGTTGCCATAGTTTGTATCGCCTTTTTTATTATAGATGTCGTCACCGGCAACGACAGGCGTAAGCTTATTGCCGTTCTTGTCTGTCAGGTAGTAGTAGACTTCGAGGCCGTCTTGAAAGGATACGCCGAGGCCATCAGCGTCGAACTTTAGGGCATCGATATACACAAACCCACCACCAGGTTCTATGTCCCAGAGAAAGTCATTGGCACTTTTTCTCCATTCCTTCGTAGCCTTTGCCTTCTGGTGATATAGATCGAACGAGTCGGATATTGACGCGATCACTCCGTCGGAGGACACCACAGAAAACAGCGCATCCATCGTCATGTTTTCTGGGTAATAAAAGTCATCATTCAAGTAATTGTTATAGAACGTGAGCGTACTCGTCTTTACGTTTCCAGTGACGGGGTCAGTTTTCACCTTCCCGTTTGTAATCTCGAGCGCACTTTGCGAATAGGTGCTGGATCTGTTGAATATCGTATAGTCGGGCACTTTGCTTTTAACCCTCTGAACCCCATAGCCCCATACGATCGTTGTTGAGTCAGCAAAATATTCCGTATATTTTGGTTTCTCCTTTGCGTCTCCAGGCAGGTAGTTGATACTGTCGACATCCCAGCTAAGAATGACATCGTCAATCGTCCAGTCCGCCGCCTGTGAAGCCGAGGCCGAGAATGCAAAAACGCTGACGGCCAGTAGTTTTGTGATGGCTCTTGTTTTCATGGTAAAACTTCCTTCGAATGAGAGAGAAACTACTTACGTAACACTTCCTAAGCAATATCCCTTAAGCAAAAACCGAACCATTTTCTATCTATTTGATTTTTCAAGAGTAAACATCTCATGATAAAAAAATGTAAAAAGTATCGACAACAACGTCAAACTACCCGGGCATTCAGACTGGAGATTGCAGTTGAGACGAGACTTGAGCGTGATCATAATATGTTGATTTTTAATATGTTATTATTTTTATAATAGAGTTTCTTTATAGAATAGATTTTATTAATAATATTGGGTGTGTAAAAAAAACTGACAATAAACTCCGGGCTTCCTGGCTATGAAAAGAGGAGGGGAATTATCAGGCGCTTCGCGCAACCCATCCCCTCCTCTGCTCTGATTGGAGCATCCTTCGAGCACTCACTGAAGCTACTTGAATTTCCACCCCTTTCCGTCTTTTTCGACCGCCCCCACAGCACTCGCAAAGGGGAAATGTATCCCAGCGATCGGCGTTGCGTTCTGCTCGGCGAGAGCAAAGACGCGCTTGCGGGCAGAAATGGCCTGTGGCGAGTTCATATCGTATGACGCGCACTCATCGGGCAGGGCAAATTGCAGGGGCATGCTGTGAATCAGGTCGCCGACGATAAACAGGCTTTTTCCGTCAGCCGTGAGTTGGTACACCGTGTGACCCGGTGTGTGGCCGGAGGCGTCCAGCGCCGTAACACCCGGTAGTGGGACGTCTCCAAAGGCGATGGGCTGTACGTCAGCCCCATAGGCAGCAAGCATGGCCTTGACCTTGGCCGCGTTGGCGTTGGAAGGGTCTTTTTCCGCAAGGGCGCTCCACGATTCCAGTTCGGGTTTCGAGACCAGCACTTTTGCCTTGGGGAAAGCGCGTTTTTCTCCTTGCAGCAGCCCACCGATGTGATCCATGTGCATATGGGTGAGCAGGACGAAGTCAACGTCTTCCGGCTTGACGTTCAGGCTGGCGAGTCCCTCCAGCAGCTTTCCCGGTGATTGGAACAATGTCCCTGTACCCGAATCGAACAACGCGATCTTATCTCCCGACCGCAGCAGGAAAACGTTGATACCCGCTTCGGCCTTGCCGTTGGTGAAGTACTTTGATTTTTCCTCTTCGGAAGCGGGGCCGCTGAAAATGGAAGCCGACATTTCACCCGGCAAATCTTGGATGACCGTGACGGCCATGTTGCCCGCCTTCCAGATTTCGCGGCTCAAGGCCTCTTGGGCACAGACAAAGGACGGGATGAGCGTGCAAGCCAGGAACGCGATGACACTGCGCGATGTGTGAAGAGAAAACATATGCAGGTTCCTCCGAATTTATTCTTTTTCAGGAAAAAGAAAGGAAGCAATGACACCGGCAGACAGCATACCAAGAACAATGACAAGGCTCCATCCCGGCGAGAGATGGAGGCCGGTGTCGGAAACGGCGTGGTTCCAGGATTGAAGTGCCATTTTCGCGCCGATGAAGAAGAGCAGCCCAATGACGGCCTTTTCGAGGTGCACAAGATACTTGGTGAGCGCGGCCAGCACGAAATAGAGGCTGCGTAGGCCGAGAATGGCAAAAATCATCGCGGCATAAACGAGCAATGGCTCCTGTGTGATGGCAATGACGGCGGGAACGGAATCGAAGGCGAAAGCGATGTCGGAGGTCTCGATAGCCATCAGGCACAAGAAAGCCGGGGTAGCATACAGAGCATCTTTACCTATTCCCCTCCCTGGAGGGGTGGCGCGAAGCGACGGGGTGGTCATTCCCCTCCCTGGAGGGGTGGTAGAAGTGGCCTGGAGCGCCGGGACGGTATCGTTGCCGGGAATCTGTGAGTGGCGGATGAAGAAGCGATTCAGGTGCAGTTTGGTGTAGATGGGGAGCAGTCTGCCGGTAAGCCGGACAGACCAGTGGTTAGAGTAGTCTTCGATCTCTTCCTCGTGATCGGGCTGTTGCAGCATTTTGAACGCGCTCCAGATCACGAAAGCGGCGAACATGAATCCTACCCAGGGGCTTGCGTGGAAGAGCCCTGTCCCGATGACGACGAAAATGGCGCGAAAGACCAACGCGCCAATGATACCGTAGTAAAGAATGCGGTGTTGCAGGACGCCCTTGATGCTGAATGAGGCGAAAATAGCCATGAAAACCATCAGGTTGTCGACCGAGAGAGATTTTTCGAGCGCGTAACCCGCGAGGTAGAGATCGGCCCATGTTTTGCTGAAACGAACCCACAGATAACCATAGAACACGAGCGCAAGGGCAACCCAGAACAGCGTCCAGTAAGCGGCGTCTTTCAGCGAAATTTCAGTGCTTTTCTTATGGGCAAAGAGGTCGAGATAGACGGAGAGGGCGACGATGCCGACAAAGATCAGTATTGCTTCCAGCGGGAAGCCGAAGTGTTCCATGACGTTTCCTGTTGTTGCATCCCCTCTCCCGCTTGTGGAGAGGGCGCCCAAAAGGGGCGGGAGAGGGATCGGCGATCAGGCAGCATGAGGGTCATTATAGGCTGTCATCTTGCGTGGGTTGTTATTTCATCATTTTTTCGCAGCCAACCCAAAATTCGACTTTTTTCAATGCTCCATAATCCATTCTGAAAATTCACCGGGATATTGATTCTCGACTTCTCAAATAAACCTGGATTTTGTTGGATGATTTCAATTTCATCATCCTTGACTTCTGAGATAATCGCCACATGACCGTAGCGATTCCCTCCAAAAATCAGCAAATCACCAACCTTTGGCTGAGATTGGCTAGGATTCCTGTACTGAGTTAATGCACGTTTTTCATTAAAATCCCCGTCCTTGAGATTGCTGTTAAAAAAATCTTTCGCGTGACCATACGAATCCGGCATTTTGTGATGGTAATATTCATAGTAATAACGCTTCACGAATTCGACACACTGGTATTTTTGACCTAAATTATAATTATCGGCAGTCACATTGCGCCCTGAAACATTACTGACCGAACCATTGTAATAAACATTCACGCCATTGAAATTATCAATAACGTCACCAATCATGTGATCACTGAATACCTGAGTGTTCTCAATCATAATAAAAACGATTGCAGCTAGAATCAGCACACCCAAAATGAGCAAAAGTTTGCGTTTCATGTTAGCTTAATATTATAATAGAAAATTGGCGTGTCGTCGTCATCTGCTTCAGCCGACTGATATCAGGAGGCATCCTGGGAAAATTTTTTGATATGGCATGATTTCCATCTACCAATTAAAGCCCGCTTTTCAAGGGCTATTGCGCCCGCTGGTGCGCCGCCTTGCAGTGGCGGGCGTAACTGCCAACGCAGTCACGATCCTGGCGATGATCGTTTCGATACTCATCGGGGGATGGCTCTACATCGTCAGATGCGATGCCCCCCTCTGGTATCTGCTTGTGCCGATCTGGATGTTTCTTCGCATGGTGCTGAACGCTGTTGATGGGATGCTTGCGCGCGAATTTGGGCAAAAAACGCCGCTCGGAGCCTATCTCAACGAGCTATCGGATGTCATCTCGGATGCCGCGCTCTATCTGCCTTTCGCGTGGATCGCCCCTTTTAGTTGGCAAACCGTTTGTCTCATCATTGGGTTGTCTGTGGTCTCGGAAATGGCGGGTGCGCTCGGACCGATGGTCGGCGCGCCGCGCCAATATGATGGACCGATGGGCAAAAGCGACCGGGCTTTCCTGTTCGGTGCTCTGGGACTCTGGGCAGGACTGGCCGACGGCAAATTGCCGGACTGGGTTTTCTGGGTTATGGCCGTCGTTGTACCGCTCTGCATTGTTCTCAACATATTCAATCGTATCTGTAGCGGTTTAGCGGCTATTTCATCAGGGAAAGGTTCATGACACGCGTTGAAGAAAAACTCAATTTCACCACGCATGACGGGGTTGCCCTCTTTTACCGCCGCTGGCCTGCCACGACGGCTGCCCGACGCGGTGCGGTCGTGCTTTTTCATCGTGGTCACGAACACGGCGGGCGTATGGCGCATCTGGTCGATGAACTGAACTTGCCCGATTTCGATTTTTACGCTTGGGACGCGCGCGGTCATGGCCTGTCGCCCGGTGTGCGGGGCGACTCGCCCAGCCTCGGGCATTCGGTGCGCGACATCCAGGCTTTCGTCGATCATCTCTGCAACACTTTTGACTTTCAGGAATCCGACATTGCGGTGGTCGCGCAAAGCGTCGGGGCGGTGCTGGTGAGCACTTGGGCGCACGATTACGCGCCACGCATCCGCTGCCAGGTACTCGCTTCACCTGCCTTCAAGGTGAAACTCTACGTGCCTTTCGCGCGCCCGGGCCTGCAGCTGTTGCGCTCCTTGCGCGGTAATTTCTTCGTCAACAGCTACGTCAAATCGAAATTCCTGACGCACGACCCAGAACGTCAGAAATCCTTCGATTCCGACCCGCTCATCAGCCGCGCGATTTCGGTCAACATTCTGCTCGGCCTCTATGAAGCCGCCGAACGGGTGGTTTCGGACGCCGAGGCGATCACTATCCCGACCCAATTACTGATTTCCAGCGACGACTGGGTGGTACACCACTGGCCGCAACACGCTTTTTTCGCGCGCCTGGGCACGACGGAAAAGGAGAAACATGTGCTGCCAGGTTTTTACCACGACACCCTCGGCGAGCTATACCGAGCCGACGCGGTTGCCAAGGTGCGTGATTTCATCCTGCGGAAGTTCGACGCCCCATTCAACCGGCCCAGCCTGCGCGACGAGCACAAACACGGCCATACGTTCGAGGAGGCCAAGAACCTGTCCGTGCCATTTCCGCCCCTCTCGCCCAAAGGCATTTACTGGAGCACTTACAGGTTTTTGCTGAAACTTGCAGGGCGTTTGTCCGATGGCGTCAAGCTCGGCCATGCCACCGGGTTTGACTCCGGCAGTTCGCTCGACTACATCTATCGCAACACGCCTTCCGGGAAGGGGTTTTTCGGACGGTCTATCGACCGTATTTATCTCAACGCAATCGGTTGGCGCGGCATTCGCCAGCGCAAGCTCCATCTCGAAGAAATACTGAAAAAGGTAATGAACGATCTGGAGCAGGAAAAACGCCCCGCGCGCATCCTGGACATTGCTGCTGGGCACGGGCGTTATGTGCTTGATGCGCTGCAATACGGCATGCGCCCTGAAGCCATCCTGTTGCGTGATTTCAACGAACTGAACATCGAAAAAGGCCGCGCCATGATTACGGAGCGCGGCCTACAAAACATCGCCCGTTTCGAGAAAGGGGACGCATTCGACCGTAAAAACCTTGAGGCGCTCACCCCGAAGGCCACGGTAGGCATCGTCTCCGGCCTGTATGAACTCTTTACCGATAACGACATGCTTGCCGCTTCTCTGGCCGGTTTGCACAGCGCTATCGAAAAAGACGGCTACCTGATCTATACCGGCCAGCCTTGGCATCCTCAGCTTGAAATGATCGCCCGCGCCCTCACGAGCCATCGGGACGGCGTGGCCTGGGTGATGCGGCGCAGGACTCAGGCCGAGATGGATCAACTTGTCCGGGAAGCCGGGTTCGAGAAGATCACGCAGAGAATCGACGAGTGGGGGATTTTCAGCGTATCGCTTGCGCGACGAACAGGTAAATGAACATCCTCGGAGTTGCAGACGAAGACGCTCACTGGCTGCGTAAAGCCTTTGGGCGGGGTGTGCTCTGGCTCCTCTTCCTTGGGCCGTTTTTCTTTCTTACCTACGGCTTCGCCAACCAGCATGCTGCCCAGATAGATACTGCCTCCGGGGTGGGGAGCCTCGTTTTCGGCTGGGAGCGCCATGTTCCCTTGTGGCCCTGGACGATCATTCCGTATTGGTCGATCGACCTGCTCTACGGTTTCGCGTTTCTCTGCTGCCGCAACAAGGCGGCAACGAACCGCCTCGCCTTGCGGCTACTGAGCGCGCAGTTGATCTGCGTGGCCTGTTTTTTCCTGTGGCCGTTACGGTTTACGTTCGACCGTCCGGCTGTCGAAGGGATATTCGGCGCGCTTTTCAATGCGTTGACGAGTTTCGATTTGCCCTATAACCAAGCTCCCTCGCTACACATTGTTCTGCTCGTCATCATCTGGCGGCAATTCGCCGCATTTGCGGCTACGCGTACCGTGCGGGGGCTGATTCACGCCTGGGCACTGCTGATTGGCCTCTCGGTGCTTACCACATGGCAACACCATTTCATAGACATACCGACGGGATTTGCCGTGGGTCTTCTTTGCCTCTGGCTTTGGCCGGAGGAAGGCAAGACCCCCTTGAAGAAAGCCGCAGTGCGCCGTCCGGCGCTCGCCTTACGCTATTTTATCGGGGCAGCGCTGTTTTTTGCCGGTGCAATCGGGCTGGGCGGCCTCGGCCTCTTTCTCTGTTGGCCCGCGCTCTCCCTGGCGCTTGTCGCGTTCAACTACGCGTGGGCTGGCGCGGCGGGGTTCCAGAAACAGAACGGGCGATGCTCGCTCGCCGCAAAATGGCTTTTTGCGCCTTACACATTGGGAGCCTGGATCAATTCGCGGCTTTGGACGCGGAGCTATCCCGACCCCAGCCTGGTAGGCGACGGCCTCTGGCTTGGAAGACTTCCCACGGCGCGCGAATTCGCCGCTTGGGCAAAACAACGCGGCGGCAAGGCTGCACTTTTCGATCTAACCGCCGAACTGCCTGCTCCCAGGTTACCCGCTGGGGCAGCCTACACCGGCATGCCTTGCCTCGACCTCGTACCCGTCCCGGTGTCGTCCCGACCGGACGGCAATCTACTGGAAGCCATGCAGCAGTTGCTCATCCTGAAACGCGCCCATCCAGGTTGCGAGATATGGGTCGCCTGCGCCTTGGGCGTGTCGCGTAGCGCCAGTGTCGTCGCCGCCTGGCTGTGTTCCACGCCAGAGAGCGCCGCCTGCATCGAAGATGCCGTAAAACAGGTACGGCTCGCGCGTCCGCATGCCGTGATCGGCCAGAATAGCATTGCGTGCCTCGAAGAATTTCGTGAAGGGTTCTATCGAAATGAACGCCAGATTGCAGAATAGTTTTTTTGTATTGATGATTTATTTGCTGTGGGGTTTCAATCATGTTTGAAAAGACCCTGGCATCCATCTTTTGCGCCATTATCAGGATATTGACCGGCGCGCGGGCAGTCTGGCGCGGCACACAACCCGAAACGCGGGCGCAGATCTATTACGCCAACCATCGCAGCCACGGTGACTTTATCCTCATTTGGGCGATATTGCCCCCGGCGCTCAGGGCTGTCACCCGTCCGGTTGCGGGAGCCGACTACTGGCTCGCTGGCTGGCTGCGGCGTTACCTGATCGAGCGCGTGTTTCGCGGTGTGCTCATTGATAGGCACGTAAAACGTGGCGACGACCCCATCGGAGCCATGCTTGGACCACTTGAAGCAGGCGAATCGCTGATCGTGTTTCCCGAAGGTACACGCAACCAAGGCGATGGCATCCTGCCCTTCAAGCCAGGGATTCATCACCTGGCCGAAAAACGACCCGATACCGAATTCATTCCGGTCTGGATCGAGAACCTCGGGCGTGCCATGCCAAAGGGAGGAATACTGGTCGTACCTCTCTTGTGCACGGTGACAATCGGTACGCCGGTTACACTTGAACCAGGCGAACGCCGCGCCGATTTCCTTTCCCGTTGCCAGGATGCACTACTTGTCCTGGAACCTTCCGAGTAAATCAAGCATGAGTACCCTGGAATATTCTTCATCGCATACCCTGTTGCTCGTCTTCGCAGGTATCACCGGATGCCTGTTTGTTGCCAGCCTCGTCGGGCTCATTTTGCGAATGTGCTTGACCGGAGGACGGACGAACTCCGTCATCATCAACCTGAACGCGCGCATCAACGCATGGTGGGTCATGGTGCTCATCCTGGCATTGGCGTTCTGGGCAGGGAACACGGCCGTCATCGTGCTCTTCGCTTTCATTTCTCTCCAGGCGCTACGGGAATACATTTCGGTGACATACACCCGGCGAGGCGACTACCGGGCGCTTCTCTGGTGTTTTTTCTTTTTTCTGCCCCTGCAATACTGGCTGATCGGCATTGGCTGGTATGGCTTGTTCTCAATCTTGATCCCTGTCTATGCCTTTCTGCTGCTTCCCATTTCATCGACGCTCGGCGCAGACACGACGCGCTTCCTGGAGCGCGCCGCCAAGGTGCAATGGGGGCTGATGATCTGCGTGTATTGCCTCTCGCATGTACCCGCGCTGCTGGTGCTCGATATTGCCGGTTTCACCGGACGCAATTTGCAGTTGATCGTCTTTCTGCTACTGACTGTTCAGTCGAGCGACGTGTTCCAGTATGTGTGGGGCAAACTTCTGGGAAGCCGCAAACTTGCCCCGGAAATTTCTCCCTCAAAAACACTGGAAGGGCTCATCGGTGGCGTACTGACCTCGACTGCCGTAGGGGCGGCGCTCTGGTGGATTACGCCATTTACATGGTGGCAAGCTGCGCTGATTGCGCTAACGATCAACGTCCTCGGATTCTTCGGCGGTTTTGTGCTCTCGGCCATCAAACGCGATCGCGGCATCAAGGACTGGGGTCAGATGATCGAAGGCCACGGCGGAATGCTCGATCGCGTCGACTCGGTGAGTTTCTCCGCGCCGATCTTTTTTCATATCGTCCGGTATTGGTGGACCTAGAAATCGAGCTTTATGAATATTGCCCTTCATTAAAAATCGGCTATCCGGATTTGGCGGTGTTCCTTCTCTAGCGAGTCGAATTTGCCTACTTTTTGTTTTACCTGAAACAGACGCGGTAAGCCCTGGATGCCCAATGTTTCCCCAAGTTCAAGATTTCTGTCGAGCGCCGAGGTGTCGCAATCGCCCGCGCCAGATGGCAGCCGGCGTTTCAGCATCCAGTCGTTCCAAGCTGCTGCGGGGTTGGGGTCGCACCATATGCGGCGGGATTTGGTGATGGAATCGTCCGACAACAGGGGTATCAGGAAGGTGTAGAGGGTGACGTTGTCCAGGCGGTTCAGCTTTTTGTCCAGTTCGATGCAGTACGGGCAGTTCGGGTCTTCAAAGCTCACCAGGATTAGTTCGCCATTGCCGTGAACCTGTTTGAGGGCATCTTCCAGAGGAAGCCCGCTGAGTTCTATCGAGCCATCTACCCTGGCGAGCACGGCCAGGAGGATTTCTTCTGGCGTGACGGGCTCCTTGTCACGGGGACGGAAATAGAGGCTGGCGACTACACAAAGGATAAGGAGTGCGGCGACGAAAATGTCTTGTTTCTTCATTCATTGAGCCGCATGCAGGATGTCCCGAAAAGCGTCGATCAGTGCCGCGCACTGGTTGTCGTCGCCAATGGTGATGCGGAGATATTGCGCGATTCTTGGTGTATTGAAGTGGCGCACGATGATGGCGCGCTGGCGGAGCATGGCGGCAAGGCGAGCCGCGTCGAAACCGGGATGGCGGGCAAAAACGAAATTGGCCGCCGAAGGGATGACTTCAAAACCGAGTGCCTGACATTGCGCGATGAGTGTGGCGCGGGTAGCGATGACTTTGCGGCAACTCGTCTGAAACCAGGGTTCATCTTCCACCGAGGCCAGCGCGCCCGCGAGCGCCAGACGGTCGAGCGGGTAGGAGTTGAAGCTGTTTTTGACGCGCTCCAGTCCGGTAATCAGTTCGTGCTGGCCGATGGCAAAGCCGATCCGCAGTCCGGCGAGCGCCCGGCTTTTCGAGAAAGTGTGAACGACCAGCAGGTTGGGATAGCAGCCAACGAGGGCAATGGCGCTGGCGTTGTCCGACGGGTCGGCGAAGTCGATGTAAGCCTCGTCGACCAGCACGACGGCTTCCGGATTGGCGGCGACGATGCGCTCGATGTCGGCAAGCGGCAGCAGGCGACCCGTGGGGGCGTTCGGATTGGGGAAGATGATGGCTCCGGCGCGATCTTCTCCACAGGGGGAGTAATCTTCCGGGCGCAGGATGAAATCGTCATCGAGCGGTATCTGGCGATATTCGATGCCGTAGAGGCCGCAGTAAACCGGGTAGAAACTGTAGGTGACATCCGGCATCCACAGCGGGCGTTCGTTTTTCAGCAGGCCGATGAAGGCATGAGCCAGCACTTCGTCGGAGCCGTTGCCGATGAAGACTTGCGCCGGACTGACCCGGTAGCGGTTGGCGAGCACGGCTTTAAGGGCTTTGGCGTCCGGGTCGGGATAGAGCCGCAATGAGTCCTCAGTCGCTGCGCGAATGGCAGCGAGCGCCCTAGGGGAAGGCCCATAGGGGTTTTCATTGGTATTGAGCTTAACGAGGTTGTCGAGCACGGGCTGTTCGCCCGGAACGTAGGGAATCAGCCCGTGGGTGACGGTGCTCCAATAACGACTCATACGAAAACTGCGTAGATGAGGGATAAACGAGTGATTGATAATGGTATCATGCTGCAATTTCTTCCATCCGCTTTACCAGTTGAACATGCGTCAGGCCAGCCTTACCCGTAACACTGCCGAGACCCGTATTTCGGTGCGTATTGACCTGGATGGCGCAGGGCAGGCCAGGCTCGACACCGGCGTACCGTTTCTCGATCACATGCTCGACCAAGTCGCGCGGCATGGTTTCATTGATCTCGATGTGCATTGCGAAGGCGATATTCATATCGACGACCATCATTCGGTCGAAGATATCGGTATCGCGCTTGGGCAGGCGCTCGCCAAGGCGCTTGGGGACAAAAAGGGCGTGTGCCGTTACGGTCACGCCTATGTGCCGCTCGATGAATCGCTCTCGAGGGTGGCGCTCGATCTTTCCGGGCGTCCGGGGCTGTTTTTTTGCGTGGATTTCGCCCGCGAGCGCGTCGGTGGTTTCGATGTCGATCTCGCGCGCGAGTTTTTCCAGGGTTTCGTCAATCACGCCGGGGTGACGCTGCATATCGACAATTTGCGCGGCGACAACGCGCATCACCAATGCGAAACCATCTTCAAAGCGTTTGGCCGCGCGTTGCGCGTGGCCGTCGAGCGCGATGAACGCGCGGCGGGCGTTGTGCCTTCGACCAAGGGCGCTCTCTGAGGCGCAAAACTTTTTCCCGTTGCGGCGGTCTCTCCCATTATCCGGTATTGAGCAAGTAAACACGATGAGCACGGTAGCCATCATCGACTACGGCATGGGTAATCTGCATTCGGTCGCCAAGGCCATCGAGCATGTCGCGCCAGCGCTCCGGGTGGAAGTCACCGCCGATGCGGCGCGAGTGGCCGCCGCCGACCGGGTGGTGTTCCCCGGCCAGGGGACGATGCCCGACTGCATGCGCGAACTCGATTCACGCGGCCTGCGCCCGGCGGTGCTGGACGCGGCGGCGTCGAAACCTTTCCTGGGAATCTGCATCGGCCAGCAAATGCTGTTCAGACATAGCGACGAGGGCGACGTACCGGGCTTGGGCATATTCGCGGGCAACGTGGCGCGTTTCTCCGGGGAGATGTTCGACGCGGCGGATGTGCGCCTGAAAGTGCCGCACATGGGTTGGAACAAAGTGTGGCAACGGCAGCCACATCCGCTCTGGGAGGGGATTCCCGACGGAGACCGTTTTTATTTCGTGCATAGCTATTGCGTGTGCCCCGCCACTTCTTCCATGACCGCCGCTGAAACGAACCATGGCGTCCGCTTTACCAGCGCAGTAGGGCAAGCTAACATTTTCGCGGTACAGTTCCATCCCGAAAAAAGCGCGCGCGCGGGCTTGCGTTTGCTGTCTAATTTCATCCGTTGGACGCCCTGAATCGCGGCGTTGCCTGTTTCCACTGTTCAAGATGTTTCACTATGCTGCTCATTCCCGCCATTGATCTCAAGGACGGCCATTGTGTTCGCCTCAAACAAGGCGAAATGAACGAGGCCACGGTATTTTCGGATGCGCCAGCCAAAATGGCGCGCCATTGGATCGAAAAGGGCGCACGCCGTCTGCACCTGGTCGACCTGAACGGCGCATTCGCTGGCAAGCCTGTCAACGGCAAGGCCATCCGCGCCATCGTCGAGGAAGTCGGTGACGACATCCCGGTACAACTCGGTGGCGGCATCCGCGACCTGGATACCATCGAACGGTATCTCGACAGCGGTATCAGCTACGTCATCGTCGGCACGGCAGCCGTCAAGCATCCCGGCCTGTTGCATGATGCCTGTGGCGCTTTTCCGGGGCACATCATCGTCGGGCTGGACGCGCGCGACGGCAAAGTAGCTGTCGACGGCTGGTCGAAAATCACCGGCCACGACGTGATTGATCTGGCGAAAAAATTTGAGGATTACGGTGTCGAAGCGGTGATCTACACCGACATCGGGCGTGACGGCATGCTTTCCGGGGTCAACATCGACGCGACGGTGCGTTTGGCGCAAGCGTTGCGTATTCCGGTGATTGCCAGCGGTGGCGTGGCGAACCTGGCCGACATCGAAGCCCTGTGTGCCATCGAGGATGAGGGCGTGGTGGCCGCCATTACCGGACGTGCGATTTACGAAGGTACACTCGATTTTGCTGCGGCACAAATCCGTGCCGACGAACTCATGGAGAAACGCTGATGCTGGCCAAACGAATCATTCCCTGCCTGGACGTGCATGCTGGAAGAGTGGTTAAAGGTACGAACTTCGTCGACCTGCGCGATGCGGGCGACCCGGTGGAAATTGCAAGCCGCTATGACGAACAGGGCGCGGATGAGTTGACATTTCTCGACATCACGGCCAGTTCGGACGAGCGCGACATCATTCTCCATGTGGTCGAACAAGTGGCCGGACAGGTTTTCATCCCGCTGACCGTAGGTGGCGGTGTACGCACGGTCGAAGATGTACGCCGCCTCCTCAACGCCGGGGCGGACAAGGTGAGTATCAACACGGCGGCGGTCAACAACCCGGAACTCATAAAAGAAGCCAGCAGCAAGGTAGGCAGCCAGTGCATCGTGGCGGCTATCGACGCCAAGCAAAAAGCGCCAGGCCAGTGGGAAGTGTTTACGCATGGCGGGCGCAGGGGCACGGGGCTGGACGCGGTGGAATGGGCGCGCAAACTGGAGAGCCTGGGCGCGGGAGAAATTCTGCTCACCAGCATGGATCGGGACGGAACCAACGCCGGGTTCGACCTCGAACTCACCCGCGCCGTAGCCGACGCGGTGCGTATACCGGTCGTTGCCAGCGGCGGGGCAGGTACGCTCGAACACCTGGCCGACGGCGTGAGCGTCGGGCATGCCGACGCGGTGCTGGCGGCAGGCATTTTTCACTTCGGCAAGTACACGATACGCGAGGCCAAGGAATTCATGCGCGAACGCGGAATCGAGGTACGTTTGTGAGTGCCGGTGCGGATGCGGGCTGGCTCGACGCCCTCCGATGGGACGCTGACGGCCTGATTCCGGCTATCGCGCAAGAAGCGGCAAGCGGCAAGGTGCTGATGTTTGCCTGGATGAGCCGCGAGGCGCTGGCGCGTACCGTAGCGACGGGGGAAGCCGTGTACTGGTCACGCTCCCGCGCGCGCCTCTGGCACAAAGGCGAGGAATCGGGCCATGTGCAAAAGGTGCTCGAACTGCGTACCGACTGCGATGGCGACGTGCTGTTGCTTTCCATCGAGCAGGTAGGCGGCATTGCCTGCCATACCGGGCGGCAAAGCTGTTTTTTCCAGCGGCTGGCCTGTGAGGGCAGAAAATGGGAAGATGCCGAGCCGGTGCTGAAAGACCCGAAAGATATCTACAAGGAAAGCCCTGAAAAGTGAGCGAAGCCCCCTCCCTCGCCGATGACGTATTCACTCGGCTTTCCGCTCTGCTGGCCGAGCGCCGCGAAGCCGACCCGGAAAGCTCTTACGCGGCAAAGCTCTACGCCCGTGGGCCGGACGCGATTCTGAAAAAAATCGGCGAAGAGTCCGCCGAACTCATCATGGCGAGCAAGGACGGGCGTCTCGATGGTATCGTCCATGAAGCGGCGGACGTGTTTTTTCACATCATGGCGCTGCTCGCCTTCCACGGCCTGTCGATCGACGATGTGCGCCGCGAACTGGCGCGCCGCGAAGGTGTTTCAGGCATTGAGGAAAAACGGGCGCGGCAGCCCGGATAAAAAGCATCCGTATCCGAACTGACGGGGAACGATATGAGTGATTGTATTTTTTGCAAAATCGCGGCGGGCGAAATCCCCGCTAGAAAATGCTATGAAGACGATCTGGTCGTTGCCTTCCACGACATCCACCCTTTGCGGCCTACGCATGTGCTCGTGATTCCCAGAAAGCACATTGCCTCGCTGGCTCATGTGGACGCGGGGGACGAGTCGGTACTGGGGCGGATGCTGTCCGTCGCGCAAAAACTTGCGGCAGAAAATGGCAGCGGGGACGGTTTTCGTTGCATTATCAACACGGGCAGGGTCGGTGGGCAGGAAGTGCCGCACCTGCATTTACACATTTTGGGCGGGCCGGAGCCGGTTGGCCCGATGGTGGCAAAAATTTAAAGGAGAATCCCCGATGGGTTCGTTCAGCATCTGGCACTGGGTCGTTGTCCTGTTGATTGTCGTGCTGGTTTTTGGCACGAAGAAGCTCCGCAATATCGGCCAGGACCTTGGCGGCGCGGTGCGCGGTTTCAAGGAAGGAATCAGGGAAGGCGATGCCGCCGCCGGGGCAGCGCCGCCGCCCCAGGTGACCGCGCAGGAAGGCACCGTCATTGAAGGCGAAGCGCGCGAGAAAGTCGCCAATGGTTCGGAAAAATCCGCCTGAACCCTTATTTGCGTTTCGCGTGGCAGCGATAACCTCCAAAATGGTGAGTTCTTAGAACCGTGTTCGATCTTGGTTTTTCGGAACTCGTCGTCATCGCCGTCGTGCTGCTGGTGGTGGTCGGCCCTGAGCGCCTCCCCGGCGTAGCGCGCACTGCCGGACATCTGTTCGGGCGGATGCAGCGTTACATCACGGATGTGAAAGCCGACATTCGGCGCGAAATGCAGCTCGACGAACTGAAAAAGTTGCAGGAGCAAACGCGGGCACTGGAGCAGTCTTTGCGCGAAGGGGTGGGAGCGATTCAGTCCGACGTGCAGGAAGCGTTGAGTTTGCCTGAAGCCGAGGTAGGCGGTGATATTGGAACGCAAGATGGCGAGCAAGAACCGCAATCCGTACAGGAATCGGATGCGCCGATTCTAGCTGCGATAGTTCCAGACGCCCCCGCGAAGCCGGTAGATTCCGTATGAGCATCGAACAACAGGAAGAAAATTCCAGCCGACAAGAGAATTTCATTTCTCACCTGATCGAGTTGCGCTCCCGCCTGATGCGCTCCCTCGTCGCTGTGGGGCTGCTTTTCATTTGCCTGATGCCTTGGTCGAGCAACATTTATGATTTTCTCGCCAGCCCGTTGATGGCGACCTTGCCGCCCGGCGCGCACATGATTGCGACTGGAGTGGTCACGCCGTTTTTCGTGCCGATCAAGGTGACGATGCTGGTGGCTTTCGTGTTGGCGCTTCCCTACGTGCTCTATCAGGCGTGGGCTTTCGTCGCTCCGGGGCTTTACGCGCACGAACGTCGCATGGCTTTACCCCTGGTTGCGGGAAGCGTGTTGCTTTTCTTTGCAGGCATGGCATTCTGCTATTTCTTCGTATTCCGCATGGCATTTCGCTTCATTGCCAGCTTTGCCCCCGAAAGCGTGCAACTGGCGCCGGACATCGAGCAATACCTGTCTTTCGTGTTGACGATGTTTCTTGCTTTCGGCGTCACGTTTGAAGTGCCCATCGCCGTGATCCTGCTTGCCAAGGCGGGGGTCGTGTCAGTGGCGAAGCTGCGCGAAGTACGGCCTTACGTAATCGTCGGCGCGTTCATCGTCGCGGCCATCGTGACGCCGCCGGACGTAGTATCGCAAATCATGCTCGCGATCCCGATTTGCCTGTTGTACGAAGCGGGAGTCTTCATTGCCTCCGCCGTCTCGAAGGAACAGGAAGCCGCTGCCAAGCCGGAGAGCGTCGCCGTTGTGCCGATTGAACCGGGAGAGTCTGGCGGCGGGTAAGCCTGCTTCTTGCCCGTATAAGGGGCGATTGCCCATCGTCTCCCAATCCGCCACATGCCCCTCATCCCGGATATTAAAACTCAGCTTGGTTTGCGGGAAATATCCCTGATCTCAAGCAGCTTTGCTTTGAGCTCCGACTCGATCATGGCAAGCTCGTGCTCTGCGGCACGGCGCTTGTCTCGGCCTTCCTGCTGGATGTGGAGAACCTCGTCCAGGGTATTGATGAGTGATTGGTTGGTGTACTTGAGGGTCTCGATATCTACAATGCCACGTTCCGATTCCTTTGCCGCCTCGATGCTGCTCGTTTTCAAGGTGTCTGCGTTTTTTCGCAAAAGATCGTTGGTGATGTTCGTTACGGCTCGCTGAGCCTGGATGGCCTGGGAAGAATGAGCCAACCCCAGAGCCAATACCATCTGGTTTTTCCATAAAGGAATTGTATTCACGATAGAAGACTGGATTTTCTCTACCATGACGCTATCGTTTGCCTGGACGAGCCGAATCTGCGGCCCCATCTGGATACAGATATTTCTGGTCAATTCAAGGTCATGGAGTTTCTTGTCAAAACGGTTGCATCTTTCGCTCAGATCACTGGCCGCCTGAGCATCCTCCGGTTTGTTCGTATTTCTGGCCTTTTCCTGCAAGGCGGGAAGTTCTGTTTCAAGAACATCCGACAGTTTTTCTCGACCGGCCAAAATATACATAGTCAGTTCTTTGTAATAAGACAAATTCATTTTGTACATACTGTCCAGCATCGCCACATCCTTGAGGAGCACCATTTTGTGACCCTCAAGGGAATCAACGATCTTATCGACATTCTTTTCTACAGAATCGTACTTGATTTTTAATTGCTGAAGTTTGTTGACGTTTTTCTTGAAAAATCCCAAGAAGCCCTTTGGTTGCTCATCCACATTGAAACCTTGAAGCTGAGAGACGAGACTGCCAATCATGTCACCTACCTCGTCCATCTCCTTGGTGCGGACATTGGCCAGCGCGCTCTCTGAAAATCCCAGCATCTTTTTCTGAGCGGCAACACCATACTGGAGCATCTGAGTGGAATTGGTAATGTCTATTTGCGCGACGAAACTGCGGACTGCCGTTTTTTCTTCTTCTGTCAGGCTCCCTTCCAAATCAATGGGTTTAGGTTCGCCCGCTACGACAATGTCGTTGCTTTCCGGCATCAGAGTCAAGGTAGGCGCCGCCAGTTTTTCCAATTCGGAAAAATCATCCAGAACCAGCTTTGGGGTGGTGCTTTCGTTGGAACTCATTGTTTGATCTCCCACGGTGTAAACAAAAACAGGTTTATTTTGTCATACTTGTATAATCAAAAAAATATACAGTATGAGCAATCATGGCCAAAGGAAATGCGTTTAACCATTGTTGTTGGACAAAATTTCGTTTTGGTTAATCATATTTTCCATTACCGCAATATCGGCGGAAATGTCAATATTTTTATCCCGGTACAGATCATCCAGATGCTGACGGAAGGTGGATAAGATGCCGTCCATGATACCTTCGATCTTCTGTATGGACTCCTTGATGTTGTCACCTTTGGTTGGCTGGCGGTTCAATTCCTCGTAATTGCGGAGCAATTTGATGGCGGTAGGAAGATAATATGTTACAAACTGCCGGATTCGCTTTGCTTTTTCAGGTTGTTTCTTCACATAATCAAAAATTTGCCTGGTAATATCCAGTAACTCCCGGACGGTTTCCGCTAGTTTTTCGTTACCCAAGGTTTTATCCAGGTCGACAAGATGGCTAAAATGTGAAAGCCCTTCTCTAAGCAGATTATCCGTTTCTTCTATTCCGGTCTTTATGGCCTCAGGTTTATCTACCTTGACCGCGCACTGGCTGACCGTTATTTTCTTGGGAAAAGCCATCAAGCTCGCCAGGAGAGCCAGAATGGAAATGACTCCGGCGATGACGTAATCCTGCCAGGAACCAAGACCAGGATTAATTATATAGAGAAGCCAAATTACCGCGAAAAAGCCAAAACAGACCCGCGAGTGCCGAGTAGATTCACAGAAAGTAAAATCAGGATCCGCAAGAATTGTCCCTGAATTCTTTGCACCGTCCACAAGAATAAAAGTGGAATCCGTTACGTCATAACCACTCCAGTAACGACCATTGAGAGATCTGCTCAAATCAACAAAAACATCAGAAGGAGTGCACCCGAGTTCTTCGGAAATCTGCTGGACAGTAACTGCCTCGGATTTGGGCATGATGACCTTTGCCAGCTTACGGTATTTGTCGTAGACGACGCAGCCCCGGATACCAAAACACAGCAACAGAACGGACAACACCAAAAGCTGGAGAGAGGACAGCGACATCGTGCTGCCAATGAAACTTTCCGCAAGCCAGGAAATGAGATATATGACGGCAAACAGAAAACTCAAAACGCTGCCGCCGACAGCTTGAAAAACTGCGACCATAAATGAGGCAGAAGGGGGGCGATAACGCAAGTTCTTGATTTTCATACTCACATGAGTCCATCCCTGCCAATACAGATGACGGTATTGTGCCATTAAATTCAGGAATGAAACAATTTTTACTGGGCTCTTTGCGGCTCTAATGCAAAGAGCCCATCGAGTTTTTCGCGCGCGCCGGGATAGTCCTCGTGCTCTTCGATGCGCTGTTGCAGGTAGGCTTCTAATCGCGGATACATGCTGACGGCATTGTCGAGCAAGGGGTCACCGCCGGGCTGATAAGCGCCGACGGCGATGAGGTCGCGCGAACGCTGGTAACGGGAAAAGAGTTGCTTAAACTGGCGTACACGGTCGAAATCTTCGTCACTGATGAGGCCGTGCATGGCGCGCGAGATCGACTGCTCGATGTCGATGGCCGGGTAGTGGCCCTGGTCGGCGAGTGTGCGGGTCAGGACGATGTGGCCATCGAGAATGGCGCGTGCAGAGTCGGCGATGGGGTCTTGCTGGTCGTCGCCTTCCGCGAGTACGGTGTAGAAGGCGGTGATGGAGCCGCCGCCTTCCGGGCCGTTTCCAGCGCGTTCGACGAGTGCGGGCAGGAGGGCGAACACCGAGGGCGGATAACCGCGCGTGACCGGCGGCTCGCCGATGGCAAGCGCGATTTCACGCTGGGCCATCGCGTAACGGGTAAGGGAATCCATCACTAATAAAACCTGCTTGCCCTGGTCGCGGAAGTGCTCGGCAATACTCGTAGCGTAGGCCGCGCCTTGCAGGCGCATGAGGGGGCTGGTGTCCGCCGGGGCGGCGACGACGACGGAGCGTTTCAGCCCCTCTCCACCCAGGTTTTGTTCAATGAATTCCTTGACCTCGCGCCCCCGCTCGCCGATAAGCCCGACGACGATGAGATCGGCTCCGGTGTAGCGCGCCATCATGCCGATGAGCACGGATTTACCCACGCCGGAACCCGCGAAAAGCCCCAGGCGTTGCCCGCGTCCGACGGTCAGCAGCCCATTGATGGCACGGATGCCCACGTCGAGCGGGTCGCGGATGGTGGAACGGTTGAGCGGGTTGATCGGGCGGCCTTGCAGGGAGCGGGTTTCCTCGGTGTAAAGGGGGCCAAGCGAATCCAGCGGACGCCCCGCGCCATCGACGACCCGGCCCAGCAGGGCTTCGCCGACCGGCAGGTGTTTTGCGCGGTCGGAGGCTCGCCGCCGCGGCCTGACGCGTTGACCCGGTACGAGTTGAGGATAAATCGTCCCCACGGGCTGTACCAGCGCGCCGGGGAAAAGGCCGAACACGTTGTCCGTGGGCATCATGAAAAGCTTTTCGCCGCTGAAACCGACAACCTCGGCTTCCACGATACCGCCGCCGGGAGCCGTGATCTGACAGCCGGAACCCAAAGGCAGTTTGAGCCCGGAGGCTTCCATCACCAGCCCGTTGATCCGGGTGAGCCGTCCCGCGTTCTGGAATGGATTGACGGTATCGACCAGGCGGCGGGCGTCTTCCATGAAGGCTCGCCAGAGTTCGGCGTACTTCATCTTGGGCGCGGCAGGTTTCATTGCGAAGGCTCTGGGGGCGTGTCCGGAACAGCCGGAGTGGAGGATGCGGCATCTGCGGGTTCGGAGGCGGTTTGGGCGCTCCCTTTTGCGGAAGAGGCTCTTCCTCTTGTTTTTGCGGGTGTTTTATCACTCGCCCGCCGCGTTTTCGTCCTTCGGTCGCTTGCGGGAACCCATGCGGAATGCTCCCGGCCCAGGCTTTCAATCGCGCGCCGCCAGCGCGTTTCCATCGTAGCGTCGATCTGCGCCCCCGGCATTTCCACCCGGCAGCCGCCACGGGAAACGGTTTCATCCTCAATCAAAACGTGCCCCGCCTGTTCGAGAACTTCCTTGAGGTAGCTGTGGGCGAGCGCCATATCGTCCGGGTTGAGGTGAATCTGCGCGCGGGACTGGGGCAGGGTTTGCAACACGGCGCGAATGGCACTCACGACAGCTTCCGGTTCCACGGCCAGCGTGTGCTGGATGATCTTGCGGGCGAGTTCGACAGCAAACGACAGCAGTTCTTCGGCAATTTCGGCATCGAGTTTTGCAAGCGCCTGTTCGAGTTGCACAGTCAGTTCGTGCAACTGGCGGGCTTCGTTCTCGGCGGCAGCCCTGCCTTCCGAAAATCCGGCCTCGCGCCCTTCCCTGAAACCCTCTTCCCTGCCTTCGGCGTAGCCTTTCTCGCGCCCCTGGGTCAATCCTTCATCGAAGCCCTCATCAAAACCGTTGCGGCGCGCTTCTTCGTTGATTTGTTCGATTTCTTCCGCCGTAGGAAAAACCAGAGACACGACTTCTTCCTCAACCGGGTGCGGGGCGGTTTCCGGCAGCCCTTCCGTGGCGGGAGGCGAGGAAGCGGCGGGTTCAGGAACAGGCACGGGTTCTGGCTCGACCCCTGGGAGTGGAGGCGGTACGCCGAAATCCGGGGGTTCCCATCGGCGATACGCGCCTACGGCCTGATGGCGCGCGAAGGAAGCGGTCTTGTTCATAGCCAACGAGTAGAAGCCTCAACCCTACGGATACCCATTCCCCTCCTTGGAGGGGTGGCGCGAAGCGACGGGGTGGTCATTCCCCTCCCTGGAGGGGTGCCCCGAAGGGGCGGGGTGGTCACGGCGTTAGACAAAGGCATCGTCGCCTCCTTTGCCGCCGAGGACGATGCGGCCTTCCTCGGAGAGCCGGTGGACGATCTTGAGGATTTCCTTCTGCTCGACTTCGACTTCCGAGAGGCGCACCGGGCCTTTGGCTTCGAGGTCTTCGCGCAGGATCTCGGCGGCGCGGCTCGACATGTTCTTGAAAATTTTCTCGCGCAGTTCGGGCGACGCGCCCTTGAGGGCGACGATGAGCGAATCGGACTGGACTTCGCGCAGAACGGTCTGGATGCCACGGTCGTCGATTTCGAGCAGGTTCTCGAACACGAACATTTCGTCGAGGATTTTCTGCGCCAGGTCGGCGTCGTATTCGCGCACGTTGTCGAGAATGGCCGTTTCGGCAGCCGAACCCACGAAATTGAGAATCTCGGCAACATGGCGCACTCCGCCAAGGGCCGCTTTCTTGGCTGTTTGCGCGCCGGAAAGCATGGTGGTGAGAGATTCGTTGAGTTCTTTCAGAGCTTGCGGCTGTACGCCATTGAGCGTAGCGATTCTCAGTACCACGTCGTTGCGTAGGCGATCCGAAAAATGTTTGAGAATTTCCCCTGCCTGGTCGTAGCCGAGGTGGACGAGGATAGTGGCAATGATCTGCGGGTGCTCGTTTTTGATCAGGTCAGCAGCGGTAGAGGCATCGAGCCATTTCAGGTTTTCGATCCCGGCGGTATCGGAACCTTGCAGCACACGGGCGATGAGGTTGGCTGCCCGTTCGTCCCCGAGCGCCTTGGTCAGCATCTCGCGGATTTGATCCTGGTCGGCGTGGACGGATGCGCCCTTGCTGAAATGGGATTCAAGTTCGCCCAGGATGGGTTCGAGCCTGGAACGATCTTGTGCAGGCATGCTCGCCATTTTCATGCTGAGTTTCTGCACTTCGCGCGGGCCCAGGTGTTTGAGGATACCCGCCGCTTCATCGGTGCCGAGCGCGACGAGCAACAGGGCAGATTTTTCCAGCCCCTCTTCGGGCATGGCGGCTACAGGACTCGGACTCACTTGTGGCCTCCTTCCTCGTTGACGCCAAGCCATTGATTGAGCAGTTCGGCGACACTCTTCGGGTCTTCTCTGGCGATCTGGCGAGCGCGTTCCAGCCGGGTATCGAACTCGTTGCCGCGCAGGGCAGCAACGGAGAGCACAACACTTTCGTCCCCTTCCGCGTATTTTCTTCCTTCCGCGCTTTCTTCTCTCTCCTCTTCGCCTTCTTCGCCCTTCTTGCCTTTCCTGTGTTTCTTGCCTTCCGCCAAACCGGGGGCTCGCTCCAGCGGCGTTGCGACGACGCGCAGCAGCGGGCGGATGATCCCGAAGTACACAAAGAGGATGAGGATGAGCAGCCCCAGGTATTTGCCGCCCTCAATGCCTATCTCGATCATCTGCGGGTCTTTCCAGACAGGAAGTTGCTGATCGGGCATATCCGCAAACGGGCTGCTGGCAACGCTGATGGTGTCGCCGCGCGCATCGTTATAACCAACGGCATCACGAACGAGGTTGGTAATGCGGGTAATTTCGTCGTCGCTGATAGGCATGGGCTGCGCTTCTTCACCGGGTGGCTGCACAGCGCGATGGTTGATGACCACGGCAACCGATAGGCGCTTGATTTGCCCAAGCGATTGCTTGACGTGCTGGATGGTGCGGTCCAGTTCGTAGTTGATGACAGCCGCGCGGTTACTGGTTTGCGTTTTTCGCTCACCTCCCTGCGACAACACAGGTGGAATGGTGATCGGTGCGATGGCCGGAACGGGAGGCTGGTTGGTGAGTGCGCCGGGGACGCCTTCCGGGCCTTCGTCGCGGCTTTGCTGCTCATTGGTTTGCTGGCTGCGAATGGCTTGTTCGGGAGCCGGGTTGGGACGGAAAGTTTCGGCTGTCTGCTCGACCTTGTTGAAGTCGATGTCTGCTGCGACCTGGGCGCGGAAGTTGTCTTTGCCGTACATGGGGGTGAGGATGTTTTCGACACGGCGGATGAGCCCGGCTTCGACTTCTTCGACGTAGCGCAGTTGAGCAGGGTCCAACTCGGAGCGCCGCGTCGGGTCTTCGCCCGTGAGCAGGCTGCCGTTCTGATCGACGACGCTGACGCCGGAATCGTTCATCTTGGGGACGGAAGACGACACCAGATGCACGATACCGGCAATCTGTTTTTCATCCAGCGTCCGGCCTGGGCGCAGTTGCACCATGACCGAGGCAGTCGGTTTCTGGTCGTCGCGCAAGAAGGAGGTTTGCTTGGGCATCGCCAGATGCACACGGGCCGCCGTCACGGAAGCAAGCGACTGGATGGTGCGCGCGAGTTCGCCTTCCAGGGCGCGCTGGTAATTGACTTGTTCATTGAATTGCGAGACGCCGAGTTTTTGAGTGTCCATCAACTCGAAGCCGACCAGCCCGCCCTTGGGCAGTCCCGCAGCCGCCAGCCGCAGACGGGTTTCATAAACGATGCCTGCGGGCACGAGGATGGAACGGCCATCGCTGGAGATGCTGAAGGGGACGTTCTGTTGCTGGAGGGTGTTAATGATTTCGCCGCCGTCCTGATCATCGAAATTGGTAAACAGCACTGCCTGATTGCTGGGGCGGCTCCATAGCGCGATTCCGACGATAAGAGAGATGACCAGCGCAAGGGCGACGATGGCGGCAATGCGTTGCCGTTGGTCGAGCGCCCTGATGCTGGAAAGCGCCTGTTGCAAGCGCCCGCGCGGGGAACCCGGAGGAAATGCGGGCGCCCTGGGCGGCATGTCGGAAACGCTGTCGGCGGCAATGTCGTCTGCGGTGTTTTCGGCGGCGGCCATGTTTCTTACTCTCTACCCTAAGCCCTTTGACGGATGAGGCCATTGTCCGCCGCCCGCATGGGCAAGGTTGGCCGAAAAGCGGCACTTTTTACTGGCTGTTCGCCGATTGGCATGGAAGCATGCGGCTCTAGAGTGCGATCATGAACACGCCATGAACGGGACGCACGGAACATCTCCCATGACACAGCCCGAGGACTTTCTCCCCGACCGGATAGACGCGCCCCCTTCCGCCGCGCAACTCGCACAAGCCTTTGCCGTCTTCAACCGTGCGTCGGAAGAACTTTCCGGCGCATACAACGCGCTTCAGGCGCAGGTCGAGCAGTTGAGCGAGCGCTTCAAGGTGCTCATGGGCGCGCTGCCCGCTGCCGTGGTGGTGCTTGACCGTGAAAGCCGCATCGAGCAGGTCAACCGCGCGGCTGAATGCTTGCTGGGCGAAGAACTGGTCGGACGCAACTGGGAAGACACATCCTCCGACCTCCAGCCAGGCGAAACACCGGGCGAGATGTGCCTGCCTCACGCCGGCGGTCAACGCCGGTTGGCGGTTTCCGAAACCGCGCTCGATTCCGGCGAAGGGCGCATCATTCTCTTGAACGATGTCACCGAAACGCACCGGATGCGACAGGCGGTGGAGCGCAGCGAACGACTGGCGGCCATGGGTGAGATGGTAGCGGGGCTCGCGCACCAGTTACGTACCCCCTTGTCGGCAGCCCTGCTCTACGCCGGCAACCTGCGCCAGCCCGACCTCGGTCCCGCCGAGCGCCTGAAAGTCGCTGAACGCGCCATCGAGCGCCTGCGCTACTTGGAGCGGCTGATCCGCGACATGCTGCTTTTCGCGCGCGGCGACAGCCTCGGTCGGCAGGATTTCGATGTCGGTGAATTGCTGGCCGAACTCGTCCATACCCTGGAGCCGCTCGCCAGGGCGCGCCAGGTCGATTTTCAGAGCCACTGCGATTGCGAGGGCGCGGTCGTGCATGGCGACCGCAAAGCCTTGGGCGGAGCCATCGCCAACCTGATCGAAAACGCAATCCAGGCCACTGCCGCAGAAGGCACGGTGAGTTGCGAAGTGATACGCGCCGAATCCTGCCAGGGTGGGCAAGCAGGAGAAGAGTTGCGTTTCATCGTCCGCGACAGCGGCATCGGCATCGCCCCGGAGTTGCAGGCGCGGCTTTTCGAGCCTTTCTTCACGACCCGCGCCGAGGGGACCGGGCTTGGGCTCGCCATTGCGCGGGGCGTAGCGCGGGGGCACGGCGGGGACATCCTGCTGGAATCCACGCTTGGCGAGGGTTCCGCTTTCATCCTGACCTTGCCCCTGCTGCCGCCCGATTGGCTATACCGCGACCGGCGCAACGGGGAAAGGGATCGGCGGCGCACAGGTCGGCGAGCGAGCGACACCATGCCCGACATCCTGGCGCAATCCCCAGCGCTCATAACGGAGCGGATCGAGGTTGGAGCATCAATGTCATGATCGGAAAATTGAACATCCTGATCGTCGAAGACGACGATGCCCTACGCGACGCGGTATGCCTCACTCTGGAAATGGCCGGTCACGGCGTAACCGGAGCCAATGGAGGGCCAGCGGCACTCTCCGAACTCGAACGCGCGCACTTCAACCTCGTTGTTTCCGACCTGCGAATGCAGCCGATGGACGGGCTGGAACTGCTAGGCGAAATCCGCGCTCGCCAGCCGCAATTACCCGTGTTGCTGATGACCGCCTACGGGGATGTCGACAAGGCCGTTGCAGCGATGCGCGGCGGGGCCTGCGACTTCCTGATGAAACCTTTCGAACCGGAAACGCTGCTGGAATGCGTGCGTCGCTACGCCGCTGCGCCGCCCGAAGCGGATGAGGCAATCGCCGAGGATAGCCGTACTCGCCAGTTGCTCGCGCTGGCTGCCAGAGTGGCCGAAAGCGACGCCACCGTGTTGCTCACCGGCGAATCCGGCGTGGGCAAGGAAGTCATCGCGCGCTACATTCATCATCACTCCCCGCGCAGTACCGCGCCGTTCGTAGCGATCAACTGCGCGGCCATCCCGGAAAACCTGCTCGAAGCCACACTCTTCGGTTATGAGAAAGGCGCGTTTACCGGCGCGCAAAGCGGGCAGCCCGGCAAGTTCGAGCAAGCCCAGGGCGGCGTGATCCTGCTCGATGAAATTTCCGAGATGCCGCTCGGTTTGCAGGCAAAGCTCCTGCGGGTCTTGCAGGAACGCGAAGTGGAGCGCGTCGGCGGCAAAAAGCCGATTTCCCTGGACATCCGCATATTGGCGACCAGCAACCGGGACATGGAACAGGAAATTGCGCGCGGGCGCTTCCGCGAGGATTTGTACTACCGGCTGAACGTTTTCCCGCTCTTTATCCCACCGTTGCGCGAACGCCCGGACGACATCGTGCCGCTGGCCCGGTATTTTCTCGCGGGTCATGCCCGGCAAACCAAGCGGCAAGTCCGGTTCTCGCCCGAGGCCGAGTCGATTCTGCGGCACTACACCTGGCCAGGCAACGTGCGCGAACTGGAAAACAGCGCGCAACGCGCCCTGATCCTCACACCGGGCGACACAATAAGCGCCGAAGCGATACGGCTCTGCCTGCCGCGCTGGCAGGACGAAAGCAACGGATGCGGCAGCGGGAACAGCGGATATTCGCCGGGACTCCCCGCCACGATCGGGACGTTTGCGGCAAGTTCACCTCTCGTTGCGTGCAAAGATGCCGCCCAACCTGCGGCAGATTTTGCCGCGCCGCCCGCGCCTGCAAACCCGGCACTGCCCTCCGCCAATATGCGTGACTTCGAGCGCGAGCACATCCTGGCGACCTTGCGGGAAGTAGGCGGCTCGCGCAAGAAAACCGTTGAAAAGCTGGGCATTTCGGAACGCACCCTGCGCTACAAACTTCAGCAATACCGCGAAGAAGGTTACGAAGTCTGAATGAAACGGCTTCGTGGCATGGAGCTTGCTCTGCTATGCTCAAAACGATGAATCCTTTCCCGGAGCGAGGATGATGGATACGCGCGGAATCGAGCAAATGCTCTCCGAGCTGCGCGCGATGTCGCAGGCGGCGCAGGGTAAGTCCGTCCAGGCCAACGATCCGCCCGCCGGAGGGGTCAGTTTCGCCGACGTGCTCAACAACGCGCTCAAGGACGTGAGTGCCGCACAGAAAGAGGCGCGCGCGATGGCGGAAGATTTCTCCTCCGCCGACTCCAGCGTCAACTTGCAGGACGTGATGGTGAACCTGCAAAAAGCCAACCTCTCATTCCAGCAAATGGTGCAGGTACGCAACCGGCTCGTGTCCGCCTACCAGGACATCATGAATATGTCAGTGTAATGGCATTGAGTTAACTAGGCACGGCTCGCATTCCCACAAGCAGCCCTTCCCGAAACACCCAGAACTCCATCGAGAATCACAAAATGATCCTCGAACAGTTCCGTCTCCATGCCCGGCAACTCGGCAATGGGGAACCAGCGCGCCTCGGCAGCGTCGTCCGCGCCAGTGACGGGGGGAAGGGCCGATAGCGGCAAATCGAACCAGTGCGCGTGCGTGATGACGCGGCCGCGCTGGCTGCGGTCGGGATGGTCGAAAACGGCTACGGAGCGGCATGTTGCTGCAAGCTCCGCTCCTTCGACGGCAAGCCCGGTTTCTTCCTTCAGTTCCCGGATTGCGCCTTGAAGTAATCGCTCGCGGCCTTCGAGAAAGCCGCCGGGAATGGCCCATAAACCCTTTCCCGGTGGGTTCTTACGCCGCACCAGCAGGACGTGCCCGACAGCCGTCACTACCGCGTCCAGCGTAATGAAGGGGCCGAGTCCCCATTCTTGCTTGCCCGCTTCAATGGATTCGTATTCCTCACGCATGGCAGCGAAAGCGGGCAGCAATCGCCAGTTTTCGAGATATTGGGCGACCGTTGACGGAACCTGGGCGCGTAACGTGACCCAAGCCGTCTCGTTGCTGTCGAAATAAAGCCCACGGATCGGCGTCGCGTCGAATTCGCCCTGCCGTTCTGAGGCAGCGAACGACCATTGCGGGAACAGTTTCAGATAGTCGCTCGAAGCATCCTTGTGAAAACCGGCAAGCGCAATACGAGGCGCGGCATACCCTTGTTTTTCCATTGCCACGCGCGTGCCTTCTTCCACAGCGGCAGCCCATCGCGCATCGTCATAGTAGTCCCGAACCGGGACAAAGATGATCCGCCGTGCATCGGCTTCATCGAAACTCGCGGCAATCATTGCGGCGCGTTCTTCCCACGTAAAAGGATTTTTGGCGTTTCGCGCCCGGAACGAAGAACCAAGCACGACCAGGGCATGGTCGGCTATCTCCAGCGCTTGCCTGAGCAGCGCTGCGTGTCCGTTGTGAAAAGGCTGGAAGCGGCCAATCAGGATTGCCGCGTCGAAACGCACGCGCGTGGTGTTCATGGTGTTTTTTTATTGAAATGTTCATACCCTGCCGCAATGGGCAACGGTTGCCCGCTTCCAAAGGGCGGTTGGCGCAGATACAGGATGGGCGCGCTCTGCCGACGTTTGAATTCACTTTTCCAGATCATCTGCCGGACTCGCGCAACGAGCGCCTCGCCGTCCTTTGTTCCTGTCAGTTCGTCCCAGGCAGCCTTGATCTCATCCCGTTCTTCGGTACGCAGACGTTCGCCTTCGATCAGGGTTTTCAGGATTGCGTCCAGTATCGGGTAAGGCGGCAGGCTGTCGCTGTCTTTTTGGCCGGGTGCAAGTTCGGCGGAAGGCGGTTTGTCGATGATGGCCTTGGGGATCAGTTCGCGTCCGGCGGTTTCGTTGATGTGTCGGGAAAGCGCGAAAACTTCCGTTTTGTAGAGATCGCCGATGGGCCCCAGGCCGCCGTTGGTGTCTCCGTAAAGCGTGCAATAGCCGACCGAAATTTCGCTCTTGTTGCCGGTAGTCAGCAGCAAGGCCCCGAACTGGTTGGCGTATTCCATCAACACCGTGCCGCGCGCGCGAGCCTGCATGTTTTCCAGCGCCAATCCCCGGAGCGGTTCGCCAAACGCGGCGTTGAACCCCTGTTCATAAGTCGTGACGAGATCACGGATAGGGTGCTCGAAGAGTTTGATGCCGAGATTCCGGCACAACGCGACGGAGTCTCTGACGCTGCCCATGCTCGAAAAGCGGGACGGGAGCGTGACCGCGATAACGTTTTCCGGCCCCAGCGCCTCGACCGCCAGCGCCAGCACGAGCGCGCTGTCAAGGCCGCCGGAGGAGCCGACGACGACCTTGTCGAAGCCGCAACAGCAGGTGAAATCACGTAGGCCAAGGACGATCTGGCGGCGGTAAAACTCCATAAGGTCGGGTTGAGCTTGGAAGAGGGTGGGCATTTCTCAAGATTCCATTATTCAACGCGCGGCGAGCGCCGCCATGAGCGTGTCGAGATTGTGCCGCATCATGGAGATGTAAGTGGGCGCGGGGCCTTCGGCGGGGGAAAGCGCGTCGGAATAGAGCGTGCCGCCCATCGTCGCGCCGGACTCGGCGCGGATGCGTTCGATGAGGCGGGGATCGCTGATGGTCTCGATGAAGACGGCGGGCGCTTTTTCGTTTCGCAACTGCTCGATGAGGCGCGCAACATCGCGCGCGCCGGGCTTGCTGTGTCCGGCAGCGCCTACCGGGGCAAGGAAGGCCAGACCGTAGGCGCGGGCAAAATAGGCAAAGGCGTCGTGCGAACTCACGACCCGCCGCCGTTCTTGCGGCAGACGGGCAATGGCTGCGCGGATGTCGGCGTCGAGCGCGTCGAGTGCGTCGCGGTAACGGGCAGCGTTGGCGCGGTAGGCGTCTGCACCGTCGGGATCGGCGGCAATCAGGGCGGCAGCGATATTGGTGACGTAAGCTCGAACATTGACAACGTCTTGCCAGGCATGGGGGTCGATACGCGCATTCTGTCCGTCGTTTCCGCCGCGCATCGCCAACGGGCGGATACCGTCGCTGGCGACGAGCAAGGTGCCTTGATAGCCGGAAGCGCGCGCCAACCGGGGCAGCCAGTCGTCAAATCCGAGGCCATTGAGCACGACCAGCCCCGCATGCTTGAGGCGACGGGCGTCGGATGGGCGAGGCTCATAGGCATGGGTATCCTGCCCCGGCCCGACGAGGGTGTGTACGCTGACCCGCTCGCCGCCGATCTGGCGGACGAAGTCGCCGAGGATGCTGAAACTGGCGATGACTTCGATCTCTGCGGCGCGCGCGCCGGAAACCATGAAAAACGCGAGCGCGATGAACGCCGTTTGCCACGCATGGCGCAATGGATGCCGGAAAGGGAAACGCCTCATGATGTCACGAACTCAAATGCCGATGCCTTTGCCAGCGCGGGGTGATGAGGCCGTTGGGCGCGGCAAGCAGGGAAACGAAGTACGCGAGCCCGCATACGAGAATGATGGCAGGCCCTGCGGGCACATCGGTATGGAAGGAAAGCAATAGCCCTGCGACGCCCCCGGCGAGCGCCAGCCCCGCCGCGAGTGCCAGCATGGCCGACAGTTTGCGCGTCCAGAGCCGCGCGGAGGCGGCGGGCAGGATCATGATGCCGACGGCCATCAATGTACCGAGGGCGTGGAAACCGCTCACGAGGTTGAGCACGGCCAGCAGCAGGAAACCATAGTGCGCGACCGGAGACATGCGGCTGACCGCGCGCAGGAAGGCGGGGTCGAAGCACTCCAGCGTCAATGGCCGGAACAGCAGGGCGATCCCGAAAAGCGAAATGCTGGCAATGGCGGCGATGAGCAACAGGGAAGCGTCGTCGAGGGCGAGCACCGAGCCGAACAGCACATGCAGGAGATCGAGGTTGCGCCCGGACTGCGATATGATCGTCACCCCGGCGGCAAGCGAGAGCAGGTAAAAAGCAGCCAGGCTCGCGTCTTCTCTGAGGTTGGAGGCGCGCGCCACCAACCCGGCGGCAAACACCACAGCCAACCCGGCAAGGATGCCGCCGGTCGTCATTGCCCCCAGGGACAGGCCGCAGACGAGATAGCCAAGCGCCGCGCCGGGAAGAATGGCGTGGCTCACCGCGTCGCCCATCAAACTCATCCGCCGCAGCAGCAAAAATACGCCCACAGGGGTGGCTCCCAGCGCCAGTGCCAGCGTTCCCGCCAGTCCCCTACGCATGAAGCCGAAATCGGCAAACGGGGCGATAAAGAAATCGTAAAGACTCATGCCAGCCCCGGCAGCGGGCATCTCATGGCATGTTCATCGAACGCTTCAGACAGTTTCCGGGCATGAGCAAGCAGCGGTTCGGTCATCACTTCGGCGGTAGGACCGAAGGCGATGAGTTCGCGTGCCAGTAGCAGGCAGGAGGGGAAGTAACGGTGAACCTGTCCGAAGTCGTGCACCACGGTCAGCACGGTACGTCCTTCGGTATGCCAGCGCAGGATCAGGTGCGCCAAGTCGTCGACCGTGCGCTCGTCAATGGCAGCGAAAGGCTCATCGAGCAGGATGGTGGGCGCGTCCTGCAAAATCAGGCGGGCGAAGCGCGCGCGTTGTAGCTGCCCGCCCGAAAGCGTCCCGATGGGGCGCGACTCGAACCCGGCCAACCCCACGGTGTTGAGCGCGTCGCATACCCTGCCCTGACCTGCGTAGCCGAGTCCCCGAAACGCGCCGATTTCGTGCCACAGCCCCATTGCCACCATGTCGAACACTGTGATCGGAAAGGCGATGTCCAGTTCGTTTCTTTGCGGCATGTAGGCCAGCGCGGCACAGTCGTGCCCCGGCGGACAAACACCTAGTGGGCTCTCGATACGGATATGGCCTTCGAGCGGGCGCAACTCCCCTGCCAAGCCTTTGAGCAAGGTTGATTTTCCTGCGCCGTTCGGGCCGACGACGGCGACCAGCGATCCGGCGGAGATTTCCGCGTCCAGGTGATGCACGGCCGGGTGATACTCGTAACCGAGGGTCAGGTTCTCGAAGCGGATCGTGGGGCCGGGGGCGGCTAACGTAAGCGGCATCGCTTCAGGCCAGCGCCCAGAGAACAACCAGCCACAACAGACCGCAAGCCACGGCGGCAAGCGCCATCCGCGCGCCAGCGCCGTGCATCAGAAGGCTCGGCGAAGGCGAGCCGGGTTCAGCGGAAAATGGGACTGTACGCGGAAAATTCATACCTCATACCGGACGTAGGTTTCGGCCAGAAGTTGGCAGGAAGCGGGATAAAATAACGTCCGGAAAGGAGTTTTGCAACAGTGCGCCTAACCGTGCTCTGCAAGCAGCACCGAGAACTCACGGTTCAGCAGCGAAGTGTCGCCCAGGTTGAGGGAAAGCAGGCGGCGCAGATGGCTGATACTGTCGAGATCGGTTTCGTCGCAGACGATGCCGACCTGGTTGGCGTAATGGTGCGCGACGTGCCCTTCCATTCGCACACAAACATCGTCATCGAGGCGCAGTTCAAGCAGACAGGGAAAACCGGGTGCGATATCGGGAACGGCAACGGTAATCAATGCGCCACGCAAGGACAAATCGAGCACATCGCATGGCCATTGACCGAGGCCGGCCTGAAAAACGGCAGAGCCACGAAAACGAATGCGCGAATAACGCCTGCGCTGGACGGAATTCATGCGGGTTCCCGGTGAAAATCGATATTGAAAGTTTGTTTTGAAGCAGCTTCTAACAATAAGTAGTGTGCTCGCCACGTTGTGATGGCAGACGTGTAGAATTCACGCTGCTTTTCAATCTCCGGCATTGTGTCCGGATAACATTAAGACCATCCGAACATCAACGGGATTTTCAGTGACCGAAGCGCAAATCGACCCACATCAGCAGCCCACCGTTGATGCGTTACTCAATAGTTTGCTGATATTGGTGCGCGCATTTGGCGGCAACCAGACGCGCGACGCAATTGTGGCCGGTTTGCCGTTGAAGGATGGCAAGCTCACGCCGGCGCTTTTCGAGCGCGCCGCGCGCCGTGCCAGCATGCGGAGCAATATCGTCGCGACTTCGCTCGACAATATCAATCCAGCGCTGCTGCCGGCAATACTGCTGCTCGATAACGGCGGCTCCTGCGTGGTAATGCAGATGAGCACGCACCGCAGCCGCTGGCGGGTTATCTTCCCGGAACTCAGCGATGCCGCAGTGATGCTGAATCGCGAGGATCTGGAAAAGCGCTACAGAGGGAACGCGATCTACGTACGCCCGGAGTTCCGGTTCGACGAGCGCGCGTCGCATGGCAGCAGGATAGTACGCAGCGGGCACTGGTTCTGGAGCGTTATCGCTGCCAACAAGCGCATCTACAACGATGTGCTGTGGGCCGCGTTCATCATCAACCTGTTCGCAGTGGCGATGCCCCTGTTCGTGATGAACGTGTACGACCGCGTAGTACCGAACAGTGCCCTCGAAACCCTTTGGGTACTGAGTGTCGGGGTGTTCATCGTATTGTTCTTCGAGATGATCCTTCGCACGATGCGGGGCTATTTCGTCGACCTTGCGGGCAGCCGGATCGACGTAGAACTTTCGGCGCACATCATGGAGCGTGTACTGGGCATGCGAATGGAAGCGCGTCCGGCATCGGCAGGCTCGCTCGCTGCCACTATGAAGGCTTTCGAGAGCGTCCGGGATTTCATCAGTTCGGCAACGGTAACGGCTTTCGTCGATCTGCCGTTTGCGCTGCTTTTCGTGCTCGTCATCGCCTGGATCGCCTGGCCGTTGGTACTGCCCTTCGTGCTCGGCATCGTTGTGCTGGTCGTCTATTCGCTGGCGGTGCAGGGCAAGATGCACGACCTGGCGAAGACCTCCTACAGCGCCGGGGCGCAGCGCAACGCCACCCTGGTGGAAGGGCTGGTTGGCGTGGAAACGCTCAAGGCAATGGGGGCGGAAGCCACTGTGCAGCACCAGTGGGAAACGAGTACGGCTCTGTTGGCGCGGGTCAGTACGCAGTTGCGTCTGCTTTCGGCTTCGGCCACCAATGGCGCGAACTGGATCATCCAGTTGGTCAGTCTGATGGTGATACTCATCGGCGTTTATCTGATCAGCGACCGTGAACTCAGTGTCGGCGGGCTGGTGGCCTGTTATATGTTGTCGGCGCGCGCCATGGCACCGATCGGGCGCATCGCCGGACTGCTCGTGCAGTATCACACTGCCGCTACCTCGCTGGAATCGGCTGACGGCTTGATGAACCTGGAGTGCGAGCGTCCACAGGGCGCGAACTTCATCAGCCGCAAGAACATCTCTGGCGAGATCGAGTTCCGCGATGTCGCCTTCCATTATCCGGCTCAGGGAGTCTCTGCCCTGAACGGCATGTCGTTTCGCATCAAGCCGGGCGAGCACGTCGGCATTATCGGGCGTGTCGGCTCCGGCAAGACCACGCTCGAAAAGCTGATTCTCGGCCTTTATCGCCCATCATCCGGCGCGGTGCTGGTTGACGGCGTCGATGTCCGCCAGCTCGATCCGGCGGAATTGCGCCGCCACATCGGCTATGTGCCGCAAGACCCGATGCTTTTCTACGGTTCCCTGCGCGACAACATTGCATTTGCCAGGCCGCACACCGAGGATACCGAGATATTGCGCGCCGCGACCATCGCCGGGCTGACCGAATTCGTCAACGCGCATCCGCAGGGTTTCGATATGGTGGTGAGCGAACGCGGCGACTCGCTCTCCGGCGGGCAGCGCCAGAGCGTGGCCATTGCCCGCGCCGTCATCCACGACCCGCCCATCCTGTTGCTGGACGAGCCCACGGCGTCGATGGATCACACGACAGAAGAAGGAATCAAGCATAGCCTGAGGGAATTCGGCCAGGGCAAGACTATACTCGTCATTACGCACCGTACTCCATTGCTGGAGTTGGTTGACCGTATCATTGTCATCGACGGTGGCCGTGTTGTCGCCGATGGCCCGAAGGCGCAGGTCATCGAAGCCCTGCGCCAGGGCAAGGTAGGGAGGGCCAGATAATGAACAGGCCGGTTGCGCCGTATGATGCCCTGGATACCATACAACCCGAATCGCGCATGCCGCCGGATATGGATAAGGCTGCGCCACGCCATGAATCCATGCGGCATACCCGTAAGGCGTTTGAGCAAATGGGCAGGATGAAAGCGCCGGCGCAACCCCTTTTCGAGCGTTTTTTCGACCGCCTGCTGCCTGCCCTGCCGGATTCCCGGAAACTGGACTGGGGCGATGAGGCCGATTGGGCGCGTTTGCAGCAGGAGCCGCTACGCGCCAGATGGCTGTTGAGAGTTGTCATTATTGTCGTGATATTGCTGCTGATCTGGGCGGCGCTGGCGGAGATCGACGAAGTAGCGCGCGGCGAAGGCAAAGTCATCCCTCCGTCGCAGCTACAGATCGTCCAGGCGGTCGACCAGGGTCAGGTTGAAGAAATACTGGTAAGGGAAGGCCAGGAAGTCATGCCGGGGCAAGTGTTGTTGCGAATCGACAAGTCCCGGTATGTGTCCGAACTGGGCGCTGCCGATGCCGAACGCTTCAGCCTGATGGCAAAAGCAGCGCGTTTGCAGGCGTTATCGGAAGGCCACGAGTTCGTCGTGCCTGTGGAAGTGCTCAAATCCAGCCCCGAAACCGCCGCCCAGGAACTGGAACATTACCGATCCTCACTCAGCGAAGCCGATGCCCAGCTTGCCATCACCCGCCAGCAACTCACGCAGCGCCATCAAGAACTCAGGGAAGTCGAGGCAGCCCACACCCAGGCCGCCAACGGCCTCAAGCTTGCCGTGGAAGAGTTGGAAAAAAATGAACCCTTGCTCGCATCCGGCGCGGTTTCCGAGGTCGAGATCATCAGGCTGAAACAGAGCGTGGAGAAATTCGACGGGGATCGCAAGCAGGCGGCGCAAAAAATTGGGCGCGTACAGGCGATGATCGACGAAGCCCAAAGCAAAATACAGCAAGTCGAGCTTGACAAGCGCAACCAGTGGCGCAAGGAATTGCTCGAAGCAAGGGGGCGGCTCGAGTCGGTCACGGCCGGAGCGGGGGTAGGCCGTGACAAGGTCGAAAACGCCGATGTGCGCTCGCCTGTGCGGGGTACGGTTCAACGTGTGCTGGTCAATACGGTTCGCGGGGTGGTGCAGCCAGGCAAGGACTTGGTCGAAATCGTGCCTCGGGAAGATAAATTGCTGATAGAAGCAAAGGTCAAGCCCAGGGATATCGGATTCCTGCGTAAGAACCAGCAAGCATTGGTCAAGATCACCGCTTACGACTTCGCCATATTTGGAGGTTTGGAAGGCTCGCTTGAGCATATTTCGGGGGATACTGTCACGGATGAAAAGGGCAACACGTTCTATGTCATAAAAGTGCGGACGGAAAAGGACACTTTGGGCGGCAATGAAATCACGCCCGGCATGGTGGCGGAAGTCGATGTGCTGACCGGCAAGAGAAGTGTGCTTTACTATCTCCTCAAGCCCGTAATGCGGGCAAAGGCAAACGCACTGACGGAGCGATAATGCACAACCTGTTTCTCGTGGCAGGCATGGTGGCACCTTCAACGCGCTGGCGGGATGCTTTTGCCGATGGCGTCTACGTCACATGGGACGTAGCCGTTTCCGCGCGGCTAAAGGCCGATGTCGTCTGGCTGGGCGCGGCGGCGCCCAATTGGAAAGAACTGCTTGCCAAGGCGTTGCAGCAGTTCGCCGATGCACCCGTGATCGTTGTTTCCAACGCTCCCAACGAACGCGAGGCCATGTCGGCGATGGTTGCCGGAGCGCGCGGCTACTGTCATGCCTGGGCGTCGCCGGAGCAACTGCGCGAAGTCACCCAGGTCGTAAGCCGGGGGGGGTACTGGATCGGGCAAGCCTTGATGTCCAGGCTGATCAGTGTCGTCAACAAGGGCCTGCCCATGGCAGACGAGTTGCCGGAGGAACTCTCCGGACGCGAGGCCGAAGTCGCCCGCGAGGTGGTTGCTGGTCGTTCCAACAAAGAAATTGCCCGTGTTCTCGGAATTACCGAGCGCACAGTCAAGGCACACCTGGGAGCCATTTTCGCCAAACTCGGCGTGCGTGACCGTCTGCAACTGGCATTACGGCTCCGGCGATAAAGAAAAATGAGTACGCTCATCTACGTCAGAAAAAATGCGGATGGACGCATCGTGGCACTCAGCCGCGACCCTGACGGCCTTACCGGTCCCGGCTGGGTCAGTCTGCCGGATGATGACCCGGAAGTGCTGGAGTTCATTGAGGAACTGACAGGGCAAAACAGGGAAGACAATATTTTGCGCGATTCCGATTTGTCTTTCGTGCGGGTACTCGAAGACGTCATCGACCTTCTGGTTGAGCGCTCCATCATCCGTTTCACCGATCTGCCGCTGCCCGCGCAGACCAAACTGCTGCAACGGCGTGACCGCCGCAAACAACAGCAGGGGCTAAAACTGCTTGGCGACGAAGACCTGATCTGAACGCGTACCGGCGGAAATACAGGGCGGGTGTGTTCTTTTTATGCATCTGTACGTCAGTACAATTTCCTTTCTTCCAGGAACTTTATACCCTTGCGTCACCGTGGATAGCTGTCTGCTCTGTGTAGTGCGTCATAAACCGGGGCGGTAGCAGCCATCTGATGAATTCCGGCTCATGTGGTCACATCGAGCAGATTACGAAAGGGCATTTCAGGAGAAAGAAAAATGGCTAAAAATCAAATCGTTGCAGCCGTTGATTCGGTGAAAGGTCAAGCCTTCGTGCGCGACCAGGATGGCGCGGTTCGCCCCCTCAATGTCGGCGACCCCCTCTATGAGGGTGAAACTCTCGTTGCCGATCCGGGTAGCCATGTTGTGGTGGCTCCTGACGATGGTGCCACGCCATACCATATCGACGGGCCATTGCAACTTGCCATGGCGCAAGACATTCCGGCTGACGATGCCGAAATAGATCCGGGAACCCTTGCCGATATCATTGAAAAATTCAAGAACCTCGAAGACTTACCGCCCCCTGAAGCGGGCGGTGGCGGAGGAAGCCGTCCGCACAATTTCGTCGTACTGGAACGCATCTTCGAAGTGCTCGATCCCATGGACGTCGAGTTTAATACCCCAACTTTCCGCGACGAAGGGCCTTTCCAGTGGCTCAACATTTCTGCTTCTGCCGGAGGAGGAGGTGATGGTGACCCACCCCCACCCCCTCCGCCTGTACCAGACAACTACGAAGTGGTGGAAGCCAGCATCACGCAGCAGCATAGCGTGCTGGACAACGACCCCGGAAACTACGTCACAGTCGCCAAGGTAGTCATCGGGGGCGTGGAATATGACGTCCCGGCGGGCGGCCTTGAGTTCATGACCGAGCTCAGGGGCGGCGTCAAGATCATGCCCGACGGCACCTTCACGTACGTCGCGCCGGTGCGCGACCATGGCGGCCGGGGATACGACTCGGACGGCCCGGG
>WRIU01000015.1 GCA_009782565.1 Betaproteobacteria bacterium
GGTTTCCCTCCTTGGAGGGGTGCCCCGAAGGGGCGGGGTGGTTTCCCTCCTTGGAGGGGTGCCCCGAAGGGGCGGGGTGGTTTCCCTCCTTGGAGGGGTGCCCCGAAGGGGCGGGGTGGTAGCGGCGTTTGTACCGCAAAATAATCGTTCCCTGAATTCGGGCTATCATCCCCCAATAAAACACAGCGAGGATGACCAAAGATGGCCGATACGCTTTCGGATTTGAGCCGCGCCGTGCTGGATTTTCGCGATGAACGCGATTGGTCGCAGTTTCACGGACTCAAGCATCTGATGGTGTCGCTTTGCCTGGAAGCGGGCGAAGTGCTGGAACTCGCGCAGTGGAAAAGCGACGCCGAGGTGGACGCCCTGCCCCACTCCCCCGAAGGCCGGGAGGCGCTTTCCGACGAATGCGCCGATGTGCTCGCCTACCTGCTGTTGATCGCCGAGAAAGCCAGGATCGACCTTGGCGCAGCCCTGCACCACAAGCTCGCCAAGAACGCGCGGAAGTATCCGGTAGAAAAGTCCCACGGACGACGGGAGAAATATTCGCAACTCTGAACCTGTAAAACCTGCACGGCTACACGATTTACCGCGTTGTCATTATCAATGTTCAAAACCGGATGAATCATATGTCCAACTTTTTTCCCATCCGCTACGTCGACCCCGTCTATCGCCCGCCAAGCGAAGCCGAATCTTTGATTCTGCCGATAACGGACGGTTGTTCATGGAATCGCTGCACTTTTTGCGAGATGTATACCGCCCCGCAGAAAAAATTCCGCGCGCGGGCTGAAGAGGAAGTGCTGGAAACCATCCGCCGCCTGGGCGAGCATCCTTGTGGCCATGCGGCGCGCAGGGTATTTCTGGCCGACGGTGACGCAACGGTTCTGCCCACCCGGCGACTACTGGCAGTACTCGCGGCAATCCGGGAACATCTGCCCGGAGTGCACCGGATTTCAAGCTATTGCCTGCCGCGCAACCTCCGGAAGAAAAGCGTCGGGGAATTGAAGGAACTCGCCGATGCAGGGCTGAGACTCGCCTACATAGGCGCAGAATCGGGCGACGACACGGTGCTGGAACGGGTCGACAAGGGCGAGACCTTCGAGAGCACTCGGGAAAGCCTCGAAAAACTGGGGGAAGCGGGCATCACGCGCTCAGTGATGATCCTGAACGGCCTGGGCGGCGCACGGCACAGCGAAGCCCACGCCCTGCGTTCGGCAGAACTTGCCAACGCCACGCAACCCGAATTCCTGGCCACGCTGGTCGTAAGTTTCCCCAAAGGCGACGGTCGCCTCCGGGCGGCATTTCCGGACTGGGAGCTGCTCGACGTAACCGGCCTGCTCCGGGAAATGGAGCGGTTCATCGGCCACTTGGCGCTGAAACGCACGGTCTTTCGCAGCGACCACGCTTCCAACTGGCTGGTGTTGCGCGGCAACCTGCCGCAAGACAAGGAAAAGATGCTCGCCTGCCTGCGCGACGCCATCGCCGAACCGGAATCCGCGCCCCTGCGTCCGGCTTGGGCGCGAGGGCTCTGACCCATACGAATGATGACAAGGCAAACTTTGATTTTTCATATGGAATCGTCTGGCATGTAGGTATAATGTGCGCCTTGCATGTTCTTTTCCTAACTTATTGTCGTGACGGATTTTATTTCATTCATTCCCAACATTTCTGCTTCAGGCAACCCGAGCAAAAGCTTCATCAACCTTGAAAAATGGCTCATGCGCCAAGTCGGCAAAGCCATTGCCGACTACAACATGATCGGCGCGGGCGACACGGTGCTGGTGTGCGTCTCCGGCGGCAAAGACTCTTACACCCTGCTCTCGTGCTTGCTGGCCCTGCGCGAACGCGCGCCGGTAGATTTCCGCATCATCGCGATGAACCTCAACCAGCGTCAGCCCGGTTTCCCGGAAGATGTGCTGCCCGCGTATTTCGAGAAAATCGGTGTGGAATACCGGATCGTCACGGAAGACACCTACTCCATCGTCAAGAACAAGATTCCGGAAGGCAAAACCACCTGCTCGCTATGCTCGCGCCTGCGGCGCGGCATCATCTACCGCACGGCGCGGGAGATTGGCGCAACCCGCATCGCGCTTGGGCATCACCGCGACGACACGCTGGAAACCCTGTTCCTGAACATGTTCTTCGGCGGCAAGATCAAAGCCATGCCGCCCAAGCTCAGGAGCGACGACGGCCAACATGTCGTTATCCGCCCCCTGGCTTATTGTTCCGAGGCAGATATCGCCCGCTACGCGCGCGCAAAAGCATTCCCCATCATCCCCTGCAACCTGTGCGGCAATCAGGAGAACGCACAGAGACGCCAGATCAAGGCCATGTTGCAGGAGTGGGAAAAAAACAACCCTGGCCGCGTCGAATCGCTGACCACTTCGCTGCGTAACGTGGTGCCGTCTCATCTGGGTGACAGCCGCCTTTTTGATTTTGCCAACCTGGAACAATGGCCGACAACACTGGAAAACGAGGACGAAAAAGGCTTCGTCGCACCTGACCAGTCAATACCTTCGACATATATCCGCACTGCCCCTGCCAGTGCTAATAAATCACACCAGAACCCCTCCACTACTTGCAGCGCCCTTCATGAACAGACATCATAACCACCCTGACCACGGGGTATCTTGATCGTTTCATCGTAACCATCATGCCCGATTCACGTCATCTTTGCGTCCTTGTCGCAGAAATCGTTGGTGGAGACCGCCTCGTCACCCGGCTCGGTGAAGAGGAAACCACCCGCGCTGTAGAACGCTGCCTGAACCGCGTCGATCTTGCCATCGGCGGAAACGGCGGCGAGATTGTCGCCCGTGACCGTTCGGCGATCATCGCCACGTTCGAGCAGTGCGACGGCGGAGTCATGGCCGTCTGCGAAGCCATTGACCGCGCGCGCAAGCTACCGCCGGTCAGCGGAACCCAGATGCAGTTACGGGTCGGCATCCATTACGGTGAGACCGAAAACGGCATGGGCGAAGGCGTAGAAGGCGCTCGCCTGATTCTTCAAGCCTGTGACGCCGACCAGGCCATGGCCAGTACCCTGGTGATTGATGAATTGAGCCCGGCGGTCAGAAAATTTGCCAGTACGGAGTCGTTTTACGACGACACCATGGGCAAGCTGCCCTGGCCGGTCTTCATGATCGGCGCGCAGTCCTCCAACACGATTACCCCGGCATCGGCACTATTAAACCCACGCTCGCGCCCGGAGCCTTCTTCGCCGCTCACTTCGCTGAAACCCGCCTCGTCTGTGGCGAAGCCGGATCAGCTCGACGAGCACCCCCTATCCCATCCCCGCATGCGGCTGAAACACCAGCAGGACACATTGTTCATCGACGGAAGCCGCCCTGTCGTCCTGCTCGGACGCGAACTGGGTAACGATGTTGTCATCATTGACCCGCGCGCATCGCGGCAGCATGCGCGCATCGAGCGGCGGCGCGGAAGTTTCATACTGATCGACGAAAGCACCAACGGCTGTTTCGTAGCCATCGACGGCCAGGAAGAACAATGCCTCAAAGGAGCCTCACTGCCCCTTACTGGCGCGGGGCGTTTCGGCTGCGGCTTTTCGTCCCAGGAGTTCGAGCACGACCTCGTCTTTTTCGAGTTTGTCTGAACATTCTCCAGCGCAAAGCGTCTGGAATAAAGCAAGCGCAGATCGTGATGTAGGGGGCGATGGCAATCGCCCCGTTCATAACAAATCGCCATCAAACATAATGCCTGTCCAAGAATCCGCTATTTGACGGACATTGACAGTAAGGTAATTTTGCATTACTCTAAAAAGAAAGCACTAGAGCGGTTTTTGTTTAGTCCTGATACGCTTCTCGACTACCGCACCACCCCGGCGCTTCGGGCCACCCCTCCAAGGAGGGGAATTTAGTGCGGGGTTTATTCCCCTCCTTGGAGGGGTGCCCCGAAGGGGGTGGGGTGGTGGCGCGAAGCGCCGGGGTGGTGCTTTTGAGGGGCGGGAGAGGGGGCGGTGGCATTCCCCCCTCTCCCCCAGCCCCTCTCCCACAAGGGGAGAGGGGAGTTTTGTACGCACTTGAACAGAAAACGCACTAACCTACGAAATTGCGAGGGCACATCACCATGACCACGTTGACTGTTACCGCACGGGGACAAGTGACGTTTCGGAAGGACGTGCTGCAACACCTCGGCATCAGGCCCGGCGACAAGATCGAATTGGACTTACTGCCGGATGGTCGCGGCGTACTCAAGGCGGCGCGGCCCGCAGGGACGATATCCAGTTTCGTCGGCCTGCTTGCGGGTAGAACGCAGAAGGTTGCCACCATCGAAGAAATCAGCGAAGCGGCTGCACAAGGATGGGCAGGCAAAAAATGAAGGTTGCAGTGGATACCAATGTCCTTGTGCGTGCTGTTGTGCGCGACGATCCCGCACAAGCGGACGTAGCCGCCACAGTTTTGACCAACGCCGAGTTGATCGCGGTCGCGTTGCCGTGCCTATGCGAATTTGTTTGGGTGCTGCTCCGGGTCTATGGCTTTCACCAAGCCGACGCAGCCAGCGCAATCCGGGCGCTACTGGCCGCCGCAAACGTGGAAGTGAACCGGCCCGCCGTGGAGGCCGGCTTGCTGGTGCTTGACGCGGGCGGAGATTTTGCCGATGGCGTCATTGCCTACGAAGGCAGTTGGCTTGGCGGGGAAACCTTCGTTTCCTTCGATAAGACGGCAGTGGCACTTCTCACGGCTCAAGGGCAATCAACGCGCCTTTTGTGACGACTTAAGCACGAACGAATTGCGGCGCACCCTCCTTAATTTACATTGACCTTCCGGCGGCGCGCGACCGCACCGATAACACCCAGACCTGCGAGAAGCATGGCGTAGGTTTCGGGTTCGGGAACTACGCCGGACACGCCAAACTCAATGCTGTATACACAATCATGATCCCAGACAGAGATACCTGTAACCACGACCGTATATAGGGATGAATCAAGGTCGATCATACGATCAAAAAAACCATACCCGGAATAAGTGAGAAGAGGTCCCGCAGAGAGATCGTCACCTTTGTACAGGTAAATGGACGCTTCTCTCATGTAGGCCGTGTTGAAAGAGAAAGTCGATGAGAGCGGGTTATTGAAACTCAAAAGGTCATCCGCTACGTGAAAGGTGATCACGTCATGGAAGTAGGTATAGCCACTTGCTCCGTCGAAGAAGGTATCGCCACCTGCTCCATAGTAATTGCTGAATAATGTCTGCGTATCGAAAGAAAGCTCGCCAAGATAATAATCATTAGCCTGCGCGAAAGCGGTACACCCCAGCCCCAGAACAACGGCGGCGACAGTGTTCTTAAGTCTCAACATGAAAGTTCTCCTCATGAGAAAAATGGCGACTTTGTAAGACATCAGCAAAACAATCTGAAGACATTCCCAAGCAAACCCCATACCACTTTGCTAACGTCATTTTTTATTCTCGTATACACCATATTCCTGCCAAAATAAATAGTTTTTTGCAGGATTTACCGCTGTAATCCGATCATCCATTTCTGAATCAAACTGTTGAATTTAATTGTTTTTTTCGGTATAAAATGAGAAATGTCGATAAATTTTACACTTTTACAGGGCATGTCATTTATGCCAAATAATTGGCATAAATAAGTGACAAGCTTGACATTTCTGGGTGTATTGAGTTACAATATGCAATATGCAATATGCAATATGCAATATGCAATATGCAATATGCAATATGCAATAAATTTTGTGCTTATATAGCGTCGAAAATTTTTACACTCTGACCGGCTTCAAACCGAGGCGCGATTCGCCTTCCTCCGAAGGATGCGCCTTGTTGTGCATTCATTCGTTAGAATGTGGGGTTCCTTCGTTTCTGCTCCGCCGCGATGAACCAGCGTTTGCGTGAAGTCCCCTACAACTACACATCGTTCTCCGACCGCGAAATCGTCATCCGCCTGCTCGGCGCGGATGCCTGGTCGGTGCTCGAAGAGCTTCGTGACGAGCGTGTCACCGGGCGGTCGGCACGCATGCTCTACGAGGTGCTGGGCGACATCTGGGTCGTGCGGCGCAACCCCTATCTCGAAGATGACCTGCTTACCAGCCGCAAGCGGCGCGAGGCATTGGTTGCCGCGCTCCATCACCGCGTCAACGAAGTCGAAAAACGCCGACAGGGCAACGGGCGGGTCGCCCTGCTCACCGAGCGCGCCCGTGCGGCAGTGGCCGATTTCGAGCAATGGTTCATTGAAACCGCGCGCTGTCGGCGAACCGTCCGCCATCGGCTCTCCCGTCACACCCGGCACGACAACATCTGTTTCGACGGCCATGCCCGTGTCGCGCATGTCACCGACGCAACCGATTGGCGGGTCGAATACCCGTTCGTCGTCCTCACCCCCGATACCGAGGAAGAGATTGCCCCGCTCGTGCGTGCGGCCATCGAACTGGGGCTGACCATCATCGCGCGGGGCGGCGGAACCGGCTACACCGGCGGAGCCGTTCCGCTGGATGCGCGCTCGATTGTCATCAATACCGAAAAACTCATCCAAATCGACCCGGTAGAGGAAACCCGCCTACCCGACGCCGACGGGCAACCGATGGCAGCGCCATACGCCACCATCCGCACGGGCGCGGGAGTTGTCACGGATCGCGTCGCGGAAGCGGCAAACCACGCCGGACGGGTGTTCGCGGTCGATCCCACCTCGGCTTCGGCTTCCACCATCGGCGGCAACATCGCCGTCAACGCCGGGGGCAAGAAAGCGGTGCTCTGGGGGACGGCGCTCGATAACCTGGCCTGGTGGAAAATGGTTACGCCGGACGGGCACTGGCTTGAAGTCGAACGCCTCGACCATAACTTCGGCAAAATCCACGAACAGGAAACCGTCCGCTTCCGCCTGCGCCGCTTCGACGGCAACAACGGCACGCCGCTCAATGAATCCATCCTGAACCTTCCCGGCACCAACTGCCGAAAAACCGGGCTGGGGAAAGACGTAACCGACAAATTCCTCGGCGGCATCCCCGGCGTGCAAAAGGAAGGCACGGACGGCATCATCGTCGCTGCGCGCTGGGTGCTGCACAAGATGCCGCCCGTCACGCGCACCGTGTGCCTCGAATTCTTCGGACAGGTACGCGAAGCCGTCCCCGCCATCGTCGACATCACCGACTATTTCAAACCCGGCGGCGGCGCTTATCAGGCCGACGTGCGGCTGGCCGGGCTGGAGCACATGGACGAGCGTTACATCAAGGCCGTCGGCTACACCACCAAGGCCCGCCGCCATGGCCGCCCGAAAATGGTGCTGATCGGCGACATCACCGGCTTCGACGAATCTGCGGTCATGGCAGCCGCTTCCGAAGTCGTGCGTATGACCAACGCGCGCGGGGCCGAAGGCTTCGTCGCCGTCTCGCCTGAGCAACGCAAACGCTTCTGGCTGGAGCGTGGCCGCACAGCAGCCATCTCCCGCCACACCAACGCCTTCAAGGTCAATGAAGATGTGGTCATCCCGCTGCCGCGCATGGGCGACTACTGCGACGGCATCGAGCGCATCAACATCGAACTGTCCACCCGCAACAAACTGGACTTGTGCGACGCGCTCACTGCCCTGCTTTCCGGCAAGCTGCCGCTCGACAAGGGGGACGCCAACCTCGCTTCGGAAGAATTCATCGGCGACCGGCGCGACGCCGCGCTCTCTTACATCGACACCGTGCGCCGCCGCTGGCAATGGCTGCTGGACAATCTCGACCTGCCGCTTACCGAAGCCGAAAAAGCCTTCGAGCAGTTCGGCATCGTTGCGAGTGAACTCGTCAACCGCGCCCCGAACCCGACGCTGTTTCACCGGCTGCAAGACGCCTCCGTCCGCATTTCCTGGAAAACCGAGCTACAACCGCGCCTGTCCAAGATTTTCGACGGCGCGACTTTTCACCCCGTCCTGGAAAAAATCGACGCCCTGCACACCCAGGTTTTACGCAGCCGGGTCTTCGTGGCGCTGCACATGCACGCGGGCGACGGCAACGTCCACACCAATATCCCCGTCAACTCCGACGATTACGAAATGCTCCAGACCGCCTACCGCGCGGTCGACCGCATCATGGCGCTGGCGCGTTCGCTCGGCGGCGTCATTTCCGGCGAGCACGGCATCGGCATCACCAAGCTCGACTATCTGACCGAAGAAGAACTGGCCCCTTTCCGCGCCTACAAGGCGCAGGTCGACCCGAATGGCTGCTTCAACCGGGGCAAACTCATGCCCGGAGCCAATCTGGAAAACGCCTACACGCCCAGCTTCAACCTGATGGGGTACGAATCCCTCATCATGGAGCAAACCGAAATCGGCAACATCACTTCCGCCATCAAGGATTGCCTGCGTTGCGGAAAATGCAAGCCCGTCTGCTCCACCCACGTCCCAAAGGCCAATCTCCTCTACAGCCCGCGCAACAAGATTCTTTCCACTTCGCTGCTCGTCGAAGCCCTTCTTTACGAAGAGCAGACCCGCCGTGGCGTCTCGCTCACGCACTGGAGCGAAATAGAAGACCTCTCCGACCATTGCACCGTCTGCCACCGCTGCGAAAAGCCCTGCCCCGTCGACATCGACTTCGGCAAAACCACCATCAAGGTACGCAACCTGCTGCGCGGGCAAAAAAAGCGTTCCTTCAATCCGGGCAAACTCGCGGCGCTCGCCTTCCTGACCATCAAAGACTCTTCCCTGCTAGGGCTGTTGCGCGTCAGCATGCGCTGGGCCTACAAACTCCAGCGCCTCGCGCATGGTTTCGGGCGCAAATCCCTGCTCTTGCGCCGCCAGCTCAGGACTCCGCCCTCCACAGTTGGCCGCCCCAAACTCAAAGCGCAAGTCATCCACCTCATCAATCGCCCGATGCCCGGCAACCTGCCGAGCAAGAGCAGCCGCGCCCTGCTCGGCATGGAAGACGCCCTCACCATCCCCGTCATCCGCGATGCCGCCAGAACCAACGCCGAAACCGAAGCCGTTTTCTATTTCCCCGGCTGCGGCTCGGAGCGCCTGTTCAGCCAGGTAAGCCTCGCCACCCAGGCCATGCTCTACCACCTTGGCGTACAAACCGTCCTGCCGCCGGGATACCTGTGCTGCGGCTACCCGCAGACCGCTGCAGGCAGCGAAGACAAGGGGCAGAAAATCGCCACCGAGAACCGCGTACTCTTCCACCGCGTCGCCAACACCCTGAACTACCTCGACATCAAGACCGTCCTCGTCTCCTGCGGAACCTGCATGGATCAGCTACAGGAATACGAATTCGACAAAATCTTCCCCGGCTGCCGTCTGCTGGACATCCACGAATACCTGCTGGAAAAAGGCGTCCGGCGCGAAGGCGCGATGGATGCGGGCGTCCATTACCTGTTTCACGAACCTTGCCACACCCCGATGAAACAACACGCGGCCATCAAAGTCGCCAGTGAATTGATGGGCGTGCCGGTCGCCCTCTCCGACCGATGCTGCGGCGAAGCCGGAACGCTGGCCGTTTCCCGCCCGGACATTTCCACGCAAATACGGTTCCGCAAACAGGAAGAACTCAAAAAAGACATCACCGCCCGCGACGGCGCTGCCACCCGCACCCGCGTCCTTACCGCCTGCCCAAGCTGCCTGCAAGGGCTGGCGCGCTATTCCGGCCTTGCCAACGGGCTGGAAGCCGACTACCTCCTCATCGAACTCGCCCGCCACACCCTAGGCGAAAACTGGATGAAGGAGTACGTGGAAAAAGCCAATAATGGGGGGATTGAGCGGGTGTTGTTGTAGACGGGGAGCTGTTTAGAGCGTTTTTTGTTTAGTCCTATACAAACCCATGTGAGTGCGGCACGCCCTTATCCCTCTCCCCTTGTGGGAGAAGGTACCCCGAAGGGGCGGGAGAGGGGGATGCCAGGGAGAGGGAAAATCAGTAAGCGTAGGGTGGATAAGGCCAAAGGCCGCCATCCGCTGATCGTATCTACCGATGCGAAGCATCGCAAATCAATAAAGCCAGTGGCGCTTCGCGGCAGAAAGGAAACGGTGGATTGCCCCGCTTTGCGGCTTATCCACCCTACGAGTCTAGGCTACGCTTGCTGTATTGCCCCTTACAGTCGCCCTTCAAGGCTTCCAGCCGGTTATTTGGCGGAACGCGCAAATCGTCCAGCGTGACAGCGCGGTGGAGCATTTGTAACTTACGCTCCGCGACGTGGCGGATATTTGCGAATCGCGGCACGTTCTGTCCGGCGAACAGGCTATGCATGATCGAGCACTTGAACGATTGGATCCTGACAAAAGGAAATACATAACATCATGCGTTAAACGTCGAACGATAAAAACGGACAATAAATGTACAAAATCTTTGACAAAATGTAGTGGATTTTGTACACTAAAAATATGAAAACGGTCATCTTCATGGGCGATAGCCGCGAGTGCATCCGGGATTTTCCGGAAGGGGCGCGGTATGAAACAGGCCGCCAGCTTTTGCGTGTGCAGAAAGGGCTTGACCCGCTGGACTGGAAGCCCATGAGGACAGTTGGCGTTGGCGTGCGTGAAGTGCGCGTGCATGCGGGCGGCCAGTTCCGCGTGTTCTATGTGACCAGTATCGGTAATGCCTTGTATGTGCTGCACGCTTTCCAGAAGAAAACGCAGAAAACCAGCCCAAAGGACATCGCACTGGGGCGGGAGCGGCTTAAACAGATTGGAGGATGAAATGAGCGAGAAAATGACCGTAAGCTGCGGCAATGTGTTCGAGGACTTGGGGTTTCCGCCGGATGAGGCAGCGGCCATGCTGGCGCGTGAAACGCTGCTGATCGCGCTCGAAAAGGAATTGCGCGGGCGCGGCAAGAAACAGCAGGAACTGGCCGAAGAACTGAATATCCCCCGTACGCGCATTTCAGAGGTCATGCACCGGAAAACGGAGCGGTTCAGCGTGGATAAGCTAGTCAGCCTGTTGTACCGCGCAGGCAAGCGCGTGGAGTTTCGCATCAAGCCAGCATGACCCTGCCTACCTTACAAGCGCAACCCGTTGGCCTTCGTGATCGGCAGGCTCGCGCGAGGATCGAAACGTGCATCCGCCGGTTGAGCCTTGGCAAAGAAAATTGCAGCGCAATGGAAGGAGCAACGATGGACGTGAAATTCAGCCGCTACGGCACGGCGGACTATCTCAAGACTGAGGACGACATTGCGGCTTATCTTGATGCCGTGATGGAGGATGGCGATCCTGCTTTGATCGCGGCGGCCCTTGGGGACGTGGCTCGTGCACGGAACTTTAGCCAGCTTGCCCGCGACGTAGGAATGAGTCGGCAAGGGTTGGACAAAGCTCTCTCAGGTGAGGGCAATCCCAGTCTTGCCACCGTGGTGAAGGTTGCCCAAGTGCTTGGCCTGCGCCTGTCATTTAAGCCTACGCACACGACCCAACCAGCGTAAGCCGAAGTCATTCTGTGGCAGATTCAGGTTCATCTGATGATTCTGCTACTTTCGACGCCGGTTGAGTAGGCTGGGCTGCTGATTCACGCGATAACCAGACTGCGACATCTTTACCCAATGCTCTTGCTATGCGGTCAAAAAGCGCACATGTACCTCCATACATACCGACAACGCCCTTGGACGAACGGGTAAGGACGGTCGAGCCAACGATGGTTCCTTCCTTACTGATGTCCACTCTAATGCTCGCTGACTTTGAACCGCTCCACCCTCCACCTCCAGCGCCATAGGCGGAGATGATGGTGAGTTGGACAATTTTGTCAATACCGGCTTGTTCCGGAGCCGAAACGGATTGAACGGAACCAATACGCTGATTTATTGCTGATAGAGCATAGTTTCCAAGAAGCATCTCAAGTGCACATTCGTTTTTTACCGCGGTCGGGATAGGCGCGGAAGGGTCGAGTTTTGCCGGGATTTGAAGGAAAAGACGCTCGCTGGCGGATGCCGTTAATGGTGTAGCCAAAGCGAAAATTACAAGAGCAGCGGACAGATGTTTCATTGATGTAATACTCTCTGAGTGATTAGCAAGCGCGGACGATTGTATAGCCCGATGCGAAGCATCGCAAATCAATAAAGTCAGTGACGCTTGGCGTCAGAGTGTTACAACCGCCGGACAGCGGCCTTCGGCCTCGTCCAGCCTACTCCGAGCTACGCTTGCTCATCGAAAACTGGTTAAATTAAAGCGTTTTTTGTTTTAAGGATGTTTCCATGAGCGACGACTTATTCACCATACATCCAATCGGTACCGTTTATTCGCCAGTACTCTCCCGAACGGATGAGAACTGGGGAAGTATTGAAGCAGAAATTCATGTCAAACCCGACTTTGCTCCTGCACTACAAGGATTAGAAGACTTCTCCCATGCGATTATCCTTACGTGGCTGCATCAAGCAACATTCGACCTTCAACGAGACTTGATTCGTCATCCGCGAGGGCGAAAAGATTTGCCTAAAGTTGGAATTTTTGCTCAACGGGCAAAAAATCGTCCAAATCCAATCGGCGTATCTGTTGTAGAAATTTTGAATTGTGACACCAATATACTGAGAGTGAAGCGTTTAGATGCTATACATGGCACCCCGGTCATCGACATTAAACCTTATTACGCAACTTATGACCGTATCGAATCACCCGTTGCGCCGTTATGGGTAAACGATGTCATGACAGATTATTTTTAGCTCCGCCAGTTTGAGTCACCGCAGCCTGATAACCCTACAACGTCACCCTCCGAAAATCCGTCAGTAGTTGCGTGAGGTAGACGTTGAAGCGTGTCGCCAGCGCGCCGTCGATTACGCGGTGGTCGGCGGTGAGCGACAGGGGCAGCGTCAGCCTTGGCTGAAACGCTTTACCATCCCATACGGGTTTGAGCGCCGATTTGTTGACGCCGAGAATGGCGACTTCCGGCGCGTTGATGATGGGCGCGAAGTACGTGCCGCCAATGCCACCCAGGCTGGAGATGGTGAAACTCGCGCCCTGCATGTCGCCGGGTTTCAGTGTGCCTTCACGGGCTTGGCGGGCAAGCTCGCCGGTCTCTTTGGCAATTTCAAAAATGCCTTTCCGGTCGGCGTTCTTGATGACCGGAACCATAAGCCCGTTCGGCGTGTCGGCGGCGAATCCGATATGGAAGTATTTTTTCAGGACGAGATTGTCGCCATCGAGCGAGCTGTTGAATGTGGGGAATTTTTGCAGCGCGCAAATGCTGGCCTTGATGAGAAAGGCGAGCATCGTGAGTTTGGCTTCGCCCGTTTTTTCGTTTTCCTTGTTGACCTGGATGCGGAAGGCTTCGAGTTCGGTAATGTCGGCGTCTTCGTGGTAAGTCACGGCGGGAATCATTACCCAGTTGCGGGCGAGGTTCTGGCCGGAAATTTTCTGGATGCGCGACAGGGGGCGGGCTTCGATCTCGCCGAATTTGGAGAAGTCGACCTTCGGCCAGGGCAGGAGGTCGAGACCGCCACCGAAGGATGCAGTAGCCGCGCAGGGGGCGGTCAGGGCGCCTTTCACCCAGGCGGTGACGTCTTCCTTGAGAATCCGCCCATTCGGCCCGCTGGGCGTCACCCTGGAAAGGTCGGCTCCCAGTTCGCGAGCGTAAGCGCGCACCGAGGGGGAGGCGTGGACTTTGCCGCCGGGAGGAAGGGAGGCGTCTTTTTCTTCTGTTGAGGAGAGGGAAGCCGCCGCAACGGGTGCGGGCGTCGGTGTGGGAGCCGCGCCCTGCTTCGCGGAATCCGCCGGTGATTCTGTCTGCGCCGGGGCTTCGATCCCGCTTTCCACGCGAATCAGCGGATGGCCTTCGGAAATTCTGTCTCCCAGTTTTACCAGTACTTCCTTCACCACGCCCGCAACGGTGGCGGGCACGTCCATCGTCGCCTTGTCCGACTCCAGTGTCACCAGCGCGTCGTCCAGCGCCACGGCGTCTCCGGGTTTGACGTAAATCTCGATGATGGGCACATCGGAAAAATCGCCGATGTCGGGAACCTTGATTTCTGTCAGTTGGCTCATGTTTTCGTCCTCAAACCGTCAGCGGATTCGGTTTGTCGATCTCCAGTTTATATTTGCCTATCGCTTCGGCAACCTTTTCGCGCGCGAGCAACCCTTCATCGGCAAGCGCCTTCAAGGCGGCAACCACAACCCAACGGCGGTCGACTTCAAAGAAGTGCCGCAATGCCTCGCGCGTATCCGAGCGCCCGAAACCGTCCGTACCGAGTGTGACGTAACGGCGATGGATAAAGGGGCGGATTTGTTCGGCGTACAGCCGCACGTAATCGGTGGCGGCGATGACGGGGCCTGCGGTTGCGCCCAGGCAGGTTTCGACATGCGATTTTCTCGGCGTTTCCAGCGGATGCAGCATGTTCCAGCGTTGAACGTCCTGCCCGTCGCGGGTGAGTACGTTGAAACCGGGGCAACTCCAGAGATCGGCCTCCACGCCCCAATCGTCCCGGAGCAGGTCGGCAGCGGCGATGACTTCGCGGAAGATGCTGCCCGATCCGAGCAGTTGCACCTTCGGGCCACCGTCGGATGCGCCCCGCCGGAAGAGGTACATGCCTTTGATGATGTCGGCTTCCACGCCAGCGGGCATTTCGGGGTGTTCGTAGTTCTCGTTCATGACCGTGAGGTAATAGAACACGTCTTCCTGTTCCTCGTGCATACGGCGTAGGCCGTCCTGCACGATTACCGCAACTTCATACTGGAATGTCGGGTCGTAACTCACGCAGTTGGGGACGAGGTTGGCGAGGATGAGGCTGTGCCCGTCCTCATGCTGCAAGCCTTCGCCGTTCAAGGTGGTACGGCCCGCCGTACCTCCAATCAAAAAGCCGCGCGAACGCTGGTCGCCCGCCGCCCAGACGAGATCCATCGTGCGTTGCAGGCCGAACATGGAATAGCAGATGTAGAACGGAATCATCTGCACACCGTGCACGGAGTACGACGTGGCAGCGGCAATCCAGTCGCTCATCGCGCCCGCTTCGTTGATGCCTTCCTGAAGGATTTGCCCGGTCTGGGATTCCTTGTAGAACATCAACTGGTCGTGGTCTTCCGGCACGTATTTCTGGCCTTCCTGATTCCAGATGCCGTACTGACGGAACATGCCTTCCATGCCGAAAGTCCGCGATTCGTCCGGCACGATGGGGACGACGTGCTGGCCGATGGCCTTGTCCCGCAGCAGCATGTTCATGATCCGCACCAGCGCCATCGTAGTGGAGAGTTCCCGCCCTTCGCCGGAGGCTTTGAGGAGCGGCTCGAACGTAGTCAGTGCGGGAGTCTGGAGCGGCGCGGCCTTCCCTCGCCGTTGCGGCAGATAGCCGCCCAGTTCGGCGCGGCATTTCTGCATGTATTGGTATTCGGCAGAGTCCTTGGGAAAAGTCAGGTAGGGCAGCTTTTCGAGGTCTTCATCGGAGACCGGCAAATGGAAACGGTCGCGGAAACGGGCAATGGAGTCCCGATCCATTTTCTTTTGCTGGTGCGAGATGTTCATCGCTTCGCCCGCCGAACCCATTCCAAAACCCTTGATGGTTTTCGCCAGGATGACGGTCGGCTGATCCTTCTGATGGACGGCAGCGTGATAGGCGGCAAAGACTTTGAAAATATCGTGCCCGCCGCGATTCAGTTGCCAGATGTCCTCATCCGTCCAGTCCGCGACGAGTTCCTTCAGTTCCGGCGTGTTGAAGAAATGCTCGCGCACGTAAGCGCCGTTTTTCGCCTTGAACGTCTGGTACTCGCCGTCACAGGCTTCCATCATGCGTTTCTTGAGGATGCCTTTTTGATCGCGCCGCAGAAGGGCGTCCCAGTGCGTCCCCCAGATCACCTTGATGACGTTCCAGCCCGCGCCCCGGAAAAGCGCCTCCATTTCCTGGATGATCTTGCCGTTGCCGCGCACGGGGCCGTCGAGCCGTTGCAGGTTACAGTTGATGACGAAAATCAGGTTGTCGAGCTTTTCCCGCCCGGCCATGTCGATGGCTCCGAGGGCTTCCACTTCGTCGGTTTCGCCGTCCCCCAGGAAAGCCCATACCTTGCGTTGTTCCGCGTCTTTGGCATCGATCAGGTTGCGGCTGGCGAGATATTTCATGAATCGCGCCTGATAAATCGCCTGAATGGGGCCAAGCCCCATCGAAACAGTGGGAAATTGCCAGAAGTCCGGCATCAGCCAGGGATGCGGATAGGAGGAAATGCCTTTCCCGCCCGTTTCCTGGCGGAAATTGTCCAGTTGTTCCTCGGTGAGCCGTCCGAGGAGGAAGGCCCGCGCGTAAATGCCCGGCACGGAATGGCCCTGGAAAAAGATGAGGTCGCCGCCCGACTGGCTGGACGGCGCTTTCCAGAAATGCGCGAATCCCACATCGTAGAGCGCAGCGGCAGAAGCGAATGAGGCAATGTGCCCCCCGACATTGGTGTGTTTGTTGGCGCGAACCACCATCGCCATCGCATTCCAGCGGATATGCGAATGAATCCGGATTTCCATGTCCGGGTCGCCGGGGTAACGCGGCTGCTGTTCGACCGGGATAGTGTTGATGTATTCGGTCGTGGCGCTATAGGGAATTTTCGCGCCCGTTTCACGAGCGGTAGCGATCAAGGATTCGATCAGGTAATGCGCGCGGGAAGCACCCGCCTTTTCAATGACCGCGTAAAGCGCATCGACCCATTCCTGTGTCTCGACCGGGTCTTGATCCGCCAGATGCGGAATGATGGGTAATTGCGCCATGTCGTCGTCTCCTTGGTGTTTTTGTGGTTTTGACCCATGGGATGCCATTATGAGCAATCTTGCGAGTCATTTCCTCTGCAAGAATGTTTCGGCGTCGATACCAGCTTGTTTGAGGACTGCGCGTAAAGTCCCTTCTGGCATGTCACCGGGGTGATTGGGAATCGTCGTGTAGCGGTTCAACGCTGGGTAGAACCATATCTCGTGAGAACCTGCAGCCTGGCGATGGAATTCCAGCCCTAATTCCTTCAGCCGTCTGATGATATCCCGATAGCGGAAACCAGCCAGCACCCCCATATTTAGGTGGCCACAATCAGCGGGTAATCGAAAGTTTCATGCGCTGGCGGCAACGGAATGACGTTTGCGCGCGCTTCGATCAACTTCTTGGCAACATCGCGCGCAATCTCGACAGTTTCCTGAATCGTGCGTCCCTGCGCGACGAGTCCTTGCACTTCGTCGCTGGTGGCGAGATACATCCCTTCTGGGAGTTTTTCGATGTGTAGTTGGATCAAGTGTTCCATGACGCCGTGCCTACTGTTTGCCAGGCTGGATTGTACGCCTCAAGTGCAGGTGTGGGCGTAGCGAGCGTAGACGTGAAAAACGGGCTACGCTTTTCGTACTCAGTTATCGTGCATCGGAGCCGCGTCGGCAATGAGTTTTTGTCTGGCCAAAACGGCCTGTCCGACAATCTTTCGCAAGTTTGGATGAGGATCGGGGGCAAAGCGCCGGATGAGTTCGTCAAAGGCATTGATGGCAGCGGGCGACGGGCCTTCCAACCTTCCAAGAGTCAGCGCCTTGCGGAAAAGCGCCGTAGCGACCAGCACCTTGGAAACCTGGACATTGTCATTCCCAAAACGTCTGTCGATCTCGTCGTAGACGGCAATCGTTCCCCGATCATCGCCAGAGAGCCGCAGGGCTTCACTTTTTTTGAGCAGCGTACCGCCGACAATATTGTGGATGCTGGGATCCCTGTCGCGCCCGAAACGCACGACGATGTCATCATAGACGGCGATTGCGGCGGCGGTATCGCCGGTTGACCTGCCTTGGAATTCGTTGCCGGGCTCTTCGCCCATGCCCTGCTTGCCCAGGAGCGCACCTTTGGCGAAAAGCGCCCGCGCCGCCCGCAGACGAAAACCGGCATCGCGGTCTTCAGCGTAACGGCGGGCGACTTCCTCATAGGCAGCAATGGCTGCCCGGACGTCGCCTTGTTCGGTCAGCGTTTCGCCTTTCTTGGACAAGCCATCCGCCACGATTGCCCGGACGGCAGGATCGGATTCCTGGCTGAAACGCTGGTCGAGCCGTTCGTAAGCGGCTACAGCCGCCTTGGGGTTACGCAACTGGCGCTGAAGGTCACCCTGGTAGAAAATCGCCCAGGCTCCCCAGGATTTGTCGTCATTATCACTGTAGGTCTGCTCGATTTCCTTGTAGATCGGGATTGCCGCCGAAAAATTGCCTTCCTTGCCAAGAGCCGCAGCCTGATTGAACATGGCAGTAACAACTTGCCTACGCAGGGCGGGATCCCCTCCGTAGCGGCGGTTGATTTCGGACTGGACGGCAAGCGATTCCGTGGGCGTGGCGGCAACCTCGGCCTTGAGGGAAAGTGCCTGAGCGAGAATTGCCCGGACGGAGCGGCGGGGATCCTGCCCGAAACGGCGGTCGAGTTCGTTCAGAACGGTGATGCCTTCCTGCTTATTGCCTTGCCGGATCAGTGCCTGCCCCTTGTTGAAGAGATCCTTGGCGGCGGCCTCCGGTTCAAGGTGGGTGTACGAGGCAGCCTCCCGGCTATCGTCGGCTTCAGGCCCGCGCACGGTCTTACAGGCCGACATGGCGAACGCCACGCAGGCCAATAGCGCGATTGTCCTGAACGGGCGCTGCCTCATGGCTGTTTTTGTCATGCCGTACGGTACGGAAAGGAAGTCGTGGGCAATGGTCTGCATAAACGGTTCTTCGTAAGTCGCAAGCGTCCCCGGCTCTGTAGCCGGGGAAGCGAACCTTCAGGCCGGATTTTATTTTCCGGATGATAAAGTCATTTTATTGTTGCTATCGGAACTTATTTCGGCAACCCGCCATTTGGTGATGTCAACCAAGCGTCTGATGAAATCATTCTCATCCTTGTCGAATTGCTTCTCAAGCTGCTTGTAGGTATCGACGGCTTTTTCAGCGCTGCCCATCTTGTAGAGGGCTTCGGCTTTGGAGACGAACGCCGAAGCCAGCACTTCGCGAATGGCCGGTGTTTTTTCATTCCCAAAATTTCTCTCGATTCGTTCGTAGGTGGCGACCGCTTCCTTGGCATCGCCCTGTCTACCGAGAACGCCGCCCTTGTTGAGCAGCGCCCTGGCCGCGAACAGCCGGGAACCGGGGGTGGATGCCCTCCCGTAACGCTGCATGACCTCTTCGTACTTGGCAACAGCATTTTTAGTATCTTCCCGTTCCATCGAGGCTGCCTGACTGAAAAGCGTCTGGGCAGGCACATCCCTTGCATCGAGGGGGGGAGCACCTCCACCCTGCTCCTGGGCATTGGCTTGCGAAAGAGCTTGCGCGTAACTCGAAACCGGCATGATGCCCACAACGAAAAACAGTGACAACGCCATAGCCGCGATGAATTTGGATGAAGTGAGAGCACCGCGCAGACGACAGTATGAAAATACAGTTCTCATAATAAAACTTCCCCTGAAATCAAGAAAAAACCGCACGATACGCATATATGGAAAGAAACGTATGTGCGTATATATTAACAAGTCTGCGGTTGACAAACTCTATACCATGAAATTTTTTTTACGAACGCAGAGCTTTCCTTGGCAAGCCATCCTGCTTGCCGGAAAACACGACTCCGGCGTAACTTTCGTTACAGCTATTCATGGCAGGATGAACGGAGCAAACTCAAAGGAAGAATCCAATGACTACGGACAAAAGCAAGACCGTTTCCGCTCCGGCAGCTTCTTCGTCGGCTCCGGACGTTCCCGCGCGCAGGATTCGCGCTCCGAAAAAAACCGCCCCGGCTCCAATCAGCAAAAATACTCGGCCCCGTCCCGCCAAAGCAGGCGATGTGGCGACTTCCCTCACGCAGAAAGGTATCGAGAATTTCGAGGTCAGCCAAGCGATAGATGCCGCCCACGATTCCAAGGTCGTGGCCGTGACCGACATCCTCCAGACCCAGAGCCACGACATTTCTGCTGCGGTCAGCACACTGGAAGCCATTCTCGACGGCGCTTCTTCCGATGACGTTGAACTGTTGCGAACAGCCTTCCTGCACAAGACGAAAGGGCATGTGGATGAAACCGGCAAACTGCGCGTCGGGCACGACGACGAGCTATCCGACGATTGGCGCACCGGCGGTTATCCCTACAAAAACCTGATGTCGCGCAAGAATTACGAAAAGCAGAAATATCGCCTCCAGGTGGAATTGCTGAAATTGCAGGCATGGGTCAAGGAAACGAAACAGCGGGTTCTCATTCTTTTCGAGGGGCGCGACGCGGCGGGCAAAGGAGGAACCATCAAACGCTTCATGGAACACCTGAATCCACGCGGCGCTTCGGTCATCGCGCTGGAAAAACCTTCGGAAGTCGAACGTGGGCAGTGGTATTTTCAGCGTTATATCCAGCACTTGCCGAGCGCGGGCGAAATCGTGCTATTCGACCGTTCCTGGTACAACCGAGCCGGGGTGGAAAAAGTCATGGGCTTTTGCACCCCGGACGAATACGCCGAATTCATGCGTCAGTGCCCGGAATTTGAACGCAATCTCGTCCGTAGCGGCATCCATCTCATCAAATTCTGGTTCTCGGTAAGCCGCCCGGAGCAGCGCAGGCGTTTCAAGGAACGCGAAACCCATCCCCTGAAGCAATGGAAACTTTCGCCCATCGACAAGGCTTCGCTCGATAAATGGCACGACTACACCAAGGCCAAGGAAGCGATGTTCTTTTATACCGACACGGCGGACGCGCCCTGGACGGTGGTGAAGTCGGATTGCAAGAAGCGGGCGCGCCTCAATGCCCTGCGCTACGTGCTGTACAAGCTGGCCTACGCCAATAAGGACATTGCCCGCGTCGGGCCGCTCGACTCCCTGATCGTCGGGCGCGCCAACGTCGTCTACGAGAAAGGAGAAGTGATGGGTGCGCCGGTGCTGTGACTGTTAGCCAGCGCCTCCAACCAATGACGCGCCAGTTCGACCATGCGGTTTGCAAAACCCCATTCGTTGTCGAACCACACGAAAAGATTCACCATTTGCGGCCCGCAGGCGCGGGTCTGGCTGCCGTCGACGATGGCCGAGTGGGAATCGTGATTGAAGTCGATCGAGGCGTGCGGCGCATCCGACCAATTGAGGAGACCGGCGTATTCCCTCTGTGCTGCCTCACGTAACAGGTCATTGACGCATGATGCGCCGATTTCTTTCGAGAACGTGAGCACCATGTCGATAGCCGAAACATTGTGCGTCGGCACACGAATGGCCTTTGCTTCGACCCGGCCTGTAAGTTCCGGCATCAGGCGCTCCACACCGCGCGCCAATCCCGTCGCCACGGGGATGATCGACTGCATTGCCGAGCGTGTACGCGCCAGTTCGGGGTGGTGGTAGCCGTCAATCAGGGGTTGATCGTTCATCGCCGAATGCAGGGTGGTCAGCAGCACCCGTTCAAGGCCGAATTCACGATGCAGCAGACAGAGCACCGGAATGACCGCGTTGGTCGTGCACGAGGCGGCGGAAATCAGCCTGGTTCGTGGGCCGAACCGGGTGTGCGTAACACCATGCACTACGGTGGTATCGACATCGTGTGCATGCGCGCCGGGATTGGAGAGCAGCAGGCGCGGGCAACCCGCGTCGATGAAGCCTTGCAGTTGCACACGCTCGATGTAATGGCCAGAGCATTCAACGAGGAGGTCGATTTCGTGCACGCGCCAATCGACTTCTCCCGGCGTATGTGCATGCGAGACGCTGGCCGGGCGTCCATCGAGGATGAGGATGTTTTTGTCTTCAACGATGTCTATTCGACCCGGAAAACGGCCGTGCGTGGAATCGAAACGGGTCAGGTGGGCGATGCTGGCAAGCGCGGCGGGCTCGTTGATCGCCACGACGCAAAGATGGTCCGCCAGCCCGGCCTCATGGATCGCGCGCACGAAGCAGCGCCCGATGCGGCCATAGCCGTTGACCGCGAGCCGAAACGGGGCGGAAGGTCTTGAAGAGAACAAAATCGTCTCCGGATCGCCGAAGGAAGAAAGGTGGGATTCTATAAGTTTCCTGCCTGTGTCGGCTTTTCGGTGAAATACGCAATAGCGAGCGCGGTCAAGGCGAGTGCGACATACGCCCCTGTGAGTGGAATGAGAGTGCCGTTGAACATGAGGCCGACCGCCAACCCAATCAAAGCGCCGCCGGCCGTGGTGGTGAAACCAATCATCGAGGAAGCGGTACCGGCGATATGGCCCATTGGCTCCATTGCCAGGGCATTGAGATTGGAAGCAAGGATGCCGAACGTAAACACGCTCGCGCCCTGCAACAACATGAACACGAACAGGGTCTCGTATCCGGCGAGATTGATTCCCAGATGGAAGAGATTGATGACGATGATCGCTCCCAGGCCGTTCATACTGAGCCGTCGCATGCCGACGCGGCGGACGAGCTTTGAATTGACGAAAGCGGCCGCCCCACCAGTGAGCGCAATAGCGGCGAAGAGCAGAGGAAAACTGCGGCCAGCATTGAACACATCGTCAAAAATCTGTTTCGACGAAGAAATGAAACTGATGTGCGCGCCGAAGACGAGCGCGACTGCCGTCATGTATCCCACGCAACGGCGGGTCGTCAGGGTTTCGCGATAGGCGGAATAAACCGAACGGGGCGTAAGCGGCATACGGCGTTCAGGCGGCAGGGTTTCCGACAATCTTCTGATCGTCCATGCCATCAGCGCGACCCCCGCCACGACCAGCGTACCGAACACCCAGTGCCAATTGGGCGTGAACTCCAGGATGACTTGCCCCAGCGCGGGCGCGAGCACCGGCACGATCATGAAAGTCATCATTGCCAGCGACATGACTTTCGCCATACGCGCGCCCGCGTAACAATCGCGGGTCAGCGAAACTGCCATCACCCGTGGCGCGCCTGCGCCGATGCCCTGCAAGACGCGAGCCGCGAGCAGGGTGGCAAAGGAATCGGCAATCGTCGTCAGAATACCCGCGAGGATGAACAGGGCAAGTCCCGCGAGGATGATCGGTTTGCGGCCAAAACGGTCGGCGAGCGGACCGTAAAAGAGCTGCGAAGCCCCGATCCCGATAAGAAAAAAAGTGATGACGGCCTGCGTCTGATTGGGATCGGCGAGATTGAAATAGGTATGCAGAAGCGGCAGCGCCGGCAGCATGATGTCGATCGCCATCGCGCTGAGTGCCATGCAGGCGGCGATGAAGCCGACGAACTCGCCAAAAGGCATTGCCGGACGTGATCTGGAAGACATAACGCTACCCGCCGACAGCCTCCAGCCACGCCCCAACGACCCGTTCGCACTCCTCGATGCCCACTTTAGTGAGGCTGGAGAATAACTGCGCGGTAAAACGCCCACTGCCGCCGTTGGCTTGCTCCAGCGCCGCGCGCACTTGGCTCAAGGCCGCCATCGCCGCGCCGCGCGAGAGTTTGTCGCTCTTGGTAAGCAAAATGTGAATGGGCCGCCCCGAGGGCGCGAACCAGCCGATCATCTGCTGATCGAGCGGAGTCATTGGATGGCGCGTGTCCATCATCAGCACAAGCCCCACCAGATTGGCCCGCGTCTTGAGGTAGTCCTCGATCAACCCCTGCCACTGGCGGCGGATTTTTTCCGGCACGGCCGCATATCCGTAGCCGGGCAGGTCGACAAGCCGCGCACCGCACTGGAGGCGGAAAAAATTGAGCAGTTGAGTACGGCCTGGCGTCTTGGAGACGTAGGCCAGCCGTGTGTGATCGGCCAAAGTGTTGATCGCGCTCGATTTGCCCGCATTCGACCGTCCGGCAAAGGCAATTTCCGGGCCGTCGGCAAGCGGTAGCGCGGCAGGTTTGGCGATGGATGTTTCAAAGCAGGCGTGGCGAAAAATCGGCATGGGCACAAAGCGGCGACAATGCACCGCGCAAGATCGTTAAAAAGGAGTTTCATGTATTAGAATAACGCTCCTGGAGACATCTTCCACGGATTTCTGAGGACATCATGATCAAACGCACTTTGCTGCTGTCGTTGCTGCTGGCTGCCAGCGGCGCTCAAGCTCAAGACCAGGCTGCCGTGCAACAGTCGGCAGCGCCGGAAATCTGCATGACCTGCCACGCAGCCGATGGCAATAATTGGGTCAAAAAAGAGGACGGCACCTTCGGCAAAACGGATGGCGGAGCCGACTCGCCTAAGCTGGCGGGGCAACACAGCGACTACCTGCTCAAACAATTCAACGAATTCAAAAGCGGCACTCGCGCGAACCCGGTGATGAACGGCATGATCACCTTGCTGCCCGACGACGCCATGAAGGCGACCGCCGAGTTTTACGCGAAGCAAAAACTGGAACCCGCCGCCGCCAGGGATACGAAGATGTCTGAGGAAGGCCAGAAAATCTGGCGCGCGGGTCTCGCTTCCAAGGGCTTGCCCGCTTGTGCCGGTTGCCACGGCCCGGCAGGGAAAGGCATGTCGGCTCAGTATCCGGCGCTGGCAGGGCAGTTCCCAGAATATATCGAGGCGCAATTGAAGGCTTTCCGCGATGGCACACGCGCCAATGATCCAGCGAAAATGATGCGGGACATCGCGATCAAAATGACCGATAAGGAAATAGAGGCCGTATCGGATTACACGGCCGGGCTGCGTTAAAGCCGCGTAGCGCCCTGGATGCAGGCGGGCGGCGGTTCGCCGCCGTCCTTTTTATGCCTCGTCCCGTCATCTCCGGCACAATAACGATGCAGCATTCCTCCCCTCGCGCTTCCCTCCTGGACGATTTCATCGAACTCTTAAGTTCGATGCGCTTTGCCATCAGCCTGCTCACCGTGCTGGCAATCGCTTCCGTCATCGGCACGGTAATCCTGCAAAACCAGCCGGTAAACGCTTACCTGAACCAGTTCGGGCAGTTCTGGGATCCGGTTTTTTCCCGGCTCGGCTTGTACTCGGTCTATAACTCCGGCTGGTTCGTCGCCATTCTCGCTTTTCTGGTGTTATCGACGACGCTTTGCGTCATCCGCCAGTTCACGCCGATGCTGCACGAGATTCGCGGTTTCCGCGAACGCGCGCGCGAGGTCTCCCTCCGAAACTTCGCCCATCGCGCAAGTCTTGAACCCGCTCTGCCGCCGGAGAAACGAAGCGACGCGGTGACTGCGTATCTTGCCAACGCGGGCTTTCGTTTCCGCGTCAATGAGCGCGAGGGCTCCACCCTCATCGCCGCCAAACGGGGCAGCCTCGGACGCATCGGCTACTTCCTCGCTCACGGAGCCATCGTCCTGATTTGCCTCGGCGGGCTGCTCGACAGCAATGTGCCGCTCTCCCTGCAAATACGCTTCCTCGGTAAAACCGCTACGTCCGGCAACCAGACCATTGCCAGCATCCCTGCCTCAGCCCGTCTCGCGCCGAGCACCTGGAGCTTTCGCGGCAACGTCTATATCCCTCAAGGCGCTATCGCCGGCAATGCCGTAATCAATGCCAATGACGGCGTCCTGCTTCAACCGTTGCCGTTTACGGTTGAACTCAAAAATTTTCATATCGAACACTATGAAACAGGCATGCCGAAACGCTATGCCAGCGATGTCGTCATTACCGACAATAAAAGCAAAGAGGTTTTTGAGCGCACACTCGAAGTCAACAAGCCGTTTGAACACCGTGGCGTCACCCTCTATCAGGCCGGTTTCGACGACGGTGGTTCAGTGTTGAGCCTTACCGTCCACAGCATGGCTGCCAACGCACATCCCCCTTCCTCGTTCAGTGCTGAAGTCGGCGCGCGTATCCCGCTCGGCCCAACCGGCCACGCCCTTGAAATTACCGAATTCCGTTCCGTCAACGTCGAAGACCTTTCCCCGCCAGACAATAAAGCCAAACGCACGGAAGCAGCTTTTTCCGGCAGCGGCACGCGCGCGGCATCCGGCGAAAACCTTCGCAATCTCGGCCCCAGCTACACCTACATACTGCGCGACCCCGCTGGACAGGCGCGCGAATTCAGCAATTACATGCAGCCCATTCAAATCAACGGGCTGTGGTATTTCATCAGCGGCATGCGAACGAGCCGGACGGAAGACGTTTCCTGGCTACGCATCCCGCTCGATGAGGACAAAAGCGCCGCCGCCTGGTTCGCGATTCATCAATCCTTTTTCGATCCCGCGCTCCAGGCCGAACTCATTGAACGCTACGTTTCGCACGGTTCCGGCAAGGACGAAAAAAACAGCTTGAAAATCGTTGCCGGGCACGTACTTTCCCTCTTCACCAAAGGAGGGTTTGATGCCATTAGCGACTTTACCGTGACGAATGTCCCGGAAGATAAACGCGATGAAGCGGACATCGTTTTCCTCCAAGCCATCCAGGGGCTCGTTTGGGAAGCCTGGATGATTGCACGCGAAGCCGCCGGAAAAAGCGCGCTGGAACTCAATGATATTCACGCCCCGTTCGTCCGCGATACCATTCATGCGCTCACCGTCAGCCTGCATTACGGCGCGCCGTTTTACCTCCAACTCACCAGCTTTGAGCAGCGCCATGCCACTATCCTGCAAGCCACGCGCTCGCCCGGAAAGCCGCTGGTTTATCTCGGCTCGCTCCTGCTGGTTCTCGGCGTATTTGCCATGCTCTACATCAGGGAACGCCGCCTGTTCGTTTTGCTCAAAAAAGACGAGGCGCTGGTAGCGATGTCCTCCGGCCGCAAGACCATCGACCTGGATGAGGCTTTCGCCCGCCACCGCGACGGACTTGCCGCCGCACTCGGAGCCAGTACCCTGCCATAAGACTGATCCCGGAGACTTTTTCATGGAACTGGCTTCTTCTTCACCCCCCCCCTGCCCCACGCCATCTGCCGCCCCCGCGAACTGGCTGGCGCGGCGTAACGTAGGCGACTGGCTCTTTGCCATCGCCGTTGTCTTCGGCTTGGGGATTGCCTACTCGCGCTACGGCCAACTCATGGATGGCTACGAGATTGCCATCCTCTTTCTCCATGCCCCCCTTCTCATCATTCTCGGCTGGGCATGGCAGCCATTCCGTCTGTTCGCGGCCGCTGTAGCCATACTGGCGCTGACCAGCGTCTGGCTCTACCAGGGCGAACTCGCGCGCGCCGAACAGACTTTCTTTCTCAAATACCTGATTTCGAGCCAGACCGCGATCACCTGGATGAGTGTTTTCTTCTTTACTGCCACCGGTGCGTACTGGCTTGGGCTTGCGTCGCGTTTCGATTTCGCCGGACGGTCCGGCAGCGCCATGACCTGGCTCGCGGCCGTCATGGGCACAACCGGGCTGTTCGTGCGCTGGTATGAGTCCTATCTGGTTCCGGACATTGGGCACATCCCCGTCAGTAACCTGTATGAAGTCTTCGTATTCTTCAGCCTCGTCACCGCCCTGCTCTATCTTTTTTACGAAGGCCGCTACAACACCCGCAAGCTCGGAGCCTTCGTGTTGCCCGTAATTTCCGCCGCCGTCATCTTCCTGCTCTGGTACTCGTTTACGCGCGATGCTTACCAGATACAGCCTCTCGTCCCCGCCCTCCAGTCTTACTGGATGAAGATTCACGTTCCCGCCAATTTCATCGGTTACGGCGGCTTCGCCATTGCCGCGACGGTCGGCATCGCCTACCTGCTCGTCTCCCGTGGCATGCTTACCGACCGTCTCCCCGAACCGCGCGTACTCGAAGATGTCATGTACAGGGCCATCGCGATCGGCTTCGCCTTCTTCACCATCGCCACCATTCTCGGCGCGCTCTGGGCGGCGGAAGCCTGGGGCAGCTACTGGCAGTGGGACCCGAAAGAAACCTGGGCGCTGATCGTCTGGATCAACTATGCGGCATGGCTGCACATGCGCCTGACCCGTAGCCTGCGCGGCGCGATACTGGCCTGGTGGGCTTTTGTCGGGTTGTTCGTCGTCACTTTTGCCTTTGTTGGCGTCAACATGTTCCTCTCCGGGCTGCATTCCTACGGCTCCCTCTGAACCCAGCAACCCGCCCGCAACATGAACCAGGACGAACTCAAGAAAGCCGCCGCCCTTGCGGCACTGGAAGAAATCAGGGCACTAGCGCCGGGAGCCATCATCGGCGTCGGCACAGGCTCCACCGTCAATCATTTCATCGACGCCCTGGCAGGCAGCGGCATCCTTCTCCGGGGCGCGGTACCCAGTTCGGAAGCCAGCGCGCAGCGGCTGGCCGCGCATGGCATCCCGCTCATAGCCCTTGATGAAATTGGAGCCGGGGCGCTCCCCGCCTACGTCGACGGCGCAGATGAAATCGACTCCGGTTTCAACATGATAAAAGGCGGCGGCGGCGCGTTAACGCGCGAGAAAATCGTCGCTTCCGTAGCGCATCGCTTTATCTGCATTTGCGACGCCAGCAAAAAAGTAGCCACCCTCGGGCGTTTTCCCCTGCCCGTCGAAGTCATCCCGATGGCGCGCAGCCAGGTTGCCCATGAAATCGCCCGCCTCACCGGCGGCATCCCCCGCTGGCGCGAAGGCTTCGTGACCGACAACGGCAATCACATCCTCGATGTTTCCGGCCTCACCATCACTGATCCGCGCGCCCTCGAATCCGACCTGAATCAAATCGCCGGGGTCGTCACCAACGGCCTTTTCGCCCGTCGTGGCGCAGACGTGTTGTTGCTGGCTACAGCGTCAGGCATCGAGCGGAGCGAGCGGGCAGGTTAAGCGTGTCACGCCAGAATGCCAACGTACCGACCACAATTTTCCGGTGCCCATTTATCATTTTTTGCGATCATCTAACGACGGAGGTTAGGGGCGGGTAGACAGCAAAACCAACAGACCGTTCCTAGACCGAACTGTTAAATTTTTGCGTTATTGAGCGCCAGCATGAACTGGTGAATGCTCTCTTGAGTTGCTCTGTTCCAAATTCTCTTAAGTCGCTCAAATGCAACCCAAATCTCACCGGAGCCCATCTTCGATGATGTAATGGTGTTGTGTTCAAAAACTATTGCTCTGGTCGAACGGTCAATTACCTTGTACACAGCTTCGACCGTAACTTTGTTGGAAAATCCGGTCGGATTAAAGTCAAATTTCTTTACATGAACCTCAATGCTTATTTTGCGTTTTGCATCATCTGCAAATATACCTGCCTTATCAACCGAAGTTTGTAGAGATTCTTTCCATAAATTTAGAAAATCAGGTGCTACCTTTACTTCGCCCGTTTGCTCGTTTTTTGGAGCCAGCATCACCGTTGTGCTCTTGAGTTCCGCATCGAATTGCTGCTTTGCTTGTGGAATATTTTCGGGCATCAAGTTAATTGGCTCATACTTTGGTGTCGCACATGCGCTAAGACATAAGCACAGAATCATTATGGGTTTTTTCATTTTTTTCTTACTCTCCATGTAAAAAATCTAACAAACTCCGGCGTAGCTGCGTCCGGGTTGATCGCAGGGCTAGGTGTTGGGCAAGAACCATAACCTCAACTTGCCTCGAAGAATCGGCTTGACAAACTACCACGGCAATTTACCACAGAACCGCGCCAGTCTGCGCCGCAAATCGACATTACCGCGCACGGTTATAGCAAGAACTCCGGCGCATCGGGCTTGGCAAGCGTGTCACGCCAGAATGCCAGCACACCGGCCACGATTTTCCGGCGCCCATTTATCATTTTTTGCGATCATCTGACGATCAAGGTAAGGCGCCACCGAAGGCGGTCCGGTCGAACCCGGCGCGGCACAGCCGCGTCCGGGTTGATTGTAGGGTTAGGACGCTTGGTGAAACCGGACACAAGCCCAGCCGAATGCACGATCCGCAGAGAATACCACCTCCGCCTGCCGGGGCGGGATGTGACCGCGAGGCCGAAGAGAGGTTAGGCCCCTATGCCCGTTTGATAAGACGCAGAATAAAAATGAGCAGTACTGCGCCGATAGTTGCCACAATGATGGCGCCGATCAAGCCCCCGCCTAAGGACACGCCGAGAGAGCTAAACAGAAACCCTCCAAGCAACGCACCAAGCACGCCGACCACGATGTCGCCGATGACACCGAACCCACCACCTTTCACGAGCTTCCCCGCAAGCCAACCTGCGACTAACCCAACCACGATGAACCAGATGATTTCCATAGTGCTCTCCTCTCCAAAAAGACTCGACTAGACGACGCTGCTTCGCGATAAGGGGCCTAACGCCTGAGTTAAGCCGCGCCGCGAAGCGGCTTAGGCTTGAATGAATTGTTAGCCACCACTCACTGCAAGTGCAGGCTTGCGCGCTTTCAGCTTGTGGTAAGCGAAAGTGCCTGAAACACCCTGCCAAAAGAAATAGCCGAAAACTAGCGCCATGGGTATGCCCGTGGGTTTTCCAGTCTCCGCCATGATGATGATCTTGGAGATTATGAAGTAGATGAGCATCAGCACAGCGCAGGTGCGGCTCTTCTTGTAGATGCCAAAGGCCAGGCCAAGAACCAACGCGACGTCAATAAGCTCCCATGCAGAGAAGCCGAGGACTTCTGTGCCAGACATGGCAATAAGTGTGACGATCAAGGTAATCCCCGCCGAGAAGAGTGCCGCCACCCAAGCTTGTTTGATCTTCTTGAGGATATCGTCCGGAATCTCGGGAATTCGATCCATAATTGGACTTGTTGGTGCGCTGTATGGATTTTCAGTTGTCATAATTCCTCCTGTGGAGGCTAACGTGAAATTGAGCGGACACCGTAGACGGTCGGCTTGAATACCATGTTAGACATCATCGCACAATCTCGCAGAACTGCAAATATCCTCCAACGACAACGTGCCTCGGTATCGGTTGACCCGTTCACCATCAGAACGAAGTCGGCTTCGAGATCGCTCCAACGGCCATTCAGCGGCAGATCCACCTCGATTGTCGCCATGATCGGGAGAGTCTCCGAGTAAGCGTAACGCCTAACAAGAGCCAAGGGTGTCGGGTTGCCGCCATGCGCGGAGCGCCAGTCAGTCACACGGAATTCGGAAACACCGGGATAAAGATCCGGCGCCCGATATGCCCCAATGTCACGGCGAGTACCGGCGGAGCCAGCACCCCAGGCCATGGCATATCCCAGTTGATCGAAGACACGCTCATAGTCCCCGGCTGCAAGAACATCCAACCACGAGCGCACGATGCTCAGGAGTTCGCCATCAGACGCGGATAGTGGAACGCGAACCATGTGATGTTTGACGGTTGGTTGTGTGTACAGCCTAACGAATAAGATAACCGGCGCGGCGTAGCCGCGTCCGGGCTGATTGAAGAGTTAGGTCTAAGATTCAGTAGCTTGATATGGCATTCAATTTATAATAATTTTTTGCTTTGAAAGAAAACTCAATGGTAATCATCTTCGCGCTGGTGCCGCACGGCACCGATAATTACCTGCTGATTTCCTTGTATCTCAAAGAGCGCTACATAGCCTGTGGTGCCAAAAGGAATGAGAAGTTCTCGCACAAAGGAGCTATCTCCAGCCTTGCGACAACTGAACGGACTATGTGCTAAGAACTCACATCCCTTCCTGATCGCCTGGATAGCCCGTTCAGGCAGATCCAAATTGCCTGTGTGACTATTTAACTCTCGCTCCAGTACGTAATCAAACAGGCGCTCCAAATCTTCCTCAGCTTCTGGGCTGAAAATGACCTCAAAAGTCATACCTGCTGACGCTTTCGAGTGGCCGCCAGTTTGGCTTCCAGCTTGGCGATCACTGTCTCAGCCGGAATGCCATCGCCAACTCGGGTGGTTCTTTCAATAGCGGCAAGGCCGCGACGAACGAACTCTGAATGGTTCTTGCGCCGAGCGATTTCATGGCGTAAAGCCGTCTCCACCAAGGCAGTCAGACTTTCCCCGTCTTGCAGGGATTGCTCAACCTCATGGCGAAATCCAGGGTCGATCCGAACGGGAGGGAGTGTGGCAGTTTTCATGCCTGACAGCGTATAGCAAACGTGATGCAAAGTCAAGCTGGATTGCGTCTCAGTTTAGTTCACTGCTCGGTTGTGCACAGCCTAACGAATAAGATAACCGGCGCGCTTTAGCGCGTCCGGGTTGATTGTCGGGTTAGGTAGTTGGTTTCAATGTAGGGTCATCAGCATTCACGCGCTTGTCTCTTCAGCCAACTTGATGTTACCACCGACATCCGGCAGGTTGCCTATGCTCCGCGTTCGAAGGACTATGCCCCTTACCGTGCGAACGAACGCCGCGTGCTCAGACTGTCCGTACCGGCTGAATATTGAGCAGGTGTACCGGTTGAATATTGACCAGGCACATTAGCCGCATGTCATTGCAGCGGCTGTGGATAAGTCTATCCTAAATTTCCCTTTTAAAGTGAGTTG
>WRIU01000016.1 GCA_009782565.1 Betaproteobacteria bacterium
ACCTCGTTTCCCCTGCCTAAAAATTAGGCAGAACAGGTTAAACACCCTGGTCAATTTTGGGCCGGTATACCCCTCGCTACATGCTCAGTTTTCGGTCGGCGTGAACAGACGGAACATCTCTGCCCAGTCTACCCGGCGAACCTGCCACTTAGCAGCATCATGAAAAATTTCGTGATCGTCTGCCATGATCTCACCAAGCAGGTTGACCACTAGGCCAGCAAGATACTGAAAGTTCACCGGATTGCCGAACACATTCTGGCCATAGAAGAACTTGTGCCATGAACATTCCACCACCACATAGGGCGCACACGGGACAAGCTGCACCCGGCCATTCGTGCTCACCCAGTCCTCACGCATCACACGGAACGAGATGCGCGAATCAAAAGAGCCTTCAAGATTCCCGCTGGTGAGTTCATACAAGACCTCACCCGTACTCAACTGGATACCTTGCTTCAGGACGCATTGCCGCTCCAGGTAGCTGGCCGTACCTTCGTCAATGGATGGAGAGCGTAGTTTTACGGTATCAATCATTGAAAAACTCAAAGCATGACATCGGCAAACGGAGTCCGGTAAACCGGACTTTTAAGCGGTGCTACACTGCGCCGCTTAAAAAAATAGGGTTTACCCGGACTGCCCCAAAAAACCCTAAATGAATACAAAAAACCCCGCGACGCGATGAATCGCGCGCGGGGTTTTTTGTATTCACTGAAATATCAGCAAGACGAATCATGACTGTTTTCCTTCCCAAGAAGAAAGAAAGAGAACAGGTTTCGTCAGATCGAAAAACGGAGCCAGTGCGTTATGGAAAAAAACGAGAACGAGACTGAACATCACTGGGAGGAACGCTACAGACACCCTTCCGACTTGAGCATTGCGATTAAAGGCCTTCTCAACGCCCTGACGGTCATCGCTTGGATATTTGCCATAAACCTTGTTTTGGCAACCGTTGGGCATATCATTATTCTGGCCAACGGGAAAACATGGCTCAAATGGTTCACTCTCTGGATGTAGATATTTTGTCATAACATAATTACGGAACTCTAGCAGGCTCCTTTTACTGAAGATCAGTAAAATTTGTCAAGAAGCTCAGTAAAATATAATATTACGGAAAACCCTTATCAATAATTCACACATCATGAAACAAATCAGAAAATACCTAGACGACGCTAAAGACACAGGCATCGTAAGAAATGACACTGAAATGGCCGAAAAACTAAATATAGGCCGCGCAACTGTATGCGAATGGCGTAAAGGCCGAAGTGCCCCCAATGAAGATCAAGCCGCAGCACTAGCCGAACTACTAGAAAAACCCGAGATCATGGCCGAAAGCGCCGCCGCCCGGGCGAAAACCGAACGGGGTAAAAAAACATGGGAATGGGTTGCCGCCACACTTGCCATTGCCATGAAAGGAGATGGCAAAGAAAGCTGGCGCGCCCGAGACGATTCGAACGTCCGACCCCTGCCTTCGGAGGGCAGTACTCTATCCAGCTGAGCTACGGGCGCGGGGTTGTCGGCAACTGCCGACAAGGGGCGGAAGGATAACCTTTTTTTCAGAATGATGAAAGGAATCACCGCTTGCCGTTGTTGCCTTTTCCCTTTCAGCGTGACCAGATCGTGACACGCCATCCAGCACCGCAACCGCCGCCCTGACATTCTCCGGGGACAAATGCGCGTAACGCTCCGTCATCGTCACCGTGGAATGTCCAAGCAAGTCACGCACCGCTGGCAGAGGTTGCCCCGCACTAACCAGCCATGAAGCACAGGTATGCCGCAGGTCGTGAATGCGGAAATCCGCAATCCCGGCATTCTTGAGCGCAACTAGGAAGGCGGTACGGATGCCCTCTTGCTGGCTCCCATCCTTGTGAGCGAACACCCAAGGCGAATCGGGGCAGTACGAGGCCCGGAACCTCGCCAGATTCAGCAAAGCCGTCCGCGCCTGCGCATTGAGCGGCACGGAACGCCGCCGCCCTGTTTTGGTGTCCTGTTCGCCCAAAAAGAACAGGTTTGCCTTGAGATCAACCCGCGACCATTGCAGCTTCAGCAACTCACCGCGACGGCATCCGGTATTCAGAGCCAAACGGATAAAATCGGCCAAGTGCGGTGATTTACGCGACCTTTCAGCCTCGGTAATTAACCGCTCCGCCTCTTCCACCGTCAAACTCCGTACCCGGCCTTCCGGCGCTTTTAAGCGCATACCTTCGGCAGGGTTTGGAATGTCCCAATCCCAGTTACGCCGCGCGTAGTTGATCGCCGCAGAGAACAAGCCGATTTCCTTGTTAATCGTGCCATTCGCAACGCCGTCACTGAGGCGCTTGTCGATATATGCCCGGATGTCGGAACGTTTCAACGCCAAGAGGTTGCGCCCGGTAAAAAAGGGTGCCAGCCTCTCAATCGTGTAGCCATCCCGCTCCGCGCTCCGCTTCACAGCCTGTGTTGCCTTCGTATATTCCAGCATCAATTGATCGAATGTGCGGCTGGGTTCCGCACCCCATCGTTTCACTTGGTGCGCTTCTAACTTCCACTTCGCCTCAAGTGCTTCCGCCTCGCGGCGCGAAGTTGTGCCAGTAGTGCGCCTAACTCTTTCGCCGCTTGCGTCGGTGAAACTTCCCCAATAGACCGGGGAATCCTTGCGTCGGTAGACCATGATGATGTACTCCTCAACGTCCCCGACTCCACGCGGGGATCATTATACTCGCCTTGGGTAACCCGCGCGACGTACCCGCGCACCGCGTCCGCCGGGACACGAACTAGCCGCCCGACCCGGCAGACGGGCAGATCGCCCGTTTCAATCAACCGCATGACCGTGCGGGCAGACACGCCGCCCAACTGGTACGCGACCTCCTTTATTGTCCAGAGCAGCGTGTCTGGCTTATTCCGCAACGGTTCCATGACGTTTTTCTCCTACGTTTGCCCTGGGGCGCTACCCGATGTAGACGGTGACGATTGCAATACGCGAATGGCCTAATTGGGCTGAGATCGTCAGCCGCGCTTGTCGGTCAATTTCGCGTGCCTTGCCCCTGAGCGTGTTGCGCGCTGGCCCGCCCGCCTTCGGGCATTTCCAACCCGTCAGCGCCTCGTATCGGTCTTGCGCGTACTGATGCCGCAGCCCGTGCATGTTGGAAAGCCCCGCCGCCTTGGTTTGCGCGTCATACGTGCGCTGCTGCTGGACGTAGGATTTAGCCGCCGGGATCAGCGACCCTTTCCCCGCCAAGACGTGCGCGGCATCAAGCGCGGCACGCTGCTCCGCCGTCTGAATCGGAATCACTCGCTCACGACCGCCTTTACACCACGAGGCTTTCAGGGCGAGGGTGTTACCGTGGTCGGCCATGCTCGGCTTGATCTTGATCGACTCTTCGCGCCGCAGTCCAAAAACGGCCTGCAAACGCAGACTCATGTTCACATGGGCATCGGTTACGTTTTCTAACCGTGTATCGAGCGTTTGCGCCTTGTTGGCCGCGCCGACGTACTGGCGATCCGCAATGCCCAACTGCGCATTGTCTTTCGGAACCATGCCCGCCTTGCCGAGCTTTTCCGCCAGCCAGCGCACATGCGCCATGCGGTTCTTGATCGTGCCTGCCGAGAGCCCGGATTTCTGCCATTGGCTGACCAAGCACATGACGTGTTTCATCTTGAGGTTATCCGCACGCAACTGGTTATAGCCGCTGGCCCGCAGTTCCCGTGCACATTGCTGGAGTACCAGAAACCGCGCCGCCTGCGTCGCGTGGCTCCCGTCGGGGTTGCGCATACACAGCGTTTTGAGGTCTTTGCTTAACTTACTCATGGTTGAATCCTTGAATGGGGTTGTGGGGGTTGTGGGTTGTAGGGTGATCCGTCCAACATCAGGGCGTTGGCTCCCATTCAGGAAAGACTGTTCGGTCAGTGTTTCGGTCAGATCGTCATCGAGTGACGAAATCCCTCGAAAGGGTTAAGACCGGGCCCTGAACTGGCCCTGTGCCCCCGAATAGGGGCTTGTCCGCTTCCTCGCCTTTCCTGTTGGAAGCCGCGCGGACAGGTTCCATGCTCAAACGCATGGGTTGGCATCGCACACGGAACGGAAAAACCCGTCCCCGGCCACCGATGCCCGTGGCCTCACACGCCCGAAGGCGTTACATGGGAAAAGACGCCCGCATGGGTGACATGCGGAGTCGGCAGCCTGAAAAGGCCGCAAAGAACAAGGAGCACGCAGGTATGGCCCCTTCGTCGTGTGCCCAAGATCATCAGGCACACGAGGTACACGCGAAGCCGGGTACGGCTTGCTGTCTTACGTCCTCTGTCCGGTAAGGTGGCCGGGGAGGAGCGTTTGCTGTGGCGGAACGAATCCCGCGATGCGCTTTCGCGCGTGGATAACGCTTTCGCGTTGTGCTTCTCTTTGCGCTTTCGCGCACACTTCTACGGGACGAACCCGTTTTGCTTCACTTTTGCGCTTTCGCGCAATTTCCATACAGGACAAGCCCGTATGTGGAGTGGCTTCCCTGACAGTTGTCAGCGACGGACGGCGGAGGAAGTAAGCCCGTTGGTTCCGATATTGCAGCGATTGCACCCATCGGCAGGTCGTTACGGTGCTTATTATGCGCCTCGTCTGGTAGAATGCAAGGGTCAAACGAAAATATTTTTCAATGAATTCAATAAGTTCTGTTATATTCTATTACATTCCAATACATCTCATTACGTTCTATTACATTCCATTGCGTCTCATGAATGCGCCCGATAACGCCATCGAACGCATGACGCCGCCCCCGGCGGATGCGCAGCCGCAACCCCCCCATCATCATTTGAAGTCATTTTGCTGGTGGCATACCAAACGGCGGCAAAGGCTTGACGGCTGGCGTTACGGTAGAGCCTCTCCCCACGCGTCACTACGTAGGCTGACCGCCCCCGTAGTGACGCGTGGCCACGCCGTCCGTGGCTGTACCTGGCGCTCGCGCTTGGCGAACCGCCGTCAACAGCGTCCGCGCCCCGTGCTCTATCGGTAGACCAGACGCCGCAAAGCACGGAACCCGCGGTTATCCACCGTGGGCTAGTAGTAGACACGCCCACCGTGGATAACCGCTAGTCTGTTTTGCGTAAGGGAAGGCTGCTAAAACCTGCCGTTAATCAGCCTTCGGCTCTTGCCGGAGGGACATAGCCGGGTTGCAGCAGGCCGGGGATCGGATCGCCGTCGGCAAATTCACAAAATTGCATTGCATCTTGCAGGCTGTTGATGATGGTGTCGCCGTTATCCGTAGCACTGCCTATGATCGCCGCAGGTTTATCTCCGTAGACCAGCGCATAACCTGCACCAGAAACGATTTTGCTTTCTGTGCCATCCGGGTAACGGATAATGTCGCCTACGCGGGCAATGGAGTAATCGTCTACCCGTGTGCTGGATGTCGCCGTGGCAACTTCACCGCCCATACGGGTTTTTGAACCCAACGTGGCAGGGATATGCCACATCTTGATAGGTCGCGCAGCCTGTTTTGCTGAAAATTCGGCATACTCGGCAAGTACGCGCTGCACTTCTTCATCGTATTCGTGTTCCATTTCGTTGCACCTCTGGTGAATAGTTGGCGTTTGTAAACTTCAATCAATCGGTTTACTGCTATTTCTCCGGTTCCATCTTGATGGTGTTGGCAGTAAAAATATGGTCTTCAAGACGGCTACATGCATTGGGGGATCTGCTGCACCATTCTGTAAGTTCTTCGGGAAGCATGAACCCCCCAATTCCTTGATAGGGTGAGAAATAGAAAGTAATCTTTTCTTCATGTGTACTTTCAACTACAAATGTTCTCCCATTCTCGTCTGTTTCTCCCTGCTTCCGGGAACCGTCCGCACGAATAATCATGTAATTCAAAGGGATAAAATGAGAACGACCCTCATGATTTTGAATTAAAAATTGTAATTGATATGGTGCTTCTGTTTTCTCCGACGGTTCAACAGCCTTAATAATTAATTTTTTCCCATCGTGTATACCCCTGTCAGGAAATAGATAATAGTCTATTTCAGCAAAACAACCGCCATCTGTGTCGATACGCCCATCTGGACGCGGTTTATCAGGTGAATATAAACCATAAACTTGGGGAGAAGAAGGGAGTTCTGCATCCCACCCAAATTTTTCCTCTTCTCCCGCGCTGCATTCATAATAAACTCTAGAAAATGTTCCTGTATCGTCATAGTGCGTAACCCATGACGGCCCGTAATCAAATCGTGCGTGACCCCTATGCAACTCTTTACCTGTCTTATCATAAAGAATGGCAATGCCATGAGTAGTCGGGGGAGAGCGGCTAAAATTTATGTGAAATAATGACTGAAATAATGTTCGATACTCTTTAATATAAAACTCGTGGTTAGGGCTATAACATACTTTCACTTCTCCGTTTGAATAGCCCTGTTTAGTATAAGGGATGAAATGCCACTCGGTGAAGATAAACCACAAAATGAGCAGGAATAGACAAAAAATACCAATTTTGCGAAGTCTTTGGATTTTCATGCGAGATCTACCTTTTAACTTTTGCTGCTGGGAGGCAGCTCAATGCGTATATATTCTTTTGGTTTTACCCAATAAATATCTGAAAACACATAATAATCCCCGCCCGTTTTATTCTTATCTCTCCACCTACCAAAATCAGAATTTTTGACGGGAACAAAACCAGCAAACTGTTTAATAAAAAGAATGTATGCGACAGTGCTACCCATTGCCGCTGTTCTCATCGTATAATATTGTGCTGTTTCAGCTTTACTTAATACACGATCTCTGCTCCAAACGCCTACGCCTATTGTCTCATCCTCCCCGCCTACTGAATTGAAATCCCAAGTATCCTTTAGATAGAAACCCATTTCTTTAACGTCAAAATAATCCTTTTTAGTGGCACTATCGTAAAAAGCCCGACCCGTTAAAGCAATCCTGAGATTGGCAAAAAGAACAGCACCGTAGTAATCATTCATAGTTTCCCAATATCCGCCAAAAGGCTTGTTATTAACATAATAATTGTCTTCCTGTACGATAGCGTCCCCTAACCTATCTCCGAATTCAAACCACGGCATTCCCGGACTCCATTTAGCTCTCTTCAGAAGGTCTACTAAGCGCTTCCTACCCTTTACCGTGTTCCATGTATTAGTCATTTCCTCAATCGCCTTTGTCACCTGCGGATAGCCGCGTGCCCAATCCATTGTGATAGTGGTATTATCGACACGTTCCGGGTTCGTCTGCCTTAATTTAGTGTAAAACAAAATGCCTTCATTTCTAGGCGTTCTATCTGTCATCTCCCACTCAGGATTATCAAACCAGCGTTTCATCATTTGAGCACTAACCGGCCAGTTCATTTTCTTCAAAGCGCCGACTATCTCATTCAGGTACATAACAGGATACTTTACCTTTTTGCGTTCAAGCTCAAGTTGAGTGTAGCACTGAGCGTCTGCCAGCTTGCAGGAAGGGTCAATATCGAGATTAGCGCCATCTTTCATTTTTCAAACTCCCATTTCAAATTGAATCGGAACCAACATTTCAACCGACAGGCTTTTGTCACGGTTTACCAACTGGGTCTCTGTAGTGTCATCCACTGCCTTGTCCACAAAGGCATCGCCATCATCAACCACAATGCAATAAGCCAACTCAACATCGGCGGGTTTGCCCGTTTTTTCGTCGATGATGATGAATTGTGCGGTGTATTCGTTTGAATCATCCGCACCATCCGCGCCATCCGACGCAGCCGCCCCGACCGCCGCCGCAGAAGTCATTGTCAGCGCCCTTGCCGCCGCCGCTTCTTTCTCCTTCCGCGTCTGAACCGCTACCACAATGGGGTCTACCCAACTTTCATCCGTGTACGAACTCAAATTCTGGCTTGCCAACAACGAAGCGCCGCACGTTGTAAAATCGGCAGTGCTGGCAACCACCCTCCCGCAGAGTGTCTGGCGGTGCTTAACGTTATCGCCCTGAACAATCTGATGGGTGCCCTTGCACAGCGGGCATGTCACGTAGTCCCCAATGCAGGCAACGTCAATATCAAAAATTGTCCAAGGGTGGCCGCATTCCTTTGACCAATTACCAATCACCGTGCCGCCATGTGTCGTCTTATCGCCTACGCGAATGTGGTATCTGTTTATCCCGGCCATGATTTTGCTCCCTTTCCTGTTACCGTTAGATAATGCACACTTTACACAAATTTTGAATGGTTGGTGCATATGGTGCTGATGGTTTTTGTACTGTTTGCCGTATTGACAATAGCATGGTGGGGCGTGCTGTGGTTTGTCTTGCCCGTCGATCTGGCCGCGCTCGCTCCGCCGTCGCTGATTTCATTGCACGTTGCCCCGCCTGTGCTGGCCCTCTTTGCCCTGTTAGTGGGCAACCAAGCATGGAAATGGAACGTGGCAAGGAAGAAGAAAATCCGCAAGGATGCAAAAGAAGCGCAGGAAGCCGCCGACCTTGCGGCAAAGGCAGCGGCAAGTGAGGCGGAATTAGCGCAACGACGCGCCGTTATTGACTGCCGTGCGGTATGGCTGGCTGTGCCTGAAACGCCTGACTGGTTCATGAACGAATCGCCGCAATGCCGGATTCTGGAACAGGACGCGGACAGCTTGCGGGCAATGGGGCGCGACGCCGCGCTGTCGTCATCCTTACAACTCGTGTTTGAGGCGGCGTTGTTGCAATGCGAGGCGCTTGCATACCTGCCGCTCTATCTGCTGCCCGGTCATGCAGAGGGCGACGAAATGGCGCTGGAACGCGTCCGCGAGGCGTGGCAAGAGGCTTTAGCGGCAGTTTCCCCGGAAGATGCGCCCGCGCCGGATTGCAGGCTCATACCTGCTTCGGACGAACCATTAACTGACCGTATCATTACCTTGTTCGAGAATGACCCGGCAATGCCTGCAATGTGTCTGTTTGGCGCGGATTCGCTTCTGGACAAAGCGGCAGCAGGAATCAAGCCGGGACATGCCGTAGCTGCTCTCATTCTGAGCCGTCCAAGCCTCACACTCACCGAGACAGACATCATCGAAAAGCCCGACCTGTCCAATCCCTATTTGCCGCATTGGGAGCGTGAGCAAGGCTACAAGGATGCGCCGCAATGGGGGAAGGTTCCCCCAAGGTTGCGCAAGAATTTATGGAGCTTGTCGCCCGTGGCCGCGCTGCACCGTTCCCGCGCTCTGAACTTTCAGGGTGAGGCGGTTCGTCCCGCGAAAGGGCGGCAACAATTCCATGCGTTGATCGAAAACGTATTGGTGGACGCCGCCTTGCGTGAGCCTGACGGGAAGGCAAAGGAAACCGAACCGCCGGAGCTGGAATTTCTGTTTCACAACTGCGGCGCGGACAATGCCCCGGCGACAAACGACAAGCTAACGCCTGTCTTTGCTGCCCTACGGCGTTTCGATTACTGGATGAAATCGGATAGGGCAAAGAATGTGCTCACCGAGCAGGGCGATACGGGCACAGCCTGTCCTGCGCTGATGCTGGCCGAAGCAACGATGTGCGCGGCGATGACCCAAATGCCCGTCATGGTTGTCGATTCAGGGGGAGCGGACAGGCTGAGTATCGGGGTAGTACGGCCTGCCGCCGGAACGTGATGTGTGCGGGGGAAACGTTGCGCAAAGGGAATTCAGATGGTGTCGTAATCCGCAAAACACCATTGCGACTCAACCGGATCATAGATAGCGCATTGCACGGGTTTGCGCTCGTCCGGTTCCGTGTATTCGGCTATCTGCAACGCCGTGGAGGCGATTATTTCAAGTTCGGCCATTGAGGATTTTGCCTGCTCATAGACAAGGCTTGGGTAATCGGGCAAGCCAACCGCACGGTGCACCCTATCCAGCCAATCCGAAATGTGCTGATGAAATTCAAGATGAATGTGTTCTTCAACGTCTTCGACCTTGAATCGATGATGGAGCGGATAGGACAGTCCTGACAGATAACCGTCTTCGTTCAAGATGAGCTTATTGCCATGCGCCGCAAACCCGTAAAAAATATACATGGAAAGCCAGCCATCCTGACTGCGGATGGTTCTGCGCGGATCATAGGACTCGAACGGGGATACACCGAAATGCCCCCCTTCCTTGTTGAATTCCCGGCATTTGATGACAGCATCGACCGGAGACACAAAAAGCATGATGCCCTCTGCGCCGTTGCTTTCAAGGTATCCAAACCGGGCAGCATTCGGGTTTTCAGGGCGGGGGTTGCTCTCCACAATGACGTAAAGCGGCAGCGACGAACACATCGGGAGATCAGGATTTTCGTAGATTCCTTTGCGCAGTTCGGATAAGGTTTGCATGGTATCCTCCCGGTTCAATGCCTTATCCTATGATCCTAACATGCGGGATCAACAAGCAGGGGCGAAAACCGGAAAACGTGGGCTTGCTGGCGAGGCTGGCAAAGACTGCGCCAACGTCGCCACTGCAAAGCGTGTGTGTGACCGTTTTGTGACACACCCCCATCGTCCCATGTCGTCCATTAGCAATTTCTGTCGCTTTTGCGTGGAATCGGATAACGTAAGTTATTGATTTAACAGAAATTGTGTTTTGCTACTCGCCTTCGGAGGGCAGTACTCTATCCAGCTGAGCTACGGGCGCGAGGCTGCCGACATTGACCGGCAAGGGGCGGAAGAATAACCCGTTTTTAAGAGCGATGGAAGCGTAGCGGCGGCGCAGCAAAACAGGGCGACCGAGGCACTCTATGCGGTAATCCGCTTCTGTGCGTACATGCGCGACAGGCAATACACGGCCACAGCCGTTACAATGCGCCATCTTCAACGAAACACATTTCGCACCGCATGTTCCGCGAGCCTCAAACTCAGCCCCCTCCTTTCCTGCAACGCCATCTTTATGGCACTGTTGGCCTGATCCTGCTCATCGCCTTTTATCTGCTCACCGGCCTGACCGGGCATGATCTCTGGCGCGGCGACGATGCCCGCTATTTCGGGCCGGTGTATTCGATGCTCCAGGGTGAAGGTTTGCTCTTTCCGCAACTTGGGGGTGAGCCGTTCCTTGAGTACCCACCGCTTTATTACTGGTGTGCGGCACTGCTGGCGTTCATTACCGGCGGCGTGCTTGCCCCTCACGAAGGCGCGCGGCTCGCGAGCGCCGTTTTTACCGCGTTGGCCGTTTACTGGGTTGCCCGTAGCGCCGAGCGCTTGTACGGCTACCCGGCTCGCACGCCAGCGGCGCTCCTTACCTTGGGCTGCCTTGGCCTTGTCCTGCATTCTCACGAAACACAGCCACTCCTTGCCCTGATGGCAATGATCGCCCTCGTTCTCAATGGCGTCTCGCGCGTACCCGAGCATCCATTGACGGGCAGCCTGCAAGCGGGACTGGGTTGCGCGCTGGCCACGCTCGCAGGCGGCATTCCCGGAATGCTGTTCACCGCGCCGTTCTTTGCCGTCGCCATCATCGCCAGCCCGGAGTGTCACAATCCCCGCGCCAGCGGCGGTCTGCTCGCGGGCCTGACCCTGGCCGTGTGCGTGGGGGGAGCGTGGCCGCTACTGCTCCACCTGCAACAACCGGAACTCTTTGCCGTCTGGCGACAGAATCAATGGCGGCAAATCACCGGGCAGGGTTTCAACATTGACGATTTCATCCGCCTTATCAAATTGCTGGGCTGGTCCCTGTGGCCACTCTGGCCGCTTGCGCTCTGGTCGCTCTGGCATGAGCGCCGCCGGCTTTTCCATTTGCGCTGGCTGTTGCCGCTGCTGGCCACCGTGTTCTCTCTGATTTTCCTGCTATTGTCTTCCAACCGGTCCCTGCCCGCTGTCCTCCCGCTCCTGCCCGCGATGGTCTTGCTGGCTGCCGGGGGTATTTCCACTCTTCGGCGCGGCGCGGCCAATGCCTTCGATTGGTTCTCGGCAATGACGTTTGGCGTATTCGCTATCCTGGTATGGATTGCCTGGACGGCTCAGGTTTTCGCCTGGCCACCGGGCCTTGCCCGCCACATTGCCAGAGTCGCCCCTGAGTTTACGCTTGCCGGAGCGCTTCCCCAAACCCTGCTTGGCATCTGCATCTGTATACTGTGGTTCTTTCTCGCCTGGGAGTTGCCACGCCGCCCGGCGCGTGGGGCCGTAAACTGGGCAATGGGAATGACAATGCTGTGGTGTCTTGCAGTCACGCTGCTGATGCCGTGGTTTGATCACGGTCGCAGCTATCGACCGATGGGGGAAGCGCTCAGCAAGGCACTCGCCCCATATGACGGAGAATGCGTCACCAGCAACAAGCTGCCCGACCCAATCCGTAGCATGTTCGACTATTATGCCAAACTTCGCCCCCAACCCATCCATGACGGCTCTACCCACTGCCGCCTGCTGCTAATTTATACCGATCACAGAACCGAAAAACCCGGCGAACTCGAAGGATGGGAACCCGTCTGGACTTTCCAGCGCGGAGGCCGCAGACAATTTGAAGCCCTGACCCTCTATACCCGTTTGAACCATGGCTGACGCAGGTGATTTCAACCCACCGCAACACCTACCCGCATGGGCGGCGCTCACCGCCCACGCGCAACGACTCGCAAATCAGCCGCTTTCCACTCTTTTCGCCAATGATCCGGATCGTGCCCATCGGTTTGCCCTGGTCTTTGAAAATCCGACCGAACTCGATCAAAGCGCGCTGATCGCGGATTTTTCCAAACAGCGGTTCGACGATCAAACCTTCGCCGACCTTATCCAACTTGCACATGAAACACGGCTGACCGAAGGCATCCAGCGCCTCTTCGATGGAGAACCGGTCAATTTCACCGAAAAACGCGCGGCCTCCCACATGGCCATGCGCGGCGGATGTCCTCTTCCATCCGGCAGCGGGGCGAACACCCGTGCCATGCGTACTTTCGCTTTCGACTTGCGGGAAGGGCTGCTCACCGGCAGCACCGGAAAAACCATCCGCCATCTGGTCAATCTCGGCATCGGCGGCTCCGATCTCGGTCCTCGGCTTGCGGTCGAAGCCCTTGCCGACCCGCACGGCGTTATCGTCAGTGGCGTCGAACTGGCACGGGTCGATTTCGTCGCCAACGTCGATTCGCGTGAACTCGACACCGTGCTTGCCCGCGCCGATGCCGCCGACACGTTGTTCGTCATCTCCTCCAAGAGTTTCAACACTCCGGAAACGCTTGCCAATGCCGAAGCCGCCCGGCAATGGCTGCGCGCGCAGCTTGGTGAGGACATCGACATCAGCGCGCACTTTGCCGCAGTCAGCAACGCAACCGAGGCCGCCATCGCCTTCGGCGTCCGGCCTGAGCGCGTCTTTTCCCTGCCTGAGTGGGTCGGCGGGCGTTATTCAGTGTGGTCTGCCATCGGTTTACCGCTGCTCGTCACCATCGGCGGCATGTTTGACGATTTTCTCGCGGGCGGCAGGATCATGGATGATCATTTCCGCCTCACTCCCCTTGAGCAAAACCTGCCCGTCTGGCTAGGGCTCACCGGGCTATGGAATACCAGTTTTCTTGGCATTCAGAGTATGGCCGCGCTTCCCTACGCGCATGGGCTTCGCAGCTTTCCGAACTGGCTCCAGCAACTCGAAATGGAAAGCAACGGCAAATGCACGCTGCGCGATGGCAGCCGCACTGAAACCGCCACAGCGCCCATTGTCTGGGGCTGCGCCGGAACCATCGGCCAGCATGCGTTCCATCAACTGCTCTACCAGGGGACCCACAGGGTTGCGCTCGACTTCATCATCTCGGTTGGAGATGGCGAGGACCCGCGCCAGCGCATTCTCGTCGACAACGCTATTGCCCAAGCTGCCGCGTTGATGGTTGGCCGCAACCTCGAAACGGCCCGTACCACGCTCACCCACCGTAACCTGCCCACCGCCGAAATCGAACGGCTCGCCCCCCATCTGGTCAGTGAAGGCAACCAGCCCAGCACAACAATCATATTGCCCCGGCTCGACGCCTTCCACCTCGGCGCGCTGCTCGCGCTCTACGAACACAAGGTTTTCGTACAGGGCTGGATATGGGGCATCAACCCCTTCGATCAGTACGGCGTGGAACACGGCAAGGAAATCGCACGGGCGCTCGCTTCAGGCGAAACCGGCGTACAGGACGCATCGACAGCGCAGCTCGTCCGTCTGGTAGAAGAATTCCGGCAGCGAATACGTTAGAGCGGCTTTTGTTCAAGTGTGTACAAAACTCCCCTCTCCCCTTGAGGGCGAGGGAATTTTCTCCCTCTTCCTACAGCGTGCCATGTTGTTTGCGATAGCCTTCAAGAAACCGTGCGATGCGTCCGATGGCTTCGCGCAAGTCTTCTTCGTACGGCAAAAAGACCAACCGGAAATGATCGGGGCTAGGCCAGTTGAAGCCCGTCCCCTGTACCAGTAACACCCGTTCAGCTTCGAGCAGTTCAGTGATGAACGCCTGGTCGTCCGTGATCGGATACATCCGGGAATCGAGCTTCGGGAACATGTAAAGCGTGGACATGGGTTTGACGCAGGAAACTCCCGGAATCGCGGTAAGCAGTTCCCAGGCCAGATCACGCTGATGACGCAATCTGCCGCCCTCGCAGATCAACTCGTTGATGCTCTGGTAGCCACCGAGCGCGGTTTGAATCGCGTACTGGCCGGGCACGTTCGCACACAGGCGCATCGAAACCAGCATATCCAGCCCCTCGATGTAATCCTGTGCATGCCGCTTGTCGCCGCACACCACCATCCATCCGGCGCGATAACCGCAGGCACGGTAATTCTTCGACAACCCGTTGAAAATGATGGTCAGCACATCCTCGGAGAGCGCCGCGAGCGAAGTGTGCGTCGCACCCTCGTAAAGCACTTTGTCATAAACCTCATCGGAATAAAGAATGAGGTTGTGTTCACGCGCGATGGCGATGATTTCCCTCAACACTTCATCCGGATAAATCGCCCCGGTCGGATTATTCGGATTGATGACGACGATGCCGCGCGTGTTGTAGGTAATTTTGCTGCGAAGATCGGCCAGATCGGGCAACCAACCCGCCCCCTCGTCGCACAGGTAATGCACCGGCCGCCCCCCGGAGAGCGATATCGCCGCCGTCCAGAGCGGATAATCTGGCGCGGGAACCAATACCTCATCCCCCGTATCCAGAAGCGCGTTCATCGACATGACGATGAGTTCTGAGACACCGTTACCGATGTAAATATCCTCGACATCCACGCCCTTGATGTTCTTCTGCTGCGTATAGTGCATCACCGCCTTGCGCGCAGCGAAAATGCCCTTCGAGTCTGAATACCCCGATGAATTCGACAGATTGCGAATCATGTCCCGCTGGATTTCCTCGGGTGCCTCGAACCCGAAAGGTGCCAAATTACCGATATTCAGCCTGATGATCTTGTGTCCCTCGTCCTCCAGTTGCCGAGCGTGAGTCAACACCGGACCGCGAATGTCGTAGCAGACATCGGCGAGTTTGGCGGATTTGAGAACCGGGCGATGTAAAAACTCGCCCTCTGCAACCGTAGCGGGTGCGAGCGAAGCCCTTTCCGTCTGCTTTGCCCTCTTCATGCTGGTCTCCTGAAGCGCTCCGTCTGGATAAACGGTGAAAATTGAGTATCTTAGACTGCCTCTTCATCGGCTACAATCGCCGATGTGATATGCAGTACGAGGATTCGTGGAGTAAATGCCAAAAACTGAAGTGCCGATCATCAACAAACTGGGGCTGCACGCGCGCGCCTCGGCAAAGCTTGCGCGACTAGCGAACACTTTTGCCTCCGAAGTCTGGCTGGAACGCGATGGGCGACGGGTCAGCGCGAAAAGCGTCATGGGGTTGATGATGCTCGCCGCCGCCCAGAGCGCCACGCTCACCATCGAAACCGTGGGCAAGGATGCCGACGAAGCGATGGCGCGCATCGTTGAACTGATCGCCGACCGTTTTGGCGAGGAAGAATGATAAAAGGACAAGGAGGAGAGCCGCGATGAGTTTCACCGTACACGGCCTGCCGGTTTCACAAGGCATCGCCATCGGCTATGCACACTTGGTTTCGCGCGCGCTTCTTGAAGTCAATCATTACCAAATCGCGCCACGCCATCTCAAAGCCGAAATCGAACGCTTCGACAATGCCGTCGCTTCCGTAGACGGCGAACTGCTCGGCTTGAAAGCCTCCGCCGCTGCCGCTCAACCGCATAGCGAAATAGGCGCGTTCATCGACCTGCAACGCATGATGCTGGAAGACCCCGTGCTGATCGAGGCCGCGCGCGACAAAATCAAGGAGTACCACTACAACGCCGAATGGGCGCTGGTGCAACAGATGGAATCGGTGGTGGAACAGTTCCGCCAGATCGAAGACCCCTACCTGCGCGAGCGCAAGGCCGATGTGGTGCAGGTCGTCGAACGGCTGGTGAAGGCGCTGCTCGGCGATCCCGGCCCGCTGCCTCCCAAGCGCAAGGACGGGCTCGGAACCGTCATCGTCGCCCATGACCTGTCCCCGGCGGACACCATCGGCTTCAAGGATCACATCGCGGGATTCATCACGGACATCGGGGGAGCCACAAGCCATACGGCCATCGTGGCGCGCGGCCTGGGTATCCCGGCAGTCGTTGGGCTTCGCCATATCCGTGGCCTGCTGCGGACAAACGAACTCATCATCGTCGACGGTACACGCGGCATCGCCATCATCGACCCCGACGCTTCCGTCGTCGAAGAATACCAGTTACGCCGCTCCGCGCTGGAACTGGAGCGTTCCAAGCTCAAGCGCCTGCGCGACACCCCAGCAGCAGCTCTTGGCGGCGAAGTCATTCAGTTGCTGGCCAACATCAGCGGCCCGCAGGACATGGCGCAAATCAAGGAAACCAACGCGGACGGTGTGGGCCTGTTCCGCACCGAATTCCTCTTCATCGACCGCGACACCCTGCCCGACGAAGACGAGCAATACGAAATTTACCGTTCCGTACTCAAGGCTGCTTCCGGCAAGCCCGTCACGGCACGCACCTTTGACATCGGCGCGGACAAAACGCTTGCCGGAAGCGCCCAGAACGAACCCAACCCGGCTCTCGGCCTGCGCGCAGTGCGCTATTCGCTGGCCGAACCCAAAATATTCCTCACTCAATTACGGGCCCTGTTGCGCGCCTCGGCGCACGGCAAGCTGCGGATCATGATTCCGATGCTGGCGCACGCCGATGAAATCGAACAGACGTTAGCCCTGATCGAAAAGGCAAAAGAAGAACTGCGTGAGGAAAAAATCAAATTCAACGAAAAACTGCCCATCGGCGGTATGGTGGAAGTACCCGCCGCTGCGCTGGCTCTGGGTATGTTCATCCGCCGCCTCGATTTTCTTTCCATTGGAACCAACGACCTCATCCAGTACACCCTGGCGGTCGACCGTGGAAACGAAGCAGTCGGGCGTCTCTACGACCCACTTCACCCGGCAGTACTGAAACTCATCTCCGGAACCATCCAGGCGGCACAGCGCGCCGAACTACCCGTTTCCGCCTGCGGCGAAATGGCAGGCAACTCCGCCTATACCTTTTTGCTGCTCGGAATGGGGCTTCGCAGTTTCTCGATGCACCCTGCCCGCATCCTCGAAATCAAACGGCAAATCCTGCGCGCAGACCTCGCCGAGATTGCTCTCAAGGTGCAACGCATCCTCAAACTCGACGAACCCGCCCGCATCAACGAAGCGGTGGAAAAACTGGGGGGATGATTACGCCCCTCTCCCCCGCTTGCCGGGAGAGATAAGCTGCCGCGCCTATTCAAACCGTCCACCAGACGGTTTTTTTATGTCTGTTCAGACTGCAAAGCCCAACCTTGAGTCATCACTCCGAAATGAGACAAAAAATTATTTACGCATACATCGTTGACTCGCGCATTTATAGAATATATGTTTATATCATTCTAAATAAATCCTTAAAGCATGCGCCTTATTTTCGTTGCCATAACCATCTTTCTCTCTACCGTGTTCGCAGGGTGCACGCAGATGCCGCAACCACGAGACTCCGGGCGCATGCCGGGTTCCGGACACTTGATGGCAGAAGAGAATCAGGGGCAGGCTCCAGGCGCATCTGACGAACAGACTGTAGCGCCCGCGTCCGATCCGGCCTCTTTCCACACCACACCCCCTACACCAATATACTCGCTCGATGTCCGCCTTGCCCCGGTCGGGCAGGTTCTCACGGCCTTGGCGCGCGACCAGCGGATCGACCTCGAACTGCGTCCCGGCGTGGAAGGGCTGGTCAGTTTGAGCGTTTTCAACCGACCACTGCCGGAATTGATCGAAAGCCTCTGCGACCAGGCCGGACTGCGCTGTGAATTCGACGGAAAACGACTGACGGCAATGCCCGATACGCCATTTCCGCGCGCTTATCGCATCGACTACGTCAACCTCGCGCGCGACATGAACGGCACTATCGCCACCAGCACTCAGATTGCCACCAGTAGCAGCGCCGTCGACGCCAAGGGCGGCACCGGCAGCGGAAACGCCTCGCTCACCCAAATCGCCACCAAGGCGACGAATCATTTCTGGGAAACGCTCGAAAGCAATATCCGCGCGCTGCTCGGAGAACATGAGCGCAACGCCCGCAAGCCAGGCAACGCGGGCGCGGAAGAATCCGCCTTCGTAGTCAGCAACCGCGAAACCGGCGTATTGATGGTGCTCGCCCGCGCCAGCCAGCATCGCAAAGTGGCCGAATTCATCGACCTCGTGCAAAGCGCAGCCAAGCGGCAAGTAATGGTCGAAGCCACAATCGTCGAAGTCACGCTCGCCGACGGCTACCGACAGGGCATCGACTGGAACCGTCTGGGCATACCGGGAATCAGCATAAACCCGCGCGGCACAAACGACAGCGGCGGCATGCTGCCGTCGGTTTCCTACCTCTCGGATCGGCTCGATGTGCGCCTGGACTGGCTGGAAACTTTCGGAACGGTCAAGGTGCTCTCCAGCCCCAAACTTTCCGTGCTCAACAACCAGACCGCGATTCTCAAGGTAGTCGAGGAGATCGTCTATTTCCTCGTCGACGCCTCAGTCACCGAATACGGCAACAGCGACCGCGAAAAAGTCACCGCCACCACCAAGCCGCAATCGGTATCGGTCGGGCTGGTAATGGCAATCACCCCGCAGATCGGGCGCGACGGCGCAATCATTCTCGCTGTTCGCCCCACCATTTCCAGCATTTCGGGTTTCAAGGACGATCCGAACCCATCGCTCGGCAGCATCCCGAACCGCGTACCGCAAATTCGCACACGCGAGATGGAATCCGTACTCCGGCTCGCCGACGGTGAAATCGCCGTTCTCGGCGGATTGATGGAAGACAAGCTCGATACCGACACAGGCCGCATCCCGTTGCTCGGCGCGATACCGCTGCTCGGCGAGTTGTTTACGAGGCGCGAAAACAGCGTCCGGCGCACCGAACTGGTTATTTTCCTGCGCCCGCGCCTGATCCGGCATCCGGGCATCGACGGCGATTACGCGCCGGAGCGAATGATACTGCCGGACGCCTCTTTTCTTCGCCCTGGTGCGCCATGAACGGAATCGTGGAAGGAACGCTGCCGTCAGTCCGTCGCCAAATGACACCGCACGATATGCCCGTGACCAAGCTCTTGCGTAACCGGAAATGCCGTGCGGCAAGCATCGTTGGCCAGCGCGCAGCGCGGGTGAAAATGACACCCCATCGGCGGAGCCAGCGGCGACGGCGGTTCCGCCGCTACGTCGGGTCTTTCCGTGCCCGTGCTTGCCTCAGCGTCGACACGGGGCACCGCCGCCAGGAGCATCCGGGCATAAGGATGAGCGGGCGCTTCCAATACCCGCGCCGCCGGGCCTTGCTCGACGATGCGGCCAAGATACATGACGGCTACTTCATCGGCCATGTAGCGCGCAACTGCCAGATTGTGAGTGATGAACAGATAGGCCAGCCCCCGTTCCCGTTGCAACTCGCACATCAGATTGAGCAACTGCGCCTGCACGGAAACATCGAGCGCACTCGTAGGTTCATCGCAAATGATGACGCGGGGGGAAACCGCCAGCGCGCGGGCAATGGCGATACGCTGCCGCTGGCCGCCTGAAAATTCGTGCGGGTAACGCCAGCGCATCTCCGGCAGCAGGCCAACCCGTTCGAGGAGTTCATCCACGACGCGCCGCCGGTTGCCGCCAACGCCCAAGCTCACCATGCCTTCTTCGAGAATGTCGCCGATACAAAGCCTCGGGTTGAGCGACGCGAAGGGGTCCTGGAACACCATCTGTACCGCGCGCCGCATGCCGCGCACTGCCATGCGGTCATGAAAACGCAGCGGCGCACCGTCGAAGCTCATCTCTCCCGCCGTGGACGGCATCAATTGCAGAATGGCGCGCCCTACAGTCGTTTTCCCGCAACCGGATTCGCCCACCAAGGCAAGGGTACGCCCCGCTTCCAGGCGAAGGCTGACGCCGTCGACTGCCCGCACCCATCCTACCGTGCGCCGCAGCAGCCCTTTTTTCACCGGAAAATGCACCGCCAGCTTGCTCACTTCGAGCACCGGCGAGCTTGAAGAAGTATCAGTAGATGCCGCTGCCTCCAACGCCCCTCTGGCGATTTGCCTCCGCAGGGGCGTCTCAGTGCCATCCTCATAGCAATGACAGCGCACGCGACGCCCCTCTACCGCGCTCCAATCCGGCGCATCAATCCGGCAACGCTCAAACACGCGCGGGCAGCGAGAAGCGAAACGGCAGCCCGTAATCCCTTGTTCGAGCGAAGGCACGCCCCCCGGCAGGGCATCGAGCATCCTTCCTCGCGCCGCACTGTCGGGCAGGGCTTTGAAAAGCCGTTGCGCGTAAGGATGCAGCGGCGCTGCGAAAAAATCTTCCCGCCGCCCCGTTTCGATCAATTCCCCGGCATAGAGCAGGCCGACGTGATGCGCCATGCGCGCCACCACGCCGAGATCATGCGTAATCAACAGCATTGCCATGCCGCGCTCGGCTTGAAGGCGGGCAAGCAAATCCAATACCTGCGCCTGGACGGTGACATCGAGCGCCGTGGTGGGTTCGTCGGCAATCAGCAGTTCAGGCTCGCCTGCCAATGCCATCGCAATCATCACCCGTTGCTTCATTCCGCCAGAGAATTGAAACGGATAGTCATCGAGCCGTTCCTGGGCGGCGGGGATACCGACTTCTTCGAGCAGGCGGCGCGCCTCAGCCCGTGCCGTCCCGCCCCTGAGTCCACGATGCAGCGCCAGGACTTCCCCGATCTGCGCCCCGATGGTCATCACCGGGTTGAGGCTGGCCGCGGGTTCCTGAAAGATCATGCCGATACGCCCGCCGCGCACCCGCCGCATCTGCGATTCGGGCAGAGCCAGCAATTCTTCGCCACCCAGGCTGACCCGGCCACCGGCAATCGCCGCCGCCTCGGGCAACAGGCGCGCAATGGCAAGCGCCGTCATCGACTTGCCGCAGCCCGATTCACCGAGCAACGCGAAAGTCTCTCCCGCCTTGATCGACAGCCCGACCCCTTCGACCGGGCGCATGGCGCGTTGCGCGCCGTGTATCGTTACCGTAAGCCCCTCGACTTCGAGCAGGCTCGCCGCCACGCGCGCCGGATCAGTCATGGCTCATGGCTCGTTTTCCCTATCCACCCGAACCGGAAGATGAGCCCCGTTTAATGAACGAGGTGCCCGCCATGCCCATCATGGTCATCGTCGTCTTCGCCGTGAACATGGCCATGTACGAGTTCTTCCTCCGTGGCGGCGCGCACCCCTGTCACGGTCATGTCGAAAATCAGCGCCACGCCAGCGAGCGGATGGTTGCCATCGACGACGACCTTGCCCTCGGCAAGCTCCGTAATCCGATAAAGAATCTCGCCTTCATCACTGACGCGCTCGAAGACCATGCCGATCTCGACGTCCTCCGGGAACATCCCGGCATCCTCAACCGCCACCAGATGCTCGTCGTAATCGCCAAAGGCTTCCTGCGGCTGCAACTTGATCTTGAGGTTTTCGCCGATTTTTTTGCCGTGCAAGGCTTCTTCCAGTTTTGGGAAAATGCCGTCGTAGCCGCCGTGCAAATAGACAAGGGGCTGGCGGCCATCATCGACCACGGTTCCATCGGGGTCTGTCACCGTGTAATCGAGCGTAACGACGCAGTTTTTGATGATTTCGTTTTGCATGGCGCGAAATTTATCCTCCGGTTGGCGTCCGAACATAGCGCAGCCCGGCTCTCAAGGATTGTAATCGTACACCTCTTCGGCCTATTCGTAACGCACGGCCACGATTTCCACTTCCCGCACACCCGACGGGCTCATGAAGCGCACCACGTCACCTTCGCGCGCCTTGAGCAGCGCACGTGCAAGCGGCGAAATCCAACTGATCCTGCCGGTAGAAACATCGGCCTCGTCGATGCCGACGATCTGCCAGGACTGTTCAGCGGCGTCATCATCGTTCGCGTCAAGAACCGTCACCGTCGCGCCAAAAAACACCTGGTCGCATTGCCCGCGCGCGCATGGGTCGACGACTTCGGCGTTGTCGATGCGCCCTGTCAGGAAGCGGATACGGCGGTCGATTTCGCGCAGACGCCTTTTGCCGTAGATGTAATCGCCGTTTTCCGAACGGTCGCCGTTACTGGCGGCCCAGGCTACGGTCTCCACGGTTCTCGGGCGCTCGACGCGCAAAAGCTCATCGAGTTCGACGCGCAGGGCTTGGTAGCCACGCGGCGTCATGTAGTTCTTACTGCCAGGAGGCAGCCGTAGCGAAGGAGGGAGCGACTCTTCGTCGTCGCCGTCCCCGGTTTCCTTGACGAAAGCCTTGTTCATGATCTGTTCCGCTGGAAGCGGGAAAATTCTGATTGTGACGATCTTAAACACTTCTTTGCTGGGTAGCGATTGTTTTCCTGGCGATAGACACATACCATAGCGTTCAGAAGAGAAGTTCAACGATGCGTCAGGTCAGAGGTCATAATGAACGACGATATATTCGATACGGCGGCAACCCTGCGCGAGCGGCTTACCCGCCTACACGACGAACACCACGATCTGGACGAAGCCATTACTCGCCTGGACGACACATCCAACAGTGATGAGTTGCTCGTCCGACGCATGAAAAAACGAAAACTTGCCCTAAAGGATCGCATCGCCGCGCTCGAACGCTTGCTTGAGCCTGACGATCTGGCCTGAGGGCTTCCAAGCACACCAGCACACCATTTGAGCCGCCTCAGCCTCCCAGCCAGGAGGCTCTTTGTTGGTGTATTCCTTCCGTCAAGCCTTCGGTTCCCCCCTACCGGAAACGGCGCAGCCTCGGAGAATGCCTTCTCCAACCAGTACAATGCGCTAGAATTGTTGTCTGTGCCTGTTTCGGATGCCGCTGCCCTCGATATGAATCCTCCCTCCCCCTCGTCCGCACACCGTCGCGGCATATACATTCTGCCGAACCTCCTTACGACTGCGGCGCTTTTCTGCGGCTACTTCGCCATCGTTCAGGCGATGAACAAGAATTTCGACGCGGCGGCCATTGCCATTTTCGTGGCAATGGTGTTCGACGGCCTCGATGGCCGCGTCGCACGGCTGACCGGCACACAAAGCGAGTTTGGCCTTCACTACGACTCCCTTTCCGACATGGTGAGTTTCGGAGTCGCGCCCGCGCTGCTGGTCTACCAATGGGCGCTCATGGATTTGAGCAAACTGGGCTGGATCGTCTCCTTCGTCTATTGCTCCGGCGCGGCGCTGCGGCTGGCTCGCTTCAACACCAACGTAGGCGTCGTCGACAAGCGTTTCTTCCAGGGCTTGCCCAGCCCTGCGGCAGCGGCGCTGATCGCCGGGATGGTGTGGGTCAGCATCGACAACGAACTCTTCCCCGCAGACAACACCTGGTTGAAATTTGCCGCGTGCCTGCTCACGTTCATCGGCGGCATTTCGATGGTCAGCAATTTTCCGTTCTGGAGCGGTAAGAACATCAACCTGCGTAAGAGCGTGCCCTTCATCGCCGTCATCGCGCTGGCGCTGGCCTTCGCCCTTGGCGCGCTGTACCCGCCGGGCGTCTTCTTTGGCTTGTTCGTCTGCTATGCCCTTTCCGGTTACATCCTCTCCTTCTGGCGCTGGCGCAGACGGAGGGCGGCAGCGGCGCGGGCAGCAGCAGCAGAATTAGCCGAAGAACCATCGTCCCTGCATAGCAGGGATACCGAACTCCTCCAGCATCCTTCCTTAGAAGGTATGTCTGAATCTGACGGTAACGAGAAAGACGAAGGAGTATTCACCGAACCTGACGGCGATGAGGAAGATAAAGAGGCATCCACGGAAGAAGCCGCTGACGATGCCCCTCCTGCCGATGACGCCCCTCCACCGAGAAAGCGCCGTTTGAAGCGTTGACGCGCATTCCCCAATTCCCCTCCTTGGAGGGGTGGCGTGAAGCGACGGGGTGGTGCGGTAGTCGAGAAGCGTATAGCGGTTTCCATACGCCGCTACCACCCTGCCCCTCCGGGGCACCCCTCCAAGGAGGGGAATAAACCCCGCACTAAATTCCCCTCCCTGGAGGGGTGGCGCGAAGCGACGGGGTGGTTGGAGGGGTAGCGCAAAGCGACGGGGTGGTAGCGAGAGCCGCTATTTTATGGCGTGAGCTTTGAGCTCAGGAAATCGTCGTAGCCCTTCTGCACCAGATCGTAAGTACGCTGGATGCCATCCGCGATGTCGCCTTTCAGTACGCCAAGGCCGTTGAGGATGTCTTTAGCTTCGTTGAATCCTTTCTCGAAGCCGCCACGAATCAAGCCAATGAAATCCGTTGCCAACTTTGCGCGGTCTTCCCCAGGATGTTGGGCGGCATAGCCCTCGAAAAATGCTGTCGAGGCTGAGAGGATACGGTTCGCAGTCGCTTCCGGTGAAGTATCTATCCCCGCAGCCACCGCGCCCTCAATCGCGTTCGGCCCAAATTCGGGCATCAACACATCGTTAAGCCTGTCAATGGCCGAGCGATATAGCAAAGCCAGCGATTGATCGCCTGCCTTGATCGAAACATTGGCAGAAGCTTGCAGAATCTGCATGCTGACCGATTTTCGTACCGCTTCGCTGATACCCGCAGCCGTGGTCGGCGCAGGCCCGGTCGGCCTCTGCGCGGGACTCACGCTTTCGCTGCGACCCATATTGTGCTGCATGTTTTGAGGGGATATTTGCATGATGGCACTCCCAAGGTGAGCTACTGCTTATATCGTCCCCGCAGAGAAAAACTTAAGTAAAAATACTTACATCAAGATGCAGCGACAGGCGCTACCACCCCGTCGCTTCGCGCCACCCCTCCAACCACCCCGCCCCTTCGGGGCACCCCTCCAAAGGAGGGGAATTAGGGAATTCGCAAAACGCCAGCGGCTCGACGCTTCCGCGCCGAGCCGCTGCTTTTTGACTTTCTGGCGAACGGTCAGATGACGCGTGCTTTTTCGACGACCTGAGTCACCCGCCATGTCTTGGTGCGGGAAATCGGGCGGCACTCTTCGATCTCGACCAGATCGCCGTGAGCCGCCATGCCGTCGTCGACATGGGCGTGATACTTGGCCGAACGGGTCACGATCTTGCCGTAAAGCGGATGCTTCACGCGACGCTCGACCAGCACCGTCACGGTCTTGTCCATCTTGTCGCTCACGACACGCCCGACCAGCGCGCGGCGAACCTTCTGCTTTTGTTCCTGTTCGTTCATTGCGCCCCCGCCCTTGCCTTTTCGCCCAGAAGCGTCCGGACGCGCGCGATGTCGCGGCGTACCTTGCCCAGTTGGCTCGTGTTGTTCAACTGTTGGGTCGCTTTCTGCATGCGTAGCGAAAAATGCGCTTTCAGCAGCCCCAACAACTCTTCGTTCAATTCCGTCGCGCTCATAGCGCGGAGTTCACTCACTTTCATGCCTCATCCCATCTGGCGCGTGACGAACACGGTGTCCAGCGGCAGTTTGGCAGCCGCCAGCCGGAAGGCTTCGCGCGCGAGCGCTTCATCGACGCCATCCATTTCGTAGAGCACCTTGCCCGGTTGAATTTCGGCGACCCAGTATTCCGGGGCACCCTTGCCGTTACCCATGCGGACTTCCGCCGGTTTTCTGGAAATCGGCTTGTCCGGAAAAATGCGTATCCAGATACGGCCACCACGCTTGATGTGCCGGGTCATCGCCCGACGCGCGGATTCGATCTGGCGCGCAGTCAGGCGCCCCCGGCCCGTCGCCTTGAGTCCGAATTCACCGAAACTGACCTTTGCGCCGCGTGTCGCCAGGCCACGATTACGGCCTTTCTGCTCCTTGCGATATTTTCTTCTCGTCGGCTGTAACATCATTCACTCCTGCTTTCTTCTTGCCGGCGGCTGGAACGGCGGGCAGGACGGCCTTCGCCATCTCCACTACGCGGCGCGCCACGGCGGCCACGGCGATTTTCGGCTTCAGGCTCGGCGGCAGCCGACTGTTCGTTACGGCCCTGCGATTCGCCCTTGTAGACCCAGACCTTGATACCGATGATGCCGTAGGTTGTTTTCGCTTCGGAAATGCCGTAGTCGATGTCCGCGTTGAGCGTGTGCAGCGGAACCCGGCCTTCGCGATACCACTCGGTACGGGCAATTTCAGCCCCGTTCAGGCGGCCGGAACTCATGATCTTGACGCCCTGCGCGCCCAGGCGCATTGCGTTTTGCATCGCGCGTTTCATCGCACGCCGGAACATGATGCGCTTTTCGAGCTGCTGGGCAATCGAATCGGCAATCAACCGGGCGTCGATCTCAGGCTTGCGGATTTCTTCGATGTTCACATGTACCGGCACACCGACGATCTTTTGCAAATCACGCTTGAGCGCCTCGATGTCTTCGCCCTTCCTGCCAATCACCACGCCCGGACGCGCCGAGAACAAAGTGATGCGGGCATTCTTGGCCGGACGCTCGATGATTACGCGGGATACCGACGCATGCGACAGGCGTTTTCTAAGATATTCCCGAACCTTGATGTCTTCCGCGAGCATTTTCGGGAATTCCTGGTTCGAGGCATACCAGCGCGAACCCCAGTCGCGTGTGACGGCGAGCCGGAATCCTGTGGGATGAATTTTCTGACCCATATGTGCTCCTTACTCGCCAACGGTCACGTAGACGTGGCTGGTTGGCTTGGTAATACGATTGCCGCGACCCTTCGCACGCGCGGTAAAGCGCCTGAGAGTCGACCCTTCTTCCACATGGATGGTCGTGATCTTGAGCATGTCGATGTCCGCGCCGTCGTTGTGTTCGGCGTTGGCAATGGCCGACTCGACGACCTTGCGGATGATCTTCGCGCCTTTCTTGGGCGAGAAGTTCAGGATGTTGAGTGCTTGCTCGACCGGCTTGCCGCGAACCAGATCGGCCACCAGGCGACCCTTCTGCGCCGAAAGACGAACACCACGCAAACTGGCTTTGGTTTCCATCATCTTTCCTTATTTCTTGGCTTTCTTCGAGGCAGCATGCCCCTTGAAAGTCCGCGTCAGGGCAAATTCGCCGAGCTTGTGGCCGACCATGTTTTCGGAAACATAGACCGGGATGTGCTGGCGGCCATTGTGGACGGCGATTGTCAGGCCGACGAAATCGGGCAGGACGGTGGAACGGCGCGACCATGTTTTGATCGGGCGCTTGTCGTTGTTTGCCCGCGCGGTATCGACCTTTTTCAGAAGGTGAGCGTCGATAAACGGGCCTTTCTTGATAGAACGTGCCATCTGTTATCCCCTTAACGCTTATGACGACGCTGCACGATCATTGCATCGGTGCGCTTGTTGTTGCGCGTCCGATACCCCTTGGTCGGCGTACCCCACGGGCTGACCGGTACGCGGCCTTCGCCGGTACGGCCTTCGCCGCCGCCGTGCGGGTGGTCGATCGGATTCATGACCACGCCACGCACCGTCGGGCGGATGCCGCGCCAACGGTTCGCGCCAGCCTTGCCGATCTTACGCAGGGCATGCTCTTCGTTGCCGACTTCGCCAATGGTGGCGCGGCACTCGACATGCACCCGCCGAATTTCACCGGAACGCAGCCTCAACTGGGCATACGCACCTTCACGGGCGAGCAGTTGCACCGAGGTTCCCGCCGAACGGGCGAGTTGCGCGCCCTTGCCGGGCTGCATTTCCACGCAGTGAATCGTCGTGCCGACCGGAATGTTGCGGATCGGCATCGCGTTGCCGGATTTGATCGGCGCTTCGGAACCGCTCAACAGCGTCTGTCCGACCGCGACACCGCGCGGCGCGATGATGTAACGGCGCTCGCCATCGACATAGCAGAGCAGGGCAATGTTCGCGGAACGGTTCGGGTCGTACTCGATGCGTTCCACCTTGGCCGGGATGCCGTCCTTGTTGCGACGGAAGTCGATCACCCGGTAGTGCGCCTTGTGACCGCCCCCTTGGTGGCGGACGGTGATGCGACCCGAGTTGTTGCGTCCGGCCTTGTTGGATTTTTTCTCCGTCAGCGCGTCGAACGGACGGCCCTTGTGCAGGTTGGGATTGACGACCTTCACCATCCCGCGGCGGCCGGCGGAGGTAGGCTTGAGTTTTACCAGTGCCATGATCTATTACTCCCCGGCCACGAAGTTGATTTCTTGACCGGATTCGAGTCTGACAAAAGCCTTCTTCCAGCCCTTGCGGCGACCCATGATGCGGCCGGTGCGCTTGACCTTGCTTTTGACGTTCAGGACTTGCACCGATTTGACATTGACCTTGAAGAGTGCCTCGACGGCAGCCTTCACTTCCGGCTTGGTTGCATCGGGAACGACCTTGAAGACGTACTGCCCGAACTTGTCGGCGACATAGGTCGCCTTTTCCGAAATCTGCGGGGCAAGCAGCACTTGCAGCAGACGTTCCTGGTTCACAGTGCTCATTGCCACGCCTCCTCCATCTTGGCGAGCGCCCCTTTTGTGACCAGCACCTTCGGGAAACGCACCAGAGAAACCGGGTCAGTCCTCTCGACTTCGAGCACCTGCACACCATGCAGGTTGCGCGAAGACAAATACAGGTTCTCATCCACGGTATCGGTAATCACGAGCGCGGAATCCAAACCCATGCCTTTGAGTTTTTGCATCAACAGGCGGGTTTTCGGCGCTTCGATCAGAAAATCCTCAACCACTGCGAGCCTGTCCTCGCGCGCAAGCTGCGAAAGGATGGAAGCCACCCCGGCGCGGTACATCTTGCGGTTGACCTTCTGAGAGAAATTTTCACTCGGCTTATTCGGGAAAGTCCGGCCGCCTCCGCGCCACAGCGGGCTGGAAGACATACCGGCGCGGGCGTTGCCCGTGCCCTTCTGGCGAAACGGTTTTTTCGTCGAATGGGCGACCTCGGCGCGGGTCTTCTGGGCGCGATTGCCGGAACGGGCATTAGCCATATAGGCCGTCACCACCTGGTGAACCAGCGCCTCGTTATAGTCGCGGCCAAAAAGCGTATCGGACGCTTGCAGCGTCGACGCGGCCTGACCTTCGGCGTTCAAAAGTTTGAGTTCCATGTTCCGCCCCCTTATGACTTCACAGCGGGACAGACGACCACGTCGCCACCCTTGGAACCGGGCACTGCGCCCTTGATCAGCAGCAACTGGCGTTCCACATCGACTCTGACGACTTCAAGCCCCTGCGTCGTGCGCCGCACGTTGCCGTACTGTCCGGACATGCGCGTTCCCTTGAACACGCGGCCAGGGTCTTGCGCCATGCCGATGGAACCCGGCGCGTTATGCGACACCGAATTACCGTGGGAAGCGCGCTGCGAACCGAAGTTATGGCGTTTCTGCCCACCGGAAAAGCCCTTACCGATGCTGGTTCCGGTGACGTCGACCTTTTGCCCGACGGCGAAAATATCCGCACCAATGGTATCGCCCGCCTTCAGCGAGGCGAGCTTGTCGGCTTCAATCCGGAATTCGCGCAGGATGCGGCAGGGTTCGACCCCCGCTTTGGCCAGATGTCCCGCCAGCGCCTTACCGATCCGGCTGGGACGGCGTTTGCCGACCGCAACCTGAACCGCAGCATAGCCGTCGGTGTCATCCGTCTTGATCTGGGACACGCGGTTGTCGGACACGTCAAGCACCGTCACTGGAATGGACGCGCCATCCTCAGCAAAGATGCGAGTCATGCCGACCTTGCGACCCACAAGGCCTAGACTCATGTTGTTCTCCTCATCGCCAGCTACGATTGGCTGACGGTGAAACTGACTACGGACCGCCCAAAACCGGGCAATCCCCGAAAAAGGGCGAAGTGTATCAGTAAAAGCGAAAGGGTTGCAAGCCTCTGTAGAGACAAACCTTGCCCTGCCTCTACTCCCGCCCGTTGATCATGACGTTCTTCACCAGGCAATACAGCATCCCGCGATCCGCATCGTCCATATCGCTTCCGTTCGGGGAAAAATGCAGTTTGAAGGCAGAAATTGCCCTGACAGGGTCTCGAACATCATAGCCGAGGGTAGCGAGGCCAAGAATGTTGTCGAAATTCTCCGGTGGCGTCTCAAAAGGCGGCTCGCACCACAAACCAAATCCCGACATGGCAAGCTGCCGCCACGGGAAAAAGGCGCTTGGATCCGTCTTGCGACCCGGCGCGACATCGGCATGGCCGAGGAAATTGGCGCGCGGAATCTTTTGACGGCTCCGAATATCGGATAGCAGCGCCAGCAAAGCCTTGATCTGGGCGGGCGGGAAAGGCTCCCTGCCGTTATTGACCAATTCAATCCCGATCGACACGGAATTCATGTCCGAATGCCCGCCCCAGGATGATTCCCCCGCGTGCCAGGCACGTTGATTCTCGTCGACCAGTTGCAGCACCTGTCCATCGCGATTGATCAGGTAATGGCTGCTGACCTCGGTGCGGGGACTGGTGAGAGTAGCAAGCGCGCGTTCCAGGGTATCGCTGCTGGTGTGGTGCAGGATCACGAAATTGGCCTTGCGCTGCCCGTAATTGGGCGACGGCTTCCATTGCGCGTTAGCGCTGCCCACTCTTTCCGATGTCGTCACGCACGCGCCAAGCGTCAGGCACAGAACACACAACAGGCCATAGCGAAGGCGGCGGACAAGGAGCCGAAAGCCTTGAACCGTATCGAGAACTCTCTGGCAAGCCGACCGAAGCGACCCAAAAAGACGACAAAAGAAAAAAATCATGTTAGCTAGTTGATATGTGAAAAAGTGCCAACCGCAGACATTAACTATGGAGTAGACGCACTGGCGAACTGGTAAAATCAGGCCACGCTTGGTTGGAGTTTTACCCGTGCAGACCGATGGATCCGTCACCGGATTGAACAGCAAATTGCATAAAGCAGCAACCCCGGCGCACGACAACAAAGGAAAACTTCATGGCAACCGATAACAGAAACACCCGAGTGCAGTGGTCTGAGCATTTTAGCGTTGGGATTCCCGAAATAGACGAACAGCACAAAACCCTGTTCGATTTGATCGACATGATCCACACCGCCATTCTCGATCACAAGGGTACAGCCGCGTGTGTGGAAGTGCTCGATGAACTGGTCGATTACACCCGCATCCATTTCGGGCTGGAACAAAGCCTGATGCACATAGGCCAATATCCGGAATACGAAGCCCATTGCGCCCTGCATCGCGAACTCGTCGATGAAGTCGAGGCCCTGCAAAACAAGATACACTCAGGCCAGGCGGCGGTCAGCTTCGAGTTGCTGCATTTCCTACGCAATTGGCTCACTAAGCACATTCTGGGCGAAGACATGAAATACGCCGAGTTCTTTGCCTTGAACGAACACAGCGACCTCAGCGCCCAGGCTCAGCGAACCGGCACAATCTTCCAGAAAATCAAAAAGAAGTGGTGGAAATTCTGGTGATGCCCTGAGCGGCGTAACACCTCAAACGCTCTGAACCTCTGGTTCCAGAGCGTTTTTTTTTCGAGCGCATTTTTTTCGCGCAAGAAAGCGCAAGTGCAAACGCCCGCAGGTTTTGAGGCCTGCGGGCGTTTGTTGTGGGGTGCCTGACGATGGCCTACTTTCACGAGCGGGCTGCTCACTATCATCGGCGCGGCCCCGTTTCACGGTCCTGT
>WRIU01000017.1 GCA_009782565.1 Betaproteobacteria bacterium
CAATTGAACACCGGATTGCCGATGAACTCGGCGTTTCCACACATCAGGTTGCCGCCGCCGCGCGCTTGTTCGACGATGGCGCAACGGTTCCCTTCGTCGCGCGTTACCGCAAGGAAGCCACAGCTCGCGTAGGATGGGTAGAGCGTAGCGAAACCCATCGCGTTTCATTTTTATGGCAACGGCAATTTTCGCGTCAACATTGAACTTGGAATGACTGTAAGCATGATGAAAAAGATTGCTCAAAAAAAGATGGGTTTCGCTGCGCTCTACCCATCCTACCGCGCTGAGACATATCAACAATATTACGAAAGACACTGGGATACGGATCTTCGTTCTGGATGGGAAAAATATTTGCAAGAAGAAAAAAGAAGTCCCAGAATACAGGGACACCTTGAAAAATAAAGGAGGAAGAGAGATGAAATACCTATTGGCCAGCCTGCTTATCGGATGCTTGGTGAGTCCATCCTGGAGCGGAGAGAGCGAGATGGCGCTCAAAGAATTTGTGCAAAAACTGGAAAAAATTGAACCTTGGACACGAGAAAAAGTGGAGACTTTATTAGGTGTAAAGTTGACTATGACTTCGTCAGACCCTCGTACAGGCTATACAGCATTGGGACAGTTTGTATATGGGGAAGGCTTAATTAGTGATCAAGTTTATCTTGAGATATTTGCACCCACGAATGAGACACTTATTCTTCGCATAGAACTTGATGACAAGTCAACTTGCTTTACGTGGGGGCAGATCAATAAATTATTTCCTAACGGCCATATGGATGGATATGGAATCCCGCCCCCTGGAGCAGAAACTTACTATCTCAAAGAACGGACATGGGGAGAGCTAGGATTCGGTTTTAGAGGGGGGTGCATGACGAGTATTGAAATAACTACAAATGCTTTCATCGAGCCACGACAGAAACTACGCTGATCACTTTTGACCCCTTTTGAAGAATTGGCTATCCGATTTTCGTGATTGATTGGCTGTATTGCCCAAGTGATGATAATTGTCACTAAAAGCGTGTTTTGTGATTGACGGCCTAGTTTCGCATCGTTATCATAAATCTGAGTTACGTGATTGATGCGAGGGTCAGCCAATGTCCGACGATGAAATCCTTGAACAGCGCCGCTTGGCGAGGCAGGAAAAGGGCGAACGGGACGCAGAGTTGCTGCAACTCCATGTGCTGGCGGCGGATGCGATGACGGGTTCCGGGTCGCAGCAGGTGCGCGAACGCGCCCTTTCGAGGGTCGATACATGGGAAGAGAGGGCGCTGTGCAGCCCCCGCTACATTGCCGAGTGGCGGCGCATGTTGAACCTGCCCCCTTCGGCGTTGCGCCAGACGATGCTGCGCCATGACGCTGAAGGGGTCGCGCTTCGCCAGAATACGCCGTTCGGGTTTCTCAAGGGGCGCCAACAATGAACCGGGATGATATTGGTCGTTTGCTGGTTGAAGCGATGCGTGTGACCAATCATCGTGATTACGTCATCATCGGCAGCCTCTCAGTGCTCGGAGCCGTTGCACAGCCGCCGGAATCGATGGCTCAATCAATCGATGTCGATCTCTACCCAAAAGATGATCCGGGCCGTGCATCGGAAATTGCCTATGCTCTCGGCCAGGGCAGCGAGTTCGAGGAGACGTTTAAGTACTACGCTGATGCCGTATCGCCGATGCTTCCGACGCTCCCGGATGGCTGGGGGGAGCGTTTAATCAAAGTGGCTTTTGATTCTGGAGTGGCCGCGTGGTTTCTTGATCCAAACGATGCGGCAATTTCAAAGTATGCACGCTCCGAATCTCGTGACAGGGAGTGGATTCGAGCAGGCTTGCAGGCAGGAATCCTGTCCTTGCCAACCATTGAGTATCGATTGCGCGAAACGGTGATGGAAACCGATGAGCGGCAGCGGGTAAAAGAAGCAATTGCCGAAGACAAGCAATGGCTGGTTCCACCTGAGCCACCGTCTTCCGGCCTGGGCATGTAGGGTATCCGGATTTGTTTGAACCGCCATCATGCCCGCGAACATCCTGAATCTTTCCGCCTACGATGTGCTGAGATTTGAGGAAAACGAGCACGATTATCACATTGACGTTGAAGCGGTTGAGGCACCAACGTCCTGCCCGCATTGCCAGTCCGGCAGCCTCGTCGGCTTTGGCCGCCGGGAACAGATGATCAAAGACCTGCCAATGCACGGGCGGCGTGTTGGTCTCTACATCAACACGCGGCGCTTCCGGTGCCGCATTTGTACCAAGACGTTTTACGAGGCATTACCGGAGGTAGACGAGAAACGCTTGATGACCAAACGACTTGCCAAATGGATAGGCAAGCAGGCCATCAAACGCACATTTGCCAGCATCGCCGAAGAAGTCGGCTGCACAGAATTCACCGTCCGGGCAGTGTTCAATGACTATGTAAACGAACTGGAAAAGACGATCCGCTTTGAGACGCCGAAGTGGATGGGTATTGACGAAATTCACCTCATCAAGCCCCGTGGGGTGATCGCCAACATCCAGAACAACACCATCGTTGAGTTGCTGCCAAATCGCGACAAGGAAACTGTGGCGCACTTCCTGCACCACTTGGAGGGCAAGGAACGCATCCAATACGTGGCGATGGATATGTGGACGCCGTACCGTGATGCCTGCCGGGAGGTGATTCCGCAGGCCGTAATCGTGGTGGACAAATTTCACGTCGTCAGGATGGCGAACGAGTCCTTAGAAAGGGTCAGGAAGAGCCTCAGAAAATCCCTAACACCAAAGCAGCGGCGGGGGCTCATGCATGACCGCTTCGTGCTCTTGAAGCGCGAACGCGATCTGAACGATGAAGACCGGCTGAATCTCGACGGCTGGGCGAAGAACTACCCTGAGCTTGGCGAGGCATACCGGCTCAAGGAACAGTTCTTTGCCATCTACGATGCCGGGTCGCCTAATGAGGCGCAGGCCAAATATCTTCAGTGGCAAAAGAGCATTCCACCTGAGATCGCACACGCTTTCACAGACATCGAGCGCGCGTGGGGCAACTGGGCGATGCCAATCCTCAACTATTTCAATCATCCAGTGACAAATGCCTATACAGAATCGCTGAACAGCCTGATCCGGGTGATGAACCGACTTGGCCGGGGCTACAGCTTCGAGGCGCTACGCGCCAAGATTCTCTTCGCCAAGGGAGTCCACAAACACAAACTGTCGCGACCTAAGTTTGAACGAAAGCCTGTTAATAAACGGCAGGCTGAGCCGGTAACGCATGGATGGGCAGAAAACTTCAAGAGCTTCTGGACGGGAAATTCCTTTGCACGGATGGTGCTAAAACCGCCGCCAAGACCCAAACCGTACATACCGAAATCAACCGAAAATGCTGAACAGGAAAAGAACTACGGGGCAGACATTTCAACGCTGATCCGCATGATCGAAAACGGCCAGCTTTGAGTCCATTTCAATCACGAAAATCGGATAGCCAAAAAAAAGGGGGAAGAGAGATGAAATACCTATTGGCCAGCCTGCTTATCGGATGCCTGGTGAGTCCATCCTGGAGCGGAGAGAGCGAGATGGCGCTCAAAGAATTTGTGCAAAAACTGGAAAAAATTGAACCTTGGACACAAGAAAAAGTGGAGACTCTATTAGGTGTAAAGTTGACTATGACTTCGTCAGACCCTCGTACAGGCTATACGGCATTGGGACAGTTTGTATATGGGGAAGGCTTAATTAGTGATCATATTTCTCTTGAGATATTTGCGCCCACGAATGAGACACTTATTCTTCGCATAGAACTTGATGACAAGTCAACTTGCTTTACGTGGGAGCAGATCAAAAAATTATTTCCTAACGGCCATATGGATAGTTATGGGCTCCCGCCCCCTGGAGCAGAAACTTACTATCTCAAAGAACGGACATGGGGAGAGCTGGGATTCGGTTTTAGAGGGGAGTGCATGACGAGTATTAAAATAAAGACAAATGCCTTCATTAAGCCACGACAGAAACTACGCTGATCACTTTTGACACCTTTTGAAGAATAAAGGGGAACAGAGATGAAATGCCTGTTGGCCTGTCTGCTTATCTGTAGAAGTTCAGGCTTGATCTGACAGCAAGTGTAGAGTAGCGAAACCCATCGCATTTTGGCTTGTGGTAACGATGATTTTTGCGGAAGGATTTAACTTGGGATGACTGTGAATATGGCAAAAAACGCTAATCGAAGAAATTGGGAAATGATGGGTTTCGCTACGCATCTACCCATCCTACGCGAGCTCCTTTCGCGCCGAAACATCGAGGTTTTCATCATGAAGCCCGTACCCTGACCAAACGGAACAGGGTAGAACATCCCTGACCTATCAGCGCTACGGAGCGGCTTTCTGTGCAAAGGTATGCAGACCATCGAGGTGCTCGGTGTAATAACGGGTTTTGAGCGTGTCGACGCGTACTTTCTGGCCGGGCGCGGGGGCGTGAACGAAGCGGCTGTCGCCGATGTAGATGCCCATATGGGAATGGCGGCGCTTCATCGTGTTGAAAAAAACGAGGTCGCCTGGGGCAAGTTCGTTGCGTTTGATGGGGCGCGTCATCAGGGCAATGGTGGCCGCGTGATGCGGTAGGCTGCGCTTGCTGACCTTTTCCACCACATGAGTCACCAGGCCGCTGCAATCCAGCCCCTCATTGGGGTTGCCGCCGCCCCAACGGTATTCCGTGCCGACCAGGCCGAGTGCCTGTACAACGATTTCCTTGCGATACGCCGGGTCTTCGATAACGAAATAATTCGCGAATGGGGAGTATTTTTCGTCGTCGTGCAGCATGTCGGTGTATTGCACTGGCGCGACGGAACACGCGCCGACGAGGACACAGGCCAGCATTGACAGGATGATGCGTGTCCATTGCTGGACGACTTTAGGCATTGGATTGGGCATAGTTGGCAGTGGTGTGCAGTTCATGGAGTCCGGCTCGGAAGCGGCGGATATTGCCGACATAGTGAAGGGCATTGTCGCGCAGGCGCGTGAGTTCTTCGTCGGTGAGTGTACGCAGTATCCGCCCCGGCGACCCGACAACCAGCGAACGGTCCGGGATGATTTTGCCTTCTGGGATCAGGGCTTTCGCGGCGATGAGGCAATCCTTGCCAACAACGGCGTTGTTAAGCACGACGGCGTTGATGCCGATCAGGCTGCCGTCGCCGATGACGCAGCCGTGCAGCATGGCCATGTGGCCGACGGTGACGTTTGCGCCGATAGTCAGCGGTACGCCCACGTCGTTGTGAAGGATGGAGCCATCCTGAATGTTGGTTCCGTCGCCGATTTCAACTGGTTCGTTGTCGCCACGAATGACCACGTTGTACCAGATGCTCGCATTGCGGCCAATGCGTACATCGCCGATTACCGTCGCGTTGTGGGCAATCCAGGAACCTTCGCCGATTCGGGGCTTGAGCCCGTCCAGAGCGTAAATACTCATAGGTTTTGTCTCTCTCCAAGGCGCTCAGTTTAATTTTGTTGGCGCAAGGCTGTGAACCGCATGACGGCCAATCATAGCAAGCATGGAGAAATTAGATAAGGGCACACGGGGATTGTGCCCGACAGCTTTACTCCCATCAGGCGCACGGGTCGTCCGCGCCTGTCGCCGTTTCTTCCGTATAGGTGAATGTCCAGGCGCGCGTGATGTCCAGCGCGTCCGTATCGCGGCGTATTTCCGGTGGGAAAGGCTCGAAAGGCGCAGCCTGTCTGGCAATGTTGATAACGCTGTCGTCGAGCGCCTTGTGGCCTGAACTCCGGTCGACACGGGCTTTTTCAAATGAGCCGTCGGCGAGGATGGAGATCGTGACAATCATCTCCCCGTAAATCTTTCCGCGCGCCGCCTCGGGGTAGTGCAGCGAGGCGCTGCACGCGATCTTGCGCCGGAACCCCACCAGGTATTTTTCAAGCCGTGGCTCTTTCACGGTTCCCGCGATCTGTTTGCGGCGCACGAGTTGCTGTTGCTGGTAATTCTGATGGCGCCGCGCGATTTCGGCCTCCAGTTCCCGGAGACGCGCTTCATTGGAGGTGTTTGCTTCGTTTGCCGCGCTGGCGGAAAAGGGGGCGAGGAATGCCAGGGAGAGTACGAGGATGAGCGCGGGTTTCATCGTATCAGGAATAGCGTTGCCAGACCGAGGAAGATGAAAAATCCTCCCGAATCGGTCAGCGCGGTAATCAACACGGAACTGCCGATTGCCGGATCGTTACCTAGCCGTTGGCGCAGCATCGGGATCAGAACGCCGGCACTGGCGGCGAGCAGCAAGTTGAGCGTCATCGCGGCGGTCATCACCAGTCCGAGTGAAATGCTCTCGTAGAGCCACCACGCCAGTACGCCAAGCAACCCTCCCCAGACGATGCCATTGAAAAGGGCAACACCGAGTTCCTTTTTCATCAGCCGCTTCAACGCGCTTTGTTCGACCTGGCCGACGGCGATGGCGCGCACGATCATGGTGATGGTCTGGTTGCCAGAGTTGCCGCCGATGCCTGCGACGATGGGCATCAGTGCAGCCAGCGCCACGAGTTTTTCAATCGAGCCCTCGAAAGCGCCGATGACCCGGGAGGCAATGAACGCCGTTACCAGATTGATTGCCAGCCAGGCCCAGCGGTTCTTTACCGAGTCCCATACCGAGGCGAAAACGTCTTCTTCTTCGCGCAAACCGGCCTGGTTGAGAATCTCGGCCTCAGATTCCTCGCGGATAAAGTCGACCACGTCGGCCACGGTGAGCCGGCCGATGAGTTTGCTGGAGCGGTCAACCACCGGCGCGGAAACGAGGTCGTAGCGCTCGAACGCCTGTACTGCGTCGCTGGCATCGTCATTTGGTGAAAAGGTGACTTTCGGTTCTCGCCACATTACTTCCGAGACTTCTGTGTCCGGGTCGCTGATGAGTAGCGTTTCCAGGGTGAGGATGCCGACCAGGTGTTCCTCGCGGTCGATCACGAAAAGCTTGTCGGTATGATCCGGTAACTCATCGAAAAGACGCAGGTAGCGCAGCACCACTTCGAGGCTCACGTCCTCCCGTACCGTTACGAGGTCGAAATCCATCAGCGCGCCGACCGATCCCTCGTCGTAGGACATCGCCGCGCGCAATTGCTCGCGCTCATCGCTGGAGAGCGCCTTGAAAACGTCCTCAATGACTTCCGGGGGTAAATCGGGCGCGAGGTCGGCGAGTTCATCCGCGTCCAGTGTTTCGGCAGCCGCTTTCAATTCGTGCGGCGCCATGATCTCGATCAGAGATTCGCGGACGGCATCGGAGACTTCGAGCAGGATATCGCCGTCGCGGTCGGCCTTGACCAGGTTCCAGACGGTGCGCCGCTCTTCGAGCGGCAGGGCTTCGAGGATATAGGCAATGTCTGCCGGGTGCAGCGCGTCGAGTTGCGCCCGCAGTTCGGCGGCGTGTTCCGGCGTGGGAAGGACGAGGGCGGGGATATCAGAATCGGAATCGCCCGCGCCAACGGATTCTTCCACCGCGCGCGAATGCGCCAGCATCAACTGCACTCTGTGCAGGTGTTGCTGAAGCTCGTCAGGGTGCATGCCCACGTCTTCGTCAGGGTGGAACGGTTCGTCGGCGTGCGTGTATTCTTTCAGAGTCATCGCGCGAGGCTGGTTGGGGGTGAACGCAACCGGAGGCGATCAAAGCCGCCGGGCGGTTCCGTGCGAGGGGACGGAACGCGCGGGGCGGATTCTACTCTTTCCTCTCGGGGCGGGAGGATTGTGTCCGAAGAAAATAGGACGAGGGCAGGGCGGTTTGCGGGAAATTCTTTAAGCTACGATGGCCAGGCGTGTAGTGTTCTCTTCGCTTTCAGCTACGGCAGAATCCAAGGCGCGCCGGATGCCGTCCTGCAACTTCGTGAGTTCTTCCATTAGCGCTTCGGAGGATTGTTCGGCTTGTTTCAATTCTTCGACCCGGTTTTCGAGGGTGTCGGTCGCCTGATGGATGCGGCGGACGCTCTCCAGCCGACGTTTGAGTTGTAACTGGTATTCCCGTACCTGGATTTCAAGCGGAGCCATTACTGCCCGCAGCCATTGTTCGACGTCGTGATTGACAACCTCGAAAATGCGGCGTACCTGAACTGCTGCCGTTTCAAAAAACTTTTTCATCAGTACGTGTTTTTCGGTCGTCACCAGCATCAGGGGAGTGCCGAGGTGGCGATGGCAAACGCTTTCCAGGTGGTTGAGTTCCGCTTCGCAACGCTGCACCGAGAATTTTTCGGGCGGGGTGAGCTTGAGCCCGTGTTCGACGCTGAAGCGCTTGTACATGGCGTCGAGCATGCGGTATATCTCGGAGATGTCCGATTCGGCCTCGCTGATATGGGCGCGCATGCGCTGGAAGAAATCCTTCATCCGCTCGCGCAGCCCCAGTGAAAAGCGCGATTCGAGCATGGCATCGCGGGTTTTGCGGGTTTCGGTTCGCAAGGTGTCCATTCCCAGGTGCGAGAGCAACCGGTTGGAGAGCCCGGTAAAGACCGAACGCACGGCGTAATATTTTTTGAGCCCCTGCTCAAATTCGTCCTTCTCGACACGGATTTTGTACATCATGTATTCGACGACGCCGCGATTCTTGCCGTGCAGGCTGTCCAGTTCCTGAAGTTGCCCCTTTATCCCGGCAAGCCGCGCCTGGAGCAGTACTTCGGCCTGATGAATCAGGTCACGGGTCTCCCCCAGGGTGTTGTCGCGGACGATTTCCTGCTTGGAAGGCAGCAGGTCTTCCGACAGCACCCGCTCCAGAACCAGTAGCCGGCTTTTTTCGAGCAGTTCCCGGTCACTATTGACGCGGGCGACCAGCCCTTTTTGCGCTGAAACCGGGAAAATCGAATCCGTGCCGATTTCGAGCGTTTCACTGACTGACTTCACCTGCCGGTCGATTTCGCTGTTAATGCTGGCCTCGTCGCGCAAACCGTCCCATAGCCCGTCGATTTTGTTGAGCACGACCAGGCGACCTTTTTCCCGTGCGCCGGTGCTGACGAAATCGCGCCATACCGTCATGTCGCTTAAGGTTACGCCCGTATCGGCGGCGAGGATGAACAGCACGGCGTGGGCGTTGGGCAGCAAGGAGAGCGTCAGTTCCGGTTCTGCACCAATCGCGTTGAGTCCTGGGGTGTCGAGCACGACCAGTCCCTGTTCGAGCAGCGGGTGTGGGAACTGGATCACGGCATGGCGCCATTTAGGCACTTCGACCAGGCCATCGGCTCCGGGTTTGAGCCCCGTCTCGCCATTCGGGTCGATCTTGAAGCCAAGGTTGACCGCGTCTTCTTCCGTCACCCTGCACACTTCGCTGACCCGCGCCAGTGTCGCCTGGAGTTTGGCGCTTGATTCAGTGTCGAGCGGCTCCACCGACCAGCATTCCGGCAGCAGCTTGAGCTCGCTGACCGGCTCCGCGCGTGCGCGCGTCTCAATCGGCAGCAGACGCAATTCCGGCGTGGAGTTCGGCGTCCAGTGCAATTCCGTAGGGCACATCGTTGTGCGCCCTGCGCTCGAAGGCAGGATGCGACCACCGTGCTCGGCGAAAAAAATCGCATTGATCAGTTCGGATTTGCCGCGTGAGAATTCAGCGACGAACGCGACAGTAAGCTTGTCGGCGCGCAGGCGCTCGATCAGGTATTGCAGGCGCTGATCGGCTTGTGCATCGCTGACATCGTTTATATTCAGCCAGTTACGTAGCTTCAGCACCGCATCGATCGTCTCGTTGCGCCAACGGCTATAAGCTGAAAACTGTTCGGCCAGTGTCATGTCGGTTCATCCGTTGCCCGGCTTTTCCGGGTAGTTCAGTATACTAACTGTAAGTCTAGCGCCTAGCATAAATTAACGCTATTGCCATTACATTGCATTGGCGCGCGGACACGGACAATATCCCATTTTAAAAACAGGGCTCCTGTCGCCAGTAGCACAATCTTGTCTTTCTGGTAGACTACAACGGTTTTTTACACCTGAATGGTAAGGAGTTGGTTCATGAGCGATATTGAACAACGCGTCAAGAAGATCGTAGCCGAGCAACTTGGCGTCGCTGAAACGGAAATCAAGAACGAGTCTTCGTTCGTGGATGATCTGGGCGCGGATTCGCTGGATACCGTAGAGCTGGTCATGGCTCTGGAAGAGGAATTCGAGTGCGAGATTCCGGATGAGGAAGCCGAGAAGATCACCACCGTTCAGCAGGCGATCGACTACGTCAACGCCCACCTCAAGAAATAACTTCTATCGTTTTTTCGGCTCTTCAGCAGTTGCTTACCGCAATCGCTGAAGGGTTTGTGCTTTTCTCCGCCGGTTTTTTCGGAGCGTATTGTGTCACGTCGCAGAGTCGTCGTAACTGGTCTGGGTGCCGTCTCGCCAGTGGGTAACACTGTTTCAGAGGCTTGGGAAAATGCGCTTGCGGGCAGGAGCGGGATCGGTCTGATTACCCGTTTCGATGCGAGCGCGTTCGCGTGCCGTGTGGCGGGTGAGGTCAGGAACTTCACTGCGGCTGATTGGATACCGCCGAAGGACGCGCGGCGGATGGATGCCTTCATCCAGTACGGTATCGCGTCGGGCATCCAGGCGTTTCGTGATTCCGGTCTCGATGTCACCGAAGCCAACGCTGAACGCATCGGCGTGAACATCGGTTCCGGCATGGGCGGCTTGCCACTGATCGAGTTTGCACACAGCGATTATCTTGCCGGAGGGCCGCGCAAGGTTTCGCCGTTTTTCGTTCCCGGGTCCATCATCAATATGACTTCCGGGAACCTGTCGATCATGTTCGGCTTGAAAGGGCCGAATCTCGCTATGGTGACGGCGTGCACCTCTGGTTTGCATGCCATAGGCATCAGTGCGCGCACAATTGCTTATGGAGACGCAGATGCCATGCTCTGTGGTGGTTCGGAATCCACGGTGACGCCTTTGGCGCTTGGAGGGTTCGGTTCGGCAAAGGCGCTTTCGACCCGCAACGACGATCCTGCTACCGCCAGTCGGCCCTGGGATCGTGACCGCGATGGTTTCGTGATCGGGGAAGGGGCCGGTGTGCTGGTGCTTGAAGAGTACGAGCATGCCAGACGGCGCGGGGCAAAGATATACGCTGAGGTGGTTGGTTTTGGCATGAGCGGCGACGCCCATCACATCACCGCGCCGGATACCGACGGTCCGCGCCGCAGCATGATTAACGCGCTTAAGGATGCCGGAGTCAATCCAGACCAGGTGCAATACCTGAACGCGCATGGCACGTCGACTCCGTTGGGCGACAAGAACGAAACCGACGCGATCAAGCTCGCTTTCGGGGTCGATAATGCTGCCAAGCTGGTGATCAATTCCACCAAATCGATGACCGGGCATTTGCTCGGTGGCGCAGGCGGGCTCGAGTCGGTATTTACCGTGCTCGCCGTTTATCACCAGGTTTCCCCGCCGACAATCAACATCTTCGATCAGGACCCGGAGTGCGATCTCGATTACTGCGCCAATATCGCGCGTGAGATGAAGATCGACGTTGCCCTGAAGAATAACTTTGGCTTTGGCGGTACGAACGGAACTTTGGTGTTCCGCCGCGTCTGACATTTCCGATGCCACCGCATCCGCTCACGGTACGGCTCAGGCCAAGCCCAATACTGCTGGCGGTGGTTCTGGCTGCTCATCTTGTCGGAGCCGTGGCGCTCTTCCTCATGAGTCTGCCGCTTAAAGCAACGATTCCGCTCGTGCTGTTGCTGCTCGTCTCCGCTGTTCAATCGGTACGGGCGCAGGCGCGCAAGCGCGGGCTGTCGCTCGTGCTGGCCGCCGATGGGGCTTTGCGGATATGCCGGGAAGGCGGTGATGACGGTGCTTGGGGCAGGGTGTTGCCCGGTGCGGTGCTGTTTCCCGCCGTGTCGTGGTTGTCGTTAGCCTGGACGGCGCGGGGCGGCCGCCCTGAACGGATGCGTTTAATGCTGATAGCATCAGAAGTGATCGAAGAAAACTGCGGCGGAAATGCCCAATGGCGGCGGCTGCGTACTTGGTTGCGTTACCGTGCGTTGGATTCCGATCCGGAAGCGTTCAGCCCGGTGGACGTGGCTTGAATCGCGGCGGGCGCAGCACGGTATCGCGGGCGCGCGGCAGGGTATCGGGGTAGTCGCGCGAAGTGTGCAGCCCCCGGCTTTCGCGCCGCAGCAACGCGCAGCGCACGATCAAACCGGCGGTAACGACGAGATTGCGAAGTTCGATGAGGTCGTTGGTGACGCGGAAGTTCGAGTAAAACTCGTCGATTTCACGCGCGAGAAGCCGGATGCGGTGACGGGCGCGTTGCAGCCGCTTGTTGGTGCGTACGATACCGACATAATCCCACATCGCCTGGCGCAATTCCGCCCAGTTATGGGTAATGACGACTTCTTCGTCGGCGTCGGCCACGCGGCTCTCGTCCCAGGCAGGCAGGGTGGGGATTGCGCTGTCTGGGCGGGCGAGGATGTCCTGCGCTGCCGCGCCGCCGAAAACCAGGCATTCGAGCAAGGAGTTAGACGCCAGCCGGTTTGCGCCATGCAGGCCGGTTCCCGCCGTTTCTCCGACCGCGTAGAGATTGGGCACGTCGGTACGCGCGGCAAGGTCGGTGACGATGCCGCCGCAGGAATAATGCGCCGCCGGTACGACCGGGATGGGCTCCCGGGTGATGTCGATGCCCAGTTCCAGGCAGCGCGCGTGGATATTGGGGAAGTGGCCGCGCAGCCAGTCCGCCGGTTTGTGGGTGATGTCGAGATACACGCAATCGAGGCCGTATTTTTTCATCTCGAAATCAATGGCACGGGCAACGATGTCCCTTGGGGCGAGTTCGGCGCGCTTATCGTGCACGGGCATGAAACGGGTTCCGTCGGGGCGCTTGAGCAAACCGCCTTCGCCCCGTACCGCTTCGGAAATCAGGAAGGACTTGGCTTGTGGGTGATAAAGGCAGGTGGGGTGGAACTGGATGAATTCCATGTTTCGTACCCGACAGCCTGCCCGCCAGGCCATTGCCACGCCATCGCCGGTGGCGACGTCCGGGTTGGTGGTGTAGAGGTAAACCTTGCCCGTGCCGCCGGTGGCCAGTACCGTGCTGCGCGCGGCGAAGGTGACGACGCGGTCATTCCTGATGTCGAGCACGTAAGCGCCGACGCAACCGAGGCCGGGTTTGCCGACCCGCTCGCCGTGGATGAGGTCGATGGCGATGTGATATTCGTGGATGTCGATGTTCGGGTGCGCGAGCACCGCTTCGCTCAGGGTTGTCTGTACTGCTGCGCCGGTGGCGTCCGCCGCGTGGATGATACGCCGGTGGGAGTGCCCACCCTCACGAGTGAGATGGAACCCGAGTTCCGTATCCTCCCCACGGGTGAAAGGCACGCCGCGCCTGATGAGCCAGTCGATGGCTTCGCGGCCATGTTCGACCGTGTAGCGGGTGGCATCCGGGTCGCAAAGGCCGGCTCCGGCATCGAACGTGTCACGGATATGAGCTTCGATACTGTCGGCGGTGTCGAGCACCGCAGCGATGCCGCCTTGTGCCAGGGCGCTTGCGCTATCGACAAGCGTACGTTTAGTGACGAGCGCAACTTTCAGGCGGTCGGCAAGCAAAAGAGCCATCGACTGGCCTGCCGCACCGCTACCAAGAATCATGACGTCATACTGGCGTCGGCCTGTCACGGTAGTGCGTCTGAAAGAAATCGAAAAGAGAGCATAATATAACACGCGATAAACGCATCATTCTTGTAGATTCGTGGCATTTCGTATTGAACCAAGTCAGAACCGAACTGTCTATGCCGGCATAAGTCTGATAGCGGCTTGCTTTTACACTGTATCAGTTTTGTTTTTGATAGAGCGGGATAACAGGTACCAGATGAGTGATCGTGAAATTGACCAGCAATTGGTAGAGCGCGTTCAAGGTGGGGATAAACAGGCGTTTGGCCTATTAGTGTCGAAGTACCAGCGCAAACTCTACCGTTTGCTCGCACGCTTGGTGCGCGACCCTGCTGAAGTCGAAGATTTGACCCAGGAAACATTCATCAAGGCGTATCGCGCCTTGGGTGCGTTTCGCGGGGAGAGTGCTTTCTACACATGGCTCTATCGGATCGGTATCAATACCGCGAAAAATTATATTGCTGCTCAGACCCGCCGGGTGCCGGTTTTGGGTGGGATGGATACGGGTGAGATGGAAGGTGCGGCAGGTGCGGAGCGCCTGAGCGATTTGGATACGCCTGAACGGCAGTTAATGACGCGCCAGATTGCGCTGACGGTAGAGGAGGCTATGTCAGGTTTGCCTGACGAATTGCGTGAGGCCATCGCCCTGCGCGAACTGGAAGGGCTGAGTTATGAGGATATTGCCAATGTCATGAATTGTCCGGTCGGGACGGTACGGTCACGGATTTTCCGCGCGCGCGAGGCAATTGCCGCCCGCCTGCGGCCGCTTCTCGACACGCGCGCGGATGAACGTTGGTAAATGATGCAAAACACTCGAAGGGATGGAAGCTGAAATGAAAGAGAAACTTTCGGCGATGCTTGATGGCGAGGTTGACGACGCAACGGCTCGTGCGTTGTTCATCCGGCTCAAGCACGATAATGCGTTCCGCGACGAGTGGGACACGTATTGCATGCTGGGCGACCTTATCCGGGGCGATGCGTCGCCGGAACTGGAGGGTTTTACCGAGCGGGTGATGGCTCGGCTCGAAAATGAGCCTACCATCCTCGTTCCGTCCGGCAGGAAAAACAAGGACAAGGCTGTGCGTCATTCCTGGCGTCATCGCTTGTTGCCGTTGGTGGCCTCGGTAATGGGAGGGTTGGCGGTAGGAGTGGTCATGGCGGTGTTGTCCGATGATGCGCCTGCTCCGGTAGCGGCATCCGTCCAGAGCATCGAAACACCGGGAACAGTTCCTTCCACCCATTCCATCAGAGAAGGGGCGCGCCATGATTACCTGGTCGCGCATCAGGCATTGGCTGGCGGGCCGATACCGTCGGTTGTGCACTACGTGCGTACCGTATCGGTTCCGCCGGGAGAGTGAGGGCGATAATGACCGATACCAAACCGATGGGCGCGATAAGGAAGTGGCTTGTTGTCGGGCTGTGCTTACTGTGCGGCCCGTCTTTCGCCGATCAGCCCGCCGGTGGGCAGGTTGTAAAGGACGAACCAACGACACCCATATCCGGGCTGCCTGCGGCGGACCCGCTGGCCTGGCTCGACCGTATCAGCGGAGCCAGCCGACAACTGAATTATGTCGGAACCTTCAGTTATCAGACGGGGTGGCGCACCGAGACATCGCGCATCGCGCATCGCTATGCCAATGGTGTGGAAAGCGAACGTATGGAAGTGCTCGACGGTAGCCCCCGCGAAATTATCCGGCAAGGTAAGGAAATGCGTTGCGTGCTGCCCGCGCAACGTACTGTCATCATCGGTCAGGCCGGGAAGCGAGGCAATTTTCCGGGTCGTCTGCCGCACAGCCATGCCGAACTGACCGGCAATTACCATATCCGATTGGATGGGGTAGGGCGTATCGCCGGGCATGAAGCCCAGAAGCTGGTGCTCATGCCACGCGATGAACTGCGTTTCGGCCATGTGTTTTGGGTCGAACTGAAAACCGGCTTGCTCCTCAAGTCGCAGATGCTCGACCCCAAGGGGGAAGTGGTCGAACAATTTGCCTTTAGCAACGTGCACATCGGCGGCAAGGTTGGCGACGAGTTGCTTGCGCCCCGTGTGAAGGTCGACGCGGACTGGCGCACGGTCGATGTCGGGGGGGACGACGAGGCGCAGTTCAAGAGCCAATGGGCGCTCAGGGAGCCTTTGCCCGGTTTTTCGCTGATGACGATGATGCGCCATCGCAATGGGGGGGCCTTGCAAATGGTGTTCAGCGATGGCCTCGCTGCGATTTCGATCTTCATCGAACCGGCAGAAGCGGGAGTCGAGGCGCGCGGGGCTTATCCCGGAGGCGGTGCAGTCAATGTTTTCGAGCGTGTCGCGGGTGGCCACCGGATCACGGTGCTGGGCGAAGTGCCGGCGCCTCTCGTGCAACGGGCGGCTGAAGCCGTCGAGGTGCTCAAGTGATCGAAACCAGGGCGGTCGTCGTGCGCGCAGGGGAAGGCAAAGTATGGGTTCGTCTGCTCGAACAAACGAGCGGTTGCGGGCGTTGCAATGAACCGGGCGGCTGCCACGCGCCCCGTTTGGCGGAAATGTTCCGGGGCAGTGAGAGGACTTTTGCGGTTGACGACCCGTTTGGCTTGCGCGTGGATGAGCGGGTCAGGCTCGTGGTCGACGATGGCGTGCCGCTGCGGGCGGCGTTGGCAAGCTATGGTTTGGGGACGGTGCTGGTTCTGGCCGGGGCTGCGCTCGGTGTCTGGCTGGCTCCGGTGGAGCGGGTCGATCTGGCAGCGGCCACGGGGTTGGTGATCGGAATTGCCGCGACGGTCATCATTTTGTTCATTCGCGCGCGGCGGCATGATGCGTCTGCCCGGCGGCTGCGCGTCGAGCGGGATGGCGAAGGTATTGCTGCCGGGTGCGTGGGCATGGGGCAGGGCGCGTGAGCGCGCGTGCGCGTACCTTCACGGTTCTGAGTCGGCAGTGGTGCCATCTCTGTCATGAACTGGTCGATGCTCTGGAACCGATTGCGCGGCGTTACGGCTGGCGGGTCGAGCTTGTCGATATTGAACGGGAACCGGAATTGGAAGCGCGTTGGGATGAACTGATTCCCGTTGTGCTCGTGGACGGCGTGGAAATTTGCCATCACCGGCTCGACATGGATGCTGTACACGCATTTTGTGGGGCTTTTCCTATAGACTCCTAAAGTTTTGCTAAATAGCCTTCGCCCTTTCGGTTTTTCCAAAGTGGCGTGGCAGGTTCCTATTCGCGTGCTACAACCTTCCATATCTGTCCTGTACGATGCGTCACATCCGTAATTTCTCCATCATCGCCCACATCGACCACGGTAAATCCACACTCGCCGACCGGATAATCCATCTTTGCGGGGGGCTGTCGGCGCGCGAAATGGAAGAGCAGGTGCTCGATTCGATGGACATCGAGCGCGAGCGCGGCATCACCATCAAGGCGCAGACGGCGGTGCTGCAATACAAGGCCCGCGACGGGCAGACCTACAACCTCAACCTGATCGACACGCCGGGGCACGTCGACTTCTCTTACGAAGTCAGCCGTTCGCTGTCGGCTTGCGAAGGGGCGCTGCTGGTGGTGGATGCTTCCCAGGGCGTGGAGGCGCAGACGGTGGCGAACTGCTACACCGCGCTTGAGCTGGACGTGGAAGTCGTGCCGGTACTCAATAAGATCGACCTGCCGGCGGCCAACCCCGACAACGCGCGGGAAGAGATCGAGGATGTCATCGGCGTCGATGCCTCGGAGGCCATCGAGTGCTCGGCCAAGACCGGCCAGGGCGTCGAAGACGTGCTCGAAGCCATCATCGCCCGCATCCCACCGCCAGAGGGAAACCCCGACGAGCCGCTGAAAGCCCTGATTATCGACTCCTGGTTTGATAACTACGTCGGTGTGGTCATGCTGGTCAGGGTGGTCGATGGTGTGCTGCGGGTGAAGGATCGCATCCTGCTGATGTCGACCGGCGCGCAATACCCGTGCGATCAAGTGGGCGTCTTCACCCCGCGCTCGGTCGAACGGGAACAACTCTCCGCCGGTGAAGTGGGTTTCGTCATCGCAGGCATCAAGGAACTGGAAGCCGCGCGGGTGGGCGATACGCTGACGCTGGCGGCTCGGCCGGCGGCAGACCCTCTGCCCGGATTCAAGGAAATCAAGCCGCAGGTTTTCGCCGGCCTGTATCCAGTGGAATCCTCCGAGTACGACCAACTGCGCGATTCCCTCGAAAAATTGCACCTCAACGATGCCTCGCTGCATTTTGAGCCGGAGGTTTCACAGGCATTGGGGTTTGGTTTCCGTTGCGGTTTCCTTGGGCTGCTGCACATGGACATCGTGCAGGAACGGCTGGAGCGGGAATTCGATATGGACCTCATCACCACCTCGCCGACGGTGGTCTATGAGGTCGTACTCAACAACGGCGAGGTCATCCACGTCGAGAATCCATCCAAACTGCCCGAACCCGGCAAGTATCAGGACATCCGGGAACCGATCATTACCGTGACGATTTTCATGCCGCAGGAGTTCGTCGGCCCCGTTCTTACGCTGTGCAACCAGAAGCGCGGCGCGCAAGTGGATATGCGCTACCACGGCCGCCAGGTGCAACTCGTCTACGAGTTGCCGATGAGCGAAGTCGTCATGGATTTCTTCGACAAACTGAAATCGGTGTCGCGCGGCTACGCTTCGCTGGACTACGAATTCAAGGAATACCGTTCGGCGGACCTCGTCAAACTCGATATGATGGTGGCGGGCGAAAAAGTCGACGCGCTCTCGGTGATCGTCCACCGCTCCAGCGCCCAGTATCGCGGGCGGGAACTGGCCGCCCGGTTGCGAAAGCTGATTCCGCGCCAGATGTTCGATGTTGCCGTACAGGCGGCTATCGGGACTCATATCATCTCCCGCGAAACCATCAAGGCACTACGCAAGAACGTGCTCGCGAAGTGTTACGGCGGCGACATCACCCGCAAGAAAAAACTGCTCGAAAAGCAGAAAGAAGGTAAAAAACGCATGAAGCAGGTCGGCAATGTTGAAATTCCGCAAGAGGCTTTCCTTGCCGTGCTGAGAACCGATGAGGGGAAATGAGACGCGCCTTCCCGCGCTTCGCCCCTTGTCACTGAATGATTGGAGACGATGTGGATTTATCCAGTGTTGATTTTGCCCTGATCCTGTTTGTTCTGACCCTCGTCACCGGCTTCTTGTGGTGCCTGGATCGCTTCTACGCTCGCCCGCGCCGCGCGCCCGACGAGCCTTCGCCCGGGTGGGTGGAATGGGGGGCTGCCTTTTTCCCGGTGGTGCTGATCGTTTTCGGCTTGCGTTCCTTTATCGTCGAACCCTACAAAATTCCTTCCGGCTCGATGATGCCGACTCTGCTGGAAGGCGATTTCATCGCGGTCAATAAATTTACCTATGGCATCCGGCTGCCGGTCATCAACACCAAGATCATCGACGTCAATGCGCCTAAGCGCGGTGAAGTCATGGTTTTCCGCTATCCCCCCGACCCGTCGAAGAACTATATCAAGCGGGTGGTGGGGCTGCCGGGCGATAAGGTCGAGTACACCGAAAAAAGCCTGACGATCAACGGCGAGAAGGTGGAGATGGCGGAGTCCGGCAAATACCTTCATGCCGACCGCCTTTACCATTCGCCGAAATACACCGAAAAGCTCGGCGGGATTGAACACGACATCCTGATCGAGCAGCAAGCGCCCACTTTCGTGCACGACGCGATGAATTATCCATTCCGGGAAAATTGCACTTATACCGAAAGCGGCTTCAGTTGTATCGTCCCCGCAGGGCATTATTGGGTCATGGGCGATAATCGTGACAATAGTGCCGACAGCCGGGTGTGGGGGTTCGTTCCGGACAAGAACATCGTCGGGCGGGCATTCTTCATCTGGCTCAATTTCAACGATCCGGGGCGCATTGGCAGCTTCCGGTGATATTGATGTGGGAGGATGCAATGTTATTCCGTCAGCGTGGTATCAGCTTGATTGGCATGATTTTCGTAGGGCTCCTGCTTGCGGGCGCGCTGCTGGTTGGCTTCAGGATGATCGGGCCGTATAGGGAGTATTTTGCGCTCCAGCGCATCGTTGGGCTGGTGGCTGACGAAGGTAATAATGGCGCGTCCGAATCCGAGATGCGGAAAAGCTATGAGCGCCGCGCCCTGATCGACAGCATCGACGGAACGGTCAAATCGAGTGACCTTGTTTTCCGCAAGCAGGGCGGCAAGGTCGTGGTTGAGGTCGAATACACGCGCAAAGCCCCGCTCGTCAGTAATGTCAGCCTCTCGTTCGATTTCAAGGCTTCAAGCCAGCACAGCCGTAAATGACGGAATTTACCGACCGTTTGCAACGCAACCTCGGCCTTGTCTTTGCCGATCCGTCCCTGCTCGCGCAGGCGCTGACCCACCGCAGTTTCGGGCAACCCAACAACGAGCGGCTCGAGTTCCTCGGCGACAGCGTACTCAACTGCGCGATGTCGATGAAGCTGTTCAAACGTTTTCCCGGTTTGCAGGAAGGGGAACTGTCCAGGGTACGTGCCTCGCTGGTGTGCCAGGACGCGCTTGCCCGCGTAGCCGTCGGCCTCGATCTTGGCTCTTGCCTACGTATGGGAGAGGGCGAATTGCGCTCCGGCGGTTTTCGTCGCCCTTCCATATTGGCCGATGCGCTGGAAGCCCTCATCGCGGCGGTTTGCCTCGATGCCGGTTTCGAGGCGGCGCATGCGCTGGTCGACCGCCTGTTTGAGCCGCTGCTGGCAGAGGTCGATCCTGCCGCGTCGGGCAAAGACCCTAAGACTGCTCTCCAGGAATGGTTGCAGGGCCGCAAGATGGCCTTGCCGACGTACTCCATGATCCGCGTACTGGGCGAGGCGCACGCGCAGGAGTTTGAAGTGGCCTGCGAAGTGCCGAAATTCTCCTTGTGCACCGTTGGCCGTGGCAGCAGCCGACGTGCGGCGGAACAACGCTCGGCGGAACTGGCGCTTGCACAGTTAAAAAGTGAACGGCATGGGTGATTTTGCTCCCGGCTCCGAAGAGACGACCCGCCGCACCGGATTCGTGGCCATCGTGGGGCGTCCGAATGTCGGTAAGTCGACATTGCTCAACCGGCTGATCGGGCAAAAGATCAGCATCGTATCGAGCAAGGCGCAGACAACCCGCCATCGGGTGACGGGCATCCTGAGCGCCGGGAATGTCCAGTTCGTATTCGTCGATACGCCCGGTTTTCAGACACGGCGGGGCAATGCGCTCAACCGCGCGATGAATCGCGCGGTTTCCCAGGCGCTGGCCGGGGTCGACCTGGTTTTTTTCGTGATCGAGGCCGGACGGTTCAATGACGAGGATCGCGCGGCGCTCGACGCGATACCATTTGAAGCCAGTGTAGTGCTGGTCATCAACAAGATCGACCGGCTCGACGACAAAAGCCGTCTGCTGCCTTTCATCGACCAGATGCGGGGCTTGCGCGAATTCGCGGAGATCGTCCCAGTTTCGGCGGAGCATGGCCGACATTGCGATGTCCTAATCGAGGCGGCAGCGCCGCTCCTGCCGGAAGGCGACCCGATCTACGGCGCGGACGAAATCACCGACCGGAATGAGCGGTTTTTCGCCGCTGAATTTCTGCGCGAAAAACTTTTCCGGCTTCTTGGCGACGAATTGCCTTATGGGCTGACGGTCGAGATCGAAAAGTTTGAGACCGAAGGCTCGCTGCGCCGCATCCATGCTGCCGTGATCGTCGACAAACCCGCGCACAAGGGTATCGTCATCGGCAAGGGCGGCGAGAAGCTGAAACGGGTTGCGAGCCAGGCGCGCATCGAGATGGAAAAACTGTTTGACGGCAAAGTCTTTCTCGAAACCTGGGTCAAGGTCAGGAGCGGCTGGGCCGACAACGAACACGCACTCAAAAGCCTGGGGTACGAGTGAGCCTGAAGCAGCGCGTCACGCAACAGCCTGCCTGGGTACTGCATGCCTTTCCGTGGCGCGAAACCAGCCTGATCATCGAAGTTTTTACGCGCGATCATGGACGTATCGCCCTGGTTGCCAAGGGTGCGCGCCGTCCCATGTCGGAATTGCGCGGTGTGCTGATGGCATTTCAGCCGCTCTTGCTCGATTTTTCGGGCGGCGGCGAAGTCAAAACCCTGGCGCGTGGCGAATGGCGTGGCGCGCAGGCTCCGCTGTCGGGTCGTGCATTGCTTTGCGCCTACTACCTCAACGAGCTGCTTTTGAAACTGACCGCACGCGAAGACCCGCACCCGGCGCTCTTTGATGCCTATGAATCGGCCATTGGCGCGATGGGGCGGGGTGAAAACCTGCCGATGGTGCTGCGCCGTTTTGAATTGGCGCTGTTGCGCGAACTGGGCTATGGCGTGATGCTCGACTCCGACGGCAGCGGGCAGCCATTCCAACCCGGCGAGCCGTACATCTACATCACCGAGCGCGGCCCGTGGCTCTGCGCCTCGGAAGTCGCGCGGGAAGCCCCGGACGGTGTGCGCGTTGACGGCCAGACCCTCCTCGATCTGGCCGCAAACGATTTCAATCGCGCCGAGACCCTGCGTGAAGCCGGGCATCTGCTGCGAGCCCTCATCCATCATCACCTCGGCGGCCAGCCCTTGCAGTCTAGACGGGTACTCAATGAGTTGAGGAACTCGTTTTATTGATTTCTCTTGCGGGAGAGAGTTTCTATATGGAATAAACCATCAGAGCACATGCGCGCTGATGGACGGTTTCTGAAACGACGTAATAAAACTGTGAGGCGGCCATGAACGAGAAAATGCTGACTTTGCCTGACAACGCTATCAAATGGGATAGTGCCCCAGCCGGTAGTGTCTCAGTTTGAATTTCATGCGCTGTAGGGGCGGATGGTAATCCGCCCGCCATCGTAAATTTCCGCAGTCCGCTAACGGTTCGACGGGGCGATTGCCATCGCCCCCTACAGAAAATCGTCTCAAATATTCAAACTGAGACACTACC
>WRIU01000018.1 GCA_009782565.1 Betaproteobacteria bacterium
GCAACTCACTTTAAAAGGGAAATTTAGGATAGACTTATCCACAGCCGCTGCAATGACATGCGGCTAATGTGCCTGGTCAATATTCAACCGGTACACCTGCTCAATATTCAGCCGGTACGGACATTCAGGTGATCCGAGTGGATGTAGTAAATCTCCCGGGCCTGTGCTGCACCGGCAACCCTGACCGTGCGCGCCGCACTCGTGGCCGTCTCGCCCTTGTCGTCCGTGGCCTTGGCCGTCAGGCTGTAGGTGCCTGATGCAATGTTCTTCCACGTATAGGAATAGGGCGCCTTCCGTAGCGTGGGTAGAGCGAAGCGAAACCCACGGAGCCCACAAACCAAAATGAAATGGATTTCGCAACGGTCACGTGAGTTACCGGAGGTTGCGGGTGAGCGAGACGAAACCCAATGCATTGCCGTCACAACATTATGGTAAGCCGTGGGTTTCGCTTCGCTCTACCCACGCTACGCGGGCTGTCCGTCGTAGGCAAGCCGGGTTTGCCCGTTGGATGAACCGTTTCCGGCGCATCCTGGTGCGTTGGGAGAAGCGATTGGACAGCTATATAGCGATGTTTCACTTGGCTTTGGGCATTATCACTTGGCGCTCCACTGGCCTATTGGGATAGGCTCTAATCGTCTGAAAAAACGATATCTAGCGTTCCGCCAAATTTGGAGATGGTCTCGACTGTACGTCGAGACATCCACAGAGATACATCCGCAATACGGGGCGTAATCAATACAAAAAATGTCGACTCTATTCCATCATCCGTCTTCAGAAGCTCTGCGTATTGTCGCTCAAACAACGAAAGCCGGGAGAATAGCTTCAGAAACGCGTTCTCGACAAATACGTCGTCGCAGACACAGCACTCAATGTGCCACCCATTGGCAACAGGCCTCATCCGAGGGGGATGGCGGTCTTTTCCTTTAAGGACGGTTTGGTCCGGAGTGGTTTGCAAAATATGTGTTATTTCATCTGGCCTGAGTAACTCGGACCATATTGAAAAATTCGCGCTTATTTCTATCATGGCAGTCTAACTCCCAGGCCCTGTGGCGAACCAGATCCCTGCCTTGGCAACCTGTAGAGGTTTCCAGATGAATCCTTGTAAATTTGGCTTTTTGAGTCCAACTGCAATTCCTTTTGTTTCCATTTTTCAACGCTGTTATACCCATCCGCCTTGGCAGCGGCCTTCAGATCTTTGCCTGAAGCCTCCTTCAAATCCCCAAGGTTTGGCGCTCCGCATTCGCAACCCCAAAGTTCAACACCTAGTATGGTTACAGTCGCACAACTTTTGACACCTTGGCCTTTTTCACCGCATTTTTCTTCGCAATGCTCCTGGGCGCTATCCGCCAACCCAAAGGGATCAACCCTGCTAATCGGATTGCCACGAACATAGCTGTAGAGATTAATCCCCCCTTCAAGCCCAACCGGGTCGGCCTGGATGTAGCGCCCTGTCATGGGATTGTAATCCCGCCGGTCGTTATAGTGCGTGTTGGTTTCCTTGTCGTAGTACTGGCCCGGGAACCGGAGGTTGAACTCGAAGCGCGCCCCGGTGTTTTCCGGGTCCTCTTCGGGCGTGCCCGCACCGAACGGCTCGCCCAAGGGGGCGTTGCGCCAGACGGGCTGCTTGTCCCTGTTGGTGATCAGCCTCGGGGTATTCAGGTGATCCGAGTGGATGTAGTAAATCTCCCGGGCCTGTGCTGCACCGGCAACCCTGACCGTGCGCGCCGCACTCGTCTGAAGGCATACTTCGGTTCAACAAGATGCCCGCTGACTCATAATCCGTTGCGAAAAGAAGGTGTGGGATTGTGCCTGACGCATGTTCGATAGGGATAAATGCCCATCATGATGTGGCGGCAAACGGGTAATTTTTTACGTTACTGAATTCCCGTTTCATGGAAACTCCCCAAAGGGGATGTCCACTCCCTCGGTCATTCTTGAACACGGGTCTCGCTTGACTCCGCCATTTATGGCGGAGTCAAGCGAGACAAAGCGCAACAGGGAGCCGAAGGCTCCCCTAAACCGTATCGAGGAATCCCCTGCCTTTAGGCAGGGGTGACTCAATTCGTTTCATGAACGGAGAGCTACGCGCGGAAAAAATGCCGAGTAGAAATTCGTACAAGGCTGCGCGCGCGTGGTTGGTTGATCGTTTCTACGCGCTGACTGTACCGGATTGGGCCTATTTCCCGATGATGCAGGCAATCCGGAACGGTTTTCTGTTTTGTCTGCCACTGGTCACGGCTGGCGCGCTTGCTGTTCTTCTCAACAATCTGCCCCTGCCCGGATACCAGGACTTCATGAATGAAGTGTTCGGGGAAAACTGGAGGCGATTTGGCGGGCTGATCTGGCAGGGCACTTTCGGAGTGCTTTCGGTGCCGATGCTGGTAGGCATGAGCTACCATCTTGCCGTTCTGGACAACCAGCGGCATGTTGCCAGCCCCGTCAGCCCGATCATCACTGCCCTGACCGCGCTGGCTTGCCTGATCGTCATCCTGCCATCTGGCGGAGAGAACGGAGTCCTGGAATACATGGGGACTCCGGGGCTGTTCGTCAGCATCCTCGTAGCCATCATCTCCAGCCGGATTTTCCTTAAGCTGGCGCGCATACGTCGGCTGGTCATGCTGATTTATTCGGAAGGTATGGAGGCTTCGATTCAGCAAGCCTTCGCCTTGCTTGTGCCGGGCATCCTGACCGTTTGCCTGTTCGCAGGCTTTTATTTCCTTTTCCAGGCGGCGTTCGGCATCTCGATCCACCGGGCGGTACATGACGTGCTCCTCTTTCCTTTTCAGTTGGAGGGGGTCAGGCACACGCTGGAGTCGAGCATTCTTTACGTTTTTCTCGTTGATGTTTTCTGGTTTTTCGGCATCCACGGCACGAATGTGCTCGACCCGCTGACCCATGGCCTGTTTGAGGCGTCGCAACTGGCGAATCAGGAGGCGCTGAAGATGAACCTGCCGCCGCCCAACATCGTCACCAAGAATTTCCTGGACATGTTCGTGTTCATGGGCGGTTCCGGCGCTTCCATCTGCTTGCTCTCGGCACTGTTAATCGCCAGCAAGAACAGCGGCAGCCGACGGTTGGCGAAAGTCTCCCTCATACCGGGAATTTTCAACATCAATGAAATTTTGCTCTTCGGCTTGCCCGTCATCCTGAATCCCATTTTTCTCCTGCCTTTCGTACTGGTTCCGCTCCTCATGACGATGATTAGCTACGTGGTGGTGAGTTTCGGCCTTGTTCCGCTGCCTATCTGGGAACTCAGTTGGACGACGCCGCCGATTCTGGGCGGCTATTTCTCCACCGGCGCGATTTCAGGCAGTTTGCTGCAAGCTTTCAATCTCGTGTTGGGAACTCTGATCTACATTCCTTTTGTCCGAATTTCCGACCGGGAAAAGACCGCTCGCCAGAAAAAGGCCATGCAGGCACTTATGGAAATTGCCTGCAACAACATCGTGGGGCCTTCGGGCAAGAAATGCCTCGACCGTGACGACGAAATTGGCGTACTTGCCCGCGCCCTGGCGCATGACCTGGAACATGCGCTAAAAACAAATACCAGCCTTTATCTCGAATACCAACCGCAAGTCGACCATGAAAGCGGGTTTGTCATCGGCGCGGAAGCATTGGTGCGTTGGCGGCACCCGGTATACGGGCCGATTCCCGCCCCGATCATGGTGGCGGTTTCCGAGGATGGTGGGTTCATGCGCTCGCTTGGCCTCTGGGTACTGAACGAAGCCTGCGCCGAACGGGCGCGCTGGCGAGACGCGGGCATCGACGAGCATTTCAAGACTTCGGTCAACGTCTCCATCCAGCAACTCGGTGACGATAAATTGGCGAAAAAAGTGGTGGACTGCCTGAGCTGCCACAAACTGCCGCATCACATGATCGGCATCGAGGTCACCGAGTCCATCGCCCTCGACCCGGAAAGCCCGCAAAACCTGATACTGAAAGAGTTGAACGATCTGGGGTTCGTCATCTCGATGGATGACTTTGGGATGGGCCACAGTTCGCTGGTCTATCTCAAATATTTCCCGGTCGATATTTTGAAAATCGACCGCGCACTCTCCAAGGATGTCGCCTCAAGCAATATCTGCGTGGAAGTCATCAGCACCATCGTGGAACTGTGCCGTTCCCTGAACGTGAAAATTGTCGTCGAGTACGTGGAAAATCAGGAGCAGATCGACGTGCTCCTGTGCCTTGGCTGTCATATTTTTCAAGGTTATTTCTACAGCCCGCCCATTTCGGGGCAGAAGCTCCAGGAATACGTACTTGAAATGAATCGGAAAAAGCAAGGCGAAAGCAAATGAGAATTCCGGCATCTCTTGTTTGCTTTTTGACGCTATTTTTTTCCCATCCACTACTGGCGTTGGCCTCGGATGAGGCCGCGCCCGCCACAGCGCAGGAGCAGGCTGCGGAGCCGGGGGAGAGTTTGCTGCCCACAGTTTCCGGCAATCTTTTCTATTTCAACCGCCACCGTAGGCGCTACGACATTGGGGAGGGGCGTTTCCTCGACAACCTTCGCCACCAGACGCTGCAAGGCAACGTAGAGATCAGTACGCCTTTCTATAGTGATGCGGTTGGGTTCGATCTGGGGGCGTTCTATACGACCGACCTCGCCAACAGTGCCAGCCCGGATCACGAGATGAGTTTTTTCCCTTGGGATATTCCCTGGTCGCCGGACTGGTCGAAGCGCGACGCGAGAAGCGGCACGTCGCTTTATCGCGCCCATCTGAAATTGCAGCATGTGGCGGGGGAGCGGCGGTTCTGGGGCAAGGTAGGTTATTTTCAGCCATCCGGCCCCGGCGTGATCGGCGTCAACTGGTCGCTCATGCCCGGTACTTACCGGGGGCTGGAAACCGGGCTGGACGATGGCCCGCTCAGTATTGCCTTTGCCTGGGCCGATCAATACAAGTCGCCCTGGTTCTCCGACCTGTATCACTTCCGCAAGAATGACGGCCAGACCCGTGTCGATTATCTCTGGTCGTTTGGCGCGCGTATTCGCCTCATGCCCGGATTTTCAGCGGAGGTGGCCTATGGCGAATCGCAGGATTTCTTGCGTAGCGCCCATTTGAAGCTCAAATACACCTCTTCAAACGAGAAAATCACCCTGAGCTACCAGTTGTACGGTATGGCCGACCGCGACGATTCCGACTCGGAAAATAACCAATACGGCGGCCATGTTGCCCATCAGCACTACCTCGCCGCCGCTTGGCGTCCGGCTCCTTGGGTGTTGAGAGCAGAATTTCTCCATACCCGCGCCCCCAGCAGCCAGCCGCAACACGCGGGCTATTTCGCCTATCGCCTGATTGGCCGGTATGGCGGCGCGAACGGCGCGTATGAACCTTGGTGGGACAACCGCTCCGATTGGAACCACAACAAGGAAAGCGCCGTTTTCCTGGGTGCTTCCCGTTCCCTGGACGATCTTCTGGGCGTTTCCGGCTTCACTGTGGGCCTGTCCGCCGTGTATGGATGGGGAGGCCGTGTCTACGGCGTGGAAGAACGCTTGCGGGAAAGCGCCTGGTCGGCGGATTTCGCCTATGCCGTACCGAGCGGTTCCCTGAAAAATGCCCGCATCAGCCTTCACACCACCCGTTACAGAAACAAGACCCACCAGCCAAACTGGACGGGCTTCAAGAATCTCTTTCAGGACGAACGCGACTTGAAAATTCTTTTGGTGATTCCCTGGAAACTCTGAAGTTATTCGTCTTCCAGCGCGGCATCAACGGAAGGGTCATATATGCAGGCACGACCACGGCCAAGGCGCTTGGCTCGGTACATGGCATGATCCGCCGCACGGAGCAAGCCAATCGCGTCATTGGCCTGTTCCGGGAAAACCGCCATGCCGATGCTCACCCCCAACTCGATATCCACCCCTTCCCGCTCGGCCAGGCGCAATTTGCGCGACATTGCAGCCAGTACCTTGTTCGACACATGCCGCAAGTCGTCTTCGCCATTGACGGGTGCAAGCAGGATCACAAATTCGTCGCCCCCTAAGCGAGCGACGAGATCGCTTTCACGCACCGCGCCGCTCAGGCGCTTGCCCACATTGACCAGCAGGGAGTCCCCTGCGGCATGCCCAAAGCTGTCATTGATGTCCTTGAAGTGATCATTGTCGATGTACAGGACTCCGACCCGGCTTCCATCCATGCGCGCCTTGCCGATAGCGATTTCCAACTGCTCGCTGAAACAGGCCCGGTTGGCCAGCCCGGTCAGGGGATCGCACATGGCCTGGCTCGACAAGGTTCGGTTGATGGTTTCCAGGTGCGATTGCCGTAGCGCGAGTTCCGCGTTACGAACCTGTATCTCGCTAAACAAGGCATTGAAATCCTGTCCAAGCCCGTTGAATTCGGCAATTTCAAACGCGGGCAGACGGCGGGTGAAGTCGCCTTCGAGCCGTGCCGCATGCGCCATGCCGGAAAGCGAGGCGAGTTCGGTGGCAAAGCGGCGTTCCATTTCACGCGCAGACACACGAGCCATCAATACTGCCAGGATCAGGCAAACAGTCAGCACTGCCGTTCCCTGATACAGAAAGCCCATGTACACGGCATCATCGCCTACGACTTCGACAAATCCCTGATGCTCCCCGCCATAGTCTATTCTGGGTCGCTTTGTCCCGCTAGACAGGAACGAAATGACCGCTTTTTTCCAACCCCTGGCGGACGCATTGCCGCACAACGGCTTGCTGGCCTGGGCGAACACCTCTTCGTTAGAGCCGGTTTTGGAATAAATCGTGATCCGGCAAACACTTTCTTCGTCGGCAAGTATCTTGTCCAGTATCTCGGCCGCTGTCTGGCGGTCATCGAACACCACTGCGGCTTCGGTCGCATAGGCAACGGTACGGGCAAGGAGCGATACGCTACCCTCCCGTTGCACACGGACAGTATGAAAAAAGATCGTAGCGAACATCACGCTGCTGACAAGCAGCGACAACGCGACTGTCCAGAAAATAATGTGGCGAAGCACTCCGAAAAGAGATTTGCGTACCGCCTTCACACTAGCGCTCCTGATTACGCTTCGATAAACGCAGTACTTGCGGATTGACCCGCAAGGGGCTGCGCGAAATGGTTTCCTGATTCACAGCAAATCCGGCGATAGTTTTTTCGCCGCTTCCCCCGCCTCCGGGCAACAAGCAGAACATCCCGCCCATACTGCAAAACTCTCCTCCATCGCCAATGGTCAATACCGGCGCGTCGTCGAGCAAACGTAACAATTTTCCCACATCGTCCGCGCTCGCGCCGGAAACATAAACGATGTCACATGCACTCACGGCTTTTTCCGGCGTGAAAAGAGTGATGGCCCTATGCTTCAGCTCAATAGCAGACCGACGGATCATCGCCAAATGCCGACTATCCCCGGACAGGCAAATCCGCAACGCCCCTTTTGCGTCCGGCCATCGCGTATAACCGACGATACCCCAGAAAACGGTCGTCAACTCCGACGCCTGCGTCCCGTCGGCACCGGCACCCTGTGCCTCCCGAATGAGGAACGTTGGCGAGGCAAACATCATCAAGGCGCACGCGAACACCAACAAGAAGAAAAACTTTCTCATGAAGTTCCACCTACTATGTGTACAGGACAGTATACGGCGGCAGCGCATCCATGACGAACCGGGAACTGGCATTTATTCCATAAAAACATAGAAGTGTATCACATCCGACCCGCTTCGAGCATCGCCATCAAACCCTTCAGCCTCGCGCGCCCTTCCTCCTTTGAAAGAGGCGCGTTGCGCTGCTCGCGGCCATTGACCTGCACATCCTCGCCCATCTCATTGATGAAGCGCGACGGCTCGCACGCCCTCTGTTCCCTGCCCGCCTTGCGACGCTCGCACCACGTCACATTCAGGCTCCTCTGTGCGCGGGTGATGCCCACATACATCAGCCGCCGCTCTTCGTCGATTTTTCCCTCGTCGATGCTGCCCTGGTGCGGCAACAAGCCCTCCTCGGCACCGATCAGGAAAACATGCGGAAATTCCAGCCCTTTCGCCGCATGCAGGGTGGCAAGCTGCACACCGTCGAAATCGGGGGCTTCCTTGTCGAGCATCGAAGCGAGCGCAATCGTCTGAGTCAGTTCGATCAGATTCTTGCCATCCTCCTCGCCACGCCGGCCAAGCCAGTCGATGAAGTCCGAGACGTTGCGCCATTTCGCCTCCGCCTCGCGGTGTTCAAAGTGCGTAAAGAGCCAGCTCTCGTAGTGAATCGCCGCCAATAGCGCGGCCAGCACTGGCCCCGCCGGTTCCGTCCCCGCGCGCCGCTGCATGTGCCCGACGAAAGCGGCAAACTCCCGCACGCTTTCAAGCTGGCGGGGCTGTAGGCGTCCAGCCAGCCCCTCCTCGGAAGCCGAGGCAAAAAAACTCGCGTGGCGGCTGCCCGCATAACTGCCCAAGGCTTCGATGGTTCCGGAGCCGATGCCGCGCCGGGGCACGGTGATGGAGCGGATGAACGCCAGATCGTCGTCCCCGTTCGCCAGCAACCGCAGCCAGGCGGTGATGTCGCGTATCTCGGAACGCTCGAAAAAACTCTGCCCGCCTGAGAGCAGGTAAGGAATACGCAGATTACGCAACTGTTCTTCCACGAACCGAGCCTGATGGTTGCCGCGATACAAAATGGCGTAGTCGCGGTAACGGGTGCGATGCTGAAACCGGTGCGCGTTGATTTTCATCGCCACCCATTCGGCTTCGTGCTCGGCATCGCGGCAACCCGTGACGACGACCGGCTCGCCCATGCCGTGCTCCGACCACAAGCGTTTCTCGAACAGCTTTTCGTTATGCGCGATAACCCGGTTGGCCGCTTCCAGAATGCGCCTCGAAGAGCGGTAATTCTGTTCCAGTTTGATAACCTTGAGCCGGGGGAAATCCACCTGCAACTGCCGCAGGTTCTCCACGTCCGCCCCGCGCCAGGCGTAAATCGCCTGATCGTCGTCGCCGACCGCCGTAAACGCCCCGCGCACCCCGGCCAACTGGCGCAACAGCCGGTATTGCGCGCGATTCGTATCCTGATACTCATCGACGAGCAGGTAACGCAACCGGTTCTGCCATCGCTCGACGGCTTGCGCGTTCTCCTCGAACAGGCGCACCGGCAGCGCGATGAGATCGTCGAAATCCACCGCCTGATACGCGCGCAAGGTGCGTTCATATTCCGGGTAAAGCCGCGCCGCTTCCGCCGCAATCTCGCTTGCGGCCAGCTTTGCCGCCTGATCAGGCAAGATCATTGCGTTCTTCCAGGCCGAAATCTGCCAATGCAGTTGTTTGGCGATGCCCTTGCCCGCATCCCCGGCGATGTCCTGGATGATCTGCGCCGCGTCTGCCGCGTCGAGAATCGAAAACTGCGGCTTCAGCCCGCAATGGCGTGCTTCTGTGCGGATGATCCGCACCCCGAGCGCGTGGAACGTGCACACCGTCAGCCCGTCCGGCGCGCGGCTGCCCATGAGCCTGGCGACCCGTTCCTGCATCTCGCGCGCCGCCTTGTTGGTAAAAGTAATCGCCGCCACATGGGAAGCGTCCAGCCCGCACTCACCCACCAGCCAGGCAATCTTGCGCGTGATGACCCGCGTCTTGCCGCTCCCCGCCCCGGCCAGCACCAGGCAGGGGCCGTCGAGGTAACGAATCGCCTCGCGTTGCGGAGCGTTGATGAGTTCTGACATGAAAGAGTGAGAGCCGGAAAAGAAAACGCCCGGTCGGAGCCGGGCGCGCATGATACCAAAAGCCGGGAGGCTTACTTGTTGCGTATCTCTTGCAGGGCTTCATTCATCTTGAAAAAAACCATCCACGCTTCGCAGACCACCCGCAAGAACAGGGCGCCAACCACGATGGTCAGTATCCCTCTCACAAGCCCCCCAAACAGACTGCCATAAGCGCTTGCCGTAAAAATCATGGAAATGCCCGAAAACACCACCATCAATAACCCCAGATAGTAAAGAATGGTGATGAGTTTTGGAGCAATAAAAGTATCAAACGACAACAATGTTTTCATCGAACTCTCCAAAAAATATGAAATGAGGAGCTGGCATCATATACAAAAAATATGAGCCGAAAAATATCCCGCTTGGCAACAGAATGCGAGCCACACGCGAGAAAAAACAGCTTTGACTTCAGTGTAAATGAGGATTATTATCATTTACAAAATATCATTCCCCACCCCTTCATGCCTCATTCCCCGCTCTCTTCAACTCCCGCGTCGGATAACCACACACTGGTTTTAGTCGGGCATCCGAACGTCGGCAAGTCGGTGCTCTTCCACCGCCTGACCGGCACTTACGTCAACGTCTCGAACTACCCCGGAACCACTGTTGAAGCCGCACGCGCGCAATCGCGGTTCGACCGATCCGCCTCGCTGCTCGACACGCCAGGCGTACTCGCCCTGCCCTCGCGCAGCGACGACGAGCGCGCCACGATGCGGGCGCTGCTCAACGAAAACCTGCGCCTCATCGTCCAGGTAGGCGACGCCAAAAACCTGCGGCGCACGCTCAACCTCACGGCGCTGCTGGCCGAACTCGGCGTGCCTCTGGTCATAGCGCTCAACATGACCGACGAAGCGCGCGCGCGTGGCATTCATATCGACACGGCGGCGCTGGCCGAAGAACTGGAGACGCCGGCCGTCTCCACCGTGGCGACCGGCGGCGAAGGCATCGCGGCGCTGACCGATGCCCTCGCTCACGCCAAAGTCCCCGCCCCGCTCCTGCGCTACGACGCTGAGACCGAGCAGGCCATCGAAACGGTTGCCGCGTTGCTGGCCGAAAACGCGCCCCATCCTCATCTGGCCGCGCGCGGGCTGGCCATTTTGCTGCTTGGCCGGGATGACGAAGTCGAACGCTGGCTCACCAATCATCCGACAGGCGACGAACTCCTCGCCCGCGTCCATGAATGCGCCCCGCTTACCGGACGCGACTCTCTGCCCGCGCGGCTGGCGCGCGAACGCGGACACGCCGCCGACGCGCTGGCACGCACCGTCACCCGGCAGAATGCCGCCTCCGACCGCAGCCTCTCGCTGCTGCTTGGGCAAATCGCGGTACATCCTCTGTGGGGCTGGCCGCTGCTGCTGGCCGTGCTCTATGCCGTCACTCTCTTCGTCGGCGATTTTGGCGCAAATATCCTCGTCAGGCTTATGGAAGAAAAGCTCTTTGGCAGCCTCCTCAACCCTGCCGTCACGAATTTCGTGACAACCCGCCTCGGAGAAAACTGGTTGGCCGACATGCTCGTAGGCCAATACGGGCTTTGGACGATGGGCATGACCTACGCGCTGGCGCTCATCCTGCCCATCGTCACCACCTTCTTCCTCGCCTTCGGCGCGCTCGAAGATTCCGGCTATTTCACCCGCCTTTCCGTCATCACCAACCGCGCCTTAGCCACTTTCGGCCTGAATGGCCGCGCCGTGCTGCCGATGGTGCTCGGGCTTGGCTGCGTAACGATGGCGACCCTCTCCACCCGCATCCTCCACACCCCGCGCGAACGGCTCATCACCACCTTCCTGCTCGCGTTCGCCATTCCCTGCTCCGCGCAGCTCGGCATCGCCCTCGGCGTATTGGGCAGCATCTCCCTCGGCGCGGTAACTCTCTGGGGACTGAGCATCGTATTCATCCTGCTCTTCTCCGGCTGGCTTGCCGGGCGGCTGGTCAAAGGGCATCGCATCCCCCTCGTCACCGAACTGCCGCCCATGCGTATGCCCGTGATGGGCAACGTACTCAAAAAGACCGGCGGGCGGCTCAAATGGTATCTCGCCGAGGTCATCCCGCTCTTCCTGCTCGGCACCTTCATCATGTTCGCACTCGACCGTCTCGGCGTACTGCCCTGGCTCATTGAAGCTGGAAAGCCCCTCGTCACAGGCTGGCTCGGTCTGCCGCCCGAAGCCAGCGCCGCCTTCGTCATGGGGTTTTTACGGCGGGACTTCGGCGCAACCGGCCTTTTCGTGCTGGGCAGCCAATTAAGCGCGCTTCAGACCGTCGTCGGCATGCTCACGCTCACCCTCTTCGTCCCCTGCATTGCCAGCGTGATGATGATCGTCAAGGAACAGGGACTGCGCGCAGCCACCCTGATGCTGGCCATCATCATGCCCACGGCCTTCTTCATCGGCGGCCTGTTCAACCATTTCCTGCGTCTTTTCCTGTGAACAAGCCATGATCGCGCACACCGAACGCATCCGCCTCACCGGCACGCCAACCGGCCACCGTGTGCGGCTGGCCGAATTCGGCAAAGAAATCGACCCCCTGCAACGCGAACAACTGCTTGCCTACGGCCTCAACGCACAGCAACCGCTCACCGTCCTCCAGCAACGCCCGATGACGGTCATCCTCTGCGAACAAATGGAACTGGCGCTGGAGCACAGCGTGGCGCATCACATCTGGGTGGAAGAAGAGGCGCGGACGCCATCGTAAACGCCGCCTTCGGCATCCAGTGCGTAGGCAGGCTGCCACTTCTCATGATGTTTTTCTGCATAAAATGAGTTCTACTATATGCAGAAACGCGCCAAAGGATGACTCTATGGGGTATTTCGATCCTGGAGATAGACGTAAACGGAACAAGGAGTAAATGCCATGGCAATTCCCACATCAAGAGTCAAGGGAAAAGCTCAGATTCATATTGATACGGCCAAATGTGACGGCTGTGGGAAATGTATCGAAGTCTGCAAGGATTTCGGATTGGAGTTGGTGGATGAACATGTGCCGAGTGCCGTCCACGGCCAGGAAGCCAGGGTAGTTCAAAAAGCACGAATCAAAGAAACCTCCTTCGCCGGTTGCATCGCTTGCGGGCACTGCATGGCTGTGTGTCCCTGGATGGCAATAACCATCAACGGCAGAACATTATCCCAGGACGATCTATTCAAATTACCGACGATCAGAAATAAGGCAAATTATGAGCAGTTGATGGCTTTGCTCCAACGAAGAAGAAGCATCCGTGAATTTACAGACAAAAAAGTAGAGCCTGAAATCATCAAAAAAATTCTTGAAGCAGCTGTAACATCACCTATGGGTATACCTCCATCGGATGTAAACGTCCTCGTATTCGACACTAAGGAAAAAAACCATCAATTCGCCAAAGATTACTGTGAATTCCTTAAAAGCATAAGGTGGTTCGTGTCTAGATGGTTTTTGGCACTGATGCGCCCGTTTTGGGGGAAGGAAACCAATGAAATGTTTCACAATTTTATCAAACCTCTTTTTGGCACTTTCACCGGTGAAATGGAAAAAGGGTTCAATGTCGTCAGTTACGACGCACCGTTGATGATCTATTTCTATGGCTCTCCTTATGTCGATCCTGCCGACCCAATCGTCGCCGCTACGACGGCCATGTATGCTGCCGAATCTTTGGGATTGGGAAGCTGCATGCTCGGCGGGATACATCCGATGATCCAATATGGGGGCAAGGCGAAACAATTCCGTGAAAAATACGGTATCAGATATACGAGTCGCGAAGGACTCTTTGTCATTTTCGGTTATCCTTCGGTCAGATACAGAAAAGGGCTTAAAAGAACTTTCGCTTCTGTAACGTACAGCAAATAAAATGCCCCAGGACGCTTTACAGACTCAGAATAACGCCTCAAATCCGGGCTGACCGTCGTCATTATAAACAGAAGCATTTATTAAATAAGTTCCAAAAACCGCCTCCCCCTGTTGCCACACACCCGTAATAGCGTAAAAATCCATCATCGGCATAACACTTCCATCCCACAATGAACCTCCGCCCCATCCTCATCATCTGCGCCCCGGCCTGCTTCCTGGCCGGATGCCACAATGATGACGCGCCCATCTACCAGGGCTACGTAGAAGGCGAATTCGTTTACTTGTCCGCGCCCCAGGCGGGGTATCTCAAGTCTTTGGATTCGCCTCGTGGAACGCGGGTGGAAGCAGGCCATGTGGTTTTCGTGGTGGAGGAAGACCTGGAAAACGAAGCCCTGCTGGAAGCCGAAGCACGAGCCGACTCCGCGCGGGAAAAAGTGGAAAACCTGAAGGAGCCGCGTCGGCAGACGGAAATTGCCACGCTGGAAGCAAACCTGCGCGCGGCACAGGCGAATCTGCGGCTTGCCAAAATCCGTCTCGAACGCCAGCAATCGCTCGCCCGTGAAAACTTCGTCTCACAGGCCGCTATTGATGAGGCCGTCGGCAACCACGACCAGGCAGCGGCTCAGGTGGAATCCGCCCGACAGCAACTCTCCGCTTACCGGGACACCTTGGGGCGCGAGCCGGAAGTGCGTAGTGCCGAGGCCGATTTACAAGCGGCGCAAGCCCAGACGGCACAACGGCGCTGGACGGTGGAACGCAAAACCGTCTCCGCCCCCACCACTGGGGAAATCGCCGATACCTGGTATCGCCCTGGGGAGTGGGTTCCCGCTGGCTCCCCCGTCGCCAGCCTATTGCCAGACGACCGGCGGCGGCTGCGCTTCTACGTGCCGGAGAGCGAACTTGCCCGCCTCCAGATCGGGCAGACCGTAGAGGCACGCTGTGACGGCTGCGCCGCGCCCATCCGTGCCGTCATCGACTTCATCGCGCCCCAAGCCGAATTCACGCCACCCGTCATCTACAGCAAGGATAGCCGGGAAAAACTCGTCTTCCGCGTCGAAGCCGCCCCTGCGCGGGAACAGGCCGCCGCCCTGCGTCCGGGATTGCCCGTCGATGTGCGCCTCGCCGGAAACGGAAAATGACATGGGCGCGCCCCTTGCTATCGATGTCAGCGGACTCAACAAACATTTCGGGGACAAGCACGTTGTAAAGAATTTGGCCTTGCAGGTACGGGAAGGCGAGATTTTCGGCTTTCTCGGCCCCAACGGCAGCGGCAAGACCACCTCCATCCGCCTTCTCTGCGGCCTGCTCACCCCGGACAGCGGACAAGGCTCCTGCCTGGGGCTGGATGTCGTGAAAGACAGCGCCCGGATCAAATCCCAAGTGGGCTACATGACCCAACGGTTTTCCCTCTGGGAAGACCTGAGCATTGAAGAGAACCTGGATTTCGTCGCCCGTATGTTCGGTGTCCCGGATCGTCGCCAGGCAGTCACGCGCGCCCTGGAAGAACTGGGCTTGGCAAGCCGCCGCCGTCAACTGGCGGGGGCGCTCTCCGGCGGCTGGAAACAACGGCTGGCGCTGGCTTCCTGCCTGTTGCACCGCCCAAGGCTCCTCCTCCTCGATGAACCCACCGCTGGTGTCGACCCCAAGGCCCGACGGGATTTCTGGGAAGAAATCCACCGCCTGTCCGCCGCCGGGATTACCGTACTCGTCTCCACGCACTACATGGACGAGGCGGAACGCTGCCACCGGCTCGCCTATATCTCCTACGGGCAGTTGCTGGCTTCCGGCACGGCGGAAGAAGTCGTGGGCAGCCTGCGCCTGAACACCTGGGAAATCAGCGGGCAAAAGCTCCACGGCCTTGCGGAGTCGCTACAGCGCTTGCCGGGCGTCGAAATGGTAGCCAGTTTCGGAGCCGCCCTTCATGTCAGCGGAAGGGACGCGGCCCTTCTTCAAACCAGCCTGGAAACCGCGCTGGCGGGGTCTCCCCTGGAAATGCGCCCCATCCCGCCTTCGCTCGAAGACGCCTTCATCCATCTCATGCGGGGCGATCAAGATCAAACCGCCAGCGGCGGGCACTGACATGGGGCGCTTCTCTTCCTTCTCCGTAGCGCGCTGGCTCGGCATCCTGATAAAAGAATTCCTCCAGTTGAAGCGGGACAGGCTCACCTTCGGCATGATCGTCGGCATCCCCATCCTTCAACTCCTGCTGTTCGGCTTTGCCATCAACACAGACCCCCGGCATCTGCCCACCGCCGTCGTCATGGCCGACCCCGGCCCCTTCGCCCGTTCATACGTCGCGGCCATGGAGAACAGCAGCTATTTCGACATCGTCGGCAGCATCGACGCCCGAGAAGCGGATGCCCTGCTGGACGAAGGGCGGGTCAAGTTCGTCGTCACCTTCCCGCCGGGGTTCCACCGCGACCTGGCGCGGGGCCTCTCTCCCACCCTGCTGGTCGAAGCGGACGCCACCGACCCGATGGCGATGGGCGGGGCGCTTTCCGTCCTGAGCCAGTTGGGGCTTCAAGTCTTCGCGCCGGATCTACCGGGAACGCGCCATTCGCCCCCACCCTCTCCGCCCGTCGATTTGCGCGTCCACCGCCGTTACAACCCGGAAGGACTGAGCACCTACAACGTCGTACCGGGCCTGGTGGGGGTCATCCTGACCATGACGATGGTGCTCATGACCGGGCTTGCCATGACCCGCGAGCGGGAACGGGGCACTTTCGAGAACCTGCTCGCCACCCCGGCTACGCCGCTGGAAGTACTCACCGGCAAGATCATCCCCTACATCATCATCGGGCTCTTGCAGGTCACGCTGATCCTGACGGCGTCCCGCTGGATTTTCGACATCCCCATCCGGGGCAGCCTGCTCCTGCTCTACGCGATGGTGTTGTTCTTCATCTGCGCCAACCTGACGCTCGGCATCACCATCAGTTCCATCGCGCGCAACCAGTTGCAATCCATGCAGATGACGGTCTTCTTCTTTCTCCCGTCGCTCCTGCTCTCCGGCTTCATGTTCCCCTTTCAGGCCATGCCCGGATGGGCGCAAGCCATCGGTAGCGTCCTGCCGCTCACCCATTTTCTGATTATTGCGCGGGGCATCCTTCTCAAAGGCAACGGGCTGGAACTGCTTTGGCCCCATATCTGGCCCATCCTGCTCTTCATCGGCGTCGTACTGGCCGCCGGATTGAAGACTTATCGGCGGACGCTGGATTAGCGCGTGTTTGGTTTAAGCCCGGATTGCTTTGGAGCAAAGCTCCTCACAATGACGAAGCGGAAAGGCAGGTTGTCATCATTGCGAGCGCAGCAAAGCAATCCAATTGTATGTTCCGATGTGTATTGGATTAAGTCAGCACCACTCCAGCGTCCTGGCCTCCTACATTGCACAGCCCATGCGAAACAGGATAGTATGTGTGAATATTAAGCTATAGGGATTACTCATGGCATTCACGTTTGTTGACCGTGCTCCCACGATGGAGGAAATCATCTGCATCTACTTATACGATGACACCAAGCCCCCGGCAAAGGGCACGCTCAAAACCTGGGATGATGTCAAGAAGCTGGCCAAACCGACGCGGCAAGATGTGGAGATCGACAAAAAGTGGTTCATGGTGCACGGCGGCGGGCGCTACATGAGCGTCGCGCTGTTCCGCGTCGTGAGGAGGTTCCTGGCCGGAGAGGGAAATTTTTGGCCTGGGACATACGGGCCAAGGGCGGTTTTTGAAAAGTTTGATGTTCACGTTCCGAGCAAACAGCAGTTTGCACTGAAGCAGTACGATTTTGGTTTGAATGACCCGGATTTTGTTGACCGCTGCGAGGTCTTCGGTTCTAGCGCTTTCAAGCTCAACGACTATGCGAACTTTGTTGTCGACCCATATCAGGAGGGCTCCGAAATGGGGAGGCGCGAAGTCCGGAACATTTGGGTGGAGCCGGTTGAGGATAACTATGACTACGACAGCGACAGTTGGGAAGCCAAAATTAGCAACGCGATAGTGAGGCCTGTTATTGACCCGTTGAAAATAGGTCGGCAGGTCGTAATCAAATTTGTTGGAAACTATCCTTTCCGGAAGGACTATACCAAAGCAGACCTGCCCGAACTGGAAAGAACCAACAGGCTCCTTGAGTCGCAAAAAGCCAGCATACTTGACAAGGGGATGGGCTTCCCCACCCGGTTTGCTAAAAAAATGGAAGACCTGTACGCCCACGGCATTCTCTATGCAAAACCAAAGGTAAAGATGAAAATCCTGCCTACCCCTATCCCTGCCCCCGTCCCTGTTATTGGGGAGTTTCTCCCGCGCGATGCGGAATGACGGGCATTGAAAATGAAAATGCAAATTAAAACATGGGGTAAAATAGCCATCGCCCTGTGCGTTTTTGTCCCGACGCTCCTCTCATCGGCGTATTACGCGCAAACACAGGGGATATGCCTGAAAGCCGGACGGGTGCTAAGTGAAGATGAGTTACGAAAAACGGTTCTGGCAAATATCGTTAACCACAGAATCAAACAAGCATTTCAATTTAATCAAGAGTGGAAAGGTAATACTGTAGTAGGTATCAATAGCCCCGCTCAAGAAACAGATCTCTGGAAGCTAATCGAGGCTTCCTATAATAATGGAAAATCTTTTGAAGAAAACTTTGGCCTTAAAATCCTGCTGAATGGGCGGGAACAAAAGAAATACGAGCCATTGAAATCTAGCCAGTTACGCGAACCTTTTCTTGCGATAGATTTCGACACGAGAAGGGGCGGTTATGCAACTATTTTTATCTCAAGCCGTCTTAATAAGATAGCGTTTTCGGATTTGACACCAGAACTGAAAGAAGCGGCAAGAGAAAAAATAACTTGGTACAACAAATTTCTCGGATTTGGGAATCATTATTTTGATTCTGATTCTTCATTTCGTATTATTGAGCGTGAATGTTGTGATAATAGAAATTCAGGCAATGAGGACTACCTGCATAGAAAGAAAGAAGCCTATGACCTTTCATTAAGCAAACATAAAGTTACACACATTCGCATGATTTCAAATTGCGGCGATATTTTGCTGTCAAAGAATGGCGAAATTGCCAGCTTGAACAGTAAATATAACGATGAAAACGACGATTGACGCCCGTTCTGTAGGCTCATCTTTGCCTATCTCTTCTTTGTTGTCCCGCGCGATGCGGAATGACGGGCATTGAAAATGAAAATACAAATAAAAACATGGGGCAAAATAGCCATCGCCCTGTGCGTTTTTGTCCCGACACTCCTCTCATCGGCGTATTACGCACAAAAACAGGGGGTATGTTTGAAAGCCGGGCGAGTGTTAAGTGAAAATGAATTGCGAAAAGCGGTTCTAGCAAATATCGTCAACCACAGAATTAAACAGACATCTCAATATAATCATGAGTGGAAACAAGACTCTGTGATAGGTATCAATAGCCCCGCTCAAGAAACAAATCTCCAAAAACTGATTGAGGCTTCCTATAACAATGGTAAATCTTTTGAAGAAAACTTCGGTCTTAATAAAATCCTGCTGAATGAGCGAACACAAAAGAAATACGATACTTTGAATTCTGACGAGTTACGCGAACCTTTTCTCGCAATAAATTTCGACACAAGAAGACGCGGTTATGCAACTATTTTTATCTCTGACCATATTAATAAGATAGTGTTTTCAGATTTGAAACCGGAACTGAAAGAAGCGGCAAAGGAAAAGATGACTTGGTACAACGAACTTCTTGGGTACGGGAATCATTACTTTGATTCTGATTCTTCATTCCGTATTATTAGGCGTGAATGCTGCGATAATAGAAATTCAGATGATGAAGACTACCTGCATAGAAAGAAAGAAGCCTATGATATTTCACTAAACAAACACAAAGTTACACACATTCTTGCAGTTTCAAATTGCGGCGATATTTTGCTGTCAAAGAACGGAGAAATTGCCAGCTTGGGTAATAAATATAACGATGAAGACGACGACTGACGCCCGTTCCCTCTCTACCCATCACAGCATCCGACACTGGAAACACGAATGATGTTTTTTG
>WRIU01000019.1 GCA_009782565.1 Betaproteobacteria bacterium
TCTCACTTTGAATTTCATGCGTTGTAGGGGCGGATGGCAATCCGCCCGCCATCGTAAATTTCCGCAATCCGCCAACGGTTCGACGGGGCGATTGCCATCGCCCCCTACAGAAAATCGTCTCAAATATTCAAACTGAGCCCGATAAACAAAGCAGCCTGAGCAGACTGGGAGAAGTGCAGCGAATCCCTACATCGCCACCGTCCTTCAGATTGTGCGGCCTTGCCTCACCCAAACTTCGGCAACTTTGCCAGGGATTTCTCCACTTCTTCCGCCGGGTATTCGTAATCCTCCAGCTTCCCGGAGAAATAACGCTCGAACGAGCTCATGTCGAAATGTCCGTGCCCGGTGAGGTTGAAGAGGATGACCTTTTCCTCGCCGCTCTGTTTGCACTTGAGCGCCTCGTCGATGGCGACGCGAATAGCGTGGCAGGATTCCGGCGCGGGGATGATGCCTTCGAGGCGCGCGAACTGTACACCCGCGTCAAACGTCGACAACTGCGGCACGGCGACGGCTTCGATCAGACCCGCTTCATAGAGCTGTGACACGAGTTGCGAAGTGCCGTGATAACGCAATCCACCCGCGTGGATGCCGGCAGGCACGAAATCGTGGCCGAGGGTGTACATCTTCATCAAAGGGGTGAAGCCGGAAGCATCGCCAAAGTCGTAGGTATAGCGCCCCTTTGTGAGACTGGGGCAGGAACTCGGCTCCACCGCGATGGCCCGGAGATTTGCCGCACGCTTGTCGCCCGCCGCCTTGTCACCGAGGAATGGAAACGCGATGCCGCTGAAGCTGGAACCGCCGCCGCAGGGCGCGATCACCATGTCCGGGTAGAGGCCGAGCTTATCGAGTTGCTTTTTCGCTTCCAGCCCGATGATGCTCTGGTGCAGCACCACATGGTTCAGCACGGAACCAAGCGAATAATTGGTATCGGCACGACCCGCCGCTTCCTCCACCGCCTCGGAAATAGCGATGCCAAGCGATCCGGGAGTGTCTGGCGTTTCAGCCAATATCCTGCGCCCGCACTCCGTCAGGGAAGATGGGCTGGAGAAGACTTCCGCCCCCCAGGTCTGCATCATCATCCGCCGATACGGTTTCTGTTCGTAACTGACTTTGACCATGTAGATACGCACTTCCAGCCCGAACATCTGTCCGGCCAGCGCCAGCGACGAGCCCCACTGCCCCGCGCCCGTCTCCGTGGTCAATCGCCGGATACCCGCTTTGTGGTTGTAATACGCCTGCGGCACGGCGGAATTGGGCTTGTGCGAACCGGCGGGCGAGACGCCTTCGTACTTGAAGAAAATTTTCGCAGGCGTCCCCAGCGCCTCTTCCAACCGTACCGCGCGCACCAACGGAGCGGGCCGCCAAAGGCGGAAAATTTCGCGCACTTTATGCGGAATCTCGATCCAGCGTTCCGTGCTCATCTCCTGCTCGATAATCGCTGGCGGAAAGATTACCCCCAGTTGTTCGGGCCGCGCGATCGACCCATCCGGCAAGAGCGGCGGCGCGGGCGGCGCGGGCAGGTCGGCGGCGATGTTGTACCAATGCGTGGGAATTTCGTGGGCTTCGAGCAGGATGCGGGTAGATTCCATGATTGAGATTCCGGAGAGGGGGCGTATAAAGTTTCGTCTTGGTTCAGTGCGTATTTTGCGTCATACCGGAAGCCGCAGGAAGGTTTCCCGGTAATGGCGCAGTTCCTCGATTGATTCCATGATGTCGGCCAGCGCCGTGTGGGCTCCAGCTTTTTTTACGCCTTTGTAGACGTCGGGATTCCAGCGTTTTGCGAGTTCCTTGAGCGTAGAAACATCGAGATGCCGGTAATGGAACCATGCTTCAAACCGGGGCATGTAGCGCAGAAGAAAGCGGCGATCCTGGCTTACGGTGTTGCCGCACATCGGTGAGACGCCCTTGGGAACCCATTGCTCCAGGAAGGCCAGCATCGTCGATTCAGCCTCAGCCTCGGAGACCGTCGAAGCGCGCACACGCTCGATGAGGCCGCTGCGCCCGTGGGTGCCCTTGTTCCAGTCATCCATCGCGTCGAGCACGGCATCCGGCTGGTGCACGGCAATCACTGGCGCTTCAGCAACAATATCGAGCGCGCTGTTGGTGATGACGAGGCCAATTTCGATGATACGGTTCTCTTCCGGGTCGAGCCCGGTCATCTCCATGTCCAGCCAGATCAGATGATCCGCATCCTGTGCCATAACTCTTTTGCCTCTGAGAATCGCCCGGCTCCAAAAACGACGGCGCAGAAGGGTTTCTTCTGCGCCGTCAGGTAAAGCTCTGTTTTTTTACAGCCCTGGTCTTTGCAAGTCAGCCCGCGAGCCGGTTCCAGCGCCATCGGCAGAGATGCCGTTGAAGACGCCTTTCGGCGCTTGCGCTGCTTCGACAACAGGCACTGTCATCATGACTGCTTCGGTTCCCGTTGCCGCCGGCTCGCCGCTCGGCAGCAAGCCACTGCCCGGCAACAACGGCACGATCAACAATGCGACGATGTTGATGATCTTGATCAGGGGGTTGACGGCAGGACCCGCCGTGTCCTTGTACGGGTCGCCGACGGTATCACCCGTGACTGCCGCCTTGTGCGCGTCGGAGCCTTTGCCGCCGAAATTGCCGTCTTCGATGTATTTCTTGGCGTTATCCCAGGCACCACCGCCAGTGGTCATCGAAATCGCCACGAAAATCCCGGTGATGATGGTTCCCATCAACAGGCCGCCTAGCGCTTTCGGGCCAAGCAACAAACCGACGAGCACTGGAACCAGAACCGGCAACAGCGACGGCACGATCATTTCCTTGATTGCCGCCTTGGTCAGCATGTCGACCGCCTTGCCGTATTCGGGCTTGGCCTTGCCTTCCATGATGCCGACGATTTCCTTGAACTGGCGGCGTACTTCGACCACCACCGCCCCGGCAGCGCGGCCAACGGCTTCCATTGCCATCGCGCCGAAGAGGTAGGGAATCAGGCCGCCGATGAAGAGGCCGATGATGACGGTGTGATCGGAAAGGTCGAAACTGATGCTCAGGCCGGTGCTCTCAAGCGCATGCGTGTAGTCGGCAAAGAGCACCAGCGCAGCCAGTCCGGCGGAGCCAATTGCATAACCCTTGGTCACTGCCTTCGTCGTATTGCCGACAGCGTCGAGCGGATCGGTAACGGCGCGTACTGACTCCGGCAACTCGCTCATTTCTGCGATACCACCGGCGTTATCGGTGATCGGGCCATAAGCGTCGAGCGCGACGATGATGCCGGTCATCGACAACATGGAAGTCGCCGCGACAGCAATACCGAACAATCCGGCCAGGGCATAGGCGGCATAAATCGACGCGCACACCGCCAGCACCGGCCAAGCGGTCGCTTTCATCGAAACGCCAAGCCCAGCGATGATGTTGGTTCCATGGCCGGTGGTCGATGCCTGAGCAATGTGCTTGACAGGCTTGAACCCGGTACCGGTGTAGTACTCGGTAATCCAGACCAAAACGCCGGTCAGCGCCAGGCCAATCACGGCAGAGCCGAAAATTGCGTTGGAACTGATGAAGCCCCCATTAGCCAGCGAAACACCTTCGCCGAGCATATAGGTCGTCACCGGATAGAAGCCGATCAGCGCCAGTACGCCAGCCACCGCGAGGCCACGGTAGAGCGCGGACATGATCTTGCCGCCCTCGGAGGTTTTGACGAAAAATGTGCCGATGATCGAGGCGATGATCGAAACCGCACCCAGTACCAGCGGATAAACGACGAGGCTATCGGAGGCGTTGGAACCCTTCAGCATCAGCGCGCCGAGCACCATTGTCGCAACGACCGTAACCGCATAGGTTTCAAACAGGTCTGCGGCCATGCCGGCACAATCGCCGACGTTGTCGCCGACGTTATCGGCAATCACGGCCGGATTGCGCGGGTCGTCTTCAGGAATGCCCGCTTCCACCTTGCCCACGAGGTCGGCACCAACGTCGGCCCCCTTGGTAAAGATGCCGCCGCCCAACCGCGCGAAGATCGAAATCAGCGAACCGCCGAAAGCCAGCCCGACCAGCGGCTGTACGATATGGTGCAGGTCGCCATCGCCTCCCATCGCTTTCAGCACAGCGTAGTACCCGGCAACGCCAAGCAGTCCCAGGCCGACGACCAGCATTCCGGTCACCGCGCCACCTTTGAAGGCAATATCGAGCGCGGCGGCAATGCCGTTACGCGCCGCCTCGGCAGTACGCACATTGGAACGAACCGACACGTTCATCCCGACGAAACCGGCCACGCCTGACAACACGGCGCCAACCAGGAAGCCGAAGGCCGTCTGCCATTCGAGGAAAAGGCCAACGACAAGAAACAGCACAACCCCAACGATGCCGATTGTCATGTACTGGCGGTTGAGATACGCCTGAGCACCGGCCTGAATAGCGGCTGCAATCTCCTGCATCCGCTCATTACCAGCGGGCTTGGCAAGAATCGAATTGATGGTAAAGACGCCGTAAAGAATGGCGGCAACAGCGCACACCACCGCCAAAATAAGTTCTGAGGACATAGCAAGTTCCAGAAAAAAAACCGCACTATTTTCCAGTGCTTTGATGAAAATGTCGAGCGTCCAGGCAACTCATTTACTGCGGCGCGTCAAATCCGGCATCTTCCACAGCCCGGCGCATCGTTGTAGCGTCGATGAGTGCGGGATCGTATTGCACGACAGCACACGCCTTCTCCAGCGAGACTTCCGCCCCGGTCACACCCGACAAGGCTTCGAGCGTTTTGGTCACATTGCGGACACAGCCACCGCAACTCATGCCTTCTATCTTGATGGTGATTTCACTCATGTTTTCTCCTTACGGTAGGGTCGCCAACGTTTCAGCAACAGGGAATTGCCAAGAACGGAAACGGAACTCAGCGCCATTGCCGCGCCCGCGACGACGGGGCTCAACAGGCCAAAGGCGGCCAGTGGGATGCCTAACACATTGTAGATGAAGGCAAAAAAGAGGTTTTGACGGATTTTTGACAACGCAGCCTGCGACAGTTGGACGGCGTCAGCCACACCGTGCAGGCTGCCGCGCACGAGCGTGATGTCGGCCGCTTCGATGGCAACATCCGCGCCTACGCCGATGGCAAAGGACACATCCGCAGAAGCCAGTGCCGGGGCGTCGTTGACACCATCCCCAACCATGCCGACACAAGCGTTGCGGGCGGACGCTTCCTTTTTCAATTCGGCCACCACGTCGGCTTTGCCCGCAGGCAGTACGCCCGCGCGCCAGTCGGCAATGCCCGCTGCCGAAGCGATAGCGGCAGCAGTAGAGGGATTGTCGCCCGTCAACATGATGACCCGCACATCCGCTTGCCGGAACCTTTCCAGCGCGTCATGGGAGTCTTCCCGCAAACGATCGGCAACAGCTATCAGCCCCGCATAGATGCCATCGATGGCAACCCCGGCCAGCGTCTTGCCCTGTACGGCAGCCACCTCTTCCTGGGGAAACTCGACGCCGTTCGAGGCGAGGAAATCCATTGTGCCGACAAGCACCGCCCTGCCCCCGGCGCGGCCTTCGATGCCCTGCCCTTCGATGATGCGTACATCGCTGGCGCGTTCAAGCGCCGCCCCGCCTTCTTTTTCCCGCGCCGCGCGGACGATGGCGCGCGCGATGGGGTGCGAACTGGCGCATTCGACCGCCGCCGCCCATTGCAGCAAGTCGTCGGATGTCCACTGTGGCGCGGCAACAACATCCGTGACCGTCGGCTCGCCCCGCGTCAATGTCCCGGTCTTGTCCAGCGCCAGTACCTTCATGCGACCGGCGCATTCCAGGGCTTCGGCGTTCTTGATGAGCAACCCGGCGCGCGCGCCCAGCCCGACCGCCACCATGATTGCCGTCGGCGTTGCCAGGCCGAGGGCGCACGGACAGGCAATGACCAGCACCGCGACGGCATTGATGAGCGCGGCCTGGAAGTCGCCGGACAGCCACCAAGCCGCAAAACTCACCAGGGCAATGGCAACGACTGCGGGCACGAATACGGCGGCGACGCGATCGGCCAATCGCTGTATCGGCGCTTTGGAACCCTGCGCTTGCCCGACCAAGCGGACTATTCCCGCAAAGAGCGTATCGGCCCCGACCCCCGTCGCGCGACAGCGCAACATGGCCTGCCCGTTGATCGTGGCGGCAAAAACCTTATCCCCCGGCTGTTTGTCGACGGGCAGGCTTTCGCCGGTCAACAAGGCTTCATCGAGCGCGGAACGGCCTTCGAGAATGACACCGTCGACCGGTACGGCGTCCCCTGGGCGAAGCACGAAAACCCTCCCAGGTTGCAGCGCGTCTACGTCGATTTCGACGAGTTGCCCGTCCTGTTCGACCCACGCCCGCTTAGGTTGCAGCCGCAACAGGGCATCGAGGGCTTCGGAAGTCCGGTTTTTCGCGCGCGCCTCAAGCAATTTGCCGAGCATTACGAGGGTGATGACCATCGCCGAGGCTTCAAAATAGACGTGTTGTTCGTGCCAACCCGCCAACGTGACTACCGTGCTGTAAGCCCAAGCCATCGAAGTACCGAGGGCGACCAGCACATCCATATTGGCCCCGCCGCCGCGCAGCGCGTTCCACGCGCCGCGATAAAACCGTGCCCCGACCCAGAATTGCACAGGCGTAGCCAGCGCGCATTGCAGCCAGCGGGGCACGATCTCATGCGAGCCACCCGGCCAGAGGCCGAACATTGCCAACATTTGAACCGCAAGCGGCAGCGTCAGCGCGGCGGCAAACCAGAAGAGTTTGAGGCTCGCCCGCCATTCGTCGCGCTTGCACGCCCGCTCCTGTTCACGGTTGAACGATTGCGCGACGCTCGCGCCAAAACCGGCCTTCTTCACCGCCGCGCATGCGGCCTCCAGCGTTAACGCACCGGACGCAAAACGCAGGATGGCGCGCTCGGAAGCGAGGTTGACCACGGCCTCCACTTCCGGCAAGCGGTTAAGCACTTTTTCAAGTCGCGCCGAACAAGCCGCACAGGTCATGCCGGTAATGGCGAGTTCGAGCGTTTCCCGGGCGGGAGATTTCTGCGTCATATTCAAGCCTTTAATGGATTCAGGTGCACACCAACCCGCTCCACAGCTTGCCACCCAGGGCGGGCGCACGAATCAACCCGAACACGCCAAAGCCAAGCACGAGCAAACCAGCAAGCAAACGCACTTTGCTATTGCGGGTGAAATCGCGGAAGCGTCCGAGCACCAACCCGGCCAATAACAGATTGGGCAAAGTGCCAAGCCCGAACGCCAGCATCAAACCCGCGCCGCGCCAGGCGGAGCCGGTCATGAGCGCGAGAGCCAGCACGCCATACACCATCCCGCAGGGCAAGAACCCCCACAACATGCCGAGCGGCAAGGCTTGAGCCATCGAGCGCACCGGCAGGAAACGGCTGGTCGCGGGCTGGATGAAACGCCAGAGCACTTGCCCTCCCCGTTCCAGAGGCGCGAGAAAGCGGGTCACTCCGGCCAGATACAGCCCCATCGCGACCAGCATCAGATTGGCAAACACATAAAGCGTGATCTGCACCGGCAGCACTCCATCGTAGAGCATGCCCACGGAACCCAACGCGCCCAGCAGGCTGCCCACGACGGTATAGGAAAAAATGCGGCCAAGGCTGAACGCCAAGTGCAGAGACCATCGCCCGGTTCGCCAGGATGATGCGCGGACGAGCGGCTGCTCTACCTGCATGGAAAGCGCGCCGACGATGCCGCCGCACATCGAAACACAATGTACGCCACCGGCCAGGCCGAACAGAAAAACAGCAAGATGACCCGCTTCTGGCATGAGACTCGACAACGTCAGATCACGCGGGAGTAGCGTTTGCGTTCACGATCCGCACGAAGGTAGCGATCGAACACCATCGCAACCGCGCGTACCAGCAAGCGCCCCGCCGGCAATACAGTGATCGACTCATCCTCCACCCTGACCATCTCGGCGGCTTCCATCTCTTTGAGACCGGCCAGTTCTTCCGCGAAATATTCCTTGAAATTAATGTTGTGCGCGGTCTGAATCGCTTCGATGGAAAGCGAGAAATGACACATCAAGGCCTGGATGATCGAGCGCCGCAGCAGGTCATCGGCGGTCAGTTCGATGCCGCGCAACACGGGCAACTCATTGCGGTCGAGCGCCTCGTAATACGTCTCAAGCGTCTTGTGGTTCTGTGCATACACGGGGCCGACCTTGGCGATGGAAGACACCCCGAAAGCCAGCATGTCGCACTCGGCATGAGTCGAATAGCCCTGAAAATTACGGTGCAGCCGCCCCTGGCGCTGTGCCACGGCCAGTTCATCGTCCGGTCTGGCGAAGTGATCCATGCCGATATAGACATAACCGGCTTCCGTCAGGCGGCGAATCGCCAGTTGCAGGATTTGCAGCTTGACATCCGCCGTCGGCAATTCGCCTTCCACGATGCGCCTCTGCGGCATGAAAAGCCCCGGCAAATGCGCGTAGCTGTAAAGCGAAATCCGGTCAGGCGAGAGTTCGAGCACCCGTTCAAGGGTGCGGTCATAGCTTGCGACGTTCTGTTTGGGCAGACCGTAAATCAAATCCATGCTGATCGAGCTAAAACCCGTTGTCCGCGCGGCCTCCATCACCACCTGGGTTTCGTCGAAGCTCTGTACGCGGTTGGTGGCGACCTGCACCTCTTCGGTAAAGTCCTGTACCCCAACGCTCATCCGGTTGAAACCCAGCTTGGCAAGCAACTCGACGGTCTCGAAATCGACCTTGCGCGGGTCGACCTCGATCGAATATTCGCCATTGGGCACAAGCTCAAAATGCGCGCGCACCGAGGCCATCAACTGACGCAGTTCCTCGTGGGAAAGAAAGGTCGGCGTCCCGCCCCCCAGATGAAGCTGCGTCGCCTGGCGCGCCTCGCCGAGCGAAGCGGCCTGAAGCCCCATCTCACGATCCACGTAATCCAGATACTTCGCGGACAGGCTGTGATCCTTGGTGATGATCTTGTTACAGGCGCAGTAGTAGCAGATCGTGTTACAGAACGGGATGTGGAAGTATAATGAGAGAGGTTTGCTCGCTCCGCCCGTTGTCCGCTTGCCTAGCCAAGCGGACAATGCGCGCGCGTCAAACGTTTCGATGAAACGGTCTGCCGTAGGATACGATGTGTACCTGGGTCCGTTGATGTCGAACCGGCGAATCAATTCAGGGTTGAAAACTAGATCGTGGGTCATGGATGTGCCGCTCAGAGATTCTTAATGATGTTGGAAGGTTATCATCACAAGGTTGATGTGAATCAATCCCCCTTATAACGAAAATGATCCCCAGCGAGTCAGTTTACTGTCAAATGAAGGCACCTGCGCCCGTTACGCCCACAGGACTAAAAAAAGCCTGCTCTCAGTGCAACCTCTTCGAGTTGTGCCTCCCTTTCGGAATCAGCGATTCAGACATTGTCCGGCTCGATGAACTGGTCGCTGCACAGCGCAAAGTCAAACGCCAGCAGCCGCTCTATCGCACCGGCGACCCATTTGAGGCCATCTACGCCATCCGTACCGGCTCGTTCAAGTCGGATGTCCTGCTCGAAGACGGGCGCGAGCAAGTCACGGGTTTTCAGATGACCGGCGAAATACTTGGCCTCGACGGCATCGGTACCGGCCTGCATTCATGCAACGTTATCGCCCTCGAAGATAGCGAAGTCTGCGTGATCTCCTATCCAAAACTTGAAGAACTTGCCCGCGTCATCGAGGGGTTGCAGCATCAATTTCACAAGGTCATGAGTTGCGAAATCGTGCGCGATCACAGCGTGATGATGTTGCTTGGCTCGATGCGTGCCGAAGAGCGGCTGGCGGCCTTCCTGCTCAACATGTCGCAACGTTTTACCGCGCGCGGTTTCTCGCCGACAGAGTTCCACCTGCGAATGACCCGCGAAGAAATCGGCTCCTACTTGGGACTCAAATTGGAAACCGTCTCGCGCGCCTTCTCCCATTTTCAGGAAGAAGGGCTGATTGCCGTGCAGCAAAAGCACATCCGCATACTCGATGGCGAGGGGCTTAAAAAACTGGTTCAGCACCAGGCCGGTACGCGCTAACTACAGAGAAAACGCCTGACCGATTCGTCACCGGTCAGGCGTTTTCTCTATTTCTGCCGAACCGCGATCCGGCCTCATTCTCTCAAGGCTCAACCACGTAGGTTCCCGGCGCGGGCGCAAGCTGCGGAAATTGCTTGTTGTCTGCGGGCCTCGCGTCTACCAGCTTTCCAGCGCGCGGCTTGAGCCACGCCATCCAGTCCGTCCACCAGCTCCCTTCACCGGCAATCGCGTGCGTCCTCCAGTATTCGGCCGTCTCGGAACGGTGTTGTACATCGTTGACCCAAAAATGACGCTTAGGCGGAGTCACCACCGGGTTGACGATGGCGAGGATATGCCCGGAACTCGACAGCACGAAACGTTTCGGGCCAACGACGAAATTGTTGATCCGGTAGGTCTGCGCCCACGGCGCGATATGGTCGTCGATAGCGGAAACCGCATAGAGGGGCTGAACGATACGCCCCAAGCTGATCGGTTCCCCGGCGATCATCAAGGCATCGCTGTGAATCAGCCGGTTATGCAGGTACAGCTCACGCAGATACCATGAATGCATCTTATATGGCATGCGCGTCGTATCCATGTTCCAGTACAGCACATCGAACGGTGCGGGCGTCTCGCCGTACAGCCAGCCATGCACGACATACGTCCAGATCAGGCTGTTGGAACGCAACAGGCGGAAGGCGGAAGCCATCTGCTTACCTTCGAGATAACCCTTCCTGTCCATGCTCTCGGTCATGAAGCGGATACTGGCCTCGTCGATGAAAACCTCGATGTCGCCCGGCTTATTGAAATCGACCAGGGTCGTAAAGAGCGTCCAGTCGGCCACTGGAACCGCGTCCTTGCCATAGTGCTTGTTGGCCCAGGCCATGTAGATCGAAAGCGCGGTCCCACCGATGCAATACCCTGCCGCGTGAACCTTTTCCGCCCCTGTAAACTTGAGCGCCACATCGACGATGGCCTGCACCCCCTCGGTCAGATAATCATCGAAAGAACAATCGTGCATCGATTCATCCGGGTTCTTCCAACTCGTGATGAACACATCCAGCCCTTGATCGAGCAGATAACGGATCATGCTCTTCTTGGGCACGAGATCGAGGACGTAGAACTTGTTGATCCACGGCGTAATGATCACTACCGGTTCCGCGTGAACCTTGGGCTGGGTCGGCGCGTAATGGATGACTTCGAGCAGGCGGTTACGAAAAATGACCGCGCCCGGCGTCGTCGCAAGATTCTCCCCTACATGAAAATCGTCGGGGTTCGTCATTCGCACCATACCCGCGCGCATATCGGCAATGAAATTCTGAAACCCTTTGTAGAGGCTCTCCCCACGGGTATCTATCATCTTGCGGATGGCCGTCGGGTTTGTGAGGAGGAAGTTGGTGGGCGCCACCGCGTTGAGCCATTTGCGCCACCAGAACGCGGCCCGGCGGCGATCCTTCCCGCTCAAACCCGGCGTGTCGTACAACATGTCCTGCATGTTGTGGGTAAAAGCCAGATACCATTCCTTGACCAAATCCCACGAAGCTGATTCTGTCCACACGGGGTCAGCAAACCGAAGATCGTCCGGATGCGGAAGGATGGGGTCATTGCTGGCAAGCCCGAACATCCGGTGCAGCGTATGAAGCTGCAACTTCCATAAATCGCTGGAAAGGCTGACGCAACGTTTCCCAAGTTCCTGGGGATGTGCCAGCCAGGCCAATTGTGCATGCACGATGGGCGCGCTCATGCCCATCGGGTCAATGCTTCCTTCGACTCCTTCATGCAGCCCGCGGATGCTTTTTCTGATGACCTGCCCAGGGTCGAAATTAAAGTTTCCCGGACGGCGCGCGCTTCTGCCCCGTGCTTGCCGCCCCACCCCAACCTCATTTCCTTTTGTCATGCAAAGTCTCCTCTCTTCCAGTCTTCGCGCCAAACTCCGGCAAATGGCACAAAATCCCCGTGGGTCATGGTAACGCCATCCAACTGGGGGAAATGTCTCCAACCCAGCCTGCTCGTGACCTATTTCCTTGGGTCATGCAAATAACTGGACAGCAATCCGGATACGAAAATGAGGCAACTCTTACTATAATCAGGTATCGCAGACAGGGAGGAGGGTCGCACGATGTTCAAACATGTACTCGTACCCACAGACGGATCACCGCTCTCCGACACAGCCGTGACCCGTTCCATCGCCTTTGCCAGGGAAATCGGCGCGCAATTGACCTTTTTCTATTCGCAACCTGATTTTCCAATGCCCATCTACGGTGAAGGCGCCCTGATCGACCCGACGACCCCGGAGCAATTTGCCCAATCCGCAGAACAGGAAGCCCAGCGCATCCTGGATCGCGCCAAGGCAGAAGCCGAAGCAGCAGGGGTGGCCGCCGACACGGACACGCAGGTTAGCGAAACGCCCTATGAGGCCATCATTTCCGCTGCGAATCGTCATGACTGCGACCTGATTTTCATGGCTTCTCACGGTCGCCGGGGCATCGCCAGCCTGCTTCTGGGCAGTGAAACGCAAAGGGTGCTGACCCACAGCAAAACGCCGGTACTCGTCTACCGCTGAATTTGAGTCACGCGACCACCCCGCCCCTTCGGGGCACCCCTCCAAGGAGGGGAATTTAGTGCGGGGTTTATTCCCCTCCGAGGAGGGGT